>JAJDEN010000056.1 GCA_029259775.1 Planctomycetota bacterium | reverse complement strand
ATCCCGCTGCCGTGGCGGAAGACCATCTCGGCACAGGTCAGATAGAACTCCCACATGCGGCAGAAGCGTTCGTCGTACAACGCGGCGGCCTGGGCACGGTTGGCCTGAAAGCGTTTCTGCCATTCGCGGAGCGTCAACGCGTAGTGCAGCCGCAGGACTTCGACATCCGTGACCCACAGTTGTTGCCGCTGCGTGACATCGAAGACTTCCGAGAGTGCTGGGGAGTACCCGCCGGGGAAGATGTACTTCCGCAGCCACGGGCTGCCGGCCGACGGCGGGCTCCGCTTGCCGATCGAGTGGAGGAGGGCCAAGCCGTCCTCATGCAGGAGGCGGCCCAGCTTGGCGAAGAACTCCTGGTAGTGGCCGACGCCGACGTGCTCGAACATGCCGACGGACACGATGCGGTCGAAGGGGCCCTGCGCCCCGCCTTCCTCGATGTCGCGGTAGTCCATGAGCGCGAACGTGACGCGGTCGGACAGTCCGCGCTCGGCGGCGCGCTGGGTGGCCAGCGCATGCTGTTCCTCCGACAGCGTGACGCCGTGGACCTTCACGTCTTCGTGCTCCGCGAGATAGAAGGCCATGCCGCCCCAGCCGCAGCCGATGTCGAGGACCCGCTGGCCCGGCTTGAGACAGAGCTTGGCCGCGATGTGGCGTTTCTTGGCGAGCTGGGCTTCTTCGAGGGTCGCGTCGGGCGTCTCGAAGTAGGCGCAGCTGTACTCCATCTCCTCGTCCAGGAACAGTTGGAAGAGCTCCCGGTCGAGGTCGTAGTGGTGGGCGACGTTCTTCCTGGCCCGCCGGATGGGATTGTGTTGCTGCAGCCGGCGGAAGGCCTTCCAGCTGCGGCGCATCACCCTCTGCACGGGGTGGCGGGCGAGCTGCTTGCGATTGCTGCCGAACAGCCCCATGAAGTCGGTCAGCCCTGCTTCGCCCTCGAAGGACAGCGTGCCGTCCACATAGGCTTCGCCCAGGCAGAGCTCGGGATTGAAGAACAGCTTGCGGTAGAGCCTCTTCTCGGTGAGGCGCATCGTCACGATGGGGGCCCCGCTGCCATAGCGGTGCGTCTTGCCCTTGGCATCGATGACATCGAGCGTGCCGTTCTTGACGAAACGCTTCAGGAGCTGGGACAGGGGAAACATCGACACGGCTCCTAGGACGCTGGCGCGACCAGCGCAAGATCGTCCCTTGCGCGGTCCGGTGTCGTCGACTGTAGCAGGGCGTCGTCAAGCACCCGGCACCTGGACGCCCACCGCCGTCAGCGCCGCCATGGAGCGGTCGATCTCTTGCCGCGCCATCAACGAGAAGGGCGCTTGCGGCGAGCGGGCGCGAGCCAGCTCGCGCAACTCCGCCACGAGCACCTCCTCGACCACGAGGGATAGGCCCGCGATCCGGGGGTCCGCACTCCCCTGGACGGCCTCGAGCTCGGTGAGGATGCGTGCGAGCGCCTTGACGGTGGCAAGGCGCAGCTGAACGATCCGCAGCACCTCTTGGCGGTTCAGCACGAGACCCGAGCGGTTCAGCGCGTAGACGCGGATCGACTCCGTGGCCCGCAGGCGCTCGTCGGCGTCCGTGGGTGTGGGCCGGACGACGGCGTCTTCGACGAACTCCAGGAACGACCCCGGGTCGTCTTCGCACGGATGAAGGAGCAGCGGGCTCTCGGCGTCGAACGGCTGCGCCGGATCCGTCAGGCGCGCCGTCGGGTCCTTCAGCGGGAACTGGTCCATCTTGCCGATGTTGACCTCGCGCTCCTCGACGACGTCCTTCTGGGTGCGCTTGCGATTGCAATCGATGCAGCTGGGCAGCAGGTTCTGCCAGCTCGCAGCGAGCCAGTAGTAGGCCGGCTTGTGCTCCTCGCCCGCATCCTCGGCCACCGTGCGTCCCTTGGGGCGCCAGTGCTCGACATCCATCGGCTGGGTACCGCGGTAGCTGCTCTCGCAGTAGGCGCACTTGCCGTGGAAGAGATCCTCGAGCGCCTGCTTCACGCGCTTGTCGCGGTAGACATCGAAGTTGAAGCTCCAGTCGGAGCGCTCCTTGCCGTCGGCAATCCACGTGTCGAGATGCTCTTGCGCGCGCTGCGTCTCGGTCTTGCCCCGGCCTCCCTCCTCGGAGAGCACGGGCGGGCCTTCCTCGGGTCGCTCGACGAAGATCACCGCATGTCCTCCGCAGCGGCCTTGGCGTCATTGGGGTCCACGTCGAGCACGGTGTAGTCCCACAGGGCGGCGATCCGCTTCAGGACGCGCTCCTTGCGCTCGTCGGCCTCCGTCCGAGCCTTAGCGGCAGCCGCGTCATCCGCGGGCGGCGGCGGGTCCAGGGCCAGGCGGTCTTCGCCGGCGAGGTGTCGGTCGATCGCTTCGTAGACCAGTTGATCGCGCCGCGTGTAACCGAGCACGCCCTCGCCGCGTAGGCGGTCCCGCAGTTCGTCGCGTCGGCCGGCGAGATCCTTCGTGGGGGTGGAGCGTTCCGCGAGCTCCTTGTCGGTCAACGCAAGCAACTGGTAGTACTCCGTGAAGTCGGCGTCGATGCGGGGATCGATCGTGCTGTTGAGACCGAAGTGCTTCGACGTCAGAAGCTGGTCGACGCGCAGCCGGCTGGGGGAGGGGAGATCGGTGTCGAGTCGCACGCGGAAGGCGACCTTTGGCGTGATCTGCTCGTCGCCCTCGAGCGGTTCGCGCAGGACGATGCCGACCTCGCCCTCCGTGTGACCTCGGAGACAGAGCGGCTCGTGCGTCGTCGTAATGAACTGCATCCCGGCGAACGCCTTGCGCATGCTCTGCACGATGCGCATCTTCCAGGCCGGATGCAGGTGGGCCCCGATCTCATCCAGCAGCACGATGCCGGAGGCTTGCTGCATGTCGGACAAGCCGCTCTGCATGCCCGCCATGAGGTCGGCCGCCAGCGCGATGAGCGTCTGGAACCCCGAGCTGAGGTTGCCCAGCGGCTGTCCGTCCACGACGAGCTTGCCGTCGCGCTCGATCTCGATGCGCAGGCGCTCCGTGCCGTCGGCTTCCTGGATCGGATCCAGGCCCAGGATGTCCTGGAAGCACTGTCGCGCGGCCTTGAGACCCAGCTCATCTCCCTCCAAGCCACGCAGCCACGCCTTGACGTCCGCCAAGGGCGAGTAGCTGTCGAACAGGTTCTCGAACCACGTGGGTTCGTACGTGTCGGGCGGACGCGTGCTGTTGGGCGGCAGGCGCGTCGCCCCGTACGCCCGGAGGAACGTCCCCGGTGGATTCCACCGGTCGAAGTGGCAGCCACTCTTGTCGATCCGCATCTCGATCGGCTCGGAATGGGAGGAGAGCTGCACGCGCACGCGCGCTTCGTCGTGACCGTACATCACGAACTTCTCCCGTGATGTGCCCAGGCAGCGTCCGGCCTCCACGCCCGAGGGCCCGGCCAGCGCGAGGGCCACGGCCTGCAGGACCGAGCTCTTGCCCACGCCGTTCTCACCGAGGAGGCTGAGCCAGCCGAGTTGGATGCTCGGCGCTTCTTCGTCGGGTCCGTAGGCGAGCAGCTCCGAGGGCTTGATCAGCGGCTGGAGAGTCATGTGGTGGATGGACTTGAACGTCGTGATCTCCACCTCCGTGATGAAGGCACCGCTCCCGAGATCGGCGTCGACGTTGGCGTCGATGGCGGGTTCGTCGACGGGCGGAACGGCTTCCGGGGGCGTCTCCTCGAGCGCGGGGTCGGCCGCGCCGCCGAGTTCGTCCTCGCGCAACGCATCGAGCAGCTCCGCGTCCGTGCGTGCTCCCGATCCGGCGCCTGCCCCCGTTTCCGCTCGTCGCCGGCGCGTCTCCTCCGTCTCCAGCGCGGTGGCATCGACGCTCATGAGGATGTCGTGGGCCGGGCCGGAGCGCCGCGCCTCGTCGTCGAGGATCCAGCGCGCCGTCATCTGTCGCGTAAGAGCCGCGAAGGGAGCGGCGTCCCCCAGGAGCTCGTGCCACGCCGTCTCCGAAGGATCGCCGTTGAAGAACTGTTTCGACACCCGCGCCGCGTGCGCATTGCGCAGCTCGCGCAAGTCGTTGCGGTCCAACTTCAGGACATCGATCGTGGTCTGTGCCCGATCCATGGCGTGGGGATGCGCATCGACCGGATCGGCGACGATGTGGCCCTCTTCGCCAAAGCGGAGGTACAGCCCGCCGTCGTCCTTGCCGGGTTCCAGCAGGAGCGGGCCCTCGCTCTGTGCCTCGTCCCACGATGCACCGGACGACGCGCGCTCGCCGGTCACGGGGAACACGTTGCGCTTGCTGCGGTTGCAGGTCGCGCACGCCAAGTACAGATTCTCCCAGGTGTAGGCGAACCACCAGTAGTGGAGGGCCGAGGGCTTCCCCTTGTGCTCGCGGGCGTTCTGTCTGGGCCGCCAATGATCCAGCTCGAAGTTGCTACTGGACGAGCCCGCGGAGGAACTCTTCTGTTGCACCGCCTTGGACTTGCGCTGTGACGCAACCAGGGACTCCGAGTAGAGGCGCTGCTCGCAGTAGGCGCACTTGTTGTGTTGCAGCAGCAAGAGGTCGTTGCTGACGACCCTCGAGAACCTCCACGTGTCGAACCGGAAGCGACCGAGTTCGCTCAGGTGTTCGTTCTCGAAGTGCTTGGCCGCGGCCTCGTGAGACGCATGACCCTTTTGAGAGAGCAGCTTGGGCGGCGGACGGTTCTCACGCTGGATCCGGATCATCGATCGCCACTCCCCATGAACACACCGCGCGTCTCCACCAGACGGCCGTTCCAGGGTAGCAAAGTCGATTCGTGCTGTCAGATCCTCGGTCGCGAGGCGCTGCCGGCTCTACTTGACGATCGTGAACGTGCCCTTGACGTTGACATCGCCACTGCCAGGCAAGCCGTGCGACGTGCCGTCGATCGTCTCGATGGCGGCGGACCCCGCCCGGGAGCCCATCTGAACGCACTTCCAGCGCACCTTGGGGTACTCGGTCAGGACGAGCTCGGTGCCCACGGCCACGGCGGCCTTCGCGTCGTAGTAGATCCAGACGCTGTTGTCGCCTGAGCGTTGCGACAACGAGGCGTAGTCGTGCAGCACGGGAGCGGCAGGCTCCGGTGCCTTCTTCTCGGGTGCCTTCGTCTCGGGTGCCTTCGTCTCGGGCGGCGCGGCGTCGGCCTTCTTGTCCTTGGCCGGCTCAGCGTCCTTCGTCCCGGCGTCGTCCGTGTCGGAGTCTCCGCCACAGGCCGCGAGGGCGAACAGCAACAGGATGGCGAGCAGGCCGTTCGTGATCTTCAGCATGGCGGTCCCCTGCCCCGAAAAGCGAGGCGCTGCGGCGCAGTCTCCCAGAACGGCAGCATTGCCGGGAGGTCCTGTTGCGTTTTGCGTTCGAGAAGCTGCTTCAGCGAGCCGCCGTCGCCGCAGCCTGCGCGCGCTAGTCGGGGGTGGACGGCGTGGCCCGGCGCCGGCGGTCCGGCTTGATGAGCGTGACGAATCCACACACGAAGCCGCAGAGGCCCGTCACCAGCAGCATCTTGCCTCCGATGCCGGTCTGCATCTCGTGGTCGCCCGCGCCCGACAGCATGAGGATGAGCGCGAAGCCAAGCACGAAGCCGCCGAGAACGAACGCACCCAGGCCAAAGAGGCGGCCGAACCTACGCCGGAGCACGCCCCACGCGCCCAGCAGCATGATCAGGAATGCCGCCCCGAAGACGGGCATCACCACCGGGATCCACAGGATGCCCGGTAGCGCATCGATGTTCGCCATCAGTTGCGTCGCCGGATCCGGACTGGAGCGCTGCTTCTCTCCTGCCGCCTCGATCTCATGGAGCAGGCTCCAGGCGCTCATCGAGATGTCCTGGCCGTCTTCGGTCGTTCCGGTGAGGAAAGGCTGGAAGAACGCGGCCACCCCGAGGATGCCGCCGAACAGCACGAGGAACTTGGATGCCTTGATCATGGTGCGCCGTCCTGCAGGATTCGGGGACCGCTGCGCGTATGGAACGCGCCGGGGAAGCGTGTGCTGCTACTTCCCGAGGAGTTGCGCGACGAAGAGCACCACGACGGCACCGCCGGTGGCGATCACGATGTTGTTGAGGTGCACGTTCTCAATGGGCGTGAAGCCGAGCTTCGGGGCCAAGATGCCGCCCACGATCGCGCCGATGACACCAAGGATGAGGCAGCGCACGAGGCCGCCCTTGCCACCGAGAAGCTTGCCGGCCAGCCAGCCTGCGACCAGGCCAATGGCGATCGGGTAGACGTATTCCATGGCGGGGCTCCTTGGGCGGCCACGGCGGACGCGCCATGGCGAGATGCGGGCGGGCCAGGCCAACGGCCTCGCTCGTCGCGCAGGATCCTACCTGATTCGGCCCGGGCCTGCGCGGCTCAAGCCGTACTCGAGGCGGCTCCCTCCGCGCCCTCGTCCGCCTTCTTGGTCAGCGCTGCCCGCAACCACTCGGCAAGGGCCGCAGCCTGCTGCGGCACCAGGGTCTCCGCGTGCGCTCGCATGTCCGCGATCGCCTTCGTGGCCTTCCTCAGCGCCATCCACCGTCCGGCCCACGCCGCGGCCGCCGCGCCCGCCATCGCGGCGCCGGCGTAGCCGAGAGCGGGATTCTCGAGGACCACCGCCGCGACGATCAACGCCGCGGCCCCTGCCGTCGTGAGCCAGAGCGCGATCAGGTATCTCCGGGGGATCGCGCGCCGCACGCGCGCCTCGAGTCCGGTGCTCCACGCTTCCGCGAGCACCTCGAGGCGCTCGCCCGCCTCGGCGCGGACGCGCGAGATCACCACGTCGACGGACTTCCCTTGGGCTCCGGCCAGGAGCGCCTTGAACGCATCACGGATGGCACTCATGTCGAACTCCCGTTGCGTTGCTTCGTCGTGCGTCCGGCCCTAGAGCGCGGCGTAGATCCGGTGGACGTCGTCGTTGTCGTCCACCGCCGCAAGGAACGACTCGACTTCGTCGCGCTGCTCCTCGGGCAGTTCCATGGCTTCCTTCGGCCGGTAGCCAATGTCGGATGCCGTGACGGACCAGCCCGCTTCGCGCAGCGCCTTGGTGACGGCGTCCAGATCCGTCGGGTCGGTGAAGAAGCGGCCGCTGCTGCCCGCTTCCTCATCTCCCTCGAGCGGCTCGACATCCTGGGCGCCGGCTTCGATCGCGGCATCCTCCGGGTCGAGCCCCTCCGTGGCGTGCGTGGCTTCCACGATGCCCACGTGATCGAAGAAGAACATGACCTTCGCGCCGAGCTGTCCGCCGCGAAAGAGCACACGCATCTCGGGCGCGGTGCGGTTGCGGTTGTCCGTCAGGCACTCGACGATGACGGGCACCTTGTGCGGGGCGAAGCCCTCGAAGGTGACGGTGTCGAGGTCGATCTTGTCACCGTCCGTCCCCGAGCCCTTCTTGATCGCGCGGGCGATCGTGTCGTTGGGCACCGACGCCTTGCGGGCCGCTTCGACCGCCACCGCGAGGCGGGGGTTCATGTTCGGATCAGGCATGCCGGACTTGCACGCGATGGCGATCTCGCGCACCAGCTTGTTCGTGATCTTGCCGCGCTTGGCGTTGTTGAGTTCACGGTGCTTCTGGAGCCACTGGCGTCCCATGACGGGCCTCTCCGCGTCCGCCGAGACGGCGGGACCGCGAGGATAGCCCCGGCGGCGGCGGTGGGCCAAGTCGAGGGACTAGAGCGCGTAGTCGTTGCGCTCGGCGAGGTCGTCGGAGAGGTACTCGAGAAGCTCCCACTCGAAGCCTGCGGGGTCGTAGAAGTAGATCCGGCGCCGGTGGGGGTGCGGCTTGCCCGTGATCCCTCGCTCGTAGCCGGCCTGCTGCATGCGCTCCACCACCGCATCGATGTCGTCGACCACCCAGGCGAGATGGTTGACGCCGTGATTCTCGTACGCCGTGCGCGCCGCCTGGGGCGTGGCATCGACGTGCGGGGCCTGCAGCGCAATGTAGCTCGTGTCCGTGCCGATGTGGACCCAGCGATGGCTGCCCGCCGGGGTGACGTCCTTCCGCACCTTGAGCGCCGGATCGATCGTCTGCAGGAACGCGATGGCCGCATCCACGTCCGGCACCGTGATGTTGGCGTGTTCGAGGTAGATGGCCATGGGTCGGTCCTCCCGGACAGCAGCCTACCGAGGGGCCGGCGCCTTCGTCGAGACCGGCTCGGTCGCGAGCTTCGTCGCCGGAAGAAGCCTCAACACGGGGTAGTCGCCGCCGACCTTCAGGTGGTCGTCGAACGCGTTCCACGTGAGCAGGCTGTCGGGTGCTTCGGGCTCGAGCAGGTGCATCGTCAATGCAGCGAGCGGACCCGCCGTGCGTACCAGGAAGTCGCCCACGGCGAGGGTGCGCGCCTCCGTCCGGCGCTCGACCAGCACCGTCACCATCTCGTGGCCCTGGAAGGGCACGCGCGGCTTCACGATGGAGGTGAAGCGACTCACCTCGACCGCCGCCGCGTGCTCCTTCGTGATCCGTTCGACGGAGATGCCGTGGCGTTGCAGCCGTGGCACGATGGCGCTGAGCGCAACAGGTAGGACGTAGGCGTAGGGCCGAGCGACGACCTTGGCCGGCGTGTAGCGCCCCCAGAACTCCACGCTGTAGTCCTTCGGCACGGTCGGCTTGACGCGCTTCGTCGCCTTCGCACCCTCCGGCGGCTTCTTGGGCAGCGTCGCCGGGCTGTAGCCCTTGAGCACGTAGGCTTCCTCGAAGGCTTCCACCTTGGCGCGCAGCGGCACGGCCTTCGGCCCGCCTGGGGCGGCCACGACAGCGCGCTTCACATCCTCGGGATGCGCGCGTACCCAGTCGACGCACGCTTCCACGAACGCCTTCGTGGCGAAGATGCGGTCCTTGTAGGGGATGTAGGAATAGGCCTCGGCAAGGATCGCCAGACGTCCGCAGAGTCCGACGTACTCGGTGCTGTAGCGCGGCTCGTAGCCGTACGTCGTCCACTGCGTGTGGTCCTTGCTGAAGTTGCCGTAGTAGAAGGTCGACGTTCCGGCCTTCTCCAGCGTGGTCGCCACCGCCGGCAGCATCCGGTCGCGCAGCAGCGAGCGCACCGAGGCGGGCGAGGCGGGGCCGTGCGGCACGTCGTAGGTCAGCGGGTAGCGGTGCCACGACCCGTTCGTCGTGTGGCAGTCGATGAAGAGGTGCGGGTTCCAGGCGCGCATGAGCCCGACGAGGGAACGTCCCTCCGGCGACTCCAGCTTCATGAAGTCGCGATTGAGGTCCAGCCCCATGGCATTGGCGCGCGTGCCCATCTCCTTGGGGCCGTCTTGATTGCGGCGGTTCTTCGCATTGGGGCCGAACTTGTCGTTGCCGTCCGCGTTGTAGTTGGGCGCGATCAGGACGACCGCGTTCGACAGCCACGGATGCCGTTCGTGGAGCGCGATCTCGCGCAGCAGCATCAGGAGCGCCTCCTTGCCGGCGCACTCGCCCGAGTGGATGTTGCCGATCACCAGAACGACCAGCCGTGGGTCGTCCTTCAGGTCTGCAGGTGTGGTGACCATCGGGTCGGCGGCGATCACGCAGCCCATGCGCTTGCCTTCGACGGTGCGGCCGAACTCGAAGCCACGCAGGTGCTTGCTGCGCTTGCAGAGCAGCGTCGTCAACGCATCGACTTCGGCGGAGCGCGAGGTGGCCGTGAAGCCGCTGCGTTCGGCGACGGTCAGGAGTTCGGCGGGCAGGGCTTCGTCCTTGGCCAGCGCGGCATCTCCGTGCGTGAGGCCGAAGGGGACGAGCAACAGCAGCAGCGCGCTGATTCGTTGGACCTGCACGTGAACCGCCTCCCGCTGGGTGGCGCGCAGCCTACCCCCGCGACGGGTGCGAGCGCACGCGGATGGTGCGGTAGGATCGCTTCGAACCACGGGAGAGCTACATGGGCCGCATCTTCGAGAAGCGCAAGGTGACGATGTTCCGGCGCTGGGACCGCATGTCGAAGCAGTTCGCGCGCATCTCCAAGGAGATCATGATGGTCGTCCGCTCGGGGGGGCCGAGCCCTGAAGCGAACCCTGGCCTACGCCGCGCGATCCAGAATGCGCGCGCCGCCAACATGCCCAAGGAGAAGGTCGAGAACGCCATCAAGCGGGCCTCGGGCAACGACGCGGTCAACTACGAAGAGGTGATCTACGAGGGCTACGCCCCGCACGGGATCGCGCTCCTGATCGAGACGGCGACCGACAACCCGACGCGGACGGTGGCCAACGTCCGCATGATCCTCAAGAGCAAGGGCGGCAACCTGGGCACGGCAGGCAGCGTCGGCTTCCAGTTCCAGCGCATGGGGGTGTTCCGGCTGCGAGCGGAAGGCCTCGACGCGGACGAGCTCGAGCTCGACCTGATCGATCATGGTCTCGAGGAGATGGTCGACGGCGAAGACGACGATGGGAACGCGCAACTGATCGTCCGCTGCGCCTTCACGGACCTCGGCAACCTCCAGCGCGCGCTCGAAGAGCGCGACATCCAGGCGGTCTCGGCCGGGCACGAGTACATCTGCAACGCCAAGGTCCCGCTCGGCGAGGCCGAGGAGCGTGAGGTCCTCGAACTCGTCGACGCGCTCGAGCAGGACGAAGACGTCCAGCACATCTTCCACTCGCTCGCCTGACGCACGCGGGAGCGCAGCAGCTCAGCCGCCGCCTCGCGCCGCCGGCGTGCCTCCACCGCAGCTTCTGATTTCGGGGGAAGATCCCAGGGCTGGTGGTGCTCTAAGGGACTGGATGTGGAGGACCGTGCCGTGACCCTTGTTGCTCTCTCACCCTGCCTGCGCGGCATCTCGATCGTCGCCCTGGCCCTTTCTCTCGGCGGTTGCTGCTGTGGGGAGCCCCAAGCCGGGCTGCGGACCCTCGAACGTCTGACGGCGCCGACGGCGCGCTACGTCGCGGTGCAGCTCACGCTCCTGGACGAAAAAGGTGATGAGGGCACGAGCCAGGTCCTGGTCGAGGCCATGGTCGTGTCCGCGCCCCACGGCATGGACATCGCGTCGCGCATGGGCTCCTCCATGACGGCCTCCGCTGCGACGATCATGAGCGAGGTGCACAACGCGCGCATCCTGCAACTGCCGAGCGTCGTCACCCTGGTCGGGGAAGAGGCGACGGTGGAAGTGGCCGACGCCGACGCCGACGCCGACGGGGACGACACCGCCCTGCAGTTGCTGCGCGTCTCGGTTCGGGCGCCCACGAACGCCCAGAGCATGAAGATCGACCTCAGCTACGAGCAGAGCCGCAACAAGATGCCGGTCTACTCGCTGCCGCGCACGACCATCGAGGTCGTCAAGGGCCAGCCGGCCGTGGTCGCCGTCCCGCGCCACACGCGTTAGCTCGGGGCCGGCTACGGCAGGCGCAGGACCATGTGTTCTTCGTCCAGATCCTCGCCCGCGTAACACATCGACGCCGGTTCGATGCCCCACGTGACGAAGCCCAGGCTCTTGTACAGGTTGCGGGCCGGCGTGTTCGTTGGCGTGACGGAGATGTGGATCTGGCGGATGCCGGCCACGCCCTTGATCCGGGCCAGCGCCTCGTCCACGAGCAGCCGACCGACGTGGCGACCGCGGGCCGCGGGGTGCACGTAGACGCCCCAGATCGTCATGCGGTGGGCGATCTTCTCGCGCGCTTCGCGGAAGAAGCCGCACATGCCGATCACCTTCCGGTCCTCGACCGCGACGAGCATCTGGTCGTCCTCGGCCTGCCACCTGACGCCGATGAGTTGCTCGAAGTCGGCGACCGAGTTTCGGGCCTCTTCGGCCGCTGAGATCAGGAACGCCTCCGGATGGTCTTCCAGGGCCTGGAGCCGCAGAGCGCGCAGCAGGGCGGCTTCCGCGGCCACGGGGCGGCGAATCGTGATGGGGGAGGACGTCATGGGGCGGCCGAGCCTACCTGAGGGCGCCGGCGAGGTCGTGCGCGCCCGGTTCAGGGAACTGAACCGAGCCCCTAGGCAGGCGTGCATCCTGATGCACCCTGCCTCGAGTACCCACTCGTCCGACCGCCCTGGGCCTGCGCCCCGTTGGAGGTTCCTCATGGTCCGCATGCTGCTGCCTTGCTCGCTCGCCCTCTTGCTCGCTCTCGCGCCCGGCTGCGTCGCGGTCGTCGCAGGCGCCGCCGCCGCAGGCACGATGAGCTACGTCACCAACGAGACGGCGCGCAGCTACCCCGCCACCGTCGACGCGACGTGGAGCGCCACGTTCGAGGCCCTGCGCGACGTCGGCTACCCCGTCGATCCGTCCATGACCTACGGCGCCGACAAGGACGAGTTCGAGATCGAGGACGTGAAGGTCCAGGTCAAGGGTGACGGCAGCGCCACGACGCGCGTGTGGGTGCGCGTCGGCACGTTTGATGGCGACGACAATCGCGAGAAGGCCCAGCGGATCCTCGACGCGATCTCGAAGCGGATTGGCCACTCCTAGGCAGCTCGAGTAGGCAGCTCGAGTAGGCCACTCCGCTAGTGCAGTGAAATCAGGTTCCACACGTCGCCGTTGCGTTGCAGGGCCGGGGAGTCCACGCTGCGCTTCTCCGCCGGCGTGCCGAGGGTGAGCAGCATCCGTAGATCGGCCAGCACGCGGCCGTTGTTGCCGATGTAGGTGTGCCCACTGCACACGCTGGAGACGTCGATCGTGTCGAAGTTCGGCACGAAGGTCGGGACGGGGTTCACGTCGCCGATGCGAGGGTAGCCGTTGGCCACCTCCGAGATCTGCAGCGCGCCGTCGTTCTCGCTCGCGTAGATGGTCAGGAGGCGTGCGCGCGCTGCGAGGGCGGGCGCGATCTCGGACTTGAAGACGTCCGCGTCGATGTCGGGCGCGCCCAGGATGATCGTGTCGAACAGCTTCTCGTTCGACGTCTGCTCGAGCTTCAGCTTGATCACCGCCCGGGTCAGCACCCAGCTGCCCATGCTGTGCGCCAAGAGCTGCACGCGCTTGGTGCCGGAGCGCTTCTTGATCAGGCGCAAGAACTCAGCCAGGCGGCTCACGCTGCGCTCGGCTTCGGTCTTGTCGATGAGGTAGCTCTCCTCGGCACCTTGGGACGGCCAGGACCAGAAGATGGCGACACCGGGGTACTGCAGGTCGTGCACGATCTGGGCCACGCGGAACGCCGCGTGTTCGAAGCGGTTGTTGTAGCCATGGACGAACACCATGACGCTGTCTTGGTCCGCCGCTGCGACGCGCGCGCTCAGGGTCTTGAAGAACTCGTCCTCGGCCTGGGGCTTCAAGGAAGACATCGTGAAGTGCACGCTCGGGTCGGGCGTCCACTCGCCCTTCCACCAGTTCGGGTTCGTGACCGTGCCGACCTCGCGCTTCTCGGGGATCGTGACCGTGCACGTGCCCATCTCGAAACCGGATGGCGAGGTCGTGTTGCGCGCCTTGCCATACCAGACGCCCAGGTTCTCGTACCGGTCGTAGGCGACCCAAGCGCCCTGCACCGCGGACGGGAGGGCGAACAAGAATGCGCCCCAGACGGCGAGGTAGACGAGCCAGCGAATCTTGCGCATGGCCGCGCTGACGACACGCTTGTAGAGCAGCGTCACGAGCAGCGCGATGATCCCGAT
The DNA here is from genome assembly GCA_029259775.1 of Planctomycetota bacterium. GTDB lineage: Bacteria > Planctomycetota > PLA2 > PLA2 > JAEUHO01 > JAHEIK01. Next base: position 124,755 of record JAJDEN010000056.1, on the reverse strand, counting down.
GATGCCTGCGAGCTTGAAGTCGCGACTCACGAGCGCCCACACGGAGTCCACGCGGGCGCGGTCGGTGCCGTAGTGCAGCTTGACCTCGGTGAACTTGTCCTTGGAGGGCTTCACGGGGTCGCTGCGGGTCTTCGCCTGGGCCGGCGTCTCGGGACCTGCCACGACGCGCCCTTGCGGGACGTTCACGGTCCTCGTCTCGGTGACGACCTCCCCATTGGGCAGCGTCTTCGTGATCGAGAAGCTCTTCTGGCGCGGCTTCGTGACGGGGGCGGTCTGGACCTTGCGGGCGGCTTCGGCGTCGTTGGCCTTCTTGACGCCGTAGCCGATCACGGCGCCCACGGCGAGGATCAGGGCCAGGAGCCAGCCGGCGTACCAACGCCACGTCTTGCTCTTCTTCACCGGTTCCGTCTGATCGTTCATGGCGCGCACCCATCCACATACAAGAGGCCCGAAGGCAGAAGGCCGGAAGGCAGACGAGCGTAGTCGGGCGCCCGGGGAAGCGCAACGCGAGCCAGGGTCTCCGCCACGGCGGTCGAGATCCCGGTTCCGGTATCCTCCAAGGATGGCCCACCAACCCCCCGATGCCGACGCGCTGGCCGCTCTCGCCCAGAAGATGATTGCCGTGATGCGTGAGGAGGGTGTTCCCGGCAACATCGCGTACGACGCCGTCAACGGTCGGATCCTCAACGAGAGCACCGAGGCCATTCCGCTTGGCGGCCTCATCGTCGCCTGGATCAAGGCGCCTGCCGGCGAGCAGGACGACGTCATCTCACGCTACGTGAAAATCCATCTGCGGGGACGCCAGGAGATCGAGACGTGGGCCGAGGCGCGCGCGCTCGTGCTCCCCAGGGTGCGCCCTGAGGTGGAGCACGTCACCTGGGGCCTGCGCACCAAGCTCGAAGGGGGGACCGTTCCCGTCCTGCCGACGGCGCCGATCACGGAGCATCTGCGGGGGCAGTTCGGGTGGGAGGTCGATGGCGCGTTCGTACCCGTCCAGGCTGCCGACGTGGAGCGCTGGGGCGTCTCGCTGGACGAGTTGCAGGACGCGGCGCTCGAGAACCTCGGCCGCCGGACGCCGTCCCCAACGCCATGGCTGACGAGCCCCGAGTCACCCGGCGTCTATCGTTCGAAGTGGCGTGACGGCTTCGACGCGACGCGCGCTGTGTTCCTGCGTGCCTTGGACGTGCCGGTCATGGGGCCTCTCGTCGCGCTGGCGACGAGCGACTCCGATCTGTTCGTGGCGGACAGCACCGACGAAGACGCGCTCTTCCAACTGGGACTCGCCGGCAACCGCGCCCTCGAGAGGGACATGTCGATGGTGTGGCTGTGGCCGCTCCTGCTCGAGGGCGAGCAACGTCGTCACTGGCTTCCGGCCGAGACGAGCGGAGCCTTCGCGCCGCTGAGCTTCTGTGCTGCGAAGCACGCCCAGCTTGTCTACGGGACGCACGGCCCACTCCTCCAGCGCGTGCTGAACGCCGAGGGCCTGCATGCACCGGTGGGGGAGGTCGGCATCTACCACACGCCGCTGGGCGCCGCTGCGACCGTGGCGGCCTGGGAGGACGCTGCCCCTGCGGTCGTGGCGGAGGCCGACGTCGTGGACTTCCGGCGCGACGGCCGCTCGCTCGGTATCGCGCCCCTGCAGCGGGTGCGGGAGGTCGTGGGCCACCTCATCGAGGAGATCCCCGGCTACCCCAAGCGCTTCCGGGCCCACATGTTCCCGGAAGACTGGCAGCTGACGGAACTGGGCATCTCCCCAACGTAGCGTCGCGCTGCATGCCCCGTTTCTGCGATGGACGGGCTGTCTCCCGTCAGGGGTTGAGGTCTACCATCTGGATCGAGATGAGATCGCGACGATGGTGCGCATAGCGGTGGCCTTCTTGCACCGAAGGGCCATGCTGCCCAGCCCTCAGACCGTATGCCCGGGCCCAACCCTAGAGAGAAGGCTCCGGCTCTGCAATCGCATGTCCTCCAACGCGCCGACGAGCTAGCGTGGGGGCATGGACACCACCACCCATCCGCTCACCGTGTTCGCCGTCACCGATGTGGAGGGCATGGTCGCCTTCTACCAAGCTGCCTTCGGCTGGGAGCGCCGCGCGGACTTCCCGATCTACGTTGAGCTCGCGCTGCCCGATGGCCGCGGCCTGGCCTTCTACGAGCGCGAGGCGTTCGGGCTGAACACGGGGGTCGTCCCTGCGCCGGTGGCCGCAGGCGAGCTCACGGGTGCCGAGCTCTACCTGCGCTGCGAGGACCTGGGCGCGGCGATCGAGCGCATGGACGGCGCGGGCGCGCGCGTCCTGCGCGCTCGCACCCTCAAGGACTGGGGCGATGAGGTCGCCTACTTCGCCGACCCCGAGGGCAACGTCCTCGCCGTGGCGCAGCCGCGCGACGTGACCTGACCCGGGGCGACGTGCGCGGTAGGTGGCCCTCGCTGGCGTGGAGCGTCCGCGCCGGCTACTTGTTCTTCTTCTCGCGCTTGGCGTCTTTCTTCGCCTTGCGCTCCTTGGCGGTCAGCTTCGGCTTGTTGCTCTTGGACTTGTTGACTTGACCCTTGGCCATGAGGAGCCTCCTTCAGCGCGCGATCGGTTCTCAGTATGCAGTAGAGAGGAAATGGGGCGCGAGAGCGCGCTTTCCCCCGAGCCGGTGAAGAAGTCGAACGCGTAGCCGGGCTGGTACGTCTCCGTCCGGTAGGTCTCGGTGTAGCTGCAGCGCGAGCGGATCGCGGAGGCGAAGCGCTTGTGCTGCACCTCGGACCTGGGGACGTCAGTCCAGCGCTTCGATGTCCAGATAGAGGCGCATGAGGGCCGTCTGCTTCTTCGGATCGCTGGTAGCGGGCAGCAGCAGGCGCGTCGTGCCCTCGCGCCGCTTGAGTTGGGCGCCCCCGCCGGCGAGGTCGGTCAGCGCGACCGTCTGCAGCTCGAGGGAGGTGCCGATCGACAGGGGTTCTTCGCGTCCGGGCGGAACGAGGGCGGAGAACAGCAGCTGCCCCCGGCCAGGACGGGTCCAGCGTGTGAGGTGCATCGTGCGCTCCGGTCGCCGCCGGGCGTAGTCGAAGCGGAGCACGCCGCGCAGCCATGCGGTGCGCCGTGCCGCGAGGTCGTCGGGCGACGGCTTGTCGCGCGCCTCCGGCGTGTCCTCCTCAGCCGTCTCCCAACACACATCGACGCTCTGCCCCACGGACAGCTCCTCGCCGGGTCAGGTGTGAGCGATCGAGTCCGCCCCCTCGACGCGGAAGCGCAGGCGGCACGGCGCGACACACTGCAGGGTGAAGACGGTCGCACCGGGAAGGTGGCTGACGCTGCGCCAGCGCACGGCCGGCGCGGCGCCATCGACGGGCGCGGGCGGCCGTGCAGCCTCCTCCGCACCGCACGCGGCGAACAAGGCGGCGCAGGCGAGGAGGAGGAGCCGGGCCATGCCCCTGAGCCTACCGGAGGCGGCGATTGTCGTGATCGTGTTGTCGTTCCTCTCCCCGGGGCTCGCTGCCGAAGGGACGGGCATCTAGGGTCCAACGCATGGCACCCACCAAGCTCACCGTCTTGCTCTCGATCCCTCTCCTGCTGATCGCCGGCCTCACCACGCGGACGACGCACGCGCGTCCCGTCGCGTCCGCCGCCTCGGAGCCCCTGTACCGCTCGATGCCCACGAAGCACGAGGGTGTGCAGCGCTACCGCAAGCACTGGAACTTCTGGGTCCGGATCGGCGGCGACGTGCAGGCGGACACCAAGCGGATCTGGCGCGACTACGACAGCGCGGGCAAGGACCTGGACGCCCTCCTGCGCGACGTGGGCGCACCGCGCACCAAGGTGGCGACCGAGGAGGAGTTCTGGCGGCGCATCGGCTTGGTCTGGTCGTGGTGGCAGCGCAAGGTACGTGTCGACAACCAGGCCTTCGGGACGATCAAGTCGGCCCGCGACGGTTGGCCGTCCGCGCCGGACTACGGGCGCTACTACAACAAGCACGGCAAGCTCGTCTGTGCGGCGTGCTTCTCCAAGGCCCATCTCTTCGCCACGGTCCTCGGCCGCGTGGCCTACCCGCGGGAGCGGATCACGATCGCGTACGCCCACCACACGGAGGCCGGGGCGCCGAAGACGGCGAGCCACGTCTACGTGGCGGTCTACGTGGCCGGGCGCTGGTACTACATCGATCCGACCCACGCGTGGGCGACGGCCTTCCCGACGTTCGCCAAGCGGCGCTCGTTGGGCCCGCCCAAACCCAACTCGGTCGACTACACGCACCCGTTCAAGATCACCCCCGTCCCGGGCTCACGTCTGGCGCACGTGCCGTACCTGGGCGACTAGGCCTCGTTGGCTAGGCTTCGCGACGGAAGAGGCTCTTCACCGTGAGGGCCAGCGTGGTGAGAAGACCGACGATCACGAGGCCCGACATCGGGATGGCGAGCCAGGAGAGCGACTCCTTGGCTGCGCCCGTGCCGCCCATGCCCGGTGCCAGCATGCCGGCCAGCAGCCAGTAGACGGCGTAGCCGAGTCCACCAATGCCCGCCGCGAACGCAGCAAGGGCGCGCACGCGGCGCGCGACCCGCTGAAGAGAGGCGAGGAGCAGGCAGAGGCCCAGGGCGACGGCGCCGATGGCACCGCCGTGCAGATGGGCGCGCTTGTAGTAGGACCACGACTTCTTCACGACCGCGGTCATCTTTGCCTTGTCGCCGGCGTACTCGGTCGCGAGCGCGGCCTCGCCGCGCTCTTGGAGGTCGGCCTTCAGCGCCTCTTCGTTGGCGCCGAACAACGCACCCATGCCGAAGCCGAACAGGACGGACAGCAGCGCGAAGACCACGCCCCAGCGAACGACACGTAGCTCTGCCATGGCCACCTCCGCCCGCATCCTACGGGACGTCCTGATCGTCCGGGAAGGTCTCGTTGACATCGGCGAATGCTCCTCGTATCCATCAAGGGCATGAAGCGATCCCCCCTCACGCGGCGCACGTTTCTCCAGGGTGCTGGCGCCATCACGGCCGGCGCCCTGGTCGGCTGCGGCGGTAGCGACACGTTCACGCGGACGGCGTTCCCCGTGGCGAACCTCGCCAAGGGCGACTTCACGACCCTCGTTGGGCAGGCGGTGCAGGTCACACACCCGACGCACGGCACGGGCCAGATCCAGCTCGATGCGTGCACGGACCTGTCCACGGTGTTCGTGCCCGGCCCGAGCTTTCGCGACCCCTTCCGTCTGGCCTGGAGCGGTGCGGATACCGTCGTCCAGGAGGACGGCGTCTACACCTTCGAGCACCCGACGCATGGCGCGCTCGACATGTACCTCTTCCGCGTCGGCGGCAGCAGCTACGACGTTCACTTCAACTAGCCTGTCCTCCAAACAGATCTGCGAGAACGACGATGCCTGATCCCTTCCTCGGTGAGATCCGCATGTTTGCCGGCAACTTCGCCCCGCGGAACTACGCGCTCTGCGACGGCCAGCTCCTGCCCATCGCGCAGAACAGCGCGCTGTTCAGCCTGCTTGGCACGACCTACGGCGGCGACGGGCGCACGACGTTCGCCTTGCCCGATCTGCGCGGCCGCGTGCCGGTGCACGCGGGCACGGGCCCTGGTCTGCCGCAGGTCCGCCTCGGCGAGAGGGCCGGCGCGAACGAGGTGGCGCTCAACCCTGGGCAGATGCCCCCGCACTCGCATCCCCTGAACGGCTCCACGGCCACGGGCGACGTGAGCGATCCGAGTGGTGCCGTCCCGGCGGTCTCCCCGACCGGGGAGCAGATCTACAGCACCGGGGCCAGTGACGTGCAGTTCGCCACGGGCACGGTGGGGGACTCGGGCACCGGCGCACCTGTCGACATACGCCAGCCCTACCTGAGCATCAACTTCATCATCGCGCTGCAGGGCGTCTTCCCGTCGCGCAACTGAGGGTTCGGATGTTCCACGCGCGCCGCTCGCTTGCCTTCGTCCTGCTTGTGTCCGCTTCAGCGGCCGTCGCCTCCGCAGCCGATCCCAAGCCCAAGCCGAGCCACGACCACAAGCGCGTGCTGGCCCACGTCCTTCCGGACAAGGCCGACCTCGCGTGGACGAAGATCCCCTGGCGCGCAACGCATTGGGACGCCGTCATCGAAGCGCAGCGCGCGAAGAAGCCGATCCTGCTCTGGGCGATGAACGGGCACGCGCTGGCCTGCACATGAAACAACGGTGTGCGTGGCCGGCAGGTCTGCTGGTCCGACCCCAAGCTCCAGAAGCTCGCCAAGCAGTTCGTCCCCGCGGCGGACGAGGTATGGCGGCTGCACAACCGCAAGGAGCTTGACTGCCTGCACTTCCAGGGCTTCTGCGAGGAGGGGCACTACGGCGGCCCCAATGCGCATGGGACGACGAGGCAGGGGATCTACTGCTGCACGCCGTCGGGCAAGTTCCTTGCTTCGGTCAACACGACCGACCCCCGGCGCATGGAGCGCATGCTGCGCGAGGCGCTCGCGGAGTGGAAGGCGATGCCGGCCAAGGAACGCCTGCTCGCCTACGACCCCGCCAAGCGGCGGGACGAGATCCAGCGTCGCGAGCGGCAGTATCCGGAGGATGGGCTGCCGCTGCGCGTCTTCGCGCGCGACATGCCGCGCAAGGCGGGCAAGCACAAGGCGCTGCCCAGCGACTGGCGCTCCGCGGCGTGGAACGTGGACTCGCTGTGGTTCCGCCAGGCCGAGGCGCGCACGTTGCTGCCTTCTCGCTTGGCCAAGGGACGCGCTGTCGACTGGCCCGCCGCCATGGTGCAGCGGCTGGTCCGCCACAACCTCGTCGACAACGTCCGCGGTCAGACGAATGGGTACGCGGCCAGCCACGTGCAGATCGCCTCGCTGCGCACCACGGTCACCAACGTGGCGAAGCACCTCGTGACGGTGAGCTTCGAAGGTTCGAGTCGCGCCACCACGGCGGGCGTCTGGCCGAAGGCCGGCGCGTTCGACAGCGTGGCCGGCCACGGACGCCACAGCCGCGGCGTGCAGACAGGCATGCTGGGCACGGCGACGTACGACACGAAGACGAGGCGCTTCGTCACGTTCGAGCTGACCGCCGTGGGCACGCGCTGGGGCCAGACCCGCTACAACTTCCGCCACGACGATCTCGATGAGACGCCGATCGGGTTCGCGATCGTCTTCGACGCCAACGATCCAGGCAACCGCGTCGCGCCCGCCGAGATGGGTGCCTACGGCTGGTAGTCGATCCAGACGGCCAGCGGCCGTACGACGTCCGAGCGGCCAACGGTCTCGATGGTGTTGCCAAGCGGTACGAGATGACGGCCCGGCCGAAGCTCGTGCTTCGACTGGAGAAGCCGCAGTTCGGGGAGTCCGATCTCGACGCTCGGTCCCCTGTCGAGGGTCGTGCGGAAGGTCGGCATCGTGGGCATGTCGGCCCAGGTGATCGCGAGGCGCAGGCCTGTCTCGTCGCGCGTGACGTGCGCGGAGCGCCCCTCGGCGATGGAGCCGATCACCGGGTGGTAGGCCAGCGGTCCGGCGGGCAGCGGCTGCTTCGCGCGGCGCAGCTTCTCGAGAGGCGCGGCGAGGTCGTAGTCCTGCACGTAGGCGTGCTGCTCGAGGGAACTCACGCCGGCGCCCTCGACGGCCAGGGACGTGAGTTCGAACGTCTGGACGTCGCGGGTTCGTACGCCGCGCAGGAACTCCTTGGCGGCCGCCGCGGGTACCTGGACGTGGTCGCCCTGAAGCGGGTTCTTGGGTTCACCCAAGAGGACGATGAACTGCAGACGCAGGGTCTGGCGGCCTGCGGGAGCGGCTTCGGCGCTCGCCAGCATGGCGCGCAGGTCCACGTCGGGTCCGTGCAAGTCCCTACCCATGGAACTGTCGTCGTTCTGCCTGAGCTTGGGCGTCGGCGGAGCTTCGTCGTCAGCCGTCTTGCGCGGCACACTCGCGACATCGCCGACGGCGCGCAGCCGTACGTCGATCTGGAACTCGCCGTGACCGTCGGGCATGGGCAGCAAGGCCAGCCGCGAGAAGGCACCGAGCCTGGCCTGGCGGACGCCGCTGGATCGGCCGAGCTCCACGTCCGGCAGTTGCACGCAGCCGGGACGACCCTTGCTCGCAAAGTGCACACGGCGTCGTCGCATCGGCTTCCGCAGATCGGCCGCCGAGGCCTGGAAGGCCACCCAGGCCGAGCCCTCGGTACCGCGCACCGGTGCGACGAGCAGATCCAAGGCGACGCCGTCCTGCAGGATGCCGATGATCGGATCGGCGATGTAGGCGCCCTTCGAGAACTCGGTGTCGTAGTCCTGCACGAACGAGAGCTGGTTGATGACCGATACGTTGGATCGCTCGTACGGCCGCACGGCGATCTGGGGGGACGTCAGCTTCATCCCATCGCCCCGGCCCACGGTCCGGATGCGTGCCTCGACCACGTACACCGGACCCTCCAGGGCATCGGTTCCGACGATGGGGTCGATCCGCACCGTGGCCTCCTGGCGCTCTTCGCGCGGCTCGCTCGGCCAGCGTAGGCAGCCCGTTGTCGCGAGCAGGAGGACGAGCACGAGCGACACGGAGACGGGGGTACGCATGGAGACAGGGTGGATGCCGGGCACCACCCGGAGGTCATTTTCGCGTAATCCGCACGTAACTAGGGCCCTGAGGCCTTTTCTGGAGCGTCCGGCTACGGCTGAGGCGGCGGGTCGATCCCGGCCCAGCACTGCATGCTGCCCAGCTCGGTCGCGCCGGCAGATTTCAGGTAGAGGAAGAACTGCATCTTGTAGACGGCGTACGTCTTCAGGATGCAGTGCACGAGGAACTCGCCCAGCGTGCATGGCGTGCCCCACGGAAGGGTCGTTCCGTCCGCGAAATCACGTCCGTCGGTCTTGGCCACCTCCGCGCGCACGAAGTCCAACTGCGCGTCCATGGCCTGGTGGAACGACGCGGCCGTGACCGCCTCCCCAGCGGGCACGAGCTGCTCCCGCCGCCCCCAGTCGCCGTCGATCTCGCGCGCCGCCGGCAGGGCCGCCATGTACGTCATGTACTGCATGAGCTCGAGCATCGAGCGCTGGCCGGGCGTCGGGCGGTAGTCGAGGCCGCCAGCGGGCATCTTCGTCGCCAGGAGTTGGATGATGCGCGTCTCGTGTGCGCAGCCTTCGAGCAGTTGTTCGGTGGTGATCATGCGGAAGATCGTACCCGCTCTGCCGAGGGACCTCCGGCTGCTACCCTCGGGGCCGGAGGAGTCTCGTCATGAGCGTGAAGGTGCGTGTCCTGCTGGTGCTCGTGGTCGCCATGGCGGTGAGCGGCGTGATCATGGGCGTGGCCGAGGTTTCGGTCAACGCCTACGGCGGCGGCCTCAGCGGGGACCACGTCTGGACGAGCCGCGGCGGCCCCTTCACGATCTTCGAGTCCCATCCTGCGTGGCCGGAACATGGGATCGAGGCCGGATGGCGCATCAACCCCCTGGGCACCCTGCTCTCGGTGGGCTTCTGGTTCGTGTCCTTCGGCGTCATCGTCCTCGTGTGGACGGCCAGCCGGCGCCGCCCGGACGAAGCGTAGGCGCTTACGGGGGAAGCGCTGGTACGGCGCGGGTACCCCGGTGTTCAATGCCGCTCGCATGAGCCTCGCGACCAAGTACCGCAAGTCACTCGATGAGACGTGGCAGATCCGCCTCAAGACGCTGCATCCCGACAAGGACAGCATCGACGGGGTCGTCACGGCCATCCAGCCGGGGTTCATCGTGCTGCGCGAGGAGTTCGAGTTCGCCTTTGACGGGGTGGTCGTCCTGCCGAAGCGTGTCGTGACCGGCTACCGGGACGGCAAATTCGAGCGGGCCGGCAACGCCGTGCTGCGCCATGCCGGCGCCACGCGCAAGGCGCGCAGCCCGATCTGGCTCAACCAGTGTGAAGACCTCACGCAGGTGCTCTACGAGCTCAAGCAGCGCGACATCTGGCCCGGCCTCGAGATCCTGTTCGAGGACGAGGACGAGGAACTCGCCTCGGCCTTCTACGTGGGGCCCGTCGCCTACGTCGACGGCGATACGTTCGGCCTGCAGTGCTACGACGCCGAGGGCAACTGGGAAGACGTCTACGACCTCGAGATCAGCGAGATCTTCAAGATCAGCGTCGACGACCAGTACACGAAGACCTTCAACAAATGGATGCGGGAAGCGGGGCCGGCGCGGCCCATCTAGCGGGGTGTAACTTCCTGGGGACGACGCGTCCTGAGGTGCGGAGGCCACCATGAAGAAGCCTGTCAAGATCGTCATCCACGTGTTCCTGTTCAGCATGGCGCTGCTGGTCATCGCCGTGAACGCGCTCACCCCCGGCATGCCCGAGGTCACCGAAGCCGACCTCGCGCTGCCCCTGCAGATGGAGGACGGCACCGTCGTCACGCTCGGGGAGGTGATCCGGCGCGACCAGGCCGCGGAGGCTGCGCTCAGGACCCGCGCTGCGGCCCCCCGGCGCGAGCCGAAGGCCGTACGGATCGCACGGGCCGTGGACATCCTCCACGGCCAGGGCGTGTTCGGCCTGGGCCTCAGGCGCCTGGCCCAGGGCAAGCCTGAGGAGGCGCTCACCATCTGGCGCGCGATTCCGAACGAGCATCGCGACTACGCCCGCGCGCAGCGCTTCATCGGCTACAAGATCTACGATCGCGCCCTGGGCGAGCCGGCGAAGGGCGTCGCGTACGTGAATCGCTCGATCTGGAACGATCCGCTCAGCGGCAACGCCTGGCAGGACGCGGCGCGCATCTACCTGCACGCCGCGCTGGACGCGTTCCGTTAACGCCCTTCCGTCGACGACAGCGCGCTACAGGACCGCATCGAGCACCTCGATCAGGCGCTCGACGTCGGCGGGGCTGTTGTAGTGCACGAAGCTCACACGGACGACGCCGTCCTCGGGTTCGATGCCGAGCGCGGTGCAGAGGCGATGGGCGTACATGTGCCCGTGACGGATGCCGATGTCCTGCGCGTTGGCTGCCAGCGAGATCTCACGCGACGTCTTGCTCGCGTGCAGGAAGCTGATCGTGCTCACGCGCTCCGCTCCGCCGTGCCGGGGCCCGACGAGACGGACGCGCGGGTGAGCATCCACGTAGGCGACCAGGCGCTCCTGCAGCGGACGCTCGTGGACCGCCATGACTGCGAACGCCTCTTCGACGGTGCGGCGATCGTAGCTCGCGCGACCGGCGAGGAAGCCCAGGTAGCTACCCAACGCCACGAGTCCCGCGCAGCCCTCGTGCGAGCAACCGCCGAGCTCGAACTTGTAGGGCACGTCGTCGCGCGACACGAAGAAGTGGTTCGGCCCCTCGAGCTCGGCGAACGCATCGGTGCGGCCGAACAGGGCGCCCATGTGCGGGCCGTAGACCTTGTAGGTCGAGTAGCCGTACCAGTCGACACCCCACGCCTTGACGTCCATCGCGCGGTGCGGTGCGAAGGCCACACCATCGACGACGACGCGCGCGCCAACGGCGTGCGCGGCGGCAGTTGCCGCCGCGACGTCCACGATCTCGCCCAGCAGGTTCGACACATGTGGGAACGTCACGAGGCGCGTCTTCTCGCTGAGTACCGCACGCAGCCCGTCCACGGTCGAGCTGCCGGTCTCGGCGTCCACGCGCCACCAGCGGATGACCGCGCCCTGCTTCTCGAGGCGCAACCAGGGACCCACGTTGGCTTCGTGCCCGGACTCCGCCACGACGATCTCGTCGCCGGGCTGCACGACCTCGGCGTAGCAGTCCGCCAGCATCCGGCAGAGCTGCGAGGACGAGGGACCGAGCACGACCTCGCCGATGCCCTCGCCGTTCATGAGCACCCGGACGTCGTCGTGGGCCTGCTGCACGACCTCCGTGCAGCGCTTGGAGAGGCCGTAGTCCGCGCCCAGTTGCACGTAGGTGTCGCGTAGGTAGGCGTGCATCGCGTCCGCCACGACCTCGGGCACCTGCGAGCCGCCCGCGTTCTCGAGCAGCACGGTCGGGCCGGCGAGGGCCGGGAAACGGGCGCGAATGGCGGCCAGGTCGATCGTTGTCGTCGTCATGGCCGGACTCTACCGGACCGGACGGGACACACGCAGTCCGGGCGGGCTCGGTAGTGTGGGCCGCCGGAGGACACGCCATGGACATCACCCACGACGAGACCGGGCGCAAGTTCAGCCTCGAGGCGGACGGGCACGAGGCCTATCTGGTCTACGCGATGCGTGATGGGCGGACGATGGACGCCACCTCCACGTTCACACCCCAAGCGCTGCGTGGGCAGGGCTTGGCGAGCCGCCTGACGCGCGCCGCGCTCGATCATGCGCGCGAGCTGGGCTGGCGCGTGATTCCGAGCTGCTGGTACGTCGCGGGCTGGATCGACCGCCACCCCGAGTACGAGGACCTGCGCGCCGGCTAGCCGCGCGGTCAGTCGAAGAGCGTGCCGTGGGCGTAGAACGAGCCGGGGCTGATCGCCTCGACGCTCGCGAAGAAGATCGCGCTCGTGAGCATGACCAGGGAGAAGGTGCACGCGATGCCGATCCAGGCGTGCCGTCGGCGGAGCCGGAGGCGAAACGTCAGCGCGACGGCGAGCGCGTGGATGGCGAAGTAGAGCAGCTGGTAGCCGAGCACCTCGCCGATGAACAGGAACGCCAGGCCCTCGTGCAGGATTCCGTTGACGGCGAACACGAGCAGGGTCCCGCGCACCGGCGCATTCACGCCGCCCGATGGCACGAACACGTTCTCGTAGAGGAAGCGCCCGCCGACGCGGTTGTAGCGCCGCCAGAAGTCCGCGGGCGTACGCGCGACGATCGGGTGCCGACTGAGGTCCATCACGTGGATGCCCGTCAACCGAAGCAGGGCCGTCACGACGACGAGCCCGCCGTCGAACATGAGCGCGTAGAGGGCGAGGATCTTCACCACCTGATCGAGCCAGAACGACGTCGCGCCGATGTCCCAGGCGTGTGCGCGATCGAGCATCCAGTAGCCGAGCGCCATCTCCAGCAGCCCACGGGTCAGCAGCCGCAGGCTGTGGTGGCGCGGGCGCTGCGGTTCCCGCAGGTGCCGCCGGACCACGAGGACGAACGGCAGGGGGAGGTAGGCCCACCAAAGCCGCGCTCGCTGCTCGCGCCACCACGCGGCGCCGACATGCAGATCGCGCAGCTTGAGGACCATGACCGGGCACGTGATCCCGCAGAGCATGAAGGGTCCGAGCGGATCGCGCGCGAGGAGGAGCGGCGCGAAGAAGCAGGCGAGACCTACGGGAAGGAGGACCGCCGCCCGTGCCCTGCGCCCGAGGCGCAGCGTGCTCCACATGCTCCCCGCGAGCAGGTGCACGGCGAGCCAGACGCTCAGGGAGGCGAGGAGGGGGTCGCTGGGCACGGAAGCTCCGAAGACGCTTGGCGCAGGCGGCAGGTGGGCCCCTGCCGCCGCCAGAGGATGTCATGTCCGGCGATTCCGGGTCGAGCAAATCGAATCCGTGAGCAGGCGCGGCGGGCCGCGCTCGTCACGTGGCCCGCACGGAAGCGCGCCTACGCGGAGGTCGACGCGTGCCCGGCTGTCAGGCCGACGAAGAGCGCGCGGATCGTATCGAGGTCGGGGTGGTCGCCCGCGTGCGCGGGTTCGTTCGACCACACGATCGCGCCGTCGTGGATCAGGAAGGCGCCTGGCATGCGCCAGATATCACCAACGGGCTTGCCCATGAAGTGACCGCGCAGCGCCGTACGAACGCCGCGCACCATGGGGCGTGCGCCGAGCACCTGGCCGAATGAGCCGCGCAGCACGCCGAAGGCGTCGTAGAGAGCGTGTTCCGGATCGGCGATGGCCGGGACCGACTCCCAGCGCCCTTCGAAGAACGAGGCGCCCTGCTCCACCGTGCCTTGGTGTACGAACACGACGCGCGGGAAGGGATGGTCGGCCGCACGGGCCGTCTTGAGATCGGAGACGATCTCCCGACAGAACGGTCACCCGAAATGGCGCAGGAAGACCAGCAGCATCGGCTCAGGCCCCAGCTGGGCCGCGAGGGGTCCCGCGCGTAGGTGCCGGCCTTGAACCGCCCGCTCCAGGATCTCGGTCGTGACGGATCGGTCGTCGGCTTGAGGCATCGGGGACTCCGTTCGGGGGTCGACTCTACGGGGCATCGGACGGCTTCGACGCGGGCAGCGGCCGGAGATCCTCGGATGTGCCCAGGATCACCTCCAGCAGCCCTTGCGTGTCGCGGCTCTCGAAGCTCGGCGACGTCCACGCGATGGCCGGGTCATCCGGGGACTGCCCCAGCGTGAGGGACCAGGGGGGGCGGAAGCCGGCGTCGATGCTGAAGCGCATGTCGCCGATCGCGTCCGTACGACCAGGCAGCCAGGCCGTCCAATGATCCGCGAACGCCGCGAAGCGCCGGAACACGTCGCGGACCCGCGCGTCGTCGCGCGTCCCGGTCGGTAGATCGGCCGACCGCAGCAGCGGCACGCTGCCGCCCTCGACCATCTTCGTGGCGCCGAACGGCGACGGCCGAAGCACGTCGGCGACCATGCGGCCATCGACTTCGTAGAGCGAGCGCCAGACGAGCAGGCTGGCCGGCGCGGGCATGACGCGCGCGCGGACCGGCGTGTGGCCCCGGCTGCGCGCGAGCGCAGCCTGCGCCTCGAGCGCGGCGCCCCGCTGGTAGAGCGCCGCCCCGACATAGAGCGTGAGGAAGGCGACGGCGACGAGCGCCGGCGTGCGTGTCCGACGGAAGCCCGCGAGCATCACGCAGGTCAGTAGGAAAATCGTGACGACGGGATCGATGATCGGGAAGAGGTCGAGCGTCGCGTTCTCGGGCGAGAACGGCCAGTACACCTTGGTGCCGTAGCTCGTGCACAGGTCGAGCGGCGCATGCGTGAGTGCGCCCACGACGGCGGCCCCAAGGACCAGCCTGCGTCGGGCTCGGAAGCCCGGCAGCACCAGGAGCGCGAGGCCCGCCAGCAGACCCAGCACCGGCGCCATGACGTAGGCGTGGGTGAAGTGCCTGTGCAGCTCCCAGGGCAACGCCGGGTCGGCGAGCGGCTCGAGCAGGACGTCGAGGTCGGGCAGCAGGCCCCCGGCCAGGCCGGCGATCCACACGCGGTGCCCTCCGCGCGGTCCGAGGACCGCCTGGGCGGCGGCCGCACCGAGTACGCCTTGCGTGACGGGATCCATGGGGTGACGACTCCGATCCGTGAACGGCAGGCAGGCGGAAGCCTACCGCCGCGCCGGGGGCTGTACCCTCGTGGCACGACCTGGCGATGGAGCCTCCGATGCGTACCTGGCGTGGAGCCATCCTGTTCGTGGTGGCCTGCCAAGTGGCCGGGGTCGTGGGCGCGCTCACGACCACGACGGGCAGCTCGCCCTGGTACCAGACCCTGGCCAAGCCGTCGTTCCAGCCGCCGGGCTGGGTGTTCGGGCCGGTATGGACCCTGCTCTACACCCTCATGGGCATCGCGGCATGGCGCGTGTGGCGGCGTGGCCGAGACTCCCCTGGCGTTCATCTCGCGGTGGTTCTCTTCGGCATCCAGTTGGCTCTCAACGCTGCCTGGTCGCCCATCTTCTTCGGCGCGCACGCGATCACGCTCGCGCTCGTGGTGCTCCTGCTGCTGTCGGCCGCCGTCCTCGCGACGCTTGTGGCATTCGTACGCATCGATCGCCCCGCTGGCTGGATGCTGGCGCCCTACCTTGCGTGGGTCACCTTTGCCTCGATCCTGAACGCGGCCATCGTGAACCTCAACTGAGTCCCTCGCCCATGAGCTCGACCGCGCCTCGCCCCGACGACCCGCCGCGCGCCTCCCTGGCGACGCGCGCCCTGCTCGTGTTCGTCGGCAGCGCCTCGCTCCTGCTCGGGATGCTGGGCGTCATCCTTCCGATGCTCCCGACGACGCCCTTCGTGCTGCTGGCTGCGGGATGCTTTGCGAAGGCGTGGCCGCCGGCGCACCGGTGGCTGCGCGCGAACCGCTTCTTCGGTCCGATCTGCCGCAGCGGCGAAGAGGGGCGCTACCTGCCGCCGCGGGCCAAGGCGCTTGCCATCCTGTTCACGCTCGCGTCGTTCACCGCGACGATCGTATTCGTCGTCACGCCGTGGCCCTGGCGTGCCGCGCTGGTCACCCTCTGCGTCGTGGTGACCACCTGGCTCGTGCGCATGCCGACGCGCCCGCCGCCCGTCCTCGCGCGCGTGCCCAGCGACGACGCCGCGTCCTAGGCACCGCGGTAGTTGGCATGGCGGCTAGGATCTTTCACGGACGTGCGTGCGGGGGTCGGACGTTGTACCGGTGAGGACGCACGCTTCGTCCAGGTTGCTCGGAGGTCCCGACCATGGCCGAATCCACACCCAGTCCGTCCGATGCCCTGCTCCCGCCCGCCATGGCCGCGAAGGCCGAGGCGCTGGGGGTGGCGAAGGTGCGGCTGCCGTTGTTGCCGTTGTTCCTGCTCGCCGTCCTGGCCGGAGCGTTCATCGCACTCGGGGCGGTCTTCGCCACCACCGTGACCACAGGCGCGGCCGGCACGATGAGCTGGGGGCTGGCGCGACTGCTGGGGGGCTTCGTCTTCTCGCTGGGGCTCATCCTCGTCGTGGTCGCCGGCGCGGAGCTCTTCACAGGCAACAACCTGATCGTGATGGCGTGGGCTGGTCGCAAGATCGGAACCGGAGCCCTGCTGCGCAACTGGATCGTCGTTTACCTGGGCAACTTCACAGGCGCGCTGGCGACCGTCGGGATCATGCTGCTCACGCGGCAACACGAGTTCGCGGGCGGCGACGTCGGTCGCCATGCCATCGCCATCGCGGCGCACAAGTGCGAGCTCGAGTTCGTGCAAGCCGTGGCACTCGGGGCCATGGGCAATGCGCTCGTGTGTCTGGCCGTGTGGCTCTGCTTCTCGGCACGTTCGACCACCGACAAGGTGCTGGCCATCGTGTTCCCGATCACGGCCTTCGTCGCGGCCGGCTTCGAGCACAGCGTCGCGAACATGTACTTCGTGCCGTCGGGCATCCTGATCGCCGGCGACATGGACATCACGGTGGAAGGTCTGTCGTGGGGTCGTTTCTTCGCCTCGAACCTGCTGCCGGTGACCCTGGGCAATATCCTCGGTGGGTCCGGCATGGTCGGGGCCATCTACTGGCTCATCTACCTGCGCGGACGTGACGCCGACACCTAGGCGTGGGGCTAGGGGAGGAGCACGGTCGGGGAGCCGCTGGCGATCGAGCCGCCGCTGACCGTGTCGCCCATGCCGGAGGCCGGACGCGCGCTGCCGCCGCCGCACGCCGCGAGCACGGCCGCGCCCATGAGGAATCCCGCCAAGCTGCCCAACATCGCGTTCCGCGTCGCTACCTCCACGTCCGTGCCGCCCCGGGACCGTAGCAAGTCGCGCCGCCCACTGTCGCCCCCAGAGGGAGGCCCTGGGCGGGGAAGTAGGAAGTGGGGGGGCGCCCGAGGTGGCCGCTGCATGGGGGTGCAGGGGGATCGGCCAGAAAGATGCTCGGACGCCTGCCCCACGGAGACGCTCGTCGGGAATCCCTATAGTGTCTAGAAAAATAATTAGACATAAGTGCGTAACCCGAGCAGGATCCCGCGCATCAGACGAGCCAACCCAGTGAGGCAGTGGCCTCGCGACACCCTCCCCGGAGTCCTCCCGTGAAGCACTTCCTCCTGATCCTTGCCCTGGCGGCCGTCGCTGCCCTGGGCTTCGTTTCCCCCTCGCAGGCTGATGAAATCCCTGCGACGCCGTCCTGCGGCGGCTGCCCCTCTACCTCCGCCGGCATGACCACGGCCTCGAAAGACATCGTCGACACCGCGGTCGGTGCCGGCTCCTTCAAGACCCTCGCCAAGGCCCTGCAAGCCGCCGATCTCATCCAGACACTCAAGGGCAAGGGCCCGTTCACGGTCTTCGCGCCGACGGACGCCGCCTTCGCTGCCCTGCCCGAGGGCACGGTCGCTGCGCTGCTCAAGGACAAGGTCGCGCTGACCAAGATCCTGACCTACCACGTCGTCGCCGGGAAGGTCCCTGCCTCGAAGGTGGTTGGCCTCGACTGGGCTCCGACGGTCAACGGCTCGGCCGCGCGCGTGGTCGTCGCTGACGGCAAGGTCATGATCGACGACGCCAACGTCGTCAAGACCGACATCCAGGCCAGCAACGGCATCATCCACGTGATCGACCGTGTCATTCTCCCCCGCAAGGACATCGTCGACACCGCGGCCAAGGCCGGTTCGTTCAAGACGCTCGTCACGGCCGTCAAGGCTGCCGGCCTCGTCGCGACGCTCAAGGGCAAGGGCCCGTTCACGGTCTTCGCCCCGGCTGATGCCGCGTTCGCCAAGCTCCCCAAGGGCACCGTCGGCAGCCTGGTCAAGAACAAGGCGTTGCTTACCAGCATCCTCACCTACCACGTGATCTCTGGCCGCGTCCTGAGCAAGGACCTCAAGGTCGGCACGGTCGAGGTGAAGACGGTCGAGGGCCGCACGGTCCTGGTGACCAAGGGCCGCGACGGAAGTGTCTCGATCAATGGTGCCAAGGTCACGTCCGCTGACGTGCTCGCCGGCAACGGCGTCATCCACGTGATCGACACGGTCATCACACCCAAGCAGCCCTAGTGCTCGAGCCCATCAAGTTCGTGTGATCAAGAGCGCGGACGGAGACGGCAGGGCCGCGGCGTTCGCGGTGTTTTCGACCAAGCGACGATCACACACCGGCGGCGACCGCTCAGCGGTCGCCGCCACTTTTCATTTGGGGAGGATGGAAGGTTGATGGAGCGGGGCCCGCACTCGGGCTGGGCACGCGCTACGCGGGGCACGCGTCGCGCAGCAGCTCGGCCCATTGCTCGAGGTCGTCGACGTACTCGATGCCGCGCGGGCCGCGTCGGGCGCGGCGAGCACCGGCGCCGCCGACCACGATGCGCACGCTCTCCGGCAACTCGCGCCGCAAGGCGGCAAGCGTGCGATCCGTCTCGACGCCGCCCGAGCTCAGCGAAACGCTGATGCCGACGACCGTCGCGTCGAGCTCGTCCACGGCCGATCGGATCTCGTCCACGGGACTGTCGATGCCCAGCACGTGGTGGGGGAAGCTCATCGAGGCGCAGACCAACGCGGCCATCTGCAACCCGAGTTCGTGCAACTCACCGGGCAAGGTGGCGAGGACCACCCCACCCCGGTCGCTCGGGCGGCTGTAGCCGGCGCGCAATCGTCGCAGCGCGTCCTGGACGATCTCCGACGCGAAGTGCTCATGGCGGACGTCGATCGTGCCGTCCGCCCAGGCACGCCCGATGCCGCGCAAGAAGGGCGTCGTGCGGTTCGTCAAGAAGCCGACGACATCCTCGGGTGTCCACCAGGCTTCAAGTGCGGAGCGGATCTGCAGGCCGCGGAACTCGGCCGTCCAAGAGAGCAGCTTCTGGATCGCCGCATCCGTCGGTGGCTCGCCTCCGGTCTGCCCGAGCAAGGCGTCGAGCGCCGGCTTGTCGAGCTTCAAGACCTTGTTGGGACGGTGGCCGTGCGCCAGCGCTTCGGCAACGCGCCGGAGCCACGTGACCTGCTCCTCCGAGTAGCGGCGGTGGCCGCTCGGCAGCCGCAGGGCGACGGGGTTGCCGTAGCGTCGCTCCCAGACACGCAGCGTCTCGGGCGTGATCCCCGTGGCCTCGGCCACGTCGCCGATGGAATGGAGTCGTGCGTCGGTCGTGCTCATCGTCAGGTGGTTCCGAACGGGACGGCGCAGGTCCCACGCGTGCATGGCGGCTCGCGTGTGTGTCTATGTATTAACTTGAACAGGTAGCGGTTGAACCTAGGGTTTGTCCACCTTCTTCCGTGGACGAATGGTACCGGAGACGACCGCCATGGCCACCTTCAGACTTCGCAGCCGGATGCCTGTGACGGCGGATGAGTTGTTCGCGTGGCACGCGCGCCCCGGTGCCTTCGAGCGTCTCGCGCCCCCCTGGGACGACGTCGAGGTCATCCAGAAACCCGACTCGATCGAAGACGGCGCCCGCGCCGTGCTCCGCGTCCCGATCGGGCCCTTCCGGGTCCGCTGGGTCGCCGAGCATCGCGAGTACCGACCCGGTGTCGGCTTCGACGACATCCAGGCGGAGGGGCCCTTCGCAGCGTGGCACCACCGCCATCGCATGCACCCGGCCGAGGACGGTGCCTCCGAGTTGGAAGACCACGTCGAGTACCGCTTGCCGCTGGGCTTCCTGGGCCGGTGGTTGGGCGGCCGGGGCGCGCGGCGCCAGCTGGACCGCATGTTCGCCTACCGCCACGCCGTCACGGCGGGGGACCTCGGCGTGCACGGCGAGCGTCCGACGCCGCTGCGCGTTGCGGTGACGGGCAGCGGCGGCTTCCTCGGTGGCACGTTGGCGCCGTTCCTCGCCACAGCAGGTCACACGGTGCGGCCCGTCCGACGCGCATCGAGTACGACGCCCGACACCGGCAACGTGCTATGGGATCCCGCGACGGGCGCGGTTACGTCGGGCGCACTCGAGGGCGTCGATGCGGTCGTGCATCTCGCCGGCGAGAACATCGCGTCGGGCCGCTGGGATGAAGCGAAGAAGCGCCGCATCTACACCAGCCGCGTCGAGGCGACACGCCTGCTTGCCTCGACCCTGGCCGGGCTCAAAGAGCCGCCGCGCGTGCTCGTCTGCGCCTCGGCCGTTGGCTGGTACGGCGATCGCGGTGACGAGGCACTCACGGAAGACAGCACGAGCGGGCGCGGCTTCCTCGCGGACGTCTGTCGCGCCTGGGAGCAAGCCACGCAGCCCGCGCGCGACGCCGGCATCCGCGTGGTAAACCTCCGCCTGGGGACGATCCTCGATCCTCGTGGCGGGGCCCTGGACAAGCTCTTGACGCCGTTTCGTCTCGGCGCGGGCGGGCGGTTGGGCTCGGGTAGGCAGTGGATGAGCTGGGTGGCGATGGACGACGTTCTCGGTGCCATCCACCATGCGATCACGAACGAGAACCTCGCGGGGCCGGTGAACTACGTAGCCCCCGCGCCCGTGCGCAATGCCGAGTTCGCCAGGACGCTCGGCCGGGTCCTGCACCGTCCTGCGTTCCTGCCCGCACCCGCCTTCGCGCTGCGGGCGCTCGTCGGCGAGGCGGCCGATCCGCTGCTCTTCTGGAGCACCCGTGTCCTGCCGGCACGCCTGGAAAGCGTGGGCTACCGCTTCCGCCATGCCACCCTCGAGGGCGCCCTGCGACACATGCTCGGTCGGAAGGAGGCGGCGTGACCTACGAGACAGCCCTCGCAGCGCCGGTGGACGCCACCACGGACGACGTGCGCATCGGCATCAGCGCCTGCCTGCTCGGTCACGAAGTGCGCATGAACGGCGGCCACTGCCGCAAGCCGTGGCTCACGGAGGTCCTCGGCGCGCACGCCACGTTCGTGCCCGTGTGTCCGGAGGTCGGCATGGGACTGCCCGTGCCGCGTCCCGTCATGCGGCTCGTCGCACCGCCGAGCGAGCAAGCCGACCGCACGCCGCGGATGGTGGTCACCGACACGGGCGAGGACCTGACCGACCAGATCGAGAGCTGGAGCGCAGCCAAGCTCGACGAGCTGGCTCGCGCCGACCTGCATGGCTTCGTCCTCAAGAAGGACTCGCCCAGCTGCGGCGTCTTCCGCGTCAAGGTCTACGACCACAACGGCTCGCCGAGCGACCGCGGCTCGGGTCGCTTCGCCGCCGCGCTCGTGCGTCGCTTCCCCCATCTGCCCGTCGAGGAAGAGGGCCGCCTGAACGACCGCGACCTGCGCGAGAACTTCCTCGTGCGCGTGTGGGCCAGCGCTCGGTGGCGTCGCTACCTACGCGATGACGGCGGGGCCGCCGGTCTGATGCGTTTCCATGCCCAGCACAAGTACGCGCTCCTCGCTACGGCTCCGGGCGTGCATCAAGAGCTGGGGCGCCTGGTCGGCTCGGCCGGCCGCGATGAGCTCGCCGAGGTACAGACAACCTACGAGGCGCGTCTCATGGAGGCGCTCGCCAACCGATCGACGCGCGGGCGTCACGTCAACGTGATGCAGCACCTGCTCGGCTTCGTGAAGGAGCACCTCACGGGCGCGGACAAGGAGAACCTGGAGCGCCAGCTTCGGCTCTACCGCAACGGATCCGTGCCGCGCTCGGTGCCGATCGCCCTCGTCCGCCACTTGCTTCTCAGCCATGACGCCCCACCGTGGGCGCGCGAGCAGGTCTACCTGCAGCCGTTCGACGAGACGCTGCACGTGAACGAGGCGCTGTGAACTCCCACTTGCGCGGGAATCTGCGCAGGAACTCCTTGCGCGTGAGCACCTGCACGTTGCCCTGACGCGTCCACGCGCAGTCGTCGCCCGCCGACGCCGCCAGCATCGTCAGGGCGGTCGCGAGCGGCGCGTTCTCGAGCTTCAGGGCCGTGATCCGTGTCTTGGCCACGTCGGCCGGGATGCGGGGATCGATCATGAGGTTGAGGCCCGTTTGGATCTGCAGCATCTTGATCACGTCCCCCAGGGATTGGTCGGAGACGGACAGGGAAACGGTCGTCGTGTTCCCGAAGCTTCCGGGCCCCGAGCGGAGGGGCTTGCCGTCGCTCTTGGCACCCGGCGCTGCCTTGCCACGGAGGCTCGGCGTCCCGGCGAACGCCTCCGGCGTGTAGATCCACACCACGCCGTCGCGCACGTCCCAGCGCAGCTCGAAGGGCTCGGTCAGCACGGCGGAGAGGACCGCCTCGACGCTGACGTCGTCGAGCTGGGCGTTGATCATCACGTCGTCGAACTTCTCCTCGCGCACCTTGGGTGAGATGTAGAAGTTCAGGCCGGTGATCGTCCGCAGGTAGGCGACCGCCTGGTCGAGGTTCATCTCTTCCCAGTCCAGTCCCTTGAGGCGCTTCTTCGCGAGGACGTCGCGGATGCGGCGTTCGTCCTCGGTCATGATGGGCTTCTTCACGATCGGGACGGAGCGCGGCGCCTTGGCGCGGACGGTGGGGGCAGCGCGGCGGGGCGCCTCCTGGCAGCAGCAGCCGCCGAGGACCATCGCAAGGACGACCAGATACCAGCTGCGGCTCAATCGCATGACGCCTCCCATTCGCCAAGAAGGTGAATGGGAGGCGTCATCAAGCGATCACGACGTACGTGACGCGGCGGCTGTGGAGGTCAGCGAACGACGGGGACCTGGAACTCCCAGAACTGCTTCGATGCCGCGACCATCGGGCTGTTGTAGCCCAGGGCGCGGAAGTCACCCGTGGCGCGGTAGCCGTCCGCCTTCAGGCGCGCCTCGATCAGTCGCTTGGCGACCGCCAGATCCGCCGCGTCGCGGCGCCCGCGCATGCCGATGCTGAGCACCGTGATGGGCTCGAGGTCGAGCACGTCCACACGACCTTGCTTGCCAGCCTGGCCCTGGTCCGGGCGCTCGTAGAGGAATGCCATGTCGCGCGGACGCATGTCCTTGCCCATCGTCATCTCGACGGGCGCGGTCATCTCGACCTTGTTGCTCTTGATGTGGCTGAAGAGCGTCCAGAACGCCATGCTGCCGCCCGAGGCGCGCGCGGCGCGGTAGCGCGGGTAGCGCTTGACGATGACGCGGCCGAGCGGACCGGCCTTCGGGAAGCCCTTCGGCAGCGGTGCTTCCATCTTCAGCTTGAACGCTGCGTTCTCGAGGATGGTGTCGAAGGCGGCACGCAGGTTCCAGGCCTGCGCGCGCGCGTCCTTGGCAGGCTTCTTCATCGCCGCGGCGAGGGTCATGCGGTCCCAGTCCGTGAGGCTGTCACCGGCCTTCATCATCGAGAGCGCGGCGCGGTGGTAGAGCCGCGCGCAGCCCTCCTCGTCACCGTCGTTGAAGAGGGGGGCGCCGCGATCGATCGCGGCGTGGATCGCTTCGACGGGGTTCATGCGCTTCGCCTTGGTCATCGCCGGCGTCTTCGTTGTGGGCAAGGCGGTGGGCTTTGCTACCGCCTCTTGAGCGCCCCGCTGGGGGATGAGCACGCGGTCGATCACGTGGATCACGCCGTTGGAGCACGTGACATCCGCTTGGATGACGTTCGCCTGGCCGACGCTCAGCCCGATCGCGACCTGCTCGCCCGACAGCGTCTTCGCGCCGCGGGTCTTCAGCAGGTCCGAGGACATCACGCGGCCGGAGACCACGTGGAAGAGAAGGGCCTTGGCCAGGGCGTCCTTGTCCTGCAGCAGGCCTTCGAGGGTGCCGTCGGGAAGTGCCGCGAAGGCCTTGTCCGTCGGCGCGAAGACCGTGAACGGCCCTTTGCCCTTCAGGGCCTTGGCAAGATCGGCCTGGCCAAGGGCCGTCGCGAGCGTCGTGAAGCGGCCGTCCTTGACCGCCGTGTCGACGATGTCGAGGTTCACGATGTCGGTGTGGTCGGCGGCCGTGGCCGGTGCGAGCACGAGGAGGAGGGCGACAAGGGCGATGGCTGTGGTCTTCATGCGCGGCATCATCCGGCCTACGCCCCAAAGTGTACAGATAAATACATGGACAAAATGGACTGACGAGAGAGCAAGGGGGCGGGGGCGGGCAGCCGGGCCGATCGATCTGGGCTCGGGGCTAGGCTGCGGCGATGCGAACCACCTGCCGCGCGTCCCTCCTCGCTCTCGCCGTCACGCTGGGCCTGCTGACCGCGGCGGCGCTGCCTGCCGTCGCGGAGGAAGCGCCGAGCGGCTCGGTGCCGTTCCCGGTCGGCAAGACCCAGACCCTGCGGGGCAAGGGCACGGTGTACGTCATCGACGGCGCCGTGGTCATCCCGAAGAAGGTCGAGATCAGCGTCGAGCTCGACACCAAGATCCTTGGCATCCGTGGCGCCTCCTTGGAGGTTCGTGGTGCGCTGAAGGTGCGCGGCACGCAGGACCACTGGGTCGAGATCCGCAACGTAGACTTCTCGCCCACGGTGGCGCCCTTCAAGGGGCTGCACCTCGATATGGTGAACCTCTACGGCTGCAAGTTCGTCCAAGGTCGAGGCCATGCGTTCGAGGGCATCGGGACCATCGAGAACGCGTGCATGCAGCGCGACTGCGAGTTCGATGTCGCGATCAAGAGGGGCGAGCTGAACCTGCTCATGATCACGTGGGGTGTGCCTTGCACGATCCGGCTCGAGCCGCCCGCGGGTGAGAAGCCCTCCATCATCGTCCAATGCCACAGCAGCCTCTTGAAGAAGACGAGCATCAAGGGCCGGGGCGATGTGCGCGTGCGCAACGCCTCGGTGAACGGCGGGCTCACACTCGAGAACATGCTCAAGCTCACGGTGGACGGCTGCGACATCAATACGGGGTTGGTCATCAGCCAGCCCGCCGACGGCACCTTCAAGGCCGTCAAGTTGACGAAGTGCAACATGTGGACGGGCTCCGTGATCAAGTTCAGCCGCCCGGCCGCGCCCAAGCAGAAGAAGGAGAGGGTCTTCCTGCAGAAGTTCTTCTTCGGGGCCAAGGACGGCTCGCAGGTCACGGTGGCTACGAAGGCGATTCACGCGCTCGTCAGCTCGGACAGCGAGAGCGTCAAGCCGCGCTTTGACAAGGCGCGCAAGCGCATGCACAAGCTGGTCAACTACGACATCATGGACACGCGCGTCCCTATGCTTGGCCGCTGAAGCGCGTCACGATGCTTGGCCGCTGAAGCGCGTGCCTGCCGCACGGCTTTACAGCGGGATGCGCTGAAGAGTATCCTGCGTGCAGCGCCGCAGCGCGTGGGCGCCGCGACCTACGGCGTTCTGCACCCAAGCGTCCCGGGGTACCACCCGATGAGCGTGTACTACATCCGCGGCGACGACGAGACGGCCCTCGGCCCGTACCAGACCGAGGACATCCAGCGCTGGGTCGACGACGGCCGCCTGGACGACCAGACCGAGTACTCGGCTGACGGCATCACGTGGCGCTACGCCCGCGACATCCACGAGATCAGCGGTGCGGTCCGCACGCCGCCTCCCGCCGGCGCGTTTCCCCAGCCCTCGCTCCTGATCCGACAGGGCACGAACGTGCAGGGGCCGTACCTGATGGACCGCATCCGTGGCTACGTCGAGCAGCGGCGCGTCCAGCACTACATGTTGTTCAGCCAGGACGGCGTCTACTGGGTGGGCCCCGAACACGTGCCCGGGCTCCTGCCCGACGGCTACCTCCCGCTTCCGCCGCCGTCGCGGCCCGAGGTCGTACCGACGGACGCCGGCGTCGCGCGCATGCCGCAGCACACAGCGCCGCCCAAGCCGGGCGAGGACATCGGCTCGAGCACGTTGGTCGGCTTCCACCTCGACGATGAGGAGACGCAGGCCGCGCCGCCGCCCGTGGCCGCAGCGCCGCCGCTGCCGGAGGCCTACATCGAGCCTCCCGCGGTCGGGCCCGTTCTCTACCACGTGCGTACCAACGGGCACGATGTGTACGGCCCGTGCGATGAGCAGGCGCTGCGTGCCTGGATCGAGGAGGGGCGCGTCAACCACCGCGCCGAGTTGTCGACGGATGGTCAGACCTGGTTCCCCGGCAGCAGCATGCCGGCGCTCTTCGGCTCTGCGTCCCCGCAGCCCCAACAACAGCAGCCCCAGCAGCCCCAGCAGCCCCAGCAGCCACCGCAGCGCCGGGTCCCCGGCGGGGATGTGGCGGAGGACATCCCGTCGGCGCCCTCGCCGCGCCGGCGTCCGCGCGGACGACGCTAGGTCGCGCTAGCGGTCGGCCTTGAGCTTGCGCAGCGCCGAAAGGGTCGCCGTGAGCTGCTCCTGCAAACTGGCGATCTCCTTGGTGTGTTCCTCGCGCGCCCTGGCCAGCGCACTCTCCGTGGTCGAGAACCTCACGACATGGCGGCTGGCACGCTCGTTGGCGTCGTTCAGGCGTTCGGTGAGGTGAGCGACGTCCTGCCGGTGCGCTTCTTGCTCGGCCGCGAGCGACCGTTGGCTCTCAGCGAGCGCGCGCGTCTTGGCCTCGCCGTCGGCACGTGCCTTGCGCAACGCCACGCGCAGCCGCGCAGGGTTGTCCTTGGGCCGCGCTTTCAGGTCCTGCTGCAGTCCCGTCAACTCGACGCGCAGGGTCGTGGCGAGACTCGTCGCCGCATTCAGGGACGAGGTCATTCGCGTGATCGCGTTCGTGGCGCGGGAAAGGTTCGCGCTCGCCTGATCGTAGGCTTCGCGCAGGTGCGTGTTCTCGGCCTTCAAGCGGGCGACCGAGGCCGTCAAGGCGGCGATCTTCTCGGCGTCCCCATCGCCGGCCTGTGCCGGTGCAGCAGCCCAGGCGAGTGCGATCACCACCATCAACAGCATCGTGCGCATCGTCGTGCCCCCCGGATCGGTCTGTCCCAGCGAGTGTACGCCGCGTTGCGCGGGCTGTCGGCCGGACGGCTGGCTAGAGGCCCACGCCCAGCAGGAACGAGATCTCGAGACCGTCGCCGCGCCCCGCACCGAAGCGCTCGATGTCCCGGACGAAGTCGCGCTTGTGGTGGATCAACTCGAGCCCCATGCGGAGCCCGTCCTGGTGTTCGACGCTGACGGAGCCGCCCGCCGCGTAGCCCACGCCGCCCTGCGCGTTGCGGACAAGGCGCAGGAGGGGGGAGAACCGGAGGCTCGGCGCGGTGGGCAGTCGCACGCCGTGCACCGCCGCCGTCACCGCGAACGCCCGTCGGTCGTGGCGCACGTCGGTGCGCACCTCCAGGGGGAAGCGCGAGAGCGGATTGACGAACACCGTGCCACCGAGCACCGGGCCCTCGGTGCCGAGGAGCAGATGGAAGTTGGGGTACGTGACCCAGGTACGACCGACGCGGAGCGTAGGCACGCGAATGAGGCGGGTCCCCTCGACGAGGAACTGCAGCTGCCCGAGCAGGGCCGCCCAGCTCGATGCGGAGAGCAGATCCATGGCCAACCCCATCGCGCGCAAGTCCTCGACGTCGATGTCGACGCCCTTGATGCGCATCAGGCGTGCGTACTCACGTGGGTCGCGGCTGGTGGGCAAGGCCGGCGTCTCCTTGTCGACGCGCCACGAGTACCAACTCGTGTCCAAGCGGTTGACGAGGAACGCGCCCGCCTCGATCGGACGCAGCGCACCGCTCAGTGCCCAGTCACGGAACATGTGGATCTGGTTGTGCTGGGATTGATTCATGCCGCCCGCGCTGAACGCGAGGCGCTCGTCCGTCGTGAGTGGACGCGAGAAGCCACCGAAGGTCACACCACGGCCGAAGCCCGTGATCTGGATGTCGGGGTCACCGCCAAACGCCTCGGCCGCCAGCGCGTGTCCGTACTCGTGGCTGAGTACCCACCAGGGGATCAAGAACCCGTACCCCGCCCCTGTCTCGAGTATGCGCCATAGAGGCCTGCGCGCGATGCCGGGTTGCTCCAACGCAAACTGCTCGAACGATCGTCCGAGCAGCGCCGGCGCCGAGGCCTGCAGTGACGCCTGGGAGGTCACGTCGCGTGTCGGACGTCGTATCCGAAACGTACGCCACAGGCGGGGCAGGGACTTCGCGCGCGGCGCCCGCACGGTCGCCGGCGCCTCGTCGGCGTGGGCCTCGTGCGACGGTGCCAGTAGGATTACCAGGGTCGGGAGCACAGCAGCCAGCCACGCCCGACGCATCTCGTTCCCTCCACACCCAGGTAGGAGGGTAGCACGTCGCGATCAAGCCGCGCGCCGCCCGAGCCCGATGTCCCACCGCTTGGCTAGAAGCCGACGTAGTGGCGCCAATCGCGCGTGTCGCTCCCCGTGCGACGGAACGCCGCCAGGTTGCGTGCCGGCGTCGGGATCTCCGTGAAGTCCTCCCGGTTGCGGCGGATGAACCGGACGGTCTTCCGCAGCGAGGGCATCCAGAGGTCGTCGAAGAGTACGACACCGCCTTCGTCGAGCATCTGAGCCGCCAAGGTGAAGTCGACGAAGGCCCCGTCGAATCGATGGTCGCCGTCGATGAACGCGAACTGGATGCGCGTACTTTCGCCGTGCAGGCGCGGCAGCACGTCCAGCGAGGACTCCTCGTAGAACGTGAAGCGCTCCGCAAGGCCAACTGTGCCCGCCTGCTGGGCTCCGATGCCGTGGTAGCTCTCGTTCTGGAACGGGTCGATCGCGATGTGCCGGCTGCTCGGATGGCCGAGCATCGCGCCGAGCACGTAGAGCGTCGAGAATCCGTACGCCAAGCCCGTCTCGAGCGACACGTCGGGCTTCGTCTGTGTCCAGAGGTCAAACAGCGGGCACCCCTTGTTCGGGTCGATGCGCGTGTGGCCGTCCATCTCGTGGAGGGCGCCGTCACTGCCGAGCTGCGGCGCCCAGGCATACATCGTCGCCAAGCGGTCGCGCACGGCCTCGGGCAGCCGTGCGTACGTGGGGGGCAGCGGCTTGCGCGCCTTCCTCCACTGCTTGTAGCGCTTTCGCCATTGCTTCAGCATGTCCGGCGACGCCTCCTACGCCTCAGCCTATGCCGTCGGCACCATCCAGGCGACGGGCATTTGCGGTGCTGCACGCAGCGGACCCGAAGGTGGCGCGCCTTACTCGAGGACGTGCCAGCCCACGTGCAGCAGGAGTCCGAGGCCCGTGCGCAACTCGGCGTGCACGCCGGCGAAGAGACGCTGCCCTTTCGTGAGCCCCGGGATGGGCCACGACCATGCGGCCGTGCCCGTCGTGATCGCGCGCGCGCGGACGACGCCGCTGCCGCTCTGCCCGCCCTGGCCGGCGGTCCACACGACCTCGAGCACGTGCCCCTTCGGGCCCGTCGCCACGTCATGCCAACCGGGGCCCTTCGTGCGCCAGAGCACCTTGCCTGACCCGGCCTCGTAGACGACGACGGACTGGCTCTCCACGGCGACAACGGCGTCCGCATGCTGGATGACCCGTGCGCCACCCGTGGCTGCCGCGAGGGGAAAGCGGAAGGCCAGCTTGCGCTCGCGCGTGTCCACGACGTGGACCGCGGTGGGGCCTGCCAAGCAGAGTCTTCCGTGCGCGGCCCCCGGCAGGATCCGGTCCACGGTCGGCGGAACATCGAGTGCCCACAGCAGCGTGCCACGGCTGGGCGCATGGACCGTGAGCCGCGACGCGTCCATGTGCAGCACGTAGATCGCGGACGACGTGACCTCGACGCGCCGCGTCGTGGCTCGCGGGAGCTTGACCGGGAGCGGCTTGCCTGTGGAAGGATCGAAGTAGTCGTAGCGATTCGAGTAGGCGCGCACCCAACCGTCGCCGGTCTCGCGCAGGCCGAGGGGTTCGTCCTTCGGGAGCGGCCGCGCGGTCCACAGGATCTTGCCGGTCGCCGGATCGAAGCGCCGGACGCGCGGATTCGCGTGGCGGTCCGACAGGTAGACGTGCTTGCCCCGCACGCGGAGCAGCGAGCCGTGCTCGTCCGTCAGGCGGTAGAGGCGCTTGCCCGTCTTCTTGTCGAGCCCCGTGATGGCAGTGGAGGTCCAGACCATTACGACGTCGCGCGTCGCCGTGTGGACGCCCATGACCCAATCGGTCTTCTCCACGCCGAGGTCGTGTTGCCAGACCGCCTTGCCGCCGAAGTCGGTTGCGTGCAGGTGCGAGCCGCGCACGCGGTAGATGCGATCGGCGGTCTCGTCGACGACGTGCGGCGCGGTGCGATCGTGCGCAAGCACCTGGCGCACGGTCTTGCCGTCGCGCACGAGGTAGGTGTCCGTCCCCGCGCCCCGCGCCTCGGCGGGCGGCGCGTCCAGGGCCAAACAGAGCGCCAGCAGGAAGACCAGCCAGACGGAGAGATGCGGCGGACGGAGGTGCATGTGCCCATGGCACGTCGGGACTGCCTCAGCCACGTCACCGATTCCCGGCCGGGGGCCTGAGTCCCGTTGCCTTGGGCCTGGCGGGCGGCGGCAGGTTGGAGCAGCTTCTCGTCGTCGATCCACAGCAGGAAGTAGGGGAGCTTGGATCCACGGACGCGCAGGGCGAGCAAGAACGGGCCGCTGACCTCGTAGGACCGAGGCCCGCCGCGTGACGTCACTACCGCCACGCTGGCCAACTTCACCCCGTTCTGGTCGAGCTTGAACTTGGTGATCTGGATGGCGCTGTCGACGAACTGCGTTCGGCCGGCGGGTCCGCTGTAGCTGCCCGTGAGCTCGTGGAACTCGCGCTGCAGCTCCCAGTCCATGACCGGGATGGCGAGCGTGGCATCCGACGCCAGCCCCGGCGCTCGTCCTGGCTTGTACGTGCGGCGGCGCTCCATCAGGCGTGCAGCGTGCTGCCAGGTTGCGTCCAGCGAGCCCTGCGGCTCCACCAAGGCGATGATCACCTGATTGGGCTCGCTCGCGCGGTCGAGATCGAGCACGAAGTCCATGTTGGGCGCGATGAAGGAGGGGGCGTCGTCGCGTTCCGCGTCGGCCTCCTTTCGCGAGACCATGGGCTCGTCGTCTCCGTCGTACAGGACGGCGAGCTGCTTGCGGACGGCGCGGTGCAGGGAGCGATCGGTCCTTGCCAGCCCGAACGCTCGCACGGGCGTCCACCGGCCCGAACTGCCCGAGAACTCGAGCGGCGTCTCGAGGGCGAGGAACGCGTGCTTGAAGGCGAGGGCGACCTCGAGGTAGGCGACCGAGAAGTAGCCGTCCTTGCGCTCGGGGATCGCGGGACAGGACGAGCTCGGGAAGGCCACCGCCATGTCGCGCAGGGCCTTCGAGATGTCCTGGCCCAGCGCCGGCGCGGCGCGCACGAAGGCCGATCGGTCAGGCACGGGCGCGACGGGCGCCGCGTTGAGGCGCGCGACGGCCGCGCGCGGGCTGAGAGGCTCCGGCGGGCCGCCGAGCGCCACGCGTCCGAACTCGCGCCAGCACATCTCCATCGAGGCGCACCACATCGCGTTCTGTCCGTTGGGCACCGGCGTGTCGGCGGTCGGGAGGACGAGCTTCGTGCTCTCGACCGGCATGCCTACGGCGCGCGGCACCGTGGTCGGCGGCACGTTGGCCGCCGGCTCCGCCGCCGGGGACGACGCGCGGCGTGGCGGTGCTGGGGCCCTCGACTCTTCGGAGCCCGGCCAGCTGAGGAGACCCATGGCTGTAGCCACAGCCAAGACGATCCCCGTGAGGACCCAGGGAAGATGGGAGGCGACGGTGCGGCGTGAGCGCGCTCGACCCTGCTCGCACATGGAGGACTCCCTGGGTCGGCGGTGCTGCTACGAACAAGGGCGGCGTCGAGGGCACGCCGTTTCGCGTCCGATCTGTCAGAAGGAGCGGCCGATGGCTACGAAGACCTCGTGCGTCGTCAGCTTGCTGCGAATGCGGCGGCCGTTCGTCTGGGTATCGAGGTAGTGGTAGCCGAGGCCCACGTCCCAGCGCCGCTCCGCCTGCCAGATCACCTGCACACTCGCGTCGAGGAAGTGGGAGTCGCTGAGCGCGCCGCCCTCCACGTCGGCCTGCGCTCGGAGGGTCCGGGCGATCTGGCCCTCGACGCGGAGCGAGAACGTCGGATGGGCACCCAGATGTGCGACGACCTCCTTCGTCCCGCCCGCCCGGACCTCCGCGCGGTAGTCGGTCACCAACACGCCCACGCCGGGCTCGAGGGTGAAGGGACCCGCCGTCGCGAGCTTGTAGCGCCAGCTCAAGCGGTAGCGGTGCAGATGGTGCCGGGTCTCGACCTCCGCACCCGCGCCGAAAACCGTCGTGCCGAACGTGACGGGTGCCGAGAGCGTGCCCACACCGGCGACGTCGACCGGATCCACGTGCAGGCAGAACGTGTGCCCGCGCACGGGCGTGTACTCGAGGAAGACACGCGCCGAAGCGAGCCGGGCTTCCTTGTCGCCGGGCTCCGTCAGCAGGAAGCGCGTTCCCACGCCCTTGGGTGCCTGCACGGTGTCGTCGGGATCCAGCACCGCGCCGTAGACGAACACGAGGCGCCAGGGGAACGCATCGGGACGCGCGCTTGCCTCGAAGCTGCCGGCGTCGCAGCACGGCGTCACGAACAGCCATGTACTCATGAGACCGAGCCCGGCGCCCGCAATCACGTCGTCGAGGAAGTGCTTGCGCGCCGCGACGCGCGTGAGCGCCGTGAAGGAGGCCAAGACGTAGGCCGGCATGCCCAGCCGGGGACCGTAGCGCTCGTGGAGGAACGCGGCGCCAGCGAAGGATGCCGCGGTATGGCCGGAGGGAAAGGAGTCCGAGTCACGTAGATCCGGGCGCCCCTTCTCGACGAGGCGCTTCAGGGCCTGGGTCAGGGCCATCGCGGTCCCGAATGAGAGGGCAAGCTGCTGGATGCCCGCCCCGTCGCCCTGCAGCGTGGACGTTGCGAGCGCCGCGCCGGGCAAGGCGAGTTGGAGCAGGTCGCCCAGGTCCTCTTTCGTGCCGCTGTGCTCGGCGGACAGGAACCCCACGGCGCCGAGCGCGAAGGCGGCTGATGCCCAGCGGCTGCGAACGTCTCCGGCGCCGCTTCCCTCGAGCCAGGCGCCCACGTCGCGCGGTCGGCCTTGGCAAAGTGCCAGGGTGGACGTCGTCGCTCCCGCGCGTGCGGGGTCACGCAGCAGCGGCTTCGAGGGTGCCGAGGCGGCGCCCGTCGTCCCTGCACCCGCCGTCGCTGCGCGCGTCGCCCATGCGATCTGCCGTCGCGGATCCGCGGGCATGCGGCCGACGGGCGTCGCGATGGACGTCACCGGCGCCGCGGAGGCCGCTGCCGCAGCGGGCGCGCTGGATGCGCAGCCGCCCGAGCCAAGGCAGGCGGCCAGGAGCGCCACAGCGAGGGGCAGGGGTGTAGATCGCATTGCGCGCGGCATCCTACTTGACAGGTTCCTTGGCCGGGGACGTACTGGGCGCATCCTTCTGGGAGGACGGGCCATGACCACAGCCAAACCGCTGCCCGGCGATGAGCGCCAGTCCGAGCAGAACCATGCCCGCGACGAGGGGTCTCACGCCGGCCCCTGGTCGGACTGGCAGACCTCGCAAGTGCGCAAGGCCGAGGTGATCGACCTGATTCGCCAAGCCGACAAGCACGAGTTGGGCCGGTCGTTCCTGGAGGAGGGTGCCCAGGACGCCGTGGCCGCCACGTTCGGCGTGCATGCGTTCCTGATCGACGCCGCCCGCCAGCACCTCGCCGACTAGCGCTCCGCGTAGAGGCGCTTCAGCAACTGGATCTGCCCACCGTGCTGCAGCAGCAGGTGCCAGACGGAGGAGCGTGCGCTCCAGGTTGGTCAGCAGGAGATCCGTACGTGGGTCAGTCGGCTCAGGCATGCGGCTCCTCGCGAGCCGTCTACGTTAGCGCGAGAGGACGGAGCTGGGGACCGGCTGGGTGGTCACCGACGGCGTGACGTAGCTGAAGTCGAAGAACGCGGTGTAGTAGCGCAGCGTGCGCGGCTTGCCCTTGGCGGTGAGCCCTCGGATCGTCACCCGGTAGCGTGATCCCGCGGCCAGCGAGACCCCGACCGGCCGAAAGACGATCATGTAGGGGATGCCTGCCGATTTCTGCAGCACCGAGAGGTGGTTCAGCTCGAGGGCGGCACCCTGGGGCAGGAAGGTCTCGTCGACTGGCTGCACGACCACCTTCACGGCGCCGGTGCGCGGCGCGTCGAAGCGCTTCGGGTGCAGCGACACGCTCCACGCCCAGTGCGTGCCGAACCACGGGCCCGGTGCGTGGCCGGCAGGGGGGCAGGCCACGAACTCGTAGTCGGGGACGCTCTTCCGTCCACCGCTGATCGACCACATGGCGCTGAAACGGTCCACCGTGCCAAAGCCCGTCTCGGTCATCGCCGGGTTCATGCACCAGGCGCGGTGGCCGACCTTGGCGATGTTGCGCTCGTCCGAGTCGTCCATGTAGGCGCGAATCGACTCGCAGGCGATGCACCCCTGCGCGAGGTTCGAGCTCTTCGTGCCGGTGGCAGCGAAGTCAAAGCGCGCGGCGTCCCACCCCGGGTTCGCGGGGAAGTGCGTGATGTGGCCCAGGTCCCGGCAGACCTCGGCGGCAGCCTGGGCGTGCGCTTGATAGCGAGGGTCGATGGCGATGTCGTCGTAGGGCACGCCGGAGATGCAGCGGTAGGCCTTGAGGTAGCGCAGGGCGAGCTCGCGATCGGCTTCGAGAGGCTTGGCGCTGATGCCGCCGTCGCCGATCAAGAGGCGCTTCAACTCGGCGACGAGCGGTGCCTGCTCCCGCGGGTAGGGATTGATGCCGTCCACGTTGACCGGCACACCCTGGCGCCACGTCTGCTTGGTGAGCGTCTTCTTGCCTTCGAAGGCGCGGAGGGTGCCGTGGCGCAGGCCGTCCTTGTAGGTGGTCTTGATGCGCGTCGAACCGTCGTTCGCGCGGAGGTGATAGGCACCGTGCTGCTTGCCTGCGCGGTAGCTCGTCGTCAGCTCGAGTCGCCGGTTGGGGTAGTAGGACTTCCACGCGCCGTGCAACTGACCGTCGCGGTAGCCCTTGTGCCGTACGAGTTGCCCGCGATCGTCGTAGGTCTTGTGCGCGCCGTGCAGGACGCCGCGCTTGTACGTGATGGCGCTGCGGGGCGCGCCGGTCACGTCCCAGGTGCGGACGAGGCCGTCGAGGCGGTCCTGGTCGTAGGAGGCCTGCACGGCGATCTGGCCTTGCGGGTGCCAGCGGGTGTAGGGGCCGTGCTTGCGGCCCTGATCATCGACCTCGTACTGCTCCTTGCCGCCGTCGGGCAGGTCGTGCGTCGTGGGGTCGGCCGAAGCCAGGGGGCCGGCACCCAGGAGGCAGAGGGTCGCCACGAGGGCCGCGAGGAGTCTGGAGCGCACGCCGGAACCTCGCGGGGGCCATCCCTGATCCCCCGCAGTCCGAACCCCTTCGGCCAGATCCGGCGTGCGGCTGTAGCCCAAGACGCAGCAGGACGGAGACCGGGCCGGAGGCGTAGACTCTGGGGCCCGCCACCTGGGAGAGCAACCCATGCCCCGTCGATCCCTGGCCCTCGTGCCGCTCCTGTTCCTTGCGCTCTCGAGCCTGCCGGTCCGGGCCGAGGAGGGCGCTGAGCCCAAGGTCGATCCGAAGCTCGCCGGCCTCGCCTGGCGCTGCATCGGACCCGCACGCGGAGGACGCGTGTCCAGCGTCGCCGGCGTCGTGGGCGACCGGATGACCTACTACATGGGCGCCTGCGGCGGCGGCGTCTGGAAGACCACGGACGCGGGCGGATCGTGGAAGAACGTGTCCGACAAGTTCTTCAAGACGGGCTCGGTGGGGGCCCTGGCCGTGGCACCGAGTGATCCGAACGTCATCTACGCCGGCATGGGGGAGCCGGATCCGCGCGGCAACTTCTCGCACGGGGACGGCATCTACCGCTCGACCGACGCGGGGAAGACGTGGAAGCACCGGGGGCTCTCGAACACGCGTCAGATCGGCCGCATCGCCGTCGATCCGCGCGACCCCGATCGTGCCTACGTCGCCGCCCTCGGCCACGTCTACGGACCGAATCCCGAGCGCGGTGTCTACCGGACGACAGACGGTGGCGCCGCGTGGACCCAGGTCAAGTCGATCGATGCCAAGACCGGCGCCATCGACATCAGCATCGATCCGCACAACCCGCGCATCCTCTACGCGGGCTTCTGGCAGGTGCGCCGCAAGGCGTGGCGCTTCGACAGCGGCGGCCCCGGCAGCGGCCTATGGCGCTCGAAGGACGGGGGCGACACGTGGACCCAACTGGGCAAGGGCCTGCCCAAGGGTGTGAAGGGCAAGATCGGCGTCTCGGCCTCCGCGGCGAAGCGCGGCCTCGTCTACGCGATCGTCGAGGCGCAGGACGGCGGCGTGTTCCGCTCGCTGGATGAGGGCGACTCCTGGAGCCGCGTCAACGAGGAGCGCAAGCTGCGCCAGCGCGCCTGGTACTACTCGCGCATCGAGGCGGACCCGACGGACGCCGACACGCTCTACGTCCTCAACGTGCAGTTCCACAAGTCGAAGGACGGCGGCAAGACCTTCAACAGCATCCGCGTCCCGCACGTGGACAACCACGCCCTCTGGATCGACCCCGAGGACAACCAACGGATCATCGAGGGCAACGACGGCGGGGCGAACGTGAGCTTCGATGGCGGCGCCAACTGGTCGCGGCAGGACAACCAGCCCACGGCGCAGTTCTACCGGGTCGCCGTGGACAACAGCTTCCCGTACCGCGTCCTGGGTGCCCAGCAGGACAACTCGACCGTGTCGATCCCGCACACCAGCCACGCGCGGAACTGGAAGGACTTCCATCCGGTCGGCGGCGGCGAGAGCGGCTACATCGCGCCGCATCCGGACAACCCCGACGTCGTCTTCGCCGGCTCCTACGCCGGCTGGCTGACGCGCTACGACCACCGCACTGGGCTCTCGCGACCGATCAGCCCGTGGCCCGAGAACCCCATCGGAGATGGCGCGGGCGTGTTGAAGCACCGCTTCCAGTGGACCTTCCCGATCGTCATCTCACCCCATGATGCGAACACGATCTACATCGGCGGGGAGGTCGTGTTCCGTTCCACCACGGGCGGCGCATCGTGGGACGTGATCAGCCCGGATCTCACGACCAACGACAAGGCGAAGCAGGCCTCGAGCGGTGGCCCGATCACGCAGGACAACACGACGGTCGAGTACCACTGCACGATCTTCAGCATCGCCGAGTCGAAGCCGAAGAAGGGCCGTCTCTGGGTCGGTACGGACGACGGCCGGGTGCACGTTCGGGACTTCGGCGCGAAGGGCGCGGACGACACAACCAAGGGCTGGGACGACGTCACGCCGAAGGGGCTGCCCAAGGACGCCCTGGTCAGCCTGGTCGAGGCCTCGCCGCACGACGCGGATACGGCGTGGCTGGCCGTCACCCGCTACAAGAGCGACGACTTCAAGCCGTACGTCTACCGCACGCGCGATCGCGGGAAGACCTGGGATCTCGTCGTGAAGGGCATCCCCTCGGACGCCTTCGTACGCTCGATCCGCGAGGACCCCGAGAGCAAGGACCTCCTCTACGCAGGCACCGAGACGGGCGTATGGATGTCGTTCGATGGCGGCCATGCCTGGCGGCCTCTGCAGCTCGAGCTGCCCGTCGTCCCGGTCACCGATGTCGTGGTCAAGGGCGACGATCTCGTCATCGCGACCCAGGGCCGCTCCTTCTGGATCCTCGCCGGCCTCAGCCGGCTCCGGCAGTGGGGGCGCGGGACGCCCGTCGGGGCCGACCTGCTGGCGCCGGCGCCGGCCTACCGGGCGCTGCGCGACAGTGCGCGCATCCACTTCCACATTCCGGACGACATGCAGGCCGATGGGCAGCTGGCCTTCCTCGACGCCGAGGGACGCACGATGCGCGCGTTCAAGCTGCGGCCTGAGAGCAAGGCGGGCGACGCGGCCGACACGCCGCCGAAGGACGCCAAGGGGAAGAAGGGCAAGAAGGGCCGCCGAGGTCGCGGTCGCAAGCGCGGCGGCACGATCAGCGTGAAGCCCGGCATGAATCTCTATCGCTGGGACATGCAGCGCGAGGTGCCGACGCGCGTGCCGGGCGCTGTCGGCTGGCCCAACCTGAGCTCCGGGCCGCGCGTGCTGCCCGGCACCTACACCGTGCGCCTCACCGTGGGGGACACGAAGATCGAGAAGCCGCTGGAGATCCGACGCGACCCGCGCCTTGCGATCACCGATGCGGAGCTCGCCGAGGCCGCGGCGCACACGGACGACGTCTACGCGACGCTCGATCGTGTGCACAAGGCCGTGAACAAGATCCGTGACACGCGCGCGCAGGTGAATGCTGCGAAGGACCGGGCGCGCAAGGCGGGACTGCTCAAGGCGATCCGCAAGCAGGCCGCCGCGGTGGAGAAGCCGCTTCGGACGATCGAAGATGCGCTCATCCAGTCGAAGAGCAAGTCCGCGCAGGACCCGCTGAACTTCCCCGTGCGCCTCAACGACAAGGTCGCCATGCTGCTGAACATGGGCAACCGGGATCCGCGCCCCACGCAGGGGCGGCGCGACGTGCTGGCGTCGCTGAAGGAGCGCATCGAAGTGCAGCTGGGAGCGCTGGAGAAGGTGTGGGCGGAGCTCGTGCCGGCGTTCAACGAGGCCGTCGCGGCGGCGAAGGTGCCCGCGGTGGTGCTGAAGAAGGCGGACGCTTCGAAGTAGGGCGCGCGCGCCACCCCGGCACGGCTGGAGGCCCGAATCCGGCCGAACCGTGAATCCTGGTGAAGCAGAACGTGGCGCACCCTGCTCGATCTGCTGCACTACCGGGATCATGAACGATTCGATCCTCCGTCGCGGTCTCGTCCGCCTGCTTCCGCTCCTCCTCGCCGCGCTGCTGGTGCTCCCCGCCTGTGGCGAGCAAGGCGGCGACGACAAGGCCGCGAACGGCAAGCCTGCTGGAGGCGGCGACGTGCCGCCGGCCGATGCCGGCGGTGGTGCTGCCGTGCCGCCGACGCTCAACGATCCGGGCAAGCCTCCGCTCAACCTGCCTCCCATGACGCCGCCGGCGACGGATCCCAAGACGGTCGTCTGCACGGTGGACGGCGAGCCGATCACGGTCGGGGACATCGATGCGGAGCTGATCAACAGCATCTTCCAGGGGCGCCCGCCGGCGCCGCAGCAGATGCAGATGGTGCGCATGCAGCTCGGCAAGCGCGCCGAGCAAACGCTCATCGATCGCAAGCTCGTCGAGAACTTCACCGCGAAGGAGAACCCCGAGGTCAAGCCCGAGGAACTCGCCGCGCGCTGGAA
The DNA here is from genome assembly GCA_029259775.1 of Planctomycetota bacterium. Classification (GTDB taxonomy): domain Bacteria; phylum Planctomycetota; class PLA2; order PLA2; family JAEUHO01; genus JAHEIK01. Next base: position 85,424 of record JAJDEN010000056.1, on the reverse strand, counting down.
GGAAGTCGAGAAGACGTTCCCTCCCGGCGTCACGCGCGAGGACCTGCTCAAGCGCCGCGGCCTCACCCAGGTGGTGGCAGACCAGCGCCTCACGCAGATCCTGCAGATCGAGAAGGTGCTCGATAAGCACGCCCCGATCGAACCCGTCACCGACGAGGCGATCCAGAAGTTCTACGACGCGAACCCCAAGCACTTCACCGTCGAGGATCAGGTGCAGGCGCGCCATATCCTGATCCCGGTGAAGCCCACGGCGTCCGACGCGGAGAAGGCGGCGGCCAAGAAGAAGCTCGAGGGCATTCGCGCGGAGATCGTCAAGGAGAAGGGCGGCACGCCGTTCGCGGACATGGCGCGCCAGCACTCCTCGTGCTCCACCAGCGCCAAGGGCGGGGACTTGGGGCTGTTCGGCCGCGGCAAGATGGTGCCTGAGTTCGAGGCGCTCGCCTTCACGCAGGCGCCCGGCGTTGTGAGCGAGCCTTTCGTCACGCAGTTTGGCTACCACATCCTCGAGGTCACGAAGAAGCAGCCTGGCGGCAAGAAGACCTTCGAAGAGGCCAAGGGCCGGATCAAGGATCACCTCGAAGGCGGCCCGCGGCAGAAGGCGCAGCGAGCCTTCGTCGAGGGGCTACGCAAGGAGGCCAAGATCGAGCATCCCGGCACGAAGGAGAAGACGCCGGACGCCCCCGTCAAGGGACCTGGCAAGCCGGTCAAGATCGAACCGTCTCCCGCTGGCAAGTGAACTGCCTCCACTGGGAGGGCGTGAACTTGCTACCCTCCCGCCATGCGGACCCCGACTCGTACGTTTGCCTGGCTCCTCGCTCTCCTGCTCTGCGTGACGATCCTCGTCGCGCCGTCGCGCGCCGACGACGACGAACCGCCGACGGATGACGCGAAGCAGGAGGAGGCCAAGGCGTCCGATGCGCTCTCGCCTGCGACCTTCTCGGCCCTGAAGTTCCGCTCGCTCGGGCCGGCTCTCATGTCTGGACGTGTCGGCGACCTGGCCGTGCACCCGAGTGATCTCAGCACGTACTACGTCGCGGCGTGCTCGGGCGGGGTGTGGAAGACCACCAACGGAGGGACGACCTTCAAGCCGATCTTCGATGGCCAGGGTTCGTATTCGATCGGCTGCCTCGCGCTGGATGCGAAGAACCCGAACGTCGTGTGGGTGGGTACGGGCGAGAACAACGGGCAGCGCAGCGTGTCGTTCGGCGACGGTGTCTACAAGAGCGTCGACGGCGGCGCGAGCTGGAAGAATGTCGGGCTCAAGACGTCGGAGCACATCGGCAAGATCATCATCGACCCGCGTGACTCGAACATCGTCTACGTCGCGGCCCAGGGACCGCTCTGGCGCGCCGGCGGCGAGCGTGGCGTCTACAAGACGACCGATGGCGGCGCGACGTGGACCCGCGTGCTGCACATCAGTGACGACACGGGCGTCAACGAAGTGCACTTCGATCCGCGCGACCCGGACGTGATCTACGCGTCGGCCTGGCAGCACCGCCGGCACGTGTGGACGCTCGTCAACGGCGGCCCCGAGTCCGACATCTACAAGTCCTCGGACGCGGGGGCGACGTGGCAGAAGAGCGGCAAGGGCCTACCCGGCGTCGACAAGGGGCGCATCGGCCTCGCGGTCTCGCCGGTGCAGCCGGACACCGTGTACGCCATCGTCGAAGCGGCCGAGGGCAAGAGCGGTTTCTACCGCTCGACCGACCGGGGCGCCTCGTGGAAGAAGCGCTCGGCCCAGAGGTCGACGAGCCCGCAGTACTACAACGAGATCGTCTGCGATCCCGTGGACGTCGATCGCGTGTACTCCCTCGACACCGTGCTCCAGGTCACGACGGACGGCGGTGCCACATTCAAGGCGATGCCGCGCAAGGGGCGCCACGTCGACGACCACGCGATGTGGATCAACCCCAAGGACACGCGCCACATCCGCATGGGCTGCGACGGCGGCCTCTACGAGACGTGGGACCGTGGCGCTCATTGGCACTACAAGCCCAACCTGCCGATCACGCAGTTCTATCGTGTCAGCGTCGACGACTCGGAGCCCTTCTACTTCGTGTACGGGGGCACGCAGGACAACAACAGCCAGGGCGGGCCCTCACGTACGACGGATCGCGCCGGCATCACCAACGCCGACTGGTTCATCACCGTGGGGGGCGACGGCTATGAGACGCGCGTCGATCCGACCGACCCCAACACCGTCTACAGCCAGTGGCAGTACGGTGGCCTGGTGCGCCACGACCGCCGCAGCGGTGAGCGCGTCGACATCAAGCCCCGCGAGGCGCCCGGCGAGCCTGCCTTGCGCTGGAACTGGGACAGCCCACTGATCTTGAGCGCGCACAATCCGCAGCGGCTGTACTTCGCCGGCAACAAGCTGTTTCGCACCGACGACCGCGGCAGCAGCTGGAAGGCCGTCAGCGGCGATCTCACGCGCCAGCTCGACCGCGACACGCTCAAGGTGATGGGCCGTATCCAGAGCCCGGATGCCGTCGCGCTGCACGACTCGACGTCGCTCTTCGGAACGATCGTGTCCCTGGACGAATCACCGCTCAACGAGAAGCTGATCTACGTCGGCACCGACGACGGCCTGATCCAGGTGACCGAGGACGGCGGCGCGACGTGGCGCAAGATCGCGACGTTCCCCGACGTGCCCGAGATGACCTACGTCAGCTGCCTCACGGCCTCGCCCACGGAGGAGAACACCGTCTACGCGGCGTTCGACAACCACAAGCAGGGCGACTTCAAGCCCTACCTCCTGATGAGCAAGGACCGTGGCGCGACGTGGTCCTCCATCAGCGGGAACATTCCGGCACGCGACGTCGTGTACGCGGTCTTGCAGGATCACGTACGCAGCGATCTGCTCTTTGCCGGCACCGAGTTCGGCGTCTACACGAGCGTCGACCGAGGAGCCCACTGGATCCGGCTCAAGAGTGGGCTGCCCACGATCGCCGTGCGCGACATGGCCATCCAGCGGCGCGAGAACGACCTCGTGCTTGGCACCTTCGGCCGCGGGTTCTACGTGCTGGACGACTACAGCCCGCTCCGCACGGTCTCCAAGGAGGCCCTGGAGGCGGAGGCCCTCGTCTTCCCGGTGAAGGACACGTGGCGCTATCTCGAACGCAGCCGCCTGGGTGGCCGCGACGGCCGGGGTGTGCAGGGCGCCAGCTTCTACGCCGCGCCCAACCCGACCTACGGTGCGGTGTTCACCTACTACCTGAAGGACAAGCCGCTCTCGCGCAAGGAGGCCCGGCGCAAGCGTGAGAAGGCGTTGCGCAAGAAGGGCAAGGACATCACCTTCCCCACCCTCGAGGAACTGCGCGCCGAGGACACCGAGCGCGATCCGCATGTCGAGCTCGTCGTGCGTGACGACACGGGGGCCGTCGTGCAGCGTGTGGCGGGCAAGCGCGCCAAGGGGCTCGCGCGCGTGGCCTGGAACCTGCGCTACATGGCGGTCGATCCCGTGGCCGCGGCGAAGGGTCCTGCGCGTCCCGGCCGCCGCGGACCGAAGGGCATGCTCGCGCTGCCGGGTACCTACACCGTCGAGCTCACGCTGGTGAAGGACGGAACGGTGCGCCGCCTGGCGGAGCCCGTCTCGTTCGAGGTCGTGCCGCTGGACGTGGCGACGTTTGCAGCCAAGGACAAGAAGGCCGTGCTCGCCTTCCAGCGCGAAGCGGCGCGTGTGAAGCGGGCCGTGCTCGGTGCCGGGCGGTTCCTCGCGGAGCTGCAGACCAGCGTGGACCACCTGCGCAGCGCCCGCGCCGCCGCGCCGAAGGTAGATGACAGCGTGCTCGTCCTGCTGGACGCTGCCGATGCGACGCTGCGCGGCTTGCGGACACGGCTCGGCAGGGACGCGACGCTCGCCAAGCACGACCGTCCCGTGCCACCCGGCATCCGCCAGCGCATCAACAACGTGACAGGCAACCAATGGAGCGTGACGTCGGCGCCGACAAAGACGCAGGTCGCGGAAGTCGCGGTCGCGGCGGAGCTCTACACCGCGTGGCATGCGGACCTGATCGCGTTCGTGCAGGGGCCCTACATGGAGCTGATGAAGACGCTCGTCGCGGGCGGCGCCCCGTGGACGCCGTCACGCTTGCCGGTCTGGGACGTGAAGTAGACGCCCGGCGGGGAGAGCGCGGAGCGCGCGGAGCGCGCTACTTGGCGGTATCAGGAACCTCGCACTCCGAGGTGCGTCGCCACTCCCAGCGGTCGCAACCGGCGGGCTCCTGGATGGTGCGGGTCTCGTAGGTGGGGGGGATCCACACGGAGCACCACACTTCTCCCGGGCTCACGCCCGAGGCGAGCTCGGCCCGCTTCTGCGGCGCCTGGGTGGCGGCGGGCTCGGCTCCCGGCACTTCGCAGGACGCGCTCCGCTGCCACTCCCAGCGGCCTTGGCAGGTGATGCGGCGCTCCTCGCGCGTGCGCACCTCGCCGGCGATCTTCACGTAGCACCAGACCTCGCCCGGCTTCACGTTGGAGGGCCGCGGCGTGGCGGCGACGGGCGTGGCCGCTGTGCCGCAGCAGGGCACGCTCGCGGGCGCGTAGGCGATCGAGGAGTAGAAGCGCGGATCCGCCCGCTGGGTGGGCCCCGCCGCGTCTCCGTCGAGGGGATTGGGCAGTCCGGCGCACCCGATCCCGGTGAGCGCCATGGTGATGACCCCCAGGCATTTGATGACGTGGTTCAGCACGTGCGAGCCTCCCAACCCGTGGTCACGCCTCCTTCGGGTCGACGTGCACGGATGCAGCTTGGGCCGCGGGCACCAGGGTGTCAACCAACGCGTGCCGATGGGGTGAACTGTCCCGCTTCCTCCGTCGGGAAGCGCGTGTCCGGGGCGGATGGCCCAAGTTCGTTCTTCGTACCCATGTGAGGCGTTTTGCCCCGACAACTTGGTAGCCATGCCGCGCGACGCACGGCCCTGCGCGACGCGTGGGCCGCCCTGCGTCCGAGAGCGACCGGCAACCTGCTCGCCAGTGGCTTCCGGGGCGCCCGATGGGCCGGAATTCGCTTCGCGACAAGGCGCCCTGGCGCGGGTTTCATATCCCTGCGGCACTGCCCCGCGCGAGCAAGCGAATGGACGTTTCAGGTCCTCTTGCGCGCTTCGTGTGATCCCCTGTCAGGAGTCGTCGCGTGGCCTCCGATCCCATCCTCCCCACCCCTGCCTCTACAGCGCAATCGAGACATCGTTCGTTGCGTGCCCATGGGCGTTCGTTGCGTGCTTATGGGTTGGTGGCATGTCTCGTGGTGATCCTGGGAGCGGTCGCGGCCACCGTGTTCACGTCGCGCGATGCCACGCCACCCGCCGTCCGCTTGCTCGCCGAAGACGAGGGACGGGTGAGGGAGTGGATCCTGTTCCTCTGCGACGAGTACGCGTCCATGTTCGTGCCTACGCAAGCGGATCTCGTAAGCAAGACCGACGCGAAGATCCGCTTCCGCATCGTCTATGGCGAGGAGCGGTCGCGTCAGGGCCTCGCGCGTGCGCTGGCCGTGCGCCACGTAGACCCCGCGCGCGTCACGTGGGTCAAGAACGTGGGAGGCGTGCCCCCGTGGGCGCGTGACTACTTCCTCGCGGCCGCCACGGCCGACGGCACGTCGGCCTACCTGCTCCACGACGCCGCGCATTATGGCCGTCTGCGCTATGGGCGTAGAGCAACGTCGGCCTCAACCCTTGCGGCTGTCAGGTCCCTCGCGGGGGGGCACCCGCGCTCGACCTCGGTCGGCGTCGACGGCGGGGCGGTGGTCGCGGCACGTGACCGCGCGTTCGTCAACGAAGATGCCCTGTTGCGAGCGCTTGCGGAGCGTGCCTTCGCCGACGAGGCTGGCTTCCGCGCCCACCTGCAAGCCACCTGGGGCCTCCCGGTGGAGATCCTGCGCACCGGCGGGCTCGACGCGGCCCACCACTGCGATCTCTACCTGATGCCTGCCGGCCCGAAGCGGGTCGTGCTCGGCAGTCCGCGGCTCGCGATCGAGCTGCTCGAATCGGCAGGTCGGGAAGGGCGCGCGCGCTTCCAAAAGCAGGTACGTTCCATGGCGAGCATGGCCTCGCGCAACGACGCCGTGCGCCTGCTCGGGCGCATCGATGTCGCCGCTCGTCTTCGGCAGGAGAACAGCGCGCCGAACCGACTGCGAGCCTTTGCGAGCATCAAGCGCCGCTTGGAGGTCCTTGGCTACGAGTGTGTCGAGGTGCCGCTGCTCCTGCTCGATGGGCAGCGCAACGGAGCCGAGTTCACGCTCTCCTACACGAACGTCGTGCAGGATCACCGCGGCGGGAAGCCGACCGTCTACCTTCCGACCTACCGCTTCGACGTACTCGACAACGCGGCCGCGAGGGCCTGGAGGCGTCTCGGCTATGAGGTGGTCCGCATCGATGCCCTGGGGCCCGCCCTCAACGGCGGCGGCGTGCACTGTCTGAGCCAGGTCCTTCGCGCCCGATAGAGCGCACGGGTGGCGGAACCCGCCGCGAGGCTCAGGTGCGCTTGCGCAGGACCCACGTCGTCATGCAGCGCAGGCCCTGCACGTTCGTCGTCTTGATCGGGTCGGCCAGATCGCAGCCGAGTTCCTCGGTCCACGCGATCAGCGCCGCTTCGTCCACGAGGTAGCGCTCCGTGCCGTCGGGCACGACGTAGCACCCTTCCCCGAGGGGCTTGACGTGGTCCTCGATGCCGATCGAGGAAGCGAGTCGTGCCCATAGCAGACCGCCCGGCGCGAGGACGCGTCCAAGCTCGAGGGCCATGCGCCGGAAGGCGCCGTGGTCCTCGGCGAAGTGCAGCACCGCGTTGCAGAGCACGACATCGAACGCACCCGTCTCGTACGGGAGATCGCCAAGATCCGCGACGTGGGCGTTCGTGACGCCGAGCGCCTGCACCTTGCGGATGGCGCGCGGGTCGACATCGACCGCCGTGACGTCGTAGCCCTCCTGCAGCAGGTACACGAGATTGCGCCCGCCTCCGCAGCCGGCGTCGAGCACGCGCAGGCCCGGCCGGATCGCGCCTCGCAGCAGCTGGTCGAAGAGGTAGACGTCGATCGCGCCAAACTGGGCGCACAACCGTTCGTGCGCGTCGCCTGCTGTGGATTCGGTCGGAGCCATGGGGACAGCGTACGCGGGCCGGGCGGCCGCCGGTATGCTCCCGGCCGGCACCCGCCGAGGTGCCTTCGAGGGAGCCCGCCATGCTGCTCAGTCCCGTCAAGTGGATCCTGCGGATCGTGATCTTGCTCGTCCTCGCCCTCGTGGGCGTGGCGTTCTTCGCCGACGGCCTCGCCAAGACCGGCGTCGAGAAGGGTGCCACGGCCGCCCTGGGCCTCGAGACCACGCTCGACGACATCAGCCTGGGCTTCTTCACCGGCAAGGTGTCGCTGGAGGGGCTGGGGGTCGCCAATCCCAAGGTCTTTGGCGACGGCAGGTTCCTCGAGCTCGGCGAGGGCACGGTCGAGGTCTCCCCTTGGTCCCTGCTGGGCGACAAGATCGAGGTGCCCGAGATCAGGCTCTCCAAGGTCCGGCTCAACCTCATCCAGGGGCTGCAAGGATCGAACTACGCCTCGATCCTCGACCACCTTCAGAAGTTCCAAGGCGGCGGCAGCGACGCGAGCAGCGACGGCAAGCGCTTCCTCATCAAGAAGCTGACGATCGAGGACGTGCTCCTCACGGTGGCGCCGGTCAAGGCACTGAACCTGAGCGAGGTGAAGCTGCCGATCGAGAAGATCGTGCTCACCGACATTGGCAGCGACGGCGACGAGGGCGTGCTGCTCTCCGAACTCACCGGCATCGTCATCGAGGCTGTGCTCAAGCGCGCGTCGGCGTCAGGCGGCCTACCGCCGATGGTCCAGAACGCCCTCAGTGGGAAGCTCGGCGGCCTCAAGGGACTCGCCAACGCCAAGCTCCAGGACCTGCTTGGCGGCAAAGCCGGCGGCGGTGTGCCGGACAAGTCCACGGGCGTCGGCGATGCGCTCAAGAAGGGCATCGGCGAGTTGCTCGGCAAGTAGGAGGCCCATGCTCACGCTCATCTGCAAGCGCACCTGAAGCACGTGTCGCAAGGCGGTCGCCTTGCTCGCCGAGCGAGACGTGAGCTACGTCTATCGCGAGTACGTCGAAGAGCCGCTTACGGTGACGGAGTTGCGCTCCCTGTTCAGGCGCCTCGACCGTTCGCCGCGGGACGCCCTGCGCGGGCGTGACGCGAAGAAGGCAGGGCTGTCCGGGGACGAGACGGATGCCGAGTTGGTGAAGCTCATGGCACAGCATCCGACGCTGCTGGAGCGACCGATCCTCGACGACGGCACACGCGCGGTGACGGGTCGCCCCCTCGAGAAGCTCGAAGCCTTGATCTAGGCGGCCGCGACCGGGAGGTACGCTAACGCCCCGTGCCCGGAGGACCGTCGGAACGAGCCGCCTCCTTGCCGCAGGCGCGCGGCCGCTCCCGCCGGCGCTGGCGCAGGCTGGAACCGTCGTCGTCGAGGTGGCAGCGCCGGCGCGACGATCGTCGCGCCTCGCGGAGCGGCAGCACGACCCGGATGCCGTGAGCTCGGGCGGCGGGGTGCAGTCGCAGACCCAGGTACTCATACGCGGCGTGCAGGATCGCCGTGGCGTGGGCTTCCGCCGGTCGCGCGCCGAGGACCGATCGCGCAAGACGCAGGGCCGCTTGGTCGAACGTCTGATCGAACAGGAGCTGGGCCTCCAGAACCTGCTGGATCCACGGCTCTTCCGCGCGCAGGGCACGTCGCAGCGCGGCAAGCCGGGTCCGCTCGCCCGCCGACGGTGGATCGAGCCACACGGCGGCGATCGCCTGGTGGTCCTTCGCGTCGAAGCGACCCCACGAGATCCTGCCGCGCAAGCCCTGCAACTCCTTGAGGACGGCCTCGCCGACGGGCACGGTCTGGCTCCAGCCCGTGCCCCACGCATCGGCGTCCAGCGGAAGGCGCGCGATACGCTCGCCGCCATAGCGCACGTCCACATGGGGCCGTGGCTCGAAGTTTCGCAGCGTGTCGAAGGCATCCATGCCGACCTCGACGTGCAGCGTCGACAGATCCTCCCGGCGCACGCGGCCGCGAGGCAGCTTGGCGCGGATGCTGCGTACGTCGCACACGCAGCGCGGATACTCAGGCCGTAGGAGAGGGGTCATGCGCAGCCCAGCTCGCTCGGCGAGGCGGCAGACGCGGCACATCGTGCGCCGCGGAACCTCGCGAGGCTGCGCGCTCGTTCGTGGCGGGTCCCGGGAGTCCGTGCGCCGCAGCGCCGCCGAGGAGTGCGCAGGGGGCGGTTCCGCGACCGTGAGCAGGAGAAGACTCCCCAGACTCAGGACTGCGAATACGGGGACAGAGGGGGCTAGGCGTTTCCACACGTCGCACGCAAGAGCGGGGACGGGTCGCGAGCGTTTCCGTTCGCGCACGCGATCTGCTCAGCTGCGGATCAACCGAACGGCTGCGCTTACGTCCTTGCCCTCGACGGCGGCTCCCGTGCTCTTGAGGTGCTTCATGGCGACGCCGGTGGCCTGGCCGTCGTTGCCGGCCGCGAGGATCGCCTCCCGGACCTCGGCCAGGGCTTCGACGATCTGCTCGGGGCTGAGGCTCTGGGGGAGCAGGGAGGTGAGGATCACGTTTTCCTCCTCGAGGATGGCGCGCCGGCTCTCGTCGGACGTGACCTCCAGCGAGGCGTCGTTGGACTTCATGAGCTTGCGCAGGATCTTTTCGATCACGGCATCGGCAGCGTCTTCGCCGGTGTTGCTCTCGAGCGTCTGTACCTCGCCCAGCGCCACCCGCAGGATGTCCTTCTCGACGCGCCGCTTCCCCTTCATGGCTTCGAACATCCGGCGTTTCATCTCGTCCCTGAGCATCGGTGACTCCTCGGCGTGGGGGCCCTGATCCTAGCCCTCGGGGGCGGTCCTGCCGCCCAGGGGCGGGGCGCTGCGCGCCAACTACAGTTCCACGGGCTCCCTGGTCGATACGAACGCCACCTTTCGCATTTCAGGGGAGAGCTGCATGAGCGCAGCCAACCGACGCCGAGCTTGCCGTCTCCCGCTCCAGGTCCCGGTGCAGCTACAGGGCCGCGACGGCCCGGTCGACGCCCTGATGCAGGACGTCAGCCGAACGGGGGTCCGCCTCCAGGTCGCGACCCAGGCCCTCGGTTTCGCGCCGACCCTGGAGCTGGCCAGCACGGCCCAGATGGTCGCGGACCGGCTCGACGCAAGCATCGTCATGCGGCTGCATCACGACGCACTCGGCTCGCTGCTCGAGCGCACGGCGACGATCACACGCCTGTCGATCCCCTCGGACGCACCCGATAGCGTGGAGCTCGGCTGCCAGTTCGAGGTCCCTCTCTCGGCGGAGGAGGCCACCACGCTCGGTGTGCCGCTGCCTCCGGTCGAAGGCGATGACGAAGCGTTCTGTCCGCGTGCCGACAGCGCCGCGCCCTTCCGCCGTACGACCGTGAGCGAGCTCACCGCCGACGTCGAGGTCCCGCCCGAGCGGCCGGACGTGGCGGCGGAGCCGAGCGGCCAGCACGCACCCGCGCCGCGCTTCGGCGTCTCCGCCAAGCAGACCTTCCGGGCCTACGTGGCGAGTACGGCCGACGATGCGCCTCCGTCGCTCCTCTGCCACACCGACCACCTGAGCCGGGAGGCCGTCCGCGTACGGGTGCCGCGCACGGGCTACGAGGGCGACACCGTCGCCGAGGCGACCGTCCGGTTCACCCAGCGCTACGGCACCCGCGCCGGCTTGAAGATCATGGACATCCACCAGCATCTCTGGACCGGCCCCGTGCGTGTGTGCAGCCTCGAGATGCCGGCCGAGCGCGGCAGCGACATGCTCATCACGCTCGCGTTCGGGCGTCGCTTGCGCCCTGCGGAGTTGCGCCGTCTGGGCCTCGCCACCGAAGCAGCCTAGCCTGCATGTTGCATGAACGTGTGTTGATCGCGCGGTCCTCGCTCGTCTTCGCGCCCGTGGCCGGTGACGCCAGCGGCCGACGAACGGCCTCCTCGACGCTCCACGCCGCGCGCTTCATGCAACATACAGGCTAGGGTCCAGGAGGTAGGTCTACTTCGTCACGTAGCGCTTGATCAGGGCCTGCGTCGCCTGCTCACAGGCGTCGGCACCGCCCGAGCCGGCGATGTTGCACGCGACCAGCAGTGCGATGTCCTTGCGCGGGGCGATCCACGACACGGCGTACCACATCGTGTTGCTACCGGCGTGGCTGAGGACCGGGCCGCCGGCCCACGGACGCTGCCCCGTGCCCCAGCCCATGGCGTAGCTCTCCCCCTTGCGCGCCGTCTGCAGCCGCGCGAGCGTCACGCGGTTCAGGAGCAGGCGCTGCTTGCCCGTGCGTGCGCCCGCGAGATGCAGCGCGATGAAGCGGGCCCAGTCCTGCATCGACAGGTGCACGCGCGCGGCCGGGGCGATCGCCGTCGGATTGTCGGCGGCCGGACCCGGCGTGACGGGGACGCGCGTGCCCTTGGCGCTGTGGTGACCGTGGGGCTGATCGACCTTCGTCGCGCTGCCGGGCGCGCCAAAGCCGACGTGCTTCATGCCCAGCGGCTTGAACAGCTCCGCCTGCATGAGCTTCTCCCAGGGTTTGCGCATGACGGTTTCGGCCACGTGACCCGCCAACGCGAAGCCCGCATTGGAGTAGATGTACTGCGTGCCCGGAGGCTTCGCAGGCGCGGCTGTCAAGACGCCCCGCGCGAGGAGCGCTCGGGCCTCGACCGGTGTACCGCGATGGGCCCAAAGTCTGGCCCACAGCCCGCCCTGGTTCAGGTCACTCGGGGCACCGCCGCGGTTGCGGAGCAGAAGGTCCAGCGTGACACCTCGCCAGTCGGCGTGCATGTCCTTCTTCAGCGCGGGCAGGGCTTCGGCGAGCGTCATGTCCCAGCGCAGCTTGCCCTTCTCGACGAGACGACCGATGAGCGTGGCCGTCATCGTCTTGGTGCAACTGCCGATGTGCCAGAGGTCATCGTCGGTGACGCGCGCCGTGTCGTCGTGTCGCCGTAGCCCCGTGGATCCCATGGCCTGAAGCCCAGCGCTCGTCACGACGGCGGCCGCCATGCCGGGGACGTCGTAGCGCGTGCGGATCGGCTCGAGCAGGGCCGCGATGGGGGAGAGCTTGGGCCCGGCCTTCGGCGCGGCCTTCGGCGCAGCTTTCGCGGGTGCCTTGGCCGGCGGTTCCTCGGCGTGACCGGGGCGGGAGAGGGCCGGAACCAGCAGCGCAAGCGCTACGAGGCAGGCGGCGGATGTCAGGCCGGCGGTCGACGGGCTTCGCATCCACACAAGCCTAGCGGGAAGGCGGGTAACCTAATCGCCGCGCCGCGTCCTACGCCTCTGAGACGCGACGCGGAGCCCCACCATGAGCGATTCGAAGCCCCCTCCGAGCCCAGACAACCGCCCCACGCGTCCCGCGGACGACGAGGCGGCGGCCCGTCTGCTCGAGGTCGGTCTGAGCGACACGGGGGGCGCCGGGCGCGTCCCGCCGCCTTCGCCCGAGGACATGGCGCCGCACTTCCCCGAGTACGAGGTACTCGAGGTGCTCGGTCAGGGCGGCATGGGCGTGGTCTACAAGGCGCGCCAGCGCAAGCTCGATCGTCTCGTGGCGCTGAAGGTCCTGCCGCACGCACTCGGCGCCGATCCCGCTTTCGCCGAGCGCTTCGCTCGCGAGGCGCGCACGCTCGCCCGCCTGCAGCATCCGCACATCGTAGGTCTGCACGAGTTTGGCGAAGTGGCGGACTACTACTTCCTCGTCATGGAGTACGTCGACGGCGTCACGCTCCGCCAGCTCATGCGCGGGGGGGAGTTGACCTCCCGCGAAGCGCTGGCGATCGTGCCCCAGATCTGTGACGCGCTCCAGTACGCCCACGACGCCGGCGTCGTGCACCGCGACATCAAGCCCGAGAACGTGCTGCTCGACCGTGCGGGTCGCGTGAAGGTCGCCGACTTCGGCCTGGCCAAGCTTGTCCAGCGAGGCGAGGCGGACTTCACCCTGACCGGCACCGACCAGGTGATGGGCACGCTGCACTACATGGCGCCTGAGCAGTACAAGACGCCGCAAGACGTCGATCACCGCGCCGACATCTTCAGCCTGGGCGTGGTCTTCTTCGAGATGCTCACGGGCGAGTTGCCTGTCGGCCGCTTTGCGAACCCGAGCGAGTCGCCGGACCTCGACGACCGGATCGACGACATCGTCATGCGCGCGCTCGAGCGCGAGCGCGAGCTTCGCTACCAGAAGGCGTCGGACGTCAAGGCCGACGTGCGGACGTTCGTGGCGGTGGGGGCGGAGCCCCTGCACGGCTCCGACGGTGCACCGACGGTCCCGGCCGACGCCTCGCCTGCGACGCTCGCCCAGCATTGGCAGCGCTACCGCCGTCGTGCGAAGGATGGGCGGCGCATCAGCCGCTGGGTCGTGTGGGCGCTGTGGCTGATCCCGATCGGAGCGGCCGCGGGGCTGCTCGTCTACGGCTTCGTCTACAACCTTGCCGATGCCCGCAGCAGCCCCGGGTACGTCGGCAGCATCGCCGGGCTCTGGACGGCCTTCGGCTTCGCAGCGCTCGCCGTCCTGCTCGCCATCACCGGAATCGTCTTGACGCGTCGGTTCGAGAAGGAGTTGCGCGGACTGCCGTGGGCCATCGTTGCGCTCGTGCTGAGCCTGATCGGCATGGCAGGTTGCCTGGCTGCCGTGACGGACGAGATCCGCACGTACAACTTCTGGCGCGCCTATGAACGCGAACGCGCACACCGGCCGCGCTTTTCCTCGTCGCTCGTCCGCGTCGAAGGCGTCGCCGTGCTCTCACAGCAGACCGCCATCCGCGAGGCGATCGTCTCGAGGTGGAACGAGTACCTGCGACTCGTCTCGGTGCGCGATCTGGACCTCGGTGATGTGGAGGCGGCCGAGTTCTACGACGAAGCGGATCTTGCCAAGGTGAAGGCGCTCTCGACCAAAGAGTTCGAAGCCAAGCGCGAGGCGAACGAACTCGGCATGGGATTCGTCGGCAGGGCCTCGTCCGAGAAGGCGCCGCACAAGTACCAGTTGAGCCGCATCCAGGTGGACGAGTGGGAGCGCCAGGCCACCGTGACCGCGATCAACACGCGCGGCCTGCGGAGGCCCATGGCCCCGTACTATCCGACCCTCAGCTTCTTCATGAAACGATCCAATGCCGGCTGGGTGTTTGCCCTCGACACGGTGAACATGGACGCTGCGAAGTAGAGGCCATAGGAGCGAGGGTGAGCGAGCACGCCGACCGTCCTCCGCGCCAATTCCACACGACGCGCTGGAGCTTGGTCGCCACGGCGTCCGCCGGCGAAGGCGACGCGGCCCGCGCCGCACTCGAGGAACTGTGCGGCGCCTATTGGTATCCGCTCTACGCCTTCCAGCGACGGCGCGGGAGCGACGTCGACGAAGCATCGGACATGGTGCAGGGCTTCTTCGCCGCGCTGCTCGAGAAGGGCTACGTAGGCCAGGCCGACAAGGAACGTGGGCGCTTCCGCGGCTTCCTGATGACGGCGCTCAGGCACTTCACGTCCAAGGAGTGGGCCAAGCAACGCGCGCTGAAGCGCGGCGGCGGCCACGTGCACGTGCCTCTCGACTTCGAGGACGGCGAGCGCCGCTACAAGCTCGAGCCCGAAGGCGGGCTCACCGCGGAGGCTCTCTTCGAGCGACGCTGGGCGCTCACGCTGCTGGACCGGGCGCTCGAGCGCCTGGCCCAGCGCTGCCGGGCCGGTTCGCCCGTGAAGGCGGAGCGCTTCGAAGCCTTGCAGCCGTTTCTCAGCGGGCCGGGTGCGGAGCCGTACCGCGACGTGGGGCTCCGACTCGGCATCAGCGAGACCGCCGTAAAGGTCGCCGTCCATCGGCTGAAGCAGCGCTACCGCGACTTCCTGCGCGAGGAGATCGCGCAGACCGTCAATAGCGATACGGAGATCGACGACGAGATCCGCCGGCTCAGCGAGACGCTCCGCAGCTGATCCCTACCACCAGCGCTGGAAGCCCTTGGGGCCGATGGTCCACGGACGCTCGTCGCGGCGCGGCTTGTCGTCGTCCGGCACGAGCCAGTAGAGGCTGTCGCGCGGGAGGTCGTAGAAGCGGGGGGCCGCTTTCGCGCCGGTGACCTTGCGAACGTCTACCCAGTCGCCTGCCTTCGCGTCCCAGCGCTTGAGAACGTAGCCGGCGCCGTCCTTGAGATAGTTGACCGGCGTCTCCGCGAACGTGTCGGGACTGACCTTCTTGGGGCTGACGGCGATCGCGATCGCCCCGACGCCAGCCTCCTTGCCGGCGAGGGAGGTCCTCGTGCCGTCGTCGAGCACCAGGAACGGATCGGCGGCAGGCACCAGACGTTTGCCGTCGTGGATCGCGACGAGGTAGACGATGCCCCGCCCCACGTGCTCGAAGGCAGCGTGGGAGAACTCGGGGGCGTGGTCGATCTTGGCCCAAGCCACCGGCCGCCACTCGCCGCCATTGAAGACGCAGAGGTAGGCGTGACGCTCATTCCGGACGCGGCCTTCGTCGAGCACGGCGGCAGCCGTCGACGTCGGCATGTACTGGTCGGTGACGTCCAGCGACGTCGTGCTGGCCATGAAGCGGTTCGGGGCCTCGCGCCCCTTCGGAAGATCGAACGCCAGACTGTCGCGCTGGATCGCGAAGGTCTTGCGGTAGATCTTCGCGGCGTGGGACTGGCCCTTGTCGTAGCCGCGGCCGTCCTTGTCGAGCAGGACGTTCCACGCATGGTTGTTGTCACGGTGCGCCCAGTAGGGGGTGTAGTCCGCCGCCGTTGCGAGCGCGAGGCTGCGCGCCGCGAACGTGATCATGTTCGTGATGTCCTCGCAGCGGCCCTGGCCCGTGCGCCCCATCTCCGTGAAGCTCTGGTCGGTGGGATGGAGGTAGAAGCGCTCGTTGAAGCGCAGACGCTTGTGGATGTCTTTCGACAACCAGGCGTAGAGTTCCTGGGCGGTGAGCTTCTCGTCCTCGAGCGCCTTGACGCGACCCGCGTAGCGCTGCATGAGCGGCTCGAGCCATGCGTCGACCGGCTCCTGGCTGCCGCGGTAGGGCAGCACGAAGTTGAGGAATGCTTCGAAGCCCACGCGGGCGTCTGTGGGGGTCTTCTGCCAGGCTGCGAACGAGAGATCGATGTGCTTGATCAGGAACGACGCCTTGACCGTCTTCAGGTCTTCGATCTTCTTGTCGCGGGCGAAGTCGATCTCTCCGTGCTTCGCGGTCAGCGCGTCGAACGCCGCCAGGGCTTCCTTGAAGTTCGCGTAGCCCAGGGGGTCGAAGGGAATCACGTTGCCGGCCTTGTCGCGCAGCTCGGTCGAGATGTAGCCCTTCCCCGGCATGTTGGCGATGAGGAAGCGCGCGGCCGTCAGCTTCCTGGGCTCCTTGGCGAAGTGCGCGAGCACCTTCTCGAGCTCGGCGCGGTTGGGCCCGGCCGCTTCGAGCGCCTCGGTGACCCACCCGTCTCTGATGAGCGGCTTGACGAGCGGCTGGACCTGGGGCGGCGTCTCGCCGGCACCCGCGGGGGGAGCAAGGAGCAACGTCAGGACGAGGATCGGGAGAGCGGCGCGCGTCATAAGGACTCCGTCAGGTTCCTCAGGGTACAGGAGCGCGCATGTCCTCCGAATCGCGCGCCTATACTCCGCCCCTGTCCGCTGCCGGACGGGAGAACTCCATGCGCCGCGCCCTCGCCGCCCTCGTCACGCTGAGCGCCCTGGGTACCGGCTGCAGCGACGCGCGGACGCTGCTCGATGAGGGCACGGCGCAGCCCTACGCCAGCTGGGTCGCGCGCGGCGCCGCGTTCGAGCGCAGCGTGGAACGCATCGAGGCGCAGCGGAAAGGCGAGCCCAAGCTGATCGTCGAGGTCGTGTCGCTGCGCAGCAAGAAGGCGGTGGACGATCGCCTGCTCGTCCTCCAACCCGGCATCCTTGCGGACCACCGCACGTGGCGCTTCCTCGCGCCGCTGTTGGCCGAGCGCAACGACGTGCTCATGATCGACCCGCCCGGCACCGGCCGCAGCGATGCGCCGGATCCGGAGCGTCACCCCAAGCCGGCCTGGACGCCGGCGTGGGTGGGGGGGCACACGCTGCGCGCGGTGGATCGCTGGCAGCAGAACCACGGTGACAACCGCCGCGTCGTGTTCGTCGGCCACTCGCTCGGCAGCTTCGCGCTCCTCCGCGCGCTGACCGATCCCGCCCTGCGCGTCGAGCAGGCTGCGCTGCATGCCCGCATCGATGGTCTTGTGCTGTTCACGCTGCCCGATGTGCTGATGCGGGAGGTCGACCCGACGCTCGAGCGCATCGCCGGCTTGTCGGACCTCGAAGTGGCCGCTGCCATGACGCTCGGCCTGCTGGACCGGGAGACGGCCGACGCTGTGTATGAGGGCGTGGTCGATCCTGATCGTCGCGCCCTGGGCCGAGAGGCCGGGCGCCTACGCTCGATGCTGGCCGAGGATCGGACGCGGCACGCCGCGCAGGCCATGCTGCGGCGCTGGCGCCCCGTGGACGCGGACGGGCGCCCAATCCAGGCCGAGGTCCAGGCGATCGCTGATCGTGAGCGCACGTTGGCCCTCCCGGTCCTGCTGCTTTGGGGCGCGCAGGACCCGACCCTCCCGCAGGCCATGGCGACGACGGTGGCTGCCCGGCTCCAGCGGGTCGAGCGCTTCGACATCGCCGACGCCATGCACTCCGCGCATCAGGAGCGGGCCGACCTGGCCGCCTGGCGCATCGCGCGCTTCTTGGGGGATCACGGCTTGAAAGAGCGTCAGCTATGGGATCATCGCGCGTCGAACCGGCGCGCGCCGGCCCGAGCTTCGAAGGGACCTTGAGATGGCGATCGCATTCCTTGCTGCCTACTTGATCGGTTCGATCCCCGCGGCCTGGATCATCGTCCAGCTGCGTTCGAATCGCGACGTGAGCATCACCGGCTCGAACAACGTCGGCGCGCTCAATGCGCTGCGTGTCTCGCGCTCGCCCTGGGTGGGCATCGTCGTCATGATCCTCGACGGTCTGAAGGGCTCCGCCGCGATCTGGACCGCGACGCGGCTTGGTCTGGACGGGGAGCCGCTGCATCTGCAGTGCGCGGCGCTGGCCGGCGTGGTCGGCGGCCACAACTTCAACCCCTGGTTGTCGATCGCGCATCGCAAGATCGCCGGCGGCAAAGGCTTCGCGGCCGGAGCCGGCGCGCTGCTGACCTTCCGGCCCTGGCTCGTACCCGTGTGGTTGGGCGTGCTGATCTCGTCGTGGTACGCGTTCAAGGCCGCGCGTGGCATCACCGACGAGGCCCCCGCGAGTGGTGTGGCGACGCTGTCCCTGATTCCGGCCGGCTTCCTGATCTACGGCGTGCCGACCATGTGGGCCGGCGTGGCCTTCAGTGCCCTGATCGTGCCCAAGCTGGTCCACGAGGTGATCACGCTCTGGCGCGCCGGCCCACCGGGCGAGTCGTCAGCGACGGATGATGCTGCGGAGGATGCCGCGGACGGGGTTGAGGCAGACGAGGCGCCCGCTTCGTAGGATGGTCCGCCGCCGGCATGCCGGCGGGAGGAGCCGTCCATGAGCATCGGAGCGATGACCCACCTGGCGCGCAAGCGCAAGCAGCCCACACCGGTCCCGATGAAGGCACCGGACGAGGACGAACTCGGCGGCGCCGTGCCCGGGACGACCGCCCAGGCCGAGAACGCCGTGACCGACGCCCTGCAGGTCGTGATGAGCTACATCCCGACGGAGATCATCTCGATCTACGTCGTGGCGGTGGGCGTCGTGATCGGCGGCCAGGCGGCGGCGTCCCCGATCTCCCCCTGGACGCTCTACTACACGTGCCTCGCGGCGACCCCCTTCGTGGTCTGGATCGTGTACGCGACCAAGTACAAGGCGCAGGAGCAGGCCTTGCCCGTGGCGCCCGCCCTCTGGCCGAAGTGGGAGATGGTCGCCGCGCCGACGGCGTTCTTTGCCTGGGCCGTCGCGCTGCCGGACTCGCCCTTCCAGCAGTGCGACTGGCACACCACGGGCTTCGGCGGCCTGATCCTCGTCTTGGTCAGCACGGTCCTCGGGCTCCTTGGTGGACTCCTCAAGCCCGCAAGCCAGCCGCCTACAGACGCTTGATGATGACGGCCGTGCGGTCGTCGTCGGCCGGGCGGCCGCGCGCGAAGGCTTCGACGCCCTCGCGCACGGCGACCAGGATCTCGCGCGGCGACCGATGCTTGTTCGCGCGCACGATCTCTTCGACACGCTCCTCGCCGAACAGCCCCTCGTCGGGGTCCTTCGCCTCGTAGATGCCGTCCGAGAAGACGATGTAGAGATCGCCGGCCGCCAGGTCGACCGGCGGCCCGATCGAGATCGGGATGTTCGGCAGGATGCCAAGCGGCGGTGCGTCGGCCTGGAGCCAGTCGACCGTGTCGGTCGCGGCGTGGTAGTGCAACAGAGGTGCCTGGCCGCCGCTGAACGTACGCAGCGTGTTGTCGTCGATGTCGAGCATGCCGAGCCACGTGGTCAGGAAGCGCGCCCCGGGCAGATCCTGGCAGAGCTGTGCGTTCATGTGCTTGGCGATCGATTCGAGATCACCGCCCAAGCGCATCGCCATACGCAGCATGGCGCGCAGCTGCATTGCCGAGAGCGCGGGGCCGATGCCGTGGCCCGTCGCGTCGGCCAGCATCAGGACGGCCCGATCGGCGTTTCCATCCCCCTCGGCCGAGTCCACGATGGACGCTCGCGTCCAGCCCCCCAGCAGCCCGATGACGTCGAACGTGTCGCCGCCGGTCTCGTCCGCGGGTTCGCTCCACGCTTCGACGTCGAAGCCCTTGAGACCGGGCAGCACGTCCGGAAACGTGTTCTGCTGGATCTGGCGTGCCACTTGGAGATCGCGCTCGAGCTTCATCAGCATCTTGAGACCCACCCGCATGCGGTCTTGCGAGTTGGCGAGGTGCTGCACCTCGAGAAGATCGCTCTCGATGGGGGCGCCCTCGTCGAGGTCGCCCTTGCGGATGCGCTCGCTGCCGGCGACGAGGGCCTCGATGGGATCGCTCATGCGGTCGGCGAGCACGAAGGCGCGCCACACGGCGACCCCCAGGGCGAGCAACGTCGCACCCAGGATCAACCAGCGCAGCATGGCGAGATCGCCGACGAGGTCGGACTCCGGGATGACCACGGAAATGCGCAGGTGCCGGTCGGGCGCCAAGGCGAATCGCCGCACGCCGCTCCACCAGGTCTGGCCGTCGGCTTCGAACGAGAACGGTTCGTTCCCTGTTGCCGAGGCTGCTGCGGCGTCTGCGGCGGTGACCACGCCCTCGTCGATCTCGGCCACGGTCTTGTCCACAGCCGCGCGGCGGCCCTCGTCCGAGAGGAAGCGTTCGAGGCGCGGGAGGCCGACGACCTTCGAGCTCTCTTCCTCGGTCACGAAGACGAACCCGTGCTCGCTGACCACAAGTGCGTCGCTGGTCGTGAAGCGCGAGAGGTCGTTGAGCAGCACGTCGAACCCGAGCACGTGCGTGACGCCGCCGAGCTTGAGAGCGATGGCGGCGGTGATGCCCGGATCCTTCGTCGTGAAGAACTGGTAGGGCTGTGTCCAGGAGAGCTCGGCCGCGCCCTTCGTTACGGCCGCGCCCTTCGCCAGGGCGCCTTGGAACCAAGGACGCGAGCGGGGGTCGTACTCGCTCTCGGCCTTCGTGACGGGGCGTTCCTTCGGCCCCGCGTCCCCGTCGGTCCACGCAAACCAGCGCACGGGCTGCCCGGCGTTGTCGCGCCGTGTCTGCCGCAGCCGCCACTGCCCGTCCACACGCAGCAGCATGTGCTCGCGGCCGCGGTCGTCCGCGATGAGCAGGGACGAGATCTGCGTATGCTTGCGCATGAGCGGTAGCAACAGCTTGTTGATGCTGTCCCTGTCGTCTATCTCGAGCAGGCCACTCTCGCGCCACTGCACGGCGATCTCGAGCTGCTTGATGACGGGCTCGAAGAACTGCCCAAGCCGCGCGTCGGTCTGGTCGCTGACGCGCCGAATGATCGAGCGCGAGAGCGATTCCACCGCGCGCTGGTTGCCGATGAAGGTGACGGCGAGGATCGCGCCGCCCAGGAGCACGATGACCAGGATGATGTTGCGCGTCAGGCGATCGCGGATGGAAACCAGTCGGGACACAGAGATCTCCTCGGGCCGCCGGTACTCTACGGCACGGAGGTCGCCCGCCCATGCGCCGCTCGTTCCTCTACGTCCTGATCGCCTCCGTCGCCGTGAGTGCCCTGCTCGGCATCATGGCCCTCTTCTCCAGCAATCTGGGCGAGACCGAGATCAAGGTGTTGCTCAGCACGCTTTGTGTCGCGGGAGCGAGCATCCTGTCGCTGGCCTGCGCCGCCGCGTGGGAGAAGAACCGCGCCCGCGCCTTCGCCGGCCCGGGCGTGGGAGCTGCCGCCGTGGGCTTCGGCCTGTTCTTCATCGGGATCTGGGGCGAGGTACGGGGTGAGGTCGTCTGGAAACTGGGTGCGACGGGCGTGATCGCCGGCTGCTTCTGCGCCCACGCCGCCCTGCTCCTCCTCGTGCGGCTGGCCACGACGCACCGCTGGGTGCAGGCCGCTACGATCGGCTGCACCGCCCTGCTCAGCGTGGTGCTCCTGGTCGTGATCTTGGGCAGCAACTCACCCTCGGATGCGTGGCGGGCGATCGGCGTCTTCGCGATTCTCGGTACGGCCGGCACGATCCTCACGGCCGTGTTCCGGCGCATGGCCCCGGCGGCCGAGGACGAAGAGCCAAGAGCGCTGCGATGTCCCCACTGCGGTGAGGCCCTGCCGGACGGCTTCAGGTCGGCGTCATGGAGGGGTACGGCGTGATGGACGCGGACGCCGGGGCGGGCGAGATCGAGCCGACATCGGGTCGCGGAGCGCAGATCGCCACGGCGATCTGCGCCCTCCTGCTCGCCGCCGCGGGCGTGCTCGTCGCACCGGAAGCCTGGACCGACGGGCCGGCGACGCTCGAGATCCGCTACCGGGGCCTCCCGGCCGTGAGCGTGCCGCTCACGATCGGTACGGGGGAGCGGTTCAGCTTCGATCGTGCCGACCCGCGCGACCGCGACCGCCGCGTCATGGTCGAGATCCCGGCCGGCGTGTCGTCGAGCGGACCGACCTGGGCGTGGATCCAAGTGAAGGAGCAGGGCGAGTTCCTACGTGCCGCACTCGACGACATCGACCTGACGCTCGTGCTCTCGGACGGTCGGCGCGAGCTGATCCCCGTGATGAAGTGGGACGCCGAGCGCGGCGCCTTGATGGCGACGCGTCGGCCGCCCGTCAAGACGGGCGTCGTTCTTGGCCTGCTGGGCTTCGTGCTGGTGCTCTGGGTCACCGGGGCCGTACCGCTGTTCGTGACCTCCCTCATGGTCCCGGTCGTGCTCGTGGTGACGAACGTCGGGACGGCGCAAGCGGCGCTCGCGCCCTTCTTCCATCCGGTCATCGCGCTCTTCTTCGGCGGATTCCTGATGGCGGAGGCCATGCGTCGTGTGCGGCTGGACCATCGCATCGCCGTCTTGATCGTGGCCCACGCCGGCCGTCGCCCCGCGATGCTCTTCGCGACGCTGATCGGAGCCGCGGCGTTCCTGTCGATGTGGATGTCGAACACCGCGGCGACCGCCGTTCTGATCCCCATCGCGTTGGCCGTGACGCGTCCCCTCGAGAGCGCGGGCTACCGCAAGGCCTGCATCCTGGGCATCGCCTTCGCAGCCACCGCCGGCGGTGTGGGCAGTGCCATTGGGACGCCCGCCAATCCTCTCGCCGTCGAGTTCCTGGACACGTTCGCCGACCGGCAGCTGTCCTTCGTGGACTGGTTCGCCTACGGGCTGCCGTTCGTCGTGCTGTTCCTGCCGTTGCTGGGCGTCTACCTCTGGAAGCGCAGCAAGGCGACGGTCGATCCGGAGCTGTTCGAGCAGGCCCACGTGCGAGCCGTCGAGGAGCGCAAGGCCATCGGCCGCATGACGGGCGACCAGTTGATCGTGCTCGCCGTCTTCGTCCTCGTCATGGGCCTCTGGCTCACGCAGACCTGGCACCACATCAACACGGGCATCATCGCGGTCGGGGGCGCCGTGCTGCTGGCGCTGCTCGGCAAGCTTCAGGGCGACGACCTGCAGCGCATCTCGTGGTCCGCGCTGCTCACCTTCGGCGGCGGACTCGCGCTCGGCATCTTCCTCGGGGAATCCGGCGCCTCGGACTGGCTCGCGACGAGGCTGACGGGGCTGAGCGTCCTGCCGTCCTGGATCGGCGTCGCCGTGGTGGGGGCCGTGGCCCTGGGGCTCACCGCGGTCGCGTCCAACACCGCGTCCGCGGCCATGCTCATTCCGCTGGCGATTCCGCTGGCGGGCGTCCTGGGTGTCGATCCGGTGCAGTTGGTGCTGGTCGTGGCGATCGCCTCGTCCATCGACTTCGCGCTCGTGATCGGTACACCGCCGACGATGATCGCGTACTCAACGGGCCTGTTCACGACGCGCGAGATCTTCCGCACGGGCATCGTGCTTGATCTCATGGGGATCGTGCTGCTCGTGACCGGCGTTGCGTGGCTCTGGAGTGTGCTGGGCTTGGTCTAGCGGGGTGGGTCAACCAATCCGTGCCGCGGGCCTAGCGCCGCCGCGGCGGGGTGTTCAAGATCAGGACCTGGTCCACACCGGACGCCTGCATGCGTGCGATGAGTCCGCGCACCACCTCGTAGGGGATGTCCTTCGTTACGCCGCCGACGGGATGCAGCTTCCCGTGCAGTACGTACCCCTTGGCCAAGGCACCCTTCGCCAGGCGGATCACCGCGTCAAGCATGGGGAAACCGCGGAGACTGCTGTCGCAAGGGCCCTCGATGGAGGGGATGTCACCCTTGGCGCGGTAGCGCAACTCGTCACCCTTCCAGACGAGTCGCACGGTGAACGTCTGCGCCTCGAGCGGAGGAGCGTCCAGGCCACGATCGCGCGGCATCTCATAGGCGGTTGCCGGGGCCTTGCTGCGGTCGATTCCGAACTTGAGCTTGGCCAGTTTCACGTCGGGATGCGCGCACGCCATCATCACGCGTTCCACGATGTGCCAGGGGGTCGTCTTGGAGGCGAGCAGCCACAGCGTGACCTTGGATGCGCCCTCCGCGTCGCGGCCACCGGCGCTGGCCACCTTGGAAAGCGCATGGCGCAGCTTCGTCTCGGCCTCCTGGTGCGGCTGCATGGGAACGCCACGCGCGTTCTTGGTCCACGGGGCGTACTCGACGCCGCGCAAGGCGACGCGACCGTCCGGCAGTACGCGCACGAAGGCAACGTCCTTGCGCTGCGCCGTCGAGTCCCCCGGGAGGACGAGGTCGTGCCAGCGCACGCTGCCGTCGCTGCGGACTTCGCGGGCGCGCAGCGGGCCGCGCTCGCCGCGCTGATGCACGAAGGACACGAGGCCATCCTTGTCGGCGCGCGTGTGCGCCACGCTCTCCCGCGAGGGGATGGCCGTGCGCCCGCGCCAGACGCGAGCGATCGTCACCTGCGCACGCGGCTCGAACTTCTGGCTGAGCGCCACGCGCTCCATGCGCACGGCCCAGGCGAGGGTCCCGCCGCCGCCCATGTCGAGGCTCGGGAGGAACACCAGGCACTCGGGGTACGTGCCTGCGTGGAAGCTGAGCGCCGCCTTCAGAGGGCCCTGGCTCTCGATGCCGATCTCGGGGTCGACATCGGGGCGGTTCTTCCAGCTCATCGTCTTGTCGGCCACGACGAACGCTCGTCCGTGCGCGTGGTGCAGTCGGGTGGCGTTGCCCGCGAACCCGCTGTCCGGCCGCTCGCCCCGGATCACGAGGCGCAAGGCCTGGGGGACGCCGCCGCCCGTGAGCGGGACCGCCGGCATCGTCCCGCCCTCGAGAACAACCTCGATGTCTGCGTCGCCCGTGAACGAGCCGACGCGCACGTGACCGCGTGCGGCGGCGGCGCGCATGCTGGTGTCTCCGCCGATGGTGATGGTCCGGGGCAACTCGTGCTCGTGCAGGCCGAGCGCGCGCGCCAACGGCTCCTCGATGAGCACGCTCCCGGCGTACTGCGGGTTGACGAGCGCGCGGATCTTGCACGCCGTGCCGCCGCCGCCCGGTGAACCGAGCTGGAGCGTCACGAAGCGATCGCGACCGTTGTTCGTGAGCTGCAGGAACGCGGCTTGGGCCCGCTTGTGGAGCATCCCGCCGTGCTTCTTGCCGATCTCGGTGAGGAGGACCTGCCCGATCATGGCCACGCCGGGCATGGGCGCACCGGGGAGGCGGTAGAACTGCGTCGTGTACGTCTCCGACGCCCTCGCCTGACGTGCCGCCCGTTCCTTGGCGACCTGCGCCGCCGTGGGTGCGTAGGCGACGAGACTCGGCCCGCTCGGATCCGTGTCTTCAGCACCCGGCGCGGTGGCCTCGTCGGTCGGTAGCTTGGCGAGCACGAGGATGGCGACCAGCACGACCGCCGCGGCCATCGCGATGCCGGCGGGCAGCCACAGCGCCCTGCGCTGGGGCCCGCTCGCAACAGGCGCCGACCGCGCCGCTTCGAGCGCCGCATCTTCGAGGAAGGGCGTCGGGGCGAGGGCGGCGAGCTCGCGGCGGAGGCCGTCGAGTCCGGCGCGCACCGCTTCGGCTTCGGCGCGGCAGCTCCGGCACGTGGCGAGGTGATCCCGGACGTCGCCCGTGGTCGCTTCGCCCGTTTCGATCGCGGGCAGGGCCTCGAGTACATCGTGGCAACTCAGCATCGACTCAACTCCTTTCGCAGACGAGCGAGGCCCTTGCGGAAGGTCCGGTAGACGGAGCTCTTGGCTCCCCCGGTCAGCTCCGCGATGTCCTCGAAGCGCAGGCCGTCCATGATCCGTAGCCACGTGACCAGCCGCTCGTCACCTGGCAGCTTGCGCCAGGCGCGCACCGCGTCGCCGTCGAGCGCCGGCTCGGAGCCGTCGTCTTCCAGCGCGCCGTCCTGCTCGCCGAGCGCCGTAGGGCGGGCCGGGCGGCGGTACTGATCGCGTGCAGCGTTGCGCACGATCTGCAGCAGCCAGGGGCCGAAGCGGGCCGGGTCCTTGAGCTTGGCGAGGCCGCGGAAGGCCCGCAGCAGGGCCTCCTGCGCCAGATCGTCGGCGTCCGCAGGGTTGCGCATCCGCGCCAGGGCCGCGCCGTAGACGCGGCTCAGCCAACGCCGAGCCAGGGCCTCGCGGCTGGGGATGTCCCCGGCCTGCGCCCTCCGTACCAATGCTTCGTTCGTCATGCACCTCTCAAGACGGGGCCCAGACCTCGCCATCCCGCCAAAAAGCCATGGGCGCCTCGGGCGGACGCGCTCCTACACTGCCGCCGTGCACGAGCGAGCCGACATCGCCATCGTAGGCGCGGGCGCCGCGGGCCTCATGTGCGCGATCCAAGCTGCCCGCCAGGGCGCCGGGGAGCGCGTCGTGCTGCTCGATGGCGCCAAGACCCTGGGCGCGAAGATCCTCGTGGCCGGCGGGGGGCGCTGCAACGTGACCCACCACGAGGTGGACGAGCGCGCGTTCGCCGGCTCGTCCCCACCCGCGATCCGCAAGGTGCTGCGGCGCTTCGATGCCTCGGAGACCGTGCGCTTCTTCGCGGATCTGGGCGTCGAGCTCAAGCGCGAGGCGACGGGCAAGCTGTTCCCGGTCACGGACAAGGCGCGCACGGTGCTCGAGGCGCTGCTCGGCGCCGCGCGCGAGGCGGGCGTCGAGATCGTCCATCCGTGGCGCGTGCAGACCATCGAGCGGCAGGATGGCGGCTTCGTTCTCGCCGGCCCCGAGGGCGAGCTGCGGACAGGCCGCCTCGTCCTGGCAACCGGCGGCCGCAGCCTGCCCAAGAGCGGCTCCGACGGCCACGGCTACGCTCTCGTGCGCGCGTTCGGCCACACGGTCACGGACGACGTCTTCCAGTCGCTCGTGCCCCTCCTCCTGCCGGACGGGCACGCCCTGACCAGCGTCCCGGGGCTTGCGACGCCCGTGCGCCTCGAGGTGCGCTCACGAACCGGCAAGCGACTGCACGCGTTCGAGGGGCCCCTGCTCTGCACGCACTTCGGCGTGAGCGGGCCCGTCGTACTCGACATCAGCCGCTACTGGATCGACGCGCATGCGCGCGACGCGGCGACATCGCTGCACGTGAACTGGCTGCCGGACCGTGCCGCTTCTGAGGTGGATGCGACGCTCCAGGATCTGCGAGGCGCGAACCCGGTGTTCACGGTGGCGGCGTCGATGCCGCAGCGGCTCGCCGCGACCCTGTGCCGGATGGCGGGCGTCGATCCGGAGGCGCCGCGGGTGACGCTCTCGCGCGACGTGCGCCGGACCTTGCTCCGCACGCTCACCGACCTTCCGCTGCCCGTGACGGGGCCTCGCGGCTGGACGTGGGCGGAAGTGACGGCCGGCGGTGTCCCGCTCAGCGAGGTTCGTCTGGAGACGATGGCATCGCGGGTCTGCCCGGGGCTGCACGTCTGCGGCGAGATCCTCGACGTCGACGGCCGCATCGGCGGCTTCAACTTCCAATGGGCCTGGGCCTCCGGGTTCGTCGCGGGCCGGGGTGTTGCGGCCGAGGCGGGCGGCTGAGCCGAACGTCCGCGGACCTAGGTCTCGTGGCGCCGAACGAGGTGTCCGGTCTGCGGGTGGCGTGGGAACACCCCATGCCTGGTCAGGCCGCTCTCCCGGCCAGGTGCCCCGCGGTCGGGCGGCAGCCGGAGGACCTGATCTCCTTGCGAGAGAAATTCGTCGAAGCCACCTTGGCGGCGAGTTCTGATCTCGCCATGGCTGTCGTCCGCACCGCACCTTCCCTGGCCGCCCTGCGACCTGTGCCGCGGCGGGTGCTGGCCGTGTTCGCCCATCCCGATGACGAAGCCTACGGCTGCGCCGGAGCCCTGGCGCGCTACGCTGCGAACGAGAATGCCGCGACGGTCCTACTGACCATGACGCGCGGCGAAGCATCCTCCATGGGCCCTCAGCGGGGCCTCACGCCTACTCAGGTGGGGGACTTGCGCGAGCAGCGCTTGGAGCAGGTCGCCGAGATCCTCGGACTCGATGGCTTGATCGTCGCCGATCTCCCGGATGGCCAGCTGGCCAAGCTCGAGTTCCGCGACCTGGCAGCGCCCATCCAAGACGTGCTCGAGCACTTCGAGCCGGAGGTCATCATCACGCACGATGCGCGTGGCGTGAACGGGCATCCGGATCACATCGCCGTGCACTGGGGCGTGCGCTGGACGCGTGGAGGGACGTGGGGCTCCACATGCTTCACGCGTCTTGCTCTCGTCGCCTACCCGCCCGAGACGTGCGAGGCCGCCAAGCCCCGGCTCCTGTTCCCCACGGCGAACGAGGACATCGATGTCTCGCTGGAGCTGAGCGCGGCGGAGATCGACGCCAAGGAGGCTTGCTTGCGGGTGCACGAGGGGCTGATCACGGTGCGACCCGTGCCAGGGGACGACCGTCCCTCGCGCCCGCCCGTCGAGCACTTCGACCTCTTCGACGAGTGCTTCGCCCCTCCACTGAGCGACCTGTTCGACCACCTGCTCGTGGCGGATGCACCCGGAACGTAGCGCTCCCAAACGAGAACCGGGGGCGCGACTCGTCGTCGCGCCCCCGGGCGTGCTCGTCGTGGCAGCTGCTGCTACTGGTTGTGCGAGAAGCGGATCGTCCAGTCGTTGACGAACGGGCCCGCGTCGAACGGACCGACGGTGTTCGGCAGCCAGAAGCTGATGCGCAACTGGATGAACTCGCTCCCGTCGATCGCATCCATGCCCGTCCCCACGTTGTCCGAAGGCGCGGCGACGGGGTCGCTCGCGTTGTTCGGAGGATTCGTGTAGACGAGCGTGGGCGAACCCTCGACGCCGGAGTCGACGAAGCGGCAGGCCGTCCACCAGCCGGTGGCGGAGCCCATGTCCGGCAGGCCGTCGGCCTGCATCTGGAAGCCCTGCACCTCGACCAGGATGCTGGTCAGACCGACACCGCGCGAGGCGACGACCGGCACGCCGGCGACGAAGTCAGCAGCGACCGGGATCTGGAAGTCGGGGTTGAGTGGACCCACACCGAAGATCTCGGTGATGCCCTGGGGGTTGAGTCCGCCACCCTTGAACCGGCTGGCATCGAAGATGCCGCGGAAGAAGCCGAGCGTGCCCTCGCTGGGCGTGACCGTCGCGGCGCCGATGCCCGTGATGATCGAGTCGCTGTCTTCCATGACGACGCGGCCGAAGCCGCCGTTGCCGCCGTTGTTGATCGGACCGACCGTGCTCGACGAGCCGCGGTTGCCGCTGCCGCCTGTGCCGCCGGACGTCGTGACCACCGCACCGCCACCGAGGACGATCGAGTTTGGCGAGAGGAGACGGATGCCGCCACCGGCGCCGCCGCCGCCACCGCCACCGCCGTGGAACGACTCGTTGCCGCCGTTGCCGCCGCGGCTGCCCGAGGCGTCGATCGTGCCGTTGATGGTGATGTCGCCCGACGAGGTGATATCGACGAAGCCGCCACCGGCACCCGCACCGCCACCGCCCGTCTTGAACGTGCCGGGGGGCTCGACGCTGTAGCCCGCGCCACCACCGCCGCCACCGGCGGACGGGGTCGGCATCGTCTCGGCGTCACGGCGGTTCGGCGTGATCTCGCCACCCTTGCCGACCCCAGCGACCAGGAGGACGGTGCCGGCACCGATGGCCTGGGGGCCGTCCGTACCTGCGGCGGCGTGGCCGCCGCCACCACCCGCGCCCGAGGAGCCGCTCGGCCAGGGGTTGCTGGAGTTGGTCGCGTCGACGCCCGAGCCACCCTCGCCGGCGCCGGGGCCGCCGGGGATCGCCGCGTCGCCGTGACCGTCCGTCGTGCCCGTGCCGTAGCCGTCGAAGCCGTCCTGGCCCTTCTTCAGCCCGCTGTTGATGGGCGCGGCGGTGCCTTCGCCTCCGTTGCCGCCGCCCGCTACACCGCGGCCACCGGCCGCGTCGGGCGGGTTGCCTGACGTGGTGTCGTCGTGGCCCTTGGCGCCGTTGCCTGTGGGGGTGCCCGCGGTGCCGTCGCTGCGGAGCAGCAGCAGGCCGCCCTGCTCGATGATGGCGTCACCCTGGACGAGGATGATCGCCGGGTTGTTGCCGACCACGCGCACCGTGATGCCGTTGCGGATGCGGAAGGTGCGGAACTCCCAGATGACCGCCAGCGAACCGTCGGTGGTGTTGGGGCACAGGTTGCGCGTCGCGCCCGTGTCGAGGACCACGTCCACGACCGGGTCGAAGTCGTCCGGGATGCCGTCATTGACCTGCCGCGGCGTGGTGCACGTGCCGAAGTTGTCTTCGGGCAGTGTGGGCGTCAACGGGTCGGGGCCGTTGTCGCTGTCGCCGGCGAAGAGCAGGAAGCCCTGCACCTTGCTGGGCGCGCGAGGTTCGTGCACCTCCGCGGTCGTGACGTCGCCGCGGTAGGGCGTCTCACCCTCGTTGTCCAGCAGGTACGTGCTGTTCGTTGCCGGACGGTTCTCGGTCGTGAACGCCATCGTGAACGGCGTCAACGGGTTGCCGCCGAAGTCCGAGACGTTGAACGAGACCTGGACCACGATGAGGGCGTTCTCGGGGAAGAGCGGCGCGTTCTTGAGCGGGTCGGCGTTGAAGCCGAATTCCGGCGTGATCGTGATCTTCGTGCTCGCGAAGTTCTGCTCGAGCTGGATCTGCGCGAGGATCTTCTGGGGCGTCGGCAGCGTGTTGACCAACGCCTGCTGCCCCGCGGTCGTCCACGTGAAGGGATCGCCGGGTGCCTGGTCGCCGGTGTCCTGTGTGGCATCGGTCGCGAAGCCGGAGGGGAGGCCCAATCCACCATTGGCTGCGACGGACGTGTTCGGATCACCGAGTTGGTAGATGTGGAAGAGCACGTTGGCGTCGTTGACGGTGCAGGGGTCGAGGTTTTCGCTCATCGTGAGCACGACCTGGTTGCCCGCCGTGACGGCGACGGCCTCGTCACCGTTGGCCGGCGACGCGGAGGCTACGAAGGGCGCGCTCCCGGGCTGCTGATCGATGAACTTGTCGGGGTCCGAGTCCAGACGTGTGTTGAACTCGTAGGTCTGGGTGTTGCTGAGCGGCTCGCCGACGGTATTGCGGAGCGAGAACTCCTCCGGGAAGCCGATGACCGAGACGCGGTAGCGCGTGTTGGGCTTCAGCGCGGCATCCGAGTTGTCGCAGAGACCGGGAAGCTGCGGCTCCCAGATCACGCGTGCGCCGAGGATCCGGAACAGGCCAGGGATGGAGGCGCCGAAGGAGGGGCCTTCGCGGATCTGGATGGCCGCGCTCGTGATCGTGCTCGGATCGACCGCTTCGGAGAACTCGAACTCGAGCGTGGAGTTGAGCGGCGCGTTGTCGACCGAATCCTGCGAGAAGCTCAGCAGCACGAGGCCCTGCCCCACACCGCCGCCACCACCGCCGCCGCCACAGGCGGCGAGACCCACGCCCAAGGCGAGGGCGAGGAGGAAGGTGACGCTGAACCGCATGCATGCGTCTCGGCGGTTCCCTCGGCTGGTTGTCGAGAAGCCTTTGCGGCTTCTTCTGCGGGTCGTCGTCGTGCGTGAGATCGACATCGGTCGGCTCCGTCCAGATGTGTACAGAAGACGCCCCGCGGTTTCCGCGCGGAGCGCCCTGTTTTTGTAGCTAGGCCCAGCCGGAGATTAGCGCGGGAAGGGGGGGCGCCAAGGCTTGTTCAAGGGCCAAAACCACGCTCCGAAAGGCCCTGTTCGCGTCGGTCGAATTGGGCGCTGCGAAGCAGGTCGTGCGTCCCGGGACGGTGATCCCAAGCCCGATGCAATTCATTCCGCTGTGGTGCGTTCGCCCCGTTGTTGCCGAAGGAAAACGAGCAGGCATGGACCACGCACGAAAACACCCCCGGCGCGCGAAGCGCCGGGGGTGTTGGCCTGTCGGAACTGGCCTGCTGGAAGCTTCTTGGACAGGGTCTAGTTGCCGTCGTCGCGCGGCTTCAGGGGCTCGCCCTTCTTCTTCTCTTCGGCTTCGGCCTGCTTGAGCTTCTTCTCTGCGGCTTCGGCCTGCTTGAGCTCGAGGGCCGCGATCATGCCGTCGAGCTGGCCCATGAACTGCTTGGCGCGCTGGCCACCGGGGCTGGTCGCGTGGTCCTTGACCAACTGCCCCCAGAGGGCCTTGGCGTCCTTCAGCTTCGTGGCGTCGCTCTCGAAGCGGCCCTGGCGGATGAGGTCGTTGCTCTTCATCCACAAGGCGCCGGCGGCGGCCTTGCTGTCCGGGGCCTTCTCGAGGATCCAGTCCCAGTGCGCGCCGGCCGCGTCACGATCGCCTGTGTTGGCCGCGATGTCTGCGAGGATCCCGCGGACGTGCGCCTGGTCGGCGACCTTCTCGACCTCCGGAAGCAGGGCGGTGAGGGCCGCCTTGCGCTTGCCCATCACGTCGTTCCACTCCGCGCGGCTCGTGACCTGCGTGGGCACGTCGACCATGGCGAGCTCGGTGCGCCACTCGATGTGCTTGGCGTGGTCGCTGCGCGTGCCGACGAGCGTTGCCAGCAGGCCCTTCCGGGCGGCGCTGTCGCCGAGGCTGGAGACGACCTCGAGGAGGTTCTCCTGGTCCTCGACGGACGGCTTCTCGGCCGTGAGCTTCTCGTAGCGCGTGCGCGCCTTGTCCAGCTGCGAGCGAGCCTTGTAGAGGCCGGCCATCTCACGAACGCTGGCCGCGTCCGTCTTGCTGGCCAAGTCGGCCTCCTTGGCCCTGAACTCGCCGTCCGCCGTAACGGCAGCGACCATCGAGCCGACGATGCCCTCGAGCGTGCGGTCACCGAAGCTCCGGCTGACGACGGCGCCATCGGGCGTCATCGCGAGCAGTGTCGGGTAACCGCCAACGCCGTAGCGCTTCATGAAGGCCTTGCCTTCGTCGTCGAGGTCGTTGCCGCCGAGCAGCTTCACGGCGGTGAACTTGTCGCTGAGGGCGGCCGAGCCGTCCTGGGAGAACACACGGTTCTCCAGCATCTCGCAGGGGGGTCACTTCGGTGAGTAGCGGCCGAAGTAGACGAACATCAGCTTGCCGTCCTTCTTCGCCTGGGCGCGGCCGGCTTCCCAGCCCTTGACCCAGGCGATGCCGGTCGCGGCGGGTCCAGGGCCGTCTTCGGCGGGTCCAGGGCCGTCTTCGGCGAGGACGGGGGCGGCAGGGGTGGCCAGCATCAAGCCGGCGACGATCGCGCCCAGCTTGAGGGCCCGCAACATCGGTCGGTGCACGTGAGTTCTCCTAGGGGAGGCGAGTGAGGGTCTGCCTCCTATGACGTGCGAAGGCTAGCAGCGGGTTTCCCTCCGTTTGGGATCCCGCGGCGGCCCTCCCGAGCCTTTGGGCACGGGGCGGACTGAGACAGGGTCCAAAGTCCTTCCTGTCTCACCCGTGAACATCGGGGGGCTATCTGCTTCAGCCCGCGCCCGGGCCCGACGAAAGGGCACACGTGGTGGGGAAAGGACGACCCCGTGTCTCCGACCGCCCCTGCCGGGCTTGGGAAAGTCCGGCGCCCCGATCGCTGTGCCCGCGCAACACCGCACTCGCCTCACGCCGGCCGTCGCGGGATGGCGCGCGTGTGGATCATCGTTTGCGTCCTCTTCCTCACCGGCGTCGTGCTCGCCGCCCTCAACGTCACCTCCGGCGATGCAGCCGGCGCCGCCGCGGACGCTTCGGACGGCAGCCTGCCCCTCGATGGACCCATCCCCGACGACACCCTCTTCCAGCCGGGGATGGTGCGGCCGGCAACGCAGCCCGCCGCGGCCCAGCCGGACCGCGCGATCCCCATGACGTCGGCGCATCACGTCGCACGTCAGCGTGAAGCCGATGCGCTGATCGACCGCCTCCTCCTCAAGATCCGCGCTGACAAGGAAGCGCGCCGCAAGGCGCGCGCCGAGGCCAAGCGCACGGCTGGCAACTGAGTACCTGCAAGAAGTTCACGCTGCGGGATTGACCTCACTCGATCGCGGCCTGACGACGATAAGACGCGCGGCTCCGTGTTCCCCAGTACGCAGCCGCTGAGATGATGTCGGACGTGGTGACGGGTAGGCCCCGGAACCTCACATGCTCCCCCGTTCCACCGTACGACCGCGCGCTCAAGAGCGCGGATTCGCGATGCTCGTGGCCGTCGTCAGTGTGCTCCTGCTGGGCGCGATGATCGCGTCGGGCACCCAATCGAGCCTCGCGCTCGACAAGGGCTCTGAGAGCGGTGCGACCGCACCGGTCCGAGCGCGCGAGATCGCACTCGCCGGCGTCGCCGAAGCGCTCTCGTGGTTCCGCCGCCAGAACGTGCAGCCCGTGACGACGTTCGCGCCCCGGCTGGACCTCGCGGCGAACCCGCCCATCAACGAGACCATGGACCCCGATGTCGGTCTCGTGCGTGAGTACGAGGTCACGCCCGGCGTGTGGGCACGCTACGAGGTGCGCATCGCCACGCCGGCCGAACCCTTCACCGATGTGAACGGCAACGGCTTCCACGACGGCTCGGAACCGTTCACTGACAGCAACGACAACGGAGCCTGGGACCCGGCCGCCGGCGTCCAGGATGTGTCGAGCCACCGCGGTCAGACCGCCGGCGGCGCCGTGTGGCTGGTCGAGAGCCATGGCTTCCTCTACCGCCGGCCGCGCGCGGATCTGCCCCTGGGCGAGGGCGCCAACTGGCGTATCGCGTCCAACGCCGTCGCCACCGAGCTTCGCCGGCTCGCTCTCACCACGCCGGCTGCCGCGGCCATCTGCGCGAAACGTGGCTCCCGGGTGACCATCGGCGCTCGAGCCCGCATTCGTGGCGGCAGCGCGGTCGGCATCGCCCACCATCCGAGCAACGGCACACCGACGCTCCAAGCGGAGAGCGAGGTCGACGGCGCGCCCGCGACCACATCCGTGCCGGGCTGGCGCAGCGGGCTCAAGGGCGTCTTCGGCGTGACCCTGTCTGACCTCAAGGGCATGGCCGACGCCGCCGTCACCGATGCCAGCGTGCTGCCCGGCAATCTCGGGGAGTACACGCTCACGGTGATCGAGGGCAACGTCGTCTTCGACAAGGATCGCCCGCTCCGCGGCACGGGCATCGTCATCGTCAAGGGCACCTGCACGATCGCCAGCGGCTCGAACTCCTTCTTCAACGGCATGCTGTGGTGCAGCGGCCGTCTCGAGATCAACGGCCCCTGCTACCTGCGCGGCATCTTCATCGGACAGAGCTACATCGACGTGCGCGGCGCCGGCGGCGACTTCGCCGAGATCGAGTACGACGGCGGCATCGTCGATGACCTGCTCACCCGCATGGGCACGTACCGGCGCAGCAAGGCGGTCTTTCCCCTCGCCAATCGTGTCGATGCGATCGTGACGGGAGGTGGGGAATGATGCACCGCATGCGCGGCTTCGGCCTGCTCGAGGTCCTGATCGCCGTGGTGCTCCTCGCCGTCGCCGCGATGGCGGGTGTCGCCTACATCACGCGCGGTACCCAGCACACGGATTGGGTACGTGACAAGGTGTTCGCGCGCCAGCGTGCGCTCTCGATCCTCGCGGAGCTGCGCGCATTCGTCGAAGGCGGCGAAAGCGAGGTCGCAGCCGACCTCGATGGGTTCGATGACGGGCTGGGCTACGAGCCGTCGCTCACGATCCAGCCCGATCCCTCCGACCCTGGCGCCTACCTGCCGCCCGGCAACGTGATCTCGGGCAACACACGCGACAAGGGCGAGTGGCGTTGGTACCGCCAGATTTCCGTGCGGCCGTTCCCCGGCGCGGCACAGCGCGATCTGCGCATCACGACCGTCAAGGTCTTCCGCATGCGGCCGGCCGACACGCTGCCCGGAGAGCAGATGGCCCAGATGAGCTCGGTCATCCGAACGATTGGGGATGCGTTCCCGACCACGCAGGTCTACGACGTCTACCTGGTCGCGTGCGAGAACGTGCCGGGCTGGTGGGTCTTCATGGACGCGATCCAGCCGTTCATCGAGGCGACGCTGACCGATCTCGAGGGACGCAACCCCGGCCTGCGCTTCCGGACCCACTGGGTCACGACCCTGGGCTACGGGCGCGACGAGGAGTACGCGC
Source organism: Planctomycetota bacterium (assembly GCA_029259775.1). Taxonomy (GTDB): domain Bacteria; phylum Planctomycetota; class PLA2; order PLA2; family JAEUHO01; genus JAHEIK01. The sequence continues at coordinate 49,511 of JAJDEN010000056.1, read as the reverse complement.
CCTACACCAACGAGGCACGCGACAGCCGCGAAGACACGCCGTGGGCCTACTGCTACCCGGGTCGCATGCCGGACGGGATGGCCTCGGAGCGCTACTACGTACCCGAGCGCATGCGCGCCCGCATGAACCTCGACGGCGTGACGACGCCCGCGTTCGCCGGCGGGTGGGCCGCGCAAGAGACCTTCACCGACACGAATAGCAATGGCGTGCGTGACCCGGGCGAGCCCTTCGACGACGGCGACGGCGACGGGAGTTGGGACGCCGGCAACGAGATGCCCTACGCGCTAGCGGACATGAACAACCACTGCATGCGGTATCCGGAGGCCGTCGCGCGTCACGAGGCGCGCGTTGCGGCGGGCCTGGCGACGGACGATACGCCGACGTGGCGCCTGCTGCTGGACCGGATGGTGCTCGATCCGGACCGCTACCACAATGCGCTCATCGTCAACCTGCACGGTGAGTTGCTGCCGATGCCGCCCGCGCGCAACTACAGCGACGCCGCGGCCCTGCCCGAGGCCAAGCCGGGCTGGCGGGTCGTGACGCACCCCGAGCGCATCGCGCCGACCCGTGTGGCCGGCAACGACGCCGCATCGATCGCACCACGCTTCCGCGTGCACGCCTACAAGACCGCATTCGCGGGTACGTCCGGTGCCGAGGTCTTGATGACGCAAGAGGAACCGTTCCTCGACGTCAATGGCAGCGGAAGCTACGACGCCGGCGAGGCCTACCAGGACTGGAACGGCAACGGTGTGCGCGACGCGGGGCTCCCGGCCACGCTCGTCCTGCCAGGTGCCGATCACAGCGGTGCGCCGAACGCGGCATCGAACCCGTCGATCGTCATCGAGCGGCTGCCCGGCGGCATCGACACCGACGGCAGCGGGGCCGGTGACGCCTACCAGGCGTTGCATGCGGCGCCGCGCTACCCCGAGATCTTCGGCGATGGAAATGGCGACGGCATCCGTCAGCTCGCCGAGACCTACTTCGACCTGGACGGCAACGGCGCGAAGGACGCGCACGACCCGTATCAGGAGCGTGACGGCGACGGCGCGTACGGCACGACGACGGAGGCCTTGACCGATCTGGACGGCGACGCGACCTTCGATCCGGCGCGGCCCGCGGAGCCGTTCAACGACGGCAACGCGAACGGCAGCTGGGACCCGGCGGAACCCTACTGGGACCGGAACGGCAACGGCGTGCGCGACGGCCCGACCACCGCGACGCCGCCCGCGTGGCAGCCCTGGAATCCGCTCGACTTCGGCAGCACGGCCGCGGAAGACGCCTACGTGGCCAACTTCGGCGAGCCCTTCCTGGACATGGACGGCGACAGCACCTGGGATCCAGCCGAGACCTTCTTCGACGCAGATCAGGACGGCGTGCGGGACGGCGGCTTCGAGCGCGGCGAGATGTGGTACGGGATCCGCTTCGAAGCCGCGACCAACCGCACGGTGCTGGAGTTGCACGGCACGCCGCTCGAGGCGCCCGAGCTGAGCGGTCGCGGCTTGCCGTCCGCCTACCGTCTCTATGACCTCGACCACGTGCCCTGCCCGACGCCCGGCACCGCCGGCGACACGAACCGCTTCACCCGCGACCTTGCCTGGAACGGCAGCGCGCCCAAGAACACCGCGCGTTGGCGGATCACCCTGCCGACACCGGCCCTGCGAAGTGCGCTCGCCTCCGCGCCGGGCGCCAACGACGGCGACGGCGTCGACCGCGTGATTGCCGTGGAGACGCGTCTCGGTCACGACCTCGCCGCGGGCACCCTGTGGCCTGCGCGCAACGAGCCGCGCAACCTGTCGCGCACGTTCACCTGGTTCTACGGCGACCCCGAGAAGGTGCCGTTCAGCGAGCGTCATCAGATGAACGGCGACCCGCGTCACTGCCCTTACGCCGACCTCGACGCCACCGGCACCACGGCGGCCCACGGCTACAACTGGTACTGGGACAACTTCTCGGACGGCTCGGGCAACTTCCAGAACCAGTGGCTCGCCTTCGACGCCGGCCGCTTGCGCGATCACTGGCGCGGCCGCGCCGACCACGACGTCGGGCGCATCTTCCAGTGGCTGCGTCAGGCCATCACCAAGAGCGAGGCGCTTTGGAACGCCCAGACCGGCTTCTCGTTCTACTACCTGTCGCTCGGCGGCGATGTCGGCTACGACAGCGCGAACGGCTACAGCAACAGCATCCCGATGGACGGCAAGCCCTTCGGACTCGCGGGCGACGTGTACGAGAACACGATCACCGGCGGCGGCGGCACCAGCACCTTGCGCGGCAGCCGCAAGCTGGCGCGGACCAACACCGGCACCAGCGCCGGGATCCGATCGGGCGGCTACTGGTGGTCGAAGCCCTGGATGGGCGAGCTCTGTCCCGACGCGACCTACGGCACGCAGTGGAAACCGTGGGGCAATCTGCGGGCGAACACGGGCACGGCCGCGGGCGAGTTCCACCTCGTACGCAAGGACGGCATCACTGGTACGCAGCAGCCACTGGGTACGACGATGCGCAGGAGCGAGTCGCGCACCAACGCCGAAGGCTCGACGTCGTTCTTCAACATCGGAACGAGCGCGGCGACGTACCACCACCAGTACCAGTCGGGCCACGAGGGCTCGCTGGTGGAGGATGGTCCGGAGCTGTCCGAGGAGTACAACTTCCCGCTCCCGACCACCACGATGGTGAGTCGCCCGTTCCAGCTGGCGTCGAACTGGTCGGGCGGCCTGGGCGATGAGTTCAACTTCACCGATGCGTACCCGCGCTACAGCGCGCAGCTCGTGCGGCGCTACTACGACCACGACAACGGCTCGCTCATCGGCAGCGGGCTGGTACGCCTGCAGGAGCCGGGCGCGAATCCGCGCGGCGGCTACATCGTGATCAACGGCATCGACCGCACGACGGAGTCCGGCTCCTCGTTCATCGCGCGCTACAGCATGCTCTCCCTCGTCCACAGCTACTTCGGCGGCGGGCTGCCTGGCTCGCCCAACCGCATCACGCAGCTCCCGCGCGTGGAAGTCCTCAGTCCAACGCTGATCACCGAGCTCGAGGACCCCTCGACGATCGACGTGCAGTGGCGCATCGAGTGGCGGCGCTGGGACGGCAAGCCCTATACGCGTTCGTACGCGGCCGGATTCGCCCAGGCCGAGAGCGACCTCGTCTACGTGCCGATGTACTCCACGGACAACGGCAAGACCTGGCTGAGCATGCGTGACGACGCGTCCATTCAGCCGGGCCATCTCCCGTGGATCGAGGGTGTGGGACCCGATCCGGCCCGCACCGTGCTCGATCTCACCGCAGGCGGGAACGAGACGTTCAGCTGGGCGGTTCCGAAGGACCGCTTCCCGGAGGGCTCCTACCTGATCCGCATCGAGACGTTCCGCGTGGACGAGTCGCTTCACTACGCGCAGCACATGGAGAAGATCTATGTCAACCGCTAGAGAGCTGCCGCGCGCCGCCCAAGGCGGATTCACGATGTTCGAGGTCGTGGTGACCGTGGGCCTCCTCACGATCATGGTCCTCATCATGGAGGGCACGATCGAGGCCACGCGCCGCGCCGAGCGGCGGCTCGACGCCGTACGCCGTGTGACGGAACGCGGCGAGCGCATCACCTACGAACTGCTCGACGAGGTGAACTCGAGCCACAAGCTCTTCGGCGGCGACGCCATCGGGCTGGCCTACCTCGACGCCCTGGACCTGACGCGCAACCCGATCGTGCCGTCGGCGCGGCTGCCGCACATCGACGAGATCAATCCGCTCGCACCCGACGCCAAGGACGATCCGCACACGGGCAACGCCCTGCTCTTCGTGCGCGAAGCCGCCGCGGCACCCGCGGTGGCCGACCCGGCGACGGGGGCCACGCGTCACATCGATCTCTACCGCTTCGTCTGCGTCTATCCGCGCGCCACGACGCGGCGCCTGATCTTGGACCCGCCCATCAAGACCGCGCGCGATCTCATCGTGTGGCGCAGCGTGCGCTTCGCCAACCATGCGCAGCTGCTCGAGATCCTGGACGATGACGAGCGTCGCAGTGTCGCAGCGGACCTCGTCAACCGGTTCGGTATCGACCACACCTGGGACCCGAACGAACCCGTGGACGCCGCCTTCTTCCTCATGGACGGACTGGGCACCCTCTCCGCCAGTCCCAGCACGTCGATGCTGATCGACGAGGACATGGACGAGAGCACCGGTGGCCGCCTGCTCCACGGCAACGTGCAGCTCGCGCGGACCAACAAGGCCGACTTCCACCGGCGAAGCCTCATGACCAACGACGATCCCACGGTGTGGGCCCCCGATGGCTTCGAGGTGAAAATCGTCGGCATCAGCGGTTCGCGCCGTGTGTGGATGCACCTCGTGGTCGAAACGCCGGGCGGCAAGGGCGTGGTCGGCGTGCAGGCGGGCACCGTGATCGCCAGCCCCCGCGATCTCTGACCAGGACCGACGACGCCAGACGCAGCCTTGCCTCACCGCTCGGGCCGCACCACCATGGCGCCCCATGAGCCACGACATCAACATGCCCCGCGACAGCGGGAAGCCCATCGAGGAGATCCGGGAACTGCACGACGGCGTGTCGGATGGTCTCGAGCCGCTCTCGCCTCTCGACCTGAGCACGATCCACAGTACCGACGACCTCGTGCGGGCCATGTCCCAGACAGCCTTCGCCGGCCGCAACCTGGGCGAGGCGGCCGACGTGCTCGAGGCCATGGTGCGCGACCCGGATTGCTACGTGGTGTGCACGCTCTCGGGCGCCATGACGGTCGCCAAGATGGGCCTCGTGCTCTGCGACATGATCGAGCAGGGTTGGATCGACGCGATCGTCAGCACGGGCGCCCTCATGGCGCACGGCTTCGTCGAGGCCACGGGCCGCTCGCACTTCAAGTACGACCCCGCCATGTCGGATCAGGAGCTCTACGAAAAGGGCTACGACCGGGTCTACGACACGCTGGAGCTCGAGCGCAGCCTCGATGACATCGAGCGCATCGTCCTGGAGGTCCTGCAGGGCATGCCGCGCGAGCTCGTGTATTCGAGCGCTGATTTCCACCGGATGCTCGGGGAGTGGTTGGAGGCCAACGTCGAGGGACGGGGTGTGCTCCGATCCGCCGCGCTGCACGATGTCCCCGTCTACGTCCCGGCCCTGACTGACTCCGAGATCGGTCTCGACATCGCGCTCTACCAGCGCCGCTGCGCCCTGGAGGGGGAGGGCTACCCGCGCTACGACGCGTTCCTGGACCTCGAGGACTACACGGACCGGATCCGGAAGCAGACGACGCTCGGCATCTTCACGGTGGGGGGCGGCGTGCCCCGCAACTGGGCGCAGCAGGTCGCGCCCTACCTCGAGATCATGCGCGTCCGCCTGCAGGACGAGAGCATCCCGATCCGTCGGTTCCAGTACGGCGTCCGCCTGTGTCCCGAGCCGGTCCACTGGGGCGGCCTGTCCGGCTGTACGTATCGCGAAGGCGTCTCGTGGGGGAAGTTCGTCGCCCCCGAGGCCGGCGGCCGCTACGCGGAGGTCTTGGCGGACGCGACGGTCACCTGGCCGATCCTCGTCAAGGCCGTCCAGGAACGTCTGTCGAAGCGATCCTGACGGACCCGCCCGTCGGTCCTGCCGTGCCGGTCTCTCCGACAGCCCTTCCGTACGAGGCACCTGACGTTCGGGCGGTGACCGGGGCGAGATCTTACGTAAAGTATACAAAGCTCGTAAGTTGAGTGATGTAAGCCTCTTACGTCGATTATGGTGCATATCTGCTGTCACTTTGTCAGGTCCCAGGCGTATAGCCGGGAAACCAATCCAACCTTCGGACGTCCAACTGCGTAGTGAACAGCAACCAGGAAGGACCCGTACCGGCCCGACGTCCCTCCGCGCACCCTGCTCCCCAACCTCCTGCTTCCGACCCCCCCGCCTCGCTTCCCGAAGCCCCCCCAGAGCAGGGCACCCTCCCCCCAAGAGGATCACAGGCATCCCATGATCAGCCCGCTGCCCCAGTACCACCTCCCCGACGTCATCGCGGACTACGACGACCGACCGTCCGCGTTCCCCCTCCTCGATCGCGCCTTTGATGCGGTTGAGCGCGCTCTGGCGCGCATCGGGGTCGAGAACCCAGCCACGCTGCGCTCACCGCGCCCCGTGGAGGAAGCTCTCAGTACCACCGCCCTCCCCGACGGCACGCTGCTCGTGCTCAGCCCCAGCGAGCTCCGCGCCGCTGAGGTCGACATCGAGGACACGGTGAAGGACGAGCGCCTCGGCGGCTCCGTCTACATCTCGCTGCCGCATCCGGACGACATGCCGGCGCGCGCGCGCGGCATCCGCGAGTTTGCGGCCGCCTCGGCCGCCTTCGGCTTCAACTCCAGCCTGCGGCCCGCTCCGGCCTCGCGCCTGGGCCGTGTGCAGCAGGTCCCGATGCCGCTGAACCTACGCAGCTATCGCTTCGTCCTCGCCGACACGCCCGGCTTCCGGGTGGTCTGCATCGCTCGTGCACTCCCCACCGGCGGCTTCGTCGGGCTCTGGAGCGGGAACGAGCGCGTGGTCAACGAGGTGCGCGACGTCCTCGCGGCCGCCGCCCGCGCCTCCGGCTACGACGTACCGGACACGGCGGCGTCCGTCCCGGTCCTCGAAGGCGTCGAGCGTGAGCAGGACGTCTGGGACCACGCCGAAGAACTGCGCGCCTACCGTGTGATCCGCGAAGCCGAGCTGCGTGAGATTGCCCGGGCCGCCGCGCTTCGTGGCGTAGCGCTCCGCCGGGAGCGCGAAGCCAAGCGCAAGGCCGCCGCCGGCTAGGCCCGTCCAGTCTCGCTTTTCTGCCACGGCCGGGGTCCAATCCCGGCCGTGAGCAATTTGTCGCCGCCCCTCCCGGAACGCCTGGTGGCCTACACCCAGGCCCTGCTCGCGACGAACCGCCAGATCAACCTGACGGCCGCGCAGACGACCGAGCAGGCCCACGAGATCCTGGTGGTGCCCTCGCTGGGCGTGGCCGTCGCCTGGGACCTCGTCGATCCGCCGCGCGTGGCGGTCGACCTGGGCAGCGGCAACGGCTTCCCCGGCGTTGCCGTCGCCACGCTCTGGCCGGGCTGCCGTGTCGTGCTGGTGGAGCGGCGCCAGAAGAAGGCGCGCGCCATCGCCGCCTGCCTCCTCGAGGCCGGCATCGACAACGCGCGAGCGATCGGATGCGACGCGCGGGAGATCAAGAACGAGGCGCCGGACCTGCTGCGGGGGGCCGACCTCGTCACGGTCCGCGCCGTTGGCTCGCTGGCCGACGCCACGGCCCTGGCAGCGCCGCTCTTGGCCGACGGCGGTCGGCTCGTGCATTGGAAGCGTGCCACCGTGACGGCAGCGGAGCGCCAAGCGGGCGCCGCCGCGGCTCGGCATGCCGGCTTGGACGTGCTGCCGGACATCGCGCAGCCGGTGGCCGAGGGCATCCTGATCGTCTACGCGCGTCCGGGTGGCGCCGCGTGAGCGCCGGTCTCTCGATCGTCCTGCCCGCCTACGACGAAGCCTCGCATCTCGCCGCCAACCTGAAGCGCCTGATGGCCTGCCTCGAGACCTCCGGCCGGTCGTTCGAGGTGCTGGTCGTAGACGACGGCAGCCGCGACGGCACCGGCGAGGCCGCGCGCGCCGTCGCTTCTACGGACGCCCGCGTGCGCGTGCTGGTCCACGAGCGCAACGAGGGCAAGGGGCGCGCCCTGGCCACAGGGTGTGCGGCGGCGCGAGAGGACGTGATCGTCCTGCTGGACGCCGATCTCGAGATTCCGCCGGAAGACGTGATCCCGTTGGTCGAGCGTCTCGAGCGCGAGGGCGCCGACGTCGCTGTCGGGAGCAAGTACCACCCCGAAGCGAGCCTCGAGTGGCCGCCGGGGCGGCGCCTGCTCTCGCGCCTCTACCACCTCGTGACCGCCCTCTGCTTCCGGCTGCCCTTGCGCGATACGCAAACCGGCCTCAAGGCGTTGCGGCGCGAGGTCGCCGACGCACTCGTCCCGCGCCTGCGCTCGCGCCGCTTCGCGTGGGATCTCGAGCTGGTCCTGCTCGCCCATCGCGCCGGCCATCCGTGCGTGACGGGGCCCGTGCATGTGCGGCCGTCCGATCGTGCGTCCCGCGTGGGCTGGCGCGGCGCGCTGCAGGCCGGCTTCGACACGCTGCGCATCTTCGCCCAAGACCGCGGCTTGGCGGCCTACGGACGCGCGCGTCACCCGATCGTGCCCGTCACGTCGATGATCGTGAGCGGCGACGACCTGGGCCTGAGCGCCTCGATCGACGAAGGGCTCCTGCGCGGCGCCGCGGGCGGCGGCCTCACATCGGTCTCGGTCCTCACCACGGGTCCGCGTGTGCGAGAGGGTGTACACGCCCTGGCGGCCCGCGCCCCCGGCACGGACGTGGGTCTGCATCTCGACCTGCTCGACGCCGGTTCCCTGGGTCGTTTCACGTTGGCCTCGATGCTCGGGCGGAGCGGCGCGGACGTCCTGACCTCGCAGGTCGCCGCGCTGCGTGCGCTCGGGGTCGAGCCGACGCATGTGGACGCGCACCGCCATGCCTGGTGCCTGCCGTGGGTGCGCCGCGCGCTCTGCCGGCGCTTCGTCGGCGCCGGTCTGCTCGCGGTGCGCAGCCTGCGTCCTCTCGGGCCCGTCCGTGGCCGCGGGGCCGTGGAGGGGGCCAAGCGGCTCGTGCTGCGGGCGCTGGCGACCCTCTCGGCCGGCGTCGCTCGGGGTCACGGCCTGGCGGTTCCGGATGGCTGGGTGGATGCGCGCGAAGCGGCACGCTGGGCGGCCGCGCGCCGTGTCCCCGCCTGGGCCCGCGGCCGCACGATCGAGGTCGTCGGTCATCCGGCGGTCGGCGCGGACGACGTGCCGTCGGGGGAGCAAGGCACGCTGGACCGTGCCGCCGAGGCACGCGCCGTGCTCGAGCCGCCCTTGGCGGAGGCGCTCGCCAAGGCGGGGGTCCGGATCATCACCTTCCGCGAGCTGACGCTCGCCCCCCGACGCTGACACGCCCACCCCTTGGAGGAGATACGCATGGAGATCGCGGCACTGCAGGAGAGGATCCGCGAGCTGACCGTCGGCATCGAGCATCCCCGCGTGGGCGCGGCGTTGGCGCTGGCCGAGGAGGTGGGGGAGGTGATGCGCTGCGTGCTCGACGGCGAGTACTACGGCAAGCGCGACGCCGATGCCCTGGAGGACGAGGTCGGCGATGTGCTGATCGCCCTGGCCGAGGTCTGCGATCGCTTCGACGTGTCGCTCGAGGCCGCGGCGCACCGGGCCGTCGCGAAGCTCGAGCGCAAGGCGCCGGTCTGGAAGGCGGAATTGGGCGATCGGCTGGTCGAGCTGCGCAAGCGCATGGACGTGGACTGATCCGCGCAGGACCTTCCTGCGCGCTACCCCGACCCCAGCATCATCAAGGCCACGCCCGCAATCGAGATCAACGTCGCCAGGACCTCCTGCTTGCCGAACTTCTCCTGCAGGAACAGCACGGAGAGCGGCATGAGGTAGATGGGCATGAGCGAGTTCAGGGTGGTGGCGACGCCGGTGTGCACGGACCAGGCCATGCCGAACTGGTTCGTCAGGATGCCGATGAACGTGCCGAAGAACGCCGCCGCGAACAGCATCAGCGCGGCCTTCTTCCGACGCAGCTCGCCAGTCCACACGTCCAGCCGTCCGATGAACAGGCCCATCAGCGCCAGCCCGAACGTGCCGGCCGCCATGCGAACGACGGATGTCTCGAGCACCGGCGCTTCGTCCACGTTCAGTCCGTAGCGCGCCAGCAGCAGGGCCGCCGCCTGGAACACGGCGGCGATCGCGGCGTTGCGCACACCCCGGCGGTAGCGCGCTGGCTCGATCGATCCATCGCCGCGACGCAGTACGGCCAGCGTGATGCCGATGAGACACACGCCCATGCCGGCCCAGGCGAGCAGGGGCGGCATCTCGCGGAATGGCGGCAGCATGGCGGCGAGGCCTGTCAGCACCGGAACGATGAGGAACACGAGCGTCATGCGCTGGGGCCCGATGTCGAGCAGGCTGCGCATGAGGAACGTGTCGCAGACGGCGAGTCCCAGGAACCCGCTGGCGCAGAAGATCCAGAACGCGTGCGCGTCCATGCCTTGCGGCATCGGCGAGCCCGTCCAGCACCAGAGCGCGATGACGAAGCAGAGCGTCGCGACGGCGTTTTTGCCGAGGTTGATGGCCGCCGCAGAGAGCGGGGGGCGGATGAGCGCGATGACGACACCCGAGGAGCCCCAGAGGAGGGCGCTCATGGCCGCGCTGATCTCGCCCGCCCACGGGAAGGGCGCTTCAGCGAGGACGAAGGGCAGGAACATCGTGAGCAGAGCCTACGCGCGAAACCTCGGCCGCGGCGCGACCGTCGGAGCGGTGAGAACGACACGGCCCGCGCCCGGTGCGGGGCAGCGGCCGACAGCGATGCGGCCGTCGTCTCGGAGGCGCGTCGCATCCTGGAACGGATGGGCGCCGCTCCCTGTGGCCAGGCGCTAGCCGCCCGCGCGCTCGGTGTCGTCCACGCTGACCTGGAAGCCCGCACCGCGCGTGAGGACGGCTCGCTGCTGCCTCAGGACGCTCCGCTTGCCGCCTTCGAAGCGGTAGACCTCGATGGTCAGGGCCACGCCCTCCGGGGCGTTCGTGAAGTGCCAGGTCATGGGGTCCAGTCCGCGTCGGCCGAGCTCCGAGGTACCCGAGCCATCGTCGGCCGTCCACGTCGCCTGCACGTGGACACGCGCCGGGTTCTCGAGGCCCAGGAGCACCACGGCCGAGTCGTTGGCAGGGTCCGGCGGGGTCTCGCGCCCGGGGACGCCGAAGTAGAAGATGCCCGTGACGCCCAGCAAAAGGGCCGCGCAGCCGATCAGGATGACCGCGCGGAAGAGGATCCTCGGGGGGTGCTTCTCGAAGAGTGCCATGACGCCTCGGAGGATACCGCCGTCCCGCTGGTTGTCCCGAAGCTAGGATCGGACCCGATGCCCGACCGTCGCATTCTGCTACCCATCGCGCTGGCCGTCCTGGGGACTCTCTGCCTCGTGCCCGTGACCGCGGCCGACGTGCTCGCGCCCAAAAGCGGCAAGGCCGTACGCGGCGCGATCGTCAAGAAGACCGACGCCGAGGTCGTCTTCAACATCTACTGGTCGCGCAACCCGGGGGTCGTGAATCCGGAGCACCTCATCCGCCTGCCCGTGGGCAGGGTCAAGAAGGTCGAGGAGCGGCCGCACCCCGAGGTCGAGGTGTGGCGCCGCTGGAAGAAAGCGAAGACGGCGGACGAGTTCAGCGCGGTCGGAGGCTACGCGAAGAGCCACAAGCTCAAGGCAGCCGCCCACATGTGCTTCGCCCAGGCTCTCGCGCTGGACGAAACGCACGCCGAAGCCATCAAGGGCATCGGGGGACGTGGCAAGTGGGACAGCGCGCGCAAGGGCAACCCGCTGCTCGACAAGGAACTGCAGGGCATGCTCGAGCGCTACGTCGCCGAGGACGATCCCGCCCAGCGCGTCAGCCTGCAGAAGTCGCTCAAGACGAAGCTGTTCAAGGCGAAGCCCTTCGAGCTCGAGCGCTGGCGACGCTCGAAGTTCCAGCCGACCGGCTACCAGGAGGATCGTCCGCTCAGCTACCGCTCCGATCAGCACGTCGGCGCCGTGTACACGCTCTTCGTACCCAAGGACTACACGCCGTCCAGGCCGTGGCCGCTGATGATCGGGCTGCACGGCGGCGGTCCGGACGGCAAGGCAGGCGACGAGGTCGTCGGCAGCGGTCCGTCCGCAATGAACTTCTACCGGCAGCACGCGGGTCGCTATGGCTACATCGTCGCGTGTCCGACGGGGCTGCGCGCGGGCTGGCCGAGCAAGGTCAACGAAGACTACATTCGGGATCTCATCACCGAGCTGCGGTTGCTCTACCACGTCGACATCGACCGCATCTACCTGACGGGCCACTCGATGGGGGGCTTCGGCACGTGGGGACTCGGTCCGCGTCTGGCGGAGGACCTCGCTGCGATCTCACCCATGGCCGGGGGGGGCGGGAGCATCGGCAAGCTCGTCTCGACGAGAACGCCGGTGTTCATCTTCCACGGTGCGGATGACAAGGTCGTCGGCCCGTCCTCCGACCGCAACCTCGCGAAGCAGCTGCTCGGGACGGATCACGACTTCGTGTACACGGAGCTCGACGGCGTCGGCCACGGCTTCCCCGGATCCGTGCAACTCGAGCTGTTCGAGTTCTTCGAGCCCCGCCGGCGCTACGACAAGAAGTACAAGCACGCCTGGCCGCGCTCCTCGTTCGCGGGCAAGGTGACCAAGGACGAGAGCACCTACCTTGGCGATCCGATGGCCGAGATCAGCGGGGCGAAGCCGTCGCTCAAGACCTGGTTGGGGCATCTGCGCCTCGGTGGGGGGCGTGCCCTCGCGGCGCTCGGTCCGCTCTTGGAGCAGAAACCGGAGGGTGCCGTGGCCGGCCTGGCCAAGGTGCTCGGTAGCGGCGGCGTGCCGTTCGACGGCCGGGCCTACGCCGCGCGCGCGCTCGGCGAGCTGGGCGATGTCGCGGGTGCTAGCGCTGTCCGCAAGGCGGTCGCCCTCCCCGCGACCAAGGAGCAGAGCATGGTCGCCCGCGCGTGCGCGGCCGCGCTGGTTGCCCTCAAGGACGTCGAGGGGCTCAGCGCGCTGGCCAAGGGCATCGAGGCCTGGACCCAGTACTACGAGGACAAGGTGATGAGCGACGGCATGCGCTACAGCGACTGGCGCCGCTCGACCAACGTCCTGGCCGAGCTCGTGAGCGCGTGGGCGGAGCTCGCGCCTGCGGATGCCAAGCCGGGCGTGCTGGAGAAGGTGCTCGTGCAGCGCGTCCTGCAACCCCAACACAAGGTCGAGACCTCCCAGCGCGTGCCGCAGGACCCGTCGGCGACGCGTACGGCGATGGCTGTCGCCATCGCGCAGGCCTACAAGCGTACAAACGCGCCTGCCGCGCGCTGGACCAAGCTGCTCGAGGCGCTCGCCAATGACGCGAAGGCCCTGTCGGCCGCCTCCGCGCTCAAGCCCTGACGCGAACCGAACCGCCTGCCGATCGTGTCCACGATATGAAGGGGCGGAACGCGAGTCACCTTCCCTAGCCTGCCAGCTTGCCGCTACCATCTGCGGCGCCATGGGACGCCAAGACCTCGACACCGGAGCCAGCGCCGCGCAAATGCGCCGGTTCGAGGAGCGTCTGATCGCCGATGCCGACGCGCTCGAGCGCATGCTCGAGATGGATGTCTTCGAGAAGGGCATCCGCCGCATGGGCCTCGAGCAGGAGTTCTTCCTGATCGACGAGAACGGCCGGCCCGCCCCGCGCGCCATGGAGATTCTCGAGGATCTCAAGAGCGACGGGACGATCTACCAGACGGAGCTCGCGCTCTTCAACGTGGAGATTGCCCTGCCCCCGCGTGAGTTCACGGGCGATTGCTTCACCGTAGTCCAGAACGATCTGCGCAAGCACGTCGGTGCCGTGCGCCGCGCCGCCCACCGTCATGGCGTGAACATCGTGGCCATCGGCATCCTTCCCACCCTCGGGTGGGAGCACCTCACGCTCGACTACATGACGCCGAAGCCGCGCTACCGCGCGCTGAACGACCGCGTCACAGCGATGCGCAAGGGCGAGTTCCGTATCCACATCCGGGGCACGGACACCCTGCACGCCACGCATGACAACGTGCTGCTCGAAGCCTTCAACACCTCGTTCCAGCTGCATCTGCAGGTCGAGCCCGAGGAGTTCGCCCGCGTCTACAACGCCATGCAGGTGGCCACGGGCCTTTCCGTGGCGGCCAGCGGCAACTCGCCGCTCCTGCTCGGCCACCGGCTCTGGGAGGAGACGCGCATCGCCCTCTTCCGCCAGAGCGTCGATACGCGCACCGACCACGAGCTGCGTCGCGGCAGCCGTCCGCGTGTGTTCTTCGGCGACCGCTGGGTCAAGGGCGGGATCCTCGAGCTGGTTCGCGACGACGTCTCGCGGTTCCGCGTCGTGCTGCCGGTCGACGACGACGCGCCTCGGCCCGGCCAGGTGCTCGACGAAGGCGGCATTCCCAAGCTCACGTCGCTCGCGCTGCACAACGGCACGATCTACCGCTGGAACCGCCCCTGCTACGGCGTGGCCGACGGCGTGCCGCATCTGCGCATCGAGAACCGCCCGATGCCCGCCGGGCCCACGGCGGCAGACAGCATGGCGAACGCAGCACTGCTCTACGGGCTCACGCTCGGCCTCGTCGAGGAATACGGCGACGTCGGCGAGAAGATGGCGTTCCACGACTGCAAAGCGAACTTCTACAACGCGGCGAGCAACGGCTTGCGCGCTGCGCTGCATTGGCTCGACGGTCAGACCCATGCCGCCGACGAGCTGATCCTGATGGCCTTGCCCCTTGCGGCCAAGGGCCTGAGCTCGGCCGGCGTCGACGAAGGTGACATCAACCGCCTGCTCGACCTGATCGGCGAGCGTGTGAGCAGCGGACGTACGGGCTCGCGCTGGATGATCGACGGCTTCAACCGCCTCCGCAGCGTCGTGCCGCAGGACGAGGCGCTGCAGGGCATCACGCGTGACTACCTCGAGCGTCAGCTGACGGGCCGCCCCGTGCACACGTGGGAGCCGACGCAGATGCCCGACCGCAATCGTCGGCGCACGGCGTACATGAAGGTCAGTCAGGTCATGAGCACGGACCTCATCACCGTGCAGGAGGAAGACACCGTCACGCTGGCCGAGGCGATGATGCGCTGGGAGCGCATCCGCCACATCCCCGTCGAGAACGGGGACGGCGAGCTGGTCGGCATGTTCGAGCTCAGCGATGTCGTGACAGCGATGCGCAAGGGGGGCGGCGAGGAAGGCATGAAGATCGGCGAGATCATGCATGCGAACCCGCCGACGGTGACGCCGGACACCCCGACCCTCGACGCGATCAAGCTGATGCGCGACGAGAAGCTCAGTGCGCTCCCGGTGGTGACGGGGACCAAGCTCGCGGGCATCCTGACGGACAGCGACTTCCTCGTGGTGGCGGCGCGCCTGCTCGAATAGCGCGCGCCTTGTGGGTTCGTCCTCTTCTCTTGATCGAGAACTACCGGACGCTCCACCAGAGCAGGGCGCCGGAGGCGAGGGCGCCGGCGATCAGGAGGAGGTTCGTTCCCGGCCACGTGGCCAGGCGGTGCAGGAACCCCAGCTTGGTCACACCCGGCCCCTCCGTCTTGCCCTGGGCGAGCTGGCGGCGCAGCAACTGGACCCGCGCGAAGAGCCACAGAAGGACCACCAGCCCCAGCAGGGCGACCGTCGTCAGCGGTTGGGGGGGCGGAACGTCTTCGAAGGCGAGCATGGTCCGGAGAGGGATATCATGGCCCGCCCTCGATTCCCCCCAGGAGCCTCGTGATGACCCGTTTCGCCCTCGCCGCCGCCGTCTTCTGCTTCCTGCCCTTCTCCGACATGCGCATCGCCGACGCGCACTGCGAAGTGCCGTGCGGCATCTACGCCGACCAGCAACGCTTCGAGCAGATGCTCGAGGACACGGCCACGATGAAGAAGGCCATGGAAGAGATCGAGAAGCTCGCCGGCACGACCGACGCGCAGTCGCTCAACCAGGCCGTGCGCTGGGTCAACACGAAGGAGACCCACGCGACCAACACGCAGCACATCATCGCGCAGTACTTCATGACGCAACGCATCAAGACCTCGCAGTCGGACTACGTGCAGCGCCTCACCACGGCGCACGCCGTCATGACCGCCGCGATGAAGTGCAAGCAGAGCGTCGACACGAAGAACGCCGACGCCCTCAAGGCCGCGATCATCGCCTTCCACAAGGTCTATGCCGGCGAGCAGAAGGCCGATGCCAAAGGCCACGGCCACGACCACAAGTGATCCGGCTACGCCGGATCACGGTAGGGGCGGCCTGAAGGAGCCCGTGAGGGCGACTGGTTGGCCGCCCTCGACAACCAGCGACTACCGCCGCTTCCTGATCCCGCCGTCCGCGCGCTTGCGAACGACGGGGGCAAGCAGGTCTTCGACCGGCGCGTGATCGTCCGTGAGCATCTGGGGCTCCAGGCCGATCAGCGTCTTGGCGGAGACCTCCAGGACGTCGAGCGCTCGGCCCGCATCGTCCTTCAGCGGTCCCCACGTGAGCACCGCGTCGGAAGCGATGAGCAGGAAGGTCTCCTGCGTGCTGGGCGCCGTGCCGGCCATGTGCAGCACGCGCACGTTCTCGAACACGCTGTCGAGGGTGCCGGCGAAGGACGCGAGGAAGCGCCCGTTCTCCAACGTGTCGATCATGTTGACGAGGTAGACGCCGTCCTTGGCCATGCGCGCCTTGACCTGGCGCGCGAACTCTTGGGTCGTCAGGTGCCACGGCACCCCCAGATCGTGGAAGGCGTCGCCGAACACGAGATCGAAGCCCCAGGGCTTGCCCTCGAACTTGCGTAGGACCGTGCGCGCATCCTCGTGCAGCACCCGGTGCCCCGCGCCCTGGCGGAAGCCCAGGTGCTGCTCGGCCACACGCGTCACGGCCGGATCGATCTCGGCCGTGAACATCGTGAGGTTGCTGGGATAGAGGCTCTGCAGCCGCCGCTGGAACGTGTAGGCGCCCCCGCCGATGAAGAACGCGTGCACGTGGCGCGCGCCCTTTGGGTAGAGCTCTCGCACGAGCGCGCCGGTCAGGATCTCGTACTCGTACTCGAGCCAGCGCGGGTCCTGCAGATCGACGAAGCCGTGCACGAAGCGATCGAGGCTCAGCAGCTTCACCTCGTGCGTGGTCCGGTCGTGGAGTTCGCGCGCGGCCTCGCGGTTGCCCACTTCCTGGATGCCCGAGACGAGCTGCGCCAGCTGCTTCTTGCTCATCGCGCCGCGCCAGTACATGAGCCGGCGCTCCCGGTCGAACGAGAGCTGCTCCCGCAGCACGGGGTCGTTGCTGACGTAGCGGTAGTCCATCGGCTCGCGCAAGCGGACCCAGCGCACATCGTGATCCTCGACGCCGATGTGGAAGTAGCGGCTGTCCTCCACGTAGGTGCCCGGCCGGTCCTCGCGGATGCCGATGCGCAGGCCCAGGTCGCGGACGAAGTCAAACGGCAGGGCGATCAGCAGCCCTACGACCACGAGCGCGCCGAGCCAGGGCAACTCCATCCGTTCCGCGAGCCGCGCCGAAGCGACGGCGAGCCCCAGGGCCAGCACGACGATCAGCAGCGGTACCTGCAGCAGGGGGATGAGCACGAAGCCCGTCAGCACGCTGCCGAGGACGGCGCCCCAGGTGCCGATCGCGTAGAGCTTGCCCACAGTCCGACCGTCGACCGCCGGGTCGGTGAGGGCGGTGTTGATGACGACGGGCGTCAGTGTGCCTATCGCGAGCGCCGGTAGGAAGAAGCCCGCCGCCACGGCCACGAGCGTGCGCAGGCTCCAGGCCATGTCGAGGCCCGCCGCGTAGGTCATGAGCGCTGGCGACCAGAGGCACGACGCGACGCAGGCTGACGACGCGAGCAGCAGCTTGCCGAGCAAAGCGCGCGGCTCGTAGCGGTCGGCCAGGCGGCCGCCGATGGCGTTGCCGACCCCCAGGGCAATGAGCACGACCCCGATGACCGACGTCCAGGTGTAGACGGACGTGCCGAGTCGGTTGGCGGCGACGCGCGCGGCGATCACCTCGACGACGAGCAACGAAGCACCTGCAAGCGCGGCGAGCAGGACCCAGCCGCGCGGGATGACGGCGGGCGAGCCCTCGTACTTCTTCCGCGCCGCGGGCCTGAGCGTCGCGGCCATCGGGACGCAGCAGAGCAGCAGGGCGCCCGCGCCCAGGTAGATGAGCCGGGTGCCGACATGCGGCACGAGCAGGAAGCCCGTGATGAAGGTGCCGAACACGCTGCCGATCGCGCTTGCCGCGCCGATCATGCCCAGCGCGCGCCCCGGACGGTCCGACGCGGCAAGCACCGCACGACCGAGCGCCGGGCCGATGAGGCCGCAGCCGATCGCGCCCGGCCCGAAGGCGATGGCCGTGGCGACCAAGATGCGCAAGCCGTGGGGGAGACCGGAGAGGCCGCCGCCGCGCATCCACGCGTCGAGCGGGATCGCCAGGGCGATCAGCAAGCCGGCGGCGGCGAACATCGCGGGCAGCGTGCGCCGCCTGCCGCGATCGGCGAGCCGGCCGCCGACCATGTTGCCGATGGCGAGCCCCGCGAGGAACACGCCGAAGATCGCGCTCCAGCTCAGCATGCCGGCGCCCAGGTGCGGCGCCGTGAGCCTGGGGGCTGCCAACTCGGCAGCCATGACGGCTGCACCGGTGAGGAACGAGAGCGCCAGCAGGCGCGCGTAGGGCGACGAACGGGTGGGGGCCTCGGCGCCCACCGGCTACTTCATGTCTTTCGACGAACTGGTCTTGGGGGCGCGGTCGAAGATCACCGTCGTCGTCTCACCCGCCTTGATCAAGTAGGTCAGGCCGTCGGGTTCCTCCTTGTCGTCCCATCGGACGAACACGATGCTCGCGCCAACGCTGACGTTCTCGAATGTCACGGTCTCGCGCAGGCTGCGCATCAGGGTCGCCGTTCGCGGTCCGAGGTTCGCTGTGGCACCGCGCACGTTGCTCCAACTGCCGCTCGTCGTCTTGATGACGAGGGTGCCGTGCGGTTGCTCAGCGAGCTCGACGCGTGCGCGGGCCGTGCCGCTCGTGGCGTCGACCGAGACGCCCCCAGCCAGCGGCGGGTGAGCCTTGGTGCCGTGAACGTGCATGCCCACGTGGAACTTGCCCGGGGCGTGCAGCGCGATGGTGGTCTGTCCATCGCCAAACGAGGGGTGGTGTGGGTGGCCAAAGGTGCCTGGGGCGTCGGCCGTCTGCTTGAGCAGGAAGAACGCCTTGCGCAACCGCGTGTCGAGCCCCGGATGCTCCAGCACCACGAACGCCGCAGGCTCCGACGGCACCAGATCGAACAACGCGCCGCCGAGTACCTTCGTCGTCGTGATGCCCGGGAAGAAGTCGAGGTCGGCCTGCAGCTCGTAGGTGCCCTCACCCGTGCGGCGGGCAATGAAGCTGCCGTCGTCGCGCACGGTCACGACGCCGAGCGGAACGCGGCCGCCATCGTCTTCGAGCTGGATGACCGTGACCTTGCCGGCGAGCGACGGCGGCGTCGCGCCCTCCTTCACCCTCACCTGGCCGAGGATCTGCTTCACGCCTTCGGGCTTGATGACCTGCTCGACCACGTGGCCTAGCGGCGGTGCGTCGAAGACGTGCTTGCGCGTCGCGACACCGACGGCCCCGTCCTTGTCGGCGACGCCCTCCACACGTACGACGAGCTTCTCGATGCCGCGGTAGACGCGGTAGGCGGCCGGCGACTTGTCGCGCGCGACTTGGCGGCCCTCGATCGGCTCGAAGCGCCTCAGCTGGCGGTCGGGCTCGAGGAAGGCCTTGCAGGCGCCGTGGTGGGTCTGATCGACGTAGATCCGGAACACGCCGTGGGCATGCATCTGCATGCGCATGTCCCAGCCGCCGTCGTCCCGGCGTTTGATGCTCGGCAGCAGGCCCCGGCGCAGCGCGTGGTAGGGGGCGTGGACCCGTACGGCGCGGGCAATGGACGTCGCGGACGGCTCGTCCAGCTCGCGGAGGACGACATTCACGAGCAGCGCCTTGCCGCTCGCGTCCAGCGTCACGCGCTGGTTCTCGAAGACCCGCTCGACCTGCGCGCGCTGGAGCGGCTTGCCGTCCTCATCCACGACCTCGAGGTGGACGACCAAGCCCGCGCCCTCGCCGGAGGGCTTCACGATCCACCATGCGGCGGCGCAGAGCGCGGCGAGGGTCAGTGCGATGAGGGGGCGGCGCATGAGTCCGTTCAGCCGTTCAGCAATCGGAACCAGGCGCCGGCCACCTTGTAGGCCAGCGTCCAGATCCGGTCCGCGAAGAAGAATACGAGCAGGAACGCGCCCATGAAGAACGGCTGGTTGTTCGGATTGCTGGTGAAGCGACGAAAGCGCGGGCTGAAGCTGGCCAGCACCGTGCTCCCGTCCAGCGGCGGCACGGGGAGCATGTTGAAGACGGCCAGAACGAGGTTGAACGCCCCGAGGATGAGGAAGAAGCGCTGGAGGTTGGCGACCGTGCCCTCCAGCGGAGCGCCGGCAAAGCGGATCCAGAGCGCCCAGACGGTGAGCCCCACGAGGCTCAGCACGAGGTTCACGGCGGGGCCGGCCGCCGAGACGAGCGCGTCGCCGAAGCGGCTGCGGAAGCGGCGCGGGTTGACGGGCATCAGCCCGTAGGAGATGCCCGCCAGGAACAGCAGCAGCCAGGAGAAGGGCGGCATGTGGACCGTCGGGTTCAGGGTCATGTGGCCCAGATCGCGTGGCGTCGTATCGCCCTGCCACAGGGCCGCGACCCCATGCCCCAGCTCGTGCAGCGTGATGCTGATCACCACCGCGACGACCGCACTGACGTAGAAGACGGGGTCCTTCGTCAGGTAGTCGAGAAAGAAGGCGACGATCATGCGAGGTCCTGGGCGGCCAGAAGGACGGCGTCGACGTGCCCTTTGACCTTCACGTTGCGCCAGACTTCCTGCACGACGCCCGCGCCATCCACGAGCCACGTGCTGCGCTCGAGCCCCATGTAGGTCTTGCCCATGAAGCTCTTCTCGCCCCAGATGCCGTAGGCACCCGCGAGCTGCTGCTCGGTGTCGCTCAGCAGGCGGTAGGGGAAGGCCTGCTTGGCCTGGAACTTGGCGTTCTTCGCCGGCGCGTCGGGTGAGACGCCGAGGATCGTCACGCCAGCGGCGGTGAAGGCATCGATCTGGTCGCGGAACCCGCAACCTTCTGTCGTTCACCCGGGCGTGCTGGCCTTGGGATAGAACCAGAGCAGGTAGGGCGAGCCCGCGAGGCTCTCGGACGAGACGGTGGTGCCGTCCTGATCGAGCAGCTCGAAGGCGGGTGCCTCCGAGCCTTCTTGGATCTGGGCCATGGGTATCCTCCTGCGCGGGCAATGAGGCCGGCCCGAGCGTCCGCATTCTGCCGGAGGAGGAGGCCCTGATGAAGATGCACCAGGAACAACTCGTGATCGACACGCCTGGCCGCGGCCTGATCGAGATCAGCGACCACATCCGGCGCGAGGTGCGGGCCTCCCGCGTCGACACCGGGCTCTGCGTCATCTACTGCCGCCACACCTCCTGCAGCCTCGTGATCCAGGAGAATGCCGATCCGTCGGCCCGTCGCGATCTGGAGACCTGGCTGGAGCGTCTGGCGCCGGAGGGCGATCCGCACTACACGCACACGGCCGAGGGGCCGGACGACATGCCGAGCCATCTCCGCTCCGCGGTGACGAAGACCTCGGAGACCGTGCCGGTCGTGAACGGGGAGTTGGGCCTGGGTGGCTGGCAGGGGATCTTCCTCGCCGAACACCGCGCGAAGCCGCACCGCCGGCGCCTGATCGTGCACGTGACGGGGGACTAGTGACGGACGCTCGCCCCGCTCGGCCGTCGTCAGCACCCGCGTAGGGGCGGCCCTAGCGACAGCGCAGCTGGAGCGGGTGGCCGCCCACACCAGCCTGATGTTCGACCGTGGGCCATGGCGTCCCGCTACCAGTTGCTTCCCTGCGACGACGACCGTCGAAGGCCAGAGTCAAAGTGAACGGCAACGTCAAAGGCAACGGGGGAGGCGCCCTCTGCGTCTCTGCGGTTGATTCTTCTTCCTCGCACGCCAAGCAGCGCGACCGGCGCTACGTCGCGACGACCACCGAGTAGGCGAGGAAGCCCACGTAGCAGGCGAGCAGCATGAAGCCCACGGGCCTGCCCAGGGCGCGCTTGAAGACGAACGCGAAGATGAACGGCAGGATCGCCAACACGACCATCAGCGGCCCCAGCACCATCGGGACCTGGTCGTCGACGGCCTGATCGACCATCACACCGGCCGTGCCGAGCACGAGCAGCAGGTTGAAGATGTTCGACCCGATCACATTGCCCAGCACGAGGTCGGCCTTGCGAGCGCGCACGGCAGCGATCGCCGTCGCCAGCTCCGGCAGGCTCGTGGCGAGCGCTACGAGCGTGCTGCCGATGACGACCTTGGGCACGCCGAACGAGTTGGCCGTCTGGATCGCGCCCGTCTTGAAGAGCTCGGCGCCGCCCACGACGGCGGCAAGCGCGACGACAGCCTTGCCCACGTCGAACCACGGACGCTTGGGCGGGCGCTCGCCCCTGTCGACGTCGCGGTGCCGGATCGTGCCCATCGCGAAGCCGGCGTAGATGCCGAAGGCCGCGAGCAGGATCAGCCCGTCCGTCATGTCGACGCGGCCGTCGAGGAAGATCCCCAGGGCCAGGATCGACGCGACGATCCCGACGGGGATCTCGACCTTGAGCAGGAAGCGGTTGACGTGCACCACGCCGAGGAAGCACGCCGTACCCAGCACGAGCCCGACGTTGGCGATGTTGCTGCCGACGACGTTGCCGACGGCAATGGCTGCCTCGCCTTCGAGGGCCGCGAGCACGGTGACCGCCAGCTCCGGCATGGACGTGCCGAAGCCGAGGATGAACACGCCCGCGATCGTGGGGGGCACGCCGTGGCTCCGGGCAAGCGCGTCCGCGCCGTCTACGAGCAGATCGCCGCCCTTCCAGAGGAGGACGAAGCCCACGACCAGGAAGATGACCGTTTCCATCGTGCGCACGGTCTACGCGGACCTGTGCCGATCGACCAGCTTCGCCCGACGAAAGACGCCCCCGCGCGGGAGCGCGGGGGCGTCCGGACGTGGCCCAAGCTGGATGGGTCGCACCTACTTCGTCTTGAAGCCCTCGGCCTTCGCCTGCTCCTTGACGGCGTCGCGCAGGACCTTGTCGAGCGACTTGGAGTCGTCCAGCTGCTGCTCGTCCATCGTCTTCTTGACGAAGGCCGAGCGCTTCTTGCTGAGGTCCTGGATCTTGGCTTGGAGCGCCGCTCGCTGCTTGGCCTTCTCGGCCAGGTAGGCCTGGCGCTCGTCGCCCGTCATCTTGCGCATGTTCTCGGGCAGCTCGGCGTCGGCGACCTTGCCGGCATCGAAGTCCTTCTCGGCGAGGCGGCGCACGAGGTCGCCAGGTGCTGCGTAGCCGGAGCCGGCCTTGGCTTCCGCGCGCTGGGCCGCGGCGGGGGCGCCGGCGGCGGCGGCGTTGCCGTCCTGCTTCTTCTGGCGTGACGCGCGCACCAAGCGGTCGCGGCCGTACCAGACGTACGTCGTGTTGATCTTCACCGAGAGGGCTGCGAGTTCCTTGTCGAACGGCGTCTTCACACTCACGGTGCCGCGGTTGTGGTCGATGTTGCTGAACGTGCCGTGGCCCGCGGCCAGGGTGCGCCAGCTGGCGGCGTCGCCGTCGTCCGCGCCGCCGCAGTAGATCGCGTTCACGTAGATGCCTCGGGCGCCGGCCTGCTTGGCCATGTCGGTGTAGCTCTTCTCTTTGTCCTGATCGGCCGACTCATTGCCCGCGACGAAGATCGTCTTGAGGCCCGCGTCCTTGGACCAGCTGAGATCCGTCAGCGCGTAGTGCAGCACCCGGCCGACGAGCTCGGTGCCGCCGTTCGTGCCCAGCGCGAACAGCTTCTCGCTCACGAGGTCGAGGTCGGTCGTGAGCTCCGTCTGGATCACCACGTCACCGGGCTTCACGCCCGCACCAGGCGAGCCGAACGTGAGCAGGCCCACACGCAGCTTCGGCTCGGGCTTGAGGGTGGCCAGCTCGTTGACGATGCTCCAGAGCTTCTGCCGGGCGGCGTTGATGAGGCCCGTCATCGAGCCGCTCGTATCGAGGCAGATCACGAGATCGACGCTCTTCGGCAGGGCCGGCGGCTTGACGGGGTCGTGGGCCTGGGCAGGGCCCGCCAGGAGGCCTCCGGCGAGGCCGAGGAAGAGGAAGGCGAGCAGGACAGGACGCATGAGCATGGGGGATCTCCGTGGGGGTCGCCCCATCAGACGCAGTCGGCCGGGCCGCGTTCGCAAGTCTTGCGCAAAGGCTCGGTGGCGTCCCGTTAGGCTCGCGGTATGGACGCCCGCGCACCCGCCGCCCGCCTGGCCTTGGGCCTCATGAGCGGCATGAGCATGGATGGCCTCGACATCGCGCTGGTCGAGATCTCCGGGAACGGCGCGAGGCCTGCCGTCGGGCTGCGGGCTTTCGAGGGCACGTCCTACGAGCCCGCCTTCCGGCAGCGCCTGCAGGCCGCGCGCGGCCCTGCTTCGGCCGCCTCCGATGCGCTGGACGTGGAACTGGCAGACCTGTGGGCCGAGCGCGTCCTGGCCTTCCTGGTCCAGCACGACGTGGCCCCGGCGGCCGTGAGCGTGATCGGCTTGCACGGCCAGACGCTCTTCCACGCGCCGCGCGAGGCTGGGCGGCCCGCGCTCTCGCTGCAGGTGGGGGACGGGGCGCGCCTCGCGGCGGCGACGGGCATCCCGACCGTGAGCGACTTCCGCCAAGCCGACATCGCCGCGGGCGGCGAGGGGGCGCCACTGGTCCCGCTCGCCGACTGGATCCTCTACGGCGGCGACGAGGTCACGGCCTGCCACAACCTCGGCAGCATCGCGAACGTGACCGTCCTCACGCCCGACCTGGCGGACGTGATGGCCTTCGACACGGGGCCCGCGAACATGCTCATCGACGCCTTCGCGGGCCGCTGCCCGGGCGCGCCCGTACTCGACCAGGACGGAACGCTCTCCGCGCGTGGGCGCATCGACGACGACGTTCTGCTGACGCTCTACATGAAGCGCGCCGCGTGGCTGGCCCAGCCGCCGCCCAAGAGCGCAGGCTACGGCACCTTCGGCCCCGATCTCATCGCGGAGGTCCTGTCCGCCCATGCGGACGTGGATCCGTACGATCTCGTTCGCACCGCCGTGGCCTTCACGGCGAACACGCTGGCCGAGGCGTACGAACGCTTCGTGCTGACGCGCTACCCCGGCCTCGGGCGCGTGCGCTTCAGCGGCGGCGGGTGCCGCAACCCGACCCTGATGGCGGCCATCACCGAGAGGCTCGCTGTCTGCGGTGTCGAGGCGGAGGCGTTGGACGACACGTGGGCTGACGCCAAGGAGGCGGTCGCGTTCGCGCTGCTGGCCGACCGCACCCTGCACGGCCTGCCCGGCAACGTGCCCGCGGCGACGGGCGCGACGCAGCCCGCGGTTCTTGGCACCATGCACCCCTGATGAGTCGACACGAGGAGCCGACGATGAGCGATCCGCGCATCCGTGAGGCCATACCCGACGACGCCGCGGAGATCACGCGCTGTCACATCGGCGGTTGGCGGACGGCCTACGTCGGGATCATCCCGCAGGAGCATCTCGATGCGCTCGACCTCGAGGAACGCACGGCAGCCCGGCGCCAGGCGCTCCTCGAGCCGCCGTGGCCGGACACGGCGAACTGGGTCATCGAGCACGAGGGCCGCGTCGCCGGCTGGGCCTGCTCGGGCGCGTCGCGGGATGACGATCTCGACCCCGCTGCGGTGCGGGAGCTCTACGCGATCTACATCGACCCCGACCTCATCGGCCACGGCTTCGGACGCGCGCTCATGCAGCACGCGCTCGGGGACGCGGTGGCTCGCGGCGCGGCGTCGATGACCATGTGGGTGCTCACGGGCAACGCGCGCGGCCAGCGCTTCTACCGCAAGGCCGGATTCGAGCCGGACCCGCGCGTGGCGGAGATACCCCACGGCGACACAGGCGCGATGAAGCTGAGGATGTGTCGGCGTCTGGAGAGCTGACGGCCGCCGGGCGTGGGGGAGCGCGGCGGTAGCTTGCGGCGCATGAAGCTGCCCGCCCACGTCCCGGTCCCCGTCGAGATCCTCGAGCACGGCCGCGGTCTGGGGCTGCCGGCCTACGAGACGGGCGGCTCGGCGGGCATGGATCTGATGGCGGCGATCGACGAGGGCATCGAACTGGCGCCCGGCGACCGCGACGCCGTCGCCACGGGCCTCCGGATGGCGATTCCGGACGGCTACGAGGCCCAGATCCGCCCGCGCAGCGGCTGGGCGCTCAAGAGCGGCGTCACATGCCTCAACACCCCTGGCACGATCGACAGCGACTACCGGGGCGAGGTGAAGGTGATCCTCGCCAATCTCGGCCAGGAAACCGTGCGGATCGAGCGCGGGATGCGCATCGCGCAGATCGTCTTTGCGCCCGTCACGCGAGCCGCCTGGGCTCCGGGGGCCGATCTGGACGCGACGGAGCGCGGCGCGGGCGGCTTCGGGCATACGGGCGTCTGAGCGCCGTCCGGGATCGCCGGCGTTGACAGGGCGCCATCGCACACCCAGAATCCTCCGCCTATGACCGACATCACCGAAGAACCGCTCGTCCACATCAAGGACCTCAAGACGTACTTCCATACGGAGGACAAGATCGTCAGGGCGGTGGACCTGCCGCCCGGGACCGACCTCAGGATCGGGCGCGGCGAGACCCTCGGCGTGGTGGGGGAGTCCGGCTCCGGCAAGTCCGTCACCGCGCTCTCCCTGATGCGGCTGTTGCCGCCCGAGACGGCGGTCATCGAGGCCGGCCAGATCTCCTTCCTCGGGCGTGACCTCGTCCACGTGCCGCAGCACGAGATGCGCAGCATCCGCGGCAAGGACATCGGCATGATCTTCCAGGAGCCGATGACCTCGCTGAACCCCGTGTTCACCGTCGGCGACCAGGTCATGGAGCCGATCATGGTCCACGAGGGCCTGAACCGTGACGAGGCGCGTGAGCGCGCCATGCAGCTCTTCCGCGAAGTCGACATCCCGGACCCGGAGCGCCGCATCGACAGCTACCCGCACGAGATGTCGGGCGGTCAGAAGCAGCGCGTCATGATCGCCATGGCGCTCTCCTGCAACCCGAAGCTCCTCATCGCCGACGAGCCGACGACCGCGCTCGACGTGACGATCCAGGCGCAGATCCTGGACCTCATGCGGCGCCTCCGCGACGAGCGCGGCATGTCGATCATGTTCATCACGCACGACCTGGGCGTGATCGCGGAGATCTCCGACCACGTCGCCGTCATGTTCCAAGGCAACCTGGTCGAGTACGGCGACGTCCTCGACATCTTCTCCAACCCGAAGCACCCCTACACGCGCAGCCTTCTCGCGTGCCGGCCGAGCCTCGACACGAAGTACCGCCGCCTGCCCACGACCTCCACCTTCATGGACTGGCACATCGACGAGAACCACAAGCTCGTGATCGAAGAGAAGCCCGTCGACGAGGGTGCGCTCAAGGCGCTCGAGTCCGTCGGCCGCGACAAGCTGATCGATCCGCCCGGCGAGCCGCTGCTCGAGGTCGAAAACCTCGTCGTCCACTTCCCGATCCGCAAGGGCGTCTTCGGTCGCATCCACGACTACGTGCGGGCCGTCGACGGCGTCTCGTTCAAGGTGTGGCCCGGGCAGACGCTGGGGCTCGTCGGCGAGTCGGGCTGCGGGAAGACCACCTGCGGCCGTGCCTTGTTGCGCCTCATCGAGAACAAGGGCGGCGTGAAGGTCGAGGGCAAGGTGAAGTTCGAGGGGCGCGACCTCAGCGAGATCCCTGCGAAGGAGTTCCGCGCGCTCCGCCGCCGCATGCAGATCATCTTCCAGGATCCGTACTCGTCGCTGAATCCGCGCATGACGGTCGGCGACATGATCTCGGAGCCCATGGAGGTGCACCGCCTCTTCAAGACGAAGCGCGAGCGTACCGACCGGGTGGCGCAGCTGCTCGTCGAGGTAGGCCTCGAAGCGGGACACATGAACCGCTATCCGCACGAGTTCTCCGGCGGTCAGCGCCAGCGCATCTCGATCGCGCGCGCGCTCGCCCTCGACCCGCAGTTCATCGTGTGTGACGAGTCCGTCTCTGCGCTCGACGTGTCGGTCCAGGCGCAGGTCCTCAACCTGCTGAAGGACCTGCAGGAGAAGCACGGCCTGACCTACATCTTCATCAGCCACGATCTGTCGGTGGTGAAGTTCCAGTCCGACACGATGGCGGTCATGAAGGACGGGAAGATCGTCGAGGCGGGTCCGGCGGACGCGATCTACGCCAATCCGAGCCAGGCCTACACCCGACGCCTCATCGAAGCGGTGCCGCGTGACGATCTCGATCACATCAAGGTGCGCCTCGAGCAACGTGAGGCTGCTCGCAGCCTCCGCGACGGCGCCTAGACTTCGGCTGATCGGATGCTCGGTGGCGCTGCGTCGGCAGCGGCCTCGCGTGGCAACCCACGCCACGGCCTCCCCTCCTTGCGGCACCGTCGCCCCGATCACCCGACCGGCTGATCGGATGCTCGGTGGCGCTGCGTCGGCAGCGGCCTCGCGTGGCAACCCACGCCACGGCCTCCCCTCCTTGCGGCACCGTCGCCCCGATCACCCGACCGGCTGATCGGATGCTCGGTGGCGCTTTGCCATCGGCTCCTCGCGTGGCAATCCACGCGTCGTCGCCGATGGCTGCGCGGCACCGTCGCCCCGAGCACCCGACCGGATGTTCGGGTGATCGGATGCTCGCTGGCGCCTTGCCCCGATCACCCGTCTGCGGCTGGCGGCTGGCGGCTGGCGGCTGGCAGCAGGCCAGGTGGCTCGTAGGCAGGCGTCAGGCTGCGTTCGGCCAGCGCGGTTGACCAACCCGAGGCATCTCGGCACACTAGGGGCCTGCCATAAGAGGAGTGCATATGCCTGAAGCGCTGATGAAGATCGCCGATTCCCCCCCCGCGTCCGTGGAAACCACCGCCACCGTGCGGCACGCCGTGGATGTGATGCGAGCCGCCCGTGTGGGCGCCGTCGCGGTGAACGATGGTGATCAGCTCGTCGGCATCTTCACGGAACGCGACCTCATGCTGCGCGTCGTTGGCGAGGACCTTGACCCGGCCACGACGCCTGTCGAACAAGTGATGGTCCGCAAGCCCGTGAGCATCACGCCCGCCGCGCGACGCGCTGAGGCCCTCGAGATCATGCTCACGAAGCACTTCCGGCACCTGCCGATCGTCGACGAGGCCGGCAAGGCCATCGGCATGGTCTCGATTCGCAACCTCCTGACCAACCGCGTTGAGCGTCTCGAAGGCCACATGGCGTCTCTAGAGCAGTACATCCTCGCCGACGGCCCCGGCGGCTAGGTCGGCTGATCGGATGCTTGGTGGCGCTGCGTCGGCAGCGGCCTCGCGTGGCAACCCACGCGTCGTCGCACAGCGCTGCGCGCCGCCTGGGCCCCCACAAGCCGCGTCGCGATTGGGGCGAGCGAGGAAGAAGAGCGGGCGGGAGTTGCGTAGGGCGCGGGCGGAATCTAGCCTGCGCGCATGACGATCAGCTCGAGTGACATCCTGGCCGTGGATCTCCTACGCTTCGAGCAGGGGATCGCGGACGAGCGGCGCGCGGTCATCGACGGCGTCACCCGCAGCCTGAGGACCGGCTTCGTCTACTGCGCCCACGACATCCCCTCGGAGGTGATCGACCGGGCCTACGATCTGCTCGCGACCTTCTTCCACAAGCCGCGCGAGGAGAAGGACCAGTTCGTGGTCGAAGGCTCGATGGGCCAGACGGGCTACACAGGCCTGCTCGTCGAGACGGCGGCCGTCAACGCCACGCCCGACTGGAAGGAGATGCTGAACTGGGGTCCCGACGTGCCCGTCGGGCACCCGCTCCAACGGCGCTTTCCGCATCGCTACATGCCGCGCGTCCTGCCCGAGGCCTCCGTCCCCGGCATCGAAGACGCACTCCTCCGGCTCCACGAGAGCCTGTTCGATCTGCAGCAGCGCTTCCTGCGCATCATCGCGTCGGGCATCGGCGCGCATCCTGGCTTCTTCGAGGGCATGCTCGCGAACGGGCCGACACTCACGCGCGCCATCCGCTATCCGCCCATGCAGGAGGCCCCGGCCAAGGACCACATCTGGGCCGGGGAGCACGGCGACATCAACCTCATCACCGCGCTGCCGCGCGCGACCCAACGCGGTCTGCAAGTGAGGGTCGACGGCGTGTGGGTCGATGCGGTCCCGCCCGAGGGCATGGCGATCATCAACACCGGTCTCATGCTCGAGCGCCTGACGAACGGTCGGATTCCCACGGGCATCCATCGCGTCATCGCCGCCGCCGGCGAGACCGACGAGCGCTACTCGGTCGTGCAGTTCTGCCACCCCACGCCGTGGACGATCCTCTCGCCGCTCGATTGCTGCATCGATGAGCGGCATCCTCAGCGGGAGGGCGCGATCCAGGCCGGCGACTGGCTGGACGAGGTGCTGTACGACATCAACCTGATCGAGGACGCCCGGCGGGTCTGATCCAGGCGCTCACTTCGCTTCGGTCACCTCGAGCAGGCCCGGCTGCACGTCCTGCAGCGTCTGCTCGTGTCCCGAAGGCCAGCGGATCCGCATGCTGGCGGCTCCCTTGCCGGCGAGGATCGCGAAGATCGACTCCGTCGCGTGCTGCGCGTTGAGCGTGTTCTGGGGGAAGTGCTCGCGGTAGGTGGTGCGGTCCCCCTGCGTGAGCCAGAGGCGGGCGCCGATGCCTTGCTTGTTCGAGGCCGTGCCTCGCAATCGCACGCGCACGCCTCGGCCCTCCATCGCGTTGCGGAACACCCTCACGGGCCCGCCGCCGACGTTGCGCACGATCATGTCGGGGCGCGCGTCGTCGTCGAGGTCGCCAATCGCCACGCCGCGCGTGTCGGAGTCGATGTCCGTCCCGCTCAGGAAGGAGACCTCGCGAAAGCCGCCGTCGCCCAGGTTGAAGAACATGCGGTTGCGCTCGAAACGCGAGAGGTTGAAGCCGCCCGTGTTCTCGAAGTCGAACGGGTTCTCGAGCCAGAACTCATCCAGGGTGCCGTCGGGCCTGCGCGGCGCCTTGTGCTTGCGGGAGATGTCGAACGGCTGCACAGCCACAGCCTGCCACACGCAGCCTCACCCGTCGGGCTTGTCGCGGTCGACTGATGTGTGCCCGCACGGCGCGTACACATCCAGCCGTCCGTCGAGATCGAAGTCGGCCAGCGCGCCGGACCAGCCCCAGCCCACGGCGTTGATCCCCGCGACGCCACCGCGTTCTTCGAAGGTCAGGTCGCCGCGGGCGCGGTAGTAGCGGTTGCCCGCGACCGAGGCCATGAACATCTTGCGCACGTTCTCGGGGTACACGGCCAGGTCGAGGTGGTGGTAGATCCGGTGGCCGGCCTTGGAGTACATGTTCGAGACGTAGAGGTCCGTCTTGAGGTCGCCGTCGATGTCGCCCGCGGCCACGCCCATCGAGAACCCACCGAACTCGTGGTCGATCTCCGGCATGTCGGCGAACGTCCCGTCCGGCTGGCTTACGAGAAAGGCGTTGCGGCCGAACTCGTTCGCACAGAAGAGGTCCGGTCGGTCGTCGTCGTTGGCGTGGAGCCACACCGCGGCGAACGTACGTCCAAACGCGCCCGACGCGTTCATCCGATCGGTGACGTCCTCGAAGCGCCCGCCGCCAAGACCTCGAAACAGCAGGTTCCGCCGGCCGGTGATGCGTTCGTCGTCGAAGAAGGCCTTGGAGCGAGGTCCCGTGTAGCGCTTGCCCACGTCCACGAGGTAGACGTCGAGCCGCCCGTCCGCATCGTAGTCCGCGACACACGCGCCCCCGTTGGGTAGGCGTGTCGCTCCGGGCACCGGTTCGAGCATCTCCGTCGCGGCGTTCCACGTCAGGAGCTCGCCACCGAGCAACACGTCAACACGTCCATCGCCCGTGGCGTCGAAGATCGCGACCTCGGTGCGCTCCGCCGCCTTGGGGCCTCGCCACGCGCTCTTGCGGAAGGTGCCATTGCCGCGACCCAGGTAGAGGGGGGTGCGCCGACCCTCGTCCGTGACGATGAGATCCGTGACGCCGTCGCCGTCGACGTCGCCCAGGTACACACCGCCGGGTTGCATGACGCGGCCGCCGTCGCCGGCCTTCCAGGTGTCGTGCAGCTCGAGCACGTTGATGCCCGACGCGGCGGTCGTCTCCTCGAAGAGCGCGCGGTGGCTGTGGACCGCGGTCATCGCGTGCAGCTCGAGTCCGCGAATCCAGCCCGCGAGGGGTTGCGTGCCGTCGTAGGTACCCAGCCCGTCGTGGCCGAGCACGAACCGGCCGGCGATCTCGAGCCTGCCGCCGTCCTTTGCCTGGCCCGCCAGCCGGATCAACCCCTCGCTGCGGGCGGCGACGTCGGGGCCTTTCAGGACCGTCGCGCTGTTCTTCTTGCGTCCGAACGCGACGACCTCGAGCTTCGCGAAGCGGCCGCGCATGCGCCCGAGCCAGGCGAGCAGGCCGGCCGTGTCGACCTCGGCCGGCTCGCTGAGGTGCGTCCAGCGGAAGCTGCCCTCGGCGGTCCAGTCCGCCGGGCCGGGCAGCGGCGGCAGGCGGCCCGCGAACCCAGGGCCCAGGGCGGCGCGCAAGGGAGCCTCGTGGCCCGCCCGGATGGCCGCGCTGACCGGCTCGAGCGCGCGTCCGAGCAG
Source organism: Planctomycetota bacterium (assembly GCA_029259775.1). Taxonomy (GTDB): domain Bacteria; phylum Planctomycetota; class PLA2; order PLA2; family JAEUHO01; genus JAHEIK01. The sequence goes on along the minus strand of JAJDEN010000056.1, from coordinate 17,247 downwards.
GAGATCGGCCCGCTCGATGTCGAAGAGCACGCGGCGCCCCTCCTCGCTCAGGTAGGCGTCCCTGGTGCTCCTCGGCGGGACCTGGTCCGGCACGGGGTCGTCGTTCGGAGGGCGGACCGCCACCAGCAGGAGGATGGCGGCGATGGCCGCGATGGCGACGGCAGCGAAGAAGCGCATGCTGGGAGTCTACCTCCGCATGAACGCGGCTCTCCCAGCGGCACGGGGTAGGATGGGGGCCCTGCTCCGAAGCAGACGATTTCGCCTGGAGTTGCCCATGTCGATCACCCTCACACCCGCCGCCGCTACCAAGGTCAAGGACCTGATGGCCCAGCCCGAGCAGACCGAGGCCACGGGCCTGCGCGTGAAGGTCGTCGGAGGAGGATGCTCCGGCCTCAGCTACCAGATCGCGCTGGAGCGCGCCGCGGCCGAGACCGACAGTGTCATCGAGTCGGAGGGCATCACGGTCTTCGTCGACGCCAAGTCCGCGCTCTTCATCGACGGCACCCAGATCGACTATCACGAGTCGCTCATGGGCTCTGGCTTCGCGTTCAGCAACCCGAAGGCCACAGGCACGTGCGGCTGCGGCACGTCCTTCACGGCATAGTCTCCAGCGCGTCGTCGAGCTAGGCCTCGTCCAGCGCCGCCCACCCAGGTCTTCGCTGCGCCATGACGACGTCGGCTCTCCTCCACTTCATCGAGCACGCGCTCGAACAGCAGGCTCCGCGCCTCGAGGACTCGTTCCCGCACTGCTTCGCTTGGCAGCGCCTGTGTGAGGATGCGCCCGCGATGGCGGAGCAGGCGTCGGCGGGGAGCGAGGACGCGTTCGACGCGACGGACAGCATCCTCGCGCATCGCCTCCAGGATGAGGCGGACGCCATGTTCCGCACGGCGCACACCGTCGGCCTCGCCGTCATGTGCGCGGCCGACGACCGGACCGCCGATCCCGAAGATGCCATGGAGCGCTTCGACCGCCAGCCCGAGGACGAGGTCGAGGAGTACTTCGAGCAGCTCGTCCTCGAGGTCCTGGGGCCCGCCGAGGCGTTCTTTGCCGACCCGGAGGTCGTTCTCGACGAACGGGCGGTGGAGGTGCACCGGCTGCACGCGCTCGCGTGGCCCCACGTCGCTGAGTACATCGCGCGGTTGGACGTGCTCTTCGAGGCTCTGGACGAGGAGGAGGAGGGCAAGGCCCTGCTGCCCGAGTCGGCGCACGGCGTGCTGATGGCGCTGGCGCGTGTCGCTGTCTTGCTGGCTGCTCTGCGCTGGATGGCCGAGGGGCACTCCGGTTGAGCCCTGTGGGTATGCTGAGCTCATGACGGACGCCGACGCCACCCCCGACCTGGACGTCCTGCGGGCCGCCCTCGCCACCGCCCGGGCGGCGCACCGCCAGCCGGGGCTGCTGCAGGCCTACCGGGCGCTCGGGGATGGGTACCTCGCGGCGGGCCTCATCGACGAGGCCGAGAGCGCCTTTCGGACGAGCGTGGCGCAGGCCCGAATCTGGAACGACCCGGCGGAGGTCGGCCGATCGCTGCTGGGCCTCGGTCGATGCCTCGGCCGTACCGAGCGTACCGACCGCGCGCTCCTGGCCTACACGGAGGCGGTCTCGGGCCTGGCCGGCCGCGACGAGCCGCTGGCGGAGGTCGCCCGGGCCGAGCTGAAGGCGCTGCGCGACGTCCCCGGCGGTGCCCGGTAGCGGCAGGCGGGCGCAACCTCCAAGGCGTGGCGCCCGTCATGTAGGATCCGCGCCCCTGAGCCGTGCGCCTCAGCCGCACTCCTGAAGAGAAAGCAACCATGAGCAGCAACGACGTCGAGAAGGTAGTCATCATCGGCTCCGGCCCCGCCGGTTGGACCGCGGCCCTGTACGCCGCGCGCGCCGACCTGAACCCGCTGGTCTACGAAGGGGCGCCCACCCAGGAGATGATCCCCGGCGGTCAGCTCATGTTCACCACCGACGTCGAGAACTACCCGGGCTACCCCGACGGGGTCACCGGCCAGGAGATGATGGCCGACCTCAAGAAGCAGGCCGAGCGCTTCGGCACGCGCGTGATTACCGACGACATCGCGAAGTGCGACTTCTCGCAGCGTCCGTTCGTCCTGCAGGCGCTCGAGGGCGAGGAGATCAAGGCCCACGCCGTCATCATCGCCACGGGCGCGAAGGCCAAGTGGCTGTGGCTCGACAACGAGCAGCGCCTCGCCCAGTCAGGCGGCGGTGTCTCCGCTTGCGCCGTCTGCGACGGCGCGCTGCCGGTCTTCCGCAACGAGCACCTGGTGGTCGTGGGCGGCGGCGATACGGCCATGGAGGAGGCCGAGTTCCTGACCAAATTCGCCGGCAAGGTCAGCGTCGTGCATCGCCGTGACGAGCTCCGTGCCAGCAAGATCATGCAAGAGCGCGTCCTCGGCAACGCGAAGGTCGAGATGCTCTGGAACAGCTCCGTCACGGAGGTCTACGGCGAGAACGCCATCAGCGGCGTGCAGATCACCGACACCCAGACCGGCGAGGCGCGCGACCTGGATTGCAAGGGTCTGTTCATCGCGATCGGGCACGAGCCGAACACGAAGTTCCTCGAGGGCCAGATCACCACGGACGAGACGGGCTACATCGAGCCCGTCCAGCCCGGCTCGACGAACACCAACATCGAGGGCGTCTTCGCCGTCGGCGACGTCTCCGACAAGGTCTACCGGCAGGCCATCACCGCTGCCGGTTCCGGCTGCATGGGGGCGCTTGACGCCGAGCGCTGGCTGGGGGCACAGGGGATTCATTAGCAAACCTCGCGCCGCGCGATGCTCTCGCTGCGCCGGCGCGCCGCTCGGTTCGGCCTCCCGCGGCTCGCACCTGGTGAACGAGGGAAGGCGTACGCGGCGGGGTTGCTAGGATCGCGCCATGATCACCCGATGTGCCGTCCTTGCGTTGTGCCTGGCTCTGGTGGGGGCGTGCGGGGGCGATGAGACCGCCTCCGGGCCGATGACGGAGCTTGCGGGGCTATGGCTGCCGGCCGACGACGACACGCGCGAGATCACCAGCCCCATGGGGTTCATCTTCCTGGGTGACGACGGCACCTTCGAACAGTTCGACGGCCGTGTAGCGTCCAGCGGCAGCTCGCGGCTCGAGGGCGAGAAGCTGATCCTCGCGCCAGACACGGAGGAGCGGGCGCGCACGGTGACCTACGCCCTCGCCGAGGACCGGCTGACCCTGAAGGTGGGGGACGGGGAGCGGCAGAAGACCCTGGTCTTCGCGCGCGGCGATGCCAAGGAGGCACTGGCCAACGCATCCAAGCGCTTTCAGGAGGTCCGGGCCGCGCTCGTGCCCGAGATCCGCACGCGCGTGACCCGCGCTGGCCAGGCACGGATTGCCAAACTCGGTCTCGACGAGGTGTTCGAGATCAGCGAAGTGACGAAGGTCGATGTGAAGCGCATGCTGGCCTCGTTGTTCATCCCATGGAGCGCGTCGATGCCGTCGGGCTCCGAGCGCATGGAGGGGCAGTTCGTGCTGCAGTTCACCCTCGCCGGGGCGGACTGGCGGCTGCTCCAAGTCCAGATGGTGATCCCCAAGGGCCCCCAGGCCTCGGTGAAGACGCTGATCATCGTGGACGCTGAGGGCGGCGTGGACGTGAACCCCAGCGTGGAGATCGCCGCGGCGTTCTGGGACGCCTGGGTCCATCTGCTCACGAAGCGCTAAGGCACTCCGTTGCTCCCGGGGCCCTCCTCTCTCGGAGGCCCGACCCCTCTCTCGGAGCGCGTACCGCGGAGCTCTCCTACTTCGGGGCGAGTGTGAAGATGACCCCGAGGTCTCCGTTGGAGCAGATGTAGACCTCGCCCTGCTCGTCCTCGCCGAAGGAGGCCAGGTCCGGGACGTCGCCCACCTTCGCGAAACCATTGCCCACGACGCGATCGGCCGAGGAGCGCATCTTCAAGGCGTAGATCTCGCCGCGCATGTAGTCGCCGAGGATGTAGCGGCCCTTCAGGTTCTTGCAGCGGTCGCCGCGGTAGATGTAGCCGCCCACGCCGGCCGTCGCTCCGCCGGACGAGCCACGCACGTACTCGAAGGTACGCGGGACGATGTTCTTGCCCGCAGGCACCGTGAGCAGGCGGCGGTTGCCCTCCAAGTAGGGCCAGCCATGGTTGCGACCGTAGTGCACCTGGGTGACCCACTCGCGGGACTCCGGACCGGACGAGCCCGGCTCCGTCACGAACATCTTGCCGGCGGCGTCCCAGCACATGCGCCAGGGGTTGCGGAAGCCGAAGGCCCAGATCTCAGGGCGTACGGGCGCGCTGTTCGGCCAGGGGTTGCCCTGAGGAATCGCGTAGCCGCGGCCGCCTTCGCGGCGGCTGGGGTCGATGCGCAGGATCTTGCCCAGGAGCATGCGCGCGTTCTGGGCGACCATCTCCTTGTCGTTCTTGGTCTCGTTGCCGTCGCCGACCGAGATGTAGAGCATGCCGTCGGGGCCGAACGCCACGTGGCCTGCCTGGTGCTGCGCGGTCTTCTTGGGGATCTCGATCACCGTGCGAGCGCTGTTCGCGTCGGCGCGGTTCGTGCCCGCCCGGTATTCCGCGACGACGATCTTGAACTTCTTGCCCTCGCCGCCCGGGTTCGGGTTCTGCGCCAGGTAGCAGACGTAGAAGAGGCGGTTGCTCTTGAACTTGGGGTGGCAGGCCATCGAGAGGAGGCCGCCCTGGGAGCGAGCGTACGTCTTCTTCGTGATGTCGAGGAAGAGGCTCGGCTGCGGCACGGCGCCCACGCCGCGGTACTTCTTGATGCGCTTGACGCGGCCGGGCTGCTCACAGACGTACAGCCAGTCGGAACCATCCTTGGCGTGCGTGACGTGGATCGGTTCCGAGAACTCGACGTCGGGCCACGCCTCGATCACCTGCAGGCCCCCCATCTGGGGCGGTGCGGCGTCGGCGGCGCCGGCCGGCAGGGCGATGACGAGGGCCAGCGCCGCAAGCCAGAGGCACCCGAGGGTGAGGCGAGTACGAAGGGCGCCGCTCGTGCTGCTCCGGGAGAGCAGAGGGGTCGCGGGAAGCATGGGGGTCGGCATGATCCGAGCTCCGAAGCCAGGGTGTTCGGGGCGCATCCTACACCTTGCGCCGGACCGCGCGAGGCCCGCCTCCGGGACGCGTCACCGAACCGGCACGGACCCCCGTCGCGAGGCCATTTCGCGACCCGGTTTCGGGCGCGGCCGTGGGGTGGGCTTGCTACCCTGCGCGCCCTTCTCCCGGACACCAGCGGAGCGGTCCGGTGTACTTCGAGTTCGCCAACGTCCTCGTCTTCACGCTCTTCGCCGCGGCATTCGTCGCGCTCAATCTGCTCATCGCGCGGATCCTGCGCCCCAAGAGCACGTATGAGCCCGCCAAGGTCGCCATCTACGAGTGTGGCGAGCCCACGATCGGACCCGCCTGGATCCGCTTCGACATCCGCTTCTACACGGTGGCGCTGATGTTTGTCGTCTTCGACGTCGAGATCGCGCTCCTCTTCCCCTGGGGCGCCGTCTTCCGCGACCTCGTCAGCGAGGGCCAGGGCATGATCGCCCTTCTCGAGGCGGGCACGTTCATCCTGATCCTGCTGGTGGGCCTGATCTATGTGTGGGCCCGCGGCGACATCGACTGGACGGCCACGCGCAACGCGACGACCGAGCGCGTCCTCGATGAGCGCTCCGAAGTCACGTTCGACGACGTACCCCGCGATGCACGCCGCCGTGTCGCCGCCCTTGCCGATACGACTGATGATGGAGGCGACGATGTCTGATGTCCCCGAGACGGGCCTGTCTGACTTGCGCGGGGCGGGCCTGCCCGAGAGCGAGTTCATCCTCGACCCGGAACTGCAGGAATCCGTGATTCTCTCCACGGTCCAGTGGGTCAAGGACTGGGGCCGACGCAATGCGCTCTGGCCCATGGCCTTCGGGCTGGCGTGCTGCGCCATGGAGATGATGGCGACGGCCGCCACCAAGTACGACCTCGACCGCTTCGGTGCCGGCGTGTTCCGCGCGTCCCCGCGGCAGAGCGATCTCATGATCGTGGCCGGCACGTTGAGCCACAAGATGGCCCCGCGTCTGCGCCGCCTCTGGGAGCAGATGCCCGACCCCAAGTACGTCATCGCGATGGGCGCCTGCGTCATCGGTGGGGGGCCCTACAGCAAGTTCGGCTACCACGTCGTTCAAGGCGTGGACCTCATCGTGCCCGTGGACGTGTACCTGCCCGGCTGCCCGCCGCGCCCCGAGGCGCTCATTGACGGCATCCGCAAGCTGCAGCTGCGCATCGAGAAGCGCTCGGGCGAGTCGCTCCAGACCATCCTCGACAAGTCGAAGGGCGTCGGCGCCGCCTAGGCGCGCCATCGCAGGAGACCCACGCACGTGGCCGAGACCGTGGACACCCCCGACACCCCCCCGAGCGACCCGCAGACCGAGCGGGCCCTCGAGGTCGTGCGCTCCGCGCTTCCGGAGGCCGTCGTGGCGTCGGAGCTGTCGGGCCGGCATCCGTGGATCCAGGTGCGCGTCGAGGACCTACGGGCGGCCTGCCGCCTCCTGCGCGACGAGCCGACGCTGCAGATGGACTGCTGCCACCTGATCTCGGGTGTGGACTGGCCCGAGGCGGCCGAGATCGAGGTCGTCTACCACCTCTGCTCCTACAGCCTCAAGCCCCCCGCGGCCTACGGGCGGCGGGCGGAGAAGAACGACCCCTGGATCGCGCTGAAGGTGCGCGTGCCGCGCGATCAGGCCGAGGTGCCCACGGTGATGGACATCTGGACCGGAGCGGACTGGCACGAGCGCGAGACGTGGGATCTCGTCGGCGTCCGCTTCACGGGCCGGCGCGAGCTGCGCCGTGTCTTGCTGCCTGACGATTGGCCCGGCCATCCGCTCCGCAAGGACTGGGAGTTCCCCGCCTCGTATCACGGTGTGCCCATCATCCCGCCGGAGGGGCTCTGATGGCTGACGCACCCGACCTCCTCAGCGGCGGCGAGCCGGAAGGCACCACGCACATCCACGAGCGCCAAGAGCTCGTCGGCCGCGACGTGCGCACCGAGGAGATGGTCTTCAACATGGGGCCGCAGCACCCCGCCACACACGGCGTGCTGCGCGTGGCCGTGAAGACCGACGGCGAGTACGTGCGCGCGCTCCAGCCGCACGTCGGCAACATCCACCGCTGCGTCGAGAAGATCGGCGAGAGCGTGCCCTACTACCAGTGGGTGCCCTACCTCGACCGCATGGACTACCTCGCGGCCATGTGCAACGAGCACGTGGGCTGCATGGCGATCGAGCAGCTGGGCGAGATCGAGGTCCCCGAGCGCGCCGAGTACATCCGCATCATCGTGGTCGAGCTGCAGCGCATCCTCAGCCACTTGATGGCGATCGGTGTCTACGGCCTCGACCTCGGTGCGTTCACGCCGTTCCTGCACCAGTTCCGTGAGCGCGAACGCGGCATGGACCTGCTCGACCACCTGTCGGGCGGCCGGCTGCTCTACCACTACATCCGCATCGGCGGCGTGAAGCGCGACGTCTCGCGCGACTGGCTCGACGAACTCGAGGCCTTCCTCGCCGACGTCGAGAAGCGCATGCCGGAATACAACACGCTGCTTCTTCACAACCACGTGTTCCAGGAGCGGACGTTCCACGTCGGCATCATCGACCGCGACACCGCGGTGCGGTGGGGCGTCACCGGACCGGCGCTGCGGGCCGCGGGCGTCGACTGGGATTGCCGCCGCGACGCGCCGTACTCCATCTACGACCGCTTCGACTTCGAGGTGCCTCACGGCGTCAGCGACATCGGCGGCGAGGTGGGCGATTGCTACCAGCGCCACTGGATCCGCGTTCGCGAGGTCGAGGAGTCCCTCAAGATCATCCGGCAGGCCCTCGCGGGGCTGCCCGAAGGACCCGTGATGGGCCGCGTGCCCAAAGGCTTCAAGCCGAAGCCGGGCGAGGTCTACGTGCGCGGCGAGAACCCGCGCGGTGAACTGGCCTGCTACATGGTCAGCGTCGGCAAGTCGGACAAGGCCTGGCGCGCCCGCTGCCGCGGACCGTCCTTCAGCAACATCGCCTGCATCACCGAGGTCTCGGAAGGGCTGCTTATCGGCGACCTCGTGTCGCTCATCGGCAGCCTGGACATCGTCCTCGGCGAGGTGGATCGCTGATGCAGCAGTGGCTGGACCAGCTCATCGCGAACAACGAGTGGCTGCAGGGTGTCCCTGCCGGCTTCATCTACACCATCGCGATCGTCGTCGTCTGCAAGGTCATCCTCGTCTACGCGAGTCTCCTGGCGGGTGAAGTCGTCTGGCTCGAGCGGCGTGTCGCGGGCCGCATGCAGGCGCGCATCGGCCCGAACCGCGTGGGCCCGCAGGGGCTGCTGCAGTTTCTCGCCGACGGCGTCAAACTGTTGGCGAAGGAAGACATCATCCCGGCGTCCGCCGATCGCAAGATCTTCCTCGCGGCGCCCGTCATCGTGTTCGTGGGCGCGTTCGCCGGCTTCGTCGTCATTCCGTTCGGCCACGGCCTGGTAGCCGCGGACATGAACGTCGGCCTCTTCGTGATCCTGTCGCTCACGAGCATCGAGGTCGTCGGCATCATCATGGCCGGCTGGGCCAGCAACTCGAAGTGGGCGGTCCTCGGCGCGATGCGCGAGGTCGCGCAGATGATCAGCTACGAGATGCCGCTCGCGATCTCGGCGCTCGTCGTGGTCGTACTTGCCGGCACGCTGAACCTGAGCGACATCGCCGATCAGCAGCAGGGCTGGATCTGGAACTGGTACGTCTTCCGCGGCCCGTTCGCGTTCGCGGCCTTCTTCATCTTCTTCACGGCGGCGCTCGCGAGCCTCAAGCGTGCGCCGTTCGACCTGCCCGAAGCCGAGTCCGAGCTGGTCGCCGGCTTCCACACCGAGTACACGGGCTTCCGATTCGCCGTGTTCTTCCTCGCTGAATACACGGCCATGATCCTCTTTGCGATGCTCACGGCCGTGCTGTTCCTCGGGGGGTGGTCGCCGGGGTTCGACGTCGACCTGACGGGTCCGTGGGCGCGCTGGATCGGCGTGCTCATCCTCTTCGGCAAGACCGTGCTCTTGCTCTTCGTGATGATCTGGGTGCGCTGGACCCTGCCGCGCTTCCGGATCGATCGCGTCATGTACCTCTGCTACAAGGTCCTGCTCCCGCTCAGCATCGTGTGCGTGGTGGGCATGGCCGTGCAGGTGCTCGTGGCCATGACCGTCCTCGGCGGTGAGGACTCGTGGTTCGGTTCCTGGCTCATGGGGGCGCGACCGTGAAAACCTACATCAAGAACATCTGGCATGGCGTGACCACGACCGCCAAGGGCATGAAGCTCACGTGGAGCCACTTCCTCACCAAGCCGACGACCATCCAGTACCCCGACCCCGGCGAGGACACGTACTTCAGCCCGTACGAGCGCGGCCTGCACGAGTTCGAGCCGGAGAAGTGCATCGTCTGTCTCCTGTGCGCCAAGGCGTGCCCGGTCGACTGCATCAAGATCGAGGAGGCCACGGGTGAGCGCAAGGGCACCCAGAAGGTGCTGACGGTCTTCGAGATCGACTACAACAAGTGCCTCTTCTGCGAACTGTGCGTGGACCCCTGCCCCGTGGACTGCATCCACATGGGCGCGCAGTACGACCTCGCGAGCTTCGACCGGAGCGAACAGGTCAAGATCGACTTCATGAACGGCGAGGGCCCGTGGCGCACGGCGCTCACGAGCGCCCATCCGGACGCGGGCCTGCGCAAGCACGTGCTGCCGCCCGACCAGCTGCGGGAGGGCGAGAGCTAGGTGTCTGCGTTGCTTGACCACCTCCAGCGCCCGACCCTCGGCATCCCGGACCTCACGGCCGTGCTGCCCGAGATCCTCTTCTATGGCTTTGCGCTCGTCGCGGTCGGCTCGGCGATGGCCGCGGCCATGGCGCCCAAGATCGTGCACGCGGCGTTTGGGCTGATGGCCACGTTCTTCGGCGTCGCCGCGCTCTACGCGATGCTCGGCGCGGACTTCGTGGCGTTCAGCCAGATCATCGTCTACGTCGGCGGCATTCTCGTGCTGCTCGTCTTCGGCGTGCTGCTGACCGCCCGCACCGAGGCGAGCCTCGGGCTCGAGAAGGCCACGACCAAGAACTTCGCGATCATCGCGGGCGGCTTGCTGTTCGCCGTCCTCGTCTTCGCGATTGGCGGTACGACCTGGCCGGTCGCGAACGCGCCGGGGGAGCCCGAGCCTACGACGGAGGCCATCGGCCGCGCGTTCCTCGACCCCGAAGGCATGCTCATCCCGTTCGAACTGGCGTCGGTGCTCCTGCTCGCCGCCCTCGTGGGGGCGGCCTACCTAGCGCGCCGCCGGAGGGACGCATGACCCTGCTGCTCGCCATCGGCCTGAACGAGTACCTCGTCGTCGGGGCCGCGCTGTTCTGCGCCGGCCTCGTCGCCGTGCTCTCGCGTCGCAATGCTGTCGCGATCCTGATCGGCATCGAGCTGATGCTCAACGCCGCCAACGTCAACCTCGTGGCCTTCGACCACTGGCGCCCCGGTCAGATCCAGGGCCAGTTGTTCGCGCTCTTCGTGCTGGTCATTGCCGCGGCCGAAGCGGCCGTGGCCTTGGCCTTGATCCTCAACGTGTTCGACACCAGCGATCGCATCGACGTCGATGAGATCGACACCCTGAAGGGCTGATCCCTTGCGTTCCGATTCCGTCCTCCTTCTCTGCCTGATCCTGCTCACGGCCCCGCTCGTCGGGTTCGTGCTGCAGTACGCGTTCGGGCGCAGGCTGCCCGGGCAGGGGGCCTGGCTGACGGTGGGCACGATCGGTGTGAGCCTGGCCTGCTCGATCGTGCTGGCGGTGGGCGGGATCCAGTGGGGGACGATGAAGGGCGTCTTTCACCTGGGGCCGTGGGATTGGCTCCCCGCCGGTGCGGACTTCGACTGGCAGGTCGGCATCCTGGTCGACGGCCTCACTGCCGTGATGCTCGTCGTCGTGACCGGCGTCAGCTTCCTGGTCCACCTCTTCAGCGTGGGCTACATGAAGGGCGATCCGAAGTACCCGCTCTTCTTCGCGTGGCTGCAGATGTTCAGCGTCTCGATGCTGATCCTCGTCCTGGCCGACAACCTGCTGCACCTCTTCATGGGCTGGGAGTTGGTGGGGCTCTGCTCCTACAAGCTCATCGGGTTCTGGAGCGAGAAGCCTGACCCGTGCAACGCTGCGCGCAAGGCGTTCATCACGACGCGCATCGGCGACCTCGGCATGCTGCTCGCCATCTGCATTCTCGGCGGCGCCGTCGGCTCGTTCGACTTCGACAAGATCTTCACGGCCGTCGCGGCGGGTGCGATCGGCGACACCTGGCTGCTGCTCGCCGGCCTCGGCCTGTTCTTCGCGGCGATGGGCAAGAGCGCCCAGCTTGGGCTGCACGTCTGGCTGCCGGACGCCATGGAAGGCCCGACGCCCGTCAGCGCACTGATCCACGCGGCCACGATGGTCGCCGCGGGCGTCTACCTCGTCGGCCGCATGGCCCCGATGATGCTGCCGGACGTCATGACGGTGATCGCCATCGTGGGGGCGGCCACGGCGCTCGTGGCCGGTCTGATCGCGCTGGCGCAGAACGACATCAAACGCGTCCTCGCCTATTCCACGATCAGCCAGCTCGGCTACATGTTCTTGGGGCTGGGTGTGGGGGCCTGGCATGCGGCGCTCTTCCACCTGACGACGCACGCGTTCTTCAAGGCGCTCATGTTCCTCGGCTCCGGCAGCGTGATCCACGCCTGCCACCACGAGCAGGACATGCGCAAGATGGGCGGGCTCTGGAACAAGCTGCCGATCACAGGCACGACCTTCCTGATCGGCGTGATCGCCATCGCCGGCGTCCCGTGGATCACGTCGGGCTTCTTCAGCAAGGACGGCATCCTCTCCGGCGCCTACGCCACGAACCCCGCGCTGTTCTGGGTGGGGCTCGCCGGTGCTGTCCTGACGGCCTTCTACATGATGCGGCTCTTCGCCATGACGTTCCTCGGCAAGCCCAAGGACGCCCACGTCCATGACCATGCCCACGAGTCCCCTGCGGTCATGTGGATCCCGCTGGCGGTTCTCGGCACGTTGGCCATCTGCGCCGGCTGGGGCACCTGGCACGAGGCCATGCTGGCGCCGCCCGAGAGCGTCGTGGCCGAGGGCTCCATCCAGACGCTGCACGACGAGCACCACCACGCCGGATTCGTCATGCCGCTGGCCATCGCCGCGGCGCTGATCGGCTTGCTGCTCGGGCTGCTCGTGTTCTGGAAGTTCGCCGCGCGCGTTGCCGACTGGAAGAAACCCTTCCGCGCGCTCGAGACGGCCTTGGCCAACAAGTTCTGGTTCGACGAGCTCTACGACAAGGTGCTCGTCAAGCCGGCGTACAGACTCGCCGAGCTGTTCCGGTTCGTGGACAGCCGCGGCGTCGACGGTCTGGTCAATGCGGTCGGCCGCGGCGGCGTGAAGACCGGCGACGCCTCCGGCGCGCACGATCGTCATGTGGTCGACGGCCTCGTGCGTATGACCGGCGCCCTCTGCCAGGGGTTCGGCGGCATGTTCAGCATGATGCAGAGCGGCCGTGTGCGCTTCTATCTCTCGCTCAGCGTCGGCGCCCTCGCGCTCGCGCTCCTCCTCGAGAGGATCTTCTGATGCTCAGTCTCCTGGTCTTCCTCCCGCTTGCCGGCCTGCTCGCCTGTTGGGCGGCACCCGCGAAGCTCGCGCGCGTGATCAACGTGGTCACATGCGGCGCCGTGCTTGCGCTCTCGGTCTCCGTCTGGATGCAGGTGGACTACGGCGCGGCCGGCTACCAGCTCGAAGAGAGCCACGCCTGGATCGAGGCGGTCGGCATCAACTACCACGTCGGCATCGACGGCCTCGCGCTGTCGCTCATCCTGCTGACGACGTTCGTGTCGTTCGTCTCCGCCATCGCCTCCTGGAAGATCGAGAAGCAGGTCAAGGGATATCACATGATGTTCCTGCTCCTGCTGACGGGCATGCTCGGCGTCTTCGTCGCGCTGGACCTGTTCCTCTTCTACGTGTTCTGGGAGATCATGCTCCTGCCGATGTACTTCCTCATCGGCATCTGGGGCGGCCCGCGGCGTCAGTACGCGGCGATCAAGTTCTTCCTCTACACGCTCTTTGGCTCGGTCCTGCTGCTCGCGGCCGTCATCCTCGTCGTGCTGCAGACCGATACGTGGTCGATCCCGCAGATCACCGCCATGGCGCGCGAGGCCATGACGAACGGCGACACCGCCGGCATCCTGGGCAGCGTCGGGCTTTCCCTCGCCGCGTTCATCGGGATGTTCATCGGCTTCGCCGTCAAGATCCCGAGCTTCCCGTTCCACACGTGGCTTCCGGATGCGCACGTCGAGGCGCCCACGCCGATCTCGATGATCCTGGCCGGCGTGCTGCTGAAGATGGGCGGCTACGGTCTGATTCGCATCGCCTACCCGTTCTTCCCCACGGCGGCGGTGGACATGGGCCTCATGGTCTCGATCCTGTCCGTCATCGCGATCGTGTACGGCGCGTTCGTGGCCATGGCCCAGACCGACTTCAAGCGCATGATCGCCTACTCCTCGGTCAGCCACATGGGCTTCGTGACGCTGGGGCTTGCCTCGGGCACGGAGATCGGCATCAACGGCGCGATGTACATGATGCTCGCGCACGGCACGATCAGCGCCATGCTCTTCATGATCGTCGGCGTCATCTACGACCGTGCGCACCACCGCGAGATCGGCCGCTTCGGCGGACTCGCCTGGGTCATGCCCAAGTACTTCATCTTCGCCAGCTTCGCGTTCTTCGCGAGCCTCGGCCTGCCCGGCTTCTCGGGCTTCATCGCCGAGCTGACGACCTTCGTCGGTGCCTTCAACGGCCCGCATCAGACCTGGGCGATCATCGCGCTGCTCGGTGTCGTGATCACCGCGGCGTACTACCTGCGCACCCTGCAGAAGGTCTACCTGCTCGAGACGCCCGACGTCTACAAGGACGCCTCGCAATACCCCGACCTCACGAGGCGCGAGTGGGCCGTCCTGCTGCCGCTTGCCGCCGTGACGCTGTACATGGGCATCATCCCCGCCACGGCCATGGACATGTACAGCGGCTTCATCGTCAACCACCTCGTGCCCGTCCTGAACGTGTCGGTCGGCCTGCTCACCGGAGGCCTCGTCTAGACGATGGACTGGAGCTCGATCTACCCCGCGGTGGTGCTGACGGTGGGCATCCTGGGCGTCTTGCTCGCGGACCTTCTCACGAAGGGCCGCAAGCCGCTCGTGCCCATCGGCATGACGATCGCCTGCTTGCTCGGGGCGGCCGCGTGGGCGCTGCTGCTCGACACCAGCGGCACGACCGTGCTGGGCGTGCTCGTCGTCGACAAGTTCGCGGTCGTCTTCACCGTGTTCTGCTGCGTCACAGGTGCGATCACGGTCTTCGCCACGATGCGCGGCGAGGCATTCCGGCGTCCGGGTGGAGAGTTCCTCGTTCTCCTGCTAACCGCCGTGCTGGGCATGAACATGCTCGCCATGTCCGCGGATCTGATCGTCCTCTACCTGGCGTTCGAGACGATCTCGATCCCGAGCTACGTCCTGGTCGCCATGCGGCGTGCGGACGCCAAGAGCAACGAGGCCGGTCTCAAGTACGTGCTGTTCGGGGCGGTCTCCTCGGCCGTCATGCTCTACGGCCTCTCGATGCTCGTCGGCCTGATCGGCGGCACCTCTCTCGAGGCGCTCGCCATGGCGGCGCAGACGCCGGTCACGACGCAGCCGATGTTCGTCGTGGCGTGCGTGATGATCTTCGCCGGCTTTGCGTTCAAGATCTCGGCCGTGCCCTTCCACTTCTGGGCGCCCGACGTCTACGCCGGTGCGCCGTCGAGCGTCGCGGGGTTCCTCGCCGTGGCCAGCAAGGCGGCCGGGTTCGCCGCGCTGATCCGTGTCGTGGGCGCGACCGTCACCGCGCCCCTGCAGCCGCTCGGGGATGCTCTCGGCTCGCTGTGGCCCCAGGGCAACGTGTGGTTCGGCATCCTGGCGATCGCCGCCGTGCTCACGATGACGATCGGCAACCTCGCGGCGCTGCGCCAGCGGGAGATCAAGCGCCTGCTGGCCTGGTCGAGCATCGCGCATGCGGGCTACATGTTGCTCGCGCTCGCTGTGTGGTCCGAGGCGAGCCTGGCCGCGCTGCTCTTCTACATGGTGGCGTACCTCTTCATGAACCTGGCCGCGTTCCTGCTGGCCGGGATCAGCATCCGCGAGCTGGGCACCGGGGAGCTGAGCGCGATGCGGGGTCTGGGGCGCCGCCATGTCGGGCTGGCCCTTGCGTTCGCCGTCGTGCTGTTCAGTCTCACGGGGCTGCCGCCGTTCTTCGGCTTCGTCGCGAAGCTGCAGCTCTTCTACGCCGTGTTCGACCAGGGCTTCGTCTGGCTGGGTGTGATCGGCCTCGTGAATGGCGTGATCTCGCTCTACTACTACGCGCGCGTCATTGCGGCGATGTACCTCCAGGACGACGACGACGAGAAGCCCGCCAAGACCATGAAGCTGGCGGTGCCCGACGCGATGCTCTGCATGTTCCTCGTGGCGCCCGTCCTCGTGTTCGGCGTGCTCTGGTGGGGCGGCCTCTGGGACTGGGCCGTGGTGGTCGTGCGTGATCTGCCCTACATCGTGGGGGCCGGCTCATGAGCGCCACCCTGCTCCCCGCTGACGTCGTGACCCGGCTCAACGACCTGTTCACGCGTGTCTTCATCGGCGCGGGAACCTACGTGTTCGAGTCGGAGATGTTCGTGGTCGAGGCGGACGCGGCGCTGCTCGACGCGCTGCGCGACGTGCGTGCGGCCGACAAGCGCCACGCGCTCCTCCTGGCGAACCTGATTCGCATGCACGACCGCGTGCCGGAGCCGGGCGTCTTCCCGTACTGGCACCGCGATCTCAACTACCTCACCGTGCCGTTCATGGCGAACTTCATGGCCGAGGCCCTCGCGGAGGATCTCGTGCGCATCGACGCAGCCGGCGATGTCGTGCCGGCCGAGCTGCGCACGATCCACGCGACCCTGCGCACGATCCGCAAGGAGCGCGCGGCACAGCTCGCGACGCTGCGTCCCATGGCGGACGAGGCCGCGGTGCGAGAGCGCGCTGCCTACCAGGCGGAGATCGATGCCGTCCGCAGCCAGCGCCAAGCGCGTGAGGCGCAGGCCGCAGCTGAAGCCGCCGCCGTGAAGGCAGCCGCCGCCGCCGCGCGCAAGGCCGCCGCCGCGGCCAAGGCCGCCGCGCCGGGAGCGTTCGATCCCAGCAGCATGCCGGACCCGAGCGAGGAGGGCATCTCCGCGAAGGAGAAGGCCAAGCGCACGATGATGATCAAGCGCGCGCAGAAGAAGGCCGCCGACGCCGCGGCTGCCGCGCCTGCGGCCGCGCCGGCGTTCGATCCGAGCAGCATGCCCGATCCGAGCGAGGAGGGCATCTCCGCCAAGGAGAGGGCCAAGCGCACCATGATGATCAAGCGCGCGCAGAAGGCGGCCGAGGCGGCGGCACCGGCCGCCCCCGCGCCTCCGGCGTCGCCGGCGTTTGATGCGAGCAGCATGCCCGATCCCGACGAGCCGGGCATCTCCGCCAAAGAGCGCGCCAAGCGCACCATGATGATCCGCCGCGCACAAAAGAAGGCTGACGGGTAGCACGCGGCGCGAGGAGTGCTCATGCAAGTACGCCCCGCGACTCTCGACGACGTCCCGCGCATGGTCGAACTGAGCGCTGCCAAGCGCGCGCGCTGTGCCGAGGTCCTTCCGCGCTTCTGGAAGCCGGCGGGCGACGCGGACGAGAAGCAGGCCGCGTGGTTCACCTTCCTCCTCGACAAGGAGGATCATCTGCTTCTCGTGGCGGAGGGCGCAGGCACGCCCTCAGGCTTCCTCATCGCGCGTCTCATGCCCGCACCGCCGGTCTACGATCCCGGAGGAGCGACCGTGCTGGTCGACGACTTCTGTGTCGACGATGCCTCGGCCTGGGCCACGGTCGGCGATGCGCTCCTCACGGACCTGAGGGAGCGCGTGCGGCCGCTGGGAGCGGCCCAGATCGTCGTGATCTGCGCCCACCACGATCCAGCGAAGCGATCCCTGCTTGCGGATCTGGACGGCCGCGGGGCTTCGGAGTGGGTCGTCCTCGATCTGGCCTAGGAGCCTGTCTCCGAATGCCCTGCTGCGCCTTCCGATCCTCGAGCTACGAGCCACGCCCATCCGATTTCGCATCCTCAACGGGCAGGAAGCCCGCCTGCGGTACGAAATCGAACGTCCGTCGGCTCTCGCTTCGGTCTC
>JAJDEN010000055.1 GCA_029259775.1 Planctomycetota bacterium | reverse complement strand
CGCCGCCAAACGCCTCAAGGCCGAGGTCAACCAGGCCGTGCGCCTTGCGCTCAGTCCTGACCCGGCCGTCCGTTCCCGCGGCAAGGCCCGCCTCAAGGCCCTGGAGAAGGAGTTCGACTCGGCCGCGCTGCGCAAGCTGATCGCCGGCCTGGACGACTACATCAAGCGCATCGACGACCTGCGTCGTGCCGCGGCCAACGCTGCGGCGAACGTGCAGGCCGCCGGCGGCATGGTGATGGGCGAGATTCGCGCCACGCTGAGCCGGCTGAAGCGCCCGATCAAGATCTTCGAGACCAACCTCGCCGCTGGTCCCGTGGGCTCCAACGCCCCGGTCAAGATCCAGCTGCCCGAGCTCGAGGTCATCCGCGTCCGCACCGCCTTCGGCGTGCCTGCCATCGTGGAATAGGCCGTCGGTCTCGGGGGTGCCGGTAGGGGCGACCTCCCACACGACCTCCGGTCGCGCGGGGCCCACGGGGGGAACTCGTACGCCGAGGCGCACTCGCCAGCTCGCGCGCTGGCTCGGACGGCCTCCATCCGGAGGGGCCGGCCCTGATGTCTCGACGCGCTTCTGCGGCGCGTGTCGTTGTCCGTGACGGTGTCGGTGTCCGTGTCGGTGTGCAAGTGCAAGACGGGCGGCCACAAGGGCCGCCCCTACCTGGTAAGTCCCGACCTAGCAGGACGCGCTCGGGCGGGCACAAGGCCCGCCCCTACGAGTGTCGGGGGCGCTGTCGCAGCCCCGACACTCTGGCACCGGCCTCCCCACCCGGCTGACAATGTGGCACCTTCGGCTCGGCGCCGCTCCAGCGCCCCTGCGGCACAACCAGCGTTCCTTCAAGGGGTTGCGCATGTGGTCCCGTGCTTGGCACCGCTTGTGCCTCTCCGGTGCAGATGACGCCGCACCCTTCCGTACTCCTGGGCCTTCGGGCAGACGATCGCGAGCTTCGCGATCCGCTGGAGGGGTGGGTGCGCCGCATGGGGTTTTCGACGCGGTTCACGACCGACGCTCGGGAAGCCGCCTCCTGGCTATGCCAGGAGGACTTCGCCGCCACCTTCGTCGACAGCGACATGGGGCGTGCGGAGGGCGAGGCCCTCTGGCGGACGATCCGCCCGGCCTACGCACGGCGGACCGTGTTGCTTGCGCGTGGTTGCGGCCAAGGCCTCTGGTTCGAGGCGCTGCGCTCCGGCGTGGCCACGGTGCTCCCGCTGCCGCCCGGTGAGGCGATGGTGCGAGCCGCCCTGGCCGCCGCGACGCACACCTGGACCGGTGCGGGCGGCCGTCTCGGCAGCCGTCATATGACCTACAGCTACACGACCGACACCCACACCCATCCCGAGGGACTGGACGATGCCTAAGATCAAGCCGCTGAACGACCGCGTTCTCATTGAGCGCCTCGAAGCCGACGACAAGACTGCCGGGGGCATCCTGCTTCCCGACTCCGCCAAGGAGAAGCCGACCGAGGGCCGCATTGTGGCCACGGGCGACGGCCGCCGTAGTGACAAGGGCGAGCGCATTGCGCTGAGCGTCAACGTCGGCGACCACATCCTCTTCAGCTCCTACGCCGGCACGTCGGTGAAGGAGGGCGGCAACGAATACCTGATCCTCGAAGAGAGCGAGATCCTCGCTGTCGTCGACGAGAAGCCCTTCCCCAAGGCCAAGAAGGCCAAGAAGAAGTAGCGCGAGCACCCAAGGAGTTACGGAATCATGGCCAAGCAGATTGCCTACAACCAGGATGCTCGTGAGCGCATCCGCGCGGGCGTGCGCCAGCTTGCACGCGCCGTCAAGGTCACCCTCGGTCCGAGAGGCCGCAACGTGGTGATCCAGAAGTCCTTTGGCAGCCCGACCGTCACCAAGGACGGCGTCACCGTCGCCAAGGAAGTCGAGCTCAAGGATCCCTACGAGAACATGGGCGCCCAGATGGTCCGTGAGGTCGCATCGAAGACGTCCGACGTCGCCGGTGACGGCACCACGACCGCGACCGTCCTCGCCGAGGCCATCTTCGAAGAGGGCCTCAAGAACGTCGCGGCGGGCGCCAGCCCGATCGGCATCAAGGACGGCATCGCCCTCGCGGTCGCCGCCGTCGTCGAGAAGATCGAGTCGATGAAGAAGCCCATCAAGGGCTCCAAGGAGATCGCCCAGATCGGGTCGATCGCCGCCAACAACGACACCGAGATCGGCGAGCAGATCGCCTCCGCGATGGATCGCGTCGGCAAGGACGGCGTGATCACGGTCGAAGAGGGCAAGGCGCTCGAGACGACGGTCGACTGGGTCGAGGGCATGCAGTTCGACAAGGGCTACCTGTCGCCTCACTTCGTCACGAAGCCCGAGCACATGACCTGTGAGCTCGAGAACCCCTTCATCCTCATCAACGAGAAGAAGCTGAGCTCGGTGAAGGACTTCCTGCCGCTGCTCGAGAAGGTGGCCAAGGCCGGTCGCCCGCTGCTCGTGATCGCCGAGGACGTCGAGGGCGAAGCCCTGGCTACGCTCGTCGTCAACCGCCTGCGCGGTGTCTTCCAGTGCTGCGCCGTCAAGGCGCCGGGCTTCGGTGACCGCCGCAAGGCCATGCTCCAGGACATCGCCGCGCTGACCGGCGCGACGGCCGTCATGGACGACTTGGGCATCGACCCGACGGGTCTGGAACTCAAGGATCTCGGCTCGGCCAAGCGGGTCATCCTGGGCAAGGACGACTGCACGATCATCGAGGGTGCGGGCAAGCACAGCGATATCCAGAACCGGATCACCACGATCAAGCGCGAGCTCGAGAACGCCACGTCCGACTACGACCGCGAGAAGCTGCAGGAGCGCCAGGCCAAGCTGGCCGGCGGCGTCGCGCAGATCAACGTCGGTGCGGCCACCGAAGCCGAGATGAAGGAGAAGAAGGCGCGCGTCGAAGATGCGCTCCACGCCACGCGCGCGGCGGTCGAGGAGGGCATCCTCCCCGGCGGCGGCGTTGCGCTCCTGCGCTCGTCCAAGGTGCTCGACAAGCTCGAGTGCTCGGGTGACGAGCAGATCGGCGTCCAGATCGTGAAGCGTTCGCTGCAGGCGCCGCTGCGTCAGATCGCGGCCAACGCGGGTGTCGACGGCTCGATCGTGATCCAGAAGGTGCTCGACGGCAAGACAGCCAACTTCGGCTACAACGCCGCGACCGACACCTACGAGGATCTCGTCAAGGCCGGCGTCATCGACCCGACCAAGGTCGTGCGCACCGCGCTGCAGCACGCCGCGTCGATCGCAACCCTTCTGCTCACCACCGAAGCCGTCATCTCGGAGATCCCCGAAGACAAGCCCGCCCCCGCCGGCGCGCCCGGCGGCATGGGTGGCATGGGCGGTATGGGTGGCATGGGCGGCATGGGCGGTATGGGTGGCATGGGCGGCTTCTAAGCGCCCCACCTCACGTCACGCTTCCTCTGACAGCCGCGGCATCTCGCCGCGGCTGTTTTCGTTTTGGTCTCGGTTTGTCGAACAACCACCCGCAACAAGTCCGTCCCCATGCATCTCACATGTCGTTGAAGGAGACTCCTCATGGCTTGTGCGACACGGACGCTGTTGACTGGGCTCCTCGCAGTTCTGACGGGATGCGGAGGCGGGGGCGGGTCGGGACCTCCCGCGATCTTCGCACCGTTCCAACCTGCGTCGGGCGTGCTGGCGCAGCCGGATTTCGTCTCGATGCAGATCAACCAGGGGCAACCCGGCACCCACGCGAACGGAGTACGGTTCCCCGAAGGCATCGCCCTCACACCCACGCACCTACTGGTCACCGACTCGGGCAACCACCGCATCCTGGGATTCACACACCCCCCGATCGTCGACGACCCCAGCGCAGCATTCGTCATCGGCCAGCCGAACTTCCAGGCGAACGTCCCCACGCTGGGGAACGGACTGAACTGCCCGCAGGGCGTGGCCTACGCCGGGGGCCGGCTCTTCGTGGCAGATACCGACAACAACCGTGTCCTGATCTGGAACCAGTTGCCCACGATGGGCGAAGCAGCCGACGTGGTGCTTGGCCAACCCGATCTCCACACGGGGCTGGAGGGTGGGGGGCCTTCTGGTTTGGACGGCCCGAAGTCGGTGTGGTTCGCTGGAGGAAAGCTGTTCGTCGCTGACTCCGACAACCGCCGCGTGTTGATCTGGAACAGCCAGCCTGCGACGAACGGGCAGGCGGCCGACGTGGTACTGGGGCAACCGAACTTCACTTCCGATGCGGCGGCCGTTACGGCCGCCGGCATGGACTACCCCATCGGAATATGGAGCGACGGGACGCGCCTCGTCGTCGTCGACACCGGGAACCACCGCGTCTTGATCTGGCAGACGATTCCCTCGACAAGTGGCGCTCCCGCCGACACCGTGGTCGGACAGTCCGATTTCATGAGCTTCGAGTCCGGTGCCGGACCCGATGCCATGGCGACTCCGATTCACGTGGCGTCCGATGGTGTTCGCTTGTTCGTCTCGGAACTCCACAACCAACGCGTGCTGGCGTACAACACGATCCCGACCACAAACGACCGGTCGGCCTCGGCGGTTCTCGGGCAGTCCGACTTCACACATGTCGCCCCCAACGACGACGACCAAGACGACATGCAAGACGCAACGCCCACTGCGCGGACCTTGATGGCGCCGACCGGTTTGGCGTGGCGTGACGGGAAGTTGTACGTCGCTCAGGCCACCAATCACCGGGTCACGGTCTTCGACGTGCCCTAGGAGCGCGCCTACAAGGAGACTTCGCAAATCTCGGGCTGCACTCGATTCCCAGGTGTGAGTACCTATCCTGAACGGCGATGGACGTCGCATCGCATCGTCAGGTGGACACGCTCCGGCGCCAGCACAAGGCTGGCATCGCGCGATACGGCGACGTCGGGCTCTCGCCGGATGCGTTCGCAACAGCGGTGCGGGCGTGCATCAAGCGACGGCTGGACGCAGTGGGCCTGGATGCGACGAGCGATCGAGTCACCGCGGCCCTCGCGCGCCTTTGCGGCGCAGATCTCTACCTGGCGCAAGCCTGCGAAGCGGGATGCGCGGAGGCGTGGAGCGCACTCGATCGTCTGTATACGCCTCGCCTCCTGGGCCTCGCGATCAAGCAGGGTGCGGACAGGACGGCGGCCGAAGATCTCGTCACGGCGCTGCTTGCCGACCTGGCGCTACCGTCGGGGCCCAAGAACCCGGGGAACACCTTGATCGGGACGTACCGAGGAACTGGCAGCCTGTTCGGGTGGCTTGCGATGATTCTCGTCCGGCGAATCGCCGGCGCGGCGCGGCGCATGCGTCCGGCATCGCTCGATGTCGCCGCATGTTCTGAAGGCGGAACGGTCGCGGACGGGGCGCGATCGGATCCCGCCAGATCGATCGTCGATCGCGAGACGACGCTCGTCCTGGAACGCGCGCTCCGTGGCGCGTGGGACACTTGCACCCCGCGTGAGCAACTGGCTCTCGTGCTGAAGTTCCGCGACGAACGTGCGCATCGGTGGATTGCCGATGTCCTGCGTGTCGGCGTGCCGCGCGTCAGTCAACTCTTGGCGCAGGCGCTCGCCAAGCTCGGCACCGAGGCGCGACAGCGCCTGCCAGACGGCATCGATCCGGCCGTGTTTGCGGAGGCAGCGGTTGCGACAAGGAACTTGCTGGCAACGCTCGATGTGACGACGGCTCCTACGCCTGCGAGGCGAGACCGCGGAGGTGCGCGTTGACGGACAAGCCTGAAGAACTGGCCGCCTGGCTGCTTTTGCGTTTCGGCGCGGCCTCCGAGTCGGCAGGGGGCCTCGATGAAGACCTGATCGTCGGGTACGTCGAGGACCGCCTGACCGACGAAGAGAAGCAGCTCGTGGAAGCGCAACTGGCGCGCGATCCCGAGGCGCGCGCGCTGCTCGGATTGGACCTCGCATGCTCGCCGGTCGCGACGGCAGGCGCTGCGCTGCGAGGCGCCCGGATTGCCGCCGCCGCGATCGTGCTGCTGGCTGTGGGCGTTGGCATCTTCCTCGCCACGCGTGAGGATGCCGCCCCGAGCACGCGCGCTCAGTTGACTGCGCTGGCCACGGAACTGGCGTACGGGCCGCTCACCGACGAAGAGCTCGCCGCGCGCGAATCGACCGAACGCGGCACGCTCGTTCTCCGCGGCCCGTCGCACGGCGTCCTCGACGGCCGCCCGATCTTTCGATGGAAGCCGGTCGCCGGCGTCGACCGATACCACCTCGCAGTCCTCGACGACCAGGCCCGGGTCGTCTTCGAGACCGATGCGACTGAGACGAAGGCCGGCCCGATGGAGCAACCGCTCGGGACCGGCGACTACGTGTGGGAGGTTACCGCTTCGGGTCCGCTCGGCGCGCTATCCGCTCGGCGCGCGTTCTGGGTCCCTAGCATCTCGCAGCGGGTCCTCTTCAGGACGATGCGCGACAAGATCCGCAACCGGGCGTCGGCTTGGCTGGCCGACCTCGCCGAGGCACATCTGGCGCTTCGCCATGAACTCTTCGCAGAAGCGCTGGGGCCGGCACAGCGCTTCCTCGATGCAAATCCCGACGACGAGCTCGGACGCGCAACGCTGCGTCGAGTTCACCGGGAACTGCGAATCGATTCGTTCAACCAGCGCATCCAGCCAGAGGTCAGGGCTGTCGCTACGGGACGCCCCAGTGAGCGTACCCGGCGCAGTGGTAGGGATGGGCGGTTGCCGTCGACTTCGCGAGGGTCTGCTGGGCAGCTTGCAGCGCGGCCCCTGGGGAGAGTCCGCGCTGCAACCAGCCTTCGTAGAGGTGCCGCATGAGGACAGGCGTCGATCCATCGGATACCCGCCAGTTCGAGACGATGACGCGCGACGTGCCCCCAAAGAAGAATCCGCGCACGAATCCGGTCGCCGCGGTGTGGCGCGAGATCTCACCGCGACCCGTTTCGCATGCGGACAGCACGGCCAGGTCCGCAGAAATTCCCATGCCGTAGACGGCATCGACATCGAGGACCTTGCCGTCGCTCAAGACGACCCCCGACATTCGCGGGCGGCTCGGGTCCAGGCGCGCGTGGCAGGCCAGGTGAAGGAGACGGAGACGTCCCATCTTGGCAACAGCACGTCGAACGGCGCTTGGCGTCGCGCCCGCGCCGACCAGAACGTGCATGGGCTTTCCTTCGAAACGACGCGCCAGGTCTTCCACCTCGGCGCGCGTTCCCGCAAGCGGCTCGTAGGGTCCCCCCGCCGGATAGCGCGGGTCGCCGACCGCCACGAGTCCTCGCCCGGGCATCGCCTCGCTGCGGCGTAGCGCATCGTAGATCGTCGCTGACGGCGCGTAGACGACTTCATGGCGTGCCGCCACACGTTCGCCGTCGCCGTTCAGGAGCGCTGCGAACGGCAGAAACGTGAGCTCGAGATCCGGGACGACGATCAGCCGTGTCGTGTCCTGCAGCCCCTCGAGCATCGGCGCCAGCAAGCGCTTGTAGAGCCGCCGTGCGAGTTTCGACTCTGGACCGTTGGGGGTGGAGACCAACCGAAGGTACCCCTTTGCGTCGCTTCGGATGTCGGCGGGCGCGCCCAGATCGACGATTCGAACGCGCGCCTTCGTGACGAGCAGGCCCACCGCGCGCTCGCCCTGCAGGTGAAAAGACAACAGCGCGCAACCGGCCGCCAGCGGTCCGCGAAAGGCGCCGAGACCTACGGGCTCCGGGTAGACGATCGCGGCTGCACTGGCCGCCTCGCGGCGGATGCGCGATACCACCACGACCCGTGCGCTCCACGCGTCGTCGAGCCTCTGTTTGGCCGCGTCGACTTGCGCTGCCGAAACATCGGGGGTTCGTAGCGTGTGCATCAGCGCACGCCGTGCGTGATCGGTGGCCTTGCGCGAGTTCCGGTCCAACTGGCGGAGCGCCGCCGTGAGCCCACCGGAAACCAATGTCCCGGGATTGACGATGGCCGACGCGAGGCGCCGACCGCGCCCGGTCTCGCTCAGTGCCCATGCGTCCTCGAAAGCCCGTGCAGCCTGCGTCGGGTCTGCCTGGCTCCAAGCCAGCGCCGCTTCGACGCCGCGTCGCGAAGCGTTGCTGGCGCGGCGGTCCAGCGCGGCCCCTTCTTGTTCACTCAGGTCCGGTCCGTAGAGACGATCCAACTTCGCCGCACGCTTGGCCTCGTCCAACGCTTCTCTTGGACGGCCGAGCTGCAAGAGCGCCCAGG
>JAJDEN010000054.1 GCA_029259775.1 Planctomycetota bacterium | reverse complement strand
CGCCGCCAAACGCCTCAAGGCCGAGGTCAACCAGGCCGTGCGCCTTGCGCTCAGTCCTGACCCGGCCGTCCGTTCCCGCGGCAAGGCCCGCCTCAAGGCCCTGGAGAAGGAGTTCGACTCGGCCGCGCTGCGCAAGCTGATTGCCGGCCTGGACGACTACATCAAGCGCATCGACGACCTGCGTCGCGCCGCAGCGAACGCTGCGGCGAACGTGCAGGCCGCCGGCGGCATGGTGATGGGCGAGATTCGCGCCACGCTGAGCCGGCTGAAGCGCCCGATCAAGATCTTCGAGACCAACCTCGCCGCTGGTCCCGTGGGCGCCAACGCCCCGGTCAAGATCCAGCTGCCCGAGCTCGAGGTCATCCGCGTCCGCACCGCGTTCGGCGTGCCTGCGGTGGTGAAGTGACCGGCTCCGCCGGGGCCCCCGCGGGCCCCGGGCCGTCGATGTAGCGGCGGATCATGCAGGCCCACGAATCAAGCCTCGATTGCCCGATCTGCCTGTCGATCTCGGGGGTCTGGAGGGCAAACAGGGCAATCTGTGCGAGCCGCGAAGTTCCATGGCGCAGACCCCTAGGGATCCGTCTTTCGCTTCAGGCGGGCAAAGTTCGTGATGAAGCGGAACGCGGAGAGGTCCCGCACAAGCTTCACGGCCTCCGCCTGCCGTTCCCAGACGCGGCCCGCGGCGAAGGCGCGCAGCGCCACGTAGTCCAGGCCCATATGGTCCATGGCGTAGGCCATCCGATCCTCGGCCTTCTTAAGACCCGTCACCCGTTCCAGCCCCTGGAGATCGAAGTGATTCGCGGAGTCGAGAATCACCCCGTGGCCGGCAGGGAACCAGCACGCCATGTTGCCGCCGCCCCAATGTGCCGCGGCCTCGGGGCTGTCGATCAGCACCTCGACGCGCTCGGCTTGAAGCACCTGGATCAAGTACGCGCCGTAGAGCACGTAGATGGGGCGGGTCCACCATCGGAATACGCCCTTGAGGTAGACGCTGTCGCCCGGGCAGGGCTCCGCCATCACGTTGTCGAGCACCGCGCCTTTCGTTGGAAGCCTCTGTACGATGCCCGGGTAGATCTTCTCGACGGTGTTCTCCAATGCCCAGCAGGAGCAGAAGACATACCCGCCGACGCGGACGAACCACTGCAGTCGTTCGATGTCCTCCTTCTGGATCTCACCGGTGCAGTTCGACACGAAGATGGCGAACATATGCATGTCCGTCTTACGGACCTGGGCGGCCCGTGTGATGCGGTAGTCGATGCGAAGGTCATCGAGGAGCCGCTCGATATGATCGCCGCGGCTTTGAAGGACGACGACGTCCAGGGCTGCCTTCCCCTTGTCGTACACGTCGGCGGGCTTCGTCGCGTACCCGCCCTGCTTCAGCTTCTTGTCGATCTTCTCCCGATCTTCAAACTCATATGTCGGTTCATTGCGCTTCCACCAGGCCGACCACTCCTCGGCGTCACTCGGGATGTTGCGCTTCGTCAGCCGTCGCAGGAACTCGAAGGCGTTGCGCGCGACCCACGTGTCGCGGTCATCCAACGCGAGGATCAGCGCGGGGACCGCGGCCCGTTGCCGGACCTTGCCCAATCCGACCACCGCCGCGCCGCGGAGCCGCCAGTCCTTCACCTTCCTGCGGTCGAGCAGGGCGGCGAGGGGCTTCACGGCGCCCTCGGCGCGTGTCTTGCCAAGCGAGACGGCGGCGACGACGGCCACGGACCAAGTCTCGTCGCCTAAGGCCTTCGTGAGGGCTTGGACCGGGCCCTCGAAGGGCGCGCCTTCCGGCCCCGGGCGCCCGAGCAGGATCGCGGCCTCCTCGCGCACCGATGGGGCGCTGTCGCTGAGGAGCAGCTGGCCGACCTGCTCCAGCGTCTTGGCGTCAGAGAGGCCCCGCCCGGCCACCACCGCCCGCAGCGCCTGGAGCCGCACGCGCGCGTGGGTGTCATCGAGGTAGGCCGCCGCCTCTTCGATGGCCTGCTTCGTGCCGATGCGTGTCATCGCCCGGACCGAGGCGGCACGGGCGCCCTCGAACTTCAGCCGCTGTGTGATCTCGAGAAGTCGCAGGCACGTGCCCGCGGCCAGCGGGGCCTTCGGCGCCGGGGCGGGCACCGCGCCCTTCTTGTCGGCCGGCTGCGCCTTCTTCTCGGGCTCTTTCGCCGACGTCTTGTCGGTTGCCTCCCCTTCGGGCGCGGGCGGGGTTTCCCCGAGGTGACCAAAGAGGCGGGCGACGCGGGCGGCGGGCACCGCTCCCTCGGCGGCCGTTCTTGCCATCGTCTCGAGGATCGTGATCGCGTCGTCGAGCGGCTTGCCCTCGAGCGTGGCAACGATGGCGAGGATCGCAGCGCTTGCGCGACGTGCGATGACGTCATGCACTCCGGAGCTGGCAAGGCGCATGGCGACAAGGCGCATGAAGGCCGGCTTGGGTTCCTCCCGCAGACTGTTCAGCGCAGCGGCCACGACGATCAACTCGTCGTCTTCCAACAGACGCTCGAATCGATCGATCCGTTCCTCCGCGGGGAAGATGTCGAGGGCGCCGGCTACCGCCGCACGGATGGGCGCCTCCTTCGCCTTCAGCGCCTTGTTGATCGCCTTGCGCAGCAGTACCGGCTCGCCGGCCGGGCCCGCGCGAGCGAGGACGCTGAGCGCTTCGGCGGCGCTCACGCCGTTGTCATCATTGCGCAGGAGCTTGGCGAGTCGCTTAGCCGCCTCCTCGGGCTCGAGACGCGCAAGGGAGGCGGCCGCGGCAAGTCGCACACGCCGCACGGGCCCCTTGGCGGCGACCGCCACCAACGCCTTCACGGCCTTCTCGCCGCCGTGGTTGGCCAGCGCTTCGACCGCCCGCTCCATCACCTCCCAGTCGCGATCCTTGAGCAGGGAGAGCAGCAGCTTCTCGGCGCCGTCGCCCCCCTGGGCCCGGATGGCCTGCACGGCGGCGAGCCGCTTGCGGAAGTCCTTCGACTTGAGGTCGGCTAGGGGATCCGCAGGCTCGGCGATCGCGACCACGAAGAGGGCCGCGACCGCAATGAACGTTGCCCAGAGGGGGATGCGCATCGGCTGATCCTACCCGATACCGGATGGCGGGACGCCCGGCTCATCGATCGGAGAGGACCTGAAGGACCTCGGAGGTACGGTGCCATCTCTAAGCGGGAACGCAGCCTGCGGGCAAGTCGGCTGGGTTCTCCTCGGCTTGCTTGGCGTCGCCGTAGCGGCTTCCGGGCGCTGAGATGACCCCAGCGCCCGGCGCAGCCCCGGTCCGAGCTCGGCAACATCGGCAAGCGCGAGGCGTGGAAGCGGTTGGAGTTGCTGGGGGCGTGAACAGGCGTCTTACCGTGGCAGCACCGCGGGCCAGCTCGCGCTGTGACTTTCATCACGATCTGTGCTGTGAATCTCCATGTTTCCTTCGTTGAGCCGATCCGAGTTGGAGGCGTTCGCGCCAAACCCCGCAGGAGTGGAAGAACGTCGCCGAGGCCGGCAAGAAGAAGGCCGCCGCCGCCGAAGAGGCAGCCGCCGCCAAACGCCTCAAGGCCGAGGTCAACCAGGCCGTGCGCCTTGCGCTCAGTCCTGACCCGGCCGTCCGTTCCCGCGGCAAGGCCCGCCTCAAGGCCCTGGAGAAGGAGTTCGACTCGGCC
>JAJDEN010000053.1 GCA_029259775.1 Planctomycetota bacterium | reverse complement strand
GTCCCGGGCGACCACAAGGGTCGCCCCTACCCGAACGGGCGGATCACGTATCCGCCCACGCCGACGAACGGCCACCTCACGCCACGTTGCCGTAGGGGCGGGGCTTGTCCCCGCCCGAGCGCGTGCTGCCACGTCGGGACTACCCGAACGGGCGGATCACGTATCCGCCCACGCCAACCCACGGCCCCCAATCGCGCTCCCCGCCTACGGACCCGGCACCGTCGTACCGATCGACACAATGGGGGAACGGCGAAGGGTCACGCTCGTGGTTTCGACGGTCTGGACACTCGGACACTCCAATCACGAACCCAATGGGTTCGTGAATCTCCTGCATCAGCAAGACATCACCGCCGTCGCCGACCTCCGGTCGCATCCCTACAGCCGCCACGTCCCGCAATACGGCAAGGAAGAACTCGCCGCCCTGCTCAAGGCCTCCGGCATCTCCTACGTGTTCCTCGGACGCGAGCTCGGCGCACGCAGCAACGACGACACCGTCTTCGCCGGTGACCGCGTCGACTTCGACAAGCTCGCCACCACCGACCTCTTCCGCGCCGGCCTCGAACGCATCCGCGGCGGATCCGAACGGCACCGCATCGCCCTCGTCTGCGCCGAGCAGGATCCGCTCCACTGCCATCGCGCCATCCTGGTGGCCCGCCACCTCCTGAGCCCGGCACTCGACGTGCGCCACATCCATCCCGACGGCCACACCGAGTCCCAGGCCGAACTCGAGACCCGGATGCTCGATCACCTCGGCCTGGCCGGCGGCGACCTCTTCACACCGCTCGACGTCCAACTGGCCGAGGCCTACACCCGGCAAGGCGCGCACATGGCCTGGCGCCGGCCGGCCGAGGACGGCGGACCCGAAGACGTATGACACACCTCCGCGCTCCTCGCGCGGGCCGGTGTAGGATGTCCGTCGACATCCGGAGCGGTTCCTCGACGTGAGGGGCCCGGCAACCTGGGACGGACAACCCAAGGTGCCTTCCCGTTCTTCGAACGGGAGATGTGGCCGAGACCGAAGGGTCGACGCAACCAAAAGTGTCCGGCGCGGCGTGCCGCGCACTCCGGGTGTCTTCTTCCAACACGAAGGAGACACCAATGAGCCCCTACACGATCAAGTACCTGCCTTCCGCCGAGACACGCGGCGCCCTGCCCGATCCGCAGCGCAACGATCTCGATCCCGATCACCACCTGTGGAAGAACGGCCGCCTCTGGTGGATCGCGTTCACGGTCCACACCGCGGACTGGAAGAAGAAGCGCCTGCGCTTCTCGCTCGGCACCTCGAACATCCGCCAGGCGCGCCTCCGGCGCGACGCCGTGCTCCGCCACCACGAGGAGGCGGGCGAGGTGGAGTTGTCTTTGCGATACGCCCGACTCGGCACTTGACCACCCTCGGGACGAAGGGCATTTGCTCCTCGGCCCCGCGCCCGTAGGATCCGGGCGCGGGCTGGGGGCTACGGACCGCAAGACGAAGAGCGGTCATGCACATCACCCAGGTTCCCGCACGGCCTCGGCGCACGCTCCGCGCCAGGGCCCTCCTCGCTTTTCTCCTGGCCATCGCCCTGCCCGCCGGCCTCGGCGCCTGCGGTGGTGGTGGCGGCAGCAAGCCGCCCGAGCCGCCCCAGCAGATCCAACTCGGGATCAAGTCCGCCACGACCGCGTCCACGGTCAGCCGGTCGTTCCTGAACCCGCACGACACTCCCGCTGTCGTGACCGCCCTGCCAGGCGTCGGGCCGTTCGCCTTCGGCCCCGAGAACCTCGGCTCCCAGGTCGGCCCCTTCGGCAACGTCAGCCTCAACATCGTGTTCACGCCCGAGGGCGCTGGCCCGGTGAGCGGGATTCTCACGCTGCGCTGGAGCTCCCCCGGCGGCACGACCGATCAGCGCTTCGAGTTCCTGGCAACAGGCGAAGCCTTCAACTGGACAGTGACCCCCGAGACCGTCGACTTCGGCGATGTGCTGCCCGGCGACTCGACGGAGCTCGAGATCCGCATGCGCAACAACAGCCAGCGCAGCCCCGTGACCTTCACGGGCGGCACGCTCCCCTCGACGGGCTCGTTCGCGTTCGTCGGCACGCCGTTTCCCCAGGTCGTGCAGCCCGGCCTCGAAGGCATCGTGCGTGTGCGCTTTGCGCCGACGGCCGTCGCCAACCAAGGAGGCCTGCTACGCATTGGCGAGGGCGACCCCGGCGGCCCCGTCGACATCCCGCTCCAAGCCAACTCCAGCGGGTCGGGCGACCGGGTGATCGACTTCGGCAATCAAACGCTCGACGCCCAGGCGGCCACACCTGAGCTCGAGGTCACCGTGCCGGCCGACGCCGTGAGCGTCACCTTCGAGGGCGTCATGCCGCCCGGCAACACGATCGGGCTTAGCTCGCTCACCGGCCCCGGCAGCAAGATCTACTCCTCCGGCGCGCAGAACGGCCCGACGCCGTTCCTCCCCGTGCAGGAGGCGTTCTCCGTACACATCCCGAATGCCGATGCGACCGCTCTCGTGCCGGGAGGCGGCGTCTACAAGTTCCGCCTGCGTCGTACTGCAGGCTTCGGCGGTACGATGGCGGTGCGCGTGATCCTCGAGCGCCGCGCCGGCAACAACAACGACAACGTCGTGCTGCCGCTCAACGTCTTCCTTGCCAACGGCATCGCGCCGACCAAGGCCACGGCCGCCAACGACGCCAAGCTGCAGACCGCGCTCACGCGCATGGACACGATCTTCGCGACGCGCGGCATCCGCCTCGGCGCGATCACGTACCACGACATCAGCGACGCGAGCTTCGATCACATCGCCCAAGGGGAGGAGCTGCAGCTGTTCCCCACCAGCTCCGTCGCGGCGAAGACCCGGCTCAACATGTTCTTCGTGCGGACCGTTTGGAGCGGGCAGCTGGTGGGACTCTCGGCCTCCCTCGACGGAGCCAAGCGCAATGGCGAGGCAACCTCCGGCGTCGTCGTGGCGTACGACGGATGGACGGGCGACACGATCGGCGTCGTCGCATGCCATGAGGCGTGCCACCACCTCGGCGTCTGGCACACGGTTGAAGCGAACGGCGTGCACGACCTGCTGGGGGACACGCCCGAGTGCCCCGTCTTCGGAACGAACGGCAACTGCGGCATCGAGGGTGGGGGCCTGCTGATGCACTGGCAGGCGCTCGGCGGCACGATCCTGAGCGTCGGCCAAGGGCGCGTGCTGCGCGGTCACGCGTTGATGCATCCGCCCGGGCAGATCAACCAGAAGCCGGCTCCGCTCGCACCCACGGCGCTGCCGGCCAAGTCCGCGCTCGAGTTGCTCAGCATGCCCAAGGGCTGGTGCGGCTGCTGCCGGAAGTAGCAGCTCCTGCGGCTGCGCGACGAGTCCGCTAGGCGGCCTGGCACACGAGGCCGAGATCGCGCAACTCCGACATGCGCAGCGGGCGGCCAAAGCCGAGCGTGACGAGCATGACGTCCGGCTGCTCGCGCGGCAGCTCGATGCCGTTCACGGTCACCGGACCCGTCCACACGTCTGCGGCGTCCGACACGATGCGTAGATCCAGCGCCCTGCCGTAGCGGCCGACCAGGATGCGGCCCGCCTGCGTCACGTCCTCGCCGTAGTCCGCGCGCGGCATGCGCACGCGCACGCCGATGGCGGTGATGAGGTCCGTGTGGCAGAAGAAGGTCGAAGGCGTGCCCACGGCCGTGCCACCGACCAAGGCGCGGTAGCTCTGGCGCGGACGCTCGAAGGCCTTCGGGGCCTCGGGTTCCGGCAGCTTCACCGGGCGCGGCGTCTGGGGCTCGAACGTGACGACGCCGGCGCAGTCTTCGGGCAGGTGTTCGTCGGGAACCCAGGCGGCGACGACCTCACGGACGGGCGGAAGCTCCGTCTCGAGGTAGGCGGCATCGGTATCGGAGAGCGGCTCGACGAACTCGCAGCAAAGCTCGACGTGCTCCGGGGCATCCGACGGCAGGCCGATGCGGGTGAGCTCGACACCGCGTTGGAGGAGCGGGCCGAGGCGTTCGTGGTTCAGATCGACCGCGAACTCGTGGCGCAGGCACGCGGCCACGCCCTCCGCGGCGAGCCTGAGGTCCGATGTCGCTTGGAAGCCCATGTCCTTGGTGCGGGCGCGGATGCGCAGGCCCGTTCGACTCAGGTCACGCATCTCGGCGGCGACGTAGCCGCTGCGTGTGTAGACCTGGACGGGAAGCCCTACCTCGACACGGTTGGCACGGCGGCGGTTGTCGTTCGTCACGAGAGCCCTCGGCAGCGATGGAGACCGTCGTCCCTATCGGCCGTGCCCGGCGCTGGTGTTAGGTCCTACCTGCGCAGCGTCGTGGATTCCGTCTCGACGGCCAGCTCGACGCCCGTGGGGTCCGTCACGACCGCCGCGCGCGCCTGCACCAGGGCTCTCGGGGGCACGGAGATCACCCGGCAGGTCAGCTCGAAGATCAGCTTCTGGTTGGGCCGGAGCACGAACCGGGACGACGTCGCGGTCTGACCCGAGCCCGCCACGGTGTTGCCCCGCTCGCCGAGGCCGCGCACGAACTCGAGCTCGGGCGGCAGGGTCCAGGTGATCCGGAGGTCGGGCGTCAAGGCCGTGCCGACGTCGTTCTCGATGGAGAGGCGGTAGAGGAACTCCTCGCCCTTCTTGAAGATGCCCTTGGCCGAGCGATCGAGCGCCGTGTCGATCATCTCCAGCTGCAGCGCCGGCAGCCCGCGGCAGATGGCCGAGCAGATGCAACCCGCCGAGGCGATCTCGGTCGCGTCGACGGCGTGGGCCGTGATGCGGCACTCGCCCGGCTCGGCGCAGGTGAACGTCACGCAGTGCGTGTGGCTCTGCCCCTGCGCCAGCTTCGGGATCACGATCGAGAGCTTGGCGCCCGTCTGCGGCTTCGCCGTGGGGCAGCTGCCGATGGTGAGACGCACCTTCTCGAGCGTCACGGCGCCGACGCTCTTGACCGTCGCGCACACCTCGAAGGGATCACCTTGCACGACCGAGCGCGGTTTCACGGAGCATGTGACGACCATGTCGCGGCAGAGGCACGGATCGTCGTCCGCGCCGTGCACAGCACCGGGCGTCCACGCCAGGGCCGCGAACAGACCCGTGACGAGCAAGCTCCAGCGCACCCGATTCATCGTGATCCCTCCGCGGTCCCGCAGGGAATCTACCGCGCGGCCGCCTCAAGCACCACGCCGAGGCGCTTGAGGGCGCGCGCAGCGGTCTTGCGGAGCATCGGCTTGGGCCGTCCTTCGAGCACCCCGGCGATCTCGGGCTTGAGATCCGCCAAGCGGAGGTGCGCTGCCAGATTGCAGGCGGGGGCGAGCAGGCCGTCGTCGGAAGCTCGGATCCAACCGCGGAGGGCCTTGGTGGTCGCCGTCACATCGAGCCACCCAAGACTGGCCACGACGGACTCGTGCGACTGCCGGGCCGGCACCGTCGTGGCTTCCACGACGGAACTCAGGGCCTTGCTCAACCGCTTGCGGCCCTGGTCGTCCTGCTTGCGCCACCAGTGGGTCCAGCGAGCGTGAACGAAGGGCAGGCCGACGCCGGTCATCCCGCGCATCGCGCGGAAGGCCGCAGAGCGAGCGTCCGCGTCCTGCTCGTCGGTGGATGCGATCTTCAGCAGCGAGGGGATGTCGCGCCCATCCCCCGCGGCGCCTAGCGCCAACACGGCGGCGCGGCGTTCCTTGGCCTTCACGAACGAGCTGGCGAGGAGATTGCGGACGTCGGCGCCCAGCTTCTCGGATCGCAGGCCCAGGCGGGCAACAGACAGGAGCGCCTCGGTGCGAACGGTGGCCTCGCGGTGGCCGAGGAGTTCCCGCAATCCGGCGATGGCCGCGTGGCCGCGCGCCAAGCCCAGGGCGCGTGCGAGGTGGATCGCCGACGCCGGCTCCACCAAGACGGCATCGAGCGCCTTGCCTACGGTCGGACCTGTCGCGGGACTGCCGAGCGCGGCGGTCCAGCGGCGGACGGGGTCGTCCTTCGCGTGCGCGGGAAGCGCAGCGCTAAGCAGGATGGCGGAGGCGAGGAGGAGAGCCTTCATGCGGTCAGCGAATCCGCTCGTCCACGTCGCGCCAGTACAAACGCTCGATGGTGGACTGGCCGTGGCCCTGGATGTCGCGCAACGACTTGTCGTAGTGGAACTTCGAGTTGCCAGCGATCGTGATGTTGTTCGCTACGAAGGCCCCGAAGATGTCGTCGCCGCCGTGGACCGTGAGATCCGCCCCGGGGGCGTAGAGGGTCATGGCCGCTTGCGCGCCCCCCCGAATCTTCACATGGCTGGATCCAGGTGCCGTGCCGCCGATGGCGTACGGATGTGCATAGATGCGCAGGTCGGACGGCTTGCCTGCGACGTTGAGGAAGCCGCCACCCGAGACGTCGAAGTCGCCGGTGACGTAGATGGTCGTAGGCCCGTTCACGCGCAGCTGGGCTTGTCCCGTGAGCCGGACGTCGGAGAAGAAGTACGTGCCGCCAGACAGCTCGATCGTGGTCTGCCCATTGGCGGTCAGGGAGTAGGTGTTCGGGTCGTAGGGGCCGCTGTTGCCCCCGCCATTCCCATTGCCTCCGTTTCCATTGCCGCCGTTCCCATTCCCATTCCCATTCCCATTCCCGTTGCCGTTGCCTCCAGCGTTGCCCGCCGCGTTGGCAGGGGGCTCGAGCTCTGCGTTGTTGTTCGTGGCGAAGGCGGCCTCGAACTCGGCGCGGCTTGCCGGGGGTAGATCGATCTCGACGCGTCGAGGCAGGATGTCGCCCGAGACACTTGGGCTTCCCGACATCGCGACCGTGTGCAGCGGGCCCGGGATGGCGTTGCCGCGGATCGTCACGCTCGAGCCGTTCAACGTGATGGCCTTGTTGCTCCCGACGTGCCCTCCGCCCTCGGCAAACGTTCCGCCCGCGTCAGAGTTCAGGGCCTGGGAGGCCCAGGTCCCCAGCCGGCTGTCGTACGCATCCGTCTGGGTCGAGCCATTGAAGCGGAGGGAGTCCTTGGCAAAGAGTCCCTCGACGAAGTCACCTCCGGCGCGGCGGCGAATCCCCACTTCGATGCGCCGTACGGCCATCTGATACTCGGCGCGCGCCTGCAACGTCCAGCGGTCCGGGTTGTCCGGGTTCTGCTGGGACGTGACCGTGAACGTACCGCCAGCGTGCGTGCCCGAGACCTCGCCGATCCCGTCCGTGCCGCTGTCGCGCTGCGCGAAGATCTCGAGGCTTGCCTTGATGATGCCCATCTCACAGATCTCGAGGGCGACCACGTTGTAGCGGCGCTGAGCGACGTTCGTCCTCTCGGCAAGCCCCTCCTGCAGGAAGCCTGCGGACAGGCCGGCGAGCATCAACATGATGAGGACCACGGTGACCATGATGGCACCTCGCTCATCCTGGCGTCGGGTGGTGATGTGGCTCTGGCGCATGCGTCAGTTCCTGATCGAGATCGTGGACTCGGTGGATGTGCTCACGAGCCGGCTCGTGCTCGTCGCGTAGAAGGTCGTAAGGCGCACGGCCAGGCTCTGGCCCAGCTGCCGGACGCTGAAGCCGCCCTTCGGTACGCGGTCGGCGACGAGAAGGCGCCGGCCGTCGCGCACGAGGTAGACGGCGCCCGGGTTGATCACGCCATCAACGGCGATCGGAGAGGGCATCCAGGTGAGGTGCTCTTCGCCGACGTAGGTGTAGTCGTCCATGTCCGCGCCAGTAATGCGAGCGAACTCGGGCTTCGTCGACTCGCCCTCGGCATCGAAGCCACCGAGCGACTGGATGTCGATGCCCCGGAACACGCGGGTGAGGGCCGCCATGTTCTTGCGGTGCGCGCCCTCCGCCTGCTGGCGGGCACGCGTGTCCTCCGCCAGCTCGTGGTTGCGCGTCCAAAGCGAGCTGAGGGTCGAGAACGCAAGGGCGACGAGCGAGATGACGATCGCCGCCTCGAACATCGTGAATCCGGCCTGGGTGCGACGTGTGCTCATCGGGTCCCCCAAAGCCAGGTCGAGAGACGCATCTCTTCGGTGGCACCTGCTGCCGTCGTCCAGCGGAAGGTCACGATTACGGGCAACGCGCGGTGGTCGTCCACGTGGCTCGCGTCATCGATGTAGCCGTCGCCGTTCAAGTCCGCCGGGAGGCCGAAGCGCTGGAGCGGGATGTCCTCCCGCAGCACGGCCCCGTCGTAGGGCGTATCCGTGAGGGGCGCAGCAGGAACTTCCACCGCGACGTGGAAGCTGCGCAGCGCGCGCGGCGTCACGAACTCGTCGTAGTAGGTCTTGGGGGCGAAGGCGCGACGGCCGTCCCGCAGGCTGACGAAGTCGGTGCTCGTTGACTCGAAGTCTTCGACCAGCAGCGTATTGCGTGTGTACGTCCAGATGGCGTAGAGGTCGTCGTGCGTGTCCTCGTTGACACCGCCTTCGTCGTTGTAGACGTCGTCCGTCTCGCCGTAGCCCGTGATGAGCTCGCTGAACCACCCGTAGGCAGCTTGCGACGAGCGACGCGAGAGTTCTTGCAGGTTGTTCAGCCGGTTGAAGAGCCCGGCGTAGTCGTCGTCCGAGCGCATGGTCTCCATGAACTGCTCGGCAGCGAGGATGGCTGTGCTGCGGGCGCGCTCGCCCTCGCTGAGCCGGTGCTCGCTGAAGATGCTGGCCGTGTGGCCCAGGAGTGCGACCGCGAGGACGGAGCCCCCAATCAGCATCTCGAGGACGGTGAAGCCGGCTTGCCGACGCTTCGGCTTCCGGTCCCGCCTGTGTGTGTTCGCGTGCTGCATGGGGTGCCTGGCGACACCCCCAATCACATCAAGTCAGGACCCTCGTCGACTCGCGCGGCTCATTTCGTGAGCCTAGAGTCGCTAGGCATGCCGATTTCGGGGCAAAACGAGACGTTGGCCTCTTGTTCGGGTGTGGTGCCGCGCTACTCCGACTCGAGCTGCTTCCGCATGGCCCCGAAGGTGGCGCGCGCCGCGTCGTCGACCTCCGGGTACCTGAGCCCCAGGCCCTTGAGGGTCTCGACGATGATCTCGGCGACCTGCAGGCGCATGTAGGGCTTGTCGTCGGCGGGGATCGCGTACCAGGGCGCGTGCGGCACGGACGTCGCGTTCAGCGCGGCCTCGTAGGCGTCCATGTAGGCCGGCCAGTGACCGCGCTCCTTCACGTCACCGGTGGCGAACTTCCAGTGCTTCTCCGGCTCGTCGAGCCGCGAGAGAAAGCGCTCGCGCTGCTCGTCGTGCGAGACGTTGAGCCAGAACTTGAGCACCACCGTGCCGTTGCGGGCCAGGTGCGTCTCGTGCTCACGGATCGACGCGTAGCGCTCGTCCCAGATGGTGTCGAGATCGATCCCGTCGGGCAGGCGCTGGTACTCGAGGTAGCCCGGGTGGACGCGTACGACGAGTACCTCCTCGTAGTAGCTGCGGTTGAAGATGCCGATGCGGCCCCGCTCGGGCAGCCGCCTGGCCGTACGCCAGAGGAAGTCGTGATCGAGCTCCTCCGCCGAGGGCTTCTTGAAGGAGGCGACCTGGCAGCCGGCCGGGTTCACGCCCTCCATCACGGCGCGGATCGTGCCGTCCTTGCCGGCGGCGTCCATCGCCTGGAACACGAGCAGGATCGCGTGGTGGTCGTGGGCGTAGAGCATGCGCTGGAGGCCTCGCATCTCCTTGCGCAGCGCTTCGAGGCGCTTGCGGCAGTCCTTCTTGCCGGGCGCGTCCTCGGGGGGGCGCGTCGGGGCATCGGCCACCGAGAAGGAACCGTCGAAGGGAACGAGGTAGGGGCTCGGGGCGGGATCGCGCTTCACGTGCTTGCTCCAAGCGCGCGCAAGGCGCGCGGCTGCATCTGCCAGGCGAGGCGGCCACCACCGGGCGCGACCTCGTCGAACTCGACCAGGGCGGCGCCGGCCTTCTTCATGCGCTCGAGCTGGGGCTGGTCGGCCGGCAGGCTCTGCTCGAGGAGGATGTCCAACTGGGGAGCGTGGCCCACGGCGACGACCGTGTCGAGATCGAGCGCGGCCAGCTCGGCGAAGATCCCCGCCACGCTGATGCCGCCACGGAGGGTGTCCGTGATCTCGAGCTCGGCTCCGCCCAGGACCTCCGCTGCGATCTCGGCTGTCTGCCGAGCCCGGACCAGCGGGCTGCTCAGCACGAGGTCGGGCTCCACGTCCAGGGCGGCGAGGCCGTGGGCGGCAGCGCGCGTCCGCAGGATGCCCTTCTTCGTCAGCCATCGGTCCGCGTCGGCCGGGCAGCGGGGGTCCATGTGGTCGATGGCGATCCCGTGGCGGAAGATGACAAGTCTCACGCCGGGCATCCTACACATCTGTCATATCGCGTCCGGACGAAACCGTTCGATTCACGGCCTGCCCGGGCGAGAATGCCGCCCCGTCCAGCCGACCAGGTGCCGCCCTTGCCGAACGCCGTGATGACAGGTTCCGACGTCCGCCGCCGGCTTGAACAGATGTTCGCCGAGCGCATCGTCGTGCTCGATGGCGCGATGGGCACGATGGTCCAGCGGCTGGGGCTCAGCGAGGCCGAGTTCCGCGGGGAACGCTTTGCCGACCACCCGAGCGATCTCCAGGGCAACAACGACTTGCTCGCTTTGACCCGCCCCGACGCGGTCCGCGGCATCCACGACGCCTTCCTCGAGGCCGGCGCCGACATCGTCGAGACCGACACCTTCAACGCGACGTCCATCTCCCAGGCCGACTACGGCATGGAGGCGCACGTCTACGAGATCAACCGCGAGGCCGCGCGCATCGCCCGCGAAGCCACGGATGCGTGGACCGAGAAGACACCCGAGCGCCCGCGCTTCGTCGCCGGCGCGCTGGGCCCGACCAACAAGACGCTCTCCATCTCGCCGGACGTCAACGATCCGACCTTTCGCGAGGTCACCTTCGACGACGTGCGCGCCTCCTACGCCGATCAGGTCCGCGGCCTGATCGACGGCGGCTGCCACATGCTCATGGTCGAGACGATCTTCGACACGCTCACGTCGAAGGCGGCGCTCATGGCCGTCGAGGACGTGCAGCGCGAGCGCGGCACGGAGTTGCCCCTGCTCATCTCGGTGACGATCACCGACAAGAGCGGCCGCACGCTCTCCGGCCAGACGATCGAGGCCTTCTGGATCTCGATCGAGCACGCCAGGCCGCTCGTCGTCGGCGTGAACTGCGCGCTGGGCGCCGAGGAGATGCGCCCGCATCTCGCGGACCTCGCCGCGATCGCCACGACCTACGTGAGCTGCTACCCGAACGCCGGCCTGCCGAACGCGTTCGGCGAGTACGACGAGCTGCCCTCCCGCACGGGCGAGTTGCTCGGCGAGTTCGCGACGAGCGGCCTCGTCAACATGGTCGGCGGCTGCTGCGGCACCACACCGGAGCACGTCCGCGCCGTCGCCGAGGCCGTCGCCGGACTGCCGCCGCGGCCGCTGCGCGCACCGGGTCCTCAGCTCAGCCGGTTCAGCGGCCTCGAGCCGTTCATCTTCAGACCGGACGCCAACTTCACGATGGTGGGGGAGCGCACCAACGTCACAGGCTCAGCCCGTTTCGCGCGGCTCATCAAGGACGGCGACTACACGACGGCGCTCGAAGTCGCTGTGGACCAGGTGCGCGGCGGCGCGAACATCATCGACATCAACATGGACGAGGGCATGCTCGACTCCGAGCAGGTGATGACGACGTTCCTCAACCTCGTCGCCACCGAGCCCGACGTGGCACGAGTGCCGATCATGATCGACAGCTCCAAGTGGAGCGTGCTCGTGGCGGGCCTCAAGTGCGTGCAGGGCAAGAGCATCGTCAACTCGATCAGTCTCAAGGAGGGCGAGGCCGACTTCCTCGAGAAGGCGCGCATCGTACGCAGCTACGGCGCCGGCGTCGTCGTGATGGCCTTCGACGAACAGGGCCAGGCCGACACGACCGAACGCAAGGTCGAGATCGTCCAGCGCGCCTACAAGCTCCTGACCGAAGAGGCCGGCTTCGATCCCACCGACATCATCATCGATCCGAACATCCTCGCCGTGGCGACGGGCATCTCGGAGCACGACGAGTACGCGATCTCCTTCATCGAGGCCACGACGAAGATCAAAGAGCTCTGCCCCGGTGTGAAGGTCTCTGGCGGGGTGTCCAACCTCTCGTTCTCCTTCCGCGGCAACAACGGTGTGCGCGAGGCGATGCACGCGGCGTTCCTCTATCACGCGATCCGTGCCGGCATGGACATGGGCATCGTCAACGCGGGGCAGCTGGAGATCTACGAGGAGATCGAGCCCAAGCTGCTCGAGCACGTGGAGGACGTCCTCTTCCGACGCCGCGAGGATGCGACCGAGCGCCTCGTGAGCTTCGCCGAGCAGGTGACGAGCGGCGGCCGCAAGAACGTGGCCGATCTCACCTGGCGCGAGGAAGCCGTCGCGGAGCGCCTCAAGCACGCGCTCGTCCAGGGGGTCGTCGACTTCATCGAGGAGGACACCGAAGAGGCGCGCCAGAAGCACGCGCGCCCGCTCGACGTCATCGAAGGTCCCTTGATGGACGGCATGAAGATCGTCGGCGACCTGTTCGGGAGCGGGAAGATGTTCCTGCCGCAGGTGGTCAAGAGCGCGCGCGTCATGA
This sequence comes from Planctomycetota bacterium, assembly GCA_029259775.1. GTDB lineage: Bacteria > Planctomycetota > PLA2 > PLA2 > JAEUHO01 > JAHEIK01. The sequence goes on along the minus strand of JAJDEN010000053.1, from coordinate 62,241 downwards.
AGCGCGCCGTCGCTTGGCTCGAGCCCTACATGGAGAAGGAGAAGCTGGCCAGCGGCGCCCTCTCCAGCAGCCAGGGCCGCATCGTCATGGCCACGGTGAAGGGCGATGTCCACGACATCGGCAAGAACATCGTCGGTGTCGTCCTCGGCTGCAACAGCTACGAGGTCGTCGACCTCGGCGTGATGGTGCCGGCCGACAAGATCCTCGACACGGCGATCGAGCAGAAGTGCGACGCCGTCGGCCTGAGCGGACTCATCACGCCGTCGCTCGACGAGATGGTCTACGTCGCCAAGGAGATGGAGCGGCGCGGAATCGACCTGCCGCTCCTGATCGGCGGCGCTACGACGAGCAAGCAGCACACGGCGGTGAAGGTCGCGCCGGCCTTCCAGGGCAGCACCGTGCACGTCCTCGACGCCTCGCGCGTCGTGGGCGTCATGAGCAACCTGCTCGACGACAAGCGCGCGCCCGTCTTCGAGGCCGAGAACCGCACCAAGCAAGAGGAGATGCGGCGTCAGTTCGCACGCGGTCGCGGCCGTCCGCTGCTCTCCTTCGAGGAGGCGGTCGCGAACAAGCTTGCGATCGAGTGGAAGCCCGAGGACCTGCGGACGCCGGCCTTCACCGGAAGTCGCGTCGTGGACGACGTCACCCTCGCCGACCTCCGGCCCTTCATCGACTGGACGTTCTTCTTCACGACCTGGCAGTTGAAGGGGCGCTACCCCAAGATCTTCGAGCACCCCCAGATGGGGGAGGCGGCGCGCACGCTCTTCGACGAAGCAAATGCGCTGCTCGACCGCATCGAACGCGAGAACCTGCTGCAGGTACGTGGGGTCTACGGCTTCTGGCCGGCGTACGGCGACGGTGAGGACGTCGTCCTCACCGCAGACGCTCCGGAGGGCGGCGACGAGATCGCGCGGTTCCCGATGTTGCGCAGCCAGCATCCCGATGAGCGTGGCGGACCGAACCGCTCGCTGGCCGACTTCGTGGCGCCGAAGGACACGGGCCTCCTCGATCACGTCGGCGCGTTCGCCGTTACCGGCGGGCTCGGCGCGGATGAACTCGCCGCATCCTTCGAAGCCGAGCACGATGACTACCAGGCCATCATGGCCAAGGCCCTGGCCGACCGCCTGGCCGAGGCCTTCGCCGAGTTCCTGCACCAGCGCGCGCGCCGCGACTGGGGCCATGACGATGGGGAACTCCAGATCGAGGATCTGCACCGCGAGCGCTTCCGCGGCATCCGGCCGGCCTTCGGCTACCCGGCGTGCCCTGACCACACCGAGAAGCGCCGGCTTTTCGATCTGCTCGGCGCCGAGGCCCTGGGCATCGAACTCACAGAGCACTACGCGATGACACCGGCGGCGAGCGTGAGCGGCCTGTACTTCGGCCACCCGAAGGCGCGCTACTTCTCGGTCGGCCGCCTCGGCAAGGCCCAGGTCGAGGACTACGCCCGCCGCAAGGGAATCGAGGTGGCCGAGGTCGAGCGCTGGCTCGCCAGCAACCTCGCCTACGACGTCTAGCTCCCGGGGCCCGAGACGGGCCGCCGTGGATTCTGGGGCCCGAGACGGGCCCAAGGACCCGCCCAGGGCCCCAAGAAGCGCGTCTTTCGGGCTGTCGGCGCCACTCTTACAAAGCTCTTGCCAACGGGGGAGGCTGGAACGCGTCCATAGGGGTGAGACCTGCGAGGCACCCCATGCGTCACGACCCCACACGAGTCCGAAACCAAGCCCGCCTCCAGGTGTTGGCCCTGCTCCTGCTGGGTGCCCTCGGGCTGCTGTCGCTCGACCTCGCCCCGGTGCGGGCCGCTGTCGCCGACTACCTCGCCGGGATGCCCACCGAGCAGGCCGCCGAGACCCGTGTCGCCGCGGGCCCGATGCTCGAGGGCCGCGCGCCTCAGGTGGCCGCGACCTCCGCCGCCGGCTGCGACCACGCAGCGCCTGGCCAGCCGACGGTCGTTTCCGAGCAGGTGCGGGAGTTCATCGAGAAGCTCTCCAGCCAGAGCCTGCAGGTCACGCCGTCGATCGTGGCCGAGGAGCGCGCTCGCCCGACCATCGACAGCGTCACCGAGGCCAGCCGCCGTCTGGCGCTGAGCGAGCGTCAGGTCAAGAGGCTGAAGCGCGTCGTCACCGACGCCCACCGCGATCTCGCCGACCTGCGCTACGTCCGGAACGAAGCCGGCTCGAGCTGGCACCAGATCGTCTGCGCGGCGACTCCGCTGGACGAGATGAAGGATGCGCGCAGCGTGATGGAGACCGTCACGCGCCTCAAGGACTTCGTCGATACGCCGCTCGCTTCGGGCGACGAGACCTTCCGCCAGGCCCGCGACCGGATCCTGGACGGCTACCGCGACCATGCCCGCCGCCTCCTGACACCCACGCAGCAGGAGCGCTACGACCGCCACGACGTCCAGGGTGTGTTCGACGCCTCGCCCTTCCGTTCGACGCTTCGCAGCACGGTGCTCCAGTTGGGCACGCTGACGGCCCACGCCGGAGCGGTCTCGGGTGGCTTCCTCGGCCGCACGCGGCGCCGTACCTCCTAAGGAGCGCGGGAAATCCCTTCCCCCGCGCGCGAACGCGGGCAGGCTCTCTGATTCAAGGGAGCCCACGTCGTGTCACGTCTTGCCGCCTGCGTATCGCTGATCTGCGTCCTCATCCTGGCGGCTGGCTGCCAGACGTCCGTGCAGCCCGCGCAACCCGCCACCGGCAGGCAGACCTCGATCGCCTACACGCCGGCGGAGATGGCAGCGGCGTGGACCACGCCCAGGAACGCGGGTCCTTCCTTGGTGCGCAAGCCCAAGACGGGCCTCGCGAAGCTCGGGCTCGGCGTGCCGACGGGCCTGGTCGAGAACCCGTCCGACCCGACCTTCGAGCACGTCGGTGGGGGCGAGCTCGATCTCAAGACGGCCGGGCCGTGGACCACGCTCGTCGTTGCGTCCTCGACCTACGTGCTGGCGGGTGACGTGGAGGGCGGGGGGGACGGTCCGAGTGTCTGGTCGAACAGCCTGCGCGTCTCGTTCCAGAAGCCGCTCGATTACTTCGGCAAGCTCGGCATCAACCTGAGCTACTCGAACCGCCGCTACGACTGGGACGGTGCCACGGCGATGTTCCCGGGTGCCGTCGATCCGTTCGAGAGCGTGCACATCCTGCGCGCGAACGTGAACCTGTTCCAGCCGGTCAGCAAGGAGTGGGCGCTGGTCGGATCGATCAACGCCTCGATGGCGGCTGAGGACGGTGCGGAACTCACAGACGGCTTCTCGTGGGGCGTGACCTTCGGCGCGGGCAAGCGCTTCTCGCCGACGTTCGATGCCGGCCTGGGCTTCCTCATCTCCGACGCGTTTGGCGAGAGCTTGTTCATCATCGGCGGACCGCAGTTCAGCTGGAAGCCGACACCGCAGTGGCAGCTGTCGCTTCAGGGGACGCAGCTCGACCTGGTCTACAAGCCGAGTCCCGCGTGGGAGTTCGGGTTGGCGGGCGGCTTCCAGGGTGCGCGCTTCCGGCTGCGGGAGAGCGGGCCGGGCGCGGGCGGCATTGTGGGGGACACGCGCGTCCCGGCGTACCTGCGTGTTCGCTACCGGGGGATGAGCGCGCTCGATCTCGAGTTCCGTGCCGGCTACGACCTCTGGCGCTACTTCACGATCGAGGACCGCAACGGCCATGCGGAGCGGTCGGTGGACGTGGACGGGGGTCCCTTCGTGGATGTGCGCGCGATCCTCAGCCTCTAGCCTCCGAGCGGGTATCCTCTCCGGCTGGCTCCTGGCCGGAGTGGCGGAATGGCATACGCAGGGGATTCAAAATCCCCCGCCTGTAATGGGCTTGTGGGTTCGAGTCCCACCTCCGGCACCACCACCCCATGCGGCGATCGCGGGAGGCGTAGGAGCTAGCGTGCGAGCCGGCGAGCGCGCATCGGCGTCCCTGCGGGTGATGGGTCCTGCACGACCGTAGGTCGTGTGGGAGTTCGAGTCCCGCCTCCGGCACCACCATCTCAAGCTGCGATTGCGGGAGGCGTAGGAGCTAGCGTGCGAGCCGGCGAGCGCGCATCGGCGTCCCTGCGGGTGATGGGTCCTGCACGACCGTAGGTCGCGTGGGAGTTCGAGTCCCACCTCCGGCACCACCATCTCAAGCTGCGATTGCGGGAGGCGTAGGAGCTAGCCTGCGAGCCGGCGAGCGCGCATCGGCGTCCCTGCGGGTGATGGGTCCTGCACGACCGTAGGTCGTGTGGGAAGCGAGTCCCACCGTCGTGTAAGGTCCCGGCATGTCTGAAACTCCTCTCGCCACCGTTGTCCTCGCCGCACCGGGTCGCCACACGGCGACGGTGATCTGGCTGCATGGCCTCGGTGCGGACGGGCACGACTTCGTGCCCGCCGTCCCGTACCTGGGGATTCCGGAAGAACACGGCATCCGATTCGTGTTTCCCACGGCGGAGGCCATCCCCGTCACCATCAACGCGGGCATGGTCATGCCGGCCTGGTACGACATTCGGGACATGAACCTCGAAGCGGAGAACCGCAACGACGAGGCAGGGCTCCTCCGATCGGTCGAGCGCGTCCGGAGGCTGGTCGCCGACGAAGTGGCAAGCGGCGTTCCGCCAGAGCGCATCGTGCTGGCCGGCTTCTCCCAGGGCGGAGCGGTCGCGATCGAGCTGGCGTTGACCCACACGGAGGCGCTCGCAGGCCTCGTCGCACTGTCGACCTACGTCGTCGCGCCGGAGCGCATCCTGGCGAACCTGAGCGCCGCCAACCGCACGCTGCCCGTCCTGCAGTGTCACGGCACCTACGACCCCATGGTCCCGATGAGCTCCGGGGAGCGGGCCCGCGCGTTCCTCGAGGACCTCGACTACGACGTGACGTGGCACGAGTACCCGATCCAGCACGAAGTCTCCGGTCCGGAACTGGAACTCATCGGCCGCTTCCTCACAACCTCGTTGGGGATGGTCGCCGGCAGCTGAGAGCGAGTCGTGCACGTAGCCCTACCCCCGCGGCAGCGCCACGCAAGCGTGCCGCTCGCCTGCGGCTCCTGCAGCGCGTAGGATCGTGCGGTTGGCAGGAACCGCGAGGGCCCCATTCACATGAGCTTCGAGGCGTGGGTCTCCATCACGACGCTGTGCATCGCCGTCGTGCTGTTCGTGAGCAAGTGGATCCCGCTCGCCGCGACCGCCGTCGGGATCCCCGTCGTGCTGGCCGCGACCGGCGTGCTCACCCCCGAGCAGAGCCTGCGCGGCTTCGGCAACCAGGCCGTCATTGCCCTCGCTGGCATCTTCGTGCTCGGCGCCGGACTGCAGGAGAGCGGCGTCGCCACGCTCTGCGCTCGCGGACTGGAGCGCGCGGGCGGGCGTGGCACGGGCCGCCTGGTGATCCTGATCATGATCATGGCCGCCGTCTTGAGCGCGTTCATGTCCAACACGGCGACGGTCGCGATCCTGCTGCCGGCGGTCGCCGTACTGCAACGCCGGACGGGCATCGCAGCCTCACGCTTGCTCATGCCGCTGTCCTACGCCGCGATCCTGGGCGGCACCCTGACCCTGATCGGCACCACCCCGAACCTGATCCTGGGCAACGAACTACGCCTGAGGACGGGAACCGGACTCGGGATGTTCGACTTCTCCGTGGTGGGAGGCGCCATCGTGGTGGTGGGCGTGCTGTTCATGGCCACGGTGGGATGGCGCCTGCTGCCCGACACACGGGCGAAGCACCGGCCCGGCCACGCGGAGCGTCAGGAGAAGCTGGCCGAGGCCTACGGGCTCACGCGCAATCTCTACTTCGTGGATGTGGAGCGCGGCTCACCCCTCGCAGGCCAGACGATCGAGCAGGCCCGGTTGCGCCGAGCGTTCGGGCTCGATGCCGTACTCGTGCTGCGCACCTCGCCGCTGGGCCGCCGCTCGGTGCAGCCGCGGCCCGACCTCGTCCTCCAGCGGGGCGATGTGCTGTATGTGGAAGGGGAAGCCGAGGGCACGGCGTTGCTGGCTGCCGAGTACAACCTTCAGCCGCGCGTGGCCAACGCCGATGAGATCGAGCTGCTGCTCGGCCGCGGCGTCACGCTGGCGGAGGTGACGCTCGCGCCGCGCAGCAACGCACTTGGCAAGTCCCTCCGCGACCTCGAGTTCCACAAGCAACACGGCCTGACCGTGATCTCGCTATGGCGCGGTAGCTCGGTCACGACCGCAGGCATCGGAGAGACCCCGCTCGAACTCGGCGATGCGTTCCTGGTCTCGGGCACGCTCGAGCGCGTGCGGGCGCTGGCCGACGATGCGGACTACGTCGTGATGGGCAGCGGTCGCGGCCAGGCGGAGGACAGCAGCCGCGCGCCGCTGGCGATCGGGCTCCTGCTTCTCGCCATCGTGCCGCCGCTCTTCGGCTGGTTGCCCCTCGCGCTCAGCGGCATGGCCGCGGCGCTCCTGATGGTGGGCACGGGCTGCCTGTCGCTGGAGGGGGCCCGACGCTCCGTGGACTACACGGTGCTGTTCTTGGTGATCGGCACCATCCCCCTCGGCATCGCCCTCGAGGTGAGCGGCATCGCCGAGCACGCGGCCCAGGGCGTCCTGTGGGTGCACGGCTGGGGCGGGACCGCCGGGTTGATCACCTGCCTGTTCGTCGCGTCGGCCCTGTTGAGCACGACGAGCAACAATGCCGCCGCGGCCGTCATCCTGGCACCCGTGGCCGCCCAAGCCGCGGCCGCGGTCGGTCTGGATCTCTCCCGCGCCTTCCTGGCCGTCGCGTTTGGCGCCAGCTGCGCGTTCATGCTGCCGTTCGCCCATTCATGCAACCTGATGGTGATGGGGCCGGCGGGTTACGCGACGCGGGACTTCGTGCGCGTCGGAGGCATCCTCACGTTCTTGATGTCGCTGACGGCGGTCCTGATGCTCACGCGCTAGGACCGGAGTTGCAGACGTAGGTCACCCGGTTTGGTCTCCGCGCGACGCCCCGTCTCGGTAGCGTGTGGGGATGACAACCGGCATCGATCTCGTCCTCGTGGGCTATCGACCTGGGGCCCTGCACGCGGCCAGCAACCTGGGGCTGAGCGTGCTCCTCGTGGAAGACAAGCCGCCGTCCGCGTCCGCCCGGCGGCGCATCGTGCGCGCCGTCCAGGCCCCGCTGGAAGGCGACGAAGCCAGCTTGCTCGCACGCACCCGCGAGGCGCTGGGTGACGACGTGCCGCGGGCCGTGGTCTCCGCCGGCGAGCGTGGGGTGCTGGCGGCGGCAGCGCTGCGCGAGGCCTTCGGTTTGGGCGGCATCGATCGCGAGACGGCGTGGCGGACGCGCGACAAGCCGCGCATGAAGCAAGCCGTGCGCGCCGCGGGCATCCCCTGTACCGATTGGTTGGAGCTCGACACGACGACCACCCCGGCGGACCTGGTCGCGGCGCTGGGCCTTCCCCTGGTGCTCAAGGAGCGAACAGGGTCGGGCACGCGCGGATTGATCCGGGCCCGCAGCGAGGACGAGGTGGCGGCCGGACTCGCGTCGATTCCCGCCGAGCAACGCGCTCGATGGATGGGGGAGCGCTTCGTCCACGGCGCCGAGATGAGCTTGGAGAGCTTCATCGCGGACGGCCAGATCCTGCTCGTCAATCCGACGGAGTACTACGTGACCGGCTTCGCGAACATCGCCCCCGCGGCGCTGCCCGAGAAGGAGGCGGCCGTCATCCATCAGCTCAACGCCGACGTCATCCGGGCGCTGGGCATCCGACGCGGCATGACGCATCTGGAGCTCTACCGGACAGCCGACGGCCCGGTGTTCGGCGAGATTGCGGTGCGTCCGCCGGGCGGGCGAATCATGCGTCTGCTCCGCCGTGTGTATGACTTCGATCCGTGGCGCGCCGTCATCGAACTCGAGTTGGACGGCGGCGTCCCGGACCTCCCGGCGCAGGCGAGCCGTGCGGGCGGCGTGTGGATGCTCCACCCGGGGCCTGGGAAGGTCCGCTCGGTCTGCGGCCTCGCCGCGGCTCGCCGCGTGCTAGGCGTTCGCAAGCTGGTGGTTCGCGTCCGTGCCGGCAAGGTTCTCGCGTCGCGCTCCGGCACAGGCAGCGACGTGGGTTGGCTTGAGGTTCGGGGTCGCAACCGAGATCAGGTGGCCGAGCGCATGCAGCGCGCCTACGACCAGATCCAGATCACGATGCTTCCCGCGGCGGACGTAGCGGGAGATGCCTAGCAGGAACGCGGACGGGACACGGAGTGCCGCAACGGCCATCGCGATTCGCCGTCATGCGTGTCGCTGAATCCCGTTGGTCGTTCTCGAGGCTCGGTGCTCCGGTACTCCGCGACGGTCCAACACCAAGGCCTGACTGCGCATCCCAGACGCACGGCTGCGGTGCGAACTCGCATGCGGTATCCGCCCCCGCCGCGTATCGTGGGCGCGCCCAGGCCGCAGGGTCTGCAGACACGAAGGAGTCGCGCGGATGACGACCAACCCGTTCCAACTCGACGGCTACATGATTCGCCGCAAGGTGTTCAAGCTGTTCGGCTCCAGCTTCCACGTGTACGACCCCGCCGGGCAGGTGATCGGCTTCAGCAAGCAGAAGGCCTTCAAGCTCAAGGAAGACATCCGGCTCTACACGGACGAGTCCGCCGGCACGGAGCTGCTCACGGTCCAGGCTCGCCAGATCGTCGACTTCTCAGCCGCCTACGACATCCTCGATGCGCAGGCCGGGACCAAGGCGGGCGGGGCGAAGCGCAAGGGCTTCAAGTCCATCCTGCGCGACGCCTGGGAGCTGATGGATGCCAACGACGCCCCGATCGCAACCGTGCAGGAGGACAGCGGTGGCCTCGCGTTCCTGCGCCGCTTCCTGTCCAACCTGATTCCGCAGAGCTTCGATGTGAAGGACAGCTCCGGGGTTCTGCAAGCCACGTTCAAGCAGCGCTTCAATCCTTTCATCTACAAGCTCGAGATCTCGATCGCCCCGGGCGCCACGCTCGACCGGCGGCTCGTCTTCGGCGCCGCCGTCCTCATCGCGGCCATCGAGGGTCGCCAGGGTTGAGCATCCCGGTGCGCTGTGACTGCAGATTCCTCTTCACGGCCGACGCGAAGTTGGCTGGGGGTTTCACGAACTGCCCCCAGTGCGGGAAGGCCGTCGCCGTTGCAGGCTTGCGCGATCCGATGTGGCGCGTTCTGCAGTTCGGCGCGCTCGTGATCTGGGTGCTGAGCGTCGCGGGGGCCGCGAGCTCCTGGGGTGTAGGTGGGGCCGTCCTGACGGCTCTCGGCGGCGCGCTGCTGATCTGGATGATCTCGCGCCTCTTCTAGCGAGCACCGGACGCCGTACGCCCGGATCGGCTTCCGCGCCCGGTTCGCGGGGTAGGCTCGACGCATGAGCCACGATGCCTGGACGCCGCTGATCGGTGCCAAGGACATCTACCGGCACGTGAGGGCACGGGCCCCCTGGGGTGCGCTCTTCTGGGCCATCGCGCTGGCGATCGCTCTGCAGGTGGACGTCCGCGGTCCTGTGCCGACCAGGATGTCTCCCCTGATCCCGATGGTGGGGGGCGTCGCAGCAGGTGTCGTCATGAGTTGGAGAGTCACGCAGCGACACCAGTGGGCAGGCTGGATCCCCTACCTGCTCGTGACCCTGGCCATCCTCCTCGTGATCGTTCCGATGACCTGTCTCGCGCACCTGATCTGGGGCTTCGCGTCGGCCAAGGAGTTCCACTGGGTCCTCGGGTTCGGCGCGCTGGGCGCCTTGTTGCGGGGCGTCGGTGCGACGGACTGGATGACGCCGTATCGACGCAACCCTTCCATGGCCGGCTCCCGGCGTCGCGGCGAGCCGCGGTAGGCCCGAGCCCGACGACGACTCCCTTCCTGGAAGCTTGTCTGCCCCCCGGAAAGCGTGGGCGTTGCTCGCCGTGCCACACTGTGTCCTCGTGACGCTTGTGCCGGCGGCGGTGAAGGAGGATCGGATGAACACGCTCGAACTCTCTGCGATCTGGATCCAGCGCCGTGAGATGCGCGACGATGCCGGCGCAACCACGATGACCAAGGACGCCTTTGCGCGGAGCTTCCACGAGAAAGCCGTGACGGCCGAGGGGGCTGTCGAGGACGTGACCGGTCGGAACGAGGAGTTGACCGTGCTCCTCGCCATCGAGGGTGAGGTCCTGACGTGTCCCTTGGTTCGTGTCCATGGACGATCCATGGGCGACACGGTCACCGAGGTGACGTCGTGGCGGAAGGGCGATCAGGTCGAGGTGACCGGCAAGCTGGTCTGGCCCGACTTCCCGTCCGAGCTGAGGATCGAGATCCTCACCGCTGCGAAGGTGGTCACGACCTCCTAGAAGCGAGCGTCGGCCACGTGGTTCCGAGGCACGCCGCGCCGAGCGCGTCCGTCAGCTCGTGGCGACCTTGTTGAAGCTCGTCTGGATGATCGCCATCCCGATGATGCTCAGCACGAAGAGCAAGATGAACGCGACGGGGCCGGACATGTCCTTGTTCGTCGTCTTCTCGACACCCTCGCAGTACTTCCACACCCACCAGATGCTCACGATGGGAATGATCAGCAACCATGCCGTGGGGATCTGGGCCCCTCCTCGGTTCATCTCGTTCTTCGTCTTGACGTACCAGACGAGCGCGTAGATGCCGAAGGTGATGATGCTGAAAATGAATACGAGGATGGGGGACCGCTTCTTCAAGGCACGAGCTCCTGGGGCCACACCCGGCCCTGATGTTGGCGCGTAGGCTATCCGGTTCGGGCGTGGAGGGAAAGGGCCAGGGTCCGGACGCGCGTGGAAAGGACGCCACGCTCAGGCCGCCATGCTCTTCGCGCCGAGCGGGTGAGGGATGTCGCGTCCGATCACGCCGGCTGCGCGTGGCCGCCTACTTCGATGAATGCGGGGCGTACCGAGTGAGCTTCCGTGCTCAGTACGATTCACCGTCGGGTTCGTCGCTGGTCTCGTCGCTGGTCTCGTCGCGGGGGGCGGAGTCCGGATCCGTCGCTGGATCGAGCCCGTCGATGTCTGCATGAAGCGTCCACGCGACGTCGTAGGTCCACCACGGAGGGCTGCCGTACCCCGCCTCGGGCGGCGCAAGCTCAGGCTCCTGCTGGAAGCTGCGCCAGTTGCGCCAGCAGTAGAGCATCATCAGCCCGTAGACGTAGAACAACGCCGCCATGGCCGCGAGCCCCGCGAGGTCCACCCACGTGAGGCCGTAGGAGCCGCCCGATAGCACACCGCCCGCGATCAGCAGGAGCGGCACGGTGAGCAGGGCGGGGCCGGTGACCGTTGCCATGCCGATGACGTGCAGCATCCTCTTGGGATGCTTGATCGCCTTCCCGAAGATCCATGCCTGTGCGAACACGCTTTCGTAGTTGGCCGTGGCCGCGAACACCGTCCGTGGAGCCGAGCAGCGCGGACAGAAATGGACGCCGTCCCGAACGGGGCGCACGCAATGACCGCAGAGCGGTGTGTCGAGCACCTCGGCCTCCACGACGGGGGGCGGGGCTTGGAAGACCGCGACGGCGATGCCCAGGGCGAAGACGTAGACGGAGAGCGCGATTGCCTCGTTCGTTTCCGACTGAGCGAGGCCGTCCGTGGCACCGTGGGGGACGTCCTGCGAGAGGCCGAAACAAGCGAGCAGGACGGCCGCCAGCAAGAAGACGAAGACCAAGCCAGGACCTGAGCTTGTCTCCTGGTGGCCGTCGGCGTCGTTCGTCACAACAGGCCATGCTAGCAGCGGGCCTCACGGAAGACCGCTCGCCCGTCGCAGCCTCGCCGGCCCCGCTACTTCTTCAGCCGCAGGCTCTGGATGACAACGTCGAACACGGGATCCGGCTCCGACTCCTTCTGGTGTTCCGTCACGCGGAGGTTGAACGTGCGATCGCCTTCATTCGTCGTGAAGTCGTAGCGGTGGACGCGCGTCCAACGCCCCTTGTTCGTCGTGCCTTCGATGCAGAACGTCCACACATCGCGAAAGACCCCCGGCAGCTTGCCTTTGCGAACCTTGCTGCGCCGCGTCATAGGGCTGATCGGCGTGGACTCCTCGAAGGTGGTGCGCAAGGGGGCCGGAGGCGCAGCAGCGCAGCCTGCCTCGAGCCAGGGCGCGAACCTAGCCGAGGGCGCGGGCCATGGTCTCGACGGCGCGCGGAATGTCGGCTGCGCGCAGCGCGCAGATCCCCAGGCGCAGCGCGCCCCGAATGGGGACGACGTAGACCCCCTCGTCCCGCATACGGCGCGCCGACCGTGCCGCGTCCTCGGCGAACACGGTCGTGAAGAACCCACCGGCGTAGCGCGGGTAGGCGAGGCCCGCGGCGCCGGCGACGTCGTTGAAGACATCCACGCGGTCGCCGAGGAGACGGATCAACTCCTCGCGTTCGCTATCGACGGCCTTGCGAAGCTCAGGGTCGGTGAGCAAACGCGTCACGGCTACCATGCCGCCGCGATTGCAGTTGGACCATGTCCCGCGGCACGCGTACGTGAGGGCGGCCTCGATGGCAGCGCGTTCGTCGGCGTCCGGCGCCAACGCAACGAGCGCCCCGACGCGCAGACCGTAGTGGGTGAAACTCTTCGAGGCGGACCACGCGATCAATACGAGGGCGTGCCCCGCCAGCGCCGCGAGGGAGCGCATCGCTGTCGCCATGGCGTCCGGCGGTCCGTAGGCCGCGTAGGCATTGTCGAGCACGACCGTCACCGGAGCCGACGACGCATGGCGCGTGACGATCTCGACCACGCCGTCCCAGTCCGCGCTGCTCATGCTGTAGCCGGACGGGTTGTGGCAGGGGTCGTTGAGAATGAGCAAGACGCGGCCCTGCTCGGCGATCGACGTCTGCATTGCGGCGTCGAGGGCTGCGAGATCCAGCGAGTCCTTCGAAGCGAACATCGTGAAGGTCCTGACGCGGCGCTCGTTCTCGTCGGCCAGTGTCTGGTACGGGCCCCAGAAGAAATCGGTGGTGAGCAGGGCCTGGCCGGGCTCGAGGAAGGTGGCGATGGCGTGGCGCAGCGCACCCGACCCGCCCGGACTCGCCACGGCGATGGCCTGGTCGGCCAACTCAGGGATGTCCACGAAGACATCGGCGATGACGGCTTGCAGGAACGGCGCCAAGCCTCCGATGGGGGCGTAGGCGGCCCAGTCTTGTGGCCCGACCTCAGACACGGCGCGTGCTGCCGTCGGTAAGATGGCCAAGCGACCATCGTCGTCGAGCAGGGCGCCGAGCGTTGCGTTCAGCACGTCCTCGCCCGCCGCCAAGCGGGCGTTCGCCTCGTGATTGAGCGCAAAGATCGGGTCGTCCCCGGAGCGACCGAGGCGGCTATCGACGAGATGGTGGCGCATGGCCTTCGGCTTCGGCATGGCGTCACGGTACGTGCGGCCCGGGACGGCGCCGCGGCGCCCAGGAATGGGGGCCGGGTGGCCGCCTCGCATTCGTGCGCTGGCCTCGCGGCAGGCGCGTTCCGGGAGCCCAGGGGCCGGCTCCTTGTGCTCGTGGGTGCACGGGCGGAAGGCGACGGCCTCGAAAGCGCGTACCCGCTTGCATCCCGCGCGTCGGAGGACTGGAATGCCCGAGGCAGATCGCCTGCCCCGGGAGAAGCATGCGTACATCGCTGGTCGTCGTCCTGTGTCTGCTGCTCGGCCCGGCCCACGCCGGAGCCGAGGAGCCCCCGGCCACGAAAGCGCCCCCCAAGGTCGTCAGGGCCAAGGACGTCGCGGCGCTCGTGCGGGCGGCCATCCAAGCCAAGGATGCGACGGCGCTCAAGGCATTGGCGTCGAAGGACCAGCCCGACCCGTGGATGGTGGCGGACCTCCTCTGCGATGACGATGCGCACGACGACGCCGAGGCGTTCGCGCGGGCCGCGCCGCGCCCCGCGATCGAGAAGCTGCCGGCCCATGTGACCAGTCGACGGAGCAAGGAGGCCGATGCCAAGGCGGTGGCCGTGTTCGACGCGATGCGCAAGGCGCACATGGCGGGCGATGCGGAGGGCGAGGTCAAGGCCGCCGCCGCGCTGGCCGCGCCGCCGGGGAGCCTCCGCGGGATCCTGGTGTTCCAAGGCCACGGCATGGCGCTGCGCGGTCTCAGCCGGTACGCCCCGAGCTACGAAGCGCTGAACGCCGGCGCGGAGGCTGCGCACAAGATCGGCTGGCTCAAGCGCGCCTACTTCATGCACCGGCAGGCCGGCCTGAGCGCGGCGTACGGGCGGATGTGGGCGCAGGCCCAGACCTCCTGGGAACTCTGCGGCAAGCTCTCGCGCACGCTCGGCAATCGCAAGCAGGAGTTTGAGTCACGCCTGGACGCGGCGGGTCTGCACGCTCAGATGGGACGCCCGGACCTCGCGTTGGCAGGGTTCGACTCGGTGCGCAGGGACGCCGAGGCCGCCGGCGATCGCCGGGGCGTCGCGAACGCCCTGATGAAGCAGGGCTCCTTGCAGCGTGTGATGCGCCGCTTCCCGGCGGCGATCGCGTCGCTCGAGGCGGCGATGGCGGCGTACGCGTCGATTCCGGATCCCGGTGGCGTCGGGGACTGCCGCGGCTTCCTCGGCGTCATCCACCTGATGATGGGGGCCTACGAGAAGGCCATCAAGCAACTGGAGGCGGCGCTGCCGCTCAAGCGCAAGCAGGGCCTGCCGCGCCAGATCATGGCCACGCTCGGCAACCTCGGGCTCGCCCTGTTCCGTGTGGGCCGCTACGAGGACGCGCTTGCCGTCTACGAGGAGATTCTCCCGCAGCAGCGCGCGATTCGCGACGCCTCCGCGGTTGCCGCGACGCTCCACAACATCGGAGGCGCCCACTACGCGCTCGGTCGCATGGAGGAAGCCATCGCCGGACTCACGGAGGCGCTGGCGATCAAGCGCAAGCTCGGTGATGACGGCGGGGCGGCCGGCACGCTGATCAACATCGGCATGGCACACGCCCGTCTCGCGCGCTACGAGGAAGCCATCACCGTCTACGAGGCTGCGCTCGCCGCGGTCGAGAAGCATCCCGACCCCGATGGGGAGGCGCGCGCCCTGCTCGGGCTCGCGACCGTCCTGCTGCGGCTGGAGCGGACCAGCGACGCCACCAAGCTTGCGCGCCGCGGGGTCGAGGTCGCCGTCGCCATGTCCCGCGGCCTCGCGTCGGGCGAGGGCGCGGCGATGCGCGATGCGTACGAGGGGCTCTTCGGGATCGGGGTGACAGCAAGCGCCCAGTCCGGGGACATGGACGGCTTGCTCTGGTTCCTGGAGCAGGGCCGTGCCGGGAGCCTGCTCGAGATGATCGGCACGCGCGACGAGCTCGAGTCCGCTGTCGTTCCTTCCGCGCTCAAGGAGCGACTCGATGCGGCGCGTGTCGCCGAGCGCGGCGCAGCCAAGGTCTACCGTAGGGCCGTGAGCAGGCGCAACCTGCGTGCCCTCAAGGCCGCACGCGAGGCGTGGGCTGTCGCAACCGAAGCCGTGACCGCCGTCGAACTCACGATCCAGCGGGAGGCCAGGGCCGCTGCCACCCTGACGCTGGGCGTCACGGAAGATGTGGCATCGCTGCGCAAGGCGCTCGGCGCGGGCGAGGCGTTCGTGAGCTTCGGCCACGGCAGCGTGGGCAGCGTCGGTCACGAGCGCCTGATCGCTTGCATCGTGTGGGGCGAGGGCGCGCGCATGGTGGACCTGGGCGAGGTCAGCGTGGTCGACAAGGCCTGCGCCGCGCTGGCCTTGGACGACCCGAGCACCGACGCGACCGCCGCGCTGGCCACTGTCAGCAAGCTCGTCGCCGCGCCGCTGGGGCTCGGCACGGACATACAGCGCGTCCTGATCTCGCCCATTGGGCGTTTGGGCTACGTGCCGTTCCGGCTGCTTCTTCCGGGCCGCGAGATCGCCTACGTGCCGTCCGCGACGACGCATTCGATCCTGGCTGGTAGCCGCGTGGCATCGGGCAAGCGCGTGTTGGCGGTGGGGGATCCCGACTACAGCGCGCGCGCCAAGGCGACGAGTCGGCCGCGGAGTCGAGCGGGCTTCCTGGGCAAGCTCTCCCAGCTACCCGCGACGCGTGTCGAGGTCGAGAGGGTGGGCGACGTGCGTCTCCTAGGCGCCGAGGCGACGGAAGCTCGCGTCCGCGCAGCGCTCGCGGAGGACGGACGGTGGCGGGCGATTCACTTCGCCTGCCACGGCCTCGTCGATCCCGAGGAGCCGGGCCGCTCGGCGCTGGCCATCACACCGGACGGAACCGATGACGGCTTCCTCACCGGGCTCGACATCTTCAAGCTCCGATTCGCAGCCGACCTCGTCGTGCTCTCGGCGTGCGAGACCGGCAAGGGCAAGGTGTTCCGCACCGAAGGGATCGTCGGACTGACCCACGCCTTCATGTTTGCCGGGGCGCCGCGCGTCATCTGCTCGCTCTGGAAGGTGGATGACGACGCGACGCGTGCGCTCATGGTCAAGTTCTACGACCTCTGGAACCCGAAGGACGGCAAGGGCCTCAGCGCCGCCGCCGCACTCCAGAAGGCCCAGGAGCACATCCGCGCCCAGCCGCAGTGGAAGCATCCCTACTACTGGGCCGCCTGGGTCCTGTGGGGCTTGCCGGACTAGCGTGCCGGGAAGATGCGCGGCTCGCGACCGTCGGATCTTCCCGCCGCGGTGAGGGACATGCTGGCGTGGTGGGTGCCGCGCGCGCGCGACGTGCTCGGCGGCGTGAAGACGATCCGCGTCGTGCCGTAGGGCGGGGCGCGGCATGGCGTCCGACGGGTCGATCGAGCGCGCGAAGAACCGGGCGCAAGGTCTCCTCGCGGACGCGGAGCGAGACCTCGCCGCGGGCCGGATCTCGGAGGCGGCGTGGTACGCTCGCATCGATGCCGTCATCACGCCGGCCTACCTCCAGGCGGACAACCCGCGTGCGCCGTCCGGCCACAGCGGCGACGAGACGCATTGGCGGGCAGGCCCGCTGGACCTCTCAGGCCAGCCCCGACGCGTGGATGGTGACGGAGACGGCAACGCCGACATGGACATGGGGGCCTACGAGCTCCCGAAGTAGCGGTGGCGTGACGCCCGACGTCAGCGATCTCCGCCCTTCACGCCCCCTCATGGACTTCCAGGCCGGGGTCCGGGTCCAGCACGGATCGAGAACCCGGAGCCGCGGCCGCTTCGCGGCGGGGGGCTGCTCCGCGGCCCTTTACTTCGCGGGCTTCTTCTTGGGGGCGACCTTCGCGGTGCTCAGCCCGTAGCTCTCCTTGAGCCACTTCGACCAGAGCTTCTTGGGCAGCGGCTTCTCGGCACTGAAGCGCGCCGTGATCCACGCCGTCGACCCCGCCTCGAACCGGTCCGGCTCCTGCGCGGCGAGGGCCTCGGCCGCGGGCCTCGAGGCGTCGAGCTTGAACATCGCCTTGAAGCGTCCGCCTTGCGGGCCGATGAAGAGGAACGCCTTCTTGCGCACCTTGAACGAACCCTGCGTGCAGGACGTCCCCGTGTCCACGTCGGGGAAGCGGCTCGCGGCCTCGCGGATCGCTTCGGTGGGGTCCTTCTTGCTGGCAGCCATGATGCGTTCCTCCCTTGCGCGCTCGGGACAGCCTAGCCGATCAATCGATCGAGAAGGTCGGGTTGGGGTGCGCCATCCGGAACGCCGCGAGCCAGCGGGCCGATTCCGCAGCCCACCCGTACGTCACCCGTTCCAGGCGCGGCGCCCCGAGGAGGAGGGCGAGGCCCTTGTCGCTGATCTTCGTCGTGCTGATGTTCAAGCGCTCGAGGGCAGGCATGGCGGCCACGTGCTTCATGCCCTCGTCCGTGATGCCCTGGGCCTGGATCAGGTCCAGCCGGCGGAGCGACGGTGTCGCCACGAGGTGGGCGAGTCCCGCGTCGGTGAAGGGAGCGGACCAACCTCCCAGGCGCAGCGTTTGGACGCGCGTCAGCCGCGAGAGCACCCGCAGATCGTCGTCCGTCGGGGCGCGCCGTAGCGGCTTCTGCGCAAAGCGCTCCCCGTCACGCCAGATCATCACCTCGCGCAGGGCAGGGAGCTCCTCGAGGAGCGCCAGCTCGTCGGACGCGTAGTCCGTGTAGATCCGCACCACCTGCAGGGTGCCCAACTGCGCCGCTTCGATCTCCGCCAGCTCGCCGCCTTGCCGCTGCAGGAAGCGAAGGAGCCGGGTGGCGTCGCGCGGCGCGGTGGCGGACGGGTTCGGGGGTGTCTCGGCCTCCATGGCCGCCTTGCTGGGCTCTTGGCCGCAGCCGGTTGCGGCGACGCAGGCCGGCAGAAGCAGCAGGGCCAGCAGCAGGTGCTTCGTCATGTCAGCCTCCGGTCGTGAGACGCAATCGGCGGCATCCTGGTTCCGGCGGGGGCGCAACAGGTGCCTGCCCGAGCGCACACGTTGGGTGGGAGACCCGTTCTCGTCGGCAGCCATGACCCCGGACGACCTCGTCGGGCACGCCGATGTCCCCGGCGGGCGGAGGCGTGTCCGGCTGGTGAACGCGCATCGAAAGGATCCGTAGCGTCTCCTGAAACCTGCCTCGATCCGCCGGCATCGGAGGATCATGTCGGCCGCCAGCCCTTCTGCTGTGGAAGGCTGCGCCTGATGGGGTTGCAGATGCATCGACGAATCACGTTCCTGGCCGCGCTGCTTGCCGTGCTGGCCATGGGCTTCCTGGCTCTCGGTTGTGGCGACACGGGCTCGACCGACGCGTCCAAGGACGACGTCGCAAAGAAGACGTCGGGCCCCGGCCCGCTGGCCCTGTCCCTCCAGAAGATGGCGTTGGAGATGGCGGACAAGATCCCGCCGGAGGTCCAGACCCTGCTGGAGAAGGCCGGCAAGGAACTGCGCGACGCCAAGATCGTCGAGAAGGCCACCAATGTCGGGGGCAAGGCGCCGGACGTCGGCCTGAAGGATCCCGCCGGCGGCAGCATCTCGCTGGCCGCCCTGCGCAAGGAAGGCCCCGTCGTCGTGGCCTTCTACCGCGGCAAGTGGTGACCCTACTGCAGTCAGGCCTTGAAGGCCCTCCAGCAGGTTCTGCCGGAGATCAAGTCCAAGGGTGCCAGCCTCATCGCCATCTCGCCCCAGCGTCCGACCGATTCCCAGGCCACGCAGGCCAAGCTCTCGCTGGAGTTTCCCGTGCTGAGCGATCCCGGAAACGCCGCCGCGCGCCGCTTCGGCCTCGTGTTCCAGCTCCCCGAGTACCTGCGGCCCATCTACGAGAAGTTTGGCATCAACCTGGCCGAAGCGAACGGCGACGCCTCGTTCGAGCTGCCCGTGCCGGCCACGTACGTGATCGACAAGGACGGCACGATCCGCTGGGCGCACCTGAACCTCGACTACCGCACGCGCGCCGAGCCGTCGGACGTGCTGGCTGCGCTCGACGCCTTGAAGTAGTCCGGGCGGTCAACTACCGGAAGCGGACCGTCGCGTCCTTGCCCAGGCCGCCGCAGCGCGTGCACAGGTACTTGGCCTTCGAGCCGTCGTGGAGCGTCGCTTCCTGGAAGCCCGTGCCCTTGCAGGTGGCGCACATGGAGAGGACCGGTTTGCCGTCGATCTGGAACAAGCCGCTGTTCTCCACGACGTAGGCCAGGGTCCACAGCATTCGGTCCTGCGGCAGCGTCTGCGCCCACCACGCATCGCGCGTCGGGGGCTTGGGGAAGCGTACGCCCTCCTTCTCCAGCTCCGTCCGCCGCCGACGGTCCGTGCCTGGCGGTCGCGGCCCGACGGGCTTGACGATGAACGAACCGCTGCCGTAGCCGGCCTCGAGCCACCCGGCGCGGCCCCGCGTGGCCCATGCCACCCGCGCGGCGTCCGGCGTCCTTGGGCTGATGACGGACCACGTGGCCATCGCCGTGAAGAGTTCCTCCGTCAACTCGCGCCGCGTCCATACCACGATGCCGCTGAGGCTTGCACGGGGCTGCTTCACTCGGGCTTCGATGGTCGTGCGTAGCCACGCGTCGACGCGCGCGAGCAAAGGGTCGGGCGCGGCCACGGGCTTGGGCGCTTCGGGTGTGCGCTGATGCTTCGCGAAGAAGGCGAAGATCTCGGTGGCCGCGTCGAAGTCGCGGCACAGCGCGCCGACGATCAATCGCGGCAGGTTGCGCTTGCCGCCGGGCCACGTATGGCCGCCGCCCTCGATGCGGATCAACCCGACGCGTGCCTTCGTGGTACACGCGGGCCAGACGACGCGGTAGGGGCGGGCACCGTCGAGCGGTGCCTTGTTGGGCATGGCCGTCGTGGTGGGCTTCGCGGCGCAGCCATTGAACGCGGCCCAGCGCTTCATGGTCTCGTCCGTGCTGAAGATCGCGCCGCGCTTCGTGCCCAGCACCTTCACGTGCCCACCCGCGTAGGGAACCAGCGGATCCTTCGTACCGTTGATGACGAGCAGGCCAACCGGCTTCGAGGGCTTCTTGCCGTCGTGCACCTTGGCCAGGTTCGCCGTCACCGGCGCAATGGCAGCGATCTTGGACGAGAGTTCGAGGCCCAAGCGAAACGACATGAAGCCGCCGTTGGAGATGCCCGTCGAGAAGACGCGGCTGCGGTCGATGCCGTGCGTCGTGTGCAGGTGATCGATCAGCGCCCCGAGGAACGCGACGTCGTCCACGCCCTTGCGCTGCTGGTCGCGGCGGGAGACGAGCGGGCGACCGTCGTTCCAGCCCTTGGCGACGCCTTGGGGGAAGGCGACGATCCAACCGCGCGTCGCCGCCTCGCGGTCGAACTGGCCTCGCGTGGACCCATGCAACTGGGTCGCCGTGCCACCGCCACCATGCAGGGCGAGGACGAGCGGCACGGCGCTGCTCTTGTCGTGGCCGCTGGGGACGAGCAAGCGGTAGGTCCGCTTGCGCTTCTCGTGGACCAGCATGGCGTCGAGGACGGTGACGGCTCCATTCGGTGCCGCGACGGACGCCGTGCGGGGGAGAACGAACAGGCTGGCGGCCAGCAGGCAGAGCAGGAGCGTTCGCACGGGGTGCCTCCGGGATGGAATCCTCTGCCTGATACCCGGTGCGCGGCCGCCGGTTTCAGATGCTGGCCTCAGGCGATGATCGCCGCGAGTTCCTGGATCTCCTTGACGGAGTGCACGGGGTAGGCCGCGTCACCCTTGGTGTCGTCGGTGACCTTCTTGTAGTCCTGCGGATCGATGAGGAGGAACTCGTACTTGCCGACCTCCGTCTGCACGAGCACCCAGCAGGCCATGTGGCGCACCCAGACGACCCATTCGCACTCCGCGTCGAACAGACCGCCGCAGATGCCGGCATTGCTCCACTGCTGCCGGGCGGCGTACGCGCCGGCCCGACCCCGGGCGTAGAACGCGAAGTCGTCGCAATCGAAGTCGTCGCTGCTGTAGTTGGGCAGCCCGGTGCACGCGTCGCGCACCATGTTGCGCGCTTCGCCGAGCGTGGGGATGTAGTAGGAGTCGTCCCAGAGCAGGAAGGTGTTGGCGCGACCCGGCTTGGGCATCCGCCACGTGCCCTTGACCCGTGCGGAGACCAGGTTGAAGACCTGCTTGCGGGACTTGATGACGCCGCCACCGGCCATGGGGCCTCCGTTCTCGTTAGCCGCCGAGGCCCGGGTTGCCCGAGTCCTCCGCAGAGGCCGCTGCTCCGTTGGCCTGCATCCTGGCCTGGTGCTGTCTCTGAGCCTCGATGAAGGCGCGCATTTCCTTCATGAGCGCAGCCTCGCTCTGCATCATCTGCACGGACTGCGTGTTCTGCTGGATGCGCAGGGTGAGCAACTCACCCGGAATCGACGCGATCGCCTTCACCGGCGCGACAAGCCCGTCGAAGAACGACTTCATCTGGCTCGGCTTGTCGACCACGACCTTCGTCAAGACGCCTCTCGTAAACGTCAGCTCCATGTTCTGCTCGACGAACGCTGCCCGCGTGAGGGGCATCAGCGTCACGGGGCTGCGGTTGGGCAGCAGCACGACCTGTTCCCCATGCACGAGGTAGTTGTGCACGTCCCGGTTGGCGACCTTCGTGACGGTCGCCATGGGGTTGATGGACAGGACGTACGGGTAGTCCGCACGGTAGGCAACGCCCGAGATGCACGTGGGGCCGCAGGGCCTGCAGTCGTCCTGCTCCGGGTTCACGTCGCACTTGTTCACGCCGTGTACCCGCACGTCGAGCGTGATATCGATCCCGTGCCGGCTCTTGATCTCGGCCAGCTTCTGGAGGCCATGCTTGCTTAGCGGATCGACGACGTACTGAGCCTGCAGCACCGGCGTGGTGACCGGCGCGCCGGGCGTCGACGCGCCGCCCAGGCTCATGGTCGCCTTCGCCATCTCGATGAACAGCTTGACGGCGCTGCCCAGCGTCTCGAGGGACTGATCCTTCGTCTTGGCCTTGACCGACGCGAGGAAGCCGTCCTTCACCGTCCACTCCAGCTTGTCGTGGCTGAGGCTGCTGCCTTGGTAGGAAAGCAGGTACTGGAAGCGCGGGTCCGGCACGTCCTGCGTGCCCGCGATCACCGCGTAGTTCTTAGGCTTCCCGTCGATCGTGCCCTCGAAGATCTGGATGGTCACGAGCCGCAGCGGCAGCGCGTAGCGCGTGCCGCTGCGGATGTCATTGCTCTTCAGGGGTGCTGTGTTCGTGCTCGTGAGGGGCGCGCCGGCGGAGCACGCGGGCGCGAGGGCCAGCGTGATCAGCAGGAAACTCGTGACGAAGCTCTTGGTCATGGCGCGGTCCCCCTGGAGGAGCGCCACGGTAGCGACGTGCCTCTCGCGCCGCAATAGAGCCGCCCGTCACGCGGTCGAGGCGGCGGTGTCGACGGCGGATGGCGAGAATCGCGAGCGCTGGCGACGCTTGCTGAAACAGGGCGGTCTGCAGCGGCAAGGTAGTGTTGATGGCCGTGGACAACACCACCCTCTGGAATGCCTGGGTCACACGACGTGACGAGGCCGCGTTCGAGACCCTCGTCAGGCCGGAGCTGTCCGCGACCTACAACCTCGCGCGGCGCATGGGCCTGCCGGATGCAGATGCGCACGACGTCGTGCAAGAAGCCCTGTCCGAACTCGCCCAGACCCGCACGCGCAAGCCCGGCGAGGTCGGCGTCGGCGCCTGGCTGATGCGGACCGTGCGCATGCGGTCGTTGATGACGCAGCGCGGCGAGCGCCGGCGCAAGCGTCGGGAGCGGCGTAAGGCCGAGGCGACGCGTGGGGCGACCACGGACGCGGCAGCCTTCGACGTCGAAGAAGAGGTCGAGCGCGCGCTTGGGCTGCTTTCGGACGACGACCGGCAGATCCTCGAGCTGCGGTTCATCTACGACTTGGACTACCGCGAGATTTCCTACGTCCTCGGGGTGTCGGAGAACGCGTGCCGGATCCGCGTCCACCGCGCTTCCGAGCGCATGCGCAAGCGCATCGGCAACAAGGCACCCACGCTGCTGGCGGCCCTTCCGCTCGCCGCCCTGCCCGACGCCGCCAACGTCATCGCGGTCGCGGCCCAGAGCGCCGCCGGAGCGAACGCCGCGGGCACCCTTCTCGGAGGAGCACTGATGAGCACAGGAATCAAGATGGCCGCCTCCGCCGCCGCCGCGGCGCTGCTGACGGCCGGTGCCTTCGTCGCCTTCGACAAGCAGCCCGAACCCGTCGCGCCCGATGGCACGATCGCGGCCGCGGAGGATGACGGCGGCGCGCGCTCCGGTACAGCCGCGAAGCCCGACGCGCTCACGTCCGTGGCCCCCGCGCTCAAGACGCGCGAGGGCTTCGGCGGGAACGGCGTCATTCGCGGGCGTGTCACGCTGGCGGATGGCACCGGCGTGGGCGGCGTGGTGCTCGTGGGCATGCCGCGTGACCCCTCCCGCCATGCAGGTCGCGCCGGTGTTGCGCCCCCGGCGCCGGACCTCGATGACGAGATCCGGCGAGCTGCTGTGGCCGCGCACCGCCGCGTGACAGGGACGCGCCGCGCGACGACGACGGCCGACGGGTACTACAAGCTCGCTGGACTCGGCGCTGCGCAGCATCGCGTCACGGCCTTCGCCAAGGGCCATGACATCCGCCCCGCGCCGGGGCAGAACGCCTACACCGCGGAGCCGGGCGCCACCGTGGACTTCACCGCAACCCTGGCGACCAGGGTGCGCGTCCATGTCACGGGGATCGATCGCGCGCTGAAGGGTCAGCTGGGCGTCGTGCGCTCGCGCACGAAGGAAGGTCTCCTCCGTTCCGGCGCGAGTTGGTGGAGCCCCGAGCAGCCTCTCGTGAAGCTGGAGCCGGGCACGTGGTGGGTGCAGGCGGTGCAGGGCAACGATCGCGAGCTGGCGTCCGAGCCGCAGCAGATCACGCTGGTGGCCGGGCAGGACCTCCCGCCGTTGCATCTCGAGTTGAAGGGGCGTCCCGGCTTGCGCGGCACCGTGGTGTTCCGTGACGGCTTGACCGCCAAGTACGTGCACGTGCACGCCATGGCGCTGGGTGCCGCCGAGGTCCCCGCCACCTGGGAACCGGGTACCAGCCAGGGCGTGCTGACGGCGCACTACGACCGCACGAAGCGCAGGTTCGCGTTCGCCGAGATCCAGCCGGGTCGCTACCTGGTGGGCGTGACCCTGGCGAGCAGCGTGACGCTCGGGCTCACGGCCGTGGAGGTCGTCGACCGGATGGTCGATCAGGAGATCGAGGTCATCCTCACCGACACGTCGAAGTACGTCGTCGTCCATGTGCTCGGACCCGATGGCTCGCCGCTGCCTGCGGACCAGCTCGACATCAGCGCTTCCTTCCGCGGCGACACAATGGGCATCGCCGGTGGGGGACACGCGCTGCGCCGCAAGGACGGGGCTTGGCTCGTCGCCCAGAACCCGAAGGTCCCCGCGCCGATCGACGCCGACGGCAAGAAGGTCAAGGGCGAGTGGGGCTTGCGCATCATCCAGCGGGGCGTCGGCACGAAGCATGTGACGTACGATCCCACGTCGCCGGAGGCGCTGCGCGTCAAGTTCAGCGAACCCGCGACGCTGGCGGTCACCCTCTCGGGGCTGGGCCGGAGTCCGCTCACGGGCGCCGCATCGCTCTTCCTGGTCGGCGGGCTCTCGGAGACGCGACTGAGCTATGGCGGCGCGACCGCGACGCGAGCAGGCAACACCTTCACGTTCACGAACGTGCAGGCAGGAACGCATTGGGTCGCCCTCGCGCATCGCGACCCCAAGATCGCGTCGGTCGGTCTCCGGACCACCGTCGTGGACATGCGACGCGTGGAGGTGCGCGAGGGTGCCAATGCGCTGACCTGGAGCGTGCCCAGCCTGCACGAGTTGCGCGTGGATCCGCCCGCCGGTGCGACGTGGATGACCTTCCGCCTCGTGCGGCTCGACGCGGCGGGGAACTGGCTGAAGCAGCAGGCAGGGGCCACGACCGAGCGCGGGGCGGCGGTGTTCAAGTACCTGCCCGCAGGTCGTTACGAACTCCGGGGACGCATCGGCGACAAGGAGAAGCGCGTCCCGGTCCAGATCCCCGGCGACAAGGTGATCCGGCTGGACTGAGCGGCCCGGCCGAGTCGTATCGGCCGCGAGACGATCCGCGCCCCGATGCTTGGGGTCGGCAGGTCCCAGCGAGGCGGCCGGACAGGTACACTTGTGCCCCCTTGGAGGTGCCTCGTGTCCCATCGCGCTCGTCCCCACCGGCGGATGCCGCATCTGATGCGCCTCGCGCTGAGCCTGGTCCTGGCCCTCGGCTTCCTCGCGCCCATCGCGCTGGGGGAGGACGAGAAGCCCAAGCCCGCCCCGGACGTGAAGCCGGAGGAGAAGCCGGGGGAAAAGCCCGGGGAGAAGCCGGACGAGAAGGCCGCGCCCAAGGCCAAGCGCGAGTACGGCACGCGCCAGGGGCCCACCGTCGGTCGTGAGGGCATGTGGCCCGCGCCGACCGCCAAGGATTGGGCCAAGCCGTGCCTGCTCACGTTCCAACGCACCTGGGAAGACGCCGTGGCCGTCTCCAAGGCCACGGGCAAGCCGATCCTCTGCTGCATCAGCATGGACGGCGAGATCGCCAGCGAGCACTACGCAGGCAAGCGTTACCGCGAGCCTGCGATCGCCGAGCTCTACAAGCCCTACGTGTGCGTCATCGCGTCCGTCTACCGCCACACCCCGCGCGACTACGACGAGAAGGGCCACCGCATCCTCTGCCCGCGCTTTGGCAGCGTGACCTGCGGCGAGCACATCGCCATCGAGCCCCTGCTCTTCGAGAAGTTCCTCGACGGCAAGCGCATCGCGCCGCGCCACGTCATGGTCGATCTCGATGGCAACGAGGTCTACGACATCTACTACGCCAACGACACGGCGTCCGTCTTCGACGCCGTGCGCGATGGCCCCGAGAAGGTCGCGCCGCCCAAAGCCGACACGGTGCGCGGCGACCGTCCGATCCTCGACCGCGTCGCGAGCCGCGACATCGCCGATCGCAAGGCCGTCGAGAAGGCGTATGTCGACGGCAACGCCGAGCTGCGCAAGAAGCTGCTCGAGAAGGCCGGCGAACATGGGGATGCGGAGCAGCTGGACCTCATGCGCCTCGCCGTGCAGGGGCTCGATACGGACATGGCCAAGCTCGCCCGCAAGGCGCTGGCCGAGACCAAGACCAAGTCGCCGATCGCGCCCCAGCTGATCTCCGACGCGCTGCAGGCGCCCATGGAGACGACCGAACGCGACGCGCTGATCTCGGCGTTGAAGCGTCTCGGTCAAGGCAGCCAACTCGCCCGTTGGCTCGCCGGCGTGCACAAGGGGCTCAGCGGCGGTACGAGCGCGGTCGATCCCCGTGCCTGGGCCGAAGCGCTTGGCACCGGTGCCTACCCCGCCCCGCGCAAGCGCGAGGGGAGCCTCGACGCCGAGGCCGAGGACAAGGCGCGCGCGGCCTACGAGAACCCCAAGGACCCGGCGCCGCGCCTCGCGTTCGCCGAGTCGACGCTCAAGTTGGCCCTCGAGACCCGCCGCACCTACGCGACCAATCCGAACATGGGCGCGCGCATCGCGCGGCATCTCTACACCGACGCGCGCAAGGCCGCGCTCGAGGCCGAGAAGCTCGGTGCGGAGGGCTGGCGCGTGCATACGGCCGTCGGCCTGTCCGCCTACTACGGCGGAGATGCGCAGGAGGGCTACCGGCGCTCCGAGCTCGCGATGAAGGACTTGCCGCCCGGCGAGCCGGGCTGGAGTTCCTACGCCATCGTGACCGTCTATGCCGAGTCGCGCTGGAAGGCCATCAAGGCGAAGGTCAAGGCGAGCCAGGACTGGCCCCCGCAGTGGCTGACCGACCTGCACGCCGCCTACTCCGTATTGCAGAAGCATCCGCTCGGCACCGACGACCAGGTCGTGTGGCACTACGAGTTCCTGACGTGGCTCGGCGCGCAGCGCAAGGCCGGCCGCGTGCTGCGAAGCGGGCTCGAGCGCTTCAAGACCTCGACGGCGCTGCACCAGCGGTTGCGGGATCGCATCATGCGATGGCAGGGGCCGGGCGGGCTCGAAGCCTCGTACCAGAAGATGCTCGAGGAACAGCCGGACGACGCCGCGTCGCTCGCGCCCTTCGCGGGCTCGGCGTCAGTGGATGCCGCGCATCAGTTCCGGCGTCGCAAGCAGTACAAGAAGGCCCAGGCCGCCTACGGTCGCGCCATCTCGCACTTCGACCGGGCGCTCAAGTCCGGCACCGCGACGAAGGCCTCGATCGACGCGTCGGTCGCGCTCGCCCTGGCCGGTCGCGCGCGCGTTGCCTACCAGCTCGACGAGGACGATCGCGCGCTGCGCGACATCCTCGCGTCCTTCGATCGCAGTGCGGAGACCGCGGGCACGCGTGACGGCATGGGGGTCAACCCCGGTGAGACAGCGCAGATGCTGCTCGCACGCCTCAACGACCGCAAGAAGGAGGCGGACGCCGCCTCGCTCCAGGCCGCCCTCGACAAGATCGACCCCGAGCTTCTCCGTCCGGACCGTCCGTGAGCGAGGTTGCTGACGTCACGGCCCGCATCGAGCGGGAAGCCGGGTTCCTCCAGGACGTCGTCCGAGAGGTGCAGCGGGTCATCGTCGGGCAGCGCGAGCTGATCGACAGCCTGCTGATCGGTCTGCTCGCCGACGGCCACGTCCTGCTGGAAGGCCTGCCGGGGCTCGCCAAGTCCATGGCGGGCGAGTCCGTCGCTGCGGCCTTCGGCGGCACCTACCGGCGTATCCAGTTCACGCCGGACCTGCTGCCGTCCGACTTGCTGGGTACGCAGATCTTCAACCCGAAGTCCGGCGCGTGGTCCACGCGCGAGGGCCCCGTGTTCGCGAACTTCGTCCTGGCCGACGAGATCAACCGTGCGCCCGCCAAGGTGCAGTCCGCGTTGCTCGAGGCCATGCAGGAGAAGCAGGTCACCCTCGCCGGGGAGACGCGCCCGCTGCCCAACCCCTTCCTCGTGCTCGCTACGCAGAACCCTGTCGAGATCGAAGGCACGTACCCGCTGCCGGAAGCCCAGATCGACCGCTTCATGCTCAAGGTCGTGGTCGAGTATCCGAGCCGCGAGGAAGAACCCGAGATCATCAAGCGCATGGTCAAGACCACGGGCACGCCCAAGGTGAAGCCCGTCGCCACGCCCGAGGACGTCTTGGCCGGTCGCGCGCTGCTCGACGCGGTCTTCGTCGACGAGAAGATCCTCAGCTACGTCGTCGACCTCGTGTTTGCCACGCGCAAGCCCGAGGAGGCCGGACTCAAGGCCCTGAAGCCGCTCATCCTCTACGGCGCTTCGCCGCGCGCGTCCATCGCCCTCGTGCGGGCCGCGCGAGCCCGTGCGCTGCTCGACGGCCGCGGCTACGTGACGCCGCACGATATCAAGCGCGTAGGCGTCGAGGTGCTGCGGCATCGCGTCATCACGACCTACGAGGCGGAGGCCGAGGGCGTCTCGTCCGAGATCGTGATCCAGGACGTCTTCGACGCTGTTCCCGTTCCCTAAGGCCCGTTCCCCAAGCCCCTCGGATCGACCCCGCCACCGTGACTGTCGCACCCCAGGCACCCGAGCTGGCTGACATCCTCAAGGAGGTTCGCCGCATCGACATCCAGGCCAAGCGTCTGGTGACCGGTGTCATGTCGGGTGGCTACCTCTCCGTCTTCCGCGGTGCCGGCATCGAGTTCGATACCGTGCGCGAGTACGAAGAGGGGGACGATCCGCGTTCGGTGGACTGGAACGTGACGGCCCGCGTCGGCCGGCCGTTCGTGAAGACCTACGTCGACGAGCGCGAGCTGTCGGTGCTGTTCCTCGTCGATCTGTCGGCGTCCATGGACGGCGGCTTCGGTGTCTGGTCGATGCGGCAGACAGCCGCGCGCGTCTGCGCCTGCCTGGGGTTCGCCGCGGCCGGCCATGGCGACAAGGTGGGGCTCGCCGGCTTCAGCGAAGGCGTGGATCACTTCGTGGCCCCGCGCATGGGCCGAGCCCACACGCTACGCATCGTCCGCGACGTCCTCGTGCAGCCGGCCGCCAGTCCCCGGACCGACCTCACAGCGGCGCTCGAGTTCGCCGGGCGCGCCGTCCGCCGCCACGCGATCGTGTTCGTCGTCTCGGACTTCCTGACCAGCGGGTGGGAGCGGGCGCTGAAGATCTGCGCCCGCCGCCACGACGTCGTCGCGGTGCGCGTCCAGCCGCCCGAGCTGGTGCCGCCGGCCGCGGGTCTGGTGCGCGTGCGCGATCCCGAGACGGCCGCGAGCCAGGTGATCGATCTCGGCAGCCGCAAGGTCCGCCGTGCCTACGCGGAGCAGGTCGCGGCATGGAACGCGGGCACCGAAGCGACGCTCCGACGCGCGCGCGTGGACCGCATCGATGTGCCCGTGCCGCTGGAGCCCGGTGTGAACCTCGTCGCCGGACCGATCTTGCGCTTCTTCCGCATGCGCGAGCTGCGCGGAGCCAAGAAGTGATGCGCGCGCTGGCCGCCCTCCTTCTGCTCGCGCTGGCGGCCTGCGGGGCCGAGCGAGAACCGATCGCCGCGGCCGACGCGCGCATCCGCCTCGAGGCGAGCCACCGCGAGGTCCACCCCGGCCAGGGCTTCCGGCTGACCGCCGTACGCGTCTGGCGCAAGGGCTTCGAGCCGTCGCCGTGGGACGACGCCTTGCTCTCACCACTCGTATTGCGTGCCGAGGGCGTCGAGACGCGCGAGGACGGGCGCCGCGTCGAGGAGACACGCCGGTTCGACGCCTACGTGTTCTCGCGCAAGGACGTCACCGTGCCGGCCGTGCCGTTCGCGGCCAAGCCCGATGACGGCAGCGAGCTGCGCATCGCCGCCTCGCGGCCGCTCCGGTTGAGCATCGTGCCGCAGGTGGATGCTGATGACCCCGGTGCGCCCGAGCTGCCGGGCGACCTGCCTGGAGGTGGCTTCCCGTGGTGGGCGCTGCTCGGAGTCCTCGTGCTGCTCCAGGGTGGCTTCCTGCTGCTGCTACGTGCACGTCGGCCCGCCGCAGCGCCGCCGGCACCGCCGCGCGACCCTCGCGCCGAGGCACTCGCTCAGCTGGAGACGATCCAGCGCAGCGGTGACGTGGACGCCGACATGCAGGCGCTCACCGCCGTGTTGCGCGGCTACGTTGCCCAGCGCGACGGCGTCCCGGCACGGGCGCGCACCACGGAGGAGCTCGCGTCGGTCCCCGGCGTGGCGGAGATCCTGGCGCCGTGCGATGCCGTGCTCTTTGCGCGTCAGCTGGCGGGTCCCCGCGAGGTGGAGGCGCTGCACGAGCGCGTGCGCGACTTCGTCAGGAACGCCAGCGGTGGGGGGCGCACCTCGTGAGCCAGTTCCTCGAACGCCTGACGGGCTACACCCTGCGCGATCCGTGGCTGCTCGCACTCGCGCTGCTGGTGCCGCTGGCGCTCTGGGGACGCCTGCACACGCAGCGACCGGCGCTGGTGTTCTCGCCGGCTTCGTTTCTCCGCCGCATCCACTCGCTGCGCGGACGGCTGCAGCCGCTGCCCCGCATCCTGAGTGTGCTGGGCTTGCTGGTGCTCGCCTTCGCTCTCGCGCGGCCCGCCGCGCGCAAGCGCGTGCCCGCGCAGGTTGAAGGCATCGACATCCTGCTGTGCCTGGACGTGTCGTCGTCGATGCTGGCGCGCGACATGGATGGCGGCCGGCGCACGCGCCTCGAGGTCGCGCGCGATGCCGCGGCAGCGTTCATCGCCGACCGCCCCGGGGACCGCGTCGGCCTCGTCACGTTTGCGCGCTACCCGGATCTGCGCTGCCCGCTCACGCTCGACCACGACGCGCTGACCGGGATCCTCGCGAGGGTCGCGACGGTGGACAGCGAGGGACCGGAGGACGCGACCGGCATCGGTGCGGCCGTCTCGCGTGCGGCGCAGGTGCTGCGCAGCGGCGGGGGGCGCTCGCGCGTCGTGATCCTGCTGACCGATGGCGAGGAGAACGTGGCGGTGAGCGGGGCGGCGGATGAGATCCCGCCGGCGCACGCGGCGCAGCTGGCCGAGCGGCTGGGTGTGCGCGTCTACGCCATTGCCGCGGGTGTCGGCCGTCGCGGGCCGGACGGCAAGCTCAAGCGCATCGACACGCGCCCGGTGGAGCAGATGGCGCTGCGTACAGGCGGCCTCTTCCAGCGCGCGCGGGACGCGAACGCCGTGGGCGCCGTCTACGACCGCATCGACGGGCTGGAGACGGCGCCGATCGAAGAGGCGACGTTCGTCTTGGAGGATCGCTACCTGCTGTTCCTCGTGCTGGGACTCCTGCTCCTGGTGCTCGGTCGCGTGCTCGCCGTCACCTGGTTGGAGGTCCACCCGTGATGGGCGCCGCGCTCCAGCATTCGGAGTGGGTCGTGCTGCTCCTGCTAGCGCCCGCGGCGTGGCTGCTGCTGCGGATGCGGGACCATGCCCGCGCGCGACGGCTCGCCGCCGCGGTCGGTCCGCGCGTGGCCGGCCTCGCCGAGTCCCCGCAGCGCAGGCGGCGCCGCGTGCGTCGCGCGGCCTTCGCCCTTGCCCTTCTGCTCGTGGTCTTCGCGATGCTCGGTCCGGCGTGGGGGACCCCGGTCGGAGACCTCGAATGGAGCGGTGTGGACGTCGTGCTGTGCCTCGACGTCTCGCGGTCGATGCTCGCGCGGGATCTCGTGCCGGACCGGCTGACGCGCGCGCAGGAACAGATCCGTGCGTTGGCCGAGCGCACGCGGGGCGACCGCCTGGCCTTGGTGCTCTTCGCGGGCGAGGCGCTCGTGCGCGTTCCGCTCACCCGGGACGGGGCGTCCTTGAGCGAACTCGCTGACGAGGCGGATCCCAGCGCCGTAGGCCTCGGCGGCACGGACCTCGGCGCGGCGCTGAGCGCGGCCCTCGAAGCACTCGAAGGCGGCGATGGTCGCCCGCGGGCGATCGTGCTCCTGACCGACGGCGAGGATCTCGGCGGCAAGGATCCGGGCGGGCGGGGCGCGCGCGTGGCCACGGAGTGCGCCGAACGCGGCATCGCCGTGCATGGCGTCGGCTTCGGTACGGACGACGGCAGCAGGATCGCGCTCGGCGAGGAGGCCTTCCTCCGCGACGGCCAGGGCCGCGACGTGGTGAGTGCGCTCGATGCCGCAGGGCTGACGCGCCTCGCGGAAGCGACCGGCGGGACGTTCGTGGCCGCACGTTCCAGCGCGACGCCCCTCGTGGACCTTTACGAGCGTGCCGTGCTGCCGACCGCCCAGGCCGCCCAGACCTCGGGTGGCGAGCGACGTCAGGAAGACCGGTTCCAGTGGCCCTTGCTGGTCGCCTTCCTCCTGCTCATGCTGGACCTCTGGCTCGTGGACCGCACCCGACGTTGAAGACCCTCCTACCCCTGGCCGCGCTGCTCGCCCTGCTGATCGCAGGCTGTGGGGGCGGTACGGATGGCGCCGCGCTCGAAGAGGCACGCGAGACGTTCTTGAAGGGCAACGAGGCCTTCGCGCTCTCGCTCGACTTCGAGCGTCAGGCTGAGGCGGGCGATCCGGAAGCGCTGAAGGTCGCTCACCTGCGCGCGGAGGACGCGGTCGCCTACTGGCAGGCCGCCGCGAAGACGCGCCTCGACTGGCCGGAGGCTCGCCGCAACCTCGAGCGGGCGTTGATCCGCTTGGAGCAGCTCCGCGAGCGCAAGAAGGAAGGCACCAAGCGCAAGAAGGCCCCGAAGAAGAAGGACGAGCCGAAGAAGAAGGACGACGAAGAGAAGGCGCCGCCGCGCAAGGTCGAGACGAAGGACCTGCCGGCCGCACGCGTGCTCGGCCTCCTGCAGTTGCTCGAGAAGCGTGAGCAGCTGAAGCGCCTCGCGCGCCAGAAGGAGCGCAGCAAGCGCAGCGTGAACGTGGAGCGCGACTGGTGAGAGTCGTCGTCCTCCTGCTCCTCTTGATCGCGACGCCCTGCGTAGCGCTGGCGGGTGATCCCGCGTCGAAACTCAGCGCTCGACTGCAGGCCGAGCCAGCGCGCGTCGTCCCGGGACAGGTCTTCGACGTCGTCCTCGTCATCCGCTACGACCACAAGCACTTCGCCCAGCACGCGGCGCCGCTCTTCCGTCAGGAGATGGATGTCCCCCTCGAGGTGACGCTTCCCTGGCTCGAGAACCCGGTGGGAGCTCGCAAGATCGACGTGCCCTCCAAGGAACGGGAGACACTGCTCACCAGGAGCCTCGTCCTCAACGGCACGGTCGTTCGCGGGCGCTTGATCCGGAAGACGGGCTCGTCGACGGGGCCGTCCGTGGCGGAGGTCGCTCTACGCAGGCGTTTCGTCGCGACCGGGACGGGCCCCATCAAGATCCCGGCGCCCAAGCTGCGTTACGCCCATGCCGACAAGTTCGAAGAGGACTTCCTCGGCGAGCGCGTGCCGATCGAGCCGCGCTTCATCGACGTCGTGGGGACAGAGCTGACGATCGACGTCGGCGCGTTCCCCGCCGGCGCCCCGGAGGGCTTCGCCGGCGCGGTGGGGACGGGCGCGGTGAGCACCGCCATCGACCGGGAGTCGGTCAAGGTGGGGGAGACGCTGCGGCTGACGGTGCGCTTCAGCGGTGCGGACAACCTGGCGGACCTCGCGACGCCTGAGCCCGTGGGGCTCGAGCACTTCACGGTCTTCGGCGCGCAGGACGACCGGGCCGTGCCCACGCGCACCGTGGTCTACGAGATCGCGCCGCAGCGAAGCGACCTCCGCGAGATTCCCAGGATCCGCTTCCCTGTCTTCCACGTGCAGACGGGGCAGTTTGTCGAGGCGGTGTCGAAGCCGATCCCGCTTCGTGTGTCGGGTGCATCAAGGAGCGCGGACGCGGCTGACACGGACTCAGACTCCGGCACGGACGACGAGATGCCGTTCTGGGTGAACGTCTTGATCGGCATGGTCGTGGGCGCGGCCGTTGTGACGCTTCTCAACCGACGCAAGCGCCGGGAGGACGCCGCCGCGATCGCCCTGGCGGAGGCCGGACCGGACACAGCACGCGTGGCGGCGGCTGCGGCGGCGCTGACCGCGCATCCGGACGAGCGCACCCTGGCCGAGTACCTCGGTGCGCACATGGGGTGCTCGCCTTCGTCCGTGGTCGGTCCCGGCCTCGCGAAGCGCCTCGTCGCGCACGGCGTTTCGGGCGACCTTGCGCGCCGCACGGCCACCGCGATGGAAGCACTGACCGCGGCGCGCTACGGCGGCGGCGAAGCGACCCTCGATCCTGCGCTCACCTCCGAGCTTCAGGCCGAGCTCCGGTCAGCACGCACCACGTAGAGGTACTCCGTGTTGCGCAGGTGGCTGACGGCGCCGACGACGTCGCCCTTGTGGTTGTGGATGCCGATCTGCGCGCCGACGTAGCGCTTGTGGTCGTTCTCGAGCACGCGCACCTCACCGCGGGAGGCGAGCAGCGCCTCCATGGCCTCGCGATCGATGTAGCCCTCGTCGCTGAACGAGACGACGAGGTGTCTGGCGCCCACGTTCTCGATGACCCGCCGCATGGCGTCGGTGCAGGCGACCTTCGAGTTGAAGGGGCTCTTGCGCTCCCTCACGTCGACGCGCTTGCAGGCGATGCCGTAGGTCTCGGGCTTGTCCCACAGCACGAGCGACTCCCACATGTGGTAGTTGCCGAGGTAGCTGTGCTGGTTGTAGGGCGGGTCGATGTAGGCGACGTCGGCCTCGAGGGACGCGGCCTCCTCCGCGGGTAGACGATGTGCCTCGCCCTTGCCGCTCACGGCGCGCGGCAAGAGCTGGGGCAGCCGCAGCTCGAGGTCCTGGAACGACCGTGCGGCCCAGGACTTCAGGTAGGCCATCTGCACGCCCGTCGTGGAGTCGACGCGGTCGGCGGCTTCCATGAGGGACACGAGCACGATCGCCTCGAGCTCGGGGTGCAGGTCCTTTTCGTGAATCGCCTCGCGGATGGCGTCGATGCGCGCGCCGTTGTGCGGCTGGATGAAGCGGCTCTGCTCGCAGAAGGTCTCGGTGAAGTAGCCGGGCGCGCCCGTCAGCGCGTTGAACTCCTCGATGAGCGACTCGGCTTCGTGCTGCCAGTCCTCGGCGTCGGCCTGCACGTAGCAGCGGGCGATCGTCTCGGCATAGGCCAGGTAGTCGTTGGCCAGGACGCGGTAGCCTGCACGTTTGAGGCCGTGCCCGACGCGCGACGTGCCCGAGAAGAGATCGAGCACCGTGCCGTGCGAGCACAGCTCCTGGATCGCACCGAGGATCACGGGCAGCAGGACGCGCTTGGATCCGATGTACTTGATGGGCACGAGCCGACTCTAGCAACGCGTTGCCCCGCCACAGGACCTACAATGGAGGAATGAGGTTTGGGTGGCTTCTCCTGTGTAGCGCCGCGCTGCTTGCGGCGTGTGGTGACGCTACGACGACCGCCGAGGTCGTCGAGCACTGGTGGGCTCCTACGCCCATCGTGAAGCCTGACGGCAGCAAGGAGTACACACCTTTCCTGCTGCCTCCGGCTCGTCATGCGCATCCCGACGTCGAGGGCACCGAGCGGGCATGGTCGTCCGTCATCAACCTGACGGCCGAGCGACGCATCTACTGGAAGGCGTGGGAGTTCGATCTCGCGGAAGTCCCGCCGAATCGGTCCGAGCTGACCGAGGCCCTCGTCGACGGCGTGAAGCGCTACGTGGACCAGCTGAGGGTTCTTGGCGGAACCGGAGGCCGAGCACGGTCGCTGCCCGTGATGCTGATCCACGCGGACGCAGGCGCGCTGTGGGACGACGTCGACTTCCTCTGCCGCACGCTCGCTGCCCAGCCGCTCGGGTTCAGGCGCCTCTGCTTGGCGGTCGATGCGCCGGCGGTGGGCGATTTCCACGTGAAGGCCGTCTGGGAAGCGCGCGACCTCACCGGGGACGATGAATACGGCACCGGCGTCTTCCTCAAGGTCGCTGCGCGGGGCAACGTTTCGATCCACGAAGTGGGCTCCGCCGGCCTCATGGCCACGATCCCTGGACCGCCCGCGCTCGGAGACCCTGCCTATCTCAGGCGAGCGAACGCGGCATGGCGGTCCTTCCGAAGCGCGGTGGAGCGCCACGGCAAGCGGACCGAGGTGGCCTCGATGGCCCGCGCTGAAGGCGTCTCACTGGCCCACGTAGCGACGGCCATCGACATCCTCTTCCTGGAAGGCGCCAAAGAGGTCATCGTGCCCTTGGGCGTCGGCCGACTCGTCTTCGAGGCGCCTCCGCGGGTCGAGACCGCTCCCCGGTGATGCTCCGATCTGGTAGCTTGCGCTCCTCGTTGTGACCGAGGGAGTGAGCATGCGGATCCTGGCCTGTGCCCTGGCGCTCTCGTGCGCCTTGATGTCGAGCGCGTGCGGGAGCGATCGCCTCACGCAGTTGTTCACCGCAATCGACGACGCCTACGACGGGACCGGAAACCTGACGCTGGCCGTCGGGGCCGGCAGCGGCCTGCTCTTCAATGACGGCGACGGCGTCGTGACGGACTTCGATGCCATGAGCCTCATGGGCGGCGACGTCTCCGTCGCGCCCGACGGCTCGTTCACGTACGACCCGCCGGCGGGCTTCGAAGGCGTGGACACGTTCGGCTACGAGAACGACGGCGGGCTGCTCGCCACCGTGACGGTCACCGTCAGCGGCATGGCCTGGTACATCGACGACACCGCCGCGGCAGGCGGGGACGGACGCTTCAGCCAGCCGTTCGACACGCTCGCGGCGTTCAACGCCGCCAACGCCGGCGGGGGCGCCAACGATCCCGAAGTGGGGGAGATCATCTTCGTCTACGAGGGCAGCGGATCGGCCTACGACGGCGGCGTCGTCCTGCTCGACGACCAGGTCCTGCTGGGGGAGGGCGCGGGGCTGATGCTCAACGCGATGACGATCGTCCCCGCCGGGAATCGGCCCACGATCACCAACACGGGCGGCGATGGCGTCCTCCTGGCGAATCGCAACACGATCGACGGCCTCGACATCACCGGAACCAGCCTGGCCGGCATCTTCGGTCAGAACGTCGTGGGTCCCACGGTCATCAACAACGTCGCAATCAGCAACACGACAGGCAGCTGCATCGGCATCGGCGGCGCGTCCACCACGGGCACGTTCACGATCGGCGACGGCCTCGCGCCCGATGTCCTGCTGGACGGCTCGGGCGTCGACGGCATCTTCTTCAGCTCGGGGGGCGCCTCGCTGGAACTGCTCGGCGCGATCGTGCTCAACGCCGGCTTCGACGGCGTAGACATCCGCGACAGCCACGCGCTCATCGAAGACTGCTACGTAGGCACGGATGCGGGCGGCACGGTGGGTGGCGTGGGGGACGACGGCATCAAGATCTGGCCCGCGGGCGGCGACAGCTCCGTCGTGGTCCGCGACACCGTCGTGGCGAACTGCAACAGTACGGGGGTCCGCATCCTGAACAACGGTCCCGCGAGCGCCTTCGACGTGAGCCTCGACGGCGTCGAGACCAGCATGTGCTCGAACGGGCTCGACGTCTCGGGTTCGCTCGTCACGGTCGACGGCCTGAGGCTGGCGGTCGATGACTGCACGTTTGGCGCGTCCACGGGCCTGGGGCCCAACGTCAGCGCCGTGGGCGCGGCGCTCGATGCGATCTTCGTCACGTCGTTCTCGGACAACGTCGTGGAGGGCGACGGCGCTTCTGCCGGGGGCATCCTGTTCGACACCGTGAGCTTTGACGCCGATCCCGGTACGGCTCTGGTGGACCAGGTGGCGGGCGGCACGCTCTCCGTGGGGACCCTCGCTCTCCGGGTCGATGGCGATGGTGTGCGGTTCGACGACCCCACGGGCGACCTGAGCATCACGACGTTGAACATCTTCAACGACAGCGGGACCGGCCTCTACGTCGATACGAAGGGCGCCGGCACGACGTTCAACCTCGCGACGGGAGGCGGCAGCGTGAACACCACCAATGGCGCCGCGCTGTTCCTCGATCCGCCGCCCGGGATGCCGCCTCTCGCCCTCGCGCTGACCCTCGACGCGGTCCGCGGGGCCAAAGCCGGCATCGTCGACGGCACGACCGGCTTCCTGCGCGTGCGCGCCCCCGTGGAGGGGGGGCTCGTGGTCCGACGCTCGCCGAAGCTGGACATCTCACTGAAGAGGTCGCTGGGGCCGAAGCTGAAGTAACCATGCGACTGGGCGACCTCGAACTCACGCCGTTCGTTCTGGGCATGCCGCGGTTCACGGGCGCGTGGGTGGAGCGATCGCCCATCGAGGGCACCGTGTTCATCGACGTCCTCGCCGAGGAGAACCTCACGTTCTTCCGCATGCTCAACGCGGCCAACAACGCGGCCTACGGCGAGACGGGCATGCCCGACTGGGTTCAGTTCGATCTGGCAAACCTGCCGACGGCGATGGTGGGATTCGCCCTGGCGCGTGCCGCTGTCCCGAAGGACGTCTGGCCGCGCCTATGTGAGGCGTGGACGTCGCGCTGGCCAGCCGACGCCGCGCGTGCCGACAGCTACGAGGGGCTCGTGCCCATCGCGGCGTGGTGTGCCTCCTTCACCCCGGAGCCGCAGACCGTGGTGGGCTTCTCGATGTTCTCCCTGCTGCGGGGCCGGCGCATCGCGGTGCGCGCCAAGGCGCTGGGCCTGCTCCTGATGGGGGCCCGGCTGCAGGTGGGCATCGGGCGCCGGTCGGGCCATGTCCGCTGGGCACATGAGACGTTTGGGGAGCTACGGGTGCTCTGTGACAAGCCCGCGCCGCATCCCCTCGCGCAGGAGAGCATCGTGTACGAGCTCGATGTGCCGCCGGCGGGCGTCCTGGAGCAGATCGTCCGAACCGGTCAGCCGCCCCGCTCCTGACGTAGGATCACGCACCATGAACACACGCGAACGAGGCATCTTGATCGGGCTGGCCGTCGTGCTGGCCGCCGGCACCGCATTCATCGTCAAGAAGGCCATGGACGACAAGGCGGAGCAGGACGCCGGCTCGGCCGGCGCATTCGACACGGAGCGCTTGCCCGACATCGGCACGCCGCTGCGTGAGGAAACGACGCCCGGCGGTGTCGTCGTGAAGGTCTTCGAGGAGGGACGCGGCGAGCCCGTGCAGAAGGGGCAGGCGATGGACATCGCCTACACCGGCTATTCGGCGGTCAGCGGCGCCATCTTCCAGCGCGACGTGCGGCGGCGGCTGATCCTCGAGCAGGGCGGCGTGATTCCGGGCTGGGTCGAGGGGCTGGCGGGCATCAAGCCGTTCGAGAAGCGGCGGCTGCTGATTCCGTCCGAGATGGGCTTCGGAGCCAACCAGGCGGGCAACCTGCCGCCGAACTCCGACCTCGTCTTTGATGTCCAATGGGTGAAGCTGGACATGAAGGTCATCCGCGAGGGTTCCGGCAAGGAAGCCAAGCGCGGCTCGAAGATCATCGTCCACTACAAGGGCACGCTCGAGAGCGGCTTCGTCTTCGACTCGAGCTTCGCGCGCGACGAGCCGGTCCGCCTCACGCTCAAGACTGGACCGGGCGGTGTGATCGACGGCTGGGTGCATGGCATCAGCGGCATGCGTGTCGGCGGCAGCCGCGAGCTCTGGATCCCGTGGCACATGGCCTACGGCAAGTCAGCCCAGAAGAAGATCCCGGGGTACAGCAACCTCAAGTTCCTGGTCGAGCTCATCGCAGTCGAGTAGCGGTTCGAGCGCGGGTCTCTGGGCACTCCCACGCCCACCCCAACTCCCACGCCCCCTAGCGCACCCACACTCGCACCAGCGACACCTGCACTCGACGGGCAG
This sequence comes from Planctomycetota bacterium, assembly GCA_029259775.1. GTDB lineage: Bacteria > Planctomycetota > PLA2 > PLA2 > JAEUHO01 > JAHEIK01. The sequence goes on along the minus strand of JAJDEN010000053.1, from coordinate 22,386 downwards.
CCAACCTCTCAGGGTTCGGACCCTTGTTTGCGTTCCTAGAGTGGAAAACGGAAAGTAGTTCAGCCGCAGCAGCACCTCGCCTTCCGCGACGGTGATGCCATCTACAAGGGTCTCAACGGTCTGGCGCTTGAGCTCCTCGTCCAGGTCCTCAAGGCTGGCCAGAAGCGACTGCGCATGCTCAAGGGCCTGGCTCTCGCTGAGCAGCTCCGTCTCGTGGCAGTCCAGCTCCCCCTGGGTGGAGGCGATCTGGGCCAGGAGTTGCTCCTGGCGCTCCTCCAGAGGGCTGTGCCGTAGTCCGAAGCCCTTGGTGGCAAGCTCCCCAGCAAGGTGCAGCTCGAAGAGCTTGTCCATTTGCGCGGTCGTGGCGGCCAGCTGGCTCTGGAGGCTCTCCAGAAGCGCGGCCCGCTCCTGCCGCACATGGTCGCTCTGGCGCAGGATGGACGCCACCGTCTCAGGCGTGAGCCAAGCCCTCAGCTTCTCTAGGAAGATGGCCTCGAGGTCGTCCGTGCTGATGCTGGTGGTGCCCGAGCATGCCTTGCAGCGGTAGTGATTGGCTCGGCTGGGGACGTACATCTTCTTGCCGCAGGAGCAGCGCACCAGCCCGCTGAAGAGGTGGCGTGACCTTCGGCCCGGCCTCTTGGTGATCTTCTCGGCGCGCTGGTCAATCACGGCATTGACCTCGTCCCAGAGTTCCTCGCTGACCACGGCCGGCACCGAGACGAGGACCCACTCACTCTCAGGCTTCAGGCGGATGCGCTTGGTCTTGGGATCGTGGAAGCAGTAGTTGGTTCGCCGCGTTCCCTTGGAAATGGGATCGACCAGCAGCTTGCGCACGCTGCTGCCGTACCAGGAGGCGCCCTTCCGCGTACGCAGCCCCTGCTCATTCAACTGGCGAGCCACCGCCTTGATGCGCTTGCACTTGGTGAAAAGTTCGTACATCAGGGCACGAACGGCGGCTTCCTCCTCGTTGAGTTCGAGCTTCTTGTCAACCCAGCGGTAGCCGTACGGGGCGGATCCGCCCAAGGGCTTGCCTTGCTTGGCTCGGAGCGGCACAGAAGCGCGGACTCTGCTGGAGGTCTCCTCCCGCTCCCACTCCGAAGTGCCGGCACGGATGGTGAAGTTCAGCCTTCCGTTGTGGCAGCTCGTGTCGATGCCCTCGTCCAGGGATACGAGCTCGGCGCGGTGGTCGCGGAAGAAGTCGCGCACCCTCAGCAGCACGCGCGTGTCTCGTGAGAGTCGGGCGAGCTTCGAGAAGATGAGTCCGCTGATGCGTCCACTACGAACATCCCGTTCCATGCGCTGCCATTCGGGGTGCTTGTGCGCAATGGCGCCGCTGACGGCTTCGAGTCGATAGAGCTCGACGACTTCCCACTCCTTCGCGGTCGCATAGCCCCTGGCTCGTAGTTCGTGGTTCTCCGGGCTGTCAGACGCTGCCTGGTTCTCCGTGCTGACCCGAATCCAAATGCCCACCGGGCGCTTGCCTTCGTGCCTTCGCTCCTTGCCACCCATCTCGTCACTCCCAACTGCGGTAGGAGCAATATAGCGGGAGCGGGCGTCAGTGTTCCCGAGCGAGCGCCGTCGGCCTCGGCCCGACGGGTAGGCGCGCATAGCGCCCGATGATTCCACGCCCCGGCCAACCGCGAGATCCGCGTGGCTGCTCGTGTGATTTTCAGCCGTCGTCTGTTTCGGCGGATCCTGGCTAGATCGCCAACGACGCAGTGGCCATCTGACGACCAGGAATCTATGCACTCTTGCAATCGGCGAAGGGCGCCTTCTACACTCCCGTGCGGGAGATGAGAATGAGGCAGCAAGGTACCGTTCTGCGGACGTTCCTCACTGTGGTTGGCGGGGCCCTTGCGCTGCTGGGTCTCATCGGCGTGTACGTGCAGTCGCTTTCTCTCACGGATCTCATGAGCTTTGTGAGCACGCCGCTGGGCGTCACGGTCTGGAACCATTCCCACACCTGGCCCTACCTCCTCGCTCTTGGGCTGGTCTTCATTCAACTGGGCAACGTCCGGGTTGAGATTGGAAAGTGGCACCTCTTGATCCCTGGCCTGAGCGCCAACTCATCAGCCTTCTATGAGTCCGTGCAGGAGCACGTCCGGAAACGAAGAGTCCCTACCGCGAGTTCGCGTAGCGTCTACGCCTGCCAGCGAGGTGTGCTGGGATCCATCCGCCGCTACCTACGCATCCGAGGCAGCTACTTCACCTTTGATCTGCTCGCCGCACCCTTCGGCGAGGACTTCGGCTTCAGCTGGCGCTGCTACTACCGTCCGAGGCTGCTGGAGCGCGCATGCCTGGCCCTGCCCGTCCTCGGCTGGATCTGCTACTACCTCTTCTTTCGATACACTCGATATACAGAGGACAAGGGCGTGTTCTTCCAAAGCGCTGTACATGACAGCGTGAAGGCCTTGGTGGAGCGGGAAGTCGATCAGCGGGGCCTTCGCGCGCTCGGCGAGCATCAGCTCCAGCCCATCGTCTCTGACCTGTACCGGCGCTAACTCGCGTGCGGCATGACGCCTCCGAACTCCCGCCCCAGCTGAGGAGGGCCAAGGAGCTTAGCGACGCCTTCTTCGACTGGGAGGTGCAGGGCCGCTCCTGGACGAACTGGCCCTACCCCGTTGCCCTGGAGCCGCCCTTTTCCCTCCCCACGGCGTTGTATGAAAATCAAGCGCGGCGCGCTGATGCAGGACGGGTGCCCGGTGTCCTAGAAGCTCCGTTCCGCCTCCTGGGCCGGGCCCTCAGCGCCGCGATGAGCAGGCGCCGCGCCAAGCCGCCCGAAGCTGAGCGCCCGCCGGCCCAGGTTGACAGCCGCGAACTTGTCACCCTGTCCCTGCTTCCCAGCCACCGTGAGAGCACGGATCCCGTCAGTTGGGAACGTCTGCTGCTCGCGCTCCCCAGCCTGCACACGCCCCTGCATCTTGAGATCCTGGGGGAGGCCGCGCAGGTGTCGCTCAGCCTGCAAGTGCCCGCCGAGTTCGTGGGCGAGGTCAAGGCGCAGGTCGCCGCCCATGCTCCCTCTCTCGCGGTGGCCGAGACCCAGAACGACAGTCTGAGCGATCGGTGGCAAGCGCTTGATGAGCAGGGCTCGCTCGTCTTGGACTTTGGGTTGGCCCAGGAGTTCATGCGCCCGCTGGCCACGTTCAAGAGCTGGAAGGCCGATCCGCTCACCGCTCTCTACGCCGCGCTCTCCTCACTTGAGCCAGAGGAGTTGGCCGTGTTGCAACTGCAGTTTCAGCTGTGCCGCGGTCCCTGGGCTGAGGTGGCCGCAGACGTCCTCGTGACCGCCGACGGCAAGCCCTTTCTCGCCGACGCTGCCGAGTCGGTACCACTGGCCAGGGAGAAGTTCTCGAGCCCCCTCTTCGCCGTCGTGCTGCGTCTTGGCTGCAAGGCCAGCTCCCAGGATCGCGCCAGTCAGATCGCCCAGAGCGTCGCCCAGGCGTTGCTCGTCATGGCCCGGAGCTCATCCAACCATCTGCTGGCCATGGAGCCAGGCCCTCTGGATGACGAGCTCTTGGAGCAGGACCTGCTGCTACGGCAGAGTCGGCGAACGGGCATGCTGCTCTCCTGCGCTGAGCTCGCCACCTTGGCCCATCCGCCTAGCGCCCACATCCAGCTACCCAAGCTGGCCCGCGGCCTCCGGTCCAGCCGCGCCGCGCCCGCAGCCTGCTCGGGTCCGGGTCTCCTTCTGGGGATCAACGAGCACGCAGGCGAGAGTAGCGAGGTGAGGCTCTGGGAGGCCTCCTCCCTATCTCCCGCCGTCCTTCTTGGGGTTTCGCCACATGCGCTTGATGAGGTCTGCGAGCGTCTCAGGAGTCTGCTCCGGTGAGCCCTCAGCACCCTCGACATGGACCACGTAACCTCGAACAGGTTCTTCCTTGGACTGGTGGCCGACGTGGAGGAATCGGTCTAGCGAACTGAGCGCGGCGTCAGGGCGACCAACGAAGACGCGACCCTTTTCCGCCCTAGAGAGTTTGTCCTGAGTCAGGGATCGAAGCTCCTTGAGTGTGGACGGCTCGACGACGAGGCAGCAGACGTGGTCCAACTCGGCCGCCAGGCACTTCCGGATGTTCGCTAGCTCATGCTCGGCGTTGGTGCTGACGCTGACTTCCACGCCGATGCTCCTTCCTTCGGTGGTCATGAGCACGTCCACGAAGCCCCGGCCTTCGGCCAGAGGTGCCTCTACCCTTGCTCTCCATCCCGCATCAAGGGCTCGCTCGCGAAGCAAGCTCTGCCAGTACTTGTGCTGCTGACCCCCTCGACCCGGCTCAACGGGCCGTGTCTGTGTATCTACTTGCTTCGCTTCAGCCCGCAGCCGGGAGGAACTCTTGCGTACAGATTCGGATGCGACACTCGCGCCCGTGTCCGGCCGAGGCTGCGGCTGAGCCGCTGGCCGGCGCACCGAGCGGGGTTCCGCCTGATATGCGGCGGCGATCTCAGTTTCAATATCCGCTCGATGGCGTGCGTAGCGGCTCCGCGAGGAAGCAACCGCAGCCTCACGTTGCCGGGAGGCCTCCGGTTCGTCCAGGTCCGGGATCGGGATCGTGCGCAGATTGAAGTCTTGATCCGCCTGCTCCACGCGGCAGATCGCTTGTCCAACGCCCAGTTGCTGTAAGTCCGAGCCCTCGAAGTGGGCGAAGCCATCGGCGAGAGAACGGGCATCTCTGTCGCCCAGACGAAAGCAGATGCGCGTGGCAGGGTTGGAAATGGCCGCGCCCAGCATGCTGCCACTGGCGGAGCCCAGCTGAGACAGGTCCTGGTGGGCCAGGACGAGGCCCAGGCCGTACTTGCGCGCGCCTGAGAGCATGTCGGCCATGGAGGGCGTGAGGTAGTTGTGAAACTCGTCCAAGTAGAGGCCGAAGGGAACTCGATCCGAAGCACGCAGTTGCTGGCGAGACTGGGCTGCCTGGTGCAGGCGCGAAACGAAGAAGGCTCCCAGCAGGGCGGCATTCTCCTGTCCGATGGCGCCCTGGGAGAGGCGGATGAGGAGGACCTTGGAGGAGTCCATGACGTCGCGCAAGTCAAAGCTGCTCGTCTTCTGAGCCACCATGTGTCGAACCAGTTTGGGCCGCAGGAAGGTGTCCAGTCGAGTTAGCACGGGTGCCGCGGCTTGGCGGGAGAGCTGGGGGTACTCGCGCTCCCAGAAGTAGCGCACTTCGGTGTCCGTGATCGTGGTCAAGAAGCGCGCGCGGAAATCTCGATCCACGAGGAAGCGCCGCATGTCAAGGAGCGTGCCTCCATCTGAACTCTCGAGGAAGGCCAGTACGGCGTTGGCCAGCACGCTGTTCATGCGGTCGCCCCAAGACGTGGAGAGACGCCTGAAGGTTGCGACCAGGTCCGAACTGAGCAACTGACGCTCAAGATCCGAAGACGCGTGGAGGACATTGAAGGCAACGCTGTGTTTGGGATCCGCCGGATCCACCAAGATCAGATCCTGATGCCGATGATCTGGCATGCGGGCGAGCACTTCGTCGACAAGGTCGCCGTGCGGGTCCATGAGGCAAGCCCCTCTGCCGGCTTCTAGGTCCTGCAGCATCATGTGAAGCATCAGCGTCGACTTGCCCGTGCCGCTGGCACCAATGAGATGCACATGCCTGGTGCGCAGCGAGGGCGCGATCCTCCGCCCTACGGTCGCGTGTTTCCTGGCTCAGCTCCGCCGCTTCCAATGGGCGTGCCGCTTTTCAACTCGTGGGTCAGCCCCTGGTGGAGAGTCTATCGAGCTCGGCGAAGGTCCGGTCGGTCGCCCCTGGGCCCCGGGCGAGGCGCTCGTCATCCAATCGCCGCCGCTGCTGCCCGGCGGCCGTCAGGAGATCGCCTGGGGTCGTCTCAAGCGCTTGGGCAAGGCGCAGCAGGCTCTTGAAGGTGGGGTTCCTGAATGGACGCCCGGTGATGGAACACTCGTGCTTGAGGTTCTCCTCGATCCCAATCCGACGCCTGACGATGGGCCCTATCTGATCCGGCGGATCAGTCTGGAGCAGTACGAGGTGCTTCTGGGTAGCGGCGCGGTACAGGAGCTCTCCCGCTGAGCGGGTGTTGAGCGCCCCAGCGCGCATCCAAGTTCGATCGCAGACGGGCGACCTTGCATTTGCGCACCCCCCAGGAGGCACCGTGCCAAGCGTTGCGGGAGGCCTCCACGATCTCGGAAGCGGCAAGGCCGCGGTGCGCCGCGGGCACCGACTCCCGCAGGTTGACGCAGCAGATTAGGAAGGCCGGTGTAGCCGAAGTGTGTGGCGCCTGCTAGCCGGGTGCCGCCGATTGATCAAAGTGGGAGGCCACCGCAAGGAACAGGTCCTTCGCCGTGGGGCGCGTTAGGCCAACCCCGATCTCTTCTGCCCAGTATGAGTCGAAGCCCTCAAGCGCATCGACAAGGTCGCGAATGACGCGCAGCGCCCTAAGGTCCTGGAGAGTCACGACGGCAGTCGACTTGCTCGTGACCTCTCCGGCCCAGTGAGAGCGTCGCAGGCCCCAAGATCGCCGATACTCCGACGCGAGGGCCCGAGCTCGTTCCGTGTTCGGGCGGTCGCCGCGTGCCACGCGGGCGTACGCGTCAAACATCGTCCCCGCGAGCGTTGAGAGCATGGCGAGTCGATCTCTACGGCGCCTCCACTCCGGAGATCCCCACGGGGAGCCGGCAGGATCCTCTGCGCTACCCGGCTCCAGATCGCCGCACGCTGCGCATAGGCGCCAGTCGTAGGCAAGACCTACCATCCCGTGCCCCGAAGAGCAGCGGTCACCATGCGTCATGTCGTCCTCCCGCATGTGAGGGTAGGCCGGTATGCAGGGCGCGTCGGCTCCGGCGACTAGGAGCGCGCGTGCGTGGACTCGGCCGCGGCGGCAGGCCCGATCCCTCTATCAGGCCGGGTCCGATCCGGCCTCCTGGGCCGGATTCGGGGACGGGCTGCTAGCCAGTACTCAGAGCCTGCACCCTGCGTTCGCACCGAGGGACCGACTCAGGCTAACTGTTGCGGCGACGTACGTCACAGCCCGACGCCGAAGAACTGGGTCATCGCTCGCGGACGTGGATGACCTCTCCATTGCCAGCCGTGGCCAGCGCGCGGAGGGCCGGGACGTCGACGTTGAGTTCGCCTAGCGCGATGATGTGCAAGTTCACCTTCGCGAAGCGGTTCAAGTTCTCGAACCAAGATGTGAGTTCCGGCATCGAGGTGATCTCGCCGCGTGTCGGCTTGCCGTCTGTGAGGAAGTAGACCGTGTCCGGGATGTCCTCGAGGCGTGAGTCGTCCGTTGCTCTCTCATGCAGCCCGAGGGCGGCCTTGAGAGCGCCGTAGAAGTTCGTTTCGCCGCGCGGCTTTGCATTGCGTAGTGCGCTCTCGGCCGCCGCCACATTCGCAGGCGAAGCTGGCTGCAGATCTCGGCTCCAGAGCTTCACGCGCGAGCCAAAGAACACGATGCGCACGCGCGTGCGCGGATCTAGTTTCGCGAGGGCCGCGCTCAGCGCGCGGCGGGCGATCTCGTCTCGCGTACCCTCGGCTGGTAAGTCTCCCAGGCGCTGGAGATCCCCGGGGCGGACCTTCATATTCAGCTTCATCGAGAGACTGGTATCTAGCACGAAGCAGATGCTCCGGGAGAAGATGCGCCGCCCGTAGTAGTGAGGATCATCCGCAGGGCGCTTGCCGCTACTCGGGTCCGCGTATCGGTCGCCCTCTCTTGGCTGGCCGGAGGGAGTCGGCGGCTTCGGCGCCAGCCCGCCGTGCTTCTCTTTCTGGGTCTTCCACCACGTCGCCCAAGTGGACGCCCTCGGGCCCAGGTCGTCGCCGGTGACGCCCCTCAAGGCCTCGTGGAGCTCGCGCTTGAGGCGTCCGTTCTCCTTGGCGAAGCGTGCGATCAGAAGATCCAGGCAATCCTGGGTACCGACTACCGTCAGGGCCCTGGCGGCCGTGAGGCGGACTTGCCACCGGGAATCTCCCAGCCGGCGGGCGAGCAGAGGCGTTGCCTCGATGGAGCGACCGCCGGGTAGCGCCGCGAACGCGTCGACTGCCGCGATCCACGGCTTCGGCCGCTTCTCGGCGAGCGCGGCCAAGAGAGCCGGCCGTGACGCACCGTTGCCGATTCGCGCAAGAGCCTGCGCCGAGTTGGCGCGCACGAGCCAGTGCGAGTCTGCTAACGCGCGCTCAAGACGCTCGCGCGCCGGAGCGTCCTTCAACCCGCCCAGGGCACGCGCCACACCTGCCCGCACAGGAGCGCTGGCGTCGTAGAGTCCTTGCTCTCGCAGGAAGGCCAACAACGCGGGAATTTTGGTACGCATCAGGACGTGATGGATCGACTCGCGGACGAGGTCCGAGCGGTCCTTGAGGCGGGTAAGCACTGAGGCGAGGGTGTCAATGTCCTTGATCTCGTCCAGGCCACGAATCAGTCCGGCGAGTTCCTCGACGTCCTGCAGGGTCTCCAAGCGCATCCGCTCGCGGCGGCCTGGCTCATTCGGATCCCTGCCGTCCTTGCGCTGCGGCCCCATGGTCTTGCGACGTCCGAGAATCCGTTCAACCCAGCGCGCGTGGAACTCGTCGGGCTTGATGCCGAGCTCCGCCTTGAATGCCTTGCCCTCATGCTCCTTGCGGCGCAGACGCCCGAGCATCTTCAGCCAGCGCTCGCGATCCTCGCGAAGCATGGTGTCCATGATCGACCACGCGCGAAGGTGGTCTTCGTATTGCATGGCGCTGAGCGAGTTTCGGCCGAAGAACGTCTCTATGGGCGCCATCTTGCCACTTGCCATCTTGCGTACGCGCTTGGCCCACTTCTTTCCCGGTCCCTCGCCGCCTGCCCCTTCGCCGTAGCAGAAGGTTGCGTAGTCGTCGTGAGACGCCTGCAGCTTCTGCAGGAAGTGTGCGGCGCCGCACCAAGCCCAACGGGGGCACTCCTCTTCGAAGCCACCGTGGAGCTGCCAGCACGAGAAGAGGATGTGCCCGATTTGGTGGCGGCAGTACCCGTGCATGTCGTGGTCGTTGCGGGAGTGCTGAAGGCCGACGACAAATCCGTTGCCGGAGAAGCCCTCAGCGATACGGTCGTTGTAGGCAAAGGCGTAGTTCATGTGAATGCCGGCACCACCGAAGTAGCGAGTGCCGACCGCCTTGCGCACCCCCTCGTCCGCCGTCACGTAGACCGCCATCGGCTTGTGCAGGTTCACGCTGCCGCCGAACCAGTGCATGAAGTCAGCGTATGCGATCTCACAGCGTTGGGCGTAGAGGTGTACGACTTCGTGTGCGCTCATCTTGCGCTTCGTTCCGCGCTCGGTCGTCAGCTTGATGCGCTTGTCGGCGGCGGTGACAACGTAGAAGTGCGGTGAGACGGCCACGACGACGTCGGCCCCGAACGTGCGGGCCTCCGATGCGATGCGCTTGGCAAGGAGCTTACGGGTGGTGGCGTCTCGTCCGCTGATCAGCTTGTCGCAGCTCGGGCAGCTCGTATCGTCCCAGCAGACGCTGCACTTGATGCTCCAGGACTGGGCGTGCCGCTTCCAGAAGCACGGCTCCTTCTGGCTGCCCCAGCAGGCTCCGCTTGTGCCGGTGGGCCGTGGGCGTTTGCGGCACGAGCCGCCACCTAGCATCAACCCGCAGTGCGAGAGGTCCTCCGGCGGGACGAGCGGGGAGCGCAGGTAGTCCCATGTCCCTTGGCCGCGGTGGCAGTAGCAGCGACCCTCGCGACGGCGCTCCATGTACTCGTCCGCCCGGGCCGTGCCGTGGCTCAGAGTGAGAAGGAAGAGCGCAGCTGCCGCCAGGCCGCCCAGTGCGATGAGCAGGCGTGTGCGGGTGCGAGGGTTCAGCATCGGGGCAACCTAGCAGTTGGGGCACATGTAGCTGGGCGTACTGGGCGTTTCGCTCCTCGAGTGCCTGCGTATCCGGGATTCTGTCTCGCGAGCGGTACACCACCTCGACCCACACTGATATCCACGTCATACGGTGAACGCGCTCTCGAGCCAGCCGACCAATCCTCAACGTGCTTCGACGAGGCCCCAGGCGGCGCCTCGCCAAGGAGATGCGAATCGGGAGAGCGAGACTGGCTAGACTGTTGCCATGAGCACCACCCTGAGTCCCTACGACACGGACATGGAGAAGAGATCGGCGCGCAAGCCGAGGCGGGTTGGGCCGGAGCCACGGCCGTCGCTACCGCAGCGACGTGACGCCCCTGGGCCGGATGACAGCCAAGAGGATGAACTGGTTCCGCGCGGCGCGCACGGCTCGGGAGCAAGCGACCGCTCGGAGTTGGCTCGCGAGACTCGTCGTACATCCGATCCGCTACTTGGCTCAACGATTGGGCGCTGCCGCATCGAGAAGCTGGTCGGTGTGGGAAAGACCGCACGGGTGTACCAAGCGCGCCATGAGGCGCTGGAAGACCGCGTCGCCGTCAAGGTGCTGCGGCGGCGCATCGCAGAGCATGAGAGCTTGGTCAGTCGCTTTCAGGCCGAAGCGCGCGTCATCGCGACCCTCGACAACGAGAACGTGCTCAAGATCTATGACCTGGGCACGGAAGCCGGGCGCCACTACATGGTGGTCGAGCTTCTTGAAGGCGAGGAGATTCTCGCCCTGATCCAGCGCGAGGGCCAGATCGAGGTAATCGACGCCTTGCGCATCATCCGCCAGGCTGCGAACGGATTGAGTGCGGCGCACGAGCGGGAGCTCGTCCACAGAGACGTCAAGCCCGAGAACCTGTTCCTGCTCGACGACGGCACCGTGAAGGTCCTGGACTTCGGCTTGGCCATGGGCTTTGACAAGAGCAATGAGAGGGTGGGCACGCCCCACTACATGGCGCCTGAGGTGTGCAAGACGGGCGCTATTTCGCCGGCAAACGATATCTACGGGTTGGGCATCTCGTTGTTTCACCTCCTTACCGGGAGCCCGCCCTACGCGGGCCGCGACAGGAAGGGCATCCTCGCGGGCCACCTTGCGGGGCACGCCCTTCACCCCGAGCGACAGCGTCCCGGGCTCTCCAAGGAGGTTGCGGACCTCGTTCGCCTGCTGACGAAGCGCGACCCGGATCTGCGACCGACCGCCGCCGAGGTGGTCGAAGCACTGGATCGAATCGGCGGCAAGGGACTCAGGGAGAAGACAAGCCTGAAGCGCCGACGGAAGCGGAGCCGATCGCGCCTCGCCGTAGCCCGACGAGAGCGATCGGGAAAGCGGGTGCCGGTGCTGGCTGTTGCCGTGGCCGTCATCTCGGCCGCGGCCATCGCCATACTTGCTCTCTCGAGTGGGGACCGCGGACGCAAGGAGCCTGACGCTGTGCCCGCGAGAGGCGTGGGTCTGGCCGACGAGCTTGACGCACCGTCGACGCCCAGCGATGCGTCGCCGGCCGCCGAAGCGCGTGTCGCGAAGGACGCTCGCGTCGTCAAAGAGAAACGCGAGACGGAAGCGCGGGAGGCCCTGAAGCGGGCGGAGGCCTTCGCCCGCAAGACCTGGCACGCGCCTGCGGACACGGATGCTGTTCTCTCCCAGTACATGTCGGTTTGGCACCGCCACCAGTTCACGGCGGCGGGCAAAGAGGCCAAGCGCAGAGCACAGGCCATCAAGCGCAAGAAGGTGCATCCTCACCCGGACCGGACGCTGGCTTCCAAGAGCGACCTCGCCGAGGCCAAGAAGGTGTGGAAGCAGAGTCGGCCCAAGGTAGAGAGGCTCATTCGACTCCACGACTACAGCGGCGCCAGCTGTTTGGTTCCGGCACGGGTCTCGGATGCTTCGGGTGGCTTCCCCAGAGAACTCGATTTCTGGCGGGAGCACACGCGTCTACTCAAGGCGTTCCAGGGTGCTCTGGTTGACAGGGTCGCGAAGCTCGCGGTGGACAAGCGCGCGATCAGCACCTCCCGCGGCGAGAGCGTCGTGATTGCTCTCACGGCGCGGTCGTTCCAGGTCCGCGCGGAAGGACGGGCCATCTCCATGTCGTGGGCTGACGTCGGGGCCGAGACCATCTCTGGTCTCGCGGCGGCTGCGTTCGAGTCCGATAGCGCTCGTCTCCTCATGCTCAGGGCGGCATTCGCGTTCGCCCACAGGCTCAAGGAGGACTTTTGGGAGATGCAACTCGGCCTCGGAGCAACGCACGGCGCCGAGGCCTACGACAGACAGAAGAGGGAGTACGCCAAGCGCTATCGTGCTCTGGGCAAGTAGCGATCGGACAAGGCCGTAGAAGCGCATTCAGCACCCCCTGAATCGTGGGCTTAGGTCAGTCATCCAGGCGAGCTTCGCCTTGCGCACATGGCCCGGGCACCCTTGAGGCGATGGTGCAGCAGCACAGAGACGCGGCGCCTTGAGACGAATCTGCAATCCATGGCCTACTGGAGGCGCCCCGGGGCAACCGCCGGGTGGGTTCGCAGCCCCTCCATTGTTTGCGCGGACATCCCACCTGGGGTCGGGCTTCGGTCCGCGGCGCGTCGAGTCGGGCGGAGATTGCCTCCACCCATGTCCCCTGGGTAACACCCGGCTCGACGTCGTCGGAATCTCTCTGAACTCCCCTCGATCTCCGGCGTTACTAGCCACGCGGGAGGGCACGTACGGGGCAGTCTCCTTGACTGTCTGTCGTCCGAAACCCATTTTGATGACCCCGTGCGTGTCCCCGGCGCTAGCGTCTCGCACGCGCTAGGAGGGGCCGGGTGAGTTCGTGGTGGCGGGACCTGCGTGGTCCATGCGCGGCGAGCGATCCCGGGCCCTCGTCTTCAGCCCGGGAGGGCTGTGCCCTCGCCCGCCCATGACCGGACGGAGACCGGAGGAGGGTGCGCACGGCATCAGCCGCGAATGATCACTGCCCGCGCCAGCGTCGCCCTCCGAGGCGGCCGGTGCCGAATTCGTATTCTGACTGTCCCTTTGCGCTCACTCTTGCTCATCGATAGGATCGTGACCACAACTAGCGCAGGGGCCGTAGGGAATGGGCCGATGCGCGGGAGAAGCACCACATGTCTATTCGCCTGCTCGTGGGAAGCGCACTTCTCGGATGGGCCGTCGCACTCGCCGCTTGCGGTGGCGGGGGAGGTGGGGCGCCGGCCGAGGGCGTGACCGCGGCCTCCCCTTCTTCAATCTTCAGCAAGAAGGCGACCTCGTTTCATGTACTCGGTGAGGGCTTCACGAGCACTGGCGCTGCAGTGGATGTAACCCTCCGCGCCGCGGCCGGCACGCCTTTCCTGGGAGGGACATCCGCGAGCCTGACAGTGCCGGGCGTCGCGCAGAGCGATAGTCTCGTCGACACCGGGCTGCCCGCCACTGAGGTTGCGACATCGTTCACAGCTTTCGTGTCCGTCCGCAGGGGTGATGGCGTCGTTCTCGAGTCCAGCACACCCATTCTGAACGTCGTTGCCCAGCGCGTCACGGGGATCACGCCCGCGACGATCGATTCCAGCGCCACCACCTCCGTAACTGTGACGGGCGCGGGCTTCCAGACGACATCCAGCACGAGCGCCACGGTCGTCTTCACGGCCGCAGGGGGCGGCCTGTTTCACGTCGGCACGGGCGCGTCAAACATCCTTAGCGTTCCAGGGACCATCACCTCCGGTAGCGAGGTAACAGCTGCAATCACGTATGCAGGTGTCCTCGGGCCCACCCCGGCCTCCATCCACGTTGTGCTCTCCGATGGCACAACCCTGCCTGGCACGGGGACACCGGTGACGTTCATGCCGGGTGCGAACGGCGTGCAGGGCACGTGGACGTACGAGTCCGTGCCGAGCACTACTGCTGGCCTAGATTATGGCTCAACGATGGAGCGGCCCATCCGGGGTGCCCGCGTTCAACTTGTGAAGGCGTCAGGTGGTGCCGTTGTTACGACGCGCGAGCTTGATGCCAACGGCGCCTACAAGATCGCCTACGGCGGCTCTGGTTCTGTCATCGTGCGCGTGCTCTCCGAGACCGGGCCGTCTCATCCGCCAATCCGTGTCGAGGACAACACGGATTCGGACGCCCTGTATTCCAGCGAAGGCCCGCCGCTCGCCATTGGCAGTGGTTTCCAGACGGCTGACTATGTCGCCACGTCCGGCTGGGGCGGAGCGAGCTATACAGGGCCACGTGCTGCCGCTCCCTTCGCCATAATGGACGTGATCTACGAGGCCATGTCGGACTTTCTGGCTGTGCGGACGATCAGCTTCCCTCTGTGCACGGTCAACTGGAGCATCGATAACCGTCCCAGCGCGGCGTTCGACGTCACGACCGGAGAGATCGGCATCTCGCACTACTCTGGCGAGCTGTACATACTGGGCAAGGAAGACGTCGACACAGACGAGTACGACCAATACGTGGTGGCCCACGAGTGGGGCCACTGGCTCGAAGACCAGCTGAGCCGCTCGGATTCGATCGCAGGACCGCACTCCATTGGCGACTACCTGGATCCCACGGTCGCGTGGGGCGAGGGCTTCGGCTACGCCGTCGCCGCCTTGGTCTTGGCGCCGAACACCATCAACTCGAATGCGGTTGGTATCGCTCAGGCCACCGGGTTCGGGGAGGACATCGAGGACAACTCGTTGGATGCGACGCTGCCCAACACAGGTTGGTTCTCAGAGACGTCCATCGAGTGGCTTGTGTACGACCTGTTCGACACGGCGAACGAGGCGCCGCACGACAATGTGACGTTGGGGTTGGGCGAGCTCTACGACGTTCTCGTTGGAGCGCAGAAGAACACGCCATACTCAACGACCATCTTCAGTCTGATCAGTGCGCTGAAGACCGCGCACCCGTCCGCCGCCGGCGACATCGACACACTGTGTGTGCTGCACGGGATCACCCCAGTGGCTGATGCATTGGGGACGGGTGAGACGAACGACGGGGGCTGGGCTCCGATTCTTCCGGTCTACAGCCCGGTCATGGTGAATGGCCCGTCGGTCGCACGAACCATGTTCAACGGCTCTTCCTACAACGCCGTGGACGCCACCCGCCGGTTCTACTTCACCGGCACCGGGTCCGCCGTGACCATCGACGCGCTTACGCCTCCACCTATTACGTTCCTCGATGACTTCGACATCCTGGTCCGCGTGTACCGCAAGGGGGCGCGGGTCGCAGACGTCGACGACTTCGTCACGCTGGGTGAGCTATTCACTCTGCCGTCAACGATCGCGGGTGAGACCTACGTCGTCCTGATCATTGACATCAGCCCGGGGTCGCCGGACTACACGTACCCCGTCGATCTCCTGATCACGAGTCCGTAATGGGTGACACGAAGACGAGATACTGCGACTCTCAGAGGGGAATGGCCATGCGTTGGATATCGATCGTCGCGTTCGCCGCGCTTGCGTTGGCAGCGTGTGGAGAGGCTGCCAAGCCTGTGACCGTCACGGGATCAGAGAAGGCGGTGTCGCCGCCGGACCACGCTCGCGGGCGACAGCCGCCTCAGCGTTCGCGGAACGGGGTTGTGAGGATCGAGGCAGTCTCGCTGAACGACCAGTCCGCGTCGCTGAGCATCCGCCTTCTTCATGATGCGACGGACGTGAGCGTCCACATCTATGGCACCGATGGCCTCGTTGTGTTGAGCGACGAGTTCCCGATCAGCCGGCATGCTGGATTCGCAGGAGACGTACTCGATCTTGAGGTCGAGTATGGCGCCATCGGAGATGAGCACCGGAACCTAGTCGTGCTTGTGGAGGGCACGTTCGGTGGGCGCCAGCGCAGCAAGGTCCGCTCCTTCACGTTGGGCCCGGCATTGCCCGACCGCGTTCGAGCGCTTGAGGCCACGGACGTGGAGGGACGGTCGGAACTCATCCACCGCACGCGAGCGCGCAGAAAGCGCTAGGCCCCCGCACCCTGATCCTCGGACGGTTGGATAGGTCTTGGGAAGCGGCCGGGAGCCTGGGCGCGCCTACTCCCAGTTCGCGGCGTGCCGTTGGCCGGGCTGAGCAACTTTCTTTCTCTAACTAGCAAGAGCAGCCGATCAGGCGTCATCGCTCGGCAGGTATCTCCGTCCTGTTTCCCATTCCTCGCTGATCTCGATGAGCACCGCGCTCGCAAGCCTCAGCAAGGACTCTTCGTTCCTCCTGAATGGTTTGAGCACCTGCGGATGGGATCGGCGCTGACCGGCCGCTACTCACCCCTCGGCGCGCGCTGCCGTCCTCTCGTTTCCGCTCCCTTCAAGGTCTCGACAAGTAACTCAAGGGCCGTCAGCGCTAGGTTGCTGAGCTTCGTCGACGCTCCACCTCGCTTGGAAGTCCGAAGTGCGCCTCGTTGCTCCTCCCAGCGGCGCTCCGTGGCCCGGCAGCTCCACGATTCGCGAGCGCGCTGACGACGTGCCTCGGTTGGGTTCGATCGCCAAGCTCATTGCTGCTCCCACAGTGGCGGCAGCGTTGTGGCCGAGAACGGAAGCGTAGACTCACCGCGCACAAGCAGGCGCACGTAGCAATCGTGGTTTGGCAGCCTGACCATGTCTACAGCTTCAAACTCCGGCGCGAACTGGCGCCCGAGAGTGGGGGCGTCTTCTGGGCCGATGCGAAAGCTGATGAGCGAGCCTGCGTTGCCCAGGATCGCGTGCTTGACGTCAGGATCCAACTGGGCGATGTACTGATGAGCAAGCACAAGCCCCATGCGGTACTTGAGAAGCTCGGAGAGCATGTCGGCGAAGGCACGAGTGGTGAAGCTGTGGAACTCATCCAGATAGATGAAGAAGGGGCGGCGGGCGGACTCTGCCGTGTCGGCGCGTGAGAGGGCGGCGAGAGCCAGGTTGCTTACGATCAATGATCCGAGCAGGTTGGCTCCGTCTCCTCCGATGCGGCCCTTGGCTAGATTGACGAGCAGCACCTTGCCGCCGTCAATCACGTCCCGGAGGCGATATCCGGCCTTGGGGCGGGTCAGGATGCGATACAGCGGCGGTTGGGCCAGGAATGCTCCAAGCTTGTTCTGCACAGGAGCAAGGGCCTCCGTGCGGAAGCGCGGTGGGTACTTGGCGAACTCCTTGAACCAGAACTCGCGCGTCGCTGGGTGCGTGAGCCTTGTGAGGGCTTCATCCCTGTATCGCTTGTCAGTGAAGAGGCGGGGAAGATCGGCGAGCGTTGCTTCAGGTTGATCCAGGAGGGTGAGCAGCGCATTGCGGAGGATGTGCTCCATGCGCACGCCCCAGGAGGCACCGTGCCAGACGTTGCGGAAGGCCTCCACGATTCCAGAGGCGGCAAGGCCGCGGTGCGCCACGGGCACCGACTCCAGAGGATTGAAACCGAGGGGCAGATCTGGGTCTGGCACGTTCAGGTAGAGAACGTCATCCGCGCGGCTTGCGGGGATGCGACGAACGAGCTCCTCAATCGCATCGCCGTGCGGATCAAGGAAGGCCAGGCCGAAGTTGCGCTTGAGGTCCTGCCAGATCAGGTTCTGCAGAAGCGTGGTCTTGCCTGTTCCGGTCTGACCGACGACGTAGAGGTGCTGCAGGCGGTCTTGGTGGTGCATGCCGAACAGGCGGTTCTTGTCCCGCCAGTTCTCGCGTCCAAGGATGAGCAGTGAGCTGATGTCGCGCATGCCCAGAGAATGCTCGCTCGGCTGGGCTTGCTGTAGAGGGGCCGGTCTGCGCGCGCACCCTGGTGCACAACCACCGCCGGTGGAGAACATCGACAACGCAAGTGCGCGATGCCACCGGTGGGCCCCTCTCTCAGCGCTTCAGGCTGCTAGCGTTGCCGCCGTGCTCCTTGGCGGAGCCCTACGTGCCAATGTGATGTGAGACACCGACCGCGGATCGAAGACAGTTTGCGTGAGTACGCTTGATGCGGCGGAGCCGGCAGTGGTACTCTCGCTTCGTGGATGGAGTGCACGTGAATCGAGCGGTTGGGGCCCATTGATGCAGTCGGGTGACCAGTCATCGCGATCGATCCTCCGAGGAGTCCTCACTGTCCTCGGAACCGGCCTGCTAGTGCTGATCTCGCTGCTACTAGCCCGGCGCTACTTCAACACGTCATCGCTCGACTCGCAGTCAGAGGTCATCTCACTCATCAGAACCCACGGGCCGCTAGCGCTATTCGTCGCCGCCCTCCTGGAGAGTGTTTTGGGAATCGGGCACTACTTTCCCGGATCACTCGTCATTCTGGCCGGTGGAATGATCATGAGCGGCGGCGGATTGCACGTCTTGGGCTTCTATGCTTCGGTTTCGTCTGCCTTCGCGATCGGGAATGCGGTCAATTTCCTCATAGGGCGAGGCCTGCTACCTCGAGTTGCTAGATGGGCGGGGCAATCTGAACGGGTTGCTGCGACTCGAGCGCGGATTCGCGCGAACGGATACAAGATCCCGCTCGTGACGTACTGGCATCCAAACTTCAGCGCGATCACGTCGATGGCCTGCGGGCTACTGAAGTACCCTACGGGACTCTTCCTCAGGAGAACGACGCTAGCCGTCTTGGTCTGGAATGCCGCTTGGACATCCATCGTGTACTTCACCGGCTCCCTGCTGCTCGACGTCATGACCTCAAATGCCTATGCCGTAACACTCGCCGTCGTGCTTGCCAGTTGGGTTGGGCTCATGATATGGAAGACTGGGCGTATGGGGGAGAAGGCCAATGCAGAAGACCATTCAGACAGCGACGTTCCCGGACAGTAGATTGAGGCATCGTTACCTCCTGAGCGCCTCGGTCCTGCAGGGATGGATCTTCGACTTTCTTTCTGAACTTCCATCACCTATCTCAGAGGTCCTCACGGAGCACTACAAGTCCCGCACCGCAGGTGATCGCGGCGGCGAAATCGGTCCATGGCTGGTGGCTGACATGGCTGGCGCACCACGTGGGCACAGGCTCGATCAACTGATGAAGGCGTGGGCCCCGATTCACTGCGGCACGCTATTCCTTGATGATCTCGTCGACGGTGACGGCGTGGCAGTTAAGAACGGTCTGGCGATTGGCGCAGCCGCCTGCGCTCAGAACGGCACGGCGCGCCTGTGTCGGCTGCTTCCGACCCACGAGTTGGAGCCGCTTATCGACCCCTTTCTGAGACACATGAATCAAGCAGCAGCATACCTACTCCAGGAGAGTCCTGGCTCTGTCAGTCTAGGAACAGCCACCTCTTCCGCAAGTGTCGTAGAACTCGTACATGCATTTTCGCAGCTACTCTGCGCGACGCACAGCATTCGCGACCTTGACGCCAGCCAACCCCGGATCCGAGACTTGATCCTTTCACTGCAGATCATCGATGATATCCATGACATTGGCGGGGATGTGACAATGGGCAGGCCGAATAGGCTTCATGAGTGCACGCTGAGCAGGCTCTCTACTCTCCACCACGGTCTTGCTAAGAAGGCGGAGCCCCTTGCCCTCGCAGTGCTCGTTGGCGCACTGGAGGAGACCCTTCGCGGATTGACTCGAAGACTTGAAAGGGCTCATGTCTATGCGGCACGGCACGGCACGACCGACTTGTCGGACTTTGTCATAGCTGTGGCAGAAGACGTTGAGGACTTCGCTCGCGTTGCCCGGCCCTTGGCTATCGTCGACTATCGTTCGGTTCATCAGCCCATGACAGTGGACCACGTGAATGAGCTTGCAACCTCATCCGAGTTCGCCCGCCTGCGCGATAGACTACGTCGACTCATCGTGGTAGGGTGAAACTAAGATTGGGCGGCCGTCGGCCGCCCTATGAATAGATATGAATAGAACTACCTTTCGGAGACTAGGCCGACAGCACATGATGCTCCGCTTCGCGGACTGGCTCACACCAGCGCGAGCATTCTTCGTTGGCAGTGCTCCGCTCCTGTTGGGTGCCGCCATGATCAGCACGTCGCTCTGGAGGCCTGTGGGGCCCGGTGGGTGGATGATTCTTGTGCTCCCACTCCCCGGTTTTTTGGCAATCTGGTGGACTCGGCGGCGCCTTGCGGAAACCGTCGAATTGTTCACGCCAGCTGTTATTGACCTCGAAGCATTCGATGCCTCAACGCTGAACCTCATTGAGCGCTATCCGAGCGCAGCGCGCTCTTCTGCGCTAGGACTCGCCCTGTTCCTCTTGGTGGGCATGCTGCTGCCACTTCCTGCCGCAGCACCGAGCGTCCCGGGCATCTTGTGGCTCATGTCCATTTTGCTAACTACCGTCGCCACGGGATTTGGTCTTGACGGCTTGTATTGGACCTACCGGCTGTTCGGCAACCTGCGATCGCAGAAGATTCACGTCCTATCGACGCATCGAGTTCGGGCACTTTCAGAGTACGTAGTCCTTCTCACAGCCATTGCTGTGATGATTCTCGGCTTGTCAGCTCTTCTCTGGATTGAAACCGAGTCTGCGGTTCTGTTGTGGGTGATCGCCGTCTTGTTCGTCGGGGTGCTCTGTGGCTGCGCCGTCAGCCTGTGGGCAATCTACGGTATGGCTCTGCAAGCGAAAGGGCCGATCCTGTGCAGGATAGAGGACTTGCAGAGCCAGTTGGTACCGAACGTGAGCTCTGATGCCACCGCCTTCAGCAAGAAGCACAGCGACCTCCGCCTTCTAGAAGAACTGCGAGCGATGATCGTAGCGAGGGGCGTTGGCGTCATTCCATGGGACGCCATCCTCGCTCGCGTGGTGTTTCCAGTTGTCGTCGGTGCGACAGTGGTGTGGTGCAGCCACGCGATGCAGCCGTCGCCCGCCAGTGGACCCCAGAAGAAAATCGGGCCTTCTACCAATTCGCAAGACGAGCACGCGCCCGCAGCGAAGGAGCCCAGGTCAGACCCGCGGAAGCCCGGCCGCTAGATGCTCATTCGGTGGCGTCCGAACAAGCCCGACCCAAAGTGAAGAGCCGTCTCGTGTACCGACGCATCACGTTCCCTCTACTACAGCATAGGGAAGCGATACATGGCGAGCGACCTGTCTGGCAAGACGCTAGCCCGGATGTTTCACGAGCAGGTCGTCACCGTGTGAGCACGGCTCGTTGCCCGTGAGGAACCCGTGGCGCATGGCGTTGCGGCTTTCCGTCTGCGCGTCCTCCGGGCCTACGGCCTCCTTCGGAGCTCCGATTCCTCGCCGCCCCTGGATCACAGCAGAGCGGAACGTGTCAACGGAAATGAGACACTTTCGAACTGGGTTTACTGAGCCACAGCCTCCGTCTCAATGGTCTGCGTCGGCCGGTTGATCCAAACCTCGGAGGGGATGGTCGGAGGCGTCGGCTTGCCGTGCACGAATCTCTCCGGGTACGCTGCGTGGGCGCCCTCGAGGACCCGTGCGCGCTTCCGTTGCAGTTCCTGGGCACGCCCCGCGTGCACATCTTCCGGCGTCAACAGGCCAAGCCCTGAGTGCCGATGCTCGGCGTTGTAGCGCCTGAAGAACGGTCCGAAGTAGGCCCGCGCATCTTCGATGCTGTCGAAGCGGCCCGGGTACGAGGGCGCGTACTTCACGGTCTTGAAGAGGCTCTCGGAGTACGGGTTGTCGTTGGAGACACGCGGCCGGCTGTAGCTGGCGAGCACGTCCAGGTCCACGAGTAGTTGCGAGAAGGTCTTGGCCGTCATCGGGGCGCCGCGATCCTGGTGCAGCGTCAGCTGCTCCCTTGCGACGCCCTCCTTCATGCAGGCTTCGCGCACCAGGCGCCCCGCCAGCTTCGCCGTCTCGCGGTCCGCAATCATCCAAGCCACCACGTAGCGGCTGAACATGTCGAGGATCACGTACAGCGGATACGTCGTCCACTTGCGCGGTCCCGCAAGCTTCGTGATGTCCCAGGTCCACACCTGGTTCGGCGCCGTTGCCAGCAACCGCGGCGGGGCTCGGCGCGGGTGGCGACGCTGCGCACGGCGCTCTCGCGTCTCTTGCGCGTTCTCGAGAACACGGTACATCGTGCGAATGGAGCACAAGTATCGACCTTCCTCGAGCAGCCTGGCGTAGATCGAAGCCGGCGCCTGATCCACGAAGCGCTCCTCGTGCAGATGCGCAAGCACGCGCTGGCGCTCCAAGGGCGAGAGAGCCCGGTGGCTCTGGCGGGCTGGTCGCGGCGTTCGCTTCGGAGGTGGCTTGCGGGAGCGGTACAACGAAGAGCGCGGCACACCCAACGCGCGACACGCGGGCTTGATACCGGTCGTTTCCGCGAGTTCCTCGGCGGCGGCGATCATGCGTCCTCGTCGAACGCGTGGGGCTTCAGGGGGATCCCCAGGATCTCGGAGGCTTTTTTTTGGATCTGCAGGATCAGCTTGGCTTGCTCGAGCTCCCGCACCAGGCGGGCGTTCTCCTTGCGCAGCCTCTCGTTCTCTCTCGCCACGGGATCACGACGCTTCCCTTTGGGGCCTCGAGGCTGCTTGAGCGCACCCAGTGCGCCCCGACGACGCGCTTGGCGCCACGAGGTGAGATGCGAGGAATAGAGCCCTTCACGGCGGATGAGCGCGGCGATGGCGCCGGGCTCCTTGCACGCGTCGGCCTCTTCAAGGATCTTCAACTTGTACTCGGCCGTGAACTGCCGGCGCTTGCTCTTGGCCAGCACCTCGGGGTCCGGTCGGCGGCCCCGGCCCGCAGGGCCTTCGCTCCGCTCAGGCCCTGCGGGCCGGGGGGCGTCTTGCTTCTCGTTCGTCAT
>JAJDEN010000052.1 GCA_029259775.1 Planctomycetota bacterium | reverse complement strand
TGCTCGCCAGCGTTTCCCTGTTCGCCGCATGCAGCAGCACTCCGACCTCGGGCTCGATGGGCCCCGATCCCTCCAACCTGTCCGCGCAAGCGGGGACGGAGATGCAGGACGAGGCCGAGTTCGTACCGCCCCCGCCGGCGCCGTGGACCCAGGCCTTCCAGGACGGAGCGATGTTGCTGGCCGACCGCGTCACGATCGAGGGCCCGGCCGGCTTGCTCGAGCACTTCGTGATGCGTGGCGACGACTCGTTGTTCGAGCGCGTGACGAAGACGACCGCCGCGGGCTTCGTCCAGGTCCTGCGACCGCGCAACGACGTCTTCGACCCGGCCAAGGCGCACCTCGACCGCTGGAACCTGAACGCGCTCTA
Organism: Planctomycetota bacterium; assembly: GCA_029259775.1. Taxonomy (GTDB): domain Bacteria; phylum Planctomycetota; class PLA2; order PLA2; family JAEUHO01; genus JAHEIK01. Next base: position 12,771 of record JAJDEN010000052.1, on the reverse strand, counting down.
CGAACTGCGTGCGATCGAGAACCCGGCCTTCACCGAGGTCAAGGTGACGGCCGAGGGCAACGCGATCTGGCGTTCGACCGACGGCGAAACGCAGCGCGGCGCGAAGCTGGAATTCCTGGGGCACATCGAAGTGCCGCAGGTCGACACGAGCGTGACCGGGACCGAGAGCGACAACGCGTCGGCGGTCGAGTCCACAGCTCCCATGCCTGCGACGGGCGACGTCCAAAGCGGAAGCAACTGATCCAACGGCAGCCCGCGCTCCTGCGCTGGAGCGTCGGGCTGCTCGGTCTGACCCTCGCCGCCTGCGCGAGCGGTCCTGAGCCGTGGAACCCCAGCTGGGGCCGGTCGAACTCGACTCTGCGCCCCGACCAGCGACCGGAGCTGGCGGAAGCGCGCGCGCTCATGGATTCCGGGGACCACGCCCGTGCGCTGGAGATCGCGGAGCGACTGCACGCCGAGCATCCGAACGATCTGGACGTGGGCGTCGTGTTCCAGGACTGCGAACGCGCGTTGCTGGAGCCCGGCGGAACGGTGTCCGCCGACGACCTCTTCCGACGTCGCTGGTACGCCCGCGCCGATGACACGCCGACCGTCGCCACGTTGGTGCTGGCGGCGCGCGCCGAGACGGACGCGATCGCGGCCGAGAACCTGCTGAGTCGGGCGTTGGCGCTGGATCCGCGCTGCGCGTGGGCGCATTACGGTGTCGCGCACGCCAAGCTCGGTCAGCGGGAGCGCTACCGTTGGCGGGTGGCGCGCGAGTCGCTCGGCAAAGCGCTCGATGCCGATCCCGGGCACGTGCAGGCGCGCCGCTTGGAGGCGTGGATGGCGGCCCAGGAAGGCACGCCCGTGGCGACGGCCGCGCTCGAACTGTGGATCGAGAACACGCTGGACGATCCGCGCGTCGCGCACACGATCCGCGTCGAGATGCAGCTCGATCTGGCCACGCGATGGATCTTGGAGGGTCGTTCGCGGCCTGCGGTCGGCCTGCTCGATCACCTCGAAGGCGAGGACCATCAACGCGCGCGCCGCCTGACCTTGCTGGCCGTCGCCCACCACGAGGAGGGCGATCCCGTGGCAGCCCTGGATGCGGCGATCCGCGCGCGCGAGACCGGCGCGGCGAACACCCTGCCGCTCGTGCACGAAGCGCTGCTCTACGAGTCGACGTTCGAGGACGTCGACCTGGCCATGGAACGCTGGCAGCAGGTCGCGGACCTGTCGGGCGAGACGGGCGACCTGGCCGACCTCTTGCAGCAATTGCGCGCGCGTGTGCGCATCGAACGGGCCCAAGCGATGGCCCTCGAAGCCGGCGCCGACACCCCCTGAACGCAACCGTCGTGCGAGCCGTGATTCAGCGCGTGACCCGCGCGAGCGTGACCGTGGGGGACGAGGTCGTCGGACGCATCGACGCGGGCATGCTCGTGCTCGTCTGCGCGATGCAGGGCGACACCGAGGCCCAGGCCCAGCGGCTCGCCGAGCGCATCGCACGCTTCCGGTTCTTCCCGGACGATGCGGGCCGGATGAACCTCTCCGTCCTGGACGCGGGTCTGTCCGCCCTGGTCGTGAGCCAGTTCACCCTGTCCGCCGACGGTCGCAAGGGTCGCAGGCCGTCCTTCGACCGCGCCGCCGAACCGGGGCAGGCCGAGGTCCTCTACGAGCACTTCGTCGGAGCCCTGCGCGACCTCAGCTTGCCCGTGGAGACCGGTCGATTCGCCGCGATGATGGCCGTCGAGCTGGTCAACGACGGCCCGGTGACCTTCCATCTCGAAGAGCCTCACCCGGCCTCGAATCCGACCTAAGTGGCGCTCTGGCAGTCGTTTACGGCGCAAATAGGGTATTGCCGGGGGCCGGAACGACACAACCTCGCCTGGGTCAAGGACTTGGGTTCATCGGGCCCTTCGGCCGATGAGGTCCGAAGAGCCCCCGCGGGACCCCCCCGACCGACGCAAACCGTTGCTTGACAAGGGGATGCCGTGGATGGATCCTCTCGAACCCTCCGCGGAGCGCCCCATGTCCGAAGACGAGCCTCTTACGATCACCAAGAAGCAACTGGTGAACCGGATCGCCGACCAGACCCGCCAGACCAAGGTGGTGGTCAAGGGGATCCTTCAGCAGTTCTTGGACGAGATCATCGACGAACTCTCCCGAGGCAATCGCCTCGAGTTTCGGGAGTTCGGCGTGTTCGAGGTCCGTGAGCGCGCCGCCCGCAAGGCCCAGAACCCGCGCACCCTCGAAAAGGTCGAGGTCCCCGCCAAGCGCGTCGTGAAGTTCAAGGTCGGCCGGCTCATGAAGGAGCTGGTCGCGCGCATGTCGGCGCAGCCCGCGATTTCGCCCCGGACACCGCCCCAGACGCAGCCCCACAGACCTCCTCAGACGCCCTCGGGCGGCTCGCCGGGGGATGGCAGCGGCTACCTGGGCTAGCGCCCACCCGGGGACGCGGCGTGCCCCCTGGATGCAGAAGCCGACGGTCGCGCAGGCTGCGCGCGCGGCTAGAATCCCCCGTGGCCACAAGGCCGTCGCAAGTCGTTCCTCCGCGCAGGGATACATCGCATGTCCAAGCTCGTCGTGATCCTGGCGCTCTACGCCGCCACCGTCTCGACGCTGCTTCTCGTCCAATCGAAGAAGGACACGCGGCCTGGCGGAGCCGCGCCCGCCGTCGCCAGTTCTGCGGGACATCCGGATCTGCGCAAGCTGATGCACGAGGCGCGCGCGCTCATGAGCGCCGAGGTCAAGGACCGCCAGAAGAACATCGACTTGCGCCTCGCGCGCTTGGGTGAGCTGCAGCAGCAGATGGAGGACGCGCTCGCGACGATCCAGGAGACGTCCGAGAACGCAGGCAAGGCGAACTACGGCAAGCTCGAGACCATCACCATCGAGATGGGCCAGCTCTCCCGTTCCGTCAGCGAGGACGTCAAGGCCCTGCAGAAGACCGTCGCTGCCCTGGCGGAGCGCGTGAGCGAGGTCGAGAAGCGGCCGGTGCACGTGGCGCCCGCCCCCGATACGGCAAGGCCGCCGAAGAAGACCCCCGCCAAACCGAAGGACACGCGGCCCAAGCTTCCCATCGGCGAGCGCAAGGACCCGCAGGTCGTTGCGGCCGAGGTCGCCAAGGCCCGCGAGGATCTCAAGAGCAACAAGCTCGACGTGCTCTTCCCCGCGATCGAGAAGATCCGCGAGCACCGGGTGATGGACGCCGTGCCGCGCCTGGTCGAGATCATGGCCGAGCTCAAGAAGGAGTTCGGTCGTGCGGCCGCGGCCGCTGCGCTTGGCAAGATGAAGGCTGTGGATGCCGTCCCCGCGCTCACCGAAGCGCTCGTCGACCGATCCGACCTGGTCGCCCAGCAGGCGAACAAGTCGCTCATCGAAATCACGGGCTTCGACACCGAGATGCCGTTCTCCGCCGGCATGCGCAAGCGCCGCACGATCCGCAACAAGGTGAAGGAGTGGTGGTCCCGCAACGAGGCCACCGTGCGCGAGCGGCTGCGCACGGGCGGATAGGGCGCGCATGCGGCGCCCGCGAACCTCTCCCGGACCGTCTCCCGGAGGGGGCACCTTCGTCACCCTGCGAGCCCGCAAGTCCCTGCGAGGGCGTCCTTTGCGTCCGTCCCTCGCGGAAATGCGCGGATCCGCCGCGCACGGGGACATTCCGTGCGTTTCTAATCCTGGCATCCGGCTCGTGCACCTGGGTGGCTACACGGCATTGCCTGCAAGCGCCGCCTTGCTGCAACCCTGAGGCGGCGCCGCTCGAGCAGCGCCCTGGAAGATCCGACCCCCGAAGACCTGCCCCCCGAAGACCTGCCTCCCGAAGACCTGCCTCCCGAAGACTTGGACCACGCCATGGAAATCCGCTTCTGTACCGTCTGCAACGAGTCCATCCCCGACGGGGAGTTCGACGCCGGACGAGCCATCGTCTCGGGTGAGAAGAGCCAGCACGTCGCGTGCGCCCTCCGGCGCAGCGTGGAGATGAGCGGCTGGCGCTCGTGGTTCACCTTCCTGCTCGCGCTCTTCGCCGCCGGCGTCGGCACGTACCTCCTCGTCGCCAAGCTGGGGCAGAAGGTCGAGCCGCCCAGGATCGTGGAGCTGCCTCGGGTGGTCGAGAAGCACGTTGCCGACAACCTGCGCGCCACCGAGACGCGCTTGGACGCCGCGATCAGCGCTCAGGGCAAGGACCTCAAGGCTGCCTTCGAAGAGCACATGTCCTCCCGGCTGGCGGAGCACGGCTCGAGCATCCGGGAAGCCACGACGCAGGCCATGACGCAGTTGCTTACGGGTTCGAGCAAGGAGTTCAGCGATCAGATCCGTCAGGTCGATCGCCTCGTCATCAAGCTCCAGCAGCAGATGGCGGACCTGGTGGATTGGAAGATCCGCATCCAGCAGGAAGCGGACCAGATGCGTCGCGACATCGAGCTCGCCAAGCGCCGCGAGCCTGCCGCGCCGCCGCCGGCCAAGCCGACAGAGCCCGAGGCCAAGCCGAAGCCGACGCCGACCGAGAAGGACGAGCAGCGTCTGAAGGAGATCGAGCGTTGGCGCAAGCGGCTCAAGGACTCAGACGAAGACATCGTCTTCTCCGCGACGATCGAGCTCGCGCGGCTGAAGGCCCTCGAGGCCGTGCCGGACCTCGTCCACGTGCTCAACAAGCACAAGGACTTCTACGCGCGCCTCGGCGCGGCCACGGCCCTCGGCGAGATCCAGGCCGTCGACGGCGTGCCGGACCTCATCGACGCGCTGAACGACAAGGACGACCTCGTCCGGACCGCAGCCAGCGAGGCCCTGCATCGCATCACGGCCCAGGACTTCAACTTCGTGAGCGGGCTCACCAAGAACGAGCGCATCCGCATCATGAAGAAGTGGCGCGCCTGGTGGCGTGACAACGAGACGACCGTCCGCCGCAAGCTGAACCAAGAGACGAAGTAGGCGCGGGGCCACGACGGGAGCGGGCATGTCGTCCGAGTCGATGACCACGGAAGCCCGTATCGCTTTCTACAAGGCGACCAAGTTCTGGATTCTCTTCTTGATCGCTCTCCTGGTCGCCGCCGTGCTGTGGCGCATGTGGGACGACGATGGTTCGTCCCCAGCCTCGGCCCCGCCCGCGTCTGCGCAGGTGTCGGTATCCTTGCCGGATGCTTCCGAGCGCGAGCCCGAGCCTGAGGCGGGCTACGCGCCGGTCTGGTGTGTTCCGACGGCGCGGGCCCAGGAACCTACGCCACCTCGTAGAGTCGGTAGCGCTTCGTGACCCTGCCACCGGCCGTCTCGATCGGCTTGCGCATCGCTGCGTTGTCCGCGAGCACCCAGCTGGCCTCCGCGCCGTCGTAGCCGAGGGCCCGGGCGGCCTTCATCGCACGGATGAAGAACGCCTCGTTGATCGCGTTGCCGCGCGCTTCGGGCACGATGCCGAGCAACACGCAGCGCAGCTGCTTCACCTTGCCCAAGCCGAACAGCAAGCGCGCGATGAGCGGCGGGTACAGCTTGCCGCTCCCGCCGCCCTTCTTCAGCACGGCATTCACGTCGCGGATGAACGCCGAGAACGCTACGGGCACGCCATCCTTGAGGGCGACGCCCGACACGCGGGGATCGACGATGCGCTTGAGATCCGCCGCGGCATGCTCGAACTCGGCCTCGGTCGCCGGGACGAAGCCCCAGTTCTTCTCCCAGCTGCGGTTGTAGAGATCCTTGAGGACCTGCACCTCGGTGTCGAAGTCCTTCACGTCGATGTCGCGCAGGGTGATGTTCGAACGCGCGAGCCGTCGGTTCACCACGCGCTCGAAGCGCTCGGGGATCTCGTTCTCGCTGGCGATCCAGAACGCGAGCAGGTCCTTCACCGGCGCGAGGCCCGCCCCCCGAAGGAGCCCGTCATGGTCAGGACGGTTGTAGGGCATCAAGATGAACGGGTGCTCGTCGAACCCATCGACGAGCGTGCCGCACGGATCGTTCGTCGAGTAGTTGCAAGGCCCTCGCATGGGCGACAGCTCGCGCGCGGCGCACCAGCCCTTGGCCGCGGCGAGTAGGGCGGTCGCGGCCTCCTGGTCGCCCGCCTCCACTTCGAAGAAGCCGAAGAAGCCAACGCGATCCTCGTGCACCTCGTTGTGCAGGCGGTTCTCGCACGCGGCGATGCGTCCGACCACGCGTTCGCCCCGCCACGCGAGGAAGTGGTCGGCCTCGGCGTGGGCGAAGAAGGGATTCTTCGCCGGATCCATGAGCTTGGCTTCTTCGGAGCGCAACGGCGGCACCCAGGTGGCGTGGCCGCGGTAGAGGCGGTAGGGGAGGTCGATGAACGCCGCGCGCTCGGCGGCTCCCTGCTCGGGTTCGACCCGTACCGGCGCGCTCATGCGCTCAGCCCCCCTCTGCACAAGCCACGCGCGCTAGCGCACGATGCGCAGCTGCTCGGCGACGTTCTTGAAGGCGCGCAGGACCTCGTCGAGGTCCTCGCGGGTGTGCGTGGCCATGTAGGACGTGCGGAGCAGGCTCATGCCGGGCGGGGCCGCAGGGTGCAGCACCGGATTCACGAAGACGCCCTGCTCGAAGAGGAGCTTGTTGAACTCCATCGTCGTGACGTCTTCGCCGATGACGATCGAGAGAATCGGACTGCCGCCGTCGATGACCTCGAAGCCCAGCGCCTCGAAGCCCTTCTTCATGTAGGCGACGTTGTCCCAGAGCTTCTCGCGGCGCTCGGGCTCGGCCTCGATCACATCGAGGCAAGCCAGCACCGTGGCCACGGACCCGGGCGTCATGCTCGCGGAGAAGATGACGGAGCGGCTCGTATGGCGGACGTAGTCGATGACCTTGCGGGGGCCGGCGACGAAGCCGCCCAGGCAGGCAAAGGACTTCGAGAAGGTGCCGATGATGAGGTCGACGTCGTCGAGGCAGCCGAAGTGCTCGGCGGTCCCGCGACCGTTCGGTCCCACGACGCCGACGGCGTGTGCGTCGTCCACCATGGTGCGGGCACCGTACTTCTTGGCGAGCGCGACGATCTCGGGCACCGGTGCGAGGTCGCCGAGCATCGAGAAGACGCCGTCCGTGACGATGAAACGGCCGCCGCCGGGCACGATCTCGGTGGTCTCGAGCAGACGCTCGAGGTCCTCCATGTCGTTGTGGCGGTACTTGAGATGCCGGGCGAACGCGAGACGCGCGCCGTCGATGATCGAGGCGTGGTTGTCGCGGTCACCGAAGATGACGTCGCTCTTGCCTGCGAGCGTGGCGATGGTGCCGACGTTCGTCTGGTAGCCGGTGCCCGACGTGATGCAGGCGTCCTTCTTCAGGAACGCGGCGAGGCGCTCTTCCATCCTCTCGTGGATGTCGAGCGTGCCGTTCAGGAAGCGGGAACCCGTGCAGCCCGTGCCGTAGCGATCGACGGCATCTCGCGCCGCCGCCATGACGCGCACGTCATGCGTGAGGCCGAGGTAGTTGTTGGACCCGGCCATGACGAGCTCACGGCCGCCGATCTGGACTCGCGTACCGCCGCAGGACTCTGCGATCGGTCGAAAGTACGGGTAGAGCCCCGAGTCCTTCAGATCGTCGGCACGCTTGTACCGGGCGGCCTTGTTGAACAGATCCAAAGTGCTTCCCTCGGAAAACAGGGCCTCGGAACATGGGGGCTCGACCATCACAGGCTGCACATCGCAGCGGTGCGCCCTACGCACCATCGCGAAACCTGCTCACGGCTCTCCCTCGGAATACGACACAGAGCGACCGGCCGTGTGGCGGCGGGTCGCCCTGAAGCGGCCTTATCGTAGGGGTGCCCAGGGACCAGTCAACAGGCGCCAGAGACGGACGGCCAGAGCCAACCGGCGGCCCCCCAAATGGGCCCCCGGGCGCGGCTTCCGAGGCGCGGCGGCGCCCCGCAAGGCTATGCTCTGCGCCTCATGCGCGTCCTCGTCACCGGCGGCCACGGCTTCATCGGCTCCCACCTCGTTCCACTCCTGCTGGAACAAGGGGCCGAGGTGCGCTGCCTCTACCGGCGGGAGGGCACGCCGCCCGCCCTCGCGGGCCTCGATGTGGAGATCGTCCGGGGCGATCTGCGGGCGCGCGCCAGCCTGGCGGATGCCGTCCGGGGGGTGGACGAGGTCCATCATCTCGCCGGCTTGACCAGCAGCCTCTCGCGCCGCGCCATGTTCGAGACCAACGCCGTCGGCACGCGGCGGCTGCTCGAAGCCGCGGCGGACGCCGGCCTGACAGGACGCTTCGTACTGTGCTCGAGCATGGCTGCGGTGGGGCCCGGGGGGGCCGGCGGTGTCTTGGAGGAGGCCTCCCCGCGCCGGCCGATCACGGCGTACGGCGCCAGCAAGGCCCGGGCGGAAGACCACGCCCGCGAGCGCGCGGGCGAGGTACCGATCACCATCCTGCGGCCGCCCGGGGTCTACGGTCCGCGGGACTACGCCTTCGTATCCCTCTTCCAGGCCGCGGCGAAGGGCATCTCGGTCCTGGCCGGCCGCCAGGACAAGCGCTACAGCCTCATCCATGCCGAGGACCTCGCGCGTGCCTTCGTGGCTGCGGCCCGGAGCGCGAACACGCTCGGGGGCTGCTACTTCACGGCCCACCCGGAGGTGGTCACGCTGCTGGACATGGTGGCCGCCGCTGAAGAAGCGGTCGGGCGCCGCACGCGACATATCTCCCTTCCGGAGAGCGCCATGCGGCTCGTGGGCGGGCTCGGCGATCTGGTCGCCCAATGGACGGGGCGCAGTTCGGTTCTCGGCGCCGAGCGCATGCAGGAACTGGTCGCCGGGGATTGGGTGTGCTCGGTCACACCCTTCCTGGAGGCGACCTCGTGGCGCGCGACGACCGGTCTGGTCGACGGCTTCCGCTCGACAGCGGCCTGGTACCGGGCGGAGGGGGCCCTGCGGTAGGGGCCCGTGGCCGGGGCGAGCGAAGACCTGATCCATGAGGCAGGGATGGGCCGATCCGCATGGATTCGTTGACCTCCCTCGGCAGCGCCCACAGAATCCGCTGGGGTCTTGTCGTTCCGAAGCCCCGCTCTCCGAAGCCCTTACGGGGACACATGCTGCGTCGTGCTCTCACCTTGTCCGTTGCCGGCCCGCTCGCGATCGCTCTCGCGCTGGTGCTCGGCGCCTGCTCGAGCGACGAGGCCCCCCGGCCGGTCCAGCCCGAGTTCGACCTCCATCATCCGGACTGCCGGCGGCGGTCCTTGGCCGCGGACCACGTTGCCCAGCGCCGCGAGGCGCGCTGGATCCCCGACTTGATCGAGCTCCTCGACGACGAGGACGAGACCGTGCGCCTGCAGGCCATCACCGGCCTGCGCGAGATCACGGGCCACGAGACGGGCTATGCGCCCTTCTTGACCCGGGCCGAGCGCCTGGAGCACATGGCCCTCTGGCATGCGTGGTGGGGCCAGCACCAACACGCAGGCGCCAGCTCCGGCGGGCCCATCGCCAACGAGCCAGCCAGCGGAGCCGGACGATGACGGCGCACGCCCCCGACCGGGTCGACTGCACGCTGCCGTCCCATCCGAAGTACCTTCCCCTCCTGCGCTCCCTCGTGGGCGAGGGCTCGGCGCTGGCCGGCTTCGACAAGGACCTGACGACGCGGCTCCTGCTTGCTGTGACCGAAGCGGTCACGAACGTCATCCGCCATGTGTACGGAGGTGCGACGGACAGGCGCGTCGACCTGGCCATGCGCGCGGACGACGGCGAGCTGCGCATCGACCTCGTCGACTACGGGACCTTCATCGACCCCAAGCACATCGCGTCGCGCCCGCTGGACGACGTCCGGCCGGGGGGTATCGGCGTCCACCTCATCAAGACCACCATGGACCGTGTGGAGTACCGCAAGAACGAACACGGCGGCACCACACTGATCATGGAGAAACACGCACCCGCCCCCACGGCGCCCTCCGAAGCGGCGCACCCCATCGAGGAACCGAGATGAACGTCACTCAGGAAACGCACGGGACTGCCACCCTCTTCATCGTCGACGGTCAGGTCGACATGCACACGAGTCCCGAGCTCCGCGGCCACCTGCGCACGGCGCTGGGCGCTCAGACCTCCCCCCTGGCGGTGGATCTGACGTCGGTCTCGTTCATCGACTCCAGCGGCTTGGCGACCCTCATCGAGGCGCTGCAGGCCGTGGGCAAGTACGGCGGAAAGCTGCGCCTGTGCGGGCTGTCGCCCGAGGTTCGAAAGCTGTTCGATCTGGCCCAGCTGAGCACGATCTTCGACTTGCGCGACACGCGCGCGGAGGCGGTCGCCGACTAGGCGATCTGAGGACGTGGACACCGGGACGATCGTGACGGACAGCGAGACGGAAAGGGGCAGGACCAGGGTATGAGCGCGCGACGCAGCGGACGCCTGCACAGCTTGGTCGCCACCCTCGGCGGCGCCACCCTCGGTCTGTTCACCTTCGTCGGCGGACTCTCGCTCGTACTCCGCGATACGCTCGGCCACCTCTTCCTCGGGCCGTTCCGAGGCCGCGGTATCGATCGCAAGGCCTTCTGGACCCAGTGTGTGCGCGCGGGTCCGCGGGCCTTGCCGGTCGTGTTCGTCGTCAACTTCTTCGTCGGCATGATCCTGGCGCTCATCGGCGGCAAGGTGCTGATGCATCTGGGCTTCACGGAGTACGTCGGCGACCTGCTCGGCGTCGGCATCGTCCTCGAACTCGGACCCCTGCTGACGGGCGTCATCATGACGGGCTTCATCGGCGCCGCGCTCACCGCAGAGATCGCGACCATGGTCGTCTCGGAGGAGATCACGGCGCTCCGCACCATGTCGCTCAACCCGGTGCGCTTCATTGTCGCACCGCGCCTGCTGGCCGTCGTCTTCATGGTGCCCTGTGTCACCCTGCTGGCCGACTTCGTCGGCATCCTCGGCGGGCTGCTTGTTTCCCAGACCGTGTTCGGCATGAGTCCGAACGCGTTCCTCGAGCACGCGTGGGCGTCGCTCTACACCGAGGACGTCTGGCGGGGCCTCATCAAGGCCTGCGTGTTCGGCGTCATCATCGGCACCGTCGGCTGCTACCAGGGCTTCAAGGTCCGGGGCGGCGCCGAGGGCGTCGGACGTGCCACGACGAACTCGGTCGTGACGTCGATCACCGCGATCATCATCAGCGACGCGGTGCTGAACTACTTCCTTCTCTTCCGACTCTAGGAGCCGGCATCGATGTACACCAAGCAAGCTGAGTTCAAGGCCGGCGTCGTCGTACTTCTCGCCGTCGCGGGCTTGCTGGCGCTCGTCTACTTCGCCGGCGGCTCCGAGCCCATCTGGGGCAACTACCGCTACGTCGACATCCGCTTCAAGCAGGGCTACGTGGCCCCGCGGGTCGGCGATCCCGTCCAGATGAACGGCGTGAAGATCGGTCGTGTCTCCGAAGTGCGGCAGGCCGAAGAGGTGCGCGGCCAGGGCGGCTCGGCGCCGCTCACGAGCGCGGATCGCATCCGGCTCGGCATCGGGGCCGACCAGTCCGGCAGCCTGCGCGAGATCTACATCGTCGCGCGGGTGAAGATGCCCACCAACCAGGTCATCCCGGTCGGGACGACGGCGCAGATCGAGCAGAGCCTGACGGGCATCCGCGAGCTGCGCCTGCAGCCGGGGCTGTCGCGCGAGAACCTCACCGACAGCGCCACGCGCGAGCGCCCGCTGGCGGGCACGGAAGCGCCCGGGCTGGCTGACATCAGCAGCAAGATCGCGTCGCTCGCCGACAAGCTGGAGACGCTCGCGTCCCAGGGCGGCGAAGTCTTCATGGAGGCGAAGACGCTGCTCAGCACGCTGCGCGTGAAGATCGATGCCTTCAACACGGTGGAACTCGACAAGGAAGCGCGTGGCGCCGTCGCGGCTCTGCGCCGCACGTTCGAGGGCATCGAGGGCAAGGTGACGACCATCGCGACGAACCTCGAGGCGGCCTCGGCCGACATCAAGCGGTTCGCCGGCGAGGCACCGGGCACGATCACCGAGCTGCGCGGGGAGGTGAAGGAGCTGATGGGCGGCGCCAAGGACGCCATCCGCAAGCTCGACGACATCCTGGCCGGAGCGAAGGGCCCGATCGATCGCTTCCTCGCGGACATGGAGACGGCCGGCCAGAACTTCTCCGGCCTGTCCAAGGAGTTCTCAGGCATCGGTCCCGAGGCCCGCGCGATGCTGAGCGACCTGGGCGTGGATCTGAAGGTCATCACCGGCCGCCTCCAGGACACGGCGCACAACCTCCTGGATACGTCCGAGGACCTGCGCGCTCACCCGTGGAAGCTGCTGAACAAGCCGGATGAGAAGGAGATGGCCTTCGAGAACCTGCGTTCGGCGGCGATGAGCTACATGCGCGCGATGCGTGACATGAACGAGTCGAGCCGGCGGCTGATGAGCATCCTGGCCCGCAAGGACCTGGCGCGGCCCGAGGTGCAGGAGCTGCTCCGGGCCTCCGTTGCCGAGTTCAAGGCCGCCCAGGCCACCTACCGCGCCGACGAGCAGCGCTGGCAGCGCCTGTTCCGGAACGCCAAGGGCGGCCGGTAGGGGCGACCCTTGTGGTCGCCCGGGAGCCCACGTACCCCGTGCGTCGCGGGGGTCGGTCGGCGCATGCCCATCCCGTGAGCCCTTACGGGTAGGGGCGACCCTTGTGGTCGCCCTCGAACTCCGGGGTCGCGTGTCCGTGTCCGGGGCCGTGTCCGGGGTCGTGTGCGGGTGTTGTTGGTGGGGGTGAGCGTGCGTCTAGGGAGCGTGGGAGTTGGCGTGGGGGTGGGGAGTGGGCCCGGGCGTGAGGTCGTGTCCGTGTCCGGGGCCGTGTGCGGGTGTTGTTGGTGCGGGTGAGAGTGCGTCTCGTGGGGGTGGGAGTTGGCGTGGGGGT
>JAJDEN010000051.1 GCA_029259775.1 Planctomycetota bacterium | reverse complement strand
GGAGGAGACCTCCCCAGCCAAACTGCCCACCTAGCACTGTTCCTGACCCGGATTCACGGATATCAGGTTAGAAGTCAAACATCACAAGGCTGGTATTTCACTGATGACTTCCGCGGATCTGGCGATCCTTGGTAATAACGTCTCCCAGCTATGCTACACATGAGATGGCTAACGCCAATACTAGGCTACAGTAAAGGTTCACGGGGTCTTTCCGTCTAGCTGCGGGGTCATGGTATTTGCACCACGACTACAGTTTCACCGAGTCCATGGCTGAGACAGTTGGGCTCTCATTACGCTATTCATGCGGGTCGGAACTTACCCGACAAGGAATTTCGCTACCTTAGGACCGTCATAGTTACGGCCGCTGTTTAACGGGGCTTGGGCTCGAACCTTTGCCTTACGGCTAAGCTCTCACGTTAACCTTCCGTCACTGAGCAAGCGTCAGTCTGTATACGTCGGCTTGCGCCTTAGCACAGACCTGTGTTTTTGATAAACAGTTGGAACCCACCTTTCACTGCGACCGCCAGATGCTTCGGACGCGAAGTCCTACACGCCTGGCGGCACTCCTTCTCCCGAAGTTACGGAGCTATTTTGCCGAGTTCCTTAGCGATGGTTCTCTCGAGCGCCTTAGGATATTCACCTCACCCACCTGTGTCGGTTTGCGGTACGGACGGTCAGCTCAATGCTGCGAAGCTTTTCTAGTGAGCAGGGTATCGATGACTTCGGCACATATGCGGCCTCCCCATCAGCTCTCAGGCTATATGAAGCGCGGATTTACCTACGCTTCGCCCTACGGCCTTGGACCGGGACGTCTACCACCCGGATCACCTAACCTTCTCCACCCCTCCTCAGCCCCCGAAGGGATACTGACCGGTACAGGAATATTAACCTGTTGTCCATCGACTACGCCTTTCGGCCTCGCCTTAGGATCCGACTAACCCTGGGCGGATTTACCTTCCCCAGGAAACCTTGGGTTTACGGCGAACGGGATTCTCACCCGTTTTCTCGTTACTCGTGCCCGCATACGCACTAGGACGTCGTCCACCGGTCTTCACAGTCCGGCTTCAACCTATTGTCCTACGCTCGCCTACCGCGACCAGGATCCGCAGATCCTGATCACCCGAAGCTTCGGTATCATGCTTAGTCCCGTTTATTATCGGCGCAGAGCTGCTCGACCGGTGAGCTATTACGCACTCTTTAAATGATGGCTGCTTCTAAGCCAACATCCCGGCTGTCTTAGCAATTCCACTTCCTTTCGCACTTAGCATGATTTGGGGACCTTAGCTGTCGGTCTGGGCTGTTCCCCTCTTGTCGAAGGACCTTATCGCCCAACGACTCACTGCCGTGATTCCACCACCGGTATTCGGAGTTTGGTTAGGTAGGGTAGGATTGCTCCCCCCTATCCCAATCAGTGGCTCTACCCCCGGTGGCTACCGCACGACGCTGTCCCTAAAGACATTTCGGCGAGAACCAGATATCGATGAGTTTGACTAGCCTTTTACTCCTATCCACAGGTCATCCCAAAACTTTTCACCGTTTACGGGTTCGGGCCTCCACGCCCTGTTACAGGCGCTTCACCCTGCCCATGGATAGATCACTCATCTTCGGGTCTAATCCATACGACTTAGACGCGCTATTCGCACTCGCTTTCGCTGCGGCTCCGAACCTTAAGTTCTTAACCTTGCCGCATAGATTAACTCGCGGGCCCATTATGCAAAAGGTACGCGGTCACCCGTTGCGTCCGAAGACGCCATAGGGCTCCCACAGAATGTAGGTATGTGGTTTCAGGTACTATTTCACTCCCCTCACGGGGTTCTTTTCACCATTTTCGCTCGCGCTACTGGTTCGCTATCGGTCGCTGAGGAGTATTTAGCCTTGGAGGGTGGTCCCTCCGGATTCAAGCCGGGTTTCACGTGTCCGACCCTACTTGGGTGCTCAATCTGGAGTGTTGTCGTCTTTCGCCTACGGGGCTATCACCCTCTGTGGCATTCTTTCCAGCATGTTTCGGCTAGACGCAACTTTTGTAACTCCAGCTGGCGTTCAGAACCGCCAGGCATGAGTCCCGCAACCCCCTACACGCAACGCTTCTGAGCTTACACGTATAGGGTTTGGGCTATGTCCGCTTCGCTCGCCGCTACTAGGGACATCGATGTTTCTTTCTATTCCTGGGGCTACTAAGATGTTTCAATTCACCCCGTTGGCTCCTACCGGCTATGAATTCACCGGCAGGTAATGAGGAATTGACCCTCATTGCGTTCCCGCATTCAGAAATCTCCGGATCAAAGGTTGTTTGCACCTCCCCGAAGCTTATCGCAGCTGACCACGTCTTTCATCGCCTCTCAGCGCCAAGGCATCCACCACACACCCTTAGTAGCTTGACCACGAAGCCGGTTTGTCCGCTTTGCGAACGGACTCCGTGATCGGGCTGCAAGAGTAACTTTGAGTCCTATGCACTCGTGAATTTGTGTTGTGACTCTTCACCTTGACCAAAGGGCTCTTTACGAGCCCCCATTCAGATTTCAAAGATCCTTTCACCGGCACTGATGGCCGGCAGGCACCAGCCTTGCGGCTGGCAGCCACGAGCCTTGCGGCTAGCGACTCCGAGGCGGCCCGAAGGCGGCCCCATGCGCCGAACCCACTCTCCCCAAAGAATGGGGACCCCCCAGATGGGGCAGCAGATATCGACGATTTCGCCGCCTGCATGCGGTGCTCGGGGGTGGGCCGGAAGCCAGACGGCTTCGGGCAACCACACACCTCGAGCAAACAAATGCACGCCGGCGGCGAAGTGAAAGGCGAGACGGCCCTGAACGCTGGGGATGGCGTCCATACGACGACAAGGCGTTTCCACCAGGTCGAAGTCTAGTCATCCTTAGAAAGGAGGTGATCCAGCCGCAGGTTCTCCTACGGCTACCTTGTTACGACTTAGTCCCAATCATCGAGCTCACCTTCGGCAGCTTCCTCCCTTGCGGGTTGGATCACTGACTACGGGTGCTCCCGACTCTCGTGGCTTGACGGGCGGTGTGTACAAGGCTCAGGAACATATTCACCGCGGCGTGCTGATCCGCGATTACTAGCGATTCCGACTTCATGCGGGCGAATTGCAGCCCGCAATCCGAACTAAGGCCGGTTTTTTGGGATTTGCTCCACCTTGCGGCTTGGCTTCCCTTTGTACCGGCCATTGTAGGACGTTTGCAGCCCAGGGCGTAAGGGCCATGATGACTTGACGTCATCCCCACCTTCCTCCGGTTTGACACCGGCAGTCTCGCTAGAGTCCCCGGCATGACCCGCTGGCAACTAACGATAGGGGTTGCGCTCGTTACGGGACTTAACCCAACACCTCACGGCACGAGCTGACGACAGCCATGCAACACCTGTGCAGGTTACACCCGAAGGCAATCCCCCCGCTTTCACGGGGTTAATCCCTGCATGTCAAACCCTGGTAAGGTTCTTCGCGTTGCTTCGAATTAAGCAACATCCTCCACCGCTTGTGTGAGCCCCCGTCAATTCCTTTGAGTTTCAGCCTTGCGACCATACTCCCCAGGCGGAGCACTTAGTGCATTTGCTACAGCAGCCAGAGGTCGGATCCTCCGGCTACCTAGTGCTCATCGTTTACGGCGTGGACTACCAGGGTATCTAATCCTGTTTGCTACCCACGCTTTCGCGCCTCAGCGTCAGAAACGAGCCAGGCTGCCGCCTTCGCCACCGGTGTTCCTCTAGATATCTACGCATTTCACCGCTCCACCTAGAGTTCCGCAGCCCCCTCTCGTTCTCTAGCTCTGCAGTTCGGAGTGCAGTTCCGGGGTTGAGCCCCGGGCTTTCACACTCCGCTTACAAAGCCGCCTACGCGCCCTTTATGCCCAGTGAATCCGAACAACGCTCGCCACCTTCGTATTACCGCAGCTGCTGGCACGAAGTTAGCTGTGGCTTCCTTTGAGCCCTTTGTCAACAGGACGGGATATTAGCCCGCCTGCATTCATAAGCTCTGACAGGAGTTTACAACCCGAAGGCCTTCTTCCTCCACGCGGCGTCGCTCCGTCAGGCTTTCGCCCATTGCGGAAGATTCTCGACTGCAGCCTCCCGTAGGAGTCTGGCCAGTGTCTCAGTGCCAGTGTGGCCGGCCAACCTCTCAGTCCGGCTATCCGTCTTCGCCTTGGTGAGCCATTACCTCACCAACAAGCTGGTAGAACTCGGGCCTCTCCCTCGGCGCGAGGTCCGAAGACCCCCGCGTTTACTCACGAACACCGCAGTGCTCGCGAGACCATCTGGCATTACCCACCGTTTCCAGTGGCTATTCCAGTCCAAGGGGCAAGTTGCCCAAGCATTACTCACCCTTTCGCCGCTCTACTCGCCCCCGAAGGGACTTTCGCGCTCGACTTGCATGCCTAAACCACGCCGCCAGCGTTCGTTCTGAGCCAGGATCAAACCCTTCATGGTTTAAAAATCTGGCAGGCAACTCATCCGCTCCGCCCCGCTCGCCACTCTCGTGTCGAGAAGGAACGTCACGTCCGGCTGCCGTTTGTTCGTTGCAAAGCTTTCTCTTTTTCTGGGGTGCTCGCACGTGTCGCATCTCCTGAGCAAGCTCAGGTCATGCGCAGTGCAAGACACTTAAGAGACTCGAGAAGGCTTTCGCCATCCCGCGTCTCAGGACCGTCTCGTTATGTCAGAGAACGTGACGCGACCCCGAAGAGAAGCGTGTTCTGCGGAGGGCCTCATGGCGCTCCGCCCCCGCCGTGAAGTTGTTTCCTCTTTCACGGGCGGAAGCCGGGGACTTTACCGGACGCCCTCAGGGACCAAACGGATTTCCGAGCGAAAATCCGACCAGCGAAAATGCCCCGAAAGGCGCATCGCTCTGGGTCCCGAGAGGCCATCCGGCGCGTTGTCCGCGCCTTCCGTACTCGGGCCACGTAAGGTAGCACGATCGAGGTCGGCCCACACAAATGCGCGGGGTCTTCGGAGCCATGCTCGAGCGCCAACTGCCCCCCACCTGGCCGCCTGCGTACCCGCCGCATAAGGCGCTAGATCGCCGTCAGGCGAACAATCTGGACGAATTGGCGACCCGGCAGCACGGGATTCCCTCCCTCGTCCTGATGGAACACGCTTCCCGCGGGGTCGCAGAAATCGTCTTTTCGATCATGGGCCCGGGCGGCTCCGGGGTCGTGCTTTGCGGACCCGGCAACAACGGCGGCGATGGGTACGGAGCGGCTCGCTTCCTGCGTTCCTGGGGCCTCAGCGTCCGTGTCCTGCGATGCGCGAGCCGCCCCCCCACGGGAGACGACGCCAGCCTCGAGTTCGAGCTCGCCGAGGCGTCCGGCGGCGTCGAAGACGCGTGGAATCGGCCTCAGACCGTGCACGAGGCCCTGGACGAGCTATCCGGTGCCGGCCGGGTCATCGTCGACGCCCTCTTCGGAGTCAACCTGGACGGGAGCAGGCCCCTCGAGGCGCCCTTCCTGGGATGGATCCGAGCCGCCAACGCCGCGGACGCCGTGCGGATCGCGGTGGACGTGCCCTCCGGGCTCGATGCGGACACGGGTCTCGCGTGCCCGGAGAGCATCCGAGCGGACGTCACGGCCACGATGGCGACGCCCAAGCTCGGCTTCGCCCTGAATCCCAGTGCCTGCGGGCAGATCGTGGAGATCGATATCGGTCTCCCGGAGGCCCTTCACGGCCCATTCCGCCTCTAGGCGTCACCCCCCGCGCGGATACTCGCCCCGTTCGCCGGCGTGCTTCATCCCGCTGCGGTTGCTGCCCATGCAAGCGCTCGTAGGATGGACGCGCATAGCCCCCAACATCTTGTGTAGGAACGCGCCTGGCTTCGCAGGCGGGGCCCACGCAACACCCGGGCGGGCGTGGAGGGGTCGCATGCGGTTTACGTGGCTGGTTCTGGGTGTCGTGGTCGCAGCAGGTGCTGTTGCGTTCATCAATACGGACGACGATGAGCCTGAACTCCCCGTCGCCAAGACACCGGCGAAGGGCACGGCCCTGAATCGCGCCGCGGGCAAGGACGGCCCCGCGGTCGCGAACCTGGACCTCTCCGAGGCCCAGGTGAAGGCCGAGCAGCGCGCACGGGGTCTCCTCGAGGGCATCGCCAAGGCGCGCGCTGAAGGCAACGCCAAGCGCGAGGCGGCACTGGTCGACTCGCTCCGCCGCGGCGCCTGGGACACGCCGAGCGCGCGCCGCTTCGCCTACGGCGAGGGCGTCAAGCTGCTCCAACAGGCCGGCACCAAGCGCAACAAGTCCTCCATGCAGCTGAAGGACAAGGCGCGCCGCCTCATGTCGCGCGTCCTCTACCTGCCGGAGATGTTCACGAAGGGCGGTGCGTCGACCGACGAGCGCACCAAGATCATCGAGACCCTGCAGAAGTTGAATCGCCAGGTCATGCGCTACGAGCCGGGCCTGAAGGGCGTGACGGTGAAGTACCCCGTGCCGGAGGGGATCGCGCCGGTCGAGATCGTCTCCCGCAACAAGCTCATGATGGGCAGCAACGGCGTCATGTTCTGGAACGTCGGCACGCTCGACCCGCGGCGTCTGCGCGCAGGTGCGACACACCTCCTGCCCCTGGAAGAGCTGACCTTGCACGTCCACCTGCGCCATTTCCGGATGGGGCTCTTCATTGGCGATTGGTTCGTCAAGGAGTTCAAGGTCGGCATCGGCAAGCCGGACACGCCGACCCCCACCGGTGAGTTCGTGATCTACAACCGCCTGCAGAACCCGCCGTGGACCAAGCCCAGCACGGGCAAGGTCATTCCCTACGGCGATCCCCGCAACGAGCTGGGCTCGGTCTGGATCGGCATCAAGAACGAGGAATGGGGTCGTGGGGCCGGATTCGGCATCCACGGATCGAAGGACCCCCGGACGGTGGGCACGCGCTGCAGCAACGGCTGTGTGCGCCTGCGCAATGACCACGTTCAGGAGCTGCGCGACTGGGTACGTACGGCGTCCTTTGGCGGCAAGGCGACCCGCGTCTTCATCAAGTAGCGGGACGCGTTTGCGTGGTCGCGGCGTTTCAACCAGCGCCGCAGGCGGCGCGCGTGCGACGAGCCGTAGGGGCAGCATGAAGGACGGCGCAGCCGGCCTGGTTCGCTGCCCACTGGTGGCGTTGGGCGGCCAACCGCCCGTGCTACGCACGGGCTGAGACTGCCCCTACGGATGACTGCCCCTACGGACTTCTGAAGTCCGTGGCGAGGGCGAGGAACAGCGTGCCCGAGGCCGCAAGCTGGATCGAGCCCGCGCGCTCGTGGTTACCCTCGGCGCAGAGGCGCGTCGCCACCGCTCGGAGGAGGCTGTCGCCAATCAACAACACCGCGGCGAGCTTGCGCATCGCGTGTCCGTGTTGGTGTTGGTGTGCGTGTCCGGGCGCTTCGGCGCCCGGCCCAAAAAAAGCTGAAGGGCGCGCGTCGCGCGCCCTTCAACCCGCCGGAAGGGACCCCATTGTCCAAACTGAGCCCTACTTCTTAAGTGGGCTCGCCAGCGAAGGTTTCGACCCCGCAATCATCATCTTCCTGCCTTGCGACAAGTCGGTGAAGGAGCAGGCTCTAGGCCTCCCGCATAAGGGAATCCGTAACGCTGTATAGGCCCAGGGACTTTAACGATCCCGTTCCGGCGTTGAGACGACAATAGCACGTTCGCGCACGGCGGCGCGCGACGAAATCGTGCGCGCCCACATGCGCACACTACGTTACGGACGATTGTACGAAATCCATGATAGCTACGCAATTTCGGGTCCGGATCGGCGTTTGCATCTAGGCACTCGTTGCGCGTGAAACGTTGTGGGCTGCGTCTCTGAAGAGCTTGCCCGCAGCGCGCACGTCAGCCCGTGCGCACCGTCCAACCCGCACTCGTCAACGCGTCCGTCACGCGCGAACGAAGCGCGTCCGCAGCCTTCGTCGACAACGTGCGTTCGCGGTCGAAGAGTTCGCAGCGGAGCGCAAGACTGCGCTGTCCCTCGGGGATGTTCTCGCCCTCGTAGACGTCGAACACATGCAGTTCCCGGATCGACCCGGCGACGGCTTCACCCATGACGCGCTCGACGTCGCCCGCCGGTGTCTTGCGCGGCACGAGCACCGCAACGTCGAAGGGCACGACGGGGTAGCGCATCACCGGCTCGTACGCGAGGCCTCCCTCGGCACACGCAGCAAGCAGCACCTCGGCATCGATCTCGGCGACGACCGCACGGCCCTCGATGCCATAGGTGCGCGCGACGGCCGGCAGCACCTCGCCAACGACCGCGAGCGTGGCCCCGGCGTGGGAAAGAACCGCCGTGCGGCCCGGATGCAGCCATACCGACGCGGGCAGCCCCGCATGCAGCACAGGCGCCTCCGCATTGGCCACGTCGACGTCGCCGAGTCCGAGGCGGGCACAGAGCGCGCGAACGTCCTGGACGAGGGCGCGGAAGCGGCCGCCGGCCGATCCGTCCGGGCCCCACGAGGTGAGGGCGAAGACGCTGATCTCGGTGGGGAGATCCCCGGTGCCGCTCAGGAAGAGCCGCGCGGGCTCCCAGGCAGCGCCCGTGGGGATGCGCCCCTGGTTCCGCACGATGGTCTGGAGCATGGCCGGCGCCGTGCTCTGCATCATGTGGCTGTTCTCTTCCGAGCTGGGGTTCACGACGCGCAGGTGCTCGACGGCGCCCAGGCCGACGCGCTCGGCCTCCATGGCGCTGTAGAAACTGCGGTGCTTCACCTCCGCGTAGCCCATCTCGAGACTCAGGACGGCCGCGACGCGGCGCTCCAGTGCCCGGAGGGGTCGAGGCCGCTTGGGCACCATCGGAGCGATGGGCGCGACGGGCGCCACCCGGTGGTAGCCCGCGATCCGCCCCACCTCCTCGACGAGATCTTCCGGACGCTCGATGTCCTTCGTCGCGCGCCAGGAAGGAACGCAGACATGGACCATTTCCCCCTGCTCGCGGGCCTGGAAGCCAAGCGAGGTCAGGATGGACCGAACGCGGGTGTCGGCGATGCGTGCGCCCAGGCGCCGACGCACGAGGCTGTAGGGCAGCATGAGCTCGATCTGGTCGAACGGGCGCGGGTAGCAGTCCGCCACCGGCCGCGTGACGCTGCACCCGGGCACGTACTGCTTGCAGAGGGCCGTGAAGCGCAGGGCTGCCTGCATGGCCAGTTCGGGGTCCAGGCTCTTCTCGAAGCGCGTGCTGGCCTCGGTGCGCAGTCCCAGGCGGGTCGCCGTGCGGCGGACCCGGAGGGGATCGAATGTCGCGGCCTCGAGGAGGATCGACGTGGTGTCGGCACGCACCTCGCTGTGCTCACCGCCCATGACGCCGGCGATGGCCACAGGGCCCTCCCCGTCGGCGATGACGAGATCCTCGGTCGTGAGCGTCCGCTCCTGCCCGTCCAGGGTCTTCATCGTCTCGCCGTCGGTCGCGGCTCGGACGCGGATCTCCCCCCCGCGAACGTCGCGCAGATCGAAGGCGTGCAGCGGCTGGCCCTGCTCGAGCAGCACGAGATTCGTGAGGTCCACCAGCAGGTCGATGCTTCGAACCCCCAGAGCCTCCAGACGCCTGCGCACCGCCAACGGCGAGGGACCGTTCACGAGGTTCTCGAGGACGATGCCGACGTACCGACGGCAGCCGGCCTCGTCGTCGATCGCGACGGGGAACGCATCGCCGTCGGTCGGCAGCTCGGCCAGGTCCTGGATCGCCGGGAGCTGCAGCTCCTGGTGCAGCAGGGCGGCGAGCTCGCGGCCCCAGCCCACGTGGCCCCAGAGGTCGGGACGGTGCGTCACACACACGTTGTCGACCTCGAAGATCACATCTTCCACCGGGGAGGAGCAGGCGGCCGCAGCCTGGGCGAACGGCACCCCCACCGGCGTGCCCTCCGGCAGGACGAGGATGCCATCGTGGTTCTCGCCGAGGCCGAGCTCGCGCTCGCTGCAGATCATGCCGCAGGACTCGACGCCGCGGATCTCCCGGCGCGTCAGCGTGAGAGGCTCTTCCCCCGGGCCGCCTGGGAGGGTCGCGCCCTCCGGGGCGTAGCAGATCACCTGCCCCTCGGCGACGTTCGGGGCGCCGCAGACGACCTCGATGGGATCGCCGCCCTCGCTGCGCTCCACGGTGCAGAGGCGCAGCTTGTCGGCGTTGGGGTGCGGACGCACGGCGACCACGCGCCCCGTGATGAGGGCGTCCAGGCCGCCGCCGACCCGTTCCATGTCTTCGATCTCGGCGACGTGGAACGTGAGCGTCTGCTTCAGGGCGTCGGCCGTGGTCTCGGACAGGTCGACCATCTCGCCGAGCCAGTTGTAGGACAGCTTCATCCTTCAAGCCCTCCCGTGAACTGGCTCAGGAAGCGCAGATCGCCGCTCATCAGGTGACGGATGTCCTCGATGCCGTGACGCACCATGACCAGGCGGTCGATGCCCATGCCGAAGGCGAATCCGCTGAACTCGTTCGGATCGATGCCGCCGGCTTCGAGTACGTACGGGTGCACCATGCCGCAGCCGAGCAACTCCATCCAGTCGCCACGGAACATGACGTCCATCTCGAAGCCCGGCTCGACGAAGGGGAAGTAGGACGGCCTGAGGCGTACCTCGGCCTCGCCACCCAGGATCTCGCTGAGCAAGGTCTTCAAGACGTAGACCATGTGGCCCACGCTGACGTCGCGATCGACGAAGAAGCCCTCGCACTGGTGGAAGGTGTTCTCGTGCGTCGTGTCGAGCTCTTCGTTGCGAAAGATGCGTCCGAGGCAGACGGCCCGGATCGGCGGCTTGTGATCCGCCATCGCCCGAATCTGGACCGGGCTCGTGTGCGTCCTCAGCAGGTTGCCGTCCGTCAGCCAGTACGTGTCCTGCATGTCGCGCGCAGGGTGATCCTTGGGGATGTTGAGCGCACCGAAGTTGTGGTGGTCGTCCTCGACCCAGGGGCCGTCGAGCGTCTCGAAGCCCATCGACAGGAAGACGTCCTCGAGATCGCGCACGAGGGCGGTGATCGGATGGATGCTGCCGCCGCGGCCGCCGGTCTGGACCCCCTCGGGCGCAGGCAGCGTCGCGTCGACCCACTCGCTGTCGGCGAGGTCGGCATCGGCCGCCGCGATCAGCGCCGCACGGCGCGTAGCGAGGCCGGCCTCGATGGCCTGCTTGGCCTCGTTGCCGGCACGGCCGACGGGACCGCGCTCCTTCGGATCGAGCTTCCCGATCGCACGGAGGATCAGCGGCAGCTTGCCGCTCTTGCCCAGGAAGCTGCTCTGGACGGCATCCAGCGCGGCGTCATCGGCCGCGGCCTGGACCGCTCCCAAAGCTTCCTCTTGCAGGGCTCGGAGGTCATCGAGCATGGCTGGTCTCGCGCGGGGGTGAGGACACTGTAGTCGGTGGCGTCATGGACACCACCTTCCCCGGCGCGGACGATTCGTTCCCCTCGTCCGCGTCGGAGGCACGTCGGAGACGCCGAAGGCGCGTCGGAGACGCCGAAGACGCGTCGGGGACGCCAGTGGGAACGAGGGACGAAGGAGGCGCTACCTAGCTACGCAGGTACGCAGTTACGCAGCCGCCTTCGCGACCTCGACGATGTCGTCAAAGGCCTTCGGGTCGTGGATGGCGAGCTCGCTCAGGGCCTTGCGGTTGAGCTCGATGCCGGCCTTGCTGAGCGCGTTGATGAACCGGCTGTACATCATGCCGCGCGCACGGCAGGCGGCGTTGATGCGGAGGATCCAGAGGCGGCGGAAGTCACGCTTGCGCAGGCGACGGTGGATGTAGGCGTACTGCCACCCACGGTGCACCGTTTCCTTCATGACCTTGTACTGACGGCTACGAGCGCCCCAGTAGCCCTTGGCGACCTTCATGAGGCGGCGCTTGCGAGCGAGGCGGGACGGTGTGCAGGTGACGCGGGACATGGCGTTCGTTCCTCAGGATCGGCGGGGCAGTTCGGCGGGGCAGCGCCGCGGGACTACTCGCCCATGTAGCGACGCATCGACTTGGCCTGGGCACCCTTGATCGGGGTGGGGTGGCGCAGACGACGGCGGCGCTTGCTGCTCTTCTTGCTCATGATGTGGCTGCAGTTGGCCGAGCCGTACGGGATCACCTTGCCAGTCTTGGAGACCTTGAAGCGCTTGGCGATCGACTTGCGGGTCTTGATCTTGGGCATGGGAGTTCCCGAATCGTGAGGCGTTGACGTCAGATGAGGCCGGTCCCGCCCTTCGGGCCCGGATCCACTGATCGAACGAGGCAGGGTAGCGAGGGGGGCCGGGGGGTCAATGTTCGGCCCCGGCGAGATCTGGTCTATCTCCAGGGCGCAGCACGCCCACCCCCACGCCCCCGAAACGCACTCACACCCCCACGAAGAGGACCAGCACGGCGGCTTCTGGAGGTCCCAGCGGGTGCCGCGGGCCTCCCGACCAGACCAGCCCGCCCCCCCCGCACGTGCTCGTGTCGATCGTGCGAGGGCGGGTGCGCTGGTGGGCGTGGGAGGTGGAGTTGGGGTGGGCTCAGGCGTAGCGGCGGAGCCGCTACTTCTTCGCCAGGAGCATGTGCATCCGGCGGCCCTCCATGCGCGGGGACTGCTCGACCTTCGCGATGTCCTCGAGCCGCTTGGTCACTTCCTTGCAGTGGTTGTAGCCAAGCTCCTGGTGGGCCATCTCGCGCCCGCGGAACAGGATCATGAGCTGCACCTTGTCGCCTCGCTCGAGGAACTTGCGCGCGGTCTCGACACGGATCTCCAGCATGTGCGGATCCGTCTTGGGACGCAGGCGCACCGTCTTGAGCTTGCTGCGGTGCTGCTTCTGGCGCGACTCATGCGCCTTCTTGCTCTGCTCGTACTTGTAGCGGCCGAAATCCATGATCCGGCAGACAGGCGGGCGCGTCTTGGAATTGACCTCGACGAGGTCCATGTCGACTTCGCGGGCCATGCGGCGCGCCTCGTCGGTGTCGACGACGCCGGCGTTCTCCCCCTCATGATCGATGAGGCGGACCTGGCGGATGGTGATGCGGTCGTTGATCCGGGGCCCGGTATCCCGGGGCATGGATCGATCAAAGCGATGGCGGCGAATGGTGGTCTCTCCAGGTGGTTGCGTAGGTCTCCTCCACGAGCCCGCTCGGGGCAGGGGGGAGACCCGTCAGTTTGCCATGTTCCAGGGGTGGGTTCACGCCCGGTTCCGGATCTCCTCGCGGGCATGGGCCACGAAATCCTCGCTGGACATCGCCCCCAGGCGGTCGCCGGCGCGGCTGCGCACGTCGACCTGGCCCGCTTCGGCCTCGCGCCCGCCCACCACGACCATGTAGTTCACACGCTCGAGGGTGGCGTCGCGGATCTTGCTGCCGACCTTGTCCCCACGGACGTCGGCCTCGGCCCGGATGCGGGCCGCCACCAGGTCGGCGGCGACCTTCGTGGCGTAGTCGGCCTGCTTCTCGGTGATCGAGAGCACCTTGGCCTGGACCGGCGCCAACCAGAGGGGGAACTTGCCCCCGTAGTGCTCGATCAGGATGCCGACGAAGCGCTCCATGGAGCCCAGGATGGCTCGGTGGATCATCACCGGGGTGTGCTTCATGCCGTCCGAGCCGGTGTATTCGAGGCCAAAGCGGGCCGGCATCGAGAAGTCGACCTGCACCGTGCCGCACTGCCAGGAGCGGCCGAGCGCGTCGGTGACGTGGACCTCGATCTTGGGGCCGTAGAAGGCGCCCTCGCCGGGGGCCAGGGTCCAGAGACCCTCGAAGCCGTTCTTGTCGAGCGCAGAGGCCAGCGCCTTCTCGGAACGCTCCCAGGCAGCCGGGTCCCCCATCGCGTCCTCGGGACGCGTCGCGAGGCGGGTCTTGATGTCGTCGAACCCGACGGCCGCGTAGACCTTGCGGGTCATGTCGAGCATGTCGCTGATCTCGGCCTCGAGCTGGTCCTCGGCACAGTAGACGTGAGCGTCATCCTGGGTGAACGCGCGCACGCGCAAGAGCCCGTGGAGAACGCCGGACATCTCGTTGCGGTGGACCCCGCCGAACTCGGCCATGCGCAGCGGCAGCTCCTTGTAGGAGTGCGGACGCGAGCCGTAGATCAAGCAGCAGCCCGGGCAGTTCATGGGCTTGACGGCGAACTGGCGCTCGTCGATGTCCATGAAGTACATGTCGTCACGGAAGTGGTCGTAGTGCCCCGAGGTGCGCCAGAGTTCATCCGAGAGCACCGCCGGCGTGCGAACCTCGCCGTAGCCGCGTGCGCGCAGTTCCTCTCGCACGAGGCCCTCGAGCTCGTTCCAGAGCACCGTGCCCTTCGGGTGCCAGAACGGGAAGCCCGGCCCCTCCGCGTGCAGGGAGAAGAGATCCATCTCGCGGCCGACGCGGCGGTGATCCCGTAGCTTGGCTTGCTCGATGCGCTCCAAATGGGCCTTCAGGTCCTTCTTGTTGAAGAACGCGGTCCCGCGAATGCGCTGCATGGGGATGCCGGATGCATCGCCGCGCCAGTACGCGCCCGAGACCGAGAGCAGCTTGATGTGCTCGATCCACGAGGTGTCGGGTACGTGCGGACCCTCGCACATGTCGGTGAAGGAGCCGGAGTCGTAGAAGGTGATCTCGTCTTCGGGGATCTCGTCCACGTGCGGGATCTTGAGCTCGTAGCCGATCTCGCCCAGGCGCACCTTGGCCTGCTCCTTGTCGAGCGCGACGCGGGCATAGGAGCGGCCTTCCTTGACGATCTCCTTCATCCGCTTCTCGATCTTCTCGAGGTGCTCCTCGAGGATCGGCGTCGGGGTCTTGAAGTCGTAGTAGAAGCCGTCCTCGGTCGCGGGGCCGAAGCCCAGGTCGCTGCCGGGAAACAGGTCCAGCACGGCCATGGCGAGCAGGTGCGCCGCGCTGTGACGAAGCACATGCAACGCGTCCCCATCGCGCGCGGTGAGGATCCGGAACGAGCCGCTCGATTCGAGCGGGCGGTCGATCTCGACCACGGTCCCTTCCAGCTCACCGGCGACCGCCGCCTTCGCGAGTCCCGGGCCGATGTCCGCCGCCACCTGACGCACCGTCGTCCCGGAGGCGACCTGGCGGATCGACCCATCGGGGAGGCGGAGCTCGAGTTGCGAAGACATGGCGTGGTTCTCCTTCGGACGGCGTGATGGCGATGGCCTCACGCCGAGTTGATCGGGCGGGGCCCGGTGGCTGTTGCGGACCCCAATCGGGACGAACGCGACAATCTACCCCCCTCGCGCGAAGTCCGGACATTCGCGCCCGACCGCTGGGGGGCGGGATCTGGAGCCGTCACTTGCCCCGGTTGCCGGTCTGCGTGCGACCGATGAGCTCGAGCGTTCGCACGGCCCGGGCGCCGATGTTCCCGCCTTCGGCCCGCAGAGCGAGCACCGCCTCGGCGGCCTCGGTGCCGATTTCGGCGAGAGCGCGCATGGCGGGCGTCACGATCGTCGGCGGCACCTCGTTGGCGATCCGGCCCACGACCGGGAAGGGCAGGGCGTCCGACGCGATGGCGTTCAGCACCCCCTCCATCCAGGGGCGCACGAGCGGCTCGGACCGCGGCCCCAGCGGCATGATGAGGGTCTTCGTCACCGGCTCGCCGACCTGGAGAAGCACCTCGGCGCGGCCATCGATCACCAGCGCGATCCGGCGCCCCACGTGGCGCTTGCTCCAGGCCCCCATGTCCGCCACGCGCGCCTCGGCGACCGAAAGGGCGAACACGTAGAGGTCCTCACCGTCGAGGGTGGCCGGATCGACCTTGAACGAGCCTCGCTCGAACTGCTGGCTGACCTCGGCTTCGCGATGCAGCACCACGAGGCCCACCTTGGCTTCCTTGAAGCTGGGACGGAGATGCGCAAGGATGAAGTCAGGCCGCGAAGGCTCGTAGATGCTGCCCGAGGCGGCCGCCTTCTCGAGCTTGATGGCCTCGGCACGAACGAACTCATCGAAGCTCTTGCGGTTCCCTGTCCAGAGGCTCGGCGGGATCTGCCCCTCGGCGGGCGGTTCCGCCTCGACGAGCAACTCCACGGTGCCGCGTCGCGTGAGCCGCCGGATCATGACGTCGAGGTACCTCGCCTCCGCGGCCATCCGCTCCGGCGTCGGATTCTCACCCACGTTGCGTCGGGGCACGCCCATGGTGATGGTGCCGTCGGATGCGCTCTGATCGAAGTGAGCATTCGTGTAACCGTAGGTGGCCAGACGCCGGGCCAACACCTCCGTGACCTGGCGCAGCGCCATCGTCGGATCCCTCCCGCTTGCCTGGATCGCTGCGAGATCGAGATCGAATCGGATGGTGTCCTTGAGGGCATCGACGCGTTCGTGGCGCAGGCGCCGCACGAGTTCGGTGACCACAGCAGGCTCGGTGCGGCCGCGGACGCCGACTTCGGCGAGAAGCCTATCCAGTTCCTCGGCGTCCACGACGTAGAGGCGATCGATGAGATCGGCAATCGGCTCCTTGGGACCCTCGTCCCTACCGCATGCGGCAAGACCCGCCAGGCCAAGAGCGAGCACGAGGCAGAGCGTGATGCGGTGCATGACGTGATCCTCCGGGCTGGTGGTCTCAGGACGAACGCTCGGTGTCGACCGCATCATCCGGCGCAGCGGGCTTCTCGGGTAGGGCCAAGTCGATGGAGAGGTCCGCAAGCTGCTCGGCGTCCACGGGCGAGGGCGCTTGGCACATGAGGTCGGCCGCCGCCATCGTCTTCGGGAAGGCGATGACGTCCTGGATCCCGGCCTCGCCCAAGAGGCACATGACCATCCGGTCGAAGCCGAACGCGATGCCTCCGTGCGGCGGGGTCCCGTACTTGAGGGCGTTGACGAACCAGCCGAAGCGGCGCTCGACCTCGTCGGGCGAGATCTTCAGCAGCTCGAAGATCGCGTGCTGCACGTCGGCTCGGTGGATCCGGATGCTCCCGCCCGCCGCTTCGGCGCCGTTCAGCACCAGGTCATAGGCGATCGCGGGCAACCCGGCCACGTCTGCGGGGCTCATGGAGGAGGGATCCTCCACGAAGCGCAGGATCGCCTCCGCGGCTTCGGGCGTAGGGCTGGTGAAAGGGTGGTGCATCGCGTCGAAGCGCTGCTCGTCCTCGTTCCACTCGACGAGCGGGAAGTCCGTGACCCAGAGCACCGAGTTCGTCGTGAGGTCGACGAGCTCCAACTTGTGAGCGACGGAGTCGCGCAGCTTGCCGAGGATGCGGTGCACGAGGCCCGCGTCGCCGGCGGCGCAACAGAACCAGTCACCGGTCTTCGCTCCGGTCGCCGCGATGAACGCGTCGCCTGCGTCGCCGGTGAGGAAGCGCGCGAGAGGCCCCGTGGGCTTCTCCTCCCCCATCTTGGCCCACGCGAGACCGGGCGCGCCCATCGACTTGGCTTCCGCCTCGAAGCCGTCGAAGACCTTGCGTGACAACGCCGCGCCCCCCGGCGCGACGAGCGCCTTCACCAGGCCGCCGGACGCCATCGCCATCTCAAAGGGCTTGAAGCCGAGCGCAGCGCCGGCGGCGCCGACATCGGCCAGCTCGAGGGGGTTCCGCAGGTCCGGCTTGTCCGAGCCGAAGCGGCGCATGGCTTCGGCGAAGCTCAGGCGCAGGAAGGGCTGCGGCATGGTCTCGCCGCGCCACGTCTCGATCAGCTCGGCGACGAGCGGCTCGAGGAGCGCGAAGATGTCGTCTTGGCCGACGAAGGAGGCTTCGAGGTCGACCTGGGTGAACTCGGGCTGTCGGTCGGCACGCAGGTCCTCGTCGCGGTAGCAGCGTGCGATCTGGTAGTAGCGGTCCTGCCCAGCGATCATCAGCAACTGCTTGAACAGCTGGGGCGACTGCGGGAGGGCGTAGAACGAGCCCGGGTGGACGCGGCTGGGCACGAGGTAATCGCGCGCGCCTTCGGGCGTCGAGCAGATGAGCGTGGGCGTCTCGATCTCGACGAAGTCTGCGCGTTCGAGGTGCTGGCGGAAGGCGGAGGCGATCTTGGCACGTGCGGCGAGGTAGCGGGTCGGGTCCTTGCGGCGCAGATCGAGGTAGCGATGGCGCAGGCGGATCTCGGCGGAGACCTCGGATCGGTCGTCCAGGGGGAAGGGCGGCGTCTCGGCGCGCGAGAGCACTTCGAGGGCGGTGGCTTCGACCTCGATCTCGCCGGTGGCCATCTTCTTGTTTGCGGCCTCGGAGGGGCGGGCGATGACGACGCCGGTTGCGCGGACGACCCACTCGGGGCGTAGCCGTTCGGCGGCGGCGAGCAGGTCGGGGTCCTTGTCGCCGCGGAAGGTGACTTGGGTGACGCCGTAGCGATCGCGCAGATCGACGAAGAGGACGCCGCCTTGGTCACGGATGACGTTGACCCATCCGCAGAGCGTGACCTCGGCGGAGGTATCGGAGGCGGTGAGGTCGCCGCAGGTGTGGGTGCGGTAGGCGGTCTTCATGGCTTGATTCCGTCGAGAGGCCGCCGAGCGTACCTGGGGATCTGGAGCGGCCAATGGTTGGCGGGGTCTGACTCTTCTCACTCCCACCCCCACCCCAACTCCCACTCCCCCTAGCGCACTCGCACTCGCACCGGCAACACGAGCACTACCTCGCACCACCCCTCTCTCGCACTCGCACTCATGCCCATGCCCGTGCCCATGCCCGTGCCCATGCCCGTGCCCATGCCCGTGCCCGTGCCCATGCCCATGCCCATGCCCGTGCCCATGCCCATGCCCGTGCCCGTGCCCATGCCCATGCCCGTGCCCGTGCCCATGCCCATGCCCGTGCCCGTGCCCGTGCCCATGCCCATGCCCATGCCCGTGCCCGTGCCCGTGACCATCTCCCTGCCCCGCGCGTGTGATCTCCGGCGAGGGCGCCCACCGCCCCTGCTTCGCGTGAGGGCGATAGGCGCCCTCGCCACGGAGATCACCCCATGCACGAGCCCTCTCAACGTCCCCTCCCGCACACGAGACTCCTCGCCCACCAGCGCGCTCAGGACTTGGCCTGTGCATCCCGACGGCTGGCTGCCGACCTTCCCCGAGGGCAGAGCGACCTCAGGGATCAGCTCGTCCGCAGTTCCCACAGCGTCGCCCGCAACATCGCCGAGGGCGCCAATCGCTGGGCACCGGCGGACAAGCTGAACAGGTTCTCGATCGCACAGGGCGAGTTGGGAGAGTGCGACTCGTGCCTCGAGACCATCGAGCGCATGGGCTGGTGCGACGCGGATGCGGTGCAATGCCTGCGACAGACCGCAGCGGAGGTAGGTCGCCTTGTGGGTGGCCTCATGCGCCGGCAACGGCGGAGGCTGCTGGAGTAGCGCGGCGGAGGCGGGTGTTGGTGTGGGTGTGGAGAAGGCACGAGTGCGAGAGAGAGGTCGTGCGAGGTAGTGCTCGTGTTGTTGGTGCGAGTGCGAGTGCGCTAGGGGGAGCAAGAGTTGGGGTGGGAGTAGGAGTGTCCCAAGCCGCCCTTGGCGGCTTGGGAACTACAACACGAAACGCGCCAGATCCTGATCCTCGAGCAAGTCACCCACGCGGTCCCGCACGTAGGCCCCGTCCACCACGATCTTCTTGCCCTTGAGAGCCGGCCCCTCGAACGAGACCTCGTCAAGCACGCGCTCCATCACCGTGAACAAGCGCCGCGCCCCAATGTTCTCTTGCGTGGTGTTCGCCATCGCCGCCACACGCGCGATCTCAGCAATGCCGTCATCCGCAAAGCTCAGCTTCATCTTCTCCGCACCCAACAGCGCGCTGTACTGCTTCGTCAAGCTGTTGCGCGGCTCCGTCAGGATGCGCACGAAGTCCGCCTCCGTCAGGGCATCCAATCGCACACGGATCGGCATGCGCCCCTGCAGCTCCGGCAACAGATCGCTCGGCTTGCTGACATGGAACGCGCCCGCCCCGATGAACAAGATGTGATCTGTCTTCACCGGACCATGCCGCGTCGAGACGGTCGTTCCCTCGACCAACGGCAGCAGGTCGCGCTGCACGCCCTCACGAGACACGTCCGGACCGCTACCAGCCTGACGGCCGGCCACCTTGTCGATCTCGTCCAGGAACACGATCCCGTGGTTCTCCACGAGCTCGATCGCCTCGGCATTGATGTCCTTGGTATCGACCATGGACTCGGCCTCTTCGGCCGCCAACGTCTGGAGCGCCTCCTTGACGGTCATGCGCGCACTCGTCGTCGTGGCCGCCGTCGGCGGACGGAGCTTCTCCATGAACTGGCCGATGTCGATGCCCGTCTGGGCAAAGGACGCATCGCCGAAGATGTTGCCCAGCTGCTGCGAGTTGTCGGCCATCTGGATATCGACATCCTTGTCGTCCAAGGCGCCCGACCTCAGCCGCTCGCGAAGCTTCACGCGCACGACCTTCAACTCCTGCGCGGTCGGCCCCGTCTCGGCACTCGACATGAGCTCGATGTCGTAGTCGCCCGGCTTCCACGCAGCGACCAGGGCGTCGAGCACACGCTCCTCGGCCTTCGTCTTGGCCTTCTTCTCGACCTTGCGCCGCGCGCGCTCGCGCACGACGTGCAGCGCACTCTCCAGCAAGTCGCGTACGATCGACTCGACGTCACGGCCGACGTAACCCACCTCGGTGAACTTCGTGGCCTCGACCTTGGTGAAGGGCGCATCCATCAAGCCTGCGATGCGGCGCGCGATCTCCGTCTTGCCCACGCCCGTCGGACCCATGAGCAGGATGTTCTTGGGTACGACCTCCTTGCGCATGTCCTCGGCGAGTTGCATGCGGCGCCAGCGGTTGCGGATCGCAACGGCCACAGCCCGCTTCGCATCCTTCTGGCCCACGACGTACCGGTCCAGCTCGGCGACGATCTTCGCCGGCGTCAGCGAGGCTTCAGCAAGCTTCATGCCTTCGCCCCCACCTCGAGCACCGTGAGGCGGTCGTTGCTGTAGAGGTCGATCTCCGCCGAGACCTTGAGCGCCTCCTCGCACAGGTCGCGCGCGGAGAGGTTGGAGTGCTTGAGCAGCGCGTGCGCAGCCGCCGCCGCGACCGGACCGCCGCTGCCGCTGGCCAGCACGAGGCCGCCCCCGGGCGCCGGATCGGGCGCGATGACGTCTCCGGTACCCGAGACGAGCAGCAGTTCCTTGGCGTCGGCCAGCACCATCACAGCTTCCAGACGGCGCAGCACACGGTCGGTGCGCCACTCCTTGGCCAACTCGACCGCGGCCTTGCGCAGCTGGCCGCCGAACTCCTCGAGCTTGGCCTCGAAGCGCTCGAGGAGCGCCATGGCGTCCGCGGCCCCCCCAGCGAATCCGGCCAGGACCTGGCCGTCCTGGAGGGCGCGAACCTTCACGGCCCCATGCTTCTGGACCTGGTGGCCCAACGTGACCTGGCCGTCGCCTCCGATCACGGAGGTGCCGTCCTTGTGGATGGCGAGAATCGTCGTCATGCAGATCTGGCAGGCAAGCCTGCCCTCCCTCGGGTGGAACGGTGTGGGATCCGTGCCAGATCGGCGCGGCGCGGTCCCGGATTCGGTCGGGTCGCTTCTTCTCGCACCCGGCGTGCCACGGACAATCCCGCCCAGTACGAGCCGGAGCATCCTCCGAGGAGCATCGTCCCATGGAAACGACACTCGTCTTGGTGAAGCCCGACGGCGTCCAGCGCGGCGCGATCGGCAATATCATCTCCCGCTTCGAGGCCAAGGGCCTCCAGATCGTGGGCCTCAAGCTGCTCAAGCCCGCCCGCGAGCTGCTCGAAAAGCACTACGAGGTCCACAAGGAGCGCCCGTTCTTCGGAAGCCTGCTCGGCTTCATGAGCTCCGGTCCCGTCGTCGCCCTCGCCGCCCGCGGCGAAGGCGCCATCGGCGTCGTACGCAACCTGGTCGGCGCGACGAACGGCGCCGAGGCTGCGCCCGGCACGATCCGCGGCGACCTCGGCATGAGCAAGTCCTTCAACCTCGTGCATGCCTCGGACGGCGCCGACACCGCCGCCTTCGAGCTGGATCTCTGGTTCGGCGAAGGCACGGTCGACTACGGCCTCGACAACCTGCGCTGGGTCAACGACCCCGAGGCATAGCCCTTTGCCAGCCCGCGGCATGACCCCCGGACTGATGGCCGAGATCGCGCGTGAGATCGACGCGCGACGCGGCGAGCAGGTGCGTTCCGTCCACCAGGACGATCCGCTGGGCTTCCGGCTCGACGTCCGTGGCCGCACGACGCGCGCGGACCTCGTGATCCACCTGGGTGCGCCGTTCCCGCGTGTGCACTTCGCCCCGCCGCGCCCTGCCCTGCTGACGCCCTCGCCGCTGGCGAACACACTGCGCGCCCTGCTCAAGGGCGCCCGCGTAGATGGTGCGCGGGCGACGCCGGGCGAGCGCGCCCTGGCCATCGAACTCGTCCGTGGCGGGGAGACCGTCACGCTGTGGGTCGAGTTGTTCGGTGGTCAGTCCAACATCTACGTCGTCGATGCAGAGGGCTGTGTCGCGCTCACCCCGCGCGGCGACGTGGCCAAGCGGCGGGCGACCGGCAAGGGCCTGCCGTTCGAAGCCATGCCCGAACGAGCACCAAGGGGCGGTGAGGAGCCGACGTTCGAGGGCACGGCCTCGGCCTACGTCGCAGCGCTCGCAGCGTCCGCGACCGGAGCGCGCGAGACGGCCTCGGCCCAGACGCGCGTACGCCGCTTCGTCAAGCGCAAGCTGGCGGGGTCCCGCAAGGCGCACACCCAGCTCGAAGCCGCGCTGCTGCGCGAGGCGGAGGCCGACGAGCTCCATCGCCAGGGCGAGCTGCTGCGCGGAGCATTCCACCTGATCAAGCCGGGCATGGAACGCGTGATCGTGCCCGACTACTCACGCGACCCGCCCGAGGAGGTCGAGATCGAACTCGATCCGGGCATCGCCCCGGGCGAGCAGATCGCCCACTGCTTCAAGCGCGAGCGCAAGTACCGTCGCACCGCCGTGGAGGCGCGCAAGCGACTCGGGGTGATGGCCGGGGATGTCGATGCCCTCGAAGCCGCCGCGCTTGCGCTCCAGGACGACATCGACGACGAGGCACTCGCTGCCGTGGTCGAGGGTCTGCCGGAGCACCTGCGCCTGCCCGCGACGAAGGAACTCGACGAGCCTGCGCCCGTGCGGCGCAAGGAGGCGGTGCGCGCCAAGCCGTGGCACGCCTACACCTCGGCTGACGGGTGGCGGATTCTCGTGGGGCGCGACGCGCGCGGCAACGACGAGCTCACACTCAAGCAAGCCGGGCCCGGCGACCTCTTCCTCCACGTCCGTGGCGCGACCGGTAGCCACGTGATCGTGCCCACCCCGCGCGGCAAGACCGTGCCGCGCGACACCCTGCTCGACGCAGCCGAGCTCGCCTGTCACTTCAGCGAGCGCCGCGCAGCCGAGCACAACGAAGTGGACTACACGCCCAAGCGCTACGTGCGCAAGCCGCGCGGCGCTCCGGCCGGTCTGGTGCGGGTCGAGCGCAGCAAGACGCTCACGCTCCGCCTCGATGAGGCGCGCAGAGCCCGATTGCTGGCCTCTCGCGCCCGCCCCGGCTCCCACCCTGAAACGACGTAACTCGTACCAGGGCAACGCCGTATGACCCCCTGATGACCCCTCCAGGGCAAGCTTCCATGTCCGGCGGAGAAGACCGTCCGGCCCCCGAATGGAGATGGCCTCGATGCGTGCACGACACCTTCGTACGCCCCTGTTGTTCTTGCTGGCGCTCGGCTTCGTCGGTCTGTGCTTCGGCGGCTGTGCCGGTGACCTATCCGACCCGTTCGGCCCCTCCGAGGAGGAGGAGGACGAAGTCGCGCGAGTCGAGTACTTCGAGAACGCAGCGGTCACCTACTACGACGGCGGACGCTACGACCTCGCGGAGCGTCAGTTCCGCAAGGTGGTCGAAGCCGACCCGCAGAACAAGAAGGCCAAGCGCGGTCTGGCCAAGTCGCTCTACATGCAGGCCGCAGGCATGCAGATGCCGCGCCGCGAGCGCTACAGCAAGCTGCTCCTCGCCGAGAGGCTTCTGCTCGAGGTCGTCGACCTGGAGTGGGAGAACCCGAACCCGAAGTCGCCCGGCAGCCGCCGCTGGGAAGTACAGGGAGACCTCGCGCACGTCTACGCGGATCAGGCCGACCTCTTCGATCGCGACAACCGCGAGCTGCAGCACATGATCAAGACCGATCCCAACGCGGACGAAGGTGCGTTGATGGAGAAGTCCCGCCAGCAGATCCAGAAGCGCAACAGCCTCATCATGAAGGCCATTCCGCTCTACGAGGCGGTCATGGCCTCGTCGCCCAACAACCCCTACGGGCTGGCTGGTCTGGCGAAGGTCAATCTGCAGATGGGCAACGACGAAGCCGGCATCGTCTGGGCCGAGAAGTACCTCGGCCTCAGCCAGCGCAGCCAGCATGGCTGGAAGCGCGAGCTCGAGGAGTATGCCGAGAGCGTCGGCGGCATGAACAAGGTCACGACCGAACAGCGCAAGATCTTCCTCAACAAGATCCAGGGCGCGCGCGAGAAGGAGAAGCAGATGCATCTCATGCTCGCCTCCGTCCACATGCGCCGCATGGAGTTCGCCGAAGCGACGGAGCGCTACACGTCGGTCATCAAGATCGACAACGCCATGCCGGCCGCCTACCTGGAGCGAGCGCAGGCACTCGCCGCGCTGCAGCAGTACAAGCGTGCGATCGACGATCTTGAGGAGTACCTCAAGATCACCGACCCGCAGCGCCACCGCCGCCAGCGCGTCAACGCGGTCCAGCTCCTGGACCGGTACCAGAACGCACGCGCACGCCGCACCACGAACGCGAACGACCGCGGCGCGCCGGCCCGGCCGTCGAAGCCGGTATCGCGCGGTCCCTATGGCTCACCCGACGGGTAACGTGTCCGGTTGCGCCGGGCGATCCACTCGCCGTGACTCCGGCTCGCTTCGGTCTCCCGCGGCTCGCAAGCCGCTGGTTGGCTGAAGGCCGCGGGCGCCTTCCAGGGGACAGGAAGACCAGAAGATGGCTTCCAGGGGCAATTCGCGGTCGCCGGTCCCGGGTTGGCGGGCGGATTGGCGGACGCATTGCCGAAACGGGAGGCGCGGCATGCCCGCAGACGTTCCTAGGATGGTCCGGCACCCGGAGTCCTACATGTACAGCCGCCTCCCGGTCCCTCCGCTGACCTGTCTCCTCGTCCTTCTCCTCTTCGCGAGCCACGCCGCCGCGAAGGACGCGCGCCCCGTCGATCTACCTCTCACCAACGGCAAGAGCATCACGGGGGTCGTCGAGGAAGGCACCGCCCTCGAAGTCGTCGTTCGCCTGGGCCCCGATCAGGTGCGCCGCGTCCCGTGGTCTCGCCTTGCCCCGCTCGGCTACTACCGCGCCAAGCGTGCGCTGGCGCCTGCCGCCGACGGGGACGCCCGCCAACGCCTCGCCGAGATCGCTGTCGACCTCGGCCTCTTCGTCGAAGCGCGCGAGGAATACGAAAAGGCCTATGCGCTCGGGGCCATCAAGAAGAAGGACTTCAGGATCGCTGTCGCCTCCGCCGAGACGGCCGCCGTCAAGAACGGCATCGCCTACGCGCAGCGACTTGCGGACGCCGGGAACTTCGAGGCCGCCATGGAGATGGCGCGCAAGCTGAAGCTCCACTTCGCCACGGCACCCAACGCAGCGCAGGTAGGCAAGCTGGTCACGGCCCTGGTGCGACGCATCCAACATCTCGACAAGGCGGCTCTCAAGGAACAAGCCGAGCTGGACCGCGTCACGCTCCAGAGCAAGCGCAACAAGGAGATCCTGGTGCGCAAGACGAAGGCGCTCGGGCTCTACAAGAACGCGCGGAAGCTCATGGAGACCTGGACCCAGGAAGTCAAGAAGGGCAACCTGACGCGCGCGCGCAAGGCCGCCGAGAAGGCCGACGCGATGTTTCAGAGTGCGCGCATCAACCTGGGACGCCTGCGCCGGATCATCAAGCGCACGCACCCCGCGCGCAAGGAGATCCTCGCGCAGCTGACCCAGCTCGACAAGGCGCAGTTCGACCTGCGCTTCGGCATGGCCGACTTCTACAACGACGCGACCGTCTGGCGGCGCGCCGAGAAGTGGCTCGCCCTGGCTTCCTACATCGACCCCGTGCACCCGGACGTCGTCGAGCTGCGCGATCACCTGATGACGAACCGCATCACGTACCGCATCTCGGACGTCACGAACGCGCGCGGTCGCGTCTCGGGGCCGTAGCCCACATCCGGCCCGCCGCGAGGTCCAACGCGACCGTCCGATCCGCGAAGAACGTACGGCCCAGGTTCCCATCCAGGATGAGCGGCACGACCCATGCCTCTGTGGCCCAGGACCCGAGACCTGCGATCTCGAGATCCACGGTGCGCGGCGCCGTCGCCGTGGCGGTCGCGTGGCCCAGGCGTTCGTTCAGCACCACCTCCGACGCGTTGCCCGTATCGAGTTCGAGCCAGATCGGCTGGCCGCCCCACGCGGCGGCGACGTGCACCTCGAGGCCCAGACCATCCAGGGGCCTGCGAACGTCGATCGTGAGTTCGTCCCACACGCGCACGCGGTCCTCGAGCTCGGCCTCGGACATCAGAGTGATCGCGCTGCAGCCGTCCTCGAGGGCGAAGGGCCGTGTCGCCAACGCGTCGAGGCCCAGCACGGCATCGACGGTGGGCCAGTCCGGTGGGAGGAGTCCCTGCAAGGCGACGCTTCCCGTGACCTCGACCTCGAGCGTTGTCGCCCCAAGGTCGAACGTGGCCGCCCCCCCACGGACGAGCGTGACCAGCTCGCCGCTCATGCGCGGGCCCGTCAGCTGGCCCTCGGGCGCATGGCCCAACTCCGTGGCCAGGGCCTCGCTGAGGGTCGTGATCCCAACGCCGGTGTCGAAGAGCACGCGACGCTCGGCGCCGGCGACGATCGCCGTGAACGACGGCAGAAGCTCCTGATAGCGCACAAGGGGAACGGTGACAGCGTCGCGCCGTGTGGTCATGAGCCGCGAGGTACGTAGCCCTGCATCAGGAGATCCGTCCCCAGACCGCGCCAGGCGACGTCCTCCAGACGCAGGGCGTCGTCCATGGAGCCGATGCCGGAGCCCTCGACGGCGGGCACGGCGTCCTCGCCGCCGAGCAGCATCGGCGAGATGAAGGCACTGACCTGATCGGCGAGGCCCTGCCGCAGAAGGGCGCCGTGGATGCGCGCACCGCCCTCGGCGAGTACGCGGCGCACGCCCTCGGCGTGCAGATGCGCCAGTGCGGCGGCAAGATCGACGCGGCCCTCCACGCCGCTGACCTCCACGATGCGGACCCCGCGCTCCTCGAGCTGCCGGCGACGCGCCGCGTCGGCCCGCGCTGTGGTGAACACGAGCAGGCCCGACTCGCCCGCGCCCGCCACGAGACGGGAGTCCACAGGGAGACGCAGCGATCCGTCGAAGACGACACGGAGCGGCTGCGCACGGCCGGCCGGCAGGCCTGCCTGCCGCCGGCACGTGAGACGCGGGTCGTCCGCCAAGGCGGTCTCGACGCCCACGGCCACTGCGTCCGCATGACCGCGCCAGTCGTGCACGAGGCCGTGGGCGCGTCCCCCACTGATCGCGCCCCCTACGCCGCGACGCGGCGCGATGCGGCCGTCCAGCGACATGGCCCACTTCAGGGCGACCCAGGGACGGCGTGAGGCGAGCGAGCCCCTAAATCGCTCGAGCAGCGCCTCGCCCTCGCCGCGCAGCGCGCCCTGCGCGGCGACGACCTCGACGCCGGCGGCCT
This sequence comes from Planctomycetota bacterium, assembly GCA_029259775.1. GTDB lineage: Bacteria > Planctomycetota > PLA2 > PLA2 > JAEUHO01 > JAHEIK01. The sequence goes on along the minus strand of JAJDEN010000051.1, from coordinate 29,927 downwards.
CGAGGCGTGCCAGACCCGCGCCTCCCTCGGCGGGGTTGGGATCACCCGCGGCGTAGATGACGCGAGCGACGCCGGCCCTCACCAAGGCGTCGGCGCACGGCGGGGTCTTGCCGTCGACCCCGCAGGGCGCCAGTGAGATGTAGGCCGTGGCGCCGCGCGCGGCGTCGCCGGCCAGGGCGAGCGCGCCCACCTCGGCGTGCGGCCCCCCGAAGGCCCCGTGCCAGCTCTCGCCCACGATGCCCGCCTCGCCCTGCTCGATCACGCAGCCGACGGGGGGATTGGGCTCGACCTGGAAGCGGCCCTTGCGGGCGAGGGCGATCGCGCGCCGGAGGCGCTGGACATCGTGGTCGCTGAGCAGCATGCGGGCATCGTAGCTGAGGCGCGTCGATCCTCCGGCCCCCGCCCTAGCCCCAACCCTAGCCCTCTTGCCGTTGCCTCGCCTCACCGCGCCTCTCCATGCCCCTCGTCGCAGGTAAACCGCCGGTGGCGTCACGCCATGGCCCACGGTCGAACATCAGGCTGGCTTGGGCGGCCACCCGCTCCAGCTGCGCTGTCGCTCGGGCAGCCCCTACCCTGGTGCTGACGACGGCCGATCGCGCAGGCTCGGGGCTTCGGTAGACTCTTCCCCATGCTTCGCAAGCCCGCGCTCCTGCTCGCATTGATCCTCGTCGTGTCGCCGCCTGCGATGGCAGGCGACGGGCAGGTGCCCAAGGGCAAGGCGTTGAAGACGCTCGTGCACGCCTACCTCGACGCGTCGTTCGGCGAGCGCATCAAGATGCGCAAGCGGTGGGATGAGACGCTCGCTCCGCTTGAGCCCGCCAAGCTGAAGGCGCTGCGCAAGGAGCTGCTGAAGATCGCGTTGAAGCACGGCCCGAAGCTCAAGAAGGGCACGAACTACTTCCTCGACGAGAAGGCGAAGAAGGGCAAGTACATCCTCTCCGGCAAGGCGGGCAAGGCGCTCTTCCTGGGTCTGCACGGCGGTGGTCAGGGCCAAGGTGATGCCGGCAGCGCGGCCAGCGCCATGGGTGGTGGTGGCTGGCTCTGGATCTACCCCGAGGTTCTGCACAAGACGGGGCCGGGATGGACGAGTACGGGAACCGAAGAGTTCGTGATCGAGCTCATCCAGGCCGCGAAGCGGACCTGGAAGAACGTCGACCCGAATCGCATCTTCATCTCGGGACACAGCATGGGCGGCTACGGGTCGTGGACCATCGGTTCGCACCACGCGGACGTGTTCGCGGGCATCGCCCCCTACGCCGGCGCGCCCACGATCGTGGAGACCCCCGGCGGGCGCATCGTGCAGCCGGGCCTGATCCCGAACCTCTTCAACATCCCCCTGCACTTCTACCAATCCGGCGACGACAAGAACGTCGAGCCCGACGCCAATGATCTCGCCAACGTCGTCCTCAAGCAGTGGAAGAAGGACCACCCCACCGGCTTCGAGTTCCGCTATGACCGCGTCGAGGGCCGAGGACATGCCGCGCCGAAGGAGGGCTACCTCCCCTCGCAGAAGTGGCTCGCAGCGCACGACCGCAAGCCGCGCCCCAAGAAGTTCCTCTGGCAGCCGGTGCTCGCGTGGAAGCGCCACTTCTACTGGGTCTACTGGGCGCGCGCCGAGATGGAGACGGTCCTGCAGGTCGAAGCCAAGGACGGCGATCGCATCGAGATCAACACGCTCGAGGGAGGCGACGACTACAGCGGACTCTCCGTTCTCCTGGGCGCGCCGCTCGTCGACCTCAGCAAGGAGATCATCGTCGTCGCGGGCGGCGAAGAGCGCTTCCGCGGCAAGGTGCAGCGCTCCTTCTCGACGCTCATGATGACCCTACCGCGCCTCGACGAACACCTCTTGTTCGACGCGCGCGTGGACCTCTGACGCCAGCAAACTCCCGGATTCAGGCCTCCAAGGCCGATTGGCGGGTGGCGCTCGACTTCCAGGGGTCGCGGCTGCTACGCTGGACGTACGGGGTTCATATGACCAGGGAAGAAGCCATCGCGGCCGCCCGACTCACTGCAGAGTGGGAAGGATGGCGCTGGTACGAACCGGTCCGAGCCACGCGCAAGAAGCCCATGTTCTCCAAGCACAGCTTCTGGGACGTGCGCACCAACGTCCGCAAGCGCCGATGCGATCTGCAGATCCTCATCGACGATGACACAGGCAAGGTGCGCGAGAAGACGTACTTCCCTAGGTGATGGCCGCCCTACGGGGATCCCAACCTAGCTGACGGCGCGCGCTGCGGACGGGCCGCTGAAGCTGCAGGAGCGGTACGTCCACGTCCCTGGTTCCGTCTCGAGCGCCAGGCGCCTTCCGATGAACGAGTGCGCGCCGACTTCCTCGATCTCGACGATGGCCATGTGACCCGCCATCGACGCGTCTCCGGGGCAGTGCACCAGACGGTTGCTGTGGTCCCGGCCCGTGACGCGGGACGAGTTGCTCTTGCTGATGCCCTCGATGAGGATCTCGACCCGCTTGCCGATCATGCGCGTGTTGCGCACGACGGCGCCGGCATCCTGCACCGCCAGCAACTCCACGTTGCGCTTGGACTTCACGTCCTCGGGCACGTCGTCCGGCAGTCGCCGGGCCGAGAGCGTCTTCGGGCGGAGGCTGTACTTGAAGACGTACGTTTGCAACAAGCCGACATCCTGCACGAGCTTCTTGGTCGCGTCGAAGTCCTCTTCCGTCTCGCCCGAGAAACCCACGATGAAGTCGCTCGTGATCTCGACGCCCGGGATGTGCTTGCGCGCCCAGCCGACGATCTCGTGGTACTGCGCCACGGTGTAGGTGCGCTGCATGCGGCGCAGCACCTCGTCCGAGCCCGACTGCGCGGGGATGTGCAGCCAGGGCATGACCTTCGGGATGCTTCCGAAGCGGCGCATCATGTCTTCCGTCATGTCGAACGGATTGCTCGTGAGAAACCGGATCCGGTCCAAGCCGTCGATCTCGGCGGCTTTCTCGAGCAACGTGCAGATCTCACCCGTGTGCTTGCGCTCGGGATGCAGGTCCTGGCCGTAGGTGTTGATGTTCTGGCCGAGGAACGTGACCTCGCGGACGCCGTCGGCGACGAGCTCACGTGTCTCGTGGAGAAGCTCATCCATCGGCCGGGAGATCTCCGGGCCGCGGGTGTGGGGCACGATGCAGTAGGTGCAGGCGTGATTGCAGCCACGCATGATCGTCACGTACGCACGGAATCGATCCGGTCGGGCGCTGACGTTGCGGTCGGCATCCGGCAGGAACTCGGGGTCCGGCCGCTTGGCTGTGCGCAGCACGCGCCCTCCGCCTGCGTCGATGTCATGCAGGTCCTGGACGGCGCTACGGAAGTTCGAGGTCCCCAGGACGAGGTCCACGTGGGGCGCGCGGCGGATGATGTCGTCCTTCACGCGCTGGGCCATGCAGCCCATGACACCGATCTTGATGTGCGGCTTCGCTTCCTTCACCTGGCGCGCGCGGCCCAGCAGACTCCAGACCTTGTCCTCTGCATGCTCACGAATCGAGCAGGTGTTGATCAGCACGACGTCGGCGTGCTTCATCTCGTCGGTGCGCCGGTATCCGCTGCGCTGGAAGTCCCCGAGCACGAGCTCGCTGTCCAGCACGTTCATCTGGCATCCGAAGCTGACGAAATAGACATGCTTCACGGCTTCTGCCCCTCACTGGTATCCCTGCCCAGAATCTCGGCGCGACGCGACCCCATCGGAACGAGCCGGGCCATCAGCTCGCGCACTTCCTCGAGGGCCCGGCGCTCGCCGGGACGCTGCTGGACCGTCTCGTCCGCACCCTCCCAGGCCGACAGGGCGTGGGCTAGCGCTTGACGGGCTTGGTCCGTGAAGCCTGAGTCGAGGAACGATCGACCGGCCTCAAGATAGCCTCGGACGACACCGCCGTTGGGATACATGCGAATGTAGAGCGCCTCGCGGCCATCGCTCCAAGCGCGGCGAGAGAGCCGATCCCCGAACAAGTAGGCCGAGCGCACGACGATGCGCTCCTGGCTCCATCGAGGCAGCAGTTCGTCCAACCGCTTCATGGCGGCGCGGAAGAAGCGGAGGACGCGGTTGAGGCGCAGCGGGTAGTAGCCGCTGACCTCGTCGAAGAGCGAGCGGTAGCGACGCGGATCGTGATGGCGGACGAAGCGCCCCACGGAGCGGTGCTCCTCGCTGAGGATGGATATCTCGTGGTAGATGTGCCCGCAGTAGGCGTCCATCAGGCCCTCGTCACCGACGGAACCGAAGATCTCGGTAGCCAGGTCACGCAGCGGAGCCAGGCGCTTGTCGCGGAGGCTCTCGAGCCGGTCGAGGTGAAAGAGCGTCCACAGCTCCTGGGGCGGCAGCTTCAGCTGCGCACGCGGGACCGCGTGATGACGCGCCTGGGCCAAGACGCGGCGCTCGTAACGCCGGTACACGGCGAGGAACGTACGCCGAGCGGCCACGAAGGTCGTAAGGAAGTCCCAGATCAGGGCCCCGCGCTTCGTGACCTCGCCCGTGCCCATGATGTCCCAACTACGGGGTGTCCCATCCACGGCGCGAGCACTACGCTGCGCCGACGCTACTTCTTGCCTGCTACGGCTTTCTCGTCTTCTTCCTCGGGCTGCTCGGCGCGGTCCACGAACTCGAAGATGGCGCGCGGGGCGTTGTCACCCAGCGAGTTGTGCGCCGTGCGTAGGATGCGCGTGTAGCCCCCGGGGCGGTCCTGCACCATCGGACCGATGACGTCGGTCAGCAGCGAGAGAAGCTTGCGATCCGGCACCTCGCGGGCCAAGAGGCGCACCTGGTGGACGTACCCCGAGGGGTCGGACGTCTTGATCGCCGCGGCCTTCTTGGCGCGCGTGATGAGCTTCTCGACGTACGGACGCATGGCCTTGGCCTTCGGCAGCGTCGTCGCGATGCGACCGTTGATCAACAGCGCCCGCATCATGTTGCGTCGCAAGGCGATCCGGTGCTGGGTATCGCGCGTCAGCTTGCGGCCTGCAATGCGGTGTTTCATCGTGCCACTCCTCAGCCTTCCGGCCTCGGGGAGGGAGTCCTCTAGGACTCCGACCCCAGGGTCAGATTCATCTCGTCGAGCTTGCGCGTGATCTCCTTGAGAGACGTACGCCCGAAGTTCTTGAACGCCATGATCTGGTCCTGCGAGAGGTTGACCAGTTCACCGATCGTCTGGATGCCTTCGGCTTCCAGACAGTTGCTCGCGCGAACCGACAGGTCCATGTGCGCGATCGGAAGCTCCATCTTGCGACGAGCCTCTTCCGAGTCAGGGCCGCCAAGCGGCGCCCCACCACCGAGCGACGCCCCACCGAGCGGGCCGTCGCCGAGCATCGAGCCGCCCATGGAACCGCCGCCGAGGCTCTCGCCGCCCAGCGGCGAGCCGCCGAGGGGAGCGCCCATGGCACCTCCGCCCATGGAGCCGCCGCCGAGCGCACCCGACGTGCCGGCCATCGGGGCGCCAGCCATCGGCGTGGCGCCGGCCGGGGCGCCACCAAGAGGACCACCGAAGCCGGGGATCGACGCCTCGGGAGCCTTGTCGAACAGCAGCTCCTTGCCCACATCGAAGAACTGGATGAAGGGGTTGAGGTGCTTGCGGTAGATCTTGCTGGCCTCGACCAGCGCCATTTCGGGCGTGATCGTGCCATCCGTCCAGAGCTCGATGATCAGGCGGTCGTAGTTGGTCAACTTGCCGACGCGCGTGTTCTCGGTCCGGTAGCGCACACGCTGGATGGGCGAGAAGATCGAGTCGAGCGGGATGACCCCGATCTCCTGCTCTTCGCGCGCGTTTTCCTCAGCCGTTACGTAGCCGCGGCCGCGCCGCACCTCGATCTCGGCCTCGAACGTCTGCGCATCGTTGATGGTGCAGATCTTGAGGTCCTTGTTGATGACCTCGCAATCCGAACCGGTCAGGATGTCATCGCCGGTGACGGCGCCGGGGCCCGTCTTCTCGATGCGGAGGACCTTCGGGTCGTCCGTGTGGAACTGAACGCGCAGGCGCTTCAGTGCCAGGATGATGTCCGTGACGTCTTCCTTGATCCCCTCGATGGAGGAGAACTCGTGTTTGACGCCTTGGATTTTCACCGACGTTACGGCTGTGCCCTCGATGGACGACAGCAGCACGCGGCGGAGGCCGTTGCCCACCGTCACGCCGTAGCCACGCTCGAACGGCTCGGCCGTGAACTTGGCATACATGTCGGTGCGCGTAGCCGAATCGGCTACGACCTTGGTGGGGAGCTCAAGATCCCGCCATCGGATCCTCATGCGTTCCTCCGTCCTGTCTAACGTTCTCGCGCCGGGGGCCTGCTCTGCCCAACGTCGCGGGAATCAACTCGTTCAACTCTCGAACATCCCCCGCCGTGGGCGGAGGCGAATAGGGGTCCCCGCCGATGGCGAGGAGAGGGCGTACTAGACGCGGCGGCGCTTGCGGGGCCGGCAGCCGTTGTGCGGCAGCGGGGTGACGTCGGTGACGGCGCGGATCTTGAGGCCTCGGGCCTGCAGGCTGCGGACAGCCGATTCGCGACCGGAGCCCGGGCCCTTGATCTGGACCTCGATCTCCCGGACGCCCATCTTCACGGCCTTCTCGGCGGCGCGCTCGGCGGCCTTCTGGGCTGCGAAAGGCGTCGACTTGCGCGAGCCCTTGAAGCCGATCGTGCCTGCTGAGTCCCAGCACAGCGTCTCACCGTTCGGCGCTGCGAAGGTGACGATCGTGTTGTTGAAGGAGGCGTGCACGTGCACGACGGCCTTGGGCACGTTCCTTCGGATCTTCTTCTTCCCCGCCATGAGTCCTCCGACTGAGATAGTGCCCACTTTTGGGGCCAGAACGGGCGAGGGTACCGCGCCCGGGGTCCCCTGCAACTTTCTGGCCGACCGGAGGCAATTCCCCGGTCGACGGCTCTAGGTCCCGCAAGGGAAGGGACTTAGAGCTCCTGGACTCGATGGGCTAGCGGAGCGACTTGACGCTCTTCTTGCCCGCGACGGTCTTCTTCGGCCCCTTCCGGGTCCGGGAGTTGGTCTGGGTCCGCTGACCACGCACCGGGAGGCCGCGGCGATGCCGCATTCCCCGGTAGCAGGCGATCTCCTTCAGACGGGAGATGTTCTGCTGGGTCTGGCGGCGGAGGTTTCCCTCCACGACGACCTCGTCTTCGATGTGGCCCGCGATACGCGCGAGTTCCTCATCGGTCAGATCACGAGATCGACGCGCGGGATCCAGATCCAACGCCTCACAGATCCTGAGCGAAGTGTGCTTGCCCACTCCGTGGATGTATTGCAAGGCGACGTAGGTCGCCTTGTTGTCCGGGATGTCGACACCAACGATACGCGGCATGGTTCCGGCGCTCCTAGCCCTGCACCTGTTTGTGGCGCGGGTTCTTGCAGATCACACGCACCTTGCCGTGCCGTCGGATGATCCGACAGCCCTCGCACATGCGCTTCACACTTGCCCTGACCTTCATCTCAAATCTCCCAGGCTAGTCGCGGTAGACGATCCGCCCCTTCGTCAGGTCGTAGGGGCTCATCTCCACGGTCACCCTGTCTCCGGGAAGAATGCGAATCCAGTGCATCCGCATCTTGCCGGAGATGTGCGCCAGGATCCGATGGCCGTTCTCGAGTTCCACCACGAACATCGCGTTCGGGCGGGCCTCCACGACCTTTGCATCCAGACGCAGGTTGTCTTCACGCGCCATTAGGCACTCGCCTCCGCACCACAGTCGCGCAGCGCATCCTTGATGCGACTGGCGACCTCGTCCATGGTGCCGAGGCCGTCGATTGTCTTCAGGAGACCTTGCTCCTCGTAGTGCTCTACGAGGGGCGACGTCTCACGTGCATAGACATCGAGGCGGTTGTTGATGACCGCCTCGGTGTCGTCCGATCGTCCGCGCGCCAAGAGGCGCTGGAGGATTTCTTCGCGCTCCAAGCGGAGGTAGAGCACGCAGTCGAGCGCGCCCCGGGGCTGCTCCGCAAGCGAAGCTGCCTGCCCCACGTTGCGCGGGAACCCGTCGAGCAGGAAGCCCGAGTCATCGCCCAGTGCCCTAAGCCGCTCAGCGACCAGATCGGACACGAGCTGGTCCGGAACCAGGTTGCCGGCGTCCATGAAGACCCTCGCTTCGACGCCCAGCTCCGTGCCCGCCTCGACGGCAGCGCGGAGCAACTCCCCCGTGGAGAGGTGCTGCAGCCCACGCGCTTCGCAGATGCGAACCGCCTGCGTGCCCTTGCCAGCGCCGGGAGGACCGAGGAGAACGAGACGCGTCACGCTACTTGCCCCCCCGCTTCTTCTTCGAGGTGCCGCCGCCGGCGCCCCCCATGAAGCCGCCCTGGTTGCGCATCAGCAGTGCGCTATTCAGCTTGTCCACCAGGTCCAGCGCGACGCTCACGACGATGAGGATCGAGGTGCCGCCGAGGAAGTAGGCAACCTCTACCGGAACATTGGCCGAGATCGTCATCGCCATTTGCGACGGAATGATCGCGATGGCCGCGAGGAATGAGGCTCCGGCCAAGGTGATGCGCGTCATGACGCGCGTCAGGAACTCGGCCGTGCGCTTGCCCGGGCGGATGCCGGGGATGAAGGAGCCTGACTCCTTCATGTTCTTCGACATCTCCACCGGATTGAACATCAGGGAGTTCCAGAAGAACGAGAAGAAGTAGATCATCACGATCGTGAGGGCCGTGTACCACCACGCGCCCACCTGGAACGCGCGCTCCATCCAACCCCAGCCCAGGGCGTTGCCCATGAGCGACGGGAACGAGAGCAGGGCCGAGGCGAAGATCACGGGCATGACGCCGGCCTGGTTGACCTTCAGCGGCAGGAAGTGCCGCTGGCCGCCGTACACCTTGCGCCCACGTGTGAGCTTGGCGTATTGGACAGGGATCTTGCGCGTCCCCTTGGTGATGAACACCACGACGACCACGATCACCAGGAAGAGGACGAGCAGCGTGAACGGGAGGAACCCGCCTTGCTCCTTCTCGACGAGCTGCATGATCGCTTCGGGCACGCGGGCGATGATGCCCGCCATGATCAACAGCGAGATACCGTTGCCGACGCCGTACTCGGTGATCTGCTCACCTACCCACATCAGCAGGACCGTACCGGCGGTCAGCGTCAGCATCGCGCCGAGGGCGAGCATGAATCCTGGGTCGATCAGGGCTGTGCCACTCGCATCGATTGGCGAGCGGTAGATGTTCATCACGAGGATGATCGCCTGCAGCAGCGCCAGCGGGACTGTCGCCATGCGCGTCCACTGGTTGATCTTGCGCTGACCGGCGGCGCCCTCCTTGGTGATCGCCTCCAGGCTCGGCACGACCTTCGTCAGCAAGCTGAAGATGATGCTCGCGCTGATGTACGGCATGATGCCGAGGCTGAACAGCGCGCAGGAGTAGAGACCGCCACCCGAGATGACGCTGAACAACGCCGTGAAGGCGTTGCCCTGCTCGTCACCCGCGATGGCGCGGATCGCATCCAGGTTCACGCCAGGGATCGGGATGTTCCAGCCCACCCGGTAGAGCAGGAGGAAGCCCAGCGTGATGCCAAGGCGCTTCCGGATCTCCGGAACGTGGAAGAGATTGGCGAAGTTCCCAATCACGACTAGTCCTGCCCCTCAGTATCGTTCGAGTTGCTGTCGTTCGGGTTCGTGTCACTCGAGCTGGCGTCTTCGGCCGGGGTTGCTACGACGGCGGGAGCAGCAGGAGCTGCGGCGCCGCCCTTCTTGATGCCCTTGGGGCGCATCTCGGTCTGCGTGGGCTGGACCTCGATCGAGCCCTTCGCAGCGTCGATCTTCTCCTGGGCACCCTTGCTGACCCCGTTGGCCACGATCGTGAGCGCCTTGGTCAGGTCTCCGAAGCCGAGCACCTTCAGGTAGCGCGCGCGCTTGGGCGCGAGCCCCACCCTCTTGAGCGCCTCGAGGTCCACTTTGTCACCTGCGGAGAAAGCGGCATCGAGATCGCCGACGTTCACCACGTGCATGTCCACCTTGAAGCGGGCGTTCGTGAAGCCCTTCTTCGGCAGGCGGCGGTAGAGGGGCATCTGGCCACCCTCGAACTGGAGACGGAAGCGCGTACCCGAGCGCTGGCCAGCGCCCTTGTTGCCGCGACCTGCCGTCGTGCCCCAGCCCGAACCGGGACCACGGCCGACGCGGTGCTTCTTCTGCCGCGGGATCTTGATCTTCTTGACGTCGTCGAGATTCATTAGATCTCCACTCCGCGACGCTCAGCGACTTCGCGGCGCGTCTTCATCGAGCGCAGGCCCTCGAGGGTTGCCTTCGCCAGGTTCATGGGGTTCTTGCTACCGAGCGCCTTCGTGAGGATGTCCTTCACGCCGGCGGCCTCGAGCACCTTGCGCACCGCGGCGCCGGCGATGATGCCGGTACCGGGAGCGGCGGGGATGAGCTTCACGCGGCTCGAACGGAACCGCGCCACGACGGCGTGCGGCACCGTCGTGCCCTTGAGCGGCACGCGGCAAAGCTTCTTGAGGGCATCGGTGCGGCCCTTCTCGACGGACGGGGGCACCTCGCGCGCCTTGCCGAAGCCGAGACCGACCACACCGCGGCCATCGCCGACGACGACGAGAGCGCTGAAGGCGAAGCGACGCCCGCCCTTCATCACCTTCGCCGTGCGGTTGATCTGTACGACGTCGTCCGTGAGGTCGAGGCCGTCAGAATCGAGATAATCACTTTCGCGACGCATGGATACCGCCCCCTAGAACTTCACGCCGGCTTCGCGGACGGCGTCCGCGAGAGCCTTGACTCGGCCGTGGTAGCGGTACGCGCCGCGGTCGAAACCGGCAGCGGCCACATTGACGTCCTTGGCCTTCTGGCCAAGCGCCTCGCCCACCTTCTTCGCAGCGTCGACGTTGCCGCCGTAGCCGAGCTTCAGGGAAACCGAGGAAGCCTCGCAGAGGGTCGTGCCGTTCACGTCGTCCACCATCTGCGCGTAGATATGCAGGTTCGTCCGATAGATCGTGATCCGCGGACGCTCGGACGTACCGCGCACCCGACGCCGCACGCGATTGGCGCGGTTCTGGCGACGGCGGTCCATTCGCTTGAGCCGATTCATGGCCTACTTCTCCCCGCCCACGAAGGACTTGCCGGCCTTCAGGACGATCTGCTCACCGACGTAACGAACGCCCTTGCCCTTGTAGGGCTCCGGCGGACGCACCTTGCGGGACCTGGCGGCGAACTCGCCGACCATCTGCTTGTCGCAGCCCTTGATGACGATCATCGTCAGGCTCGGGCACTCCACGCTGAGGCCCTTCGGGATGTCGACGAAGACGGGATGGCTGAAGCCCACCTGCAAACGGAGGCGATTGCCCTCGACGCTGGCCTGATAGGAGACACCGACGACTTCGAGACGCTTCTCGTAGCCATTCGCAACGCCCTCGACCATGCCGTTGCACAGCGAGCGATAGAGGCCGTGCAGCGACTTGCTGCGCGACTCGTCGTCCGGTCGCTCCAAGATGAGCTTGCCGTCATCCACCGCAGCTGTGATGCCGCCGGTGAATGTCCGCGAGAGCTCGCCCTTGGGGCCCTTGACGTTCACGATCTGTCCGGCGGCGGCATTGCCGTCGACGGTTACGGTCACGCCACCGGGGATGGCGACCGGAATCTTGCCGATACGCGACATGATGCGCTCCTATCCCTAGTAGATCTCGCAGAGAATCTCGCCGCCCACGCCGGCCGTACGGGCCTCGCGGTCGGACATGACGCCCTGCGATGTGCTCACGACGGAGATACCCAGGCCATTGAGGACCTGCGGGATCTCACGGACGCCGCGGTACACGCGGCAGCCGGGACGCGATACGCGGTCGATCTTGCTGATCACCGGATCGCCATCGTGGTCGTACTTCAGCATCAGGCGAAGAGCATCATGGCCGCGGCGATCCAAGATCTCGCGCGTACCCACGATGTAGCCCTCGCGCTCGAGGACGGCCGCAACGGACCGGTTGAGACGGGACGCGATTACGTCCACGCTCTGCCGGTTGACCGTCAGGGCATTCCTGATGCGTGTCAGCATGTCGGAAACTGTGTCGTTCATTGCCATCGGCGGCCCCCTACCACGAAGCCTTCCGGAGGCCCGGGATCTCTCCACGAACCGCCATCTCGCGGAAACAGATGCGGCAGATTCCGAACTTCCGGTAGACGGCGCGAGGCCGTCCGCAGAACTGGCAGCGCGTGTAAGCGCGCGTGCTGAACTTCGGCTTCTGCTGCGACTTGATCACTAGGCATTTCTTAGCCAACGGTCGCCTCCTCCCGACGGAACGGGAAGTTGTATGCCTCCAGCAGGGCGATGCTGTGATCGTCCGACTGGCTGCGAATCGTCATCGCGATGTTCATGCCCTGGACGGTCTCGAGCAGGTCGCCGTCGACCTCCGGGAACACCGTCTGCTCGGCCAGGCCCATGTTGTAGTTCCCGTGCCCATCGAGCTTGCGCTTCAGACCACGAAAGTCTCGGATACGCGGCGTGACCACGTTGATGAGTCGGTCGAGGAACTCGTACATGCGCTCGCCACGAAGCGTGACGCGAGCACCCACGAGCATCCCGGCGCGAAGGCGGAACTGAGCGATCGACTTGCGCGCTCGCGTCTTCACTGCCTTCTGGCCGGTGACCCGCTCGAGGATGCCGACGGCATTCTCGAGGAGCTTCTTGTTGTCCTTCGCGTCACCCACGCCACAGGAGACCGTGATCTTCTCGAGGCGCGGGAGGGCGTTGTCGTTCGCGAGACCGAGCTTTTCGAGAAGCTGCGGACGCACGTCGTTGAAATACTGGTCGCGGAGGCGAGCCATGACTAATCCTCCCCCTTCTTGGAGACGGCGCCCTTGGCGTCAGCCTTCTTGGTCGGACCGGTGCCAACCTCGGCCTCGCTGCGGATGCCGACGCGGGTGCGCTGGCCGTCGATGACCTTCGACTTGACGCGCGTGGGCGCGTTCGTCTCAGAGTCGATCGGCATGACGTTGCTGATGTGCAGCGGAGCCTCACGACGGATGCGGCCACCCTGGGGGTGCTGCTGACTCTTGCGCAGGTGCTTGAAGACGAGGTTGACCCCCTCGACGATCACCCGGTCCTTGTCGGTGAGGATGCGCAGGACGCGCCCTCGCTTGCCGCGATCGGCGCCCGACACGATGGCGACGTTGTCGCCCTTGCGGATACGGCGGGCCATCAGACGACCTCCGAAGCCAGGTTCACGATCTTCGTGAAGCCCTTGCGGCGCAGCTCGCGGGAGACGGCGCCGAACACGCGCGTCCCCTTCGGGCTCTTGTCCTCGTTGATGATGACGATCGCATTCGAGTCGAAGCGCACGTAGGTGCCATCGGCTCGGCGGTACGGGAACCGCGTGCGTACGACGACGCCGCGGATGACCGTACCGGTCTTGATAGGCGACGACGGGATCGCCTTGCGTACCGAGGCCACGACGATGTCGCCGATCTCGGCTGTGCTCTTGTTGCCCCGACCCACGACCTTGATGGCGTGGCAGCGCTTGGCGCCCGAGTTGTCGGCGACGTCGAGCCAGGTGCGAATTTGGATCATCGCGCGCTCCTAGGCTTCTTCGGCAGCCAGGCTGTCCGAGCGCACGATGCGCACGAGTCGCCAGTTCTTGGTCTTGCTGATCGGCCGGCCGTAAGTGATCTCGACGACATCACCCGTGCGAGCCTGGTTGTTCTCATCGTGGGCCTTGTAGGTCGTCGCGCGCCGGATGTACTTGCCGTACAGGGCGTGCTTCACGAGGCGCTCTTGGCGGACGGCGATGGTCTTGTCCATCTTGTCCGACACGACCTTCCCGGTCACGACGCGACGCATGCCGCGCGCCTTCGCCTTCTCTTCTTGGGAGATCTCTTCTTGCGACATCGTTACTTGCCCTTCCCGGCCGCAGCCTCGAGGTCCTTGTTGATCCCGAGCGCGCGCTCCTTGAGGATCGTGGTGATGCGGGCGATGTTGCGGCGATGCTTGCGCACGCGGCCGCGATCGACCTTCTCCTCGCTCTGGCCATGGAAACGTTGCTGGAAGATCTCTTCGCGCAGACGAACGATCTCCTGCTGGAGGTCGCCTGTCTCACGCCGGCGGATGTCACGGGTCCTCATCTGGCTACCTTCTCTCCGCCTTAACCGTGGAGCCGCTTGCGCACGAAGCGCGTGCGGATCGGCATCTTGTGAGCGACCTTGTTGAGCGCCCTCTTTGCGGTCACCTCGTCGACGCCCCCACCAAGCTCGAACAGGATCGTGCCGGGACGGACGGCGGCGGCCCAGTAGTCCGGCTCGCCCTTGCCCGTACCCATGCGCGTCTCTTCCGGCGTCGAGGACACGGACTTGTGCGGGAAGATGCGGATGTAGACGCGGGCCTCGGGGGCACCACGCACACACGCAACACGGCCGGTCTCGATCACGTTGCTGGGGATCCAGGCACGCTCGAGGGCCTGCAGGCCGAACTCGCCGAAGGCGACGGTGTTGCCGCGCGAGGCCTTGCCCTTGAGCCGGCCACGCTGTTGTTTGCGCCACTTGACGCGCTTGGGCATCAACATGCTAGAGCGCCTCCGTCTTGACCTTGGGCTCGGCCTTCGCCAGCGTCCCGAGGTAGATCCAGCACTTCACACCGATCACGCCGTACGTCGTACGGGCGACGGCCGTGCCGTAACTGATGTCTGCACGCAGCGTCGAGAGCGGGATCGAACCTTGGCTCTGCTTCTCGGTGCGAGCGATCTCGGAGCCGCCGAGGCGACCGCCGATCCTGATCTTGATGCCCTTGGCGCCGCGCTCCATCGTCTGCTGCACGGAGCGCTTGAGCGTCCGGCGGTAGGCGGCGCGCTTCTGGAGCTGCTCGGCCACGTTCTGGGCGACGAGCGTCGCGTTCAGCTCGGGGCGCGAGATCTCGAGGATGTCGAGGCCGACGCGACGGCCGGTGACACCTTCGATCCGCTTCTTGAGCTCCTCGGCCTTGACACCCTTGCGACCGATCAGCACGCCGGGCTTCGCCGTGTGCACGATTACGCGCAGGGCGTCGGCCTTGCGCTCGATCTCGATCTTCGGGATGCCGGCGCCGTAGAACTCCTTTTGGATGAAGCTACGGATCTCCCGGTCCTCCTTGAGGAGGCGAGCGAAGTCCTTCTTCGGCGCGTACCACCGGGACGTCCAGTCCAGGTACACGCCGGTGCGGAAGCCGATGGGGTTTGTCTTCTGTCCCACGAGCTACTCCTTCTCAGCCAACGCGGCGGCACGAGCTTCGGTCTTCGCTTCCGAGACCGGCTCACCCAGCGTGATGGAGATATGGCTTGTTCGCTTCAGGATCGGGAAGGCGCGGCCCATGGCACGCGGCTGCCAGCGGCGACGGCCATTCAGCAGGCCGGCACCATCCACACGAGCGTCTGTCACGATCAGCGACTTCAAGTTGACGTCGAGGTCGTTCGAAGCATTGGCGAGCGCCGAGCGCAGCACCTTCTGAATCAGCGAGGCGGCGCGGCGGGGCTCGAACTCCATCAGCGTGATGGCGTCCTCGATGCCCTTGCCGCGCACCAGGTCCATGACGGCGCGGCACTTGAACGGGCTGATGCGCGCGTTCGTATGCTTGGCGCGGAACGTCTTGCCGAACGCGACGGCAGCCTTCTTCTTGTTGGGCTTCTTGTTGGGCTTCGTGTTGGGCATCGTCTACCTCCGTCCCGCGTGGCCGCGGAAGAGGCGCGTGGGTGCGAACTCGCCGAGCTTGTGCCCGACCATGTCCTCGGTCACGTAGACGCGCACGAAGGTCTTGCCGTTGTGCACGAGGAACGTGTGACCCACGAACTCCGGCACGATGTCGCAGCGGCGCGACCACGTCTTGAGCGCATCACGACGAGCGTCGCCCATGCTCATGACACGGCCGAACAGACGCTCGTCGACAAACGGGCCCTTTTTGAGGCTACGGCTCATCGTTCGACTCCTACTTACCTACCTGCTTGCCGCGCTTGCGGCCGCGGACGATGAAACGGTTGCTGGGCTTGCGCTTCTTGCGCGTGTTGCCGCCCTTGGACAGGACGCCCCACTTCGAGCGCGGGTGGCGACCGCCCGAGCGACGGCCCTCACCACCACCCATCGGGTGGGCGACCGGGTTCATGGCCGAGCCACGCACGGTCGGGCGGATGCCCATGTGGCGCTTGCGGCCGGCCTTGCCGATCTTCATGAGGCTGTAGTCGATGTTACCGACCTGGCCGATGGTGGCGCGGCAACGGATGTTGACGCGGCGCATCTCGCCGGACGGCAGCGTGAGGAGGGCGACGTCACCCTCCTTGGCGCTGAGCGTGCAGTACGCTCCTGCGCCACGCGCCAGCTGGGCGCCCTTGCCGGGAACGAGCTCGACCGCGTGGACCCAGAGGCCGACGGGGATGTTCCGGAGCTCCATGTTGTTGCCGGGCTTGGGCTCGGCCGTGGGGCCGCTCATGACCTTCTGGCCGATCTTCACCTTGTTGGCCGCCAGGACGTAGCGCTTCTCGCCGTCGGCGTACACCAGAAGGTGCAGGCGGGCGTTGCGGTTCGGGTCGTACTCGAGCGCCTTGATGGTGCCGGGGATCCCGTCCTTGTCGTTGCGCTTGAAGTCGACGATGCGGTACAGGCGCTTGGCGCCACCACCCCGGTGGCGACACGTGAGGCGACCGCGGTTGTTGCGGCCGCCGGACTTGCGCAGACCGTGCGTAAGACGCTTCTCGGGCGCCTTCTTGGTGAGGTCACTCGTGTCGATGTACGAGAGACCGCGCTGTCCGTTGGTGGTGGGCTTGACGCGACGAATGGCCATAGGTGATTCCGTTCCGAAACGAGTCGGGCTCTAGCGATCCAGGGGCGCTGCTCCCATCCCCGAGGGGCAGGAGGCCTCCCTCCCCGAGGGGCAGGAGAAGCGCCCCTTGGGCTTAATAGAACTCGATCGTGTCGCCCTCCTTGACCTTGATGATGGCTTTCTTCCAGTTCGGCGTGGCGCCGGTCGAGCGCCCCATCCGACGGAACTTGCCGACGTAGTTCTGGATGCGAACGCCTACGACATGGACGTCGAAGATGCGCTCGACCGCGTCGCGTACCTGCACCTTGTTGGCGTTGGGGCGAACCCGGAACGAGTAGGCATTGTGCCGCTCGGCCATCCGGAGGGTCTTCTCCGTGATGACCGGGTTGAGCAGGATGTCCTGGGGCGTGAGGGACCTCATTAGTCGTCCCCTCCTTCCTGGCCGCCACCGATGCGGGCCACGAGCGCCTCGAGGGCGCCGTCCAGAAGCACGAGGTTGCGGTAGAAGCAAACGTCGTAGGCGCTGATCTCGGCCGCCGGCAGGGCACGCACCCGGGTGAGGTTGCGCACGCTGAGGAGCAGGTTCCGGTCGACGGGGCCGGCCGAAACGACCAACGCGCTCCCGACCACATCGAGGGTCGACAGCGCGTTGTGAGCTTGCTTGGTGGAAGGCGATGAGAACTCCGAGCCCTCCCATCGCGAGACCTGGCCGTCGCGGAGCTTGCCCGCGAGTGCGACCTGGAGCGCTCGCTTGAGCGCCTTGCGCGGCATCGAGTACGAGTAGTCGCGCGGGTGCGGGCCGTGGGCCACGCCACCGCCGCGGAAGGACGGCGCCTTGCGGTCGCCGTGACGCGCCCGACCGGTGCCCTTCTGCTTCTGGAACTTCTTGCCCGATCCATTGACGAAGCGACGCGAGAGGACGTTGACCGTGCCCTGGCGCTTGTTCGCCTCGTACATGATCACGGCCTCCTTGAGGACAGCCGGACGCATGCGCTCACCGAACGTGAAGGTGGTGTCGTCGAGATCGCTCTCGCTCGCCGACCCGCCGTTGAGTGTCTTGATGGTTGCCATTGTCGATTCGTCCTTGGCTTGGCCCTGAGCGGGCCCCGTCCCTGATCAGCCCCGTCCCTGATCAGCCCTCTCCCGTTCAGACCTTGATCCGGATGTCGACACCCGCGGGGAGGTTGAGCTTCGAGATCGAGTCAACCGTCTTCGGGCTGTAGTCCGTGATGTACAGGATCCGCTTGTGCGTGCGGATCTCGAACTGCTCACGCGACTTCTTGTCGATGTGGGGCGAACGCAGCACCGTATAGCGCTCGATGCGCGTCGGCAGCGGCACGGGGCCCTGCACACGCGCGCCCGTGCGCTTGGCCGTGTCGACGAGCTCGAGCGAGCTCTTGTCGAGCGCCTCGTGGTCGTACGACTCCATACGGATCTTGATGCTGTTCGGAGTGCTCATGTCTGCCGTTCTTCGTGGTGGAAACGCCGCCCCGGCCTGATGCGAATGCACCGTGTCGGAGACGCACGTAGCCCCTTTTGGAACTCAGTTCGTACGGATTCGTTCTTCGGGAAGCTCTGTCTTCGAGAAGCTCTGTTTTCGAGAAGCTTCTGTCTTCGAGAAGCTCTGTGGGGACCTCTGCGCGCCAAGGCCTCAGCGCTCACGGACGAGCCCTGGCGACCACCCTCCCGAAGGTCTGACAGCCCATGGGGCAGCCACGCGACGGGAGATCAGCGCGCAAGCCCCGGATGTTAGTCCTCCACGTAGAGGCCCCCAACCGATTCCGGGGGGATGAAACCGCGCTTTTGTGGGATTTTGACGCGAGGAGCTAATCCTCGAAGGTCAAACGCTTGCGGTCCTCGGGAGACACCTCGCGGAATCCTGCCGGCTGCATGCTGTAGCTCGCTCGGCCCTGGGAGAGCGAGCGGACGGCCGTGGAGTAGCCAAACATCTGGTTCAGCGCGACCGTGCCACGGATGGCCCGCAGGTTCCCGCGCAGGTCATCCCCTTCGATCAGGGCTCCGCGTCGGATCAGGTCCGAGGAGACGGGACCCACGTAGTCGGCCGGTGTGGTGACCTCGAACCGCATGAGCGGCTCCAGGATCACGACACCCCCGTTCTCGCAGGCCTCGCGGAACGCCTCGCCCGCCGCGGCCTGGAAGGCGACCTCCGTCGAGTCGGTCTCGTGCATGCGGCCGCCGAGCAGCGTGATCTCCACGTCGATGACGGGGAAGCCCAAGTCGAGCCCGCCGTCCGCGGCGAACCGCGCGCCCTCCTCGGCCGCGTCTGCAAACACCTTGATGACATCGACTTCCGACGCCTTGTTCGCGAACTGTATGCCTGAGCCGGACGGCAAGGGCTTGACGCCGATCTTGACGGTGGCGGTCTGCTCGACGCTGGCGATGAGGCGCATCCAGGTGTGCTCGGCCTTGCCGGCGCCCCGGACGGTGGTCCTGTGGCTCACGCGGGGCTTGCCCACGTTGGCCTCGATGCGGAAGTCGCGCAGCAGCCGGTGCTTGAGCACCTCGAGGTGCAGCTCCCCCATCCCGGCGATCAGGGTCTGGCCTGTCTCGGGGTCGACGCTCACGCGGAACGTGGGGTCTTCGCGAGCCAGGCGAGCCAAGACCTCCTCGAGACGGTCCTTGTCGGCCGTGCTCTTGGGCTCGATGGCCATGGAGATCACCGGCTCCGGGAACGTGATCGACTCGAGCGCCACCGGGTGCTTGCGATCGCAGAGGGTGTCGCCGGTGGCGGTGTGCTTCAAGCCGACGATCGCCACGATCTGCCCCGCTCCGATCTCATCGACCTGCTCCCGGTCGTTGGCGTGCATGCGCAGCAGGCGCATGCTGCGCTCGTGCTTGCCCAGACGCGGGTTGTAGAGGCCCTTGCCCTGCTTGATGGAGCCCGAGTAGATGCGCACGAACGTCAGGTCGCCGTGGGCGTCGCTGATGATCTTGAACGCCAGAGCGCAGAGCGGCTCGCTGTCCTTCGGCTCGAAGGCGACCTCCTTCTCGGGGTCTTCGGGGTCGTATCCGCGGACGCTGCCCCGGTCGAGGGGCGAGGGCAGGTAGCGCACGATCGCGTCCAGCAGCGGCTGCACGCCGGCGTTCCGCAAGGCCGTACCGGCCAGGACCGGGTAGATCTTGCTGGCCACCACGCCCTTGCGCAGCGCCGCGTGGATCTCGTCCTGGGAGGGCTCGACCTCCTCGAGGACCTTCTCCATGAGGGCGTCGTCGCAGTCGGCGAGCCCATCGAGCAGCTCCATGCGGCGGAGCTGCATCTCCTCGCTGAGATCGTCCGGGACAGGGACGCGCGTCACGTCGGAGCCCTGATCGCCGCTGAACGTGACGAACTCCATCGTCACGAGGTCCACGATGCCGCGGAAGGAGTCCGCCGCGCCGACGGGCACGGTCAGGGGCAGGATGTTGGCGAGCAGCCGCTCGCGGATGCTCTGGCAGGAGGCGTCGAAGTCAGCGCCTCCGCGGTCCATCTTGTTGATGAAACAGAGCCGCGGCACGTCGTAGCGCTCGGCTTGGCGCCAAACGGTCTCGGACTGGGCCTCGACGCCGTGCACGGCATCGAACACGACGACCGCGCCGTCGAGCACGCGTAGGGATCGCTCGACCTCGGCCGTGAAGTCCACGTGCCCGGGCGTGTCGATCAGGTTGAGGTGGTGGCCCTGCCAGCGAATCGTCGTCGCGGCGGCGGTGATCGTGATCCCGCGCTCCTGCTCTTCCGCGAGGTAGTCCATCGTGGCGGAGCCATCGTGGACCTCGCCGATAGCGTGTTCCTTGCCCGTGTAGAAGAGGATGCGCTCGCTCGTGGTCGTCTTGCCGGCGTCGATGTGCGCGCAGATACCGAAGTTGCGGACCTTGTCGAGCCTGGACGTCTTCTTCTTCTCTGGCATCGCGGGGGACCTCTCAGCACGAGACGATACCCGCGCACGCGCCCGCGGCGCTCGCCAGCCCGAGGGCTTCGCCGCAGCCGGGGCAAGAGGATCGCCCGTCAGGCGGGCCGGGGGACAAACGAAAGGCTGATGTGGAGAATCGTCCAATAGCGGAAGGCCTCTTGCGAGGCGACGCCACGGAGCAGGTGGCTGTTGGACTGACCGGTGCCATGGATCCAGAGCAGGGCGAAGGCCAACGTCAGCACGGTCAACCCGATGTGGAGCGTCTGGAAGCCGACCTGGGTCCGGCGCATCCAGCCGAACAGGCCCAGTTCCCGCGGGCCGCCCCTAACGCCATGCTTGCGCATCTCGACGGTGGTGAAGACCCACCAGGTGGTCACGTGCAGGAGCACGATGGCATAGAAGCCGCCCTCGGTCGCCCAGCCAAGGAGGCAGACGGCACCGATGCCGATGTAGACGAGCAGCAGGCCACGGTAGTCCCAGGCCATGCGCAACAGCGGGCCACCGGCGGTGCGGCGCGCGTAGGCAAGCAGCCCCACCGTCAGAGCCAGCAGCGAGCCGGCGGGCAGCCACCACCAGAGGAGGCGCGTGGTCCCGGTGACGGCGCTGGGATCGACGGCGAATGCCATCCACTTGCGGCCCGAGTCCTCGGGGAACACGAAGAAGAACGACCACGCGACGGTCAGGGCGACGCAGGAGAGCGCGCCGAGCAGCGGCAGGTAGACAGACGGACCGAGCCGACGCGCCGGGATATCGCCGAAGCGCTTGCCGAAGACGTTCTCGTCGCGCAGGGCGTGCACGACGAAGAAGGCGGCCAGGAGGAAGTAGGACGCCGTGTAGCGCGCACCGCCGCCCGCCACGAGGAAGAGCAGGCAGATCAAGATGCCGCCGACCGCACCCAGGCCCATGTTGCGGCGCGCGCGGGGGGTGGCGTTCGCGGAGCTCGTCCACTGGAAGAGGAACGCGATGAGGAAGTGGGCCATGCCGGTGAACAGCATGGCGGTCCGGATCGGCCCACCCTGCACGACCTGGGCCGGCGCCTTGCGGTGGGCCAGCCAGCCGCCGCTCGGCTCGATCTGCGCCACGACGTAGAACACGCCGACGAAGCCGCCCCAGAGCAGGACCGACCAAGCAAACTGACGCACGGACCGCATCTGCCAGAGCGGCCGCGACGGCGCGGTATCCCAGGTCGTTGCTTGTGCAGTCACGCTGCCCCTCCCAGGGCCACGAACGGAAGCTACCCCAACGCCCGTCGAATTGCAGGTTCCGCTGGCGATGCAGGCGGTCGGCCTCCATGGTTGGATATGGCAAGGCCCACGATGGGCCGGGAGGCACGATGAGGCCGCTGTGGCTGCTGCTCCTGATGACCTGCCTGCTCGGCGGCCCCGCCTGCGGCGGCGGCGGCGGCACCCCGCCTCCGCTCGTCACGGCGGTCTCGCCCACGACGATCTACAGTCTCCGCGGCCCCACGCTGCGCGTGCTCGCCGAGAAGCTGCCCCCCAACGGGACGCTGGTGAATGTCCGCCTGCGCGCGGCCACGGGAACGCCCTTTCTCGCGGGCACATCGGACACGCTGGACCTGCCTGGCCGGACCGACGCCGGCAGCGTCACCTGCACGGTCCCGATCGGCGCGGCGGTGGGCGAGGCCCATGCCTTCATCTCCGTCATCGCGCCCGATGGCTCCTCGGCTGTCTCGGCCACGGCCCTGCTGGCCTTCCTCCCCCAGGAGGTGACGGGCTTCCAGCCCGGCACCCTCGATGGGAGCCGCCCCCAGGCGTTCACGATCACGGGCAACGGCTTCCTCGCGGCCGGCAGCCCCAGCGTAACGGTCGAGTTTGAATCGACCGCCGGCTCGGAGTTTCACGTCGGCATCGCGACGTCGCCCACCGTCTCGGTCCCCGCCACGGCCGAGTCCCAGACTGTCGTGACGGGCACGCTGCCGTACGCCGGGGTGCTGGCGCCGACGCAGGCGCGCGTCACGGTCAAGCTCGCGAACTCGACCGACATCGTCTCGGCAGACGCCCCGGCGAGCTTTCTCCCCGGTACAGAGGGAATCCAAGGCACGCTGCGATTCGAGCGTGTGGCCAAGACGTCGATGGGCCTCGACTACGGCTCGATCACCCAGCACCCGATACGCGGCGCGCGCGTGCAGCTGATCCGTGCTGCCACGGGCCACGTCATCACCACGCGAACCGCGTCGGCCACCGGCACGTACTTCATCGACTACGGGGTGGCCGAGAGCGTGTTCCTCCGCGTGCTCGCCGAGACGGGGCCGGGTCATCCGCCGATCCGTGTGGAAGACAACACGGACCAGAACGCCCTCTGGGCTGCGGACGGCCCGCCCTTCGACACCCTGGCCGGCGTCGTCGATCATGACGAGCTCCTGACGACCGGCTGGGATGGCGCGAGCTACACGGCTCCCCGCAGTTCGGCCCCCTTCGCGATCATGGACGTCGCCTACCAAGGCATGGCGGTGTTCCTCGCCGCCCGCCCCACGCTCACGTTCCCGCTCTTCACGGCGCGCTGGAGCCCCAACAACCGCCCCGAGGACGGCGACCGAGAGACGGGGCAGATCGGCGGCGCCCACTACGAAGACGGCGTCATCTACCTCTCGGGCAAGGCGGACGTCGACACGGACGAGTTCGACTCGCACGTCGTGGCTCACGAGTGGGGCCACTTCGTGATCGACAGGCTTTCCCGCTCGGACAGCATCGCCGGTCCGCACTTCATCGGAACCGACTTGCTGGATCCGGGCGTCGCCTTCGGGGAGGGCGTCGCTACGGCTCTCGCGGCCATGGTGTTGTCGCCGGACACGACCTACACCGACTCGATGGGCGTCGGCCAGGCTGACGGCTGGGGCCTGGACACCGAAGACAGCGCAATCGAGTTCGCCAACGCAGGATGGTTCTCCGAGACCTCCTGCGCGTGGCTGCTCTACGACCTGTTCGACAGCGTCAACGAAGGTGCGTACGACGGCGTGACGCTCGGCCTCGGTCCTCTCATCGATGTCCTCACCGGTACCCACAAGGACACGCCGTACTCGACGACGATCTTCTCATTCCTCGCCGCCCTCAAGGGGGAGAACGCCACGGCGGCCACGGCCATCGACACGCTGTGTGCGCACCACGGGATCGACGCCGTCGTGGACGCACTCGGTACGGGCGAGACGCACGACGGTGGCCTGGCGGAGAATCTGCCCGTCTACCACGCGCTCACGATCGACGGCGACACGCTCTCCACGTCCTTCGTGGGCAACTACGCGTACAACGCGGTCGAGTCGAACCGCCGCTTCTACTTCACGGGCCCCGGCGGCCCGGTGACCGTCACGGCCAACACCGTGGATCCGGGCACGTTCATCGACGATCACGACGTGGCCCTCCTCGTGTGGCGCGAGGGCGTCTTCCTCGAGGCGGTGAACGGCTTCTACTACGGCGACGAGTCGATCACCCTGAGCTCGACGGTGACGGGCGCGACCTATGTCATCCAGATCATCGACCAGGGCGCCAAGCCGGGGAGCTACGCCTGCACGGTCCGCGCCACGAGCGGTGTGCCGCTCCGGGCCGTCTCCTCGAAGCTCGATCCGCGACGGCGGCCGACGGCCGCCACGCTTCCCACCCAACGAGGCAGGCGCCTCTTCGAGCTCGACCGCGTTGGCGGCGCGGACGGCGCGCAGCGCCTGCGCGTGACGTTTCGCGCGGACATGTTTGATGCGCATGTGATGGTCAGCGCCACGGACGGAACGGTGCTGCTGGGCGGCGACGTCGAGCGCGAGCACGTTGACGCCTGGGCCGGCGCGTCGATCGACCTCGACGTCGAGTGCGGCTCCGCCGGCCTGGCGCACGGCAACCTGGTGGTGAAGGTGAGGGGCTACGTGGCGGGGCGCCGGGTGACGGATGTACGCAGCGTGACGGTCGGGGCGCCTCTGCCGGAGAGGGAGGCGGGCGTCGTCCGTGCGACAAGTCGCGGCGCGGATGGCCGAACCGGACGCGTGAAGGCGATGACCCGGCGCTAGAACGCGGGCAGCTCCCAAGGGCAGGCGCATGCAGCGCGTGGCTCGGTGGGCAGCCAACCACGCGCCCTGCGGGCTCGTTCAGGCCGCCCCTACGGCAGCGTGGCGTGCGCGCGCCTGTCACCCAAGGAAATGCAACGCTCCTAGGGGCGCGTTGGGGTGGTGTCCTCGCAAGGAGGCTAGGACGACGCGTGGGCTTCCACGCGAGGACGATGGCGCGGACGTCGCGGGTCGGGGCCGATAGCCATCGCTGGCCAGAGAACACGACGAGCCGAGCCGGCGAGGCTTGGCGTATCAGGAAGCGAGCGCTGCGCTGGAGCCGGCGTTAGAACGCAAAATGGGCGAAGGCCTTGTTGGCCTCAGCCTGCTTGTGCGCATTCTCACGCTTGAGGATGGCGCCACCCTCCTTGTTGTAGGCCGCCATGAGCTCGTCGGCGAGCGACACGCGCATGGGGCGACCCTTGCGGCCGCGCGCGGCCTCGAGGATCCAACGGAAGGCAAGTGTGCGACGACGCTTGTTGTTCACCTCGACGGGCACCTGGTAGTTGGCACCGCCGACGCGCTTGCTGCGCACCTCGACCATGGGCTTGACGTTGTCGACACCCTGGCGGAAGACCTCGATCGGCTCACGCTCCGTGATGCGTCCCTCGACGATCTTGAGCGCGTCGTAGAAGATGCGCTCCGCGGTGCTGCGCTTGCCATCGTGCATGATGCAGCTGATGAACTTGGCGACGTCCAGGTCCTGGAAGACCGGGTCGGGCTTGAGGTGCTGCTCGAAGCTCTTGTAGTACTTGCCAGCCATGGACTACTTGCCCTTCTTCTGGCCGTACTTGGAGCGCTGCTGCCTCCGGCCGTCCACGCCCGCTGTGTCCAGCGTGCCGCGGATGATGTGGTAGCGGACACCCGGAAGGTCACGTACGCGACCGCCACGGATCAGCACGATGCTGTGCTCCTGCAGGTTGTGGCCCTCACCGGGGATGTAGGCCGTCACCTCTCGGTTGTTCGACAGACGGATACGCGCGATCTTGCGAAGCGCGGAGTTCGGCTTCTTCGGCGTCTGCGTCTTCACGGAAAGGCAGACCCCCCGCTTTTGCGGGCAGCTCTCCAGAACCGGAGACTTGCTCTTCCGGCGGGCCTTCTTGCGGCCCTTGCGGACCAGCTGATTGATGGTGGGCATGCTGTGGATCCGTGATGTGTGCCCCGACTCAGGGGCAGCCCGTGAAGGTACCGGGAAGTCGGGAAGGGTGAGGAAGGGATTCCGGACCGGTCGAGCCGGCCCGGAACCCCGATTCAATCGGGGCGGGTGAAATGGCCCCCTACTGGGAAGCCGCCTCATCGCCGCCCGCGGCCGGGGGCGTGATGTCCTCATCGCCGCCACCAAGGAGGTCCTTCAGCTCCTGGAGCGCCTCCAGATCTTCGGGCATCTCGGCGAAGCCGGCGACGCTCTCCTCGAGCGGGATGTTCTTCTGCACCCGGGTGCGGACGTAGCTGCGGTGGCCCGTTCCGGCCGGGATCAGGTGACCAAGGATCACGTTCTCCTTCAGGCCGACCAGGTGATCGACGCGGCCGGAGAGCGCCGCCTGGGTGAGCACCTTGGTCGTCTCCTGGAAGGAAGCGGCCGAGATGAAGGACTCGCTCTGCAGCGAAGCCTTCGTGATGCCCAGCAGGAGCGGCTCGGCGCGGGACGGCTTGCCGCCCGCCTCGATGACGCGCTTGTTCTTGCGACGGAAGCGGAACTTGTCCACCACGGCGCCCGGCAGCATGTCGGTGTCGCCCGGGTCCTCCACCTTCACCTTGCGCAGCATCTGCGAGATGATCACCTCGTGGTGCTTGTCATCGATGGTCACATTCTGACTGCGGTAGACGTTCTGCGCCTCGCGGAGCAGGTAGTCCTGCAGCGCCTCGATGCCGGTGATACGCAGGATGTCGTGCGGGACCAAGGGGCCGTCGACGAGCGAGTCGCCGGCACGGACGCGGTCACCCGAGTGGACACGCATGAGCTTGCCGTGGGGCACGAGATGCTCCACGACCTGCCCGCCCTCGGACTTCAGCAGGATCGTGCGCTTGCCGCGCCGCTTCTCACCAAGCTCGACGACACCGTCGATCTCGGCCAGCGTGGCAGGCTCCTTGGGGCGACGGGCCTCGTAGACCTCGGTCACACGCGGAAGACCACCGACGATGTCCTGTGTACCCGTGATCTCGCGCGGCGTCTTCGCGAGCAACGTACCTGCGATGACCGCCTGGCCCGGCTCGACCTCGAGGTGAGCCTTCTCCGGGATCGGGTAGAGGGCGATCGGCGTGGCCTTGTCGTCCTCGATGATGACCTGCGGGTGCAGGTCGCCCTTGTGCTCCATGATCACGCGGCGCTTGATGCCCGAGCCGGGGTCGACCTCTTCGCGGACCGTCTTGTTGTCCACGATGTCGTCGAACCGGATCACACCGTCGCGCTCGGCCAGGATCGGCACGTTGAACGGGTCCCACGTGAAGAGGACCTTCTTCTCCTTCACGGACTCGCCGTCCTTGACCTTGATCACGCCGCCGAGCGGCACGACGAAGCGGTCGATCTCGCGATCGCGCTTGTCGAGCAGCAGGATCTCGCCGTTGCGGCTGATCGAGACCTGATCGCTCTTGCCGTGAGGCGCGGCGTTGATCTCGTGGAAGCGGACCTTGCCGCTGCTGGTCGCACGGATCTCGGACTCCTCGACACCCTTGGTGGCCGTACCACCGATGTGGAACGTACGCATCGTGAGCTGCGTGCCCGGCTCACCGATGGACTGTGCGGCGATGATGCCGACCGCGAGGCCCATCTCGACGAGCTTGCCCCGTGAGAGGTCCATGCCGTAACAGCACTGGCAGAGGCCGTTGGACGCCTCACAGGTGAGGGCGGAGCGCACGCGGACCTTCTCGTAGCCCATGCTCTCGATGCGCTTGCCGATCTCCTCGTCGATGACCTCGTTCTCGCGAACGACGACCTCATCCGTGACGACATCGATGATCGTGTCGCGCGCGACGCGGCCCTGGATGGCTTGCGCAAGCGAGACCTCCATCTTGTCGCCCTTGTAGACGACGCCCTTGCTCATGCCGTTCAGCGTGCCGCAGTCGTGCTGCGTGATGACGACGTTCTGGGCGACGTCGGACAGCTTGCGCGTCAGATAGCCGGAGTCGGCCGTCTTCAGCGCCGTATCCGCCAGGCCCTTGCGCGCACCGTGCGTCGAGGAGAAGTACTCGAGGACGTGCAGGCCCTCACGGAAGTTCGACTTGATGGGCGTCTCGATGATCTTGCCCGAAGGCTTGGCCATCAGACCGCGCATGCCGGCGAGCTGACGAATCTGCTCGACCGAGCCACGAGCACCCGACGCCGCCATGGCGTGAATCGGGTTCAGGTACGGCTGGCCGTCGCGGACGTCCTCCTTGAGGGCAGACATCATCACGCGCCCCACCTCTTCGCGAGCACGCGTCCAGGTGTCGATGATCTTCGAGTAGCGCTCGCCGCGCGTGATCTCACCGCGCTTGAGGTGGCGCTCGATCTCGCTGACCTCGGCCTCGGCTTCCTCGAGGATCTTGACCTTCTCCGGCGGAATCTTCATGTCGTTCTTCGCGAACGACAGACCTGCGCGGGTCGCCGACTTGTAGCCGACTTCCTTGATGTCATCGAGCAGGCGGAGCGTCGTGCCCTTGCCGAGCAGCTTGAAGCAGTCGGAGATCAGACCTCCGATCTTCTTCTTGTTCAGCGTGTAGTTGTAGAAGGGCATGCCGAAGGGAAGGATGTCGTTGAAGAGCACCCGACCCACGGTCGTCTCGATGACGTTGCCCGCCTCCCAGACGCCCGGCTCCGTGGCGACGAGGCTGCCTTCGTCGATCCGCAGCTTGACCTTGTCATGGATGTTGAACTTGCCCTCGCTGTAGCCGAGGAAGACCTCGTTCGCGTGCGTGCAGATCGGCACCTTGGCCTGCTGCGTCGCGAAGTCGACCGTCAGGTAGTAGATGCCCAGCACGATGTCCTGGGACGGCGCGATGAGCGGGCCGCCGTGGGCCGGCGAGAAGATGTTGTTCGTTGACAGCATCAGCGTCGTCGACTCGATCTGCGCCTCGTAGGAGAGCGGCAGGTGGACGGCCATCTGGTCACCGTCGAAATCGGCGTTGAAGCCGGTGCAGACGAGCGGATGCAGACGGATGGCGTTGCCCTCGATGAGCGTGGGCTCGAAGGCCTGGATGCCCATGCGGTGGAGCGTCGGCGCGCGGTTGAGCAGCACCGGGTGCTCACGGGTCACCTCTTCGAGGATGTCCCACACCTCTTCGTCCTTGCGCTCGAGCATCTTCTTCGCGGACTTGATCGTGTCTGCGTAGCCGAGCTCCTTGAGGCGACGGATGATGAAGGGCTGGTACAGCTCGAGCGCGATCTTCTTGGGAAGACCGCACTGGTGAAGCTTGAGGTCGGGACCGACGACGATGACCGAACGCGCGCTGTAATCCACGCGCTTGCCGAGCAGGTTCTCGCGGAAGCGGCCCTGCTTGCCCTTGATCATGTCCGTCAGCGACTTGAGCGGGCGGTTGCTGGAGCCCAGCACGCTGCGACGGCAGCGGGCGTTGTCAAACAGCGCGTCGACCGACTGCTGCAGCATCCGCTTCTCGTTGCGGATGATGACCTCGGGAGCATTGAGGTCGAGCAGCTTCTTCAGCCGGTTGTTGCGGTTGATGAGGCGCCGGTAGAGGTCGTTGAGGTCCGACGTGGCGAAGTTGCCCGAGTCCAGCAGGACCAGCGGACGCAGATCCGGCGGGATGACGGGAATGACGTCGAGGACGAGCCAGTCCGTGTCGTTGCCGGAGTCGCGCAGCGCCTCGACCGTACGCAGGCGCTTCAGCAGGTCCTTGGTCTTCTGCTTCGAGCGCGTGGTCTCGAGCTCGGCACGCAGGTCCTGCGACAGCTTCTCGAGGTCGATCAGGTGGAGCATGCGCTTGATGGCTTCGGCGCCCATGCCGGCGTCGAACGAGTCGCCGTAGCGCTCGCGGGCCTCACGGTACTGCTCTTCGCTGATGAGCTCGCCGGCCTTCAGGGGCGTGTCGCCTGCGTCCACGACTACGTAGTCCTGGAAGTAGATGACGCGCTCGAGGCTGGACGTCTTCATGTTCAGCAAGGTGCCGAGACGGGACGGCATCGCCTTGAAGAACCAGATGTGCACGACGGGCGCAGCCAGGGCGATGTGGCCCATGCGCTTGCGGCGCACACGGCTATGCGTCACCTTCACGCCGCAGCGATCGCAGATGATGCCCTTGTGCTTGATGCCCTTGTACTTGCCGCAGAAGCACTCCCAGTCCCGCTCGGG
>JAJDEN010000006.1 GCA_029259775.1 Planctomycetota bacterium | reverse complement strand
CTTCAACTTGTACTCGGCCGTGAACTGCCGGCGCTTGCTCTTGGCCAGCACCTCGGGGTCCGGTCGGCGGCCCCGGCCCGCAGGGCCTTCGCTCCGCTCAGGCCCTGCGGGCCGGGGGGCGTCTTGCTTCTCGTTCGTCATGGAGATCACCTTACCGCCCTCACTAAACTCGGTGGGGTCGGTGTCTCACATCACATTGGCACGTAGGGCAGGCCTACGACTCGGTATTCGGCGTTGTTCACACTCGGTACCAGAGGCCGCGCGTTCAACGGCGGCGAGATGACCAACTGGGTCATCGGCCTCAACTGGCACCTCAACCCCAACGCCCGCATCCAGCTCAACTACATGAACGTGGGTGTCGAGAACGGCGGGTTCGACGAGGAAATCAGCGCCCTCGCCGTCCGCTGGCAGGTGGACTGGTAGAGCTTCTCCTCCTACACGCTCGGTGGAGGGCATTGCGCGCCTCCACGTAGGATGTCACCCGGGGTCAGGCCGCTCGGCCTAGCCCCGACTTTCGTCTTGGCGATCCGAAGCCCCCGCGGTGAGGCGCAGAACGTAGGCGCCTCGCTGCCCGCGATCGCACTCCAGCCGCTTCATGCCGCGTGGCCGCTCGGGGCCTCCGCTCTTGCTGTGGACGTTGTAGCTAGGTACAGGGCGTACAATGGTGTGCATGGACTCCCTGACCCCCAGCGCCCTCGCGGAAGCCGCCGGCGTAAACCAGCAGACGATTCGCTACTACGAGCGGCGCGGCCTGATCCCCGAACCGCCGCGCACTGGCTCGGGGTATCGGATGTTCCCGCCGGATACGTTGCGCCGCGTTCGTTTCATCAGGCAGGCCCAGGCACTTGGCTTCTCGCTCAAGGAGATCCAGGGGCTGCTGGATCTCCGCGTGCAGCCAGGGGTGGGATGCAAGGACATCCGTCAGCGAGCACGCGAGAAGATCGTCGACATCGGCGAGAAGATCGACGCCCTCAAGCGAATGGAAGAGGGGCTGAAGCGGCTGGCCAACCGATGCCGAGGGCGCGGCCCGGTGGAGGAGTGTCCGATCCTCGATGCGCTCGATGCGGGGACTGCGGCCCCTGGCTCCAAGGAATCGTGAGGAGCATGAAACCCTGTACCTAGGTACGGCCCGTCTCACCCGTGTAAATGCGGCTTCGCCGTCATCCCACCGGAGACATTCCATGCGCAAGACACTGCTCACCCTCGCCGTGCTCATCCTCATCGGAGGGGGCGTCGCCATCGCCGCTTCGGGCACGAACGACGACGCGCTGAAGGACCCCAACCGCGCCGACTGCCCCGGGCTGATTGAGTGCCCCCTCACCGGCGACATGATCTGCGCGGACGAGTGCCCGCTCAACAGCGCTGCCGAGGCGGACGGTGATGTCCCGCCCTGCTGCAAGGACAAGTAGCGCCGCTCCGCGCTGCCCTGTTACCGGGACGCGAGGTCGCCCGGTTTCGGAAGAGACAGTTCTCGCCTTGGCCTTGGGCCTTGCGCACGAGGATCTGCGAGGTCGGCGCTGGCACTACTGCGCCGAGCTCGGCTGTGACACCGTCTACTTCGACGACGAGGGTCGGACGATCGGGAAGTCACAGGTGAGGGTCCGCGTTGGCGAGAAGGAGACCGATGCGCCGCACACGGTCTGCTACTGCTTCGACCACACGGTTGAGGAGATCGAACAGGACATCGCCCGTCACGGGACTACCGGGATTCCGGGCTCCATCAAGGCCAAGGTCCAGGCGGGCGCATGCAGTTGCGAGGTCATGAATCCCAAGGGCACGTGCTGCCTCGGGGACGTGGCGACAGCGGTCAAGCGAGCGATGAGCGTGGAGCGCAGTGATGCGTCCAATCCTGCGGCCTCCGATGCGTCGTGCTCTGCGGCGGCGGTCGGGGATGCCTGCTGCGCGGTGCCGGGCGACGTGTCCACAGCGCCTCCAAGCGAGACGCCACGCCGAGCGACTGTTGCGGCCATTGGCCTCTCCGCCCTGACAGCCTTCGGAGCCTCGGCCTGTTGCTGGCTGCCATTGCTGCTCGCCGTCGTGGGGGCCTCCTCCATCGGGGTCGCCGCGACCTTCGAGGGCATGAGGCCCTACCTCCTCGTGATCGCGCCCCTGTTCCTCGGGTTCTCGTTCTACATGCTGTATCTGCGAAGGAGCCCGTGCGCTGACGACTCGACCTGCGCGACCCAGCGCGGCGGCGGCAGCCGTGTGGCGAAGGTCTTCTTCTGGATCGCGGCGGGGCTGCTCGTGTTCTCACTGGCGTTTCCGTCGGCGATGGCCGCCCTCCTGGGCGGGTCCGAGCCGACACCCTCCGAGCGGCTCGCCACAATGCCGACCCTCGAGCTGCGCGTCACGGGGATGACGTGCGAGTCTTGCTCGGCGAAGGCGAGAGCGGCGCTGATGATCGTAGATGGTGTCGAAGACGCCGCCGCCGACCATGAGCGGGGCACAGCTCGCGTCTGGCATGACGGACGTCCCAAACCCGATCACGCAGCCCTCCGCCGGGTCCTCGCGGAGCACGGCTACGAAGTTGTGATGATCGAAGAACGCAAGCCGCAAGATGGCTCGCGGTAGCCAGAAGATGCGGAGTCGATGATGCGCCTGCCGATGACCCTCTTGTTCCTGGTCCTGCTCTTTCTTCTTACAGCGTGTGGCAGCGAGCAGCAGGAATCCACGCCGGAGGCCACCGCTTCGTCCACGCTGCATGTGCGAGCCGCCGGGATGGTGAAGTCGATGGGCATCACCTGACTGGCGTGACCGAACTCGGTCCTGGACGCGGTGCGCGTCCTAGATGGCGTGGTGAGTGCCGACTTCGACATCCCAGCGGAGACGTTCTCGATCGAGATGAAAGCAGGGGCCGGTTCGGCTTCGGTTCTCGCTGCCATCAAGGGGCTCGGCTACGACCCCGAGATTCTCGACGCGGCCCCCGAGAAACGGCACGAGATCACGAAGTTGCGTAAGCCGACCTCGGCCGCGCTTCGAGGGGCCTTGGCGCGAGCGAAGACGCGCGGCGTGTTCCTGGTCATCGACTTCGGGGGACCGTTCTGCCACCTCTGCCGGAACTTCGAGGAGACCGCGCTGAAGGACCCACGGGTTGTAAAGAAGTTGACCGACTTCGAGTTCGTGAAGATCGACACGGAAGCCGACCCCAACGCTGCCAAAGACCTCGATGTTCACGGGGTGCCCGACATCTGGGCACTGGATGGCGACGGGATCGTGCGGGCGCGGAACAACGGCTACCTGAACACAGCTGACTTCCTCGCCTTCTTGGAAGGCCTCGCGAAGTAGGTGTCCAGGCCAAGTCTTGAACTGGTCGCCGTGCATGAAACTGGGCCGGATAACTCGACTAGGGACGGCGGCCATTGTTAGCCGCGTTCGGGGTCGAAGTGGCACCCCCGGGACGACTCGAACGCCCGACCTCAAGATTAGAAAGCGCGTGTCCTGTGCGGTCTCGGGTGCGGGCTGGCGCTCTTCACCCAGGCCCTCAGCACGTTCGGGTGGATGTCTAGGTTCCGCCCGACCTCCGAGTAGTTGCCGACGGCCTTGTACAGCCGCACGGCCTCCGCCTTCTGCTGCGCCGTGAACGTGCGCTTCTTCCGCTTGCCCATGGGTACTCCTCGACCAGTATCATACTGATCCGAGGTGTCCACCAGACCGGGGGAAGGTCA
>JAJDEN010000050.1 GCA_029259775.1 Planctomycetota bacterium | reverse complement strand
GCGCGATCCGGACGGCACGCTCTGGCTGGCAACGGCCGAGGGCATCGGCGTGCGCAAGCCGGACGAGGACTGGCGGATCCTCTACCTGGGCGACGGGCTGCCCGGTCCGGAGGTCTACGCCGCCGTGCGCGGCGCGGACGGGGCGCGGTACTTTGGGGTCGGCGAGGGAACCGGTTCGTCGGGCAGGTTCGTGGGCACCGGCGGGCTTGTGCGCGTCGACGATGCCGGCCGTGCGACGCCCGTGCTCGTCGATGAGCTCGGGGGCTTCGATGTGCGCGCCCTCGCGGCGGAGCCGGACGGCGGGCTTTGGCTAAGCCTCGCGCAACGCAACCCGAGGGGGAGACCGAGCTTGCGGTGGGTCGGTCTGACGCACGTCGATGCGGACGGCACGGCGCGGCCGCTGCGCCCATCGGAAGGTTCTGCGACGTTGAGCGCGACGGGACTCCATCGGGATGCGGCAGGCACCCTGTACGTCGTCCACGATATCGCGGACGAGGCGGGCGTCAGCGTGCGTTCGCCGGAAGGCCTTTGGACGACGCTCACCACGGCCGACGGTCTGCCCTCCAATCGCGTCCGCGATGTGGCGCTAGACGGTTGGGGCGGCGTCCTATTCGCGACGGAGGCCGGCGTCGCGTACCGCGACGCGCGGGGTGAATGGAGCGTGCACCGGGCGGGGGATGGCTTGGACGGACCAGGCTTCGACAACGTCGGCTCGGTGGCCGTCGACGGTTTAGGGCGGGCCTGGTTCGGATCTTTTGGTCACGTGGCCCACGGCTGGACGCCGGCGGCCATCGCGCAATGGCGCTTGCCACGCCTCCAACGGTAGCCGCATGTGGGGCTTATGGAAGCGGCAAGATTCATTCGATCCTCGAGTGGCCGTCACCTAAGTCAAGCGCATCCCGCCTCTCGTCTTCCAACTCCTTGGGTCGCCACACGGTGCGCAACCGGCCGACCGTGTCGTCGTCCAACGTCGACCACGTGGCGCCCGGCAGCGCGATGTGCGCTACTGCCGCGGTGGGCATGCGCTCCCACTGGCCACCAAGGGTTTCCACGAGCTCTTCGATGCCCGGATTGTGGCCCACGACCATGACCCGCTCGACGCCGTCGGGCAGCCAGCGCAGGCGCTCGATGTACTCTCCGGCGCCGGCCAGGTAGAACGAGGGCTCGACGGACAGCACGTCGAGGTCGAGGCGGGTTTCCGCGGCCAGGCGAAGGGCCGTATCGTGCGCTCGCTCCGCGGATGAGGTCAGGATGGCGTGGGGTAGCAGTTCGCGCCGGGCCAGCATCGCGCCGATTCGCGCGGCGTCACGCTTGCCTCGCTTGTTTAGCGGACGCTCGTGGTCGTCCACATTGCGGTTCTTCCAGCTCGATTTGGCGTGGCGCATGACGAGCAACGTGGGCACGGCGCACCTCGCAGGTCTGGTTGGAATCCATAGGGACTCCTGATGGATGGTAATCCGTCGCTCAGGTGACGGCCAGGTGACGATCACCCACTGCAACGGGCTATATACCGCGGAAAGATAGGAGATACGGGTCGCTCGTTGCATAATAGCCGCGGCCAACGGCCCGAAACATCCGCCACGACAGGCACCACAACAGGCAAGGAGTCTACACCCATGAAGAAGCAAGATTTTGCTGCAAAGCTGGCCAAGAACTGCGACATCTCCCAGGCCAAGGCGGCCGAGTGCATCGACGCCATCTTCTCGACGAAGTCGCGCGAGGGCATCATCGCGACGGAGCTCGACGCCGGCCGTGACATGACGATCACGGGCTTCGGCACGTTCAAGACCCGTCGCATGAAGGCACGCACGGGCCGCAACCCGCAGACCGGTGCCGCGATTCAGATCGCCGCGCGCAACACGGTTTCCTTCCGCGCCGGCAAGGGCTTGAAGGATCGCGTCAAGGAGTAGTCAAGGGCACGCCCGCTACGCGGGCGAATTTTTTGGGATACGTGCGGCCCGGGGATTTCGATCTCCGGGCCGCGTTCTTGTTGCAGTGTGGTGTTGGGAGTGGCCGTTCAGGGTTGCGGGGACCTGAGGAGACCAACCAGCATGACGAGATCGTAGGCTTCCGTCCAGAACCTACGGCGACACGGTAGATCGGCCGGAACATCGGGCGTGCAGACCTTCGAACTGGCGACCGCTGCCGGCCCTCCCATTCGGCGGACCATGTGAGACCGACAATTGGCGTCGGGCACCGGCGTGCGTACCCTCCCCGTTCCGCGCTTTCGTGCGTCCTCGAGGCTCCGCCATGGCCGCCGTGACATATCGATCCAATCCTCCCGTCGTAGGCATATCCAGTTACGGTCGCGACGAGAAACGACGCTTCCGTCTGTCCGTCGACTACGTCGACGCGGTCAGGCGAGCGGGCGGCATGCCGCTGATCCTACCTCAAGGAGAGCCCGACTTGGACGGTCTCTTCGCGATGTTGGACGCCGTCGTGCTCTCTGGTGGTGGGGACGTTGACCCCGCGTGCTACGCCGGCGACGGTCACCCCGAAGTCTTCAACGTCGATGCCGAACGCGACGCGTTCGAGCTCGCGCTCGTTCGGCGCATCGTGCGCACCGGGCGGCCCGCGCTCTGCATCTGCCGTGGCGCGCAGGTCCTCAATGTCGCCCTGGGCGGCACCCTGCTGCCGCATCTACCCGACGCCGTAGGCGAGTCGATCGTGCACCAGCTGCCCGACCCCGAGGATCCGGGCGAGACCATTCCGACGCCCCATGCGGTGCAGATCGAGCCGGGCTCCAGCCTGGCCGCGATTCTGGAGCGGGAGACGAGCACGCCCGCGTCTTGGCATCATCAGGCCGTCGATCGCGTTGCGCCTGGCTTGCGCGTGGCGGCCCGTGCCGCGGATGGGACGATCGAAGCCGTCGAGATGAACGAGCATCCCTGGTTGGTCGGTGTTCAATGGCATCCCGAGATCACCGCCGCAGAGGACGATGCCCAACAACGGCTCTTCGACGCCTTGGTAGCCGCCGCTGTGGTTGACCGCGAACGAAGGTCCGCGGAAGGCCAGGCGCGCTAGAAGATTCGCTGGTGCGGCCGTGTGCGGGTCGGTACGCGCGGTTCGAGCGGTCGCGAACGATGCGCGAGAGGGGGCGTTGCAGTGCGGGCGGACCGGGCGCGCCCGGTCGGCTGTGGTACCCTTCGCGGCCGCCTCGTGAGCCCGTGGAGATCGCCATGTCGAGCTGCCGTGCTACTCAACTCTTCCGGTCACCCACCAGCCGCCGAATCACCACGGCTCGTGCCGTGACCCGTGTTGCAGCCTCCGCGCCGCGGCTGGCCGGAGCACTGTTGGTCGTGCTTGCGCTCTCCGCGTGCCGCGACCGCGTAGGCGAGCCGACGGACGGGACCGCGGTTCCGCCGTCGCCCCCGTCGGACACGGCGCCCGCGATGGCTGTGCCAGAGGCCGACCTGCCCCGGCTGGTCGGTGAGTTCTTCGTGGCTGTAACGGCGCTGGAAGTCGGCGATGCGGACTCGGCGGTGGCCCGCTTGGAGCCTTGGGTGGCCGAGGTGCCCGGCGAGGCGGCGGCCTGGGCCAACCTCGCGGTGGCGCGTCTGCGCGGCAACGATCTGGTTGGGGGCGAAGAAGCGATGGCCCAGGCAAGGAGCCTGGCCCCTGACAATGCTGCCATCGCCGTGGTGGACGCTGCGGTGCTGGCGCGACTCAACCGGACGAGCGAGGCGCTGGACGCTTTGCGACGCGCCGTAGCGGCGAATGCGGACGACCTCCAGGCACGCTATGCGCTCTTCGAAGCTCTCGACGCCTCGGGCGAGGCCGAGGCCGCCACCGCCGAACTCCTCGCACTTCGTGAGCGCGTGCCCGCAAACCTTGCGACGAACGTCGCCGCACTGCGCCGCGCCGCGACCGCGCGTGACGCGACGGCGATCGCCGAGGCCGCGGGTACGATCGAGGCACGACGTGTCGCGCTGCCCGAGGAGGCGCGTGAGCAGCTCGCGGTTGTGCAGGAAGCGCTCGAAGCCGGCCAAGCTGAGTCCGCCGCGCAAGCCGCCGTAGGGCTGGCCAACGTCCTGCTCGGAAGCGAAGCCTACCGCCTCGACCAGGAAACGCTCGCGACGGACTTCGCGAATGTGGCTCGTCCCATACGGCGACCGATCATGTTGCCGGTGCCGCCGGCGCGAGCCGCCGACGCGGACGAGGCGCTGACGTTCGTGGCGGAGCCCGTGGACGGCGTGACGAGTGCATCGGCGGACGCGCGCGTGCGCGTGCTTCCCGCCGGCCAGGCGCTTGCGCCCACGATCGTGCTCGTCGGCGATGGCGGGTCGGGCGACGACGGGGCCGTCCGTGCGGCGGAGAGTGGGGCCGAGGGTGCTGCGGTCGATACCGCCGAGGGCGTCACGACCGTCGATACAGCGGAGGGCGGCGTTCCGACCCGGGTCGATGCGCAAGCACTTGTCGCGTTGGACGTCAACAACGACGGCGACCCGGAGTGGATCGCGGTCGATGAAGCGGGCGCACGTGTGGTGCTGGCCGGCCCCGTCGCGGAGGTCGTGGGCGAACAGGGCGCCGTGCCGCCGGTGGAGCTGGGACCGTTGACCGGTCTTGGGCCGGCGGAGGCCGGAACGGCGTGGCGCGGAGCCTGGGCGGTGGATGTCGACCTCGAGGGCGATCTGGACCTCGTGCTGAGCCCGGCCGCCGGTGGTGCTCCCGTCGTGCTACGCAACCAGGGCGACGCCACATGGGCGGTCGTCGAAGGCGAGATGCTGCCAGGTCTAACGGACCTAGCCGACCTAGTCTGGTACGACGCGGACGCCGACGGCGACGGCGACCTGGTCGCGCTGGATGAGCGCGGCGCACTGCACCGATACAGGAACGAACGTGCGGGCGTCTACATCCAAGAAGGCGTCGACGGTGAGGGCGGCAGTGAGGGCGACAGTGAGGGCGGCGGCGAGATCGACGTCGGTCCGTACGCTGCCATGGCCGTTGCCGACGCGGACGGTGACGCGCGCCTGGACCTGACGGTGCTCGGCGCCGCGGACGGCACCATACGTGCGATCGGTGCGGACGGATCGGGGACCGAGGTGGCGCGTTGGGAAGGCGAGCGGCCCGATGCGGCGGGCGATGGCACTGGCGATGGCGCCAGCGACGCGGCGGGCGCTGATACGAGTGGTGCGGCGGAGGACCCGTCGGGTGCACCGTCGAGCGCCACAGTGCCGGCTAGGATGCATTGGGCGGATCTGGACAACAACGGTGCGCTCGACCTCGTCGTTAGCTGGGGGGAGAGCACGCAGGTGTGGCTCGGCGGGCCCGATGCGAGCCTTTCACCCTTCGCCGCCGCGATCGACGGTCGCGTCGACGAGGCGGTGGACGTAGACGGCGACGGCCGTGTCGACCTGCTCGGCATGGCGGCCGGCGTGCCGACGATCTGGCGCAATGCAGGCGGTGCGCAGGATTACGGCTGGCAAGCGCTCGGCTTCGCGGCGCTGACGACCGGCGATCAGCGCAACAACTCTTTCGGCGTCGGCGGCGAGGTGGCGTTGCGCTCGGAGCTTCTGCTGCAGGTGCGTCCGATCGAGGGTCCCTGGCTGCACGTTGGTTTGGGCGGGGCGAAGGCGACGAACTTGATCCGCGTGCGCTGGCCCAACGGCTCGTTGCAGGGCGAGTTCGACCTGACGCCATCGGCGCGCGTGGCCGTTGAGCAGCGGCTGAAGGGCAGTTGCCCGTGGCTCTTTGCCTGGGACGGAGAGACGATGGGCTTCGTCACGGACATCCTTTGGCGCTCACCGCTCGGGCTGCGGATCAACGGCCAAGCAACGGCCGGCGTCGTGATGACGCGCGATCGGGTGAAGGTCGACGGCAGCCGCCTGGCCGAGCGCGATGGCATGTACGACCTGCGCATTACGGCGGAACTATGGGAGACCCACTACTTCGACCACGTCGGCCTGCTCGTCGTCGATCATCCCGCCGAGGTCGAGGTCTGGCTCGACGAGCGTTTCCAGATCCCGCCGCCCTCCCTCGAGCCCCGCGCGACCGGCCCCGTGCGTCCGGTGGCGCGCGCGCTCGGCGACGACGGAGCGGACGTCACGGCGGTCGTCGCAGAGCGCGATGGTCGCTATCTGGATGACTTCGGCACGGGCCGCTTCCAGGGCATCGCGGGATCGCACGTCGTGGAATTGCAGCTCGACGAAGCGCTCACGGGCGAAGGAGGAAGCGGATCGACGGATTCCGTTGCTCCGGAGGACGGCGCGCTGCTCGGCGTCGACACGCCGCGCGGCGACGTGCTCATCGCCCAAGGCTGGATCTACCCGACCGACAGCTCGATCAACGTGGCCGTCAGCCAGGGCGTACATACGCCGCCGGTCCCCCTATCGCTCGAGGTGCCGGATCCGTCCGTGGACGGGGGCTGGCGTACGGCGCGCGAGGGTCTCGGCTTCCCGGCCGGTAAGCACAAGACGATGCTGATCGACCTGGACGGCCTGTGGGCGCCGGGCGAAGCTCGGCGGCTGCGCCTGCGCACGACGATGGAGATCTACTGGGACCGCTTCGGCGTGGCCCAGAACCGACCGGACGTGGATCTGCGCGTGACGGCGCTCGCTCCGGAGACGGCCGATCTACGCGCGCGCGGCTTCTCCGTGACGAGCCATTGGCCGCGTGGGGGCGATGCGCCGCGCTCCGCGCCCGAAGAGCCGCGCTACGACCGCATCGCGACGACGCGTGCGCCGTGGCTGGACCTTGCGGGTCGCTACACGCGCTTCGGCGACGTGCGCCCCCTGCTTGCGGACGTCGACGACCGTACGGTAATCCTTAACGCCGGCGACGAGATGGCCTTCCGTTTCGCCGCGCCTGCCGCGCCGCCCGCCGGCTGGACGCGCGACTTCGTGTGGGAGAGCGACGGCTGGGTGAAGGACGGCGACTTCAACACGGCCTATTCCGAAACCGTCCATCCGCTGCCCGCACACGATCGGCCGGAATACGCCGACCAGGTCGTGCACGGTCCGGCCGGTGCGCTGGAGGATGACCCCATCTACCGCGCCCATGAGGCGGACTGGAACGTGTACCACACGCGTGTGATCGGCCCCCTGCCTTTTGCCGACGTCTTGCGCTTCGAAGACGCCCCCAAGGAGTGAGCCATGGAGCTGGTGTTACCACTGATCAAAGAAGTCATGTCCAGCCCGGTGCATACGATCCAGGCGGACCAGCCCGTTGGGGCGGCCTTGGCGGCGATGGACGCCCACGGTGTGCGGCGCCTGCCCGTTCTGGACGCCGATGAGGCGCTCGTGGGTATTCTGACCCTGGCGGAGGCGAGCAAAGCGGCCGGGCCTGCCGGCTTGCAGGCCGCAGAACCTACGGTGAAGAGCGCTATGCGCACCCCCGTGCACACCGTAAAGGGTGGCGACCTGCTCGATCGCGCGATCACCCTGATGCGCTTGCACAAGGTCGGCGCGTTGCCGGTTGTGCAATACGGAACCTTGGTGGGGGTCGTGAGCGAGAGCGACGTCTTCCGTTGGCTGGCCGACCTGCTCGATCTGGACGGGCAGGCAAGCTGGCAGTAGGCAGCAAGCAGTTAGTTGTAGGGCAGGCTGGCGCGCGGCCCTCTCTGTGTGCCGTGGTGCGAGCGCATGGCGTTCCCACAGGTCAAGGCTCGGTCCCGTCCTTCAGTCGATTCAGGTAGGCCCGATAGGCATAGATCCGATCCCGTTTCCTACCTGTAGTCTCCACGAGGACGCCGACGTCCTCGAGCGCTTCGATCGCCCGGCCCGCGGTGGGAAGGGTCGACCCGAAGCGCTCGACGACCCACCGGGCCGTGACGATCGGGTGCTCGGGGAGGCGTTCGAAGAGCTGCAGCGCCAGTATGTTGACGCCCTCCTTCTCGAGTAGCCGCGTTCGATCCTCAGCAACGAGCGCGAAGAGGTCCGTCGCGGTCGACACAGCCTCATCGGCGGTTGTTGCCACGCCGTCTAAGAAGAAGGTCAGCCAGCCCTCCCAGTCGCCTGCCGCGCGTACCGCATCAAGGCGTAGGTAGTACTCCTGCCGATGGCGTTTGAGGAAGAGGCTCAGATATAGAATCGGCGATTGGAGCAGTGCCCATCGCTCGAGCAGCAGCGTGATGAGCAGGCGGCCGATCCGACCATTGCCGTCGAGATAGGGGTGGATGGTCTCGAACTGGACGTGGATGAGGCCAATACGGACGATGGGGGGCAACACCTCGTCGCCATGGACATGCTGGCCATGAATGTAGTGCTCGAGATCCGAT
This sequence comes from Planctomycetota bacterium, assembly GCA_029259775.1. Taxonomy (GTDB): domain Bacteria; phylum Planctomycetota; class PLA2; order PLA2; family JAEUHO01; genus JAHEIK01. The sequence goes on along the minus strand of JAJDEN010000050.1, from coordinate 16,018 downwards.
AGCAGTTCGCCCACCATCGTGTGCGGCGGGGGCACGAATGCGGCGTTGCCTGGACGGCTACCGCCGATCCAATTCTGGCTCCGTCGCACTTCTCCGGGCAGTTTGTTGCCGCCGCGGGCGCCGCGAAGCAGCAACCGATGGGCTTCGTTGAGCAGCCGTATGGACAGCGGCAAGCCGGAAGGATCTGACAGCTGGCTTCGACAGAAGGCCAGCGCATCCAAGTAGTTGCACACTTCTTCAACGTCGAGGCTCGGCGGCGTTGCCTCGGTCTCGTGATGGGCCTCGTAGCTCAACAGGTCCATCAATGTCGCCTGCGTGCCTTCGATCTGCGACGAAAGGACCGCTTCCTTGCGCACGAAGGCATAGATGAACCAGTCCAGAGCAGGCACCATTGTGCCGGCTACGTCCAAGCGCCGCAGTGCTTGTTCCGCCGCTTGAACGCGCTCGGCCAATTCACCGGCAATGTCGAGGCGTGGATTGGAGGGGGGCAAGGAATGTGGCACGAATGCGCGGACCATCTCGCCGCCCACATCCGTGGTCTCGTATCGTCCGATTCGTCGGATTGCCATGGCCAGCCTGCAGTCTCGCGGAGCGACAGAATCGTTGCTCCTGCTAATAACGAATGCTTTAGCAGAGCGAGGCCGTAGTCAAGAAATCGTTATTAGTGTTTCACGCGCTCGTTCGCCGTCCATACGGCGCCGACCCGATCGACCCCGGCGAAGGACTAGACCACCACTACCCGGCTTACCGCGCCCTCCGCTTCGGCCAGGGCGACGAGCGGCTCGCCCATGCGGTAGCGGTTCTCCTCGGGTACCTCGGCGGCCTCTAGGCGCTGGCGGCGGCCGTTGTCGAAGATGATGTCGAGGCCGGCGCCTGCCGGGCCGAAGCCCACACCGAGCACGCGGCCGGTCTTGGGCGTGATCTTGAGCGTTTGCACACCCTGCGAGCCGCGGCCCTTGGGGGGGTACTCGGCTAGCGGCACGCGCTTGACGAAGCCGGTCTCGCTCACGATCCACAATTGGGTGTCTTCGGGCGCATCGGCGGACAGGACCGTGCCCGCGATGGGCGCATCGCCCTTCTTGGTGCCGATGCCGGCAACACCGCGCGCCGTGCCGCTGGCCTGCGGGTTCACCGCGTCGGCGGACGTGCGAAGCACGTAGGCGCCGGACGTCGCGAAGAGCACCTCAGCGCCGGGGCCGGCTATGGCCGCGAAGAGCACGGCGTCGTCTTCGTCCGGGAGACCGATGACGGTGGCCCACGTGCCGCGATGGAGCGAGAGATCCGTCACCAACGTGCGCTTGATGCGGCCCGCGCGCGTGCCCCACACGACCGCGGCATCCGCAGCCGGGCCGTCGGCGGGGATGACCGCGAGGCCGACGATGCGCTCGTCCTGGGTGAGGCCCAGCTGCACGTCGGTGGCCTTGTCGGGCACGAAGCCGACCTGGTTGCGCCAGGCGCGGCCGCCGCTGGTCAGCAGCAGGACGTCGTCGGTGGGCTCGGCGCGCACGTGCATGAGCTGGCTGGTGGTCGCGCGGCTGGTGAGGCCCGCGGTGGGGGTGTAGCGGAAGCCGGAGGCGTCGCGGCGCTCGACGCCGCTCGTGGTGACCACGACGACTTGGGCGCCTTCGGGCATGCGCAGGTCGGTCTCCATGACCACCTGGCTGCCGGCCGCCATGTCCTCGCTATCGATGATCACGGTCCGGCGCGGCGTGGCGAAGCGGCTCTTGATGTCGGCCATTTCTTCCGCCACGACGGCAAGGCGCTTGGCTTCGCTGGCCAGCAATCCCTGGAGGTACTCGATGCGGGAACTCAGTTCTTTCTGCTCGGCCTTGAGGGTTGTGATCTCCAGGGCCGTCAAGCGGCGCAGCGGCATGTCGAGGATCGCGCGGGCCTGGATCTCGGAGAGGGCGAGGCGCTTGATGAGGTTATTGCGCGCGGAATCCGGGTTCTTGCTGCCCCGGATGATCGCCACGACTTCGTCGATAGCGTTCAGGGCCTTCAGCAGGCCGTCGACGATGTGCAGCCGCGCCTCGCGTGCCGCGAGCTCGTGGCGGGTGCGACGCTCGATGACCTCCAGGCGGAAGGACACGAAGTGATCGAGCATCTCGCGCAGGCTGAGCTTCTGCGGCCGAACGCCATCCCGCTCCGGGTCGGGCACCAGGGCCATCATGTTGCAGCCGAAGGTCTCTTGGAGTTGCGAGTACTTCAGCAGCTGGCTCATGACCTTGGTTGCCTTGGCCGTGCGCGAAACCTCCGCGACCACGCGCATGCCGCCGTCGTAGTCGCTTTCGTCGCGCAGGTCGGTCAGGCCTTGGATGCGCCCGTCCTTGACCTCCTTGGCGATGCGCTCGAGCAAGGTCGACTTCTGCACGTTGTAGGGCAGCTCGGTGACGACGATATTCTGCTTGCCGCCGCCAATATCTTCCACGTGAATGCGCGCCTGCGTGATCACGCGGCCGCCGCCCGTCTCGTAGGCGCGCCAGATGCTGTCGCGCACGTCGTCACCGTTCTCCCGGTAGCGGTAGATGATGCCGCCCGTGGGGAAGTCCGGTCCCGGCACGAAGGCCATGAGCTCGTCGGTGGTGATCTTGGCGCGCGTCTTCCAGCGATCCACCATGAAGCGGACCGCGTCCGCGATCTCGCCGAGGTTGTGCGGCGGGATGTTCGTGGCCATGCCCACCGCGATGCCGCTGGAGCCGTTGACCAGCAGGTTCGGGTACGTGGCGGGCAGGACGCGCGGCTCCATGAGCGAGTTGTCGAAGTTGTCGGCGTGGTCGACCGTATCGGCGTCGATGTCCTGCAGCAGCAGCTCGCCGAGCTCGCTGAGGCGGGCTTCCGTGTAGCGCATAGCGGCCGCGCCGTCCCCGTCGATCGAGCCGTAGTTTCCCTGGCCGTCGATCAGCTCGTGCCGCATCGTGAACGGCTGCGCCAAGCGCACGAGAGCGCCGTACACCGCTTGCTCCCCATGGGGGTGGTACTTGCCGAGCACTTCCCCGACGATACGGGCGCACTTTTTGTGCGAGCGCTCGAAGCGCAATCCCATATCGTGCATCGCGTACAGGATGCGTCGCTGAACCGGCTTGCAGCCGTCGCGCACGTCGGGCAGCGCGCGGTCCACGATGACGCTCATCGCGTACTTCAGATAGGACTGCTTGAGCTCGTAGGCGATGTCGAGGTCGATGATGCGCTCGCCGGTCGACTCCGCGCTCGACTCCGGCGCCGCATCCCCGGCCTGATCAGGGGCCTGATCGGAGGGATCGCTGGGTGTACCGTCAGCCATGTTTGATCTGCCAAGCTCCGTCGCGGACGACGAGGTTCCTGAAGTGCTGCGCGCCCCTCGGACGCCCCTGCTTCGGCCCCCTCTGCGGGCCCGAGCCGAACGCTCGTAACCCCTTGGTAGTAAAAGGGGTTACGACTCCTCTGCGCGAGGGCCACAGTCTACCTCGCCCGACCCCCAGAAACGACGCTTTCTGGGGGTGATGGGCGTCGTCCAAGGGGGGTCGAAACGGGTCCTTCGACACCCCCCAGACTGCCGTAGGCAGGGACAGAAGATTGCCGCATGCAGCGACAGATCTGCCCTAGGGCAGCAGCATGACGATCGGGGCTGGCAGGGGCTCTGGATCCGGTCCAAGGTGAGGCATGCCGAGTCCCGTACGTACATCGATCCAGCGCCTGATCCGGTCACGCGCGGGCCGCATTTCCGGCGTGCTCCTGGCCCTTCTCCTGCTCGTGCCCGCCTGCGGCGGGCCCCGGGCGCCGGGAGGCCAGGGCAGCTACGCCTCGGCCGAGCGCCTGCTCGTCCTCGAGGGCACGCCGCACGAGATGGGCTGGTGGCACGGCCACCTGCTGCGGACGCAGATCCTCGAGCTGCGCTCGACCGGGCTGGCGCAGCTGACGAAGCGCATGGGCGGGATGAAGGGCTGGGAGCAGCACCTGGATCTCGTCGTCGACCAGACCCTGCACCGCCTCTCCGAGCGTCTGCTCCAGGAGCTGGAGGGCATGGCGGCGGCGACGGGCCTCGAGCCCGAGGAACTGATCCGCCTGGACGTCGCCCGCGATGCGTTGCGGATGAAGGGGCTCGACGCGGGGCTGCCGGGCGCGGCTGGGCTGGTGCGCACGCCGGGCGGCTTCGAGGTGCAGATGCGCTGGGGCGGTGCGGACGCGGCCTGGCTTGCGAAGGAGGGGCTCGTCATCCACCGCAAGCCCACGGGCGGCGCCGAGACCGCGGGCCTCGCCTGGCCGGGGAGCATCGGCTCGCTGGCGACCGTCGCGGCCACGGGCCGCGGCTTCGCGCTCGCCGAGGTGGAGATCCGCGACAAGCGGCGCCTGGGCTTCGGTGGGGGGCGTCCGTTTGCCATCGCGGCGCGCGAGTCGCTTCGCACGAGCAAGGACGCCGACACGCTGCTGGCAGCGACCACGGCCACGATGGGGCATCTCTTCCTCGGCTTCGTCGCGGAGGACGGCGAGGTCGGCGCCCTGGCCGGCGTGGGTGCGTTCCAGGGCAGCCCGGACCCGATCGAGGCGCTGGGCGAGCGTACGTGGTTCGCGATGGGGCCGTACGACGGCGACATGCCGACCAGCAAGAGCGTCCGCGACGCCGTGGCGGCGCAGCAGGATCCGACCCCGGAGCAGCTGCAGCTGCTGCTGCAGCTGCATGCGCCGGGCGACGCGGGGCCGCGGGTGCGCATCGTCTGGCGCGGCGGCAAGATCGCGTTCCACTTCGCGGCGGACGGCGGCACGCCGAGCACGGTGATGCTGGGAGAGTGATCGCCTCCTCCAGATGCGATGGGCGGATCACGTATCCGCCCACGCGTTGGAATCCCGGTCGCACACCCAAGGACATGTAGGGGCGGATCACGTATCCGCCCACGTGCCTACGGCAACCGCGCGAGCTCCGCGCGTGCGTCCGACGCGATCTCCTCGCGTGTCGAGTACGTCCGCGCACCCGGCACACCGAGCTGCGCCAGCTGCTCCAGCGCCTTGCGCGCGACGGCGGTCTCACCGCGTGCGCCGTCGTACGTCGCCTGCAAGAGGCGCAGACGCTCGTCGAGCAACTCGCGCTGCGTCCCGAGATCCTCCGCCGAGTCCAAGCGCTCACGCAGCAGGGTGCGTGCGTCGGCCAGATGCTCCAGCGTCGTCTTGAAGTCCGGTCCGCGCTCGGTCGGGTTGGCGACGGCGTTCCAGGCGCTGATCCGTCCGAGATCGATATGGGCGTGGAACCTGAGCAGCGCCCACATCGAACCCTCGGCGTCGATCGCCTTGATCTGCGCCAAGGCCTCGGTGAGGTGCTTGTGCGCCGCCGCGGGATCCTTCAGGCCGCGCAGGGCGGTGTCGCCCGCGTTGTAGACGCTGTCCACGCGCTGCGACCGCGCCAGCAGGTCGTCCTGGCCCTCCAGGCGCTCCCAGGCGGCCAGGAAGCCGCTGTAGGCCACCTTCCAGCGTGCGGGCGCCTTGGCCACGTCGGCGCTCTCTCGCGCGTGCTCGAGGCTCCAGGCGGCCTTGTAGTCGCGGATGGCGTCCGAGAACATCACGTGCGCCTCGGCCCGGGCGACCTCGGTCGGCAGCGCGAGCGCGGTCACCCCGATGGCGCACGCGAGCACCGCAGCCACGATGAACATGAGCGTGCGCCGCGAGCGTTCGTGAGCGAGGCGCGCGCCCGGGTCGATGGCGTGATGGGCGACGAACGCGATGCGATCCTCGATCGTGCCGTGCCGGTGGCCGCCGGAGTGTCCGGCGAGCGCGCGCACGCGTTCGAGCGCCCGCATCATCAAGGCCGCCCCACGCGGCAGGGGACGCGGCAGGCCCGGGACGGGAATCGCCGGCGCGTCCGGCTGCAGCACGGCCGCGTGCTCGGCGCCGTAGATGTCGGACTCGCGCTCGAAGCGCCGCGAGAACCAGCCGAGGATCACGAACCAGATCACGGCCAAGTGCATCGCCGTCAGCGCCCAGGGCGGCACGCCCAGGGCCGTCAGAGGACTGTCCGCCGCATAGACGAGCAGCGACAGCGAGAAGAACAGCAGCAGGAACTGCGTCAGGTGGTGGCGCTTGGCGTGACCCGCTTCGTGGAAGAACACGGCCAGCAGCTCGTCCTCGGGCATCGCCTTGAGGATGCCGTCGGTGAGGATGATGCGGCGCGTACCGCCGGTGAAACCGACGACCATCGCGTTGATCACACGCTCGCCCGTCGGCCACACGCAGATGTCGGCGTAGCGCAGGCCGATCGTCTTGGACGCCTCTTCGAGCACGGAGCGAATGCGTCCAGGAGCCAGCGGCTTCGCGTGCAGCGCACGCGCCATCAGCCAGGGGATGGCCGGCAGCGCCAGGATGATGATGCCGAACATCACGCCGAAGGTGAGCAGGCCCGAGGCCTCCTGCCACAGCGAGAAGATGCGCAGCGACTCCACGCCGAGGGCTCCGGCAAGCCAGATGCCCTCGGTGAGCGCGATGATCAGGAAGATCGGGATGAAGACGATGCCGTTCTTGCGCAGGCCCCGGCGGACGCCGTCCCGGCCCGTAAGCACGGAGGCGGTGAGGCCGCGGCCCTTGAGCAGCTTCGCTTCGAGCTGCGCACGTCCGTACCAGCCCACGCAAAACAGCACGACGGCCGGCATCAACAACACGGCGAAGCGCGCGATCCACCACATGCGCGGCACGCTGACGTTGACCCACGAGCCCCACTGGAAGAAGAAGATCGCGGCCACCCAGGCCACGAAGGGCCAAAGGGTCGTCCAGCGCATCGAGGCCTCGGCGGCGAGGTCGTCGTCGTCTGCCATGGCGCTGGCGCCCCGGGCGAAGGCCATCCGGCTCAGCGCGCATCCGATCAGCACGCACGCCACGCTGCCCAGCAGCGCGCGCGCGGGATCGGCGGGGCTGCCCTCGAGCGTGGCGAGGCCCAGCAGCAGGGCAATCAGGACGGTGAGATCAGGCAACAAGCGTGGCGCGTCCGAGTCGGGGGGGGCTTGGGCTAAGCGTGGGCGAGGGTACCGGCCGGGCCACGGGCCAAGGGTCGAAAGGCCGAGGCAGCCGGAAACGGCGTATCCACAGGAGCGTGTCTCCGCTGGGACCCCTGTGCGTAGGCCACGCCTCCCGGTACCTTCGCTGGCGTGCTCCGGCCTGACGGAGCGGAGAACCGACATGCCGAGGAATGCACCTCTTTCCCTGCGAGCCGCCCTCCTGGCGGCCGCTCTGGCCGTCGGCCTGGTGGCGGCGACCCAGCTCGAAGCCGCCCCGCCGGACGCCAAGAAGAAGCAGCCGAGCGGCAGCAGCTACCGCAACGCGAAGCTCGGCATCCGTGCCCGCGGGCCTTCGGGCTGGGGCATGATCGCCGACAAGGTCGCCGCGCCCTCGCGCTGGCAGCGCCTCGTCACGTTCAACGACAAGGCCACGGACGCCAACGCCCGTCTCAGCGCCCGCCCGCGCGTCTCCGCGACGCTCGACGATCTGCTCAGCGCCGTGCGCAAGGATTGGGACAAGAGCGCCGACCGCTTGCGGGTCAGCTCGCTGCGCAAGATCGAGGCGAGCGCGCTCAACAAGATCGGCCGCGTCATCGTGGACGGCTCGTTCACGCGCAAGCCCAAGGCCGTGAAGACCAAGAAGGGCGTTCCCGCGCCGCCGAGCGCCGGCACGCTCTACCAGGTCCAGGCCACGTACTACCTAGGCCCGGGCTACACGTATCTCCTCTACGCGCAGGGGCAGGACACGCACTGGTCGCGGCTGAAGGGTCGCCTGCGGCGCCTGGCCGAGTCCGTGCAGTTCGACAAGGAGCCGGACCTGGGCCCGACGGGCGAAGGCAGCTACCGCAACGAAGCGGTGGGCTTCACGTGCCGCTTCCCGAAGGGCTACACGGTGGTCACGCCCCAGCGCGAGAACCACCTCGTGCAGTTCGAGGGCGTCAGCGAGAGGGACGCGGTCCTGAGCGTCTACGGCTTCAAGTTCGAGCAGGACGCCGACAAGGATGCCGAGCGCCTCGTCGCCTACTACGAAGAGGACAAGGGCGGCACAGCCAACGCGACGACGATGGAGGTCGCGGGCCAGCAGGGCGTGCGCGTCCAGGCCAAGGCGATGATCAGTGGTGTGGATCGCATCATCCTGATTGCCGTCGTGAAGCGCGGGGGGGATTGCTTCCGCCTGCGTGCGTCGATGCCGGCCGAGGCCGAGACGAGTGGCACGGCGGCGTTCCGCACGTTCGTGGCGGGCTTCACCTTCGCCGGCAAGCCCAAATAGGCTTCCCGTAGGGGCGACCCTTGTGGTCGCCCACGCGCATCCGGGGCGCGCCCGGGGAACTCTCGGGCGGATGCATGGTCCGCCCCTACGGGCCTCTGGACACGTTGACTTCGACTTTGATTTCCACGTCCCCTGGCTTGCCACGTGCACTTGCGCTCTGACGCGGACACGCGCCTACGAGGTTCGTGGGCGGCCAACCGCTCCGGCTGCGCCTCCGCCCACGAATCCCCTGCGGCGTTGTCCCGCTCCACCCAATCTCCTACCCTCTGCGCGGAGGAACGCCTGATGGACGAGCCCGAAGATCTCCAGAACGACGTCACGGAAGGCGCTGCCGAGCAGGGCCTGCAGGTCGACGAGCAGAAGCTCGAGGACCTGAAGGCCCGCATGATGGCCGAGCAGAGCATCCCCCGCGGGCTGCTCGCGGGCATCGGCGCCGGCCTGCTCGCGGCCTTCGTCTGGGGGCTGCTCACCAAGGTCACAGGCTACGAGATCGGCTGGCTCGCCATCGGCGTCGGCTTCCTCGTGGGCATCTCCGTGCGCAAGTTCGGCAAGGGCCTCACGCCGACATTCCAGATCATGGGTGCGGTCATCGCCGGCCTCTCGGTCGCCGTGGGCAAGGTGGTCGCGATCTCCATGGCCTGGGCCGCCGAGTTCGACATCAGCGCCTGGGAGTTCTTCACATCGCTCTCGATCAGCCAGATGATCGACATGCTCAAGGACACCTTCCACGGCATCGACCTGCTCTTCTACGGCTTTGCTATCTGGGAGGGCTGGCAGTTCGCACTCCGGCAGATCACCCAGGAAGAGATGGCGAGCGTCCTGAAGTTGCCTGAGTAACGGCCCCCGGATTCCCCACGACACCGGGAGGCCCTGCCAGCTAGGATTTGAACCGTGGTTCAAATCGACGCCGGCAGCCCGAAGACCCCTGACGCCCGGCCCAAGGACCGCCGCGCCGAGATCCTGCGTCAGGCCGCGGCGATCTTCCGTGAGAAGGGCTATCACGGCGCCGGCATGCGCGAGATCGCGGCCGGCTTGGGCATCCAGCCCGGCGCGCTCTACTACTACTTCAAGAGCAAGGACGACCTGCTGCACGCCTGCCAGGACATCTCGCTGACGCGCCTCATCGAGCGCGCGCGCGAGATCCTGCGCACGGACGAGCCCGCGGACATCAAGCTGCGCGCGTTCATCGCCGCGCATCTCGACCTCACCCTCGACGAACTCGGCGGCAGCGCCGCGCACGTCGAGTTCCATGCCCTGCCCGATGAGAAGCTCGCGGAGATCGTCGCCAAGCGCGACGTCTACGAGGGCTTGCTCCGCAAGCTGATCCGCACGGGCATCAAGGACGGCACCTTCCGCGCCGTGGACGTGAAGCTCACGACCATGGCGTTGCTGGGCGCGCTCAACTGGAGCGTCGTCTGGTGGAACCCCGAGGGCCGCTGGTCCTCGCCCGATCTCGTCGCAAGCTTCGCCGACACCTTCCTTCATGGACTGCGTGTCGACGGCCTGTGCGCACCGAACACCAACGGGAGCTCCCGATGAACCCCACGACCGAAGCCGGCGGACCGCCGCCTCCGCCGACGTCACTCGCCAAGACGCACATGGTTTTGCGCGTGAACGGCGAGGACCACGAAGTCGCGTTCCGGCCGCACAAGACGCTGCTCGAAGTGCTGCGCGAGGACATGGACCTCACCGGCACGAAGCACGGCTGCGAGCTGGGCGAGTGCGGTACCTGCACCGTCTTGATGGACGGCGAGCCGAAGCTCAGCTGCCTCGTGCTCGGCCTCGAGTCCGACGGCGTCGACATCGAGACCGTCGAAGGCATGGCGGGCCCGGAGGGCGGTCATCCGCTCCAGCACACCTTCGCCGAGCTCGGCGCGGCCCAGTGCGGCTACTGCACGCCGGGCTTCCTGCTCACGGCCAAGGCCGTGCTCGAGGACGACAAGGACCCTTCGCGCGAGACCCTCGTCGAGGAGCTCTCCGGCAACCTCTGCCGCTGCACGGGCTACCTGAAGATCTACGAAGCCATCGAGCTGGCGGCCCAGCGCATGCGCGAGAAGGGCTCGTCAGACGAAGGGGGCTCGCATGTCTGACGACAACGGCACGCCCCTGAGCCCCGAGCAGCAGGGTCTGCGCGACCAGCTGAAGGAGGGCTACAACCTCATCGGCAAAAGCCCGATCAAGGTCGACGGCATGGCCAAGACCACCGGCGAGACGAAGTTCGCCGACGATCTCTCGCTGCCGCGGCAGCTCTTCGTGAAGCTCCACCGCAGCCACGTGGCCTACGCGCGCATCAAGTCCATCGACACGAGCAAGGCCGAGGCCCTGCCCGGCGTCGTCGCGGTGCTCACGGGCGAGTCGCTGCCGATCCCGTTCGGCATCCTGCCCGTCAGCCAGGACGAGCACGCGCTCTGCATCGACAAGGTGCGCTTCATCGGCGATCCCGTCGCCGCCGTCGCGGCGATCGACGAGGACGTTGCCTTCGAGGCCATGCAGCTGATTCACGTCGAGTACGAGAAGCTCGATCCCGTCTTCGATCCCGCCAAGGCGCTCCTCAACAACGAGGAACCGCTGCACGACTACGGCGACGACGGCAACGTGCACAAGCGCGTGTCGATGAACTTCGGCGACGTCGAGGGCGCCTTCGACGATGCCGACCTCGTGCTCGAGGAGAAGTACTTCTTCGAGGGCAACACGCACCTGCCGCTGGAGCAGCACGCGACGCTGGCTTGGCGTGAGCCGGACGGCCGCCTCACCGTGTGGTCCTGTACCCAGACGCCGCACTACGTGCACAAGGCCATGAGCAATGTGCTGGAGATGCCGCCCTCGCGCGTGCGCATCATCGCGACGCCCAACGGCGGCGGCTTCGGCGGCAAGAGCGACCCGTTCAACCACGAGATCGTGTGCGCCAAGCTCGCACTGATCACGAACCGCCCGTGCAAGATCGCGCTCACCCGCGAGGAGGTCTTCTACTGCCACCGCGGCCGTCACCCCACGCTGATGAACATGAAGGTCGGCTTCCGGAAGGACGGCCAGATGACCGGCATGCACTTCCAGAGCCTGCTGGACGGTGGGGGCTACGGCTCCTACGGCGTGGCGAGCACCTACTACACGGGCGCGCTGCAGACGGTGACGTACAAGCTGCCGAACTACCGCTTCGACGGCGTGCGCACGTTCACCAACAAGCCGCCGTGCGGACCCAAGCGGGGCCACGGCACACCCCAGCCGCGCTTCGCCCTCGAGGTGCACCTCGATCGCGCCGCGCACGAACTGGGCATCGATCCCGCCGACATCCGCCTCAACCACCTCTGCCCGCCCGACTCGATCACGGCCAACTGGCTGAAGGTCGGCTCGATGGGACTCGGCCCCTGCATCGAGAAGGTCGTGGAGGCGTCCGGCTGGCGCGAGCGCTACGGCAAGCTGCCGCATGGCAAGGGCTTGGGGCTGGCGTGCTCGAGCTACATCTCCGGTGCGGGCCTGCCCATCTACTGGAACGCGATGCCGCACTCCGGCGTCACGGTGCAGCTCGACCGTGGTGGGGGCGTGGCCGTCTTCTGCGGCGAGACCGAGATCGGTCAGGGCTCCGACACCGTGCTCGCGATGTGCGTCGCCGAGGTGCTGGGCATCGAGCTGGAGGACATCCGCCTTGTCGTGGGCGACACGCACACGACGCCGGTGGACCTCGGTTCCTATTCATCGCGCGTGACGCTCATGATGGGCAACGCGGCCTTCCAGGCCGCCGAGCGTGCAAGAGAGATGATCGCCAAGGCCGCGGGCGAGCGCCTGGAGGTGCCCTCCGTCAGGTTGCGCTTCGCGGAGAACCGCGTCTTCGACGTGCAGGATCCCGAGCACGGGCTCACGTTCGCCAAGGCGGTGCAGCTCGCCGAGACCAAGTTCGGCACGATCGCCGTCGCGGGCAGTTACACGCCGCCGGCCACGCCCGGCAAGTACCGCGGTGCGGGTGTGGGTCCGTCGCCGGCCTACAGCTACAGCGCGGCGGTGATTCAAGTAGACGTCGATCCGGAGACGGGCGAGACGGTCGTCGAGAAGATCTGGGTCGCGCACGACATCGGTCAGTCGATCAACGAGATGCTCGTGATCGGCCAGGTCGAGGGCGGTGTCTACATGGGGCTTGGTGAAGCCATCATGGAAGAGATGACGTACCGGCCGAACCGGTTCGGTGTGCACAAGATCCCGTCGATGCTCGAGTACAAGAGCCCGACGACCTACGAGATGCCGCCGGTGGAGACGTTCCTCATCGAGGACCCGGATCCGAACGGCCCCTTTGGTGCTAAGGAGGTCGGCCAGGGGCCGTTGCTCCCGATCATGCCGGCCGTAGCCAACGCCGTGTTCGACGCGGTGGGGGTGCGCGTGGACGAGATCCCCGTGACGCCCGACAAGGTGCTGAAGGCGATGACGTCGAAGGACAAGCGCTACGGCCCGACCAAGTACCCGGACCTCAAGATCACGGACACGATGTACGTGAAGACGCTCGAGCAGGGCGGCGACGGCACGAGCCCGCGTCCTCCGAAGGCACCTACCTCTTCTGGAAAGAAGGTGAGTTCATGATGCGTCTTCCGAGTTTCCGCTATCTCGCGCCCAAGGATGCGGCCGAGACGGCGAAGATCCTGACTGGCGAGGGCCCGGACGCGATGATCGTGGCTGGCGGTACGGACCTCTACCCGAACATGAAGCGCCGGCACCAGATGCCGAAGACGTTGGTGTCGTTGCGCAACGTGAACGATCTTCGCGGCGTGGAGATGAATGGTGCGGTCACCATCGGCTCGAACGAGACACTAAGGGGGTTGGAGCGCAACGCGGAGTTGAAGACGCGGCTGCCGGCGCTATGGACCGCGGTTCAGAGCATCAGCACGCCGATCCTGCGCAACATGGGCACGATTGGCGGCAACGTCTGCCTGGACACGCGCTGCAACTACTACAACCAGAACTGGGAGTGGCGCCGCGGCATCGACTTCTGCATGAAGTGCGACGGGACGGTGTGCTGGGTCGCGCCGAGCTCGAGCGTGTGCTGGGCGGTGAACAGCTCGGACACCGTGCCGGTGCTGATCGCGATGGGGGCCAAGTTCACGCTGGTGAGCACCCGCGGCGAGCGCACGATCGAGGCCATCGAGATGTTCGGCGAGGACGGCATCGATTACCTGACCAAGCAGAAGGATGAGGTCCTGACGCGCATCGAGATCCCGGATCAGGGCAACGCCACGAGCGTCTACCGCAAGGTGCGCCGGCGTGGAGCGTTCGACTTCCCGGTGGCGGCCGTGGCCGCGCGCGTCGAGATGGATGGGGACGAGGTCAAGGACGTGAACCTGGTGCTCAACGCCGTCGGCCCGAAGCCGGTGGTGTGTGAGAGCACACAGGAGTTCTTGAAGGGCAAGAAGCTGACGCCGGAGGTCGTGGAAGAGGCTGCGAAGCTGGCGGCGCGCGGTGCGAAGCCGCTCGACAACACCGATCACCTCAGCATGTGGCGGAAGAAGGTGGTCAGCGTTGAGGTGAAACGGGCGTTGGGCGCGTTGAGGTAGCGCTAGCGGCGCTCCTTCGCCCTCCCAGCCGCTCCGCCTTGCTCGCTCGTCGCGCCGCCTGGTGGCGAAGTCTGCGTCTCCGGGCGCGTCGGCGCCCGCCAACTTGTCAGGCTGAGCCCCCATCAACCTGACATTCTGGCGGCTGATGGACGGCTCGGGTACTGCTTGTTCGACCAGGAGCCTTGACGGGGAGTTGCCGCAACTCCCTGCTCGCCCGCAACTTGTGCTCTTAGCGCGGACCTTCCACAAGTGACCAACACTGGCGTCTTGCGGCTGGCACGACCTTCGCTTGTGTCATATATAGACCGCATACGCCTGTTGTGTGGGCTTTTGCGATGACGAGCCCTTAGTGATACAAGGATCCATATGCATGACGCCGACCTTCTCAGGGCGATCCTAGCCCGCTTGGACTTGCTGGTGCGCCTCCGCCTTGAGGATGGTGCCCCGGACAAGAGCGCCTCGATCACCGACATGGTCGTTCGGCTTCTCGATGCCGGATTGAAGCAGGCCGAGGTCGCCGCCATCGTCGGCCGCAAGCCCAACTACGTCGGAGCCGTCGCGTCCGCGCAAAAGCGGAAGACCAACAAGGGTGGAGGGAAGAAGTGAGCTCGTCCGACCTTGACCAGGTGCTCCACCGCCTTGACCTACTTGTCGGCCTTGTTGCGGCGGCGTTGACGCGCGGCGGAACGAGGCGCGAGAACATCGGCATTCTCTCGGGCGCTGGATTTCCCCCCAGGGAGATTGCGCGCCTCCTTGGGACTACAGCGAACGCGGTGAGCGTCGAGCTTTCCCGGGCGCGGAAGCGTCCCCGGAAGGCCGCACCGCGCACTGAGGCGGAGTCGTAGCAAAGAGCGCCGGCGTCGGGGCGTAGCCCCTCGGCCACGCAGCCCTGCAGGTTTGGAGGAAGAATGGATGAAATGATCAAGTACCTGAAGGCGCTTGTCTTCTTGCAGCTCAATCAGCAGACAGGGGGCGCTGCGTTTTCTAAACCAGAGTTCCTACTCGCAGGTGCCGGTCTCGCTCACAAGGAGATCGCCGAGATTCTGAACAAGAAGGTGGGTGCTGTGGGCATGACAATCAGCCGCGCGCGCAAGGCCCAGGCCGAGGCTGGAAATGAGTGAGGACCTAGTCGAGGCGATTCGAGACCTGACCCGGGTGGTAATCGCTGTTAACGGGAATTTCGATTCGCAGTCAGATGCGATCCGCCAGTTGTACGACCTTTCGATTCCACAGGCCCGCATTGCCGCAATCCTGGCGATTCCCCCGGCAAACGTGAGGTCGGTCGTGAGCACGTACCGAAAGAAGAAGAGCGATGGCAAAAAGTAGCTCGGCCACCATGGATGATCTGCTTCTGCAGAGCAAGATTGGTAACCGGCTGCTCGCCGCGCAGTTGCGGGGCACCATGGAGCAGCATGAGTTGGTGCGCCTGCTCATGACGACAGGAGCGTCCGACCGCGACATCGCCGACATCCTCGACACGACGCGAGCGACAGTGTCAGTCACCAAAGGGCGACTCCGGAAGAAGGCGGCGAAGAAGGCCGCGAAGAAGTCGGCGAAGAAGGCCTCGGGCAAGACGATGAGCGAAGATGCCTGAGACTGAGGGCTCGCAGCAGAACATCGGCGCCATTCGCACACGGCTCGACAATCTGGAGAGCATGATGCGGCTCTCGATCGCATCGAATCCGGATAGCCGGCTGCACATCGAGCGAGTGCTGCGTGCGCGCAAGGGGGCTTCACGCGCATACTTGGCGCTGGAGAGCGGCCCGAAGTCGCCGGACGAGCTCCGTTCACTATTGGCGAAGAGTCAGGCAACCGTATCAAAGGTGATGGCCTATCTCTTCGAGGCTGGCCTGGTGGAGCGCCACGCCGACCCTGGCAAGCCGGGCAGCATCAGGTGGGCTTGGCATCAGCTGGAGCGAACGATCGGAATCTCAAAGGTCGCGAGGATGATAGACCGTGACGCGAAGGCGTGACTCACTTGAACTCGTCGCCCGAGGCCTCCGTAGCTTTGGTCTGACGGACGACTTCGGACTAGGAGCCTGTCCGAGTATCGGCCCCCTCTACGAGGCCGCTCCCCGGCCCAGCCTCCTGGATAGCCTGGCGTCGGTCGCCGCGCGAAGGCGCCTCGGCTCTCAGGCAAGCGCCTTGTAGAGCTTGTTGAGGTTGTGGGCGGTGCAGAGCAGGTCCCATTCGCCTTGCACCTTCTCGAGGCCTCGCATCAGGAACTGCCTGAAGCCCTTGGCGCCTTTGATCTGCCCAAA
>JAJDEN010000049.1 GCA_029259775.1 Planctomycetota bacterium | reverse complement strand
GGTTTGGTGGGCCGGCGCAAGGGCGCGAAGGGCAGTCGGCTGCCGGAGCCGGTACGCCGCGCGATCCTGATGATGAAGGAGCAGCGCCCGGACTGGGGCCAGGACCGCCTGCACGACATGCTGCTTCGCAGCGAGGGCCTGGTGTACAGAGGCAGGAAAAGTCGTCGCCGATTCGCGGCGCGCTACTCGGCGAACGTCGCGTCGAGCGCCGCGCGGGCAAGTGTCCCCATCCGCTCGCAGTATGCGGAGTCTGACAGTAACAGTACCGTGTGTCGGCGAACCCAGCTGGCGGCCGTGGCCCGGTGACAATCCAACGCGTCTCCGATTTCGTCCACGCTGAGGCAGGCCAGCGTCTTGAGTAGGCCAGCTCCGGCGATCTCCCAGCCATCCCAGCGTTTGCGCCGGGATGACAGACGCCACTCCCCGATGCGCTCCCTCAATCCCTCCACAGCTCGGATCACGGCCTGACGGGACGCGACAGGGATCCAGGGAGAGCGCCCGCCCGCCGCGCGCGTCTTGTGCTCCATCCACTGGGCGAGGTAACGCGGGGGTGCTGCGAAGAGCGCGTCCAGGTCGTCTTCGGCCGCGTTGGGCTGAGCGAACCGCCGTTCAATCAACTCGATCTCATCGTCGGTGATCTGCTGCCCGAAGCGCAGCGCGTAGTCCGAAGCAGTGATTGGATCCGGTGCTCCTGTTGCCTGTTCGTAGACGATGGATCGACTCAGCCAGCGCGGTGTACGGCGCGAAGCGTAGTGCCTGGCGCTCCCGTAGGGGTACTCGAACGGGTGTCGGCAGAGTCCCGCCTGCACGGGGTTGTGGTCGATGTAGCGAACGAGCGTGAGGAAGTACCTGATGCTCGTCACGGGCTTGGACCGGAAGCGACCACGAAAGAGTGAGCCGTCCTGTCTGCCGCGCCGGTTGCGATACCGGGCGTAGGCGTTCTGCACTCGCATCATTGCGTACGAGATGTCCCCGGTGGGGGAGCGCGCGAGAAGATGGAAGTGCGTGCCCATGAGGCAGAACGCTGCGATTTCGAGCTCTCCGCGGCGCACAGCGCACGCCAGAATCGCCAAGAAGCGACGATAGTCCCGTCGGTCGGCGAACAAGACCTGCCGTCTCGACGCACGGTTCACGATGTGATGCAGACGATTCGGTTCGTCATGGCGGGGCATACGCGTCATGTCTGACCTCCGCCCCTAGACCGCGCGAGGGGCGAAGGCGGTCACGAATCGGCGACGACTTTTCCTGCCTCCGTTTCCCCAACGGTCGCACGCTCGAGGGCGCGGCGAAGGAGGTGAACGGAATCGCAAGCGAGGCTCACGGCCGGTGCTGGGATCACGTCAAGAAGGTCAGGCAGGCCCTACGTGGTCTTCAGAACAAGCTTCGGGAACTTGAACGGAAGCTCGCGAAAGCGAGCACGGTGGGGGAGCAGACTCAGATTGGGAATACGATGGACGCCGCAAAGGCCCTGGTGAGCAAGGCCAAGACGGCCCTCAGTGGGAAGGGCGTCACGGCCGCCGGACCTGTTGTCCGCCACGGCAAGTGAGGAGGGCGGAGCAGGGAGACGGTAGTAGGATGCGGCTAGGTGCGCTTCGGAGGCCAGACGTGGGGCGGATTTCTCTCCAGGATCAGCTTGAGACCATCAGCGAAGCTGCAGAGGCGGGCAGGGGCCTCTCTTCCGAAGAGATCAACGTCTTGGAGATGGTTCTCGAGCGGCGCAGTGGTGACCCATGGGACCTCTTCACTGCTGCTAGTGCAGCCGGTCTTGCGCTTCGTGGTGGGGCAGGTGGCGACGGTAGATTGCTCGATGGCCTGCGCGCAATCGCTGCGAGTGCGACCAGGGATGATAGCAACGAGAGCGGCCGCATTTCTTACGACGAGATCCGAGTCGTGGCCGTTCAGGCGATCGGCTCTGGCGCCAAGGACGCTTCTTCGGCTGCGTTGATGTTTCGTATTGCGGAGAGAGATCCGTCTGCCCTCGTACGAATGCCGGCTCTTGTGGCAGTAGGCGATCTTGGCCTTGAGCATCCCCATCTGAGGCTAGATTGCGCTCGACTCTTGCTGAAGGCTATCGAGTTCATCGAGTCGACGCAGGGCCCGGACCCCGAGCTGTATGACGCCGCGTGCGAGGGGGCATTCAACCTCTTGAATGTACCGCTGCAGGACCGGCCGCCCCTGTTGCGCATGTGCACGCCCGAGGACTTTCGGTCGTCGCACCGACAGCGGCTCCGTTCACTCGCGCGGTAGGAGTACGAAGAGTACGGAAGGCGGGAATAGGGGGTACGGGATACCGAGCACGGTGATTCTGTTCGATACTCGCCCGCGGCTTGGCCCCGGGTAGCGGCCCACGAGCTTGAGCCGCCATTGTTGGCGCGACCGCGTTCGATAGGGGAGCGCCATGCGCTTCCCCCCGCCCCTCTGCTTCGCGTCTACGTTGGGCCCCATTCCATACCCCTGTAGCGAACCGAGAGTCTGAGCAGCCTCCTGCGAGCCCAGCCAATGGACATCTCTCGCGGTGCCGAAAACAGAGAGTGTTCCGCACAAGGGTATGGAATGGGGAGCCACTCATCCGCTCGCGCCGTTTGGGCGCGCGGAGAGCCGCGAAACGCGCGGCAGCGAAGCACCGCCCGCAGAGGCCAGAACTTCGCGCCTGCCGAAATGCGCCCCTCGATCGCCCCGCCGCGTCCGACACGTTGCTTAACAGCGCGACTCTCGGCCGATCCTCTCGAACTCTCTGCTGAATGCCGAGAGGCGGCGCGAGTTAACAGGAAGGGGTCGGGGTGGGGTCCATACAGGACTCGGAATGGTGTCCCCTGCGGCCCCTTCGAGTTAAGCGCCGTGTCGGGTGGTTCGAGTCCTGGTCGGGGTCCATTCTGGGTGCGTGCGGAATGGCGTCGGCGCTCTTGCCTAAGATCGTGCCGATGTACACGCATTGGCGAGTCCTGACCGCCACGAAGACCGAGAGCAAGGCCCGGCGAGTTATGGAGCGCCTGGAGACGGCGCTCGGTGAGGACCTTCTCGACGTTCGGATCGAGCCGCACCATCAACAGGGTCATCAGGTCTTCTTCGGGGTGGATCACGGCGACCCGACGCACGCAGAAGCGGTCGTCGCCGCGATCGAGTGTGCCCAGCGCGTCGGCGGGACCTGGAGCCTCTGTGGTCCTGTCTGCGGTGACTTCGGTATGGTCACAACGAACACGGGCTTTCCCGGCATCGACCTCACCGAGTTCTTCCTCCGGGAGACTGCTCGGGTGAACGACCACCCGCCGCCGTAGGGGTCGTGTGGCGGCGCTGACCACCTGGCGGCACAGGAGTCCCCCTCACGCGGGAGGTGCCGTGGAGTGATCACAACGGAGCGGTGCGTCATGGGACTCCGGCGATGCCTTCTCTCAGAACCCCGTACATCGCCTTCCGCCGGGCGACCGAACGCCCGGTACGCTCGGGTGGGAGCTACGAACTTGCGGGGTGCGACCTCATGCCCAAGAAACGGAAGAGCGACAGCCGGTCTACGGGCAACCGCAAGACGGTGGACCGGCGCACCGCGATCATCAGCTACGTCCAGCACAACCCCGACGCGCAGTACTTCGCGGTCCTTGAGGCGCTCCACCGGCGCGGCATTCGCATCAACCGGCAGGGAAACCACCAACTCTATGGATGGTGGGCAGAGGCGCGGAGGCTCGCGGGGCGGTAGCTGAGCAAGCCCCCGCGCCGCTCCCGTTGACGCCGCAGGAGCGCCCAGGAGCGCCGCCCGTTGCCCCGCCCGCGCCGCAGGGGCAAGATGGGGGGCGTGGAGAACAGCGATACAGCCGCCTCGCCCGCCGATCGGGGAACCGACCTCAGCAAGTGGGACTCATGGGCAAGGCCCTGACTCCCGCCCAATCTTGGTTGGGGCTGCTGCTCGTCGCGGCCGGTTTCGCCGCCTCTGTGTTGCTCGACGAGGTCGTGATCGGCGTCGTTCTGGTGGCCGCCGTCGTCATGGCTCTCGTGGTCCGATTGCTGTGGCAGGCGTTCACCGAAGCTCCGCAGGATCTTGAGGAGGTCGCGATGGAAGATGAACCCGCCCGGTGCTGCATCTGCGACGGGGAGTACGAGCCGGAGCTGTGGCACGCCTCCCTGAACGTCCACGTCGAACGACTGGACGAGCGCTCCGTGATCAACGTGCGGGACGCTGTCCAGGTAGGAGCGTGCTGCCGACTTGCCTGCCACCGGGAACTCTGGGACCGACTGCGGACGGCGTTCCCAAAGGGCCTCTTTGAGCACGCCGAGGAGATGATGGACGGCTTCTCGCGCTCCCAGAACTAGCCGACTCGCCGAAGACTATCCGGCCGTTGCCCCGCCCGCGCCGCAGGTGCAAGATGGGCAGCGTGAAGCGCGTTGCCGCCGTCTCCCGATCCAGGGCGGCGCGAGCGTGGAGTCGAGTGTTCACCGGAGTGGCCGATGTCGAGCTCAAGGCGGGAGCGGACGCTAGAGGAGAAGTACCGGGGTTGGCCACCCGGCCCGTACTCGCTGCGGCCACATCCGGGTCGCCTTCGCCAGTACCGACGACTTGCGAAGCAGGGCGTGGCGACCGTGCCGGATCTGCTCGCGAAGTACGAATCGCTGCACCCACGGACCCAGCGCGTCGCGCTGGAAGCAGCAGGGTTCACGGGCGACCGCCGCCTCGTACCGCTGCTCACGCGGGTGTTTCGCGAGGACGCGCTGCTGCGCGTG
Source organism: Planctomycetota bacterium (assembly GCA_029259775.1). Taxonomy (GTDB): domain Bacteria; phylum Planctomycetota; class PLA2; order PLA2; family JAEUHO01; genus JAHEIK01. The sequence goes on along the minus strand of JAJDEN010000049.1, from coordinate 2,217 downwards.
GAGGCAGCGATGTCCCTCGGCTACCTGGGCGGAAAGCGGGCTGCCAAGTTCACGCTGTCCGTCCTGTCACGGGAACTCGCCGCCCAGAGTATGGATCCCGCGTTCTACAAGCCCGCCTTCTGGGCGCTCTCCACCATGTGCAGCGATGAAGCGGCGGTCCAGTCCCGCTTCCTCGACTTGTTCGGACGCGAGGACGCCTCGCCAGATGTCCGCTCGGACATCCTCGACAGGCTGGGAGCGGCTCTCGACGCTCAGTCGGAGGTGAATCGCCGGAGTTCGGTGTTCCGACGGACGCGGCGCGTCGCCCTGGCAGCACTTGAGGATCCCGAAGATGAGGTGCGCTTCTTCGCCATCTACGCCGTCGGTCAGATGGGGCTGACCGAGGCCTTGCCCAAGCTCCGGCGCATGGCTCAGGACGACAAGGGATCCTGCTTGGGCCTCTGGACTGTCGCGGAGGAGGCGCAGGATGTGATTTCGCACTTCACCACGGGCTGGTGGCCGGATCGCGAGCCCGGGACGGGACGAATCCTGGACCAGCCGCCGGAAGCTGACGCTACCGAGTAGCCGTGCCACAGGAGCCCGCGTGGCCCCCTCGCGCACCGGCGGCGCCGAGGTCGCCCGGCGCACGGAACGCGGCACAGGGCAACGTCGAGATTCGCAACCCAACGTTGCGCCTCTCCACCTCCTGCGGTCCCATGCAGGAGTCACATGAAGCACGACGCGAACCAGCCCCGCCCCTTCTGGCAACGCTTGTTGAACTCATGGCTGGCCTGCTTCCTCTTCGTCGCCGCCATGATCGCGCTGTACGCACTCTTCAGGTTCCTCGGCGGCCGATCTCACTAGAGGCCAAGCCGGGTGGCCGTGTGCCCCCGCCTCACGCGCTGGTTGCATCCACGACACGACCCCGAACCAAAGCGCGGGCACCTGCTCTGATCCGTAGGAGTCCCGTCGGCACGCGCGGGCGATAGGCCGGTGACCGCGACGCATCGTTCCATGCCGGAGTCCCGGCGCGTGCGTCTTGCCCCGCCCGCGCCGCCGGTACGCGCTAACGACATAACGACCAAAGGGCTTCGGTCGTAATGTCGTTCGGTCGTAGCCCCGCCCGCGCCTGCGTGCAAGATGGGCGGCATGAAGCGCGTTGCCGTTGCAGTTGTCCTGCTCGCACTGATCGGTGCGGCTGCGTGCGGCGGTGACGAGCCCGAGCCCGGCATCGATGTCCCGCCCTGGGCCAAGGTCGCGCCCGAGCAGATCGCTGAAGCCAAGAAGCACGGCGTGCCGGTGGCGTTTGAGAACGACCTCGGAATGCGATTCGTGCTGATCCCGGCGGGGACGTTCTTGATGGGCTCGCCGGACGACGAGGAGGGGCGGGACGAGGAAGAGATCCAGCATGAGGTCACGATCACGAAGCCGTACTACATGCAGATCACGGAGGTGACGAACAGGCACTACCGACAGCTCCGAGAGCAGCACGACAGCGGCGCGTACAAGGGCCGCAGTCTGAACATGCCAGAGCAGCCCGTGGTCCGGGTGTCGTGGTCCGACGCTTCCGGGTTCGCGGCGGACCTCACGGTTCCCAACAGCAGGCGAGCATACCGGCTTCCGACGGAAGCAGAGTGGGAGTACGCCTGCCGAGCCGATACGCCGCACCAGTTCTGGTGGGGCGTGTCTGAGGAACGCGCGGGTCAGCACGCGAACGTCTGGGACCGCACCGCCGTGCGAGAACTTGGCGATGAAAGAGGATACGTCTTCGACACCGAGGACGGCTACGCGGTGTCGGCTCCGGTAGGCGTTTTCAGGCCCAGCCCGTGGGGCCTGTACGACGTGCTGGGAAACGTCTGGGAGTGGTGCAGCGACTGGTACGCGAATTACCCACAGGAGCCGGTCGTGGACCCCAACGGGCCCACGGAAGCCCGTGCAGCAATCGAGGTCTTCGCGTGGCGGGACCTCGCTGACAAGACGCATGAGTACAAGGGACCAGTTCGCCTCGCTCGCGGGGGTTCGTGGATCACGGACCGCCCTTTCGTGCGCGTTGCGCACCGTGACATCAACGATCCGACCTGCGGTACGGGGCAAGTGGGCTTCCGCCTCGTCTCCCCGCTGCCCGAGAAGTAGGCGGCTCGTTGCCCCGCCCGCGCCGCAGGGGCAAGATGGGCTGCATGAAGCGTGTCGCCATCGCCGTTGTCCTGCTCGCGCTGCTGGGCGTTGCGGCGTGTGGCG
>JAJDEN010000048.1 GCA_029259775.1 Planctomycetota bacterium | reverse complement strand
AACATCGAACTCGCGTGCCGAAGCTTCATACAACTCTCCTCTGGGGGGGCAGACCACCTACCCTACCTCCGAGTACTGCCGGGAGACCGCCCCAGCGCAGCAGCCCCGCTGACGAGACCCTCGTTGCCCCGCCCGCGCCTGTGTGCAAGATGGGCGGCATGAAGCGCGTTGGTGTTGCCGTTCTCTTGCTGGCCCTGCTCGTCGTGGCCGCGTGCGGGGGCGGCGAGTCGGGCAGTTCGCGTGAAATCGCTCCTGGGGCAGCCCTTAGTGGGCGGTACGTGCTGGTGCCGAACGGGGGCGTGCCGGCAGTGGCACTGGCGTCAGCCTTGGCTGGCGCGCTCTCTGCCGGCACGCGGCTCGAGGGAGACGCCCTCCCTTACGAGCGCGTCTCCCTGTTGGCAGACGATGTACTGGGCGCGCCCTCTTCGCCGAAGGCCGTAAGCCTCCATCTGAAGAAGGCGTTCGTCACGCAGAACGGGGCGCACTGGTTCACGTTGGTGCTCACGGTGGAGACTGAGGCGGGCGTTCGGACGGTGGACGGAATGTGGTCTGGCTTGCCGTCCCGCCCGGGGCGTCGTGACGATAGTCGCGTTCTGATGCTCAGGGTCTTTCTGGGCGGGAAGGCTGAAGAGCAGCTTCTTGCTGCGCCGATCTCCGGCCGGAAGATCCTCCTCATTCCGCTATCAGGCGCGCTCCTCAGCTACCCGGTCGTGCTCACGCGCTAGGCAGGGGCTTCTGACCAGACCGAACCAGCAGGCCGTGTTGCCCGGCCCGCGCAGCAGGTGCAAGATGATGTCGTGAAGCGAGTTGCCGTTGCTGTCGGCGCTGAACTAGACCAGGAAGCTGGAGGACATGTGAACCGGCGCCGCCTAGTACTCCGAGTCATCTTGCCTGCGGGCGCGCTAGTTTCCGCAACGGCCGTCACCCTCTTCGGGCCCCACAACGGCATCACGTACGTCTTCGCGGTGGGGCCCTGGGTGGCGGTGTGGGGGCTCGCCTGGATGCAGCCCGGCGAGGATTAGCTACAACTGCGCCACACTCCCGTAGGAGGCACCACCGACCGCGTTGGCCATTGCCCCGCCCGCGCCGCAGGTGCAAGATGGGGGAGTGAAGCGCATCGCCGTCGTCCTCCTGCTGCTGGCCGTGATCGATGTGGCTGCGTGCGCCAGACGGCCCAGGACGGGCTGTTACGCGCGACCACCGTCGCCTCCCGTGTCGGACGCCACGGCGTTGGCACCGGCGCCGCGGGCCGAGGTTGCGGCCGGTGTGCGCACAGAGGACACCAGTCCCGCACCCATACCGACGACTCCGGTTCCGGGCACGACGCAGCCGGTGGCGCCGCCCAAGGAGCCGCGCAGGCCGGTGCTGAGCGTTCCCGAGCCGCCTTTTGCCTGGCTTGCACCCTATGCCCAGAAGACAACGACCGCGGCGACGTTTGCGAGGCTGCGCGAGAGGCTCTTCCGTATGGAGAAGGACGCGGATCTCATTCGCGGCTGCTCATGGCTGGTCCATGCCCTCTCGCCCGACGTGCGCACCGCGGCCGGCCGGATCCTCGCCGATGCCTACCTGCTCGGGGATCACCTGGGCGCGGATCCCATGCCGGCGCTCCGGGCGTTGGCCGCTGATCCAGACCAGGACGTGCGCTCGTACACGCTGAGCGCATTGGGCTTTCACGACTCGCCGCTCGCCCGTGAGGTCTACCTTCGGCACCACACCGGCGAGATCCCGATTCCAGCAGGTAAGGCTGGCGCGAAGATCCGGCGGGAGATCAAGCAGAACCTCCCGAAGTACGCCAGCGAGATTGAGCGCAAGCGACTCGCCAAGGCGGACAAGCGAGTCAGGCAGATCTGGTACGACCTCGCCGAGGATCTCCCGGCCACGAAGACCAAGCACCGCTGGGAGACAGGGGACCTCAGGATCGGGCGCAGCAACGGCGCCTTCCTCACGAGTTTGCCTGGATGGGAGATCTGGGCGGGCCCCGTGAGCACCACGCAGAACGCGCCCGGCCGCACGGCATCCGGCGATCTGGTCATGCTGTGGCTGATCGGCAAGCAGGGGCCCAACAGCGGCACGGGCGGACCCTACCCCTACTTCGGCGGCATGTTCGGCGACGCGAAGCTAGGTTCAACGATCTACCACGCGCGCTACCTGGGCAAGGATCGTGTGCGTTACTGGGTGCGGTTCGATCCCTCGGGCCGCGCGATGAAGCACCACTTCCGCAAGCCCTAGACTCCGTTTCGCAGTCCGCCGAACAGGACCACGGTCGTGGCTTCCGCGAGCACCCCCGCTGACGCCGCAGGAGCGCCCGTTGCCCCGCCCGCGCGGCAGGGGCAAGATGGGCGGCGTTGTGAATCGCGTTGCCGTCGCCGTCCTGCTGCTGGCCCTGCTGGGCGTGGCGGCGTGCGGTGGTGACCAGCCCGAGCCCGCCGTCATGGTGCCGCCCTGGGCCAAGGTCGCGCCCGCGCCATTCGCTGACTGCTAGACTCGCGCCATGAAGTGGACCTGGATCGCCGCATCGACGCTGGCAGTCGCGCTGGCCTCTTGGGCTGGGTACAGCGTGGGTAGCAACACTCGCGAAGGTGGCGCGCACGGACACCCCAGGATCGACGATCGCGTCTGCGTCGCCGTTGGGTTGGACCAAGTAGTACTGGTTGTCACCGATGAGGGCGTAGCTGCGTTCGACTTCCTAGTGTTTGCCGCGCAGGACCAGCTGACGAAGTACCGTTGGCGCTATCGGGCTCACGACGGCACACCCGAGCAGGCCGGGATGGGTGATGTGTACGAGAAGTACAATCCAACGAGCATGGACGCCGAGGAGCGGAGCTACGACTCTGCCGTCACCCTCACGGCCGGACACATCAATCTGAAATGGTCGTATGGATCTCCGCGCCGCGGTTGGATCTACTATCGCCCCGACCAAGTGCGACACGTCGCGTTCCACGACGATAGCCGGTTCGATGCGCTGAGGCTGGATGATGGGTTGTTCGACTTCCGCTAGCGCACCTGGGCCCGCAGATGGAATCGGATAGGGAGCCAGAGCGGTTCCTGTCACCCCGCGCACCGTAATCGATATGGATTGCTCTGACTGTGAAGCGCAGGCCCCCGTTGCCCCGCCCGCGCCGCAGGGGCAAGATGGACGGCATGAAGCGCGGTGGCGGGCGGTCATCACCCCTTCCCCGACGCATCGCTCACCCGGAGTCCCGTGACACCCGACCGGCTGAGGGCGACCTACTTGCCTGTGACCGTCGCTGCCGTCGCGCGTGAGAGGAAGAGCAGGGCCAGCGCGGTCTCGTAGACCTGCCGCGAATCGCCGTGTGTGATCTTGCTCCAGCGACCGTCCTCGTCCTGCGACTTCAAGAGAGCCCGCGCACCAGCGGGATACCAGTCCGCCGACGGCCTCGCGAGGACGGTGCCGAGACGCTCGACCGAGTAGGCGAAGTAGTAGTCGTCGTAGCTCTGCTTCCCGGCCCTGGTGAACGCCGAGAGCCCCTTCTTGGCTTGCTCGCTGGCGCGCGCGGCGGGTAGATGCTCGACACCTCCAGCAGCCCCAGCATGGGCGCAGACGTAGGACACGACTCCTGCAGCCGTCATGGAAGCCCGAGACACACCCTTTCCATCCATGCTGTACGACCAACCACCGGACTCCAGTTGCAGCTTGGAGAGCCGCCTGCGCGTTGCCTTCCAGGTGGACTTTCGGACCTTGTGTCCGGCAGTCGATTCCGCCGCCCAGAGGGCGAGAACGGCGAACTGCGTGTTCGACAGATCGCCCAGCGATGGCTGTCCACCAAACTTGCGCACGCGCTTCGCGTGCTTGCGGCGGCCCTTCCGGTCCAAGAGCTGATATCCCCACCCGGCTGTGGGCAAGGCTCCATCCTCGATACAGCGAGCGAGCGCATGGACGCGCTTCTTGTTGGCCTTCGCGTCGATGCGGGTGAGCGCGAGGGCGAGCAGCGATACGGAGTACGTTGCATACACGCCGTCGAGCGCGTACTGCGCCGGGTTGGCGAAGGCCCACTTGAGCCCCTTCTTGATGGCGCTGTCATCCGCCGTCACGCCGGACGCGGAGAGGGCGTATAGCGCCAGGCCGGTCAGGCCACCGGAGCCCTCATGGCCATAGCCGAGAAGCTTCCAACCGGACGGGACGGCGTTGCCGTAACGCCAGCTTCCATCCTCCCGCTGGGCCTTCCGTAGGTAGGCGACTCCCTTCACGATGGCGGCGTTGACCGCAGCTTGCAGCTTCGGGTCGGCCACGCGGCGCTTCGGGCGGTCGTCGCCGCCAGAGGCTGGTGTTGGGGATCCGCAGGCCAAGACGATCAGTAGGAGACCGGCGATGCGATTCATCACCAAGCAGCCTACCTGCTCTTGCCCTTCGGGGGCGCCGTTCGCGCGCACGGGCAGGCCGGTCGCCATCAGCAGCTCGACGCACCGCTCGATCGGAGTCCCGCCGTTGCCCCGCCCGCGCCGCAGGTGCAAGATGCGGAACTGTTCGGTTAACAGACCATGGCGGCGCTATCGACCAGCGGCCAGGGACAGAAGGTAGATGACGACAAAGAAGAGGCAGGTGCCCAGGACTAGGATCCTGAGGACACGATCAGCCGCTGGAATCCAACCACTCATCCCGGCTTCTGATCCCCAGCCTTCTTCCCTGTGAAGTCCATGCCCCACGGCACCGCTACCAGTCTGTAGGTTACAGAGCCACCACCAGCGCGAGTTGGCCGAATCTCCAGGATCCGGCCCCGTTGTCGGGTATCAGGGCACTGGGGTTGCTCTCCGTTCCGGGAGCTGGTTGGGAAACCCGCGGTGTGCGAGTTGTAGTGAGCGCACAGAGGCAAGTCGTAGCCATGGCAACGGCTTCCGCCTCGTATCCCCGCTGCCCGAGAAGTAGGTGGCCGTTGCCCCGCCCGCGCAGCAGGTGCAAGATGGCCGCATCGTGAAACGTACGGCCCCGCTAGGATCCAGGGCCAAGGCCGGTCCGGTGGGCCCGAGAGGCGGTATTCGAGTGCTCAGTTTCGAAGGTGTGTTCTCGCTGTACTTCGGGGATTCAGAGAAGTGGAAATTCCCAGGGGGGCGGGTCGATGACGTCGTTCTGGACTGGACAACTGAGATCGCCTCACGTGAGGAACTGCAGGCAATCGAGACTGGACTGCAGGCGTTCCTTGAGGGTGACCCGGATGAACGATCTTGTCGGAGTTTCTTGGATGCGAACGGTGGGCAGATTCACAAGTTAAACACGAAGGAACTCAGCCTGCGGAGGTTACTGGACTACTGGCTGCCCCTCGTGACGCACCAGCTGAACTCGCAGGGATAGGCCCGTTGCTGCGACTCGATCTCGCGTTGAGCACTTTGGTACGTAGTGGCGGCCCCAGAGCTTGAATCGCCGTTTCACGACGCATCGGGGTCCCGTTGCCGAGGCGCGGCTGAGCAAGGAGCGCACGTTTTCGCGCGGCTTCCGCCTCGTCTCCCCGCTGCCCGAGAAGTAGGCGGCTCGTTGCCCCGCCCGCGCCGCAGGGGCAAGATGGGCTGCATGAAGCGTGTCGCCATCGCCGTTGTCCTGCTCGCGCTGCTGGGCGTTGCGGCGTGTGGCG
>JAJDEN010000047.1 GCA_029259775.1 Planctomycetota bacterium | reverse complement strand
GCGCCGCGTCCGAGCAGCAAGAAGAAGGGCAGGACGAATCGGAAGAGGACGACGGCGAGCGTGACGGGCTGCCAGCCGTTCTCGAGGCGCTTGATGTAGTAGATCGTCTCTTCGGGGATGTTCGCGTACCAGATCAGCATGAACTGACTGAACGAGATGTAGGCCCAGAAGCACGTGAAGGCGAACATCAGGCCGCCGAGGCTGTAGAGGTGATGCTTGGTGACCACCTCCGGCGCGATCAGGCCCTTGGCGCGCAGCGTGACCACGACCAGCGTGATGGCGGCCAGCCCGCACAGCACGATGCCCGAGAAGGCGTAGACGCCGTAGATCGTGCTGAACCAGCTCGGCTCGAGGCTCATGAGCCAGTCGAAGGCCGCGAAGGTCGTCGTGAAGCCGAAGAGGATGAGGAACGGCCCGGAGAACTTGCGCATCCGGATCGTGCCGCGCGCTCCAGCGTTGCCTGCGTCCTGCTTGAGCGACGTACGCACGAAGAAGTAGGTGAACGCGATCCAGACGACGAAGTAGAAGACCGTCCGCACAAGGAAGAAGGTCTCGTTGAGGTACGGCGCCTTCTCACCCTTGAGATACTCCGTCATGCCGCTCTCTTCGAGGGAGCGGAGCCACGCGAAGATCGTGTGCTCGGGGTTGAGCATCGCCATCGCGAAGAGCGGTACGAACAGCAGCCCGAGGATCCACATCGGCGCAGCGAGCATCTCGGCGCAGCGACGCAGGACGACGGACCAGACGGAACGCGTCGCGTGCTGGAGGCCGATGAAGAACAGGCTGCCGATCACGATGGACCAGGCGAAGACGAAGCCCAGCATGTAGGCGAAGCCGAAGCGCTGGCGCTGGCTCTCGTCCAGGTAGGCGATGGCGCAGAGGATGCCGCCGATCGCGAGCAGCACGAGGCCGATGGTCTTCAGCGTGCCCGCCTTCGACGACGGGGCCGGGGCCGGGGCCGGCGTCGCCGCAGCGGGCGGTGTGGGAACGGCTTCGCCGGTGATCGGTGAATCGCTCATCTAGTTTGCCTTCTTCTTGGCCAGCTGAAGGGCGCGCACGAAGTGGACGACCTGCCAACGCTCCAGCGGCGTCAGCGTGTCGGCATAGGACGGCATCTTGTTCTGACCGCGCGTCATGACGTGCCAGATGCGGCCGTCGGGGTAGCCGTTGGCCTGGGGCGTGTGCAGCGAAGGCGGCGCCGGGAACCAGTCGGGACCGACGATCGGACCGTCGCCGTCGGCCTGCTTGCCATGGCACGTCCAGCAGATGCGGCCGAAGATCTCCGCGCCGCGGCGCATGTCAGCGCGCGTCGGCTTGGCAATCGGATTGACGAGCGTCTTGCCGGCGTAGACCGCGGCCTTTTCCTCGTCCTTCTCGGTCACGACGTACTCGAGCGCGTAGGGAGGATCGACGCCCATCGGCACGGTCCCGGCGACGGCCGCCCGCTCGACGGGGATGATCTGGTCGCTGAACCAACCGTAGTGGCCCTGGGCCTTGCCCTTGGGCTGGACCGCCATGTCGTTGAGGATCTCGAGGTAGGGCAGCGCGAGGAAGAGCAACGGCACACAGAGGCAGATGATCGGCATCGCGATCAGGGTCGCCTTCCACCGGGCCTGCTTCCAGCCGGGGTTCCACCGGCCGAGGATCTGCTTGAGCATCGGCTAGGCCTCCCCGTCTTCGCTGGACTCGTACAGCGGCCGGATGTCCTTGCACCCCGTGCCCTCGAGAAGCTTGCGCGCGGCGTCCTCGCTGAAGTTCGCATCCGAGGCGTTGAGCACCACCCCGTGGCGATGCGTCGTGACCTCGGCCATGACGCCGTTGTCGTGCAGCGGCGAGGCCCAGCGGCCCAGCTTGCAGAGCGCGATCATGCCCCCCATCGTCGCCAGCGCGGCGAAGAGGACGAACAGCTCGAACGTGATCGGGACGAACGCCGGCCAGCTGAACAGCGGCTTGCCGCCGATGCGCACCGGGTAGTCGACCGCGCTCATCCAGTACTGCATGTACATCGCGGCAGAGGCACCGATCCCGCCCGCGATGAGGCAGACGTAGGGCAGCGGCGAGGGCTTGAGGCCCATCGCGTCGTCGAGGCCGTGGACGGGGTACGGCGTGTGGCAGTCCCACGCCTTGTACCCAGCGTCGCGCACCGTCTCGGCTGCGTGGACCAGGCTGTCCGGATCGTCGTAGAGCCCGATCATGCCGACCAGCTTGCGATCGCTCATGGCTGCGTCAGTCATGATGGCCTCCGGAAGGCTGGCTGCCGGGAAGGATCGCCTTGGTCTCGGCGATCGCCACCGTGGGCAGGAAGCGGCAGAAGAGCAGCATGAGCGTCAGGAACAACCCGAAGCTGCCGACCAGGAGGCCGACGTCGACCCACGTGGCGGCGAAGTAGTCCCAGCTCGACGGCAGGTAGCCGCGCGTCAGGCTCGTGACGATGATCACGAAGCGCTCGAGCCACATGCCCAGGTTCACCAAGATGACGATCGGGTACATGAGAAGGACCGTGCTGCGGATCTTCTTGAACCACAGCAGCTGCGGCAGACAGACGTTGCACGTGACCATCAGCCAGTAGGCCCAGGCGTACGGCCCCATGGCGCGGTTCATGAAGGCGTAGCGCTCGAAGGTGACGCCGCCGTACCACGAGATGAAGATCTCGATCATGTAGGCGTAGCCGACCATCAGCGAGGTCGCGATCACGATGCGGTTCATCACGTCCAGGTGGTCTGTCGTGATGATGTGCTGCAGCTTGAAGTACTTGCGCATGATGATGATGAGCGTGGCCACCATCGCGAAGCCGCTGAAGATCGCGCCCGCCACGAAGTACGGCGGGAAGATCGTCGTATGCCAACCGGGCACGATCGAGGTCGCGAAGTCGAACGAAACGACGGAGTGCACGCTGAGCACCAGCGGCGTCGAGAGGCCCGCGAAGAGCAGGTAGGCCTTCTCGTAGTGCGACCAGGCGCGGTTGCTGCCGTTCCAGCCGAGCGACAGGATGCCGTAGACCAGCTTGCGCACCTTGTGGGTGGCGCGGTCGCGCGCGATCGCGAGGTCGGGCAGCAAGCCGGTGAACCAGAAGAGCAGCGACACGAGGCCGTAGGTCGAGACGGCGAAGACGTCCCACAGCAGCGGGCTGCGGAAGTTCACCCAGATGCCGTTGCTGTTCGGCAGCGGCAGGAGCCAGTACGCCGCAAGCCACGGACGTCCCGTATGGATCATCGGGAACTGCAGCGCACAGACCACGGCGAAGAGCGTCATCGCCTCGGCGAAGCGCGCGATGCCCGTACGCCACTTCTGACGCAACAGGTAGAGGATGGCGCTGATCAGTGTGCCCGCGTGGCCGATGCCGATCCAGAACACGAAGTTCGTGATGGCCCAGCCCCAGCCGACGGGGTTGTTGTTGCCCCAGCTGCCGATGCCGGTCGCGATCGTGTAGACGAAGCTCACGAGGAAGGCGATCGCCATCGGCTGCACGATCAGGAAGGCGATCCACCAGCGCTTGGTCGGGAACGACTCGAACGGCGTGCTGATGTCCTTGTCGAGACTCAGCAGGGTGGGCTCACCCTGGACGAGGGGCGGATCTTCGGGGAGACGGTCACCACTCACTTAGTGACCCCCCTTCTTCGCACCCTGATCGAGACTCGGGTGCAGGTTGCGCACACGAGCCTGATACGTGACGTTCGGACGCACGTTCAGTTCCTCCAGAACGTGGTAGCTGAGGTTCGCGGCGCGCGAGGAGTCGATGGCGCCCCCCTTGATGTTCGCGTCGCCAAAGACGATCGCGTCCGCCGGGCAGGCCTCCTGGCACGCCGTCACGACGTCGCCATCCTTCAGCTCGGCGCCGGCGTTGGACGCCGTGAACTTGGCGGTGTTGATGCGCTGCACGCAGAAGGTGCACTTCTCCATCACGCCGCGCATGCGGACGGTGACGTGCGGGTTCTGCGCGAGTTCCTCCACCGGCGTGTCGATCGTCTTGCCGGTGTAGTTGAAGAAGTTGAAGCGCCGCACCTTGTAGGGGCAGTTGTTGGAGCAGTACCGCGTGCCGACGCAGCGGTTGTAGATCTGGTCGTTCAAGCCCTCGGGGCTGTGGGCGGTCGCATTGACGGGGCAGACCGTCTCGCACGGCGCGTTGTCGCAGTGCTGGCACAGCATCGGAAGGTTCGAGACCTCGGGGTTCTCGGGGTCGCCGGCCTCGTAGCGATCGAGCCGGATCCAGGCCATGTCGCGTCCCTTCGCGACTTCTTCCTTGCCGACGATCGGGATGTTGTTCTCGGACTGGCAGGCCACCATGCACGCGTTGCAGCCGGTGCACTGGTTGAGGTCGATGCCCAGGCCCCACTTGTGCCCCTTCGAGTAGTCCCAGGGGGTATCGATCTGCTCGTTGTTGTTGACGATGTGGCGGCGGTGCTTGGCGAAGTCCGGGTGCTCGTCGAACTCCTTCTTGCTGGCCCCGCGCGCGATCTCGCGGTCCATCTGGTCGTGCGCTCGCTGGGTGCGGACCAGGGAGAAGCGATCCTTGCTCTTCTTGGCGACCTGGGCGCCCGTGACGAGCAGCTCGCCGGCGGAGAGGCCGAAAACGTTGAAGCCCTGGCCGCAGCCGACCCCGGCGCCGAGGGTCCGGCCGAAGCCCATGTGCGCGACGATCGTGTCCTTCTGCGTGCCGGGTTGGGGCGCGACGGGCAGGTCGAGCGTCGCGCCGCCGGCCGTGATCGTGACCCAGTCGCCGTCGCGCACGCCGAGCTTGGCGGCGGTGGCGGGCGACATGATGGCTGCGTTGTCCCAGACCAGCTGCGTGGTGGGCTCGGGCGTCTCGAGCAGCCAGGCGTTGCCGCCGTGGCGGCCGTCGCCGACGCTCATGTGCGGGGCAAGGATGACGTCCATCGTGCCGGCGGCCGCCGCCGTACCCGCGGCAACGAGCGCGCGAGCGCCGACGGGCGCGGGCAGCGCGCCGAGTGTCGCGGCGCTGCCGACGAAGCCGTTGCGGAGCGCGTCCTGCCAGGCCCGGCTGTCGAAGCCCGAGCGGGCCTGCACGTAGGCGTGGAAGTCCTTGGCTGCGTTGGTCGTAGCGTCCGACGTGCCGAGGGCCTTGGTCCAGGCGATGAGCGAGTCCGCTTCCTGGCGACCGTCGAAGAGCGGCGCGATCTGCGGCTGGCAGAAGGACGTCATCCCCTGGCGGGGCTGCGCGTCGTTCCACGACTCGAGGTTGTGCGCGCTCGGCAGCGCGATCGTGGCGGAGGACAGCGTCTCGTTGGCCGTGAGGCCGTGCGCGACACTGAACTTGGCCTTGGCGGCGGCCTGGCCCATGCCGGAGCCGACACCGTCGTAGACGGGGTTCACACCGAGGAAGATCGCCACATCCGGACCGGCGTCCAGCGCGGCGGTGATGTCCTTCGGATCGCTCGCAGGCAGCGTCGCCGGAGCCGGGTTCCACGCGAGCGGGGCGTTCACTGCCTGGTTGGCGATGGCCACGGCAGCGTGCACCGAAGCCGGCAGGTGCGCTCCGGCCAGGATCATGGCCTTGCGGCCCGTGGCCTTCACGTCTTGCAGGTCCGCGACGAGCGCGGCCATGAGCTTGGCGTCCCAGCCGTACTTGGCCGCCGCGGCCTTGCCGCCGTCGGCACTGGCGAGAGCGAGCACGAACGCGCCGGCGTCGGACGGGCGCACGGGGATGCGGTGGTCGGCATTCGAGCCGGTGATGCTCATGCCGCCCTCGGCGACATAGAGGCGCGACAGCACGCCCGCCTCGGGGCGGCGCGACGCCGCGAAGCCGCGCGTGTTGGCGATGGCGTTGCCGTCGGTACCGAGGAAGTCGCAGTCGATGCTGACGATGACGTCGGCCTTGTCGAACTGGGGCACGATCTCGCCGTCGGCGCCGTAGATGGCCTTCCATGCGGCGCGGCGCACGCGGTCGGCGGCCGGCTCGTGCACGAAGTGCTGGGCGCCCGGTGCCGCGGCGAGGAAGCGCTTCGCGAGTTCCCGCTCGGACGGGCCCAGCAGGCCGCGTGTCACGAGCACCGTGGACGTGGCGTTCTTCAGGGCCTGGATCACGGCCCGGTCGGCCTGGCCCCAGGTGAGGGCCTCACGGCCTCGCATGGGCGTCTTGAGGCGGTCCGGATCGTAGAGCGACATGATCGAGGCCTGGATCTGGGCGTTCGACTTGCCGTCGTTGAGGGGGTGACCGGGCGCTCCGTCGACCTTGATCGGACGACCGTCGATCGTCTTCACCACGAGCCCGTAGGGGAAGGCCCCCTCGGTGTACGTCGAGCGGTAGTACAGCGGGATGCCCGGGCGCTGGTACTCAGGCCGGTCCACCATGCTGTAGATGTGCCGCTTGGGTTTGCGCGTGCAACCGGCGACCGAAGCCAGCAGCGCCGTGGCGGAGAACATCTTCAGCGCGGTTCGGCGCGTGAGGCTGTTGTCCTCGGGCGGCAACGGGTTGTCGTCGCGGGTCATCACTTCCGGCCGGTCGGCGAACGCCGCGGGGCTACCGCTGGCGTTGTCGTCGCTCCCGGCGCGGGAATGGGCGTCGTTCGAACTCATCGGCTTCGCTCTTCCCGTCATGCTCAGCGGTGGCACGTGCTGCAGTGAATGGGCGCCAGCGTCGTTTCGCCGGGACGCTTGTGCTCTTCGTCCGGAGCCTTCATGTGGCACTCGAGACACCAGCCCATCTTGAGCGAGTGCTCTCGGTACATGACGTCCATCTTCTCGACCTCGCCGTGGCAGTGCGCGCACGTGAGAGACTCGCCATCAACCTTCTTCTTGGTGTTCATGTGCCGGCTGTGATCGAAGTACACGAAGTCAGCCAGGTCGTGGACCTTCACCCACGGGATCGGCTCCTTCTTCTTCCAGTACTCGTTCAGCTGGGCGATCCCCTTCTTGAGGTGGCCCTCGGAGTCCTTGGTCTGGATCTCCTTGTGGCACTTCATGCAGGTGGACACCGTCGGAATTCCGGCGTGGGGACCGTTGTAGGCCTCCGTGTGGCAGTAGAGGCAGTCGATCTGATGCGTGCCGGCCATCACGGAGTGCTTGAACGGCAGCGGTTGCGCCGGCCGGTAGCCCTCCTCCATGTTGGCCTGCCACAGCACATGCGTGCCGAAGGCACCTCCCAGCACCACGGAGAACCCCAGGACGCCAAGAAGCGTTCGCACACGCTGGTCGAACGCACGCGTGAAGATCGTGGGACTCATTGGCGCGGATACTAGCGGCAGCACCGACACCACAGAAGAGGGTCGCACCCCGATCGGCAGGATTCTCGCCTCGAAACCAAGGCGCACGGAGGGCGTCGCCCTTCCCGAGGGCGGATCGCCGTCGCCCGCGGCTCGAATGACGCACGAATGACCTGCTTCGGCGCCGAACACGCCCCCGCGAACCCGATTCCCCTCGGACGAGCCCGCGACGCCCGCAAGCCGCCCTAGCGTGGTGGCGGGGCATCCGGCGCCCCGGTGCGGAGCCCGTTCCCGGCTCGGGGATCCGCAGCGGAGGATCCATGCGTCACCCCGGCTCGCGCCGCGCCGCGGCCGTCGCGCTCATCGGCCTGCTGGCCCTCCCGGGCTGCATGATGCAGAGGCTTCGCGACAAGGCCTACAAGCCCTACGGACACCAGACGAGCGTGCTCGAAGACGCCGTGTTCACTGTCGAGGCGGCCGGCGTCGCCCTGGGCCTGGCCGCCGTGGCCGCGCTGGTCGCGCCCCGCCTCGGCTTGATCGAGCTCAGGAAGGAGTTGGAAGCGGCTCGCTGAGGCCGGTTCAGCCCGCGCCGACCTGACCCAGCCGAAGCGCGTAACTGGACGCAGGCGAACACATTACGTCACAGTGCGCCGGGCATGGCGCGCCCACGTCCGGCAGCTATCCTGGGTGGCCCTGGAGAGCTCCCATGATCCGCACTGCCTTCCTCCTCACCCTCCTCACCCTCGTCATCGTCGGCGTGGGCTACGTGATCGGCGGCAAGGTGGGCATGATCGTCGCCCTGGCCATCGGCCTGGGGCTCAACTTCGCGAACTACTGGTTCTCGAGCAAGCTCATCCTGAAGGCCTACGGGGCGAAGGAGCTCGAGCTGGGCGACGTCGGCGGCCGCTACGACTGGCTGATCGAGGACGTCCGCGACATGACCACGAAGGCGGGGATGCCCATGCCGAAGGTGGCGGTCGTGCCCAAGCCGGCGCCGAACGCCTTCGCGACGGGCCGCAACCCCAAACATGCCGTCGTCGCGGTGACCGAGGGCCTGCTGGCCATCTGCGACCGCCGCCAAGTCCGCGCCGTCCTGGCGCACGAGCTCGGCCACGTGAAGAACCGCGACATGCTCACGATGACGATCGTCGCGGGCGCGGTCTCCGCCGTGAGCGTCCTGGCCATCATGGCGCAGTTCGCGGCCATCTTCGGCGGCGGCGACGATGACGAGAGCCCGCTGGCGCTGATCGCCGTCTGGATCTTCGCCCCCATCATCGCGGGCCTGGTCCAGATGGGCATCAGCCGGGCCCGGGAGTACGAGGCCGACCAGCAGGGCGCCAAGCTCTCGGGCGACCCCCACGCACTCGCGGACGCCCTCGAGAGCCTGCACCGGGCGATGCCCTACGCCCCGCCGGTCAGCCGGAGCGGCGCGACGGCGCACATGATGATCGCCAACCCCTTCGCCAAGGGCGGCCTCGCGAAGCTCTTCAGCACGCACCCGGACCCCAAGGAGCGCGTCCGCCGGCTTCGCGCGATGCGCCCCTAGCGCGCACGGAGACACGCCAAGTCGGGTGGCAGCGCGGCACGTCGGCGGTCCCCCGATGGTCGGTGATGCGAACGAGCGGGGCACCAGCCCGAGACCCACGACATTGGCGACGAACAACCGCGATCACGGTATGATTTGACATATATTTTCGAGTTTCGCACTCGCAACGCCAAGTTGATCATGAAACACCGTGATTGCGGTAACTAGACACACATAACGATTGTCGCCGTGAGAATCCAAGGGTAGTGTGACAAAACTACCGCCATAACGGTAATGATGGATGGATACATGAATGACATCGCCCACGACTCCCTACCAAACAAAGCACCGGACGAGATCCCCTTCGGCGCCATCATCCGTCATCACCGTCGGCGGGCGCGCCTCAGCCAGGTGCGTCTCGCCCAAATTGCCGGGGTCGGCAAGACGGTCGTGCTCGAGGTCGAGAAGGGCAAACGCACCGTCCGCTTGGACATCCTGCTGCGCCTGCTGGGCGCCTTGAACGTGCGGCTGGCCTGGAGCAGCCCGCTGCGCGCGAGCTTCGAGCAGGAGTGGGGCAAGGACGATGCGTAGGGCGCGCGTCCTCGTCCATGGCCGGCCGGTCGCAATCCTTGAGGAAGCGGAGCCGCGCCGCGCCTACACCCTGACCTACGACGACGGCTACGAGGGCCCTCCTGTCTCGCTCACCCTGCCGGTCCGGGCGGCGCCCTACGCCTTCAACCGCTTCCCTGCCTTCTTCGATGGACTCCTGCCCGAGGGACCGCAGCTCACGGGGCTGTTGCGCGCGGCCAAGCTCGACCACAGCGACCTCTTCGGTCAGTTGCTGGCCGTCGGGGGCGATCTCGTCGGCGCGGTGACCGTGGCGGAGGCCGACGCATGAGCTTCTGCCCCATCACCTACGAGCGACTGGTGCCGGGGGATCCCGCGCCGTACTCGAGGCGCGGCCTGCAGGCGCTCTCCCCCGAGCTGTCCAGCCTGACCGACCTACCGTACGCGTCCGACGAGCAGCGGCGCGAGGCCGCGCGGCGCGCGGGCAAGATGTCAGTCCAAGGCGCGCAGCCGAAGCTCAGCGCGATCCTGCGCGCGCGGGAGGGCCGCTTCGAAGTCGTGGATGCAGGCGGGCGCTACCTGCTCAAGCCGCAGGTGGTGGAGTACGAGCGCCTCCCCGAGAACGAGGACGTCACGATGCGCATGGCCGCAGCAGCCGGCATCGAGGTGCCGCTGCACGGGCTGGTGCGCTCCAAGGACGGTCGGTGGACGTACTTCATCCGGCGCTTCGACCGTGTCCGCAAGAAGGACAAGGTGCAGGTGGAGGACTTCGCGCAACTCTCGCGCGAGACACGCGACACGAAGTACAGCTCGAGCATGGAGCGCGTGGCGACGGTGATCGAAGAGTTCACGACGTTCCCGTTGGTCGAGAAGGAACGCTTGCTTCGACGCACCCTCTTCTCGTTTCTCGTGGGCAACGAAGACATGCACCTGAAGAACTTCTCGCTGATCGTGCGCGACGACCTGGTCTCGCTGTCACCGGCCTACGACCTGCTCAGCTCCACCCTCGCGGGACACCGCGACGAGGAGCTCGCCCTGCCGATACGCGGGAAGAAGTCACGGCTGACCCGCACCGACCTGGTCGCACACTATGGCGCGGAGCGATTGGGACTGCAGCAGGCCGTCATCGACGAGATCCTCGAAGGCTTGCGCGAAGCGCGCCCGCGGTGGGACACGTTGCTGGGTCGCTCGCGCTTGACCCAACGCCAGCAGGCAGACTACGCCGACCTGATCGACGACCGCAGCCGGCGGCTGGAGCTCTAGCGCCGGACGATCGAGGCTGGAAGATGGTGGGCCTCCCCGCCCACTACTCCGACGCCGAGATCGTCAATCTCACCTTGCTCATGGCCCTCGCGAGCCTCTTCGGCCAGACGGCCAACGCGCTCCGGATTCCCCTGGACGGCTCTATCCGACTTCGGTCGACTTCCTGACCGGCGCCGAGGACAGCCACCATGCGCAACGACCTCCGATCCCAGGAGGCCCCTACGCGGGAGTACGCGGCGCCGTGTAGATCAGGGCGAAGTAGGCCAGCGCATACATGAGCTGGATGCCGACGATGTCCCACTTCTCCAGCAGGGACATGCCGGCCGTAAGCGCGGCGATCAGCGCGAGGCCGGCGACGGCGACTTCGCGCACGCGCCATCCGCTGAGGAGGAGGAGGCCTAATGCGGCTTCTGCGATCGGAATCCCGTACCCAGCCGCCTGGACCAGCACGGTCGGGACAAACGTGGGCTCGAACATGCGTTCAAGTCCGCCTGCGAATTCCGCCAGCTTCGGAAGGCGTACGATCCCATGCAAGCCGATGTTGATCGCCATGTAGAAGCGAAGCGCGGTGTGCGCGAGTTGTTGATTCGATTGCGATGCGAGCATGCCATGCGCTCCAGCGGCGTCGATTGGGGTGGCATCGAACCTGGCAAGAACAGCAACGGCCCGAGAGGGCCGGCCTCGGTCTTCCAGATCATCGCCACGGAAGTGTTCTACGGATGCAAGTCTACGCCTCCGGCGTCACGAGCTCCGGCTTGCTCCACGCGAACTGCTTGAACGGATCGTCGATCGGCGTGTTGGCGAGGTGATTCGTGTAATTGCTCATCACCTTCTGGGACAGACCCAGGATCACCTCCAAGACGTTGCGACGGGTAAAGCCCGCGTCGAGGAACGTCTGGACCACGGCATCGTCAACGAGTCCGCGCTCGCGGACGACAGCCAGGGTAAAGGCGCGCAGCGCCTCGAGGCGCGGACTCGGCAACGGGGTCTCCTTGCGGAGCGCCTCGGTGATCGCATCGTCGACCTTCATCATCTTGGCAATGGCTGTGTGTGCCGGAACGCAGTAGTGGCAGCCGTGCTCGACGTTGATGGTCTGCCAGACCACCGTCGTCTCCTCGTCGTCGAGGCTGGAGGCTGCGAAGAGCTCGTGCAGCCTCCCGTAGCCCTCGAGGAGACCGGGGGCCTCGGCCATCACCGCGTGCAGGCCGGGAACCATCCCGTACGCCTTCTGGGAGTTGGCCAGAAGGCCCCGGCTCGCCTCGGGGGCCGTCTCGATGGTGTGCAAGGTGAAGTCTGCCATGGGTTGTCTCCATCTGACCGCGCGGTCAAGACTGTGGGAAATGGGGCGCGATGACGATGCTCACCCTTCCGCGAGATCGCGTGATCGCGGCACCGGAAGGTCTTCGTTCCGTGCTCCCACGACGGCCACGCTTGGCCAACGGTTGCAGGAAAAGTGTCAGCCTGAACGCAAATCCGGCAAAGGTGACGTCGTGCAGGATCGCGCGTGCGATCAGGATCAGGCCTCGTCTCTAGCAGGAGTGCAGCCGGGGATCGCGGAACCCACCGAGGCCGCTACGGGCAGGCGCTTGCGCACGCTGTCCAGTACCCTGGGCGATCAACATTCATCAGCTTGACGGGGAGCGGCGCGAGATGGGCATTAGCGAGGCCGAGTTGACACTGGCTCGACAGGTCCACTATGCGTTCCTTCCCGCGGGCTACGAGGACGAGCATCTGGCGGTGACGGTGACCGCCGAGCCCTCCGTGGAATTGGGCGGGGACTACTGTGGCATCCTGCAACTGCCGGATGGCCGTGTCGCACTCGCGATGTGCGATGCCACTGGACACAGTCTCGCCTCGGCACTGTTCGCGGCCCGGGTGAACACCTACGTGCTGAGTCAAGCTGCGCTCATGTCGACCCCGGCCCAACTGCTCCTGTCCCTCAATGGCTTCCTGAACCAACGGCTCCAAGGAACGAACATGTCGGCGACGTTCTGCCTCGCCGTCGTCGACCCAAGGACGGGAGAGTGGAGCTTCACGGGTGCGGGTCATCCACCGGCGATCCACTACCGTGCCGCGACAGGCGACACGGTACTTCTCAAGTCGAGTACACAGATGCTCGGGGTGTTCGAGACGCTCCCCACGCAGCCGCGCACAATCACGTCCGAGCTCGAGTCCGGCGACCGTGTGCTCCTCTTCACCGACGGACTGATCGATGCCCGCAACGCGGCCGGGGAGTTGTTTGGACTCGAGCGTCTACAGGCGTGCGTAGTCGAGCATGCCGGACTCACCGGGCGAGCCTTCCACGAGGCGCTTCTCGGCGCTGCCTTGGCCCACGGCCAAGGCGACCTGGGCGACGACGCGCTGCTTCTCAGCGTCGTTTCGAAGGGGCGGTCGCCGGCTTAGGGTCAGGACACGAGCCGTCCTGCGCCAGACCATCGTGTGCGCGGACGCTCTCGCTCCCGACCCCCTCTCTACAACGTTGCCGCGATGGCCAGGCCCAAGGCGAACGCCAAAGCCGACATCCCGCGTTGGATCATGGCGATCGCCGGGCCCGAGAGGTTCGTCCGCCTTCGCTCGATCCAAGCGCCGGCGAGGACGAACCAGCACGCAATCCCTCCAGCCACGCCCAGCGAGAACGCGAAGGCGCCACTTCGCGGTAGGGCGACGACGTTCGCGGCGGACAGCACGCCCAGGACAACCGCCCACGAAAGCACGAGGGTCGGATTGAGCGCCGAGATCAGGAACCCCGTGGCGAGGCTGCCGCGCACGCCGCCCAGCGGCGGTTCGCGCACCGGGTCCGGCCGCCCACGCGCCGACATCACGGCGAACCCGATCAAGAAGGCGGCCAACGCCGCCCGGGAGACCGACGCGACGAGCGGGTGGTCAGCTAGAACGTCGTTGAAACTCGCGTATGCCAAGAATGCGTACGCGGCCTCCGACAAGGCGGCTCCGGCACCGAGCGCCATGGCTGCGCCGGCACGCCCCTCCAAGCTTCGGGCAACGACAAGCATCGCTACCGGACCTGTCGGTGGAATCGACACGAAGAACCCGAGGGCGAAGCCCGCGATCCCTACCCAGCCCACTTCACGCACCCCACATCTCTCATTGTGCAGCGGGCCGGCGCGAGCGCCGCGCGTCAGCCGTCCAGCGTAGGAGCCACGGGTGCGCAAGTTCCAACAGCCGATCGAAGCCCGCCCACGTCTCCGCGTACGTGAACGGTCGGCTGCGCGCTGCGTGATGGTGAAACGCGTGATACCGAGCGGACGCCATGCCCCATCCCGCCCGGACAGGCCGACGCTCGAACGACTCCCCGGTGTCCGTGCCCCACCAACGATGCTGGTACAGATGGAAGAGGTAGTTGTGCGCCCACTTGACGGCGGCGCCGATCGCGAAGCCCGGTTCCTTGGTGAGGAGGCTCAAGCCAAGGCCGGCGACTGCCATGATCAGACCGCTACGCGTGTAGACCCAGAACTCCTTGGCATCGAGCACCAGACCGTCCCTCGCGCCGAGATAGCGCTCGTGATGCTCCTCGTGCGTACGCACGTACGCGTCCGAGTCGTGATGCACAAGGTAGTGACGCACGGTGTAGATGAGATCGGCGGCAAGGAATACCCCAAGAGCGATCAGCACAGTCCAGATCACTTGTTGTCTCCAATACGTCGGCAGGTGTGAAGGGGAGGCACTGCGTGGCGAGCCTTGCGTCCGTTGGGTCGATGGCTGTCCGACACCCTCAGGGGGGCCACTACGGGAGAAGAGCCCGCGCGAAGCGGATCGGAACCCCGAAGTTCGACCCTTGAAAGTCGCGCGTCACGGCGAAGTTGACGCCCACGACCGTGCCGTCGGTCTCGAACACGGGCCCACCCGAGCCTCCGGAGGTCGTCAGCGCGTCGTACACGAGGCGCCGCGTGCGCACTTCAGTGAGAGCGCCCTGCGTGATGATCGGCGAGACGAGACCGCGGTCAGCCATGCGCGCGATCAGCGACTGGAGATCCGTAGCCCCGTCGAGGACATCCCGAGTCACCTCGGATTCGGCCCGCGCCAGCAGGGCGCTGACTCCTGTCGGGTAGCCCAGGACCGCGACGCCGCGCCCACGGGCGTCCCGCGCCTCGCCCTGATGAAGGGGAAGCGGCGGGATCCCGCCGGCGTCGATGCGAAAGACGGCGAGGTCCACGCCGTCCGGGCTGACGCGAATCGTGGCGGGATCCACGGGCTGCGGCGTCCGTCCGGGAAAGGTAATGGTCAAGTGCAGGAAGGTCGGTACAAGGCCCGCCGCGAGCAACGGCGCGATCTCGCGACTGCGCCACCAGGGCTCTGCGACATGCCGATTTGTGACGACGTGGCCGCTACTCGATGCGACGAAGGCCGACCCGAGGTATTCCACGCGCAGGATGGTGCCATCGGGACGCACAACGGGTGTCACCTTGCCGTCCTTCTTCTGTCCCAGCGTGTACACGCCGTGCACCAACCCGACGCTGCGGACATGGGTATCCAGCGCGCGATAGAACGCGCGATCGTGGTCGGCGATTCGGTTCAGTGCCTCACCGCGCTGCTTCAGTTCCGTGCGCAGCAGAGCCACCTCCTCGCGCGAGGCGAGAGCACGACTGTCGTGCTCCACGTTGGCCATCAGCCGCTTCAGGTCGTCCAGCGAACGAGCGTGATCGTCGTGACGCGAAGACTCGAACCGGCCGCCCACGTACGCCGCACCAAACACGAGGGCCAACATCAGCACGGGTACAGTGACCTTGAGCTGCCATGTTGCACTCGTCAGCAGGTCACGCATCAAGGTGCGGGCCGATGCGGCGGGCCCACTCGCGCGCCCTACGTCTCGTGCGTCCTGGAGCATGAGGCGAAGGGGCTTGCAGAGGCGGCCGGGTTCGGCCTGAATGCGGAAGCGCAGCTTCGGACCCCCCGCACCGAGCTCAATGAGATCCTCGGGACGTAGGATCACCTCCCGAACCTGCTGGTTGTCCACGAAGACGGCGCCCTCGATCGCTCGCAAGTGGAAGGCACAGGCGTCCTCTACGTACTCGATCTCCGCATGACGCCCGGCAATCATGGTTGCGGACCGATAGCGCACTTTGGCACCAGCACCGGATCCCAATGCAATGATCGGCTCGTCGTAGGTGGCCGTACGCCCGCGTAGCGGACCATTCAGGTGCAACAGCTGAATGCGCGCGGTTGCCATGGATGCGGCTCCTCCGGACCGTCTGCATGACGGTCACGAGGGCTGCCGAGTTTCTAGCAATCCCGGGCGCGTCTGGTTGCGGCTTGGCGAACGACTGTCCTCACCCGTCGCGCTACCCCGGTTCCGCCCCCACGTAGCGGCCGGCCCACGCGGACAAAATGTGTCCGATGAACGCGGCCTCTCGGGGATCACTCACGAGGTGGTCGGCTCCGCCAAGCGAGACGAAGCTCTTGGGGTGTCGGGCTGCGTGGAAGATGCGCTCCGCATGGTCGATCCCGACGACCTGATCACCGGGGGCATGGAATACGAGCAGCGGTTTGGCGAGGCGTCGGGTCTGGGCCAACACATCGTGCCGCTCCAGGTCTTCGATGAATTCCCGGCCGATCAGGAAGGGGCGCCCGCCGACCGCTACCTGGGCCGTTGGCCCCGCGTCGAAGTCAACACCAGCAAAAAGCCGGCGAAGGTGTGCGACCTCCGCCGGCGCAGCGATCGTCGCCAGACACTTCACGCTCGGCAGTTCGGCTGCCACGCTCAGCACCGCCGCCCCGCCCAGACTGTGTCCCACGAGGAACGCGGGCGCCGTGTGGTGGTGCTCGAGATACGTAGCTGCCGCGATCAAGTCGCGTGTGTTCGTCCCGAACGTCGTGCGCTCAAAGGCGCCCTCGCTCTGGCCCAGGCCAGTGAAATCGAACCGTAGCAGCGCCAAACCCTCGGCATTGAGTTGCCGGGACACCTCGGGCACAACACGCACGTTCTTCGAACAGGTGAAGCAGTGGGCGAAGACGCCGAACGCGCGCGGCGCCCCATCGGGAAGGTCGAGCAAGCCGACGATCGTGTCTCCCTGGGCGCCCTCGAATCGGACTTGGCTGCTCGGCATGGCGGATGGCTCCCGGTCTGACCCAGTCTATCGACGAAAGAACGAAACACGGCCCTGCGGGGCCCCGTCCCTCGGTGCGAGGAGCGAGCAACATGTGCCGATTCGCCGTCTATGTAGGTCCTCCGATCCACATCCGTACACTCGTAACGGATCCCGAGTATTCGATCCTGCACCAGAGCTATCACAGTCACGAGCGCGAGGAGCCCCTGAACGGCGACGGCTTCGGTGTGGCTTGGTACGTGGACGACGAACCGGCGCCGGCCGTTCTCAGAGAAGTCCATCCCGCTTGGAACAGCTTGAATCTTCGCACGATTGCTGCCGCAACACGCACGCGCTGCCTCATGGCCCATGTGCGCGCGGCGACGCCTGGACTTCCGGTCGCGCAACTCAACTGCCACCCGTTCGCATGGCAGGAACTCACGTTCATGCACAACGGAACCGTGGGCGGATTCCAGCAGATCCGGCACCGGCTCGTATCGGAGCTGACGGAGTCCTACTACCTCGGGATCGATGGCTCCACCGACTCCGAGCACGTGTTTGCCCTCATCCGGGAAGCCTGGGCCGAGGGCGACGCGGCGGCGGACCCGCTCGACCGCCTCGAGGCCGCCTTGCGTGCGGGGATCAAACGCATCGAAGCGCTTCGCATCGATGCCGGCGTCGACGAGCCGTCGCTCCTCAACCTCGCGCTCTGCGATGGAGACCGAGCTGTGGTGTCGCGCTACGCTTCCGCAGGGGCGCCGGCCTCAAACTCCCTCTACGTCCACGCGGGGCAACGATTCGCGTGCCTCGACGGCGCTTGCGTGATGGAGGGAGATGCCGCGGACCGGGATGCGGTCATCGTCGCGTCCGAGCCGCTCACGTCGGACGGGGGCTGGGAATCCGTCCCCCTGAACCACCTCGTGCGCGTCGCCCGTGGCGAGGGCTTTGCAACCGTGGCCCTATGAAACGTGGATTGAAGCTGGAAGCAGGCCGTCCTCAAGGCGAGACTCTCTTTGATGTGCCCGGATTCACCCATGGAAGCTGATGTCGGGGGCACCCCGCCGACGGGCGCGGGTGCAGGCTTGGCAGGCGATCCGTGCCTGTGGGTCGACGAGCACGGTGATGCACTCTTCCGGTACGCGCTATCGCAGCTCAGCGACCGAAGCACGGCGGAAGACCTCGTGCAGGAAACCTTTGTGGCCGCCCTCGAGGCGCGGGAGCGCTTCCGCGGAGATTCCACGCCACGGACGTGGCTGATTTCGGTCCTTCGTCACAAGTTGGTCGACCACGTGCGTCGGGCGGGCCGCCAGCAGATCGCTGAGAATCCAGAGACCCTGGGAGCCGAAGTCGAAGCGGCCTTCAATGCGCACGGCCGGTGGATCGAGCGCCCGGGCCGCTGGGCGCCGGAGGCGCCGGCGGCCGAGTTGGAGCGCAAGGAGTTTCAGCGGGCGCTCCAGACCTGTGCCCAGGGAATCGCGGGACGTGCAGGCGAGGCCTTCACACTGCGTGTCCTCTGCGAGCTTTCTTCCGAAGAGGTGTGCAAGGTCTTGGAGGTTCAGTCGACGAACCTATGGGTGCTGCTGCACCGTGCGCGGAGCAAGCTGCGAACCTGCCTCGAACGGACCTGGTTTGACCGTCGAACAAAGGACGAACCGCTATGTTGAGCTGCGCTGATGCCACGCGCCGCGTTTCCGAGAGCTTGGACCATCCGCTGCCGCTGCGCACTCGAATCGGCCTGCGCTTGCATCTCATGATGTGCAGCGCGTGTTGGCGCTTCAGCAAGCAGATCCGCGGCCTCGAACGCCTTCTGCGCGGACCGCGCAAGGGTTCGGAGGCCGCCGA
Source organism: Planctomycetota bacterium (assembly GCA_029259775.1). GTDB lineage: Bacteria > Planctomycetota > PLA2 > PLA2 > JAEUHO01 > JAHEIK01. Next base: position 15,890 of record JAJDEN010000047.1, on the reverse strand, counting down.
CTCGACGGAAGAAGATCCGCAGCGCTTGTCGCCAAGCAAGCGTGAGGCGATCAAGCGAGCTCTGCGACGTTGAGCCGTACCAGATCTGCCTGCGCGAAGACGTGTCGGGGGGCCAAGCCCCAGCGCGCATAGACGCCCGGCGGAATGGACAAATCGGCGAGCCAAAGCTCACCGACTCGATCCGGTGGAGCCCGGAGCAGCCCGCACTTTGGCAGTCCCAGCGCGAGGGACGCCACCGGACGGACACCGGGCTCGAAGGCCTCGCCGGTGGTCGCGTCCAGCCCGGTCGGCAGGTCAAGCGCGAGGATGGGCGCGGCGTGCGCGGCGGCCCGTTCCGCGAACCGGGCGGCCTCGCCCCGCGGGGGACCATCTTGGCTGTAGCCGAGGATGCCGTCGATCACCAAGTCGGGCTTGCCGCAGCTGCCCTGCGCGAGGATGCCCCCGAACCCTAGAAAGAGCTCGAGTTGCGCCCTGCTCACCCGCGTCATCCGCTCGGGTGAGGTGGCGAGCTGGAGATCCACGCTGGCCCCCCATGCGAGCAGGCGCCGGCCCGCGGTGATCGCACCGCCCCCGTTGCCCCCGCTCCCCGCCAGCACCAGGACGCGCTTCCCGCGCACGTCACCGCCCAGAAAACGACGGCGCGCCAGGGCCGCAAGCGCACGCCCAGCATTCTCCATCATGCGTGGAAGGTCGAGGCCAAGCTCCTCGACCGCAACGCGATCGACCTCGCGCATCGCGGCCACGCTAACGCAGGGAACGGCAACATCCGATCCCGCGACACTGGCTGTCCGGGCTCCGCAGTTCATGCGCCCGGATCCTCGGATTCCGCGACCGAGCGGGCGCTCAGCGCGCGACCCTCAGCTTCCAAGACATGGAATGACAGGACCGCTTCGCGCACGAGCAGGACACAACCGACAACGAGCGCAAGGATCCCGCCACCGGAGAGACCCGCGGCGATTGACGAAAGCCCAGCGCCTCCGGCCAAGCCCGCAAGGGCCAGCAGGACCGCGGCGACGTAGAGCGCGACGAGCGCGTTGCGGAAGAGCCTGCCCCTCTGCAAGAGCCGGACGAGGATGACCTGCGAAACCGAGCCGGCGCGCTCGGCGAGGGCGTGCAGTTCGTCATGGGCGCGCATGTAGCGAGCGCTTGTCGAAAGGACCAACAGCGCGACGCCAGGCAATACGAGAAGGGGAGCCGCCCAGGACATCGGTCGCACACCCTACACCGACCAAGAGGAGCAAGGGCAGCGCAAGCAGTTCACCCGGGAAATGGCCGTGCGCTCCGCCGCTTCGGTGCGACCTGGCGCACAGGAGGAGGCGTCGTCAACTTTTCTCCGAGAAGAGTGCAAGCGCGCGGCGCCCAGGAGCCTCAACCACACAATGGTCCGCCCGGGACCGCACTTCGTGGGAGTCCTCCATGCGCCTTCGTATCGCACTCGCGCTGATCTCCGTCGGTGCCTTCGCTTCCTCATGCGCCTCCGGGGGCGACTTCTCCCTCGACGTGGGAAAGCCGAACAGCCAGGGGCTTGCGCCCTTTGATCATACGCACGCACTGTGGACGGCCCTGCTCTCGCAGAGCGTCACCCCGGAGGGCACGGACTACGCCCGCATCGCGAAGGAACGCCAGGCGTTCGACCGGTATCTGGTCGGCCTTCAGGGCGTCACTACGGCCGAACTCGGCACCTGGACCCGGGAGCAGAAGTTCGCGTTCTGGATCAACGCCTACAACGCCTACACCGTGCGGCTGATCGTCGAGAACTACCCCGTCGCGAGCATCAAGGACCTGGGCGACAAGCCGTTTGGAAGCGTCTTTGACAAGCCGTTCGTTCCCTTGCACGCCCTCCACCCGTCCGGACGAGCCACGTTGCTCTCGCTTAACGACATCGAGCACGGGATCCTGCGCAAGCAGTTCACCGACGCGCGTGTGCATGCGGCCATCAATTGCGCATCCCGGAGTTGTCCGCCGCTGCTGGACGAAGCCTTCGTTGCCGATCGGCTCGAGGACCAATTGGACTCGGTCATGCGCCGCTTCGTAAACGACCCGCGGCGCAACCGACTGAACCGCCGGACGAACACGCTGCGTCTCTCAAAGATCTTCGACTGGTTCAAGAGCGACTTCGTCCGGGATGCGGGCGGCGTACCGGGGTACGTGGCGCGCTTCGCCGATCCGACGTCCGCGGGGGGTGACACCGCCTGGATCGCCGGCGCCCGCCTGCAGTCGGAGCCCTACTCGTGGCAGCTCAACGACACGAAGCGCCGATAGCAGGCCGCCTACGAACTGCGTTCCGAGCGGCTGAAGGCATGGCCGAGAGCATCGGCTCGCGGAGTAGCTGGCTCGTAGGCGGGCTGATGGGGCAGGAAGCCCCGCGCGACGGCGACGCCGCGAGCGAGATCCGTCGGCCCGTCCAATCTGTGGGAAGGCTCGTAAGGTCCGCGGCCTTCGTGCGACCAAGCATGCGAACCCCCGTCCGATTCGGCGGGTGCCGCGGTTTGCCGGGTACGAGCAGCTCCCTGCCTCCAAGCGGGTCCGCCGAAGTGAAGTCGCAGAGCAAGTGCCTGCATGCGTCCTGGGACGAACCATCGCCACTTGTCTGGAGGCTGAACCATGCCCCGAAGCGCCACCGAGACGTCGCAAACTGAGCATCTCGAGAGCGAGGTCCGCCGCCGCTACGCGGCCGCGGCGCAGGCTGTGGAGGCTGAGCTCTGCTGCCCCACTACGCCCCATGACCCCGATCTTCTCGCCCTCCTGCCGCGCGAGATCGTTGAGACCGACTATGGCTGTGGGGACCCCTCCGCCTGGGTCGAGGCGGGCGAAACGGTCCTCGACCTCTGTTCCGGGTCGGGCAAGGCCTGCTATGTCATGGCGCAGAAGGTCGACGCGGAGGGGCGCGTCTACGGGCTCGACGTGAACGACGAGATGCTCGCGCTGGCCCGCCGTCACCAAGACGGCATGGCGGAACGGCTCGGGTACGCCAACGTCTCGTTCCACAAAGCCCGCATTGAGGACATGGCCTTGGACCTCGACGTAGCCGACGCGTGGCTTGCGGAGCATCCGCTTCGTCCGAGCGAGGACGTGTCGGCCTACGAAACCCACTGCGCTGCACTGCGCCGCTCGCAACCGGTGGTCGCCGACGGATCCGTGGACGTCATCGTCTCGAACCGCGTGCTCAACCTCGTGCGGCCGGAAGAGAAGGCGCAGCTGTTTCGCGAAATGTACCGCGTCCTTGGAGAGGGCGGGCGCGCCGTGATCTCGGACATCGTGTGTGACGAGGATCCGACCCCGGCGATCCTCGCCGACCCGACCCTCTGGTCCGGGTGCATCTCCGGCGTGTATCGCGAAGACGCGTTCCTCGAAGCGTTCGCCGAGGCCGGTTTCCACGGCATCGAACTCGTCGCGCGCGCGGAAGAGCCCTGGCAAATCATCGATGGGATCGAGTACCGCTCCGTCACCGTGCGGGCGTTTAAGGGCAGCGCGGAACCGTGTTTGGAGCGCAACCAGGCGCTGATCTATCGCGGCCCCTGGAGCCAGGTGTCGGACGACGAAGGCCATGCCTTCGTGCGCGGGCAGCGCACCGCAGTTTGCAGCAAGACATTCCGGCTCCTGACGAACCCGCGCGGGCCGTTCGGCAAGGACACGTTCCGTGTGCCGCCGCGCGAGGAGGTGCCGCACCAAGAAGCGCTGCCGTACGCGCGTCGCGCCTCGCCGATTCGTTCACCCCAAGAGACCAAGGGCGCCGACTACCACGCAACGCGTACGTCGGATGGTCCGTCTTGCTCGACGGACGCCAACGAATGCTGCTGATCGCCATGCGCCACGCCCCCGGGGAGTTCTTACCGTGACCGTAGGCCTGCTCATCGGCGGGACGCTGCTGCTCGCTTGGAGCAACGGCGCCAACGACAACTTCAAGGGTGTCGCCACGTTGCATGGGAGCGGTGCGCTCAGCTACCGAGCGGCCCTCTCCTGGGCAGGCATCGCGACCCTCGCGGGCGGCTTGGTCTCGGTCCTCCTCGCGGGGCAGTTGGTGAAGACGTTCAGCGGAGCGGCGATTCTGCATGGAGGCGCGCTGGACCCGGCGATGCTCGCCGCCATGCTGGCGGCGGCCGGCGGCACCGTGCTTCTTGCGAGCATCGTCGGCATGCCCACCTCCACGACCCACGCCTTGATGGGATCGCTCATGGGCGTTGTCCTGGTGGTGGACCCCGCCCGGATTCGTTTCGATCGGATCGGCGCCCTGTTCCTGGGCCCCATGCTGCTGAGCCCCCTTCTCGCCATGGGCTTGGCGGCCGGGCTCTTCGCGGCCGTACGCCTGGTACGCCGGCGCATGCCTGCCAAGAGCTCGACGTGCCTGTGCGTAGGCGTGGCCGCGCCGCAGGCAGTCTCGGGGGGCGGTGGTGCCCTGGCATTCGTTCAAGCCTCGGTCCCGGCCACGCTCTCGTTGCGCGTCGGCAATGCAGCGGAGTGTGCGGTGCACGCCGAGCACGGGTACCGACGGCTGGACGGCCGTGCCATGGCGAGCGTCGCCCATGGACTGAGCGGCGGAGCCGTCTGCTTCGCCCGCTCGCTCAACGACACGCCCAAGATCGCGGCTGTCCTATTGACCACAGGCGCGATCGGGAGCCTGGGGAGCGCGGGCACATTGGCCCTGGTGACCGTGATCGTCGTGGCGGGCGGCTTCGTAGGGGGCCGGCGCGTGGCGCAGACCATGAGCCGCCGCATCACCCCGCTCGGAACGCAATCCGGACTCACGGCCAACCTCGTCACAGCGGGACTCGTGCTGTGGGCGTCGAGGCTCGGCCTCCCGGTTTCCACCACGCACGTTTCGTGTTCCTCGATCTTCGGGATCGGTGCCGTGAAGCGGCAGGCAGAGCGCGGAACGATCGTGCGCATCCTCACGACGTGGGTCACCACGCTGCCCTTCGCAGCCGCGCTCGGCGCCGGCACCTACGCCGTCGTCCGTTTTCTCGAAACGGGAGCATGACGATGACACCGGAAGTATTCGAGCTACGACGACAGCGTCCCGTTGCCACAGGCACGGACACGTTCGACGATCGCGTCCGCGCGGAGACGGGGGCCAGCCTCGGCGGGCTGACCCTGGACACCTTCCAGGTGAACATCGGACTGCGCTGCAACCTCGCGTGCCACCACTGCCACGTCGAGTCCTCTCCGGCTCGACGCGAGGAGATGAGCAGGGAAACGATGGCGCTTGTGCTGGAGGCTGCGCAGCGGTCCGGCGCGGGAACCCTCGATGTCACGGGCGGTGCCCCGGAACTGCACCCCCACTTCCGCTGGTTCGTGAGAGCCGCCACCACGCAGGGGCTGCACGTGATCGTGCGCTCGAATCTGACCGTCCTCACCCTGCCCGGCATGGAGGACGTACCTGAAGTCTTCGCGGAGTTGGGCCTGCACGTCGTGGCTTCGCTGCCGTGCTATCTCGAGGAGAACGTCGAGAAGCAGCGGGGCCTGCATGTCTACCACGAGAGCATCGCGGTGCTGCAGGGCCTGAACGCCCTGGGCTACGGAACGGACGAGCGCCTCCAACTGGACCTGATCTACAACCCGGGCGGCGCCCACCTCCCGCCCGACCAGCGCGACCTCGAGGTGGCCTATCGGCGCGAGTTGGCAGAACGCTTCGGCATCCGCTTTCATCGCCTGTACGCGATCGCCAACATGCCCATCGGACGCTTCCGTCGGGACTTGGAGAAGGCCGGGCGCTTCGAGACCTACGACCACCTCCTCAGGGACGCCTTCAATGCGACGACCCTGGAAGGACTGATGTGCCGCCACCAGGCGCACGTGGGGTGGGACGGCTCACTGTACGACTGCGACTTCAACTTTGCCCTGAACCTGAAGGCCCAGGCGTCGGCGGGTCACATCCGCGACTTCGATCCGGCGACCTTCCTCGTTCGGCGCATCGGTACCGGCCCGCACTGCTTCGGGTGCACCGCCGGGTCCGGATCTTCATGCAAGGGTTCCCTTGCCTAAGCGACTCACTCATGGCGGGCATCGTCCCGTCCCCGCAGCGGACTTCCCCGCGGTCAAGAGGCCAGCCATGTCGAGTTCCCTCCAGACAAGCCCGGACGTCCACCCCACCGGCGGTGCCGCGGCGCGTTGGATGCGGCTGCTGTCCTACGGCACGATCGTCGGGAGCTTGACTTGGCTCGTCCGTCTCCTTCCCATCGGCCGGCTGATCGAGGCACTCTCGGCGCGGATCGACCACATGGGGTCGTGGGGCATCGTCGTCTTCGGACTCGCCTACCTCCTGGCAGCGTTGCTCTTCGTCCCCGGTGCTGCCCTGACGCTGGCAGCCGGAGCGGTCTTCGGGCTCGTACAAGGCACACTGATCGTCTCGGTGGCATCCACTCTGGCGGCCGCGCTCGCGTTCCTGATCGCGCGTCACCTCGCTCGCGACGCCGTCGTGCGTCGCGCGGGAGAATCACCGCGCTTCGCGGCGATTGACCGCGCCATCGGGCAAGGCGGATGGCGTGTCGTGGCGCTGCTGCGTCTATCCCCGGCGGTCCCGTTCAGCATTGGCAACTACCTCTACGGCCTGACTGCCATCCGCTTCGTGCCCTACGTACTGGCGAGCTGGCTGGCCATGCTGCCCGGCACCTTCCTCTACGTGTATCTCGGCCACGCAGGCCGCGCGGGTCTCGAGGCAGCGGGCGGCGACAGCGGTCGCTCACCCGGCGAATGGGCGCTGCTCGCAGCCGGGCTCGTGGCCACGGCCGCGGTGACCATCTACGTCACGCGTCTCGCGCGTCGGGCGATGCGCGACGGCGAGGCGGATGTAGCAGCGGCGCCCGCCGCCCCGGAGCCCGCGGCGATCCCGGCTGCACCCAGGCGCAAGACGCTGGCGACCGTGGTGCCCGCCCTGCTCGCGCTTCTGCTCCTCGGATCGGCGCTCTATGCCTCATCCCTCGGCCCGCGACTCGCCTATCTTTTCGGTCCTCCGCCGGCCAAGCTGCAAGAGCGTTTCGCCGACGCGACCGGGACGGCGCGCTTCGACCACAGTGCGTTCGACGGCCTGTTGGGTCGGCACGTGGACAGCGCCGGATTCGTCGACTACGACGGCTTGGCGAAGGAGAGCAAGCTGCTGGACGAGTACCTGAGCGGGGTCGCCGCGGCGGCGCTCGATGACCTCGGGCGTGACGAACGCCTCGCGCTGCTTCTCAATTCGTACAACGCCTTCACGCTGCGGCTCATCTTGGACAACCGGCCCCTGGCATCGATCCAAGACATCCCCGCTGACCGGCGCTGGGACGACGTCCGCTGGGTTCTCGGGGGCAAGACCTACAGCTTGAACCAAATCGAACACGAGCAGGTCCGGCCGAACTTCAAGGAACCCCGGATCCACTTTGCCCTCGTCTGTGCCGCCGTCGGGTGTCCGCCGCTTCGAAACGAGGCCTACGCGGCCGATCGCCTTGATGCACAGCTGCAATCTCAATCGGTCTACGTACACACCCATGCTCGTTGGTTCCAGTACGAGGCCGGTGCAGGCCACGTGCAGCTCACGAAACTCTACGACTGGTACGGCGGCGATTTCGAGCAGGTAGCCGGATCGGTACTCGACTTCGCCGCGGAGTACTCCGCGGATCTGCGTGCGGCCATCGAAGGCGGCACGCGGCCCGAGGAATCGTTCCTTGAGTACGACTGGGCCCTCAACAGCCAGGAGAACAGCCGATGAACTCGCTGACGCACGGACGCGGGGATGATCCCGCCAGCGCGGTTGGTGAGTCGCTACCAGCGCTGCTCCCGCGTGACGATCACAACTTGAGGCTGGAGCAGAACGTCCACCCCCCAACGTGGGTCAATCCCACGCCCAATGGGCGCTACAACCTCGTCGTCGTGGGCGCGGGGACAGCCGGACTCATTGCGGCCGCGGGAGCGGCGGGACTCGGCGCCAAGGTCGCCCTCGTGGAGCGAGCGCTCCTGGGCGGGGACTGCCTCAACGTCGGTTGTGTACCCTCCAAGGCCCTGATCCGTTCGGCGCGCGCCGCGGCGGATGCGCGTGACGCCGGGCGCTTCGGCGTCGTCGTGCCGGGCGAGATCCGCGTCGACTTCCCGGCCGTCATGGAGCGCATGCGGCGCCTGCGCGCCGACATCAGCCCACACGATTCGGCACAGCGCTTCCGGGACCTGGGCATTGACGTGTTCCTGGGGAGTGGCCGCTTCGTGGCAAAAGACCGACTCGAGGTCGCAGGAACGACGCTGCAGTTCGCCCGGGCGGTCATCGCCACGGGGGCTCGCGCAGCCGTTCCCCCAATCCCCGGGCTGGCGGAAGCGGGCTTCCTCACCAACGAGACGGTGTTCTCGCTCACGGAGCTTCCGAAGCGCCTCGCGGTGATCGGAGCGGGTCCGATTGGATGCGAACTGGCACAGAGCTTCGCCCGCTTCGGGTCGGAAGTCACGCTCATCGATTCGGCGGACCGCATCCTGCACCGCGAGGACGAGGCCGCATCTCGCATCGTGACGGACGCGTTCGGCCGTGACGGCGTCCGGACGTTGCTTGGCAGTCGGATCGTCAAGGTAGAGCCTGGCGACGCCGGTAAGACGCTGTTCGTGGACATCGCCGGTGCGACCCAAGAGGTCGTGGCCGACGCAATCCTCGTCGGCGCGGGCCGCGCCCCCAACGTCGATGGGCTGGGATTGGACGCCGCGGGCGTCACCTACGACGCGCGGGCCGGTGTGCAGGTGGACGACGGGCTGCGGACGTCCAACAAGCGCATCTTCGCCGCGGGCGACATCTGCTCTCGGTTCAAGTTCACGCACACCGCCGACGCGATGTCGCGCATCGTGCTGCGCAACGCGCTCTTCCTTGGACGCGCGAAGATGAGCGACCTCACCATTCCGTGGTGCACCTTCACCGATCCGGAAGTGGCGCATGTAGGCATGACGCCCCACGACGCGCAGGCTGCCGGCCTCGCCCTCGACACCCTCACGGTGAAGCTCGCAGATGTAGACCGTGCCCTGCTCGACGGCGAGACCGACGGTTTCCTCCTGGTTCACGTGCGCAAGGGTACGGATCGCATCCTCGGCGCCACCCTCGTCTCACGCCATGCCGGAGAGACGATCTCGGAAGTCACGCTGGCTATCGTCGGTCGCCTCGGCCTCGGCACCCTCGCGAACACGATCCATCCCTACCCGACGCAGGCCGACATCCTCAAGCGCGCGGGCGACGCGTGGAACCGCACGCGGCTCACGCCGCGCAAGCAAGCCATCCTGCGCTGGGTCCTCGCCCGTCGCAGGTGAATCGACGCGGAGGTTCCTTCCTCCGCGGCAGCTCGACCTCCCAACCTTCCAACCCTCCCTTGGAGACATGCATGCGTTCTCTCACCTCCGTAGGACCCGTTTCCCTTGCGTTTGCGCTCGCAGCGATCGCCGTACTCGCTCCTCGCCTCTGGGCCGAAGACGCGAAACCCGCCCTGCCCCCGGTCAAGGCCGAGATCAATGCCGACGGTCTCGCCGCCCTCATGCGCGCGCGCGCCCCGATGGTCGTGTTGGACGCTCGGGGTCCGATGACCCAATTCATTCCGAACGCGAAGCCCCTTGTACCCAACGCTCCCGCGTCCACCGTCGCGAGCCTCATCGCTAGCAAGACCTCGCTTGTCGTGACCTACGACAGCGGTCCTCGGGACGCACTCGGGAAGAAACTCGCCGAGCGTCTCGCCAGGGATGGATACCAGAACGTGATCCGCCTCCCAGGGGGCGTCCAGGGCTGGGTAAAGGCCCGCTACAAGCTGGCGAAGAAGCCGGCGCCGCGCCCGCCGGCCGGTTCCGGCCGTCGCGGCTCCGGCGGCCGTTGATCGCACCTCCCAGGAACCCTCGGGCGGCCGGCTGCATGCCGGCCGCCCAGGATCGTGATGAACGAACGTCAACCGACAACCGATAGCCTGCGGGCCCTGCTCGCGCCGCTCGCGGCGCTCGTCGCATGGGGCGTAGGAACGGCCCTGCTCTCACGGCGGTTCGGCGCTCCGAACTTGCCCGCCGATGAGCCGATCGCAGCCTTCGTCCTGCTGCAGGTGGCGGGCGGCGTCATCTGGCTCTGGGCTCTCGTCGTCCTGCGACGCCGCTCGGACACTCGCCTTCTGTGGCTCGTGCTCGGCGTCGGCTTGGTGCTCCGGCTGGCGCTCTTCTTCTCGACGCCCATCCTCGAGAACGACTACCAGCGCTACCTCTGGGACGGAGCGGTCACGGCCCATGGGCTCGACCCGTACGCGCATGCGCCGGCCGATCTGCTGACGCACGCCGCGTCCGCAGGACCCGCATGGGCTCCCCTCGTCGTGGAAGGACGCGCCGTGCTTGAGCATGTGAACCATCCGCACCTCGCGACGATCTACCCCCCGGTAGCCCAGGGCGCGTTCGCCATCGCCCATCGACTTGCACCGTGGAAACCCGTGGGCCTCCGTGTCGTTTGGCTGGGCCTGGATCTTGCCGCTTGCCTCCTGCTGATCCTAGGCATCGGACGAACGGCGGACCGAGCGTGGCGCCTCGGGATCTACTGGCTGAATCCCCTGCTCCTGAAGGAAGTCTACAACTCGCTCCACATGGAGATGGTCTTGCTCGTGTTCGCGACGGCGGCACTGGTTTGGGCAACCCGGCGACGTATCGTGCTCGCCTGTGGTGCGTTGGGGCTTGCCATCGGAGCCAAGCTGTGGCCGGTCATCTGGCTGCCGCTGCTCCTGCGAGGGCGCGGCTTGCGCCGTCGCCACGTCGTCCTCGGCTGCGTTACCGCCGGCGTCCTCGCTACGTTCCTCGTCTGGCCGCTCCTGCGTGCCGCGCTCGGCCCCACAGGCGACGCGAGTGGACTGGGCGCCTACGCCCGCGCTTGGGAGATGAACGACTCGGCCTTCGTCGTACTCCAAGCACTCATGCGGTTCGTGCTTCCCGCGCAGGCTCCGATTGCGGCCCGTGCGGCCGTGGGCCTCCTGCTGCTCGTCCTCTTGGCGTGGCAGATGCGGCGCCCGGTCGCCGACGGGCACGACTTCGCGCAGCGTGCCCTCGTGATGGTTGCGGCGCTCTTCCTGCTCAGCCCGACGCAGTTCCCCTGGTACTTCCTCTGGTGTCTGCCCGCGTTGGCGCTGCGCCCGAGCGTACCCCTGCTCCTGCTGACCGTCACGCTGCCTCTGTACTACTTGCGGTTCCGGTTCGTGGAATGGGGCCGCGCCGACTGGTTCGACTACGGCGTGGTGTGGCTCCAGTTCGTGCCGACATGGGTGCTTCTCGCGCGCGAGTACTGGCAGGTACCGAGACTACGAACTGTGGAGGCGAGGTAGGCATGTACGAGCATCTTCGCATCGGCGTCGTCATTCCCGCCCTCGACGAGGAGGCCTCCATCGGGCGCGTACTCGCGGACATCCCCGACGTGGCGGAGGAGGTCGTCGTCGTGGACAACGGCTCCACGGACGGAACAGCCGATGTCGCTCGGCGGCATGGCGCGCGGGTGGTCAGCGAACCTCGTCGCGGCTACGGGGCAGCCTGCTTGGCAGGGATCGCGGCCCTCGGCGACGTGGACGTCGTCGTCTTCCTGGATGCCGACTACAGCGACCGGCCGGAAGAAATGCTCTCCCTGCTCGAACCCCTATGGCGCGACCGCGCCGATCTCGTCGTGGGCTCCCGCGTGCGAGGGTTGGCGGCGCCCGGGTCCCTCACGATGCCTCAACGCTTCGGCAACGCGTTGGCCTGCGCCCTCATCCGGCTCTTCTTCGGCGTCACCTACACGGATCTCGGCCCGTTCCGAGCGATCCGACGCCGGGCATTGACACGCCTCGACATGAGCGACCGCGACTACGGGTGGACGGTCCAGATGCAGGTGCGCGCGGCCCGCCTCGGTCTGCGATCCGTTGAGGTTCCGGTCAGCTACCGCCGGCGGGTGGGTCGATCCAAGATCAGTGGAACCGTGCGCGGCGTCATCGGCGCAGGGACCAAGATTCTCAGCACGATCTTCTTAGAAGCGCTACGCGGCAAGCGCGCACCCCGGGCCTCGGCGGAAGCGCACGTCAATCTTTCGCGCGAGCCGCGACCGGGGCACTCCGAGACGCGCCCTGGTGCCCGCGCCGTGGCGAACGAGGGGCCTGTCGATGCCCGCGCGCCGCAGCCGGACGCCCTTCGTCAAGTCACCTCGGCTCCGACGTACAAACGCCACGCGAGGAATCGAGCGCACACTTCATGAAGAGCACGTTCGCCATCGATCTGGAGAAGATGTCACGCACGGCCAACGTCGGCATCGTGGTGCTCTTCCTCCTTGCGGGCGCGGCGGGCCACTTCGCCTCGTTCTACTTCCACTTCTTGACCGTCGCCTTCTTCCTACTGGTGCTCCTGAACGTGTACTGGCGCCACGTGCAGACGTCGCACGCACTGCTGGCGAACTTCGGCTGGCTGGCACAACTCCGATACATCGTCGAGAGCATCGGTCCCGAACTTCGGCAATATCTCTTCGCCTCGGACACAGAGGAGAGGCCCTTCAGTCGCGTGAAGCGCGCCGAGGTGTACCGCAAGGCGAAGGGCCTTGACGCCACGGCGGCGTTTGGATCGCTCCTGAGCTACGACCGGACCGAGCTCAAGCTCCGGCACTCGTTCTACCCGGTTGACGAGGACGAGCTAGAGCCCTTCGACGTCGCGATCGGCGCCTCGCGCCAGCTCGACACCACGTACCACATCCGGCACCCGATCATGATCAGCGCGATGAGCTACGGTGCGCTGGGGCAGAACGCGGTCCGTGCGTTGGCCCGCGGCGCCAAGCAGGCCGGAGCGACAATGAACACCGGGGAAGGCGGCCATCCCAAGTACCACCTCATGGAAGGCTGCGACCTGATCTTCCAAATGGGTACGGCCAAGTTCGGTGTGCGCACCGCGGACGGACGTCTGGACGAGGACAAGCTCGCCGCCCTCGCAGCGCTGGACGCGATCAAGATGGTCGAGATCAAGCTGTCCCAGGGCGCCAAACCTGGAAAGGGTGGTCTCCTGCCCAAGGAGAAGATCACCCCGGAGATCGCCGAACTACGCGGCGTTACGATGGGCCAGGACGTCGTCTCGCCCGCGCACCATGTCGAATGCGTCGACGCTGAGTCTACCGTGGCGTTCATCGGCTGCGTTCAGCGGGTCAGCGGCTTGCCCACTGGCATCAAGTTCTGCCTCGGCCGCCCCGACGAGTTCCGCGCGTTGGTGCAGGAGATGAAGCGGCAAGGCACGGTGCCCGACTTCATTACCGTCGACGGGGGTGAAGGGGGCACGGGTGCCGCCCCGGTGAGCTTCTTGGATGAGATCGGGTTGCCGCTCTTCGAAGCCCTACCCCTCGTTCACCGGATCCTGCTCGACGAAGGGATCCGTGACAGGCTTGCGATCTTCGCCTCTGGAAAACTGATCAGCGCTGGAAAGCAGTTGCAGGCGATGTCCCTCGGGGCCGATGTGGCATACTCGGCCCGCGGGTTCCTGCTCGCCTTGGGGTGCATCCAGGCCTTGCAGTGCAATCAAAACACCTGCCCCGTCGGCATCACCACGCATCAGCCGGAGCTTCAGCGGGGCCTCGACATCGCCACGAAGGCCCAACGAGTCGCCAACTACATCGAGGCCCTGCATCACGACCACGTGGAGTTGTTGGCTGCCATGGGGAGTTCCTCAGCCCGACTGCTGAGTGAAGAGAATGTGTACGCCCCTTCCCAAGGACCTGTGTCCTGGCCCGTCAGGGAGCCGTCATGACACATCCGAAGCTCACCTACTTGGCCCAAGGCGTTGCCGCGCTTCTCCTCTTGACTGCCGCCACGATGAAGTTCGTTGGCGATCCAGGCAGCGTCGATCTCTTCGAACGTCTTGGGATGGAACCCGTCGGCCGCTATGGGATCGCCATCACAGAACTCGTGGCAGCGCTCTTGCTTCTATCGCCATTCGCCGCACTGGGCTCGGTCATTGCCGTCGCGGTGATGTGTGGCGCCATCATCGCCCACGTCACGCAACTGGGTCTGGTGGTCAACGATGACGGCGGCCGGCTGGTCGCCATGTTGGTCGTGGTCCTCGTGTGCTCCGTCTACGTGCTCATTTCGCGCCGCAAACAGATCCCATTTGTGGGTGACACGCTGTGAGCGCTCCCCCCGCCACCAACCGCTCGACCGGATCCGGAATTCCCCGGACGCGCTTCGGGCCTCAAGGAGTCGCATGAAGACCTCTGACCTGCTGGTCGCCTGCCTTGAGAACGAGGGCGTCGAGTACATCTTCGGGATTCCCGGGGAAGAGAACCTGGATTTCGTCGAGTCTCTCCGCAACTCAACGATCAAGTTGGTGCTGACCCGCCACGAGCAGGCCGCGGGCTTCATGGCCGCCGCCTACGGGCGGCTCACCGGTCGCGTCGGCGTGTGCCTCTCGACGCTGGGACCGGGCGCGACGAACTTCGTGACCAGCGCGGCCTTCGCTCTGCTCGGCGGGATGCCCGTGCTGTTCCTGACCGGCCAGAAACCCATCCGGGCCAGTAAGCAGGGGCGGTTCCAGATCATCGACATCGTCCACATCATGGAGCCTGTCACCCAGTTCACGCGACAGATCGTGGACGGCAACAACGTGCCCAGCCTGGTGCGCGAGTGTTTTCGAATCGCGCGCGCCGAAAAGCCCGGCCCTGTCCATCTCGAGCTCCCCGAGGATGTCGCGGCCGAGATGATCCAGCGGGATCCCTTCGTGGTCACCTCCGTGGTTCCGCCCGCGGCGAGCCAGCCTGCCATTCAGAAGGCCGCGACAATGATCCGGACTGCCAAGCGACCGCTCCTGCTCATCGCATCGGCCTGCAACCGCAACAACAGCGCGCCGGCCCTGCGGGATTTCGTCGACCGGACAGGCATCTACTTCTTCTCGACACAGATGGGCAAGGGCGCCGTCGACGAACGACACGAGCAGTGCTTGGGCACGGCCGCGCTCTCGGAGCATGACTTCGTACACTGCGCCATCGATCAGGCCGACCTGATCATCAATGTCGGGCATGACGTCAGCGAGAAGCCTCCCTTCCTCATGAGCCAGGGCGGTCAGACGGTAGTCCACGTGTCCTACTTCCCTGCCGAGATGGACGACGTGTACTTCCCCCAGCATGAGGTCATCGGCTGCACCGCAACCAGCATGCGCATGCTCGCGGACGCGGTCGAACCATCCACGCATTGGGACTTCGGCGGCTTCGAGCGGGTTCGCACGGAGATCACAGCTCACGTCTTCGCGGAGAAGGCGGATGCCGAGGGCTTCCCGAACGTGCCCCAGCGCATCGTGGCCGACCTGCGACGCGCTGTGCCCAGCGACGGGATCCTGTCTCTCGACAACGGCATGTACAAGATCTGGTTTGCCCGGAACTACCAGGCTCACGAGCCGAACACCGTCCTGCTGGACAACGCACTGGCCACCATGGGGGCGGGTCTTCCTGCGGCGATCGCCGCAAAGCTCGTCCATCGAAACCGGAAGGTGGTCGCCATCTGTGGCGACGGTGGGTTCAAGATGAACTCCCAAGAGATGGAGACGGCGGGGCGGCTACAGCTCGATCTCGTGGTGATCGTGCTGCGTGACAACGGCTACGGGATGATCAAGTGGAAGCAAGCGAGCGCGGGCTTTCCGATGTTCGGGTTGGATTTCGGAAATCCGGATTTCGTCGAGTACGCCAGGAGCTACGGCGCGCATGGGGTACGGATCGAACGCACGGGCCAGCTGGCAGAGGAGATGGCCCGGGCATTCGTCGACGGGGGAGTCCACCTGATCGAGGTGCCCGTGGACTACTCCGAGAACGAGACCGTGTTCCTCGAGGCGCTCGAGCAGAGGACCTGCGTTCTGTAGAGCTGTATGCCAAGGGAGTGATGGCACCGGGCGATGCATCCGGGCGCGACCGGCGCTCGGGCTAGAGAATCGGCCCTGCCGTGCCGTCGGTTGTGCGC
>JAJDEN010000046.1 GCA_029259775.1 Planctomycetota bacterium | reverse complement strand
TCCTCGAGCTACGAGCCACGCCCATCCGATTTCGCATCCTCAACGGGCAGGAAGCCCGCCTGCGGTACGAAATCGAACGTCCGTCGGCTCTCGCTTCGGTCTCGAAACGCTCGCGACGGACATTCGGAGACAGGCTCCTAGCCGTCCGCAGCCGGCCGGGGGGCCAGGTTCCATCGCCTCGCTTCCGTCCGCGCCTGCCTCGCCGTTAGCCTTGTCCTCTTCCCTAGTGCACACCATGCAACCTCCCGAGCAGACCCCCGAGCAGGCCTCTGACGAGGCGCCGCCCGCACCTGCGGACCTCAGCCGCCTCCACATCCAGCGCGACGATGGCGGAGCGGGTACGCCGCGCGGCTTCCCCTGGATGCGCGCGGTCACGATCGTCGGGCTCGGCGCACTGCTCTTCCTCTTCAAGGACCCACTGATCGCGCTCGTCTCCGGCGGCGGCGCGAGCGTCCGCACCGCACGCGCCACCCGCGTCGTGCCCGGTCAGGCGCAGCAAGGTGATGTCGCGGCCAACGGCTACATCGTGGCGGACGTGCAGGCCTCGCTCGCGACGGTGCTCTCGGGCCGCCTCGTCGAACTCCATGCCAAGGAAGGCGACACCGTCGAGGCCGGCATGGTCGTGGCGCGCATCCAGTATGACGACCTCGAGGTGCAGGAGCGCCAAGCGGCTACCGCGCGCGCCTCCGCCGAGGCACGCCTTCGGCACGTGGCCTCCCAGGCCGCCACCGCGCGCGCTCGCGTCGCGGAAGCGCAGAGCGATTGGGAGACGGCGCAGCTCACGGCCGATCGGCTCGACGTCGACATCGCGGCCCAGGCCCGGGTCGTCGATGCCGCGCGCGAGGAGAGCGACTTCCGCTCGCGCGAGGTCGAACGCAACCGCTCCCTGTTCCAGAAGCGCCGTATCGACCCAGGCACGTGGGACGAGATCCAGACGCGCGCTCGCACCGCTGTCATCCAGGTGGGCGTCGCGGGCAAGCGCCACAGCGCTCTCATCCAGGGGAAGACGGCGTGGGAGGGGACGATCGCCGGCCGCAAGGCCGCGTGGAACGTCGCCCAGAAGCAGGCGAGCGCCGCGACGGAGGCCGAGGCCGTGGCGCGCGCCGCGGTCGCCGAAGCCAGGCAGGCCGAGAGCCTGGCGGCGATCATGGTCGAGAAGACGCGCATTCGCGCGCCCTTCGAAGGACTCGTCATTCGCAAGGATGCCGAGGTCGGCGAGGTGCTGGCGCCCATGGGGGCGGGCAACTCGCGCGGGAGCGTGCTGACCATCGTCGATCCCACGTCGCTCGAGGTGCAGGTCGAGTTGTCCGAGCGCCGCATCGCGCGCGTCACGGAGGGCGATCGCGCGATGATCTTCCTCGACGCCGATCCCGAGCAAGGGATCGAGGGCACCGTGCGCAAGATCTGGCCGCGCGCGGATCGCTCCAAGGGCAGCATCGAGCTGCGGGTGACGCTCGGCTCGCGTCCCGCCATGCTGCGGCCCGAGATGGCCGCGCGCGTCGTCTTCAAGGGCGGCACGCCGGCCACGGGGCCGGCCCGCGAGGCCTACGTCACCGTGCCGGCCGAGGCGATCGCCACGCGCGGCGGCCAGGATGTGGTCTTCGTCGTGGAGGACGACCGGGTCCGGCGCGTGAGCATCGTCCAAGACGCGCGCGAAGGTGCGGCCGTCGTCGTGACGCAAGGCCTCCGAGGTGGCGAGCTCGTCGTCCTCGCGCCGGCCGCAGGTCTGACGGACGGCTCGCAGGTCAAGCTGCCCAAGTAGAGCGCCAGGGCGCGTGGCCGCTCGCGGCCACCGCCCCCGAGGAGCACGATGAACGATCCCGTCATCCAGATGCGCGGCGTCAGCAAGGCCTATCGCAAGGGCGGCCAGGTGCTGCACGTCCTCGAGGGCCTCGACATGGACGTCCGCGTCGGCGAGTTCCTGGCGCTCATGGGGCCGTCCGGCTCCGGCAAGTCCACCATCCTCAATCTCATCGGCGGCCTCGACGATCCCGACGCGGGCGTCATCCACGTCGCGGGCGAGGACGTCAGCACGCTCACGGGCGACCGCCTGGCCACCTGGCGCGCCCGCAACATCGGTTACGTGTTCCAGGCCTTCAACCTGATCCCCGTGCTGACAGCCCAGGAGAACGTCGAGCTGCCGCTGCTGCTTACCCCGCTCTCCAAGGCCCAGCGCCGTGAGCAGGCGCGGTACGCCCTGGAGATCGTCGGCCTCGGCGACCGCCGCGACCACCGGCCCAAGCAACTCTCGGGCGGTCAGGAGCAGCGTGTGGCCATCGCGCGCGCCTTCGCCATGGATCCGACCATCCTGCTCTGCGACGAGCCCACGGGCGACCTGGACCGCGACAGCGCCGACCAGGTCCTCGAGCTGCTCCGCCGGCTGGCGGTCGAGAGCAACAAGACCATCGTGATGGTCACGCACGATCTCAAGGCCGGCGAGATGGCCAGCCGCGTCCTCCAGCTCGACAAGGGCGTGGTGGAGGACGCGCCGGCATGAACCTCGGCCGCCTCATCCGCCGGCATGCGTGGAGCCATCCCGTACGCGCCTTCCTCACGGTCGGCGCGGTCGCGGTGGCCATCTTCCTGTTCTGCTTCCTGCGCTCGATCGTGACCAGCCTCGACGCGGCGGTGAAGGAGTCGGCCAGCAACCGCATCGTGGCGGCCAGCGCCGTCAGCCTCTTCCAGTCGCTGCCGCTGGCCTACAAGGAGGCGATCGAGGCCGTGGACGGCGTCGAGTCCGTCAGTCGCTTCGCGTGGTTCGGTGGCCGCTACAAGAAGCCCGAGAACTTCTTCGCGCAGTTCGGCTGCGACGCGCGGACGCTCTTCTCGCAGTACCCCGAGCTGGTGTTGCCCGAAGGCCAGGCGGAGGCCTTCATCGCCGACCGGACGGGCGCGATCATCGGCATCGGGTTGGCCGAGAAGTACGACCTGAAGGTGGGGGACGAGGTGCCGCTGATCGGCACCATCTACCCGCGTGCCGATCGTTCGATGTGGTCGTTCACGGTGCGGGGCATCTACCGCTCCAAGCGCGCGAACGTCGATGAGATGACGATGTACTTCCACTTCCACTACCTCGACGAGGCGCTGGAGAGTGGCGAGTCCTACGGGCCGCGGGGCACGAGCGTGTACTTGATCCGGTTGCAGGACGGCTACCGCGGGGAAGACGTCGCCGCGGCGATCGACCGCTACTACGAGGGTGGACCCCAGCGCACGCGCACGCAGTCCGAGGCGGCATTCCAGGCCGACTTCGTCAACATGCTGGGCAACCTGCCGACGTTCCTCATGATGATCGGCATGGCGGTGCTCATCGCCATCGTGTTCGGCATCGTCAACACGATGACGATCGCGGCACGAGAGCGCCTGCGCTCCATGGGCATCATGCTCTCGCTCGGCTTCTCGCGCTCCGTACCCGCGCGGCTCTACCTCGTGGAAGCCACGGGGTTTGCCCTGACCGGCGGGGTGGCCGGGGTCGCGCTGGCGTTCCTGACCCAGGGCGCGCTGCGCAAGACGTTCGGGACGCAGATCCCGATGTACACGGTGGCGAGCGAGACCTACGTCTGGGCGGCCGTCATCTGCGTCATCACCGGCCTCATCGGCGGTGCGGTCCCGGCATGGCAGGCGTCGCGCATGGAAGCCGTCGAGCAGCTCCGGCGGGGGATCTGACGTGGCCTACGTACCTCCCACGCAACTGCACGGCGGCAAGCGCCGCCTCCGGTTCGTGCCGCTCAACTACACGGTGCGAAGCCTGGTCGTGCGCTGGCAGGCTTCGGTCTTGAGCGCGCTCGGTATCGCCATGACGATCGCCGTGTTGTGTGGCGTCTTCGCCTTGCGCACCGGCTTCGAGTCGCTGCACAGCGAGACGGGTTCCGACGCGGTGGCCGTCTACCTGCGCGTTGGCGCCACGAGCGAGGGCGAGAGCGGCATCCCGCTCGACCGCGTGAACACGCACAAGGTGCGGCCCGAGGTCGCGCTCGACGACAAGGGCCAGCCGCTCGCCGCCGGTGAGTCCTACCTCGCGCTGTTCCTGCACAAGGCCGATGAGACGGACAGCCTCGTGAACGTTCCGCTGCGCGGTGTCGAGGAGGCGTCGATCACCATCCAGGGCAAGGCGTTCGAGATCGTGGAGGGTCGTCAGGTGAACTTCGGCGCCGACGAGATCATGGTCGGGCGGCCGCTGAGCACCCGCATCCGCGACTGCCAACTCGGCCAGACCCTGATGGTGAACGTGACGCCCTTCCAGGTCGTGGGCATCTTCGAGCATCGGGGTGCCTACCGCTCGGAGATCTGGGGCGACGTGGATCGCATCACGGCGGCGCTCGAGCGGCCCATGCGCCAGCGCGTCATCGCCAAGCTCAAGCCGGGTACCGACCTGCCGGCGCTCACGGCCGCGCTCGAGAGCGACAAGCGCTTGCCCAGCAAGGTGATGAGCGAACGCGCCTACTTCGCGTCCCAGACCGACGTGCTCGGCGGCGTGCTCGGCATCCTCGGCACGCTGCTCGGGAGCATCCTGGGGCTGGCGGCCGTGCTCGGTGCCGCCAACACGATGCTCGCGGCGGTGGGGGCCAGGACGCGCGAGGTCGGCGTGTTGCGCTCGCTGGGCTTCGGACGCACGGCGATCCTCATCTCGTTCCTGTTCGAGGCCGCGCTCATCGGCTTGGCCGGCGGCTTGATCGGTTGCTTGATCGTGCTTCCGCTGGATGGGCTCGAGACAGGCACGATGAACTGGAACACGTTCACCGAGTCGGCGTTCGCCTTCCGCGTCGACGCGCAGCTCTTCTTGACGGCGATGGTGGTGTCGGTCCTGCTGGGCGTGGTCGGCGGCCTCGTACCCGCATGGCGCGCCTCGCGCCTCAAACCCGTCGAGGCCATGCGCCGCGGCTAGCGCCGGATGATCGCGACCGTCGGCTTGGACTTCGCCGCGCCGAGCTCGAGCGTCTTCTCGATCAGCCGTTCCGTGGGCCGCCCGAAGTCCTCGTAGATCTGGACGAGGACCCGGCTCGGCGCCGCCGTGCGCGTCGCATCGCTGCCGTAGTAATCGACCTCGATCTTGTAGGCGCCGGCCTCGGACTTCGGCAGGACGAACATCTCGGGTCCAAAGCCTGCCGTGACGTCGGAGGTCAGTCGGCCGCCGCCCTTGGTCTTGGGCGTCCTGAAGTAGCAGTGCTCGCCCGACGGTGTCGTGACGTGCAGGTCGACGTCGGTCCGGTCCGTGTTCCACGTCAGCACGATCAAGATGTCGGCTTCCGTCACCTTGCGCTTGGCCGTGAGCTCGTCCGCGCGCCGACGGGCGTAGTCGGGCGTCGACGATGCCGTGCGACCCGCCACGATGCCCTCGAGGAAACGCGCATACTCAAGCGCGGCGATCTCCCCGAAGCCTCCATAGCGCTCGTGGAGCCCGCTGGCGAGAGCTGTCTCGTAGTAGACGAGTGCCAAGTCGCTGCGATCCATCGAGGACGCGCAGCGCGCGAGCGCCAGGTAGGTCGGCAGTTGGTAGGGCCTGCGCTTCGCGACGCGATCCAGCAGGCCGTAGCCCTGATCGTCCAGCCCCCAGGCCATCGCCGTGAGTCCCAGGTCGCGGGCCAGATCGAGGTCGCCGGGCTGCTTCTCGACGAGCGAGCTGAGGGCCTTCAGGGCGTCCCACGCGCCGTGCGCCTTGCGCCGGCGCTCGGCCTCCGTGCGCAGCCCCGCGTAGGTGATCTCCCGGCTGGTGAGCGCGGCGATGAGGTCCTTGGGCACCTGCCCCCGCTCGCGCACCTTGGCCATGCGCGCGGGGGGCGCGACGTCGAACGATTCGGCCGGCATGGTCGCCACGGCCTCGTCGAAGCCCTTGGGGAACGACCACGCCATGAACTCGAGTTCGCGGAGTCGCTTCATGCGCTGCAGGAAGCGCCGCTTCGGGTCGCCCCGGTTGGCCGCTTCCTCCCTGGCGAGGACCTCGGACACGGTCTTGTCTACGTTGGTGCTGCGCACGAGCGCGGCGTCGTCCTTCGGCGTGATGCCGTGCCGCTCGTAGTCCGCTTCGCTCTCGAGCATGAGCAGGGAGGAGCTCTCGCCCACGACCCGGTAGTGGTTGGCGAACGCCGTGGCGGAGGTCCGCGCCTCGCCGCCCAGCCACTCGAGCTGGCCCACGGCAAGCTCCCCGTACGCACGGGCGGCGAGGGGCGAGTCGAGGGCCGTGCCGAGCCGTGTGGTGACCTGCCGCTCGCGCCCGTCCTGGGCGAGCGTCAGCTTGAGCGTCGCGCCTTCGGTCGGTCGGCCGCGCCCGGCGAGGCGCAGCAGTTGACCGGGGAACACGTTGCGAGGCCGACCGGCGATCAACACGTCCGTGGTGCCCGCGATCTCCGCGCGCACGAGACGCCACGGACGGGCGCGGTGCGCTGTGGCCGCACGCGCCACATCGCGGTCGCCGTTCACGTGAAACACGGCGCCGCCGGTCTCGCGTGCGAGCCCCATCAGGGCCGGACCCTGCGT
The DNA here is from genome assembly GCA_029259775.1 of Planctomycetota bacterium. Taxonomy (GTDB): domain Bacteria; phylum Planctomycetota; class PLA2; order PLA2; family JAEUHO01; genus JAHEIK01. The sequence goes on along the minus strand of JAJDEN010000046.1, from coordinate 77,769 downwards.
ACCCGCGATGCCCGTCGTGTAGGCGAACAGCGGTCGCTTCGTTCCCAGGCGCTGGGCCATGGCCAGCATGTCGGACTCGCCCCACGTGGCGGCGCCGTCGCTGAGCAGGAAGATGTCGAACAGCCCCGGTTGCTTCGCGGCGGCCCTCAGCGCCCGCCCGAGGTCGGTTGCGCCTTCGAGCACGAGACGGTTCGCGTCGGCGATCAGGGCGCGGGTGTTCTGGGGCGTGTTCGCCTGGAACCCGCCGCGCCACCATCCCGCGTCGACGTTGAAGAACAGCACGGCGAACTCGCGCAGCTGGGGCCGGTTCTGATCCAGCACGGAGCGCAAGAGCTTGAGCCAGACGTTCATGCGCTCGGGGTTCGAACTGAGCGACGTGTCGACGAGGAACACCGCGCGGTCTCTCGGGGCGGCGGGCAGCGCGGGAATGGGGGGCATCGTGCGCGTGGTGAAATGCGGCCCGACCTCGGCGTCGATCCCACGCAGGAGTGCTGGCCGCGGAGCGCGGACACCGACCAGGATCGAGCGCGCCTTCGGGTTGACCCAGTGGTAGCGCCCGTCGTTCGGCTTCATCGCGGGACGTACATCGACGGGTCCGCCGCGTGCATCGACCTCCACGCGGACGTCCTTCACCTTCTCGGGCAGGTCGATCCGGAAGGCGGCGCCGCCACGGAGCGGCATGAGGTCGACGTCGTAGGCGACGGTGATGCGATGCAGCCGACCCGGCAGCAGCGGGAACACGCGCGCGCTGAAGACCCCGGCGCCCGTCCACTCGGCCAGCGCGGGGTCGATCTGCTGGCGCACCGTCTCCTCGAAGGCGTGGGCGGCGCGCTCGCGCGCGACCATGCGCGCTTCCTTGGGCTTGTCCCAGGTCTCGCGGCGCCGCTCACGGATCTCCGGCATGGATGCGGCGATCGTGGCGTTGATGGTGGGTGCAGCGAGCGCGGGCTTGCTCTGCTTCGTGGAGCCGAACGCCAGGTAGTGCACGGCCGCATCGCTCGGCAGGCGCAGCTGGAAGGAGCCCTCGAGCTGCTCCTTGCGATCGTTGCGGTAATAGAGGTCGAGGACCACGCGTGCGCGGTAGCCGTCGATGCGTACCGAGGCGGAGAACCCCTCCTGCGTGAGCGCGTCTTCGCGTCCGACCATGAGGCGGCTTGCGTTCGGGCGCTGCGTGGAGCGCTTCCAGGTGCGCGCGCGCTTCGGGTCCTTCTGGCGGGTCGAGGTAGACATCTCGGCCAGTCCCTCCACGACCTCGTCCTCGGCGCCGAAGAGAGGGTTCTCCTCGCCGCTCGGCGGGGGCGTTGTCGGGGGGGTCGGCGGCGTGAAGTTGGACGGGACGAGGTTGATCTCCTGGCTCTGGAAGTTGTTGGGGTCCACGAGACGTCCGGGGGACGCACCCCCCAGGCCGCGGAAGTCGACACCCACGTCACGGAAGTCGCTGTTGTAGATCTCCGTGTAGCCGATGAGCTCGTCCGCACGTCCCTGCCGCTGCGAGCCGCAGGAGGCGCCGGCGCCGCCGGGAATGCGATCGGTGAAGAACGTGTCTCCATCCCGGTCGGCGAACGTCGTGGAGCCGAAGCTCGTGAAGCCGAAGCCCGAGCAGGCGTCGCCCGCGCTGGAGTTGGCCTGGCCCCCTCCGTCCGTACAGGCGGCGGTGAGCACCACCACGGCGCAGAGGAGCGTGAATAGGATCCAGGGCGCGCGTACGTTCGTCATCGGCCACCTCCGTGGTTGGACGACTGCCAACACTAGGCCCGTTCACGCGCTGACTTGTCACGGTCCAGCCATGGATGACGCGAACGCCGCAAGGACACGGCCTGCTACGTCATCGCCAGACCACCAACGAAGAAGGGCGCCTTCCCCGGTGTCTTCGGGGGGCGCCCTTCGCGGTGTCTCGACGGGATGCGCTCGGTTATTGAAAAAGCATCGCGTGGTACGACGGGAAAGGCCAAAGCTCCTCGTCGGTGCGGCGCTCGAGCGTGTCGCACACCTCGCGCAGGCGTGCCATCGCGGGGATGGTCGTGCTGATGCACCAGTCGGCGCGCTCGGGACCCTCTTCCTCGTCGGGTGCGCTCGCCAGCGCCTGACGCACGCCGTCGATCGCATCGATCGTCTCGCCTACGAGGCCGGAGTAGATCCCCAACTCGGCCTTCTGCGACGCGGCGTCGATGCCGCACTCGTTGACGCCCTTCCAGGCTTCCGCCATCAGGGACTGCTGCGCGTAGGCCGCGGGCAGGACACCGGTCTTGGCCATGCGGATCATCTGCACGGCTTCGATGTCGATCATGCGGTTGTACTTCTCGAGCAGGATCGTGTAGCGCGCGTCGAGCTCGTGGCTTCCGAGGAGACCGTACTTCTCGACGAGCGCCTTGGCGTCGTCCGTGACCAGCGCCTTGAGGGCGGCCGGCGTGTTGACGTCGTTGCGGAGGCCACGCTTTGCCGCTTCCTCGACCCACGCCTGGCCGTAGTTGTTGCCGTTGAACACGATGTTCTTCGACTCGGCGTAGACGTCCCTGACGATCGCCAGGATCGCCACGTTGCGGTCGTCACCGGTCTCGAGCCGCGTCTTGAGCATCGACCACATCTCGTCCAGCGCTTCGGAGACGGCGATGTTCAGCCACGACATGCACATGGCGTTGGACTGCGCCGAACCGACCGCGCGGAACTCGAACTTGTTGCCCGTGAAGGCGAACGGCGAGGTGCGGTTGCGGTCGGTGTTGTCCTTCATGACCTGAGGCAGGACCTCGAGGCCGGTCTGGATCACCTGCTCCTGGACGGCCGAGATGTCCTTGCCCGCGAGCAGCGTCTCGAAGATCTCGGTCAGGCGCGAGCCCAGGAAGACCGAGATGATCGCGGGGGGCGCCTCGTTGGCCCCGAGCCGGTGGTCGTTGCCGGCCGAGGCGATGGACGCTCGGAGCAGGTCCCCGCGGCGGTGCACGGCCCTGACGACCGCGCTCAGGAAGAACAGGAACTCGACGTGATCGTCCGGCGAGTCGCCGGCCGAGAGCAGGTTGCGACCGCTCGCGTCCGCCATGGACCAGTTGTTGTGCTTGCCCGAGCCGTTGACGCCGGCGAAGGGCTTCTCGTGGAACAGCACGGCGAGGTTGCGGCGACGCGCCACCTTGCGCATGAGGTCCATGAGCAGGTGGTTCTGATCGGACGACACGTTGATCGCCTGGAAGATCGGCGCGGCCTCGTACTGGTGGGGGGCGACCTCGTTGTGGCGCGTCTTGACCGGGATGCCCAGCTTCCACGCCTCGGTCTCGACCTCGCCCATGAAGTTGAGCGCGCGGTCGTCGATGGTGCCGAAGTAGTTGTCCTCCATCTGCTGGCCCTTGGGGGGCGTAGTGCCGAGCACCGTGCGGCCCGTGACCTCCAGGTCGGGGCGCAGCGTGAAGAGGTCGCGGTCGATGAGGAAGTACTCCTGCTCGGCGCCGAGCGTGGAGTTCACGCCCGACGTCGGGCGGCCCATCAGCTCGAGCGCGGCGCGCGCGGAGCGGCTGAGCTCGCGCATCGAACGCAGGAGCGGCGTCTTCTTGTCGAGCGCCTCGCCCGTGTAGGACACGAAGACCGACGGGATCGTCAGCGTGGCGCCGTACTCGTTGTAGATGAGGAAGGCCGGCGAGGTCGGATCCCACGCGGTGTAGCCACGCGCCTCGAAGGTGCTGCGGATGCCGCCGCTCGGGAACGACGACGCGTCGGGCTCGGCCTGGATGAGCTCGCGGCCCGCGAAGCGCTCGATCGGCCGGCCGTCGCTGAAACCGAAGCTGAGGAAGGCGTCGTGCTTCTCGGCGGTCGCACCGGTGAGCGGCTGGAACCAGTGGGTGAAGTGCGTGGCGCCGTGCTCGACGGCCCACTCCTTCATGGCGTGCGCGATCTCATCGGCGAAGCCCGTGTCGAGCGGCTCGCCCGAGGCGATCGTCGACTGGATGGCTTCGTAGATGGGCCGCGGCAGACGCTTCTGCATCTCGCCCAAGCTGAACGTGTAGCACCCGAAGGTGTCGGATGCGGGTCCGGCCTTCTCCATGCCCGTCGTCCTCCCTGAGACTCCCTGCGGAACCCAACTCGTCCCTGTTGCCATGGCCATCCTCCATGTCGTGTGGCCGGGTGTGGCCCACCGGCTCGACGGCAGGATTCTGCCCTGGAACGGCGACACAACAGCCCTACGCCTCCTTATGGCGAAATCAACGCTGGCGATGGTGGGCCGGTCGCCGTTTGGATGGGGGCGGGTCCTGCGGAGGTCGAGACAACAGGCCCGTCGCGTCGTTGCGAGGAGAGGAGAGCATGCGCGCCACCGGCTGGGTCCTGTTGCTGCTCTTGCTCGTGGGCGGCCTGCTGTGGCTGGCCCTCGGAGGGCAGCCGGACGCTCCCGTCCCGGGAGACCCGTCGCCCGACAGGAAGGATGCCGGCGAGCCGCTGGTGCTCAAGACCCGGGAGGGGGCGGCGGAGGCGCTCGCCGACGCGCGGCGCGACGACTCGGAGCCTGACATGCCCGAGGCCTCGGCCGTGGTCGAGGGAGCGGCCGTGCGCGCCGGCGAGACCCGACGTCTGCGCATCTGGAAGTAGCCAGCCGTGAACCCTCGCGCTACGGCAGCGCGACGAAGTCCTTGTAGGTCGCGGCGCTGGCGTTTGGCGTGGTCGCGATCACGCGGAACGAGAACGAGTCGTTGAGCAGCGGCGCCTTCTTGCGGAGCGCGACCGACACGGAGTACGTCCGCGCCGTGCCCTTGACGGGGTGCATGGACCGGCTCGAGCGCATCCAGTGGAGCGGGTTCTCGGGCTCCTTCAGTACGTGGACCGGATCGACGTAGCCGCGCAGGAGCGGCTGGAGCGTCACCGACTTCGGCTTGCCTTCGGCCACCGTGACGTCGGCCAGGATCGTGAAGACCGTCGTCTTCGGGTCGTAGCGCGAGCGGATGTTCTCGATGACGGGAAGGCCCTCCGGCGCTGCGACGCCCGGACGGTTGATGTAGATGCCGCCGCGCGTGGCGCCAATGCCGCCGCGGATGTTGTAGATGCCGGCCATCAACCGGCCGTCCTTGCTCAGCTGCACATCCTGGCGCTCCGTGCCGCCGACGATCGCGCTGCCGAACTGGCGCGTCATGCACATCACGCGCTTGCCCGTGGCGTAGTCCTCCAGGAAGCTGCCGTACTGCGAGCCCGTGCCCTGGCGCCCGAGGACGCCGAACAGGGTCTTGCCGTCGCCGGACAGCCTGACCGCATGGGTGTGGTAGGCCTCCGCCTTGAGGGCGCGCCGGCTCCCGCCGTCGTGGACGTAGGTCGTCCTCGCGAGACTGTAGGTCATACGCGTTCCGTCGGCGCTGATGCCCATGTAGTACGGCCGCCACATGACGTCGGAGTCGATGATCTGCGCCCCGCCCGAGCCCGAGCCCACGAGAACGACGTCCGTCGATTGGCGCTTCGGCACAGGGAAGGCGACGGTGGCGATCCAGCGCTGGCCGTCCGCGCTGGCCCGGAGGCCGCGGATCTGCTGATTGCGGGACGACGCGACGCCCTGGAACCGGAGCGTCGTGCGGTCCACGAGCATGCGCGGCGCACCGCCCGCCATGGGGACGCGCCAGATGTGGTCGCCGTCGCAGAGGATCAACGCGCGTCCCTCATCGACCAGCACCGGAGGGCGGTAGGGCGAGGGGTGGATCTTGCCGAGCTTCGCCAGGGCGGGGTCCGCCGTGGAGAGGGTCTTCTGCAGCGCGCCGCCCGGGGCCGCGCGATGGAACGTGAGGACCCATGTGCTCTCGACCCAGTGCCCGACGGCGAACATGCCCTGGCTTCCGTCGGCGGAGCAGCTCACCGTGACCGACTTGGTCTTCTCGGGTGGGGTGAACGGACTCTGCTTCGCCTCGGTCCCGTCCGTACGCACCGACCAGAACTGCCAGCGGTTGGTCAGGTTCTGGGTCCAATAGTCGTAGCAGACCATCCACGCTCGGGAGCCGTCGGCACTCAGGGCGAAGTCGAGGACGCTGAAGCCCTTGGGTAGCTCCATGCCCCAGGCGTTGCGATGCGAGGTGCCCCGGATGGCGCCCACGAGCATCGCCTCGAACCCGCGGTGCACGATCTTGGCCGGGGTGTCGACCGGGCCCGCCGGCGTGGGCGGCGTCTCGGGACCTGAGGACGAGCCCTTGCCCTTGGTGAGGACATAGATGCCGGCGCCGCTTGCCGCGACGCTCGCGGGGCGCGTGGCATCCCATGCCGTGGCGACGCGCAGCGTGCTCGCTCCCTGGAACGAGGCGATGGCGCGGACGATGGCGCGTCCGTCCTGCGCGACGAGGTTGAGCGGGAGCGGGTTCTTCGCGTAGTCGATGCCGTAGCCGGAGCGGTAGGTCGCGCCACCGCGCGTGATCGTGACGCTCTCCTTGTCGAAGGCGAGCTGCAGCGCGTCGCCGCGGCTGTCCTTGCCGGACCAGGAGCCGAGGTGCTTCGTCCCGCGCCGTGGCGCCCGGGTGCCCGGTTTCTTGGGCGGCGTCGGATTGAAGCGCCCCGAGCGCAGCATGCCGACCACGAACTCGTACATCGTGCCGTGGCTGACGCTGTCCATGCGCTGCGAGCGCTCCCACAGGAAGCGGTACTTGTAGCCGGCCCAGTCCGGCTTCTGGTTGGCCCATGCGGTGACGTTGTTCAGCATGCGGCCGTACTCGTCGTAGAACCACGGCACGCCCTTGACGCGCTCGAGCGGCGGCACGGCGATGCTGAGCCAGAGGTCGATCAAGCGCTGGATCTCGGCGAACTTCCACGGTGTCGGATCCGCCAGCATCTCGTCGGGCGTCGGCGGCGTCGGCGTCGGAGCGGGCGCGGGGCCCGGGGAGGGGTCAGGCGTCGGCGTCGGATCGGGTGTCGGATCCGGACCGGGGTCCGGTGTCACGGGGTCTTCCGGATCGGGGGGCGGTGTGCCGGCGCCTGCGCGGCGCTTGGCCTCGGCCACGGCCTTGGCGGCGTTGACGAGCGGACCGATCGGGCGGTCGGTCTGCAGCGGCGTGGCCGTGGCGACGAGGACGTCGCGCGCTTCCTCGAAGTTGAGGTCGGGCTTCACCGCGCGCATCAGAGCGACGAGGCCCGCGACGTGGGGGCAAGCCATCGACGTGCCCTGCAGGACCTTGTAGGGCTTGTCGGGATTGGCAAACGCGCTGTAGATCTCGGTTCCGGGCGCTGACACGGTCGTGTAGTCGCCGTGGTTGGAGAAGACGGCCCGGCCATCCTGGCGGTTCGAGGCCGCGACGGCGATCACCTTCTTCGAGCGGCACATCCCGTCGTAGAAGGCGGAGATGGCGTCATTGCCTGCGGCCTTCACGAGGATCACGTTCGCGCGCGCCGCCGCGTCGATGACCGGAGCGTACTCCTCGAGGTCCGCTTCGGCGGCCGGCTCGAAGTACTGACGCTCGATGTAGGCCTTTTCGTCGGCGGTGCCCCGCTGGTAGCGGCGGATCAGTTCCTTCGGCCAGCCGCGTCCGACGCTCAGATTCACGACCTTGGCGTTCTTCTTGATGGCGTAGCTGATGCCCGCCGCGATCGTAGCGAAGCTCCCGCTCACACCCTCGGTGCCGTCCGGAAGGCGCATCCACCAGAGGACTTGGACGGGGATGATCTCGGCGCCGGGAGCGATGCCGGCCGTGCCCTTGCTGTTGCCGGCGATGCCGCCCGCCGTGACGGCGACGTGCGTGCCGTGCCCCGTGACCCAGTCGGGCCCGCGCGGCGTCATGAACTTCTTGTACTGCATGCGCGCGGAGTTCGTCGCGTAGCTCCAGGGGTCACGGACCTTGCCCGCGAGCTCCTCGTGCTCGACACGGCTTCCTGAGTCGACGATGGCCAGCGCGGCACCGCCCGTCTCGATGTCCCAGGCGGCTTGCATGCCGATGCGCTGGATGCCCCAGTCGTCCACGGGGTCGGCGTTGCCGAGCGCGGGATCGTTGAACGTTCGCGTCGTCGTGTAGATGCCGTTGTAGCCGGCGCGCGCCACGTAGGGATGGTTGTTCAGCCGGTGCCTGGCAACGTGCAGCAGCTTGGCGTCGACCTGCACTTGCAGGGCGTGGATCATGGGCAGGCGCCCGACGATGCGACCGCCCACCTTGGCCGCGGCCAGCACCTCGGCGAACTGGTCCTCGGTCACGTTCGGGTGCAGCCGCACGATGAGCTCGTTGGACACGAGGCGTGTGCCGGTGACGGTGTCGTCGATCACACGTGCAGGATCGAGCGCGCGAATCGCAGGCAGCGGCGCGAGCTTCGGGTCCGCCCACGCCACCTGGCGGGTGGGCGGGGCGACCGCGGGCTGCTTGCCATCGCCACATCCGAGGAGGCAGGCCAGGGCGAAGACGGGCGCGAAGAGGAAGAGGATGCGGGTGCTGGTGGAAGTGGGCATGGGCCCCCCGGTAGGTGCGGTGCCAGGATCGGAACCGTGCCTCGTCGGGCATGTACGGAACCGCCGGCCGCCATCGCAGGAGATTCCGCCAAGCTCAGGGTAAGGCCGACCACGCGTCGGCATCCACTCCCAGGTTCGGACGGCGGGAGCTCCCCGGTACGCTCTGCCGATGCTTCGAAGCCCCTCCCGCAGGCGAGTGATCCAAACCGTGGCCCTCGCGCTGTTCCTGCTGCCCTCGGCCGCCTTCGCGCTCGAGGTGAAGAACGGCGATCTGGCGCTGCCGAAGAAGCCCAAGCACGGCGCGCCGATCGCACCGGACGGCTTCCGGGTCGAGGGCAAGGCCAAGCGGGTCACCCGCTTCGAAGCAGCGCCGCCCTTCGGAGGGGCGCTCGCCCTCAGCCGCGAGGGCAGGCTGGTCTACGAGGTCACGCTCCCCAAGCCGCCGAAGCCCGACAAGGTCGATCCCACGCGTTGGTACGCCGTCGCCTCGGTGGACGTCGTGGGGCTCGTGAGCGACACGCGCGCCGGTCTTGAGCTGAGCGCGAAGGTGAAGGGCAAGCGCGCCGTGCTGGGCGCCGGTTCGCTCTGGCCCGAGACGAAGGCTCCACGCGGCGGCACGACGACCGCGAAGGCCGAGCTCGCGGGTCGCTTGTGGGTGAAGATTCCCTCCAAGCGCTTGTCCTCTGTCGGCGAGGCGACGATCGAGGTCGTCCTCTCCACGACAGGCAAGGGCAAGGTCGTCATCGACAACGTGCGCTTCGACCTCTTCCACGACGAGCCCCCGCGTGCGCTCGTTGGCAAGCCCAACGGCAAGAACGGGCCGGATCTGCTGGCTTCGGGGATGCTCGGCTTCCTTGCGCTCTCCGAGCACATGGGGACCGCGTTCTCGCTGCTCGACATCCGTGAGGGCGGGCCTGCGGAGAAGGCCGGTCTCAAGCGCAGTGATCTGGTCGTGGCTGTGGAGGGCGTACCGCTCGCCCCGGGCAGCCTGGCAGCTGGCGAGGCGTGGTTCCGTGAAGGGCACGAAGCGGTGCTGGGGCGCGCGATTCAAGCGGCGCTCGCCAACAGCGGCAAGCACATCACGCTGACCGTGTTGCGTGACCGCGGCACGAAGGACCTGAAACTCAAGCTGCCGATCGCGGGCGGCTTCGCGGAGACGTTTCCTTTCGGCGACCCGGTCGCCGAGACCATGCGCAAGGACATCACGACGTGGATCGTCGAGCACCAGAAGCCCAACGGATTCTGGCCGCACAACAGGGAGGTCAACAGCTGCCTCGCAGGCCTCGCGCTGCTCGGCACACGCGACAAGCGCCACAAGAAGGCCCTGCGCAAGCTGACCGACGCGCTGCTCGCCGCGAATCCGACCGCCGCCGATGCCACCGGCTTCTCGTACTGGCCCATCGCGTTCCAGGGGATCTTCTTCTGCGAGTACTACCTCGCGACCGGCGACAAGCGTGTGCTGGCGTGGATCGACGATGCGATCACCTGGCTGCCGTCGACCACCCACGAGTCCAAGTGGGGCATGCAGGCCTTCGGCCACAGCCCGAAGGGGTTGCCCTACGGCAAGAAGGCGCTCATGGCGCCGTGCGCGCACCTGCTGCTCTTCGAGGCGCTGGCGCTCCGCTGCGGTGTGAAGAGCAAGGTGTGGCAGCACATCAAGCCCTACGTGCTGCACAGCTGGTCGGACCCCAAGACGAAGAAGGGCCACGGCGGCATGGGCTACAACGGCTCCTACAAGGACAAGGCTGAGTTCTGGTCCCGCAGCGGGCTGACGGCGCTGGCCCTGCATCTGCGCGAAGACCGCAAGGACATGCGCACGGCGCTGACGCGGTTCATGGCGGGGCGCCACGCGTGGATGCTGAACAGCCACGCCTACGGCGAGCCGGGCGGGGCGCTCGGCCTCGTCAGCCTGTACGCGGTGCATCCGAAGGGCTTCGCCGAGGTGATGCCGCAGTGGCGCTGGCGCTTCCTCAACGCCTGGCAGCCGGACTTCGGCCTGCGCTACTCCTCAGCCCACATGGGTGCGCCCTACATGGGGGAGGAGGGCATCATGAATCCCGCCTACGGCATGTTGCTCGCGATCATGAACCAGGGGCTCGTGATGGCCGGCGGCGAGGCCGAGCGCTGGCTCACACGCTAGACCGCACGCGCGACGTGTTCGCCCCCCGCTGACGCGCCCCGCAGGGATGGCTACACGCTTGTCGTGGATCGCCGCGCCGCGTCCAATGGGCCGACGCTGTTCCCCTCACGAGGTCTAGATGCGCATCTTGCTGGCCCTGTTGTTCGTCTTGAGCCTTGGCGTGGCGCCGGTCCGCGCGGAGGACGAGAAGGGCGAGCCGAAACAGCCGGAACAGTCCAAGGAGGAGCGCGCTGCGTTGATCGCCAAGGCGCAGGCGCTCAGTCGCAAGCTGACGGCGCTCTTCCGCGCGGGCAAGTACGGCGAGGCCGAGCCCGTGGCGCGCGAGTCCCTCGAACTGCGCATCAAGCTGCTGGGGCCGGAGCATCCGCAGGTGGCCAACGCGATCAGCAGCCTCGGCGGGGTGCTCAAGGAGGCCGGCAAGCTGCTCGAGGCGAAGGAGCAGTTCGAGCGAGCGCTCGCCATCTACGAGAAGATCAAGGGGCCGGACGACGTCGAGGTCGCAAACGCGCTCAACAATGTTGGCTTCGTGCTGCAGGCGCTCGCGCAGAACGAGGAGGCCCTCGCGCTCTACCGACGTGCGCTCGCGATCTGGGAGAAACACCACGGCAAGGAGCACGCCGACGTCGCCACCGCGCTCAACAACATCGCGCTCGCCTTCTACGGATTGGGCAAGTACGACGAGACGCTCTCCTACCTCGACCGTGCACTCGACATGCGGAAGAAGACGCTGGGGGCCAAGCACCCGATGGTCGGCCAGGGGCACGCCAACATGGCCGCGATCCTCGAGCTCGTCGGACGCCCGAAAGAGGCGTTGCCCCACATGCTACACGCGGTCGAGGTCACGAAGGCCTCGCGCGGCCCGACTCATCCCGTCGTCGGCATGCAGATGGGCAGCCTCGCAATGCTGCTCGCCAAGCTCGACCGGCGCAAGGAGGCCTTGCCCCTGGCTGAGCAGGGCCTGAAGTTGGTGCGCGATGCGCTGGGGCCGAAGCATCCCGAGGTAGCGCGCAGCCAGCAGGTGCTCGCGGATCTCTACGCAGGCCTCAGCCGGTTCGAGGAGTCCTACGATCTCCAGCGCAAGGCTCTCGCTGCGTTGGAGGCGTCGCTCCCGGCGGACCACCCGCGCATCGCGCAATCACTCAAGACGACCGGCAATGCGCTGGAGCGCACGGGGCGCGCACGCGACGCGCGCGTTCTCTTCGAACGAGCCCTTGGGATCCACGAGCGCATCCACGGACCGAAGCATCCGCAGTACGCCAGCGCGCTGAACGACTTCGGCGCGCTGCTGTTGGCGTTGGGCGAGCACGACGAGGCGCGTTCCGCGATGGAACATGCCCTCCGGATCCAAGAGGACGTTCACGGACGGCAGCATCATGAGGTCGCCACGGCGCTGAGCAACCTCGCCCTCTGCCTCAGCGACATGGGCCTGACCGACCAAGCCGCGCCTCTCTTCAAGCGCTCGCTCGCGATCCAAGAGAAGAAGTACGGCAAGGACGCGCCGCAGCTTGCGGCCACGATCAACAACTACGCGCTGCTCTTGAGGCAGATTGGGGACAACGAGGCGGCGCTGCCCCTGCTCGAGCGCTCCGTCCGCCTGCGGGAGCGCGCCGAGCCGAAGAACCCGGTAGCGATCTACATCGGCCTGCTGAGCCTGGCCTCGGCACTTGACGACATGGGGCAGCCCAAGAAGGCGCTGCCGATGCTTGAGCGGGCCGTGGCGCTGGCCGAGAAGGCCTACGGCCCCGGGCACCCCGATTTTGCCAAGGGGCTCGCGCACTACGGACTCCTGCTCCAAGACCAGGGACGTCCCAAGGAAGCGCTCACGCAGCTCGAGCGTGCGCTCGCCATCATCGAGACGTCCTACGGACCCGACCATCCGTTGGCGGGGGAAGCGAGCTTCAACCTCGCGGGACCGCACCTGATCCTGAAGCAGGATGCGGAGGCCGAGCGCTACTTCCGCCGCGCCCTCGACATCTCGGAGCGGACGCTGCGCAATGCGTTCGCCGGCCTTCAGCCGTCCGAGCGATACGCCATGTCGAGGTTCGTGCGCCGCGACCTCGGGGATTGGCTGCGCTTCTCGCCGCGGTTGGGCCATGACGGCTATGCGCAGGTGTTGCGCCTCAAGGGACTCGTCGCCCGGGCGACCGCGGCGGACCGGCGGCTTGCACGCCGCGGGGGCGCGCACGCCAACGCACGCTTGGCGGAGGTCCATGTTGCCGCGAACCGGCTGGCCAAGCTGGCCAACGGGATGCCAGCGTTCCGCCTCAAGGAGAAGCGCGCGGCCTGGCAGGAGGCCTACGCGAAGGCGGCCGGGGAGCGCGCGCGGCTCGAGGTCGCGCTGGCGAGAGACTTCGCGCCTCTGCGCGAGGGCAACGAGCGACTGGATCTCGGCCTCACCGAGATCCAGGCCCGGCTGGGCAAGGGCCGTGTGTTGGTCGACTTCCTGCGCACCGGCGACCGCTACCTCGCGTGGATCGTGCGAGCCGAGGGCAAACCCGTCCGCGTCGATCTCGGTCCCGCGGTGAAGATCGACGCCGCCGTCGCGGCTTTGGCCGAGCAGGTGGCCGATGCGGAGGAGAAGGATTGGGGGAAGCCGGCCAGGGCGGTACGTGACCTCGTGCTTGCACCCCTGCTCCGGAAGCTGGGCGCCCAGGACGGCACGCTGGTGCTCTGCCCCGATGGCGCCCTGACGACACTGCCCTTCGCCGCCCTGCCGGGCGCGAAGCCGGGGACGTCGCTCGGCGCACAGTTCCTCTTGGAACACGTCGTCGCGGCGCAGGATCTCGTGCCGTGGAACGCCACCCGGACGTCAGGTCAGGGCGCGCTGCTGCTGGGGGGCGTCGACTACCGCAGCGCAAGCGGGCCGACGACCGATGCGGCGGCGGAGCGCCCGCCTGAGGATGCGCCCCGGCACCGCGCGCCTCGCGGGCGCGCGTTCGTGTCCCTGCCAGGCACGAAGGCCGAGGCGGCAGCGATCGCCGGCCTGCTGGGCGCGTCCACGAGGACGCTGTCGGGCAGCCAGGCCACCGAGGCGGCGTTGCGGGACGGGGTGCGCGGCGTGCGGTTCCTGCATCTTGCAACCCACGGGTTCGTCCGGGAGGACTTGATGCGAGGCCTCGCTCGCCGCTCCAGCGCCCGGGAGTGGCTCGGCGCCGACGCCGAGCGCCAGTTGGGGCGGGGGCACGATCCGATGCTGCTTGCCGGGCTCGCCTTGGCGGGAGCGAACACGCGCCGCGGCGGCACGGGCGACGATGGGATCCTCACCGCGTTGGAGGCCTCGCAACTCGACCTCGACAGCGTCGATCTCGTGGTGTTGTCGGCCTGCCAGACGGCGCTCGGTACCACCGAGGCCGGCGAGGGTGTGGTCGGTCTCGTGCAGGGGTTCCAGATGGCGGGAGCCGGACGCGTGATGGGCTCGCTCTGGCGCGTCGATGACGACGCTACCCAGGCATTGATGGTCCGCTTCTACGAGCTGTGGCAACCCAAGGGCGGGAAGGCAGGCCTCGCCGCGTCCGAGGCGCTGCGCCGCGCACAAGCGCACGTGCGTGCGCAGTCGAGGTGGAAGCACCCCTACTACTGGGCCGCGTGGGTCCTCTGGGGCGCGGCGCGGTAGCCCCTAGCCGTACAGATAGAGCGCGCGCAGCGCGGCGATGAACGGCAAGGCCGCGTCCCGGCCGCGACTCGTGCCGCTCGCGATCGCCTTGGCACCATCGCGCAGGACCTCGAGCAGGCCGTCGAGGCCGCCCTTCTCGCCGGAGCGCAAGCGCCAGGCGCGCGAGAGGACGCGGCTGATCAGGGGCGCCCCGGGGCGCTCCATGTCCTTCACCATGCGGCCGACGAACGTCTTCACGGCGTCGTCGCTCGGCAGCTCTTCGCGGAGCAGGTGCGCGCCGGCGATGCGCGTGCGCAGGCCCTGGAGCTTCTTGCCGGGGCCTTCCCAGATCTGGCGCAGGCGCAGCTCCGAGCGCATGTCGCCGAGCTTGTACCGGTGCAAGAGCGCTTCGAGGTACCAGGTCAGCACGCTCAGGTGGGACTCCTTGCCCAGCGTGTAGCGCGTGAGCTTCGGGTCCACGTCGAAGCGACCGCCCGCGATCATGCCGACGTGCAGCATCGGCAGGTCGATCTGGTCGCGCTCGTTCTCGGAGCCTTCGAGCGCCGCGGCCGCCTTGGCGAGGGACTCCAGCGCTTCCGGTTCGCCGGAGCGTCCCAGGGCGAGCGCGGACACCGTCCACACATCGCGGAACTGCAGGCGCCAGCGTTCGCTCGCGATCACGTCGCGCAGCACCTTGATGTCGGCGGCGCGTTCCGGGTAGTCCTCGGCGCGCAGCGCGCCCATCGCCGCGGCCACGTCGAACTTCTCCTCGCCGCGTGTGCGGAAGGCGCGGATGAGCACCTCGAGCGGCTTGCGCGAGTGATGCCGGTAGGCCGGGAAGAAGTACGGCACGACCTGCATGAGGTCGAACGTCGCCCCGTAGCCCTCGAGCCGCTTCACGGCCCACGGCGCGCCGCCTTCGACGAGCGGCAGCAGCACGAAGGGCTCGAGCGGGGTGGCGTCCCGACGGTTCGGTCCACTCCAGCCGAGCGTGAGGAGGGCCGTCTCGGCGAAGCGCCGCGGGGTCTCCTTCTTGGCCGCGATGCGCTCGTCCTTCCAGACGGCATCGATGGCACGCAGCGGCTGGCGCAGCCGGAACCAGGTCTGCGCCGCGTACCAGGCGTCGTCGATCGTCTCGTAGCGACCGACGTAGCGCTCGAGCTGGCCCGTGGCCTTGTCCAGCTCTCCGCTCTGGATGAAACCGGTGATGCGCTGCTTGGCTTCCTCGCGGTGGGGCTCCATGGCGCACCGCACGCCGATCAGGGCGAGGATGGAGGCGACGAGGATGGGGGGCAGGAGGCGCATGGGCTCGGATCCGGGGCTCGACTGATCCTGCCCGGGGCAGGGCGCCGCGGCAACCATCGCCCACGGGCAGCGCCCGGAGCGGGAGGCGCTGGGGTGGAACGCCCTTCATGAAGGCTCGATTCCCGTGGTGGGGGATCGACGTGCCGATCCCTGCCAACCGACCCTAGGATGGCGGCGGCCTTGAGCCTCGCTACCCGATCTGGAGGATCCCATGCGCATCGCCATCACGACCCTGGCCGTGCTCGTTCTCACCTTCGGCGCCTTCTCGCTCGCCCGCGGCGACGATGAGGCTGACCCGAAGAACGAGAACAAGGAACTCGTCAAGATGCGCGCCCAGATCGAAGCGCTGCAGATGGAGGTCGGCTACCTGCGCGACCGCGAGACCGCCCTCTCCAGCTACGTCCTCAAGAACGAGGCACGCGGCCGAGGTCTCAAGGCGGTCGTGCAGAAGTCGCGCGCGGCCGGCTTCGAAGCCAACCGCATTCCCGTCGACTCGCGCAAGATCCTGCTGGGCGGACTCGAGGCCGCGGCCGTGAGCATCGGCAAGGACCTGCCGGCCGTCACCAAGGAGCAGACGGACCAGCTCAAGAAGCTGGCCGCGTTCCGCAGGGCCAACGGGCTGGGCAACTAACACCCCGCGTCTCGTCAAGGACGAGACACGGGGTAGGGGCGGGGCTTGTCCCCGCCCTCTTCTTCTTGCCCCTTCCCGGCGCCTCCCTCCCCCGCTGCGCGCTAAGCGCCTATGGGGAAGACAGAGAAGGGCGACCACAAGGGTAGCCCCTACGGGGTAAGTCCGAGGGAATCAGGAGAGCCCTCGGGCGACCACAAGGGTCGCCCCTACCCAGTGTTTCGTCCGCGACGAAACACTAGAGCTTGCCGCGCAGGCTGCCGAGCAGGTAGTTCAGCTCCGCCAAGACGAGCTTGACCGTGCGTGCCGGGCCCGTGCCGGCGGGGTCGTCCTCGGCCGCGATCTTGATCAAGCGCTCGAGGTCGCGGTCCTGCAGCGGACGCAGCACCATGAGGGACACGGTACGCACAGCGTCGAGCCAGCCGAGCCAGGCGTCGAGCCCCGCGTCGTCCGCGGGCGCGTCGGGCGTCGGCACATTGCCGATGGCCCTGTGCACCCACGCACTCTCGAGCGCGCCGAGTTCCTTGAGCACGGGCACGGCGGCGTCCCCGGCCGCCGTGGCGGAAGCGCGCGCGTAGGCGGAGCCCACGTCGAGCGCGGCCACGTAGTGGCCAACGAGGTTCGAGAAGCCGCCGGGCGGCAGGAGCGATCGGATCTGCTGCGTCATGGGCCGCGGATTCTACCTCCGCGCGTTCCGAGGACGCCCCTCTGCGGGGGCCACTCTGTCCGTGATCCTTGGCCTCAGCTGCGCGCCAGCTTGCCGCGGACACGCGTCGCCCGGTGGGCGAAGGCCTCGTAGAGCCGCGTGCCCTCCACGAGGTGCTCCAGGGCGGCCTCGGTCCAGCGCAGCGCGGCGGCGAAGTCGCGCAGGCGATGCTCGTAGAGCTTGGCGACCTGCTCGTAGGCCTCGGCGTCGAAGGCCGAGCCGCGCGCGACGTGCTTCCAGTGCGTGAGCGCGGCGTCCCACTCGCCGTCCCGGCGGCAGAGATGGCCGAGCAGCCGGCGCAGGGGCCGTACGTCCTCGGAGTTGGCATGCTCGACGCCGGCCTCGAGGCA
The DNA here is from genome assembly GCA_029259775.1 of Planctomycetota bacterium. GTDB lineage: Bacteria > Planctomycetota > PLA2 > PLA2 > JAEUHO01 > JAHEIK01. The sequence continues at coordinate 60,677 of JAJDEN010000046.1, read as the reverse complement.
CGCCCGGGCGCGCGGGGCGTCGTCGAGGTCGAGCAGGAGCTTGGCCGTGCCGACCCGGTCGGCGTGCGCTTCGACACCGCCGGCGGGCTCCTCCAGGATGGCGCCGACGCGCGCGAAGAGGGCGAGCATGCTGACGACGTCGATCTCGTTGTGGCGGAAGGCGTGGGCGATCGTGCCGCCCCAGCCCGAGCGCAGGTAGTCGAACCAGGCGCTGGGGATCATCCAGCCCGGAAGATCCGCGCCGCGTTCGAGGCCGATGACATGCCGCTCGAGCGTGGCGAGGGAGTGGGAGTGCAGCGTGCTGCTCCAAAGGCGTCGCGCCGACGGCAGGAGATCGAGGTGGGCGCGCGGTGCCGTCCCTCCCGCCCCGATGTGCGCACGGTTCATCTGCCAGCGTGTGGTCAGCAGCGGCCAGTCGAAGCTGCGGCCGTTGAAGCTCACGAGCGGGCGGTCGCCGATGTCTTCGTCCAGCGCGTGCAGCAGGGCGGCTTCCTCGGGGTAATCGCGCATGTAGTACTGGCGCAGCACGAACTGCTCGCCCTCGACCCAGCCGGCGCCGACGAGGAAGGCCACGGTGCCGGTGCCGCCCGCAAGACCGGAGGTCTCGGTGTCGATGAAGACCGGGTCGGCGGCCTGGAGGGCGGTGCGCCCGCAGGGTCCGCGCTCACGACGCTTGAGCGACACGGGATGATCGAGCGCGTCGCGCAGCACGATCCGGCCGTGGGTGTGGGAGAGATCAAACCTCCGCTCGACGAAGAGGAAGGAGCCATGGGGCGTCGTGCGCTCGGCTGCCCCGACGAGCTCCGCGAGCGCCGTCGGGTCGTCACGGGGGCCGGCGTCCGGCACCGCGATCCAGTCGAAGTCGAGAACGGGCGGCTTCAGGCCGTGGCGGGGGGGCGCGAGCTCCTCCTCGTCAGGCAGGCGATGGCGTACGGGGGGAGCGACCTGGGTGGCCGCGACGAGGCCGAGCGCGTCGAGGCGCTTGCGCAGCTCCGGATCGATCGTGGCGCGCTCGAGCTCGCGTGACGGGGACACCTCCCGCAGCCGGGGCTGCGCCGGAGCGAGGGGAGCCGCGGCCCCGTCGGAGAGGACGCGTCGGATGCGGTCGGCCTTGGATTCCACCGGCAACAGGCTACCGATGGGGCCCCACGCTCCCGGCCCGCCTCCGCGAGGAGCCCGCTAGGAGCCTGTCCCCGAATGCCCTGCTGCGCCTTCCGATCCACGAGCTACGAGCGACGCCCATCCGATTTCGCATCCTCAATGGGCAGGAAGCCCGCCTCCGGTACGAAATCGAACGTCCGCCCGCTCTCGCTTCGGTCTCGAAACGCTCGCGACGGACATTCGGGGACAGGCTCCTAGGAGCTACCTACCGTCGCAGGGGCTTCGGCGAGCAGCAGACCGACCAGCTCGAGGGCCAAGCCCTTGGCTCGCGTGCCGACCTCCAGCTCCGGGCCCACGCAGGAGGGGCAGCCGGACGGACACGCGCAGGAAAGCAGACGCTCACGGGCGCCTTCGAGCAGCTCGGGGAAGAGCGGGTGCAAGGCCTCGGCGAGGCCGATGCCGCCGGAGTATTGGTCGTAGAGGAAGATCGTCGGCTCGAAGCGCTCGGGCGGCTTCTCGCCAGGCTGCCCGGGCATGCTCGGCTGCAGGAACCACTCCTGGCGCTGGTCGCCGATGACCACGCCCATGTCGCGGCCGTCGCACATGAGCAGGAGCGACGCGAGACCGTGCAGCAGGTTCGACAGACCGTGCAGCGCATCGATGAGGTCGCTCTGCGGAACGCGCGCGGGCACGCCCAGGGCTTCGATGACGGGCTCCGGGATGGTGATCCACGAGGACTGCGTGTGGTAGATGTCCTCCGGCAGGAGGATGTCGCCCCAGCCGAGGTTCTCTTGTGTGTAGAACTTGATCTTCTTGTAGCCGATCGCCTTGCGGATGACTTCGACCTCACCATATTGCGCCCCGGCGGCGGGGATGGGGCGCGCGCTCGCGCGCTCGCGGAGGATCTGCAAGACCTTCACCTTCGCGTAGCTCATCGCGTCGGTGTAGTACTCCGACTCGACCTTGCGCACAAAGGCCTTGCGGCGGTCCCAGTCGAGCTTGTCCACGTGGTACTGCTCGGACTGGAGCATGTAGATCGCGCCCTCGTAGAGCGTCGTGAAGGCCCAGCTGTAGTCGACCTCGGCGATGACGTCGTTTTGATTCTTGGTGGTGTCGACGACGACGAAGTTGGTCGACGTCACACTGCGCAGGGAGATGTCGGTCGCGGGGTAGGAGTCGGCGGACCAATGCCAGCGTCCGCCCGTGTGGCGCACGACGCCGTGCTCCTCGAGGTAGCCGAGCAATCCCTCTTGGTCTTCGTGCGAGTCGATGCTCGTGCCGAAGGTCTCCTCGTCTTCGATGGGCAGCTCGAACGCGGCACACTTCAGGTGGCTGACCAGGATTTGCAGGTTGTCCGGGTTGATCTGCGCGCTCTCCGGGGAGGCCTCGAGGAGGAACTCGGGGTGGTCGGCGAGGTATTGATCGAGCGGATGCGAGCGCAGGATGAGCACGCCGGCCGAGGCGCCCTGGCGCCGACCCGCGCGGCCCGCCTGCTGGCGCGTGCTGGCCACGGTGCCGGGGTAGCCGGCGATGACGCACGCATCGAGCGCGCCGATGTCGATGCCCAGCTCGAGCGCGTTGGTGGAGACGACGCCCAGGATCGAGCCATCGCGCAGACCCGTCTCGATGCTGCGGCGCTCGCGCGGCAGGTAGCCGCCGCGGTAGCCGACGATGCGGGGCACGCGATCGACGCGCGGGCGGAAGAGGTCCTTGAGGTACTTGGTCATGACCTCGGTCGTCGTGCGGGAACCGCAGAAGACGATCGTGTGCACCATCGACTTAAGGAACTTGCTCGCGACCCGGCGCGCGACGCCCAGGTAGGACGCCCGCAGACCCAGTGCGTGGTTGGTGATGGGCGGGTTGATCATCAGGAAGTGGCGCTCGCCGAGCGGCGCGCCGTTCTCTTCCACGACCTCGACGGGCAGCTCGAGCAGGCGCTCGGCGAAGTCCTTGGCGTTGGCGATCGTCGCGCTGGAGCAGATGAAGATGGGGTCCGAGCCATGGAACCGGCAGACGCGGCGCAGGCGTCGTAGCACGTTGGCCAGGTGGCTTCCGAACACGCCGCGGTAGGTGTGCAGCTCGTCGATGACGACGTACTTGAGGTTCTCGAACAGGCGCATCCAGCGGGCGTGATGCGGCAGGATGGCCGAGTGCAACATGTCGGGGTTGCTGAGGACGACGTGCGCGCGATCGCGGACGACGCGACGCTCGGACGGGGGCGTGTCGCCGTCATAGACCGCGGCCCCGAGCGCCACGCCCATCTCGGCGGGAGACTTCTGGGTCGTCGCCTGCATGAGTGCGGTGAGCTCGGCGGACTGATCGCGCGACAGCGCCTTCGTCGGGAAGAGGTAGAGCGCGCGCGCACCCGGGTCGTTCAGCAGCGCGTCGAGGACGGGGAGGTTGTAGCAGAGCGTCTTGCCGCTGGCGGTGGGGGTGACGACCACCGTGTGCTTGCGCGCCGCGACGTGGTCGTAGGCCGCGCGCTGGTGCGTGTAGAGCTGCTCGATGCCGCGCTCGGCCAGGGCGGGGGTCAGACGCGGATCGAGCCCGTCCGGGATCGGGGCGTACTTGGCGTCCTCGGCGGGCAGGACGCGGTGGGCGACGACGCAGCCCTGGAGGCCCGGGTCGTGGACGATCTCATCGAGTACGGCGTGCACGCGAGATGCGCGAGCATCCTCGTTGCTCGACGTCGGCCTGCTCGGAGCCTGCCTCTCCTGCGTCAGCCTGTCCTGAGTCGGGTCGTTCGGGCCGATCACTGCGCAGGTTCTCCAGTCAGATGCGCCGGCCGGCGTCTTGGGCCGAGCCCCGCACGAAGGCAGGGATGGCGTCCAGAGGTCGATTCGGCGAGCTACCAAGGATAGGAAGGGGTACAGACTCCCATGGGACCGTCGGTCCCATGGGGCCCACCGCTGCGATATTGGGCGCTGGTGCCTCCTCGCTGGCTCGGAGGCTGGCTCGTGCGCGCAGCAGGGGCATGGCTGGCGGCAGCGGCCCGGGCGACGGGTGCGATCCTGCCGGTTGCGAATGGGATGTGGTAGAAGGCGTTGCTACCCAGCTCTCAGGACCCAAGCAGCCCATGGCACGCCGCCGCCGCCGCAATCAGCCCGTCACGCTCACCCCCACGGAGGTGGAGGGGATGCGCGTCGTCGGCAAGTTCGCCGCCGGCCTGCTCAAGCAGGTCGAGAAGATCATCGAGCCCGGCATCACGACCGAGGACATCGACGCCCTCGTCCACGAGCTGACCGAGGCGCGCGGGGCCATCAGCGCGCCTCTCGGCTATCCCGCCGGCAGTGCCCATCCCTTCCCCAAGCATTGCTGTACGTCGGTCAACCACGTGGTCTGCCACGGCATCCCGAGCGCGCGCCACACGCTGCGCGACGGTGACATCATCAACGTCGACGTCACGCCGACCATCGACGGCTTCCACGGCGACACGTCGCGCACGTTCATCGTGGGCCACGCGGAGCCCGAAGTGCGCCGCCTGGTCGACGACACCTACGAGAGCATGCGCCTCGGCATCGCCCAGGTGAAGCCCGGCGGTCACGTCGGCGACATCGGCCACGCGATCCAGGTCTTCGCGGAAGGGCGCGGCCACTCGGTCGTGCGCCAGTTCGCAGGTCACGGCATTGGGCAGATCTTCCACGGCCCGCCGACGATCTCGCACGTGGGACGCCGCGGCGAGGGGGAGATGTTCGTGCCGGGCATGACGTTCACGGTGGAGCCGATGCTCAACATGGGGGACTGGCGTTGCCAGATCCTCGGCGATCATTGGACCGTCGTCACCATCGACCACTCCCTCTCCGCGCAGTTCGAGCACACCCTCACGGTCACCGAGACCGGTGTCGAGATCCTGACGCTCGCCGAGGGCGACACCTTCGATCTCAGCGTGGAGTGACCCCATGGCCGACGCACCCCAGGAAGCGGGCTCGCGCGAGCAGGGCATCAACGACATCCGCGGCGTCCGCCTGCAGAAGCTCGAAGCGCTCCGCGCCGCCGGCATCCGGCCCTATGCCGACCGCTTCGAGCGCAGCCACACGCTGGCCGAGGCGCGCGCCGCCGCCGAAGAGCAGCAGGGCGAAGGGGTCGAGTCGGGCCAGGCTCTGACGATCGCCGGGCGCGTGATGACGCGGCGGGCCTTCGGCAAGCTGCTCTTCGTCCACCTGCAGGACGGCTCCGGCCGCTGCCAGATCGTGCTCGATGCGTCGGAGATCGGCGAGGAGCCGATCGAGCAGTTCCAGACCTACGTCGACCTCGGCGACCACATCGGCGTCTCGGGCACCACGGCCCGCACCAAGAAGGGCGAGCCGTCCGTCTGGGTGGGCACCTGGACCTTCCTCAGCAAGGCCCTCCTGCCGCTGCCCGAGAAGTGGAGCGGCCTGGCCGATGTCGAGGCGCGCCAGCGCGCGCGCTACCTCGATCTCGTGAGCAACCCCGAGACGCGTGAGCGTTTCCGCTTCCGCAGCCGCTTCGTCAAGGAGATGCGCCGCTACCTGGACGACCACGCCTTCGAAGAGGTCGATACGCCCATCCTGCAGACCAAGGTGACCGGCGCACTCGCCAAGCCGTTCATCACGCACCACAACGCCATGGACATGCAGTGCGTGATGCGCATCGCGCCGGAGACATGGCTCAAGCAGTGCGTTGCCGGCGGCATGGACCGGGTCTACGAGGTTGCCCGCTGCTTCCGCAACGAGGGCATGAGCCCGGCGCACCTGCAGGACTTCACGATGGTGGAGTGGTACGCGGCGTACTGGAACTACCAGGACAACATGGACTTCACCGAGGCGCTGCTGCTGCACCTCGTGGACACGCTCCTCGTGAGCCGCCAGGTCGAGGTCGTCGGCGCCGAGGGCGAGACGGTGACGATCGACTTCGATCCGCCGTGGCCGCGCATCTCCATGCGCGAGCTCATCCTGCGCGACTCGGGGATCGACTACGCCGAGCTGGCCACCGCCGACGAGGTGCGCGCCGCCATCCGGGCGAAGGGCATCCGGCTCGAGGCCGAGGGCATCGACAAGATGAGCCGGGGCAACCTCATCGACCAGCTCTACAAGAAGGTCAGTCGTCCTGCGCTCGTGAACCCCACCTTCGTGACGGACCACCCGATCGACCTCTCGCCGCTTGCGCGCATGAACGACGACGATCCGACCCGCGTCGATCGCTACCAGTTGGTGGCCAACGGCTGGGAGCTGATCAATGCCTACTCCGAGCTCGTGGATCCGCTCGACCAACGCGCCCGCTTCGAACAGCAGATGGACGCGCGGGCCGGGGGCGACGACGAGACGCTGCCGATCGACGAGGAGTACCTCACCTGCATGGAGCACGGCATGCCGCCCATGTCGGGCTGGGGCATGGGGGTCGACCGGATGGTCGCGTTGCTTACGGGGCAGGACAACCTGCGCGAGGTGACGCTGTTCCCGCTCCTGAAGCCGCTGGGCGTGACGGAGACGCTGGACGCGACGCCGCCCTCGCCGGTGGAGGCAGAGGCCGACGCGGCGGCGGACGACGCTCGTGAAGACCGCGCTTCGGAAGACGGCGGCGCGGAGACGATGTCGGAGGAGAACCGGACGCTGCTCGGTCACCCGGCGGACGACGTCGAGGACCTCGGCATCACCGAGGAGCGGGCGCGCGCGTTGTTCGACGAGCACGTCAAGAGCGAGAGCCTGCGTCGGCAGATGGGGCAGGCTTCGATCGTGATGGGGGCGCTCGCCCGCAAGCTCGACAAGAACGAGGCGGCCTGGCGCCTGCTCGGCCTGCTGCACAACCTCGACTTCGACGAGGTCAAGGAGGCGGATCGCCATTGCCTCGTGACGGCCGAGATCCTGGGCCGCGAGGGCGTGCATCCGGCCGGCATCCACGCCATCGCGGCGCACAACGACAAGGGCCTGCACGCCACGGGCATCCGCTGCATCTCCGCGATGGACCATGCCGTATCGGCCGCGGAGGCGGTCGTGGGCCTGATTCACGCCTGCTGCCAGGTCCTGCCGTCCAAGGACGTGAAGGACCTGAAGCTGAAGAGCCTCCGCAAGCGCTTCCGCAACGCGAAGTTTGCGGCCAACGTCGAGCGCGACCTGATCGAGCGCTGCGCCGGAGCGGGCGTCGAGCTCGAGGACTTCTTCGCTCTGGCCATCGAGGCCCTGCAGCAGGAGCCTTTGGCTGAGGCGTAGCACCTCCGCCTCGGTAGGATCCGGGCATGGCCGAAGCACGCACCGAAGGTCAAGCGACCGTACTGAAGATCCTGGGCGGCACGGCCGACGACTACGACGCGATCGTCGCCGAGTCGACGCTCGGGCGCGACGCGCACTGGAAACGTTGGATCCTCCAGCGCATGGTCGAGCCCAAGCAGGTGCTCGACCTCGCGAGCGGCACGGGCATCCTGTCGTTCCTCGTGACCGACCGCTTCCCCGACGTGCACCTCACGGGCGTGGACCTGCAAGAGGACTACCAGGCGGTCGCCGTCGCGCGCTCCAAGGAGCGTGGCCTCGACGACCGCACCACGTGGATTCGCTCCGCCGTCGAGGATGCCGAATTGCCGTCCGGGACGTACGACCACATCATCACGTGCTACCTGCCCAAGTACGCCGATCGACCCGTCGTGGCGAAGCTGCTTGCGACGTGGTGTGCGCCTGGCGGTCGTCTTCTGCTGCACGACTTTGCCCACCCGACGGACCCGAAGGTCGATGCACTCCTGCGGGTGCAGTACGAGCGCTGGCTCGCCAAGGTGAAGCGCGAGTGTCCGCACTGGATCCCGTGCTTCGAAGATCTCTATGACATCGTCAAGAGCAGCACGTGGACGGACGACTTCCCCGGTCTGCTCGAAGACGCCGGGTTCGAGGACGTCGAGCTGACCTTCATGCACCAGAAGACGGCCGCGTTCGTCACGGCGCGCAAGCCCGCATGACGAACCACCTGTAGGCTTAGCGGCGTCGGCGTCGTCCAACGCGCCGAAAGGAGCCGCGTGGGACGTTTCCGCTACGTGCTTTGGACCGGACTCGTCCTGCTCCTGGTGGTGGGACTGCTCTTCGGCCTCGTCGCCCTGCGGAGGATCGGTCACGGCGAATCGCTGACCGAGCTCATCGCGCGGCACGAGGCGGAGGGCCGCGGCACCACGGTCGAGGCCCTGCTCGATCGCGAGCCCCAGCTGGATCCGGCGGTGCAGGCGCGGGCGAGAGCGTGGATGGAGCGTCGCGTAGGCCCTGGCATCGTCAACTTCCATCCCTCCCGTCCCGTTCGCTGGTTCCTCGAGGGGGCGGTCCAGCCGCCCGAGGAGCTACGCAAGGCGCACGACGGCGCTCGTGAGGACATGGAGGAGCTCGCCGAGATCCTAGCGGAGAGCCGGTTGTGCGTATCCAGCCTGGGCTGGCTGCGGGAGGCCCTGGCCAAGCGGAGGCCGGAGACCCGCGGCTTTGCGAATTGGCTCGACTCCGAGTTGCCGGGCGGCTGGCAGTTGCTCGAGGCCGCCAGCTGGTTCCAAGTGCAGGCGCTCCGTGGTGATGTCGATGCGGGGCTCGCTTCGCTGGACCGGCTGCAGCGGGCCCATCGCCCCTTCAGCAGTCCGATCGACGCGATGCACCACATCGGCCTCGCAGCCAAGCGTGATCACACCTACCTCGCGCTTGCGATCGGCGACAGGCTTCCGACATCCATGCGCGAGGCCTGGCTGGCAGAGCCTCCGATGTCGGCGGCGAGCCTGGCCGCTGCCTACCGAGGGACGCGCATCCTCTACACGTTGCCGCTCGCGCGCGCCGCGGCGGACGGCGACATCGGCGCCGTTCGCCGGGCACTCTTGCACAGCCCCGACGGCATCGGGGAGCGCATCGACTACGAGCTGTACCTGCGCTGGGATGCCGCGACAGAAGCAGCGCGCGCGGTGGATCTGAAGGCGCGCATCGCCGACGTCCTGCGGGATCCCCTGACGTACCCGAGGCTCGCGGAGACCGACAGGTGGCTGTCCGACGCCGGGCCCCTGCTGCGCGTGGAGCTGAACATGTGGCGCCACCTGATTCGCGGGTACTTCACACGGACCACCATGCACCGGGCCGCGCGCCTCGCGGTGCGCGCGCTCGACCTGCACCGGCGCGGTCTCTTGCCGACCGACGAGGTCGCGCTGCGCGAAGCCCTGGGACCCCATGCGGCGCAGATGGACCCGGGGCCGTGGTCCCTGGCCTTGCGCTACGAACGGCCCGGGGCGGATCGCCTGCGCTTCTCGGTCGACCCCGAAGGCGCGCTGCCGGCGTACGTACGGCCGGAAGAAGCGGCCGTCTACAGGGGCTCCGGGCGCTTCGGCAGCAAGCCGCTCGACGCCGCGCTCGAGCTGGACGACAAGGGCGTATTGCTGCGCCTGCCCTGACCCGCGGGACGCTGGTGCGGGCGCGCGGGCCATCGAGGGGTATGCTCGCTGCGGGCTGCGAGCGGGACCACCACGACCAGAGGACGTACCTACGTACATGCCGCGCTCCATCCTGACCCTGCTCGCCCCCGTCCTCTTCAGCGTCGCCGGCCTTGTCTTCGTGGCCTGCGGAGGCGGCGGTGGCGCGCCCACGCCGGATCCCGTGCCGGCCCCGCTGCCCTTCGGGCTCGATGTGCGCCCCGCGCTCGCCGCGCTCGCGTTCCCGATCGACAACCCCCAGCCGCAGGCCGTCGCTTTCGAGAACGCGTTCTCCGGCCTGAGCTTCTCGCGTCCCGTGCACCTGGGGCATGCGCGTGACGGTACCGACTGGCTCTACGTGGCCGAGCAGGGCGGGCGGATCCATGTCTTCCCGAAGGACGACGCGGTCCAGGCCGCCGACGTCTTCCTCGATCTGAGCGCGGGAGCGGGTGGGCCGGTGAGCCGTGCGACGAACGAGGAGGGGCTGCTCGGCCTCTGCTTCGATCCTGCCTTCCGCACGAACGGTTTCTTCTACGTGCACTACTCGGCGGCGAATCCGCGCCGCTCGGTCATCGCGCGCTACACGGCCACGTTTCCGGCGCAGGGCGCGCCGACCGCGTCGCCCACGACCTTCCACGAGATCCTCACCGTCGCGCAGCCGGACTGGAACCACAACGCGGGCAGCCTCGAGTTCGGTCCCGACGGCATGCTCTACATCGGCTTCGGCGACGGCGGCAGCGGCGGGGACCCCTGGGGACCGATCGGCAACGGCCAGAACACCCAGACCCTGCTCGGCAGCATGCTCCGCATCGACGTGCGTGGATCCACGGCGCAGCAGCGCTACGCCATTCCGCCGGACAACCCGTTCGTCGGCGACGGGCAAGTGCTCGACGAGATCTGGGCCTACGGCCTGCGCAACCCGTGGCGCTTCTCCTTCGATCGCGGCACCGGGGACCTGCTGCTCGGCGACGTCGGGCAAGGCACGCGCGAGGAGGTGAACCTCATCCGCCGTGGCGGCAACTACGGCTGGCGCGTCCGCGAGGGCTTCACGAACTTCCGTGTGCCCGCCGGCGGCGTGCCCGCGGGACTGCTCGATCCGGTCCTGGACTACCCGCGCTCGTCCGGCACGACGGTGGTCGGCGGCTTCGTCTACCGCGGGCAGGACGTGCCGAGCCTGCGCGGCGTGTACGTGTACGCCGACTATGGCAGCGGCCGCATCTGGGGCCTCACGCACAACGATGGAACGCTCGTCGCCTCGACGCAGATCCAGTCCCTGTCCCAGATCTGCAGCTTCGGCGAAGACGAGCGCGGCGAACTCTACGCCGTCTCGCTCGGTGGCGCCATCCGCCGCTTCCGGGAAGCGCCGGGTGGCGTGCAGCCGCCGCCGTTCCCCGGTTTGCTCAGCGAGACGGGCCTCTTCAGCGATCTCCAGGCGTTGACGCCCGCTGCGGGTGTGCTCGCCTACGACGTGAACGCGAGGCTCTGGTCGGACGATGCCGTGAAGCAGCGCTGGATCGCGCTGCCGGACGGAGCGCAGATCACCTTCTCGGCCGCGGCGCCGTGGGCCTTCCCTGCAGGAACAGTCCTTGTGAAGCACTTCGAGCTCGAGCTCACGGTGGGCGACGCCGGCTCCCGCCGCCGTCTCGAGACCCGCGTGCTGATCCGGGAGGCGCAGGGGTGGGCCGGCTACACCTACCGCTGGAACGCTGCCCAGACCGACGCCGTGCTGCTCCCCGACGCGCTCGAGGAGACGTTCACCATCACGGATGCCCTGGCCCCCGGCGGCCAGCGTCAGCAGACGTGGCGCTACCCGAGCCGCACCGACTGTCTCCAGTGCCACACGGAACCGGCGGGGCGCGTGCTGGGTGTGCGCACGGGCCAGCTCAACCGCGACCATGTCTTTCCCAACGCAACCGACAACCAGCTGCGCACCTGGAACCACATCGGACTGTTCACGAGTGACATCGGCGACGCGGGCACCCACGAGGCCTGGGCCGATCCCGTAGACACCGCCGCCACGCTCCAGGCGCGCGCGCGCGCCTACCTCGCAACGAACTGCGCGGTCTGTCACCTTGCGAATGGGACGGCCCCCGGCGACCTCGACTTCCGGCACGGCGTAGCCAACGCCGGCCTCGGCATCTTCGGCGTCGCACCAAGCCAAGGTGACCTCGGATTGGCAGCGCCCTTTCTCGCGGCACCCGGCTCGAAGGAGAACAGCGTGCTCTGGCTGCGCATGCAGCGGCTCGACGCCATGCGTATGCCGCGTCTCGGAAGCTCGCACGTCGACGCGCTGGGCGTCGACGTGATCGGGCAGTGGATCGACGGCGAGTAGGCCTGGACCCTCTCCGGGGCAGCCCGCCTACTTCGCCTCGAGTGCGAAGACCACGCCCTTGGCCCCGGCACGTACGGTCTGCTTGGCGCTGGTCAGCTTGCCGTCGTACGTGGAGGCCGTGACCTCGTAGTCACCTTCCGGCAACCCTCTCACAACGTACGAGCCGTCCTTCCCTGCGCCGGCATAGGCCTGCCAGCCGCGCGCTCCCTTTGCCAGGATGCGCACACGCCCCCGGCTCGCTTCGGGGACGCCCTCCACGGAACCCTGGATGCTGGCTCCTGTCCGCAGCGTCAGCGTCACGTCCGCGCTCCCGGGGGACACGGGTCCGTGCATCGCGTACTTGTCCGACTGGTGGCTGGAGGCGCAGACCCACACGCGGCCCTCGTCCGCAATCGCGTTGGCAGACCAGGTGCCGTCCTGGTTCATGCGGGCGTGGCCCAGGTTCTTGCCGTCTTGGGAGACGATGCGGATCTGCCAGAAGCGCGGGTTGCTGTCGCCGAAGCCCATGATCTTGCCGGCGAGGCTGGCGGACCGCGGCATCTTGATGAGGATGCCGCGCGCCGGCGCGACGACATCGATCGGCGCTGGCGCCGCGCCGCCGCCCTGGTTCATGACCTGCAGCGTGTAGGTGCCTGCTTCGAGGCCGGTGAGCTTGAAGCCGCCCTTCTCGTCGACCATGACGTAGCCCGTCTGCTTCCTGCCTTCCTTGGAGCGTCCATAGACGTAGGTGCCCGCGACGGGCTTGCCGTCCTGGCCCAGCACGGTGCCCTCGATCGTCAGACCGGCACCCATGCGGACCTCGAGATCTGCCGTGCCCGGCCGCACGTCTTCGATCGTCTTCGGTGCCACAGCGGATCCGCCGCCTTGGTTCCAGACCTGGATGGTCAACTTCACGAGCACGTCGTCCGGGATGCCGTCGACGCGGAAGGAGCCGTCCGTCTTGAGCTGGGCGTTGGCGTGCCCGCTGCCCGAGCCGTCCTTTGGTGTCCACATCGCCGTCACCCAACCCTGCGTGAGGGGCTTGTCGTCGCCGCCGAACGCCCTGCCCGAGATCGCCATGCCCTTCCGCAGGTCGAACCGCACGTCCCCGCCGGGCACGTCGACCGACTGGTGCTTGGGTCGGATGTAGCCCGCGGGCTGCGTCACCTGGACCGTCACCTTGCCCTTGGTCAGCCCGCCCTTGAGGAAGACGCCCTTCGCGTCGGTCTGCACCGCGGCGCCGTTGACACGGACCATCACGTCGGCGATGCCCTTGCCCTTCTCATCGACGACGACCCCGCGCAACTCCTCGCCGCGCTCCATGCGCACGATGATCTTCTCGCCGGCGTCGGGTACCTCGACGCGTGTCAGCTGCAGGTTGAGCGAGTTGCCCTTGTCGTCCCGCGCGTTGCTGGCGGTGACCTGCCATGGGCCCTCGCCGGTGACCGTGCGTTGGAACGCGCCGTTGACGACCTCGCCGCCGCCGGGGCCGCCCATGGACCCTGGGGTGTTCGGGGCCTCGAGCCTGCCCCGCATGCCCGCCCGACCCGCGGAGGCGACCGAGACCTGCACGGAGCAGAGGGGGACGGGCTTGCCGTCCGCGTCCAGCACCTCCCCCGTGATGACCGTAATCGTGGGGCGTGCGAACTCGAAGCGGAGATCCTTTGCCGGCGACGTGAACGTCGTGCCGACGGGCTGCTGGCCGGCGGCGCCGTACGTATAGAGCTGGCCGCGCCCTTCGGACACACCATGCAGGGTGAAGCTCCCGTCCTGGCCGGTCGTGGTGTTGTGCCACCCGCCGCCCGGCGTCTGCCCACGCCACATGATGTTCAGCCCGCTGATGCCGACGCCGTCCTTGTCGACGATGACGCCGCTGATCTCGACGCCGGCGGCGATCTTGAGCTCCAAGCCCTCGCGCACTTCACCGGCGGTGAGGCCCGACACGGCCAACTGCTTGCCCTGCCGCCCCTGCGCCCACACGTTGAGCTGGTGGTTGCCGGCCGGCACGCTCGTCAGCTCGAAGGTGCCGTCGGTGCCCGTCTTCGTGCTGGTCTTGTCGCCGGCCGTCTCCTGGGTCTGGCCCCAGTAGCTGACCTGCATCCCCGCCAGGGGCTTGTCCTTCGAGTCGATCACGACGCCGCGGAGCGTCGCGCCCGGCTGGAGCTCCAGCTTGACCGTCGCCGGCTTCGCCTCGGGGCCCGTCGCGAGGGGCTGCCCGTAGACGCCCACGTAGCCCTGTTTCTTGGCGAAGAAGACCCAGTCGGCGTTCGGCGGAAGGCCCTCGCAGGTGAACGACCCGTCGGTCTGGCTCGTCGCCAGCGACTCTTTCGCTACGGAGCCGATGCCCCACTGCCAGGCCATCTGCTGCAGGTTGTAGCCACGCGCGAAGATCTCCGCGCCGGCGACCCCGCCGCCGCCCGCGTCCACCACGCGTCCGGTGACCTGGTAGCCCCGGGCCAGCTCGAGATCGCGCGTGGCCTCCTTGCCCTCGGCGGTCACGACCACCGTGAGGCTTCCGGGGCCGACTTGTCCGCCGCCCATGGTGATGAAGTTGTTGCCGCTGCCGCGCGGCTTGAGCTGCGGAAGGAAGTGTCCCTCGGCCTTGGCCAGCGCGATGTAGCGCCCCTTGGGGACCTTGTCGAAGCTGTAGCGGCCGCCTGCGTCGGTCGTTGCCTTGAGGGGCCCTCCGACCTGTGTCGCGCCCGGGCCTCTCGACGGGTACAGCGTGACTTCAGCGCCCGCGATCGCGCGATCGCTGCCCTGCAGCGTCACGCGGCCCGCCACGCTGCCGCCACGGCTCAGCTTGATGTCGAAGGTCAGCGTCTCGCCCTTCACGATCTCGCGGCCCTCCTGCGAGGGCGCAAGCATGATGTCCTGGAAGGGGAGGAACCCCTGGGCGATGGCTTGCAGGGTAGCGACCTTGCCTGGGGGGACGTTCTCGACGCGGTACCTGCCGTCGTCGCCCGCCACGGCCTTCGTCGAGGTGGCGACCCCCTGTTCGCCAGGCTTGGCGACCGGCGTGACGCTGACTGCGATCATGGCCCCCGGTACCGGCGTGCCGTTCGCGTCGCTCACGAGTCCTTCGACCGCGCCACCGCCCGAGGCCACGCGCACGATGAAGTCGCCCTCGTGCGGGGTCTCGACCGAGATGCCGGACAGCTTGCGCCCCCCCGGCAGCAACAAGGAGAGGCTGACCGTGCCGACGGGCACGGCCTCGAAGGCGAAGGCGCCATCCGTGCGTCCGGAGGCAACGGGCTCGCTCGTCCAGCTGTGCCTCGTGCCGCCCACGTTGCCCCGCCAACTTGCTGTGAGCGTGGCCTCGACGCCGAGGTCCGCTTCGTCGAGCACGCGCCCCTGGAGCGTCGTCCCCTCGAGAACCGTGAGGGTCGTGTCCTCTTCCAACTGGCCGTCGTACAGGCTGACCGACTGGTTCGTCCCGATCTGCGGTGCTGCGGGACGTGCGTTGACGCGGTACCGCCCCGTCGCGTGGAGAGGCAACGCGAACGTGCCGTCGGCCGCCGAGCGCGTCTCGCCCGCGATGGGCTCGCGCTCTGCCGCGGTCTTCTCGAGGCGATCGAGCGCATTCTTGATCCGCACGTCCAAGCCCGTCTGGTAGCTGGACGGATCCTGGGGGTTCCACGCGTTGCCGGTGCGCCGCGCGACGACGGCCACGTCGCCGAGCGGCTTGCCGTCCGCGTCGAGCACACGACCGATGACCCTGTACGCCGCCGGTCCCGCCGGCGTGCGGGCGTCCTTCGATCCGCTGGCGCTCAGCGTGGGACCGCCGGCCTCGTCCTTGGACGAGCCGGTGTCGTCGATGATGTCGCCGTATTCATAGGAGTCCGGATCGGTGCTCGAGTCGGTGCCGGTGTCGCCACCGAGCAGGAAGTAGGCGGCACCGCCCATTGCGATCGCCGCCGCCACGAAGGCCAGCATCTTTCCCATGGCTCCCTCCCAGGAGGCCTCCCAGGGTACAGCCGTTTGTGGGGCGCTGCGGGCCGCCTAGGCGGCGCTACGCGTCGTTCGTGGCCTCGGCGCCGTCATCCTGCGCCGCTTCGAGGCGTCCCAGCGCGTTCTCGATCCGCCGCAGGCGCTTGAACATGTCGGGGATCTTGGGCAGCAAGCCCGCCGTGCGCATCATCTGGCTGATCTCGTAGGCGGGGGAGCCGGCGTAGGTCTTGCCCTCGTCGCAGTCGCGCATGATGCCCGACTGGGCGGCGACGCGGACGCGGTCGCCCACGGTCGTGTGGCCACTGAAGCCGCACTGCCCACCGAGGAGCACGTGGCTGCCGACGTGCGTCGAGCCCGCGAGTCCGACCTGACCACAGACGATCGTGCTCTCGCCGATCGTGCAGCCGTGCGCGACCTGCGCGAAATTGTCGAGCTTGGTGTTGCGCCCGATGCGGGTCGAGCCGACGGCGGAACGATCGACCGCGGCGTTCGCCTGGATCTCGACGTCGTCTTCGATGACGACGTTGCCCACTTGCGGGACCTTGTGCAGGTGGCCCTTGCTGTCGGCTTCGAAACCGAAGCCGTCGGCGCCGAGGATCGTGCCGTTGTGGATGATTACGTCGTCGCCGATGCGCGTGCCGTGCCGCACGCTGACGTGGCTGTGGATCTCGGTGTTCGCGCCGATCTGCACGTCGTCGTAGAGGACGACGTGGGGGTGGATCGTGGTGCGCGCTCCGATGCGCACCTGCTCGCCGAGCACAGCGTAGGCGCCGACGTGCACGTCGTCGCCGAGCTCCGTGCCTTCGGGCACCACGGCGGTCGGATGCACGCCCGGCGCCGGGCGTTGGTAGGGGTGGAACTGCTCCACGAGCCGGGCCCACACGAGGCGCGGGTGTTTCGTCCGGAACAGGGGCACCGAGGCTTCGACGTCGAAGTCCTCGGTCACCAGGACGGCAGCTGCCTTCGACGCCCGAACGTGATCGACATAGCGCGCGTTGGCCAGGAAGGTGATCTCCGTCGGGCCCGCGTTCGTGACCGCGGCGACACCCGTGATCTCGACATCGGGCCCCTCGGGCACATCCAAACCCAGTTCGCGGGCGAGGGCGTGGAGCGTGAGGATGCTGGCGGCTTCGGCGGGGGTCTGCATGGGCGGGGACTCCTGCCGGGATGCTACCCTCGCGCCGTGACGAATGACCCTACATCACCCCAGCCGACCGAGCCGCAACACGCGACGTTGGGCACGCGCGGCATCGTTCGCCTTGCGGCGGGCTTCTACGGGATCGTCGCGTTGTTTGCCGTCGGCTACGCGCTCTTTGCTCGCACCGAGGGCGGCGCGGACACCGACTCGTTCCTGGGCCTCGCCTTCCCGTCGCTGGGCCTCCTGTTCGCGGGCATCGGCTTGGGGTTGGTGATCGTGGGTGTGGTGCACGTGGGGCTCCGAGCGCTGCCTGGCGTGAAGCACGCCGCCGCGATCATGGCCGAGGTCTTCGGACCGCTCACGTGGAAGCAGGCGCTCGCCCTGGCCCTGTTCTCGGGCGTCGGCGAGGAACTGCTGTTCCGCGGGGCGCTCTGGCCGCATCTCGGTCTGATCGGAACGACCTGCCTCTTCGGTCTGGTGCACATCCTGCCGCGGCGCGGCTTGTGGGGGTATCCGCTCTTCGCGCTCGCCGCCGGCCTCCTGCTCGGCCTGCTACGGGACGCGAGCGATAGTGTCTGGCCGTCGATCCTCGCGCATGTGACCGTGAACGCGCTCAACCTCGGCTGGCTCGGCGCCAAGCATGCCGAGCTCACGAGCCAGGCGGCCGATGCCTAGCGCACCCGACGCCGCGGCACCCAAGACGACGCTGGGCGACCATCTCCGGGTGGCCTGGCTGGCCGTGCGCACGATGGCCGGGGCCCTGCCGTTCCTGGTCTTCCTGCCGCTCTCCCCGATCCTCACGCCGTGGCTGAAAGCGCGCGCGCGCAAGTTGCTCGGCGGTACGCCGCCACCGCTCGCCGATGCGCCGGCGACCGCGGCCGGCCTGTGCGACGGCGCGACCGTCTTCGTCGTCGCGGGGGAGGCGTCGGGCGATCAGCTCGCCGCGCGCGTGATCCGGCGTGCGCGGGAGGCGTGCCCGGGCTTGCGCGTGCGCGGCTACGGCGGCCCCGCGCTGGCTGCGGCCGGAGCCGAGCTCGACAAGGACATCACCTCGCACGCCGCGTACGGCTTCACGGCCGTCGTCGCGTCCCTCGGCACCTGGTGGCGGCTCTGCGCCGAGACCCTCGCGCGCTTCCGCGAGGAGCCGCCCGACGTATTGCTCACGGTGGACTTCCCGGGGTTGAACTGCCGTCTCGCCGAATGGGCCAAGAAGCGCGGCGTGCGTACCGTGCATCTCGTCGCGCCCCAGATCTGGGCCCATACGCCGTGGCGCATCCTGCGCTGGCGCAAGGCCGTGGACACGATCCTCGCGACGTTTCCCTTCGAGCCGCTGCTCTTCGAAGCGTCCGGTCTGCCGACGCACTACGTGGGCCACCCGCTCTTCGAGGCGCCGCTCCCGCCGGCGCGGACCGACGCCGCGTTCCCGGGGGACGCCGCCTCGGAAGGTGCGGCCATCGTCGAGCTCTGGCCGGGCAGCCGGCGGGCCGAGATCAAGCGCAACACGCCGATCCTCGTCGAGGCCGCCGAGCTCATCGAGCGCGAGCTGCCGCACGCCCGCTTCGTGCTGCGTCTCGCCAGCGCCGAGCACGAGACGCTCTTCCGCCATCGGGCGCGCGCGGCGCGCTGGCAGCCAAGCCACATCGAGGCGACGAGCGGCGACATCCCCGCACCGCTCGCGGGCACGATCCCGTTGCTGGGCGCCGTGGCTGCGAGCGGTACGGCGACGGCGCAACTCGCCGTGGACCTCGTGCCGACCGCCGTCTACTACCGCCTGAGCCTCTTCGAGTGGGTCTTCGCCCAGGGATTGATCACGTCGCCCTGGATCGCGCTCGCCAACCTCGTCTGCGGGCGGCAGGTGTTGCGCGAGAGGTTGTGCTGGGCGCCCAACGCGGGCGAGAGCATCGCGCGTGATTTCCTGGATACCGCAGGCACTGAAGCGGCCTGGGCCGACACCCGCCACGCGCTGACCGAGGTGCGTGCGCGCATGGAGACGAAACACGTCGCCCAGCGCGCGGCGGGCTGGCTCCTGGCCGAGACGGCCACGCAGGTGAGCCGGCAGGCGTAGGGGCCGGGCCTACAGGAACGGTGCCGTCGCGGCGCCGGGCACAGCGGCGAGTCCGGCAGGCGGACCCTGGTAGACGACGCGGCCGCCGTCCTTGCCCGGCCCCGGGCCGATCTCGATGACGTGGTCCGCGCGCCGAATCAGGTCGACGTGATGCTCCACGGCGACCACGGCGTTGCCGCGCTCCGCGAGACGCAGCAGCACATCCACCAGGTGCGCGACATCGGTCGGATGGAGACCCGCACACGGTTCGTCCAAGACGTAGAGCGTGCGCGACCGTCCGCCTCGTCCAAGCGCCGCGGCCAGCCGGAGCCGGAGCGCCTCGCCGCCGGACACGCGCGTCGTGGCCTCGCCCAACTGGATGTAGCCGAGGCCGACGTCTGCCGCAGCTTGCAGCGGTCCGCGGACGCGGGGCAGGTCGCGGAAGACGCTCGCGCCGTCGCCGATCGTCATGCGCAGCACGTCGGCGAAGGAGTAGCCTTTCACGCGCACGCGCTCGATGTCGGCGCGGAAGCGGGATCCGGCGCACACGTCGCACGGGATGCGGTGCTGCGGCAGGTCGCGTAGGACCACCGTGCGTCGGCCCGTGCCCTTGCAGGCGCTGCAGCGCCCGCCTTCCACATGCGTGGAGAACCACGAGGGGCCCCAGCCGCGCGCGCGCGCTTCGAGGGTCTGCGCGAAGAGGCCGCGGAGCGGCGTAAGCACACCGAGCACGCTGCCGGCGACCGCGCGCGGATGCCGCGGTGCGCCGCCGTCGGCGATCACGACGCGGTCGAACGCGTCCAGCCCCGTGATCGACGTCAGCGTGTCGGGCCGGGCCTCGCGCTCGTGGGCGGCGCGCGCCGCCGGCGCGAACACCTGCAAGGCGAGCGTGCTCTTGCCCGCGCCGCTCACGCCGGTCACCGCCGTGAGGCCGCGCACGGGCAGGCGGCAGTCCACACCCTCCAGGTTGTGCTGCGTCGCCCCCCGGAGCTCGACCCAGGCACTCGGCTCGCGCGGGGCGGCCCGCGGCGCGTCGCGCTCCGCGGCGAGGGCGGCCGTCGTGGGGGACGCAGCCTTCGAGAGCGCCAGCGCAGCCGGTCCACTGCCGAGCAACTGCCCGCCGAGCGTGCCCGCGCCCGGTCCGAGCTCCACGAGCCAGTCCGCGTGGCGCAGCATCTCGAGGTCGTGCTCGACGCAGACGACGGTGTTGCCATCCTCCACCAGGGCGCGCAGGCGTTCCCGCAGGACGGGTCGGTCGGCGGGGTGCAGTCCGGCGGTCGGTTCGTCGAGCAGGAACAGCAGCCCGCTCATGCGCGCGGCACAAGCCGAGGCCAGTCGCGCACGGCGCAATTCTCCGCCCGAGAGCGTGGCCGCGGCGCGCGCGGGCGCCAGGTAGCCGAGGCCGACCTCGTCCAGGAACCCGAGCCTCGCCAGGGCGTCCTCGCGTGCGGGGAGCGTCAGCGTGAGGAGCGCCTCCGGCAGGGCGAGCCCCTCGAGCCGCGTGCGCAGGTCGGCCAGCGGCAGCGCTTCGAGGTCGGGCAACGTGTCGCCAGCCAAGCGCGCGGCGCGTGGGTAGGGCGAGAGGCGCGTCCCGCCGCAGTCGGTGCAGGGGCCGTCCGCGTCTCCGCGTCCCTCGCATGTGGGGCAGGCGCCGAGCGGGCTGTTGAACGAGAACAGCGACGTGCTCAGCGGCGGGTAGGTGATGTCACAGGGTGCGCACCACGGTCGGTCGGCGTAGGCCTGCTCGCGGTCGTCGCCTTCCGCGTCCGGCCGGAGGACGACCAGCCGCCCGTGGCCGAGCGTGAAGGCCTGGTCGATCGAGGCGCTGAACCGATCGCTCGCCTCCGCCTTCACGACGAGCCGGTCCAGCACGACCTCGACCCGGGCGTCGTCGGCGACGCCGGCCGCGTCGATGTCCTCGATGCGCTGCACGTCCGCGTGGTCGACTCGCGCGCGCACGAAGCCCTCGCGCGTGGCGGTTTCCAGAGCACCTGGGCCTTGGCCGAACGGCGCGGCCAGCACGAGACGCGTGCCGTCGGGCAGCGCAAGCAGCCCCGCCGCCACGGCCTCGCGCGTGGAGGCGTCCACGGGTCGCTCGCAGCGGGGGCAATGCGGCGTGGCCGCCCGCATGAAGAGGGCGCGCAGGGCATGGGTTACCTCGGTGACCGTGCCGAGCGTGGCGCGCACCCCGGGGCGACGGGCCGCAAAGCCGGCCGTTACCGCGGGCGGCAGTCCCTCGATGCGGTCGACGTCGGGTCGCGGCAGGCCTTCGAGCGCCGTGCCCGCGCGGCGGAACGTGCCGAGAAAGCGCCGGCGTGACTCCGCCCCGAGCGTGTCCAGGACGAGGGACGACTTGCCGGAGCCCGACACGCCGCAGACGACGGTCCACGCTCCGCGCGGCAGCTCCAGATCGAGGTCCCGGAGGTTGTGGGTCCGGGCACCATGGATGCGGATCGTGGGGGGGCCATCGCCGGACATCGGGGCATGGTAGGCGCCGCGTGCGGCTACATTGAGCCGTTCCGATGGGAGAAGCATCACCCCCCCCTCCGAAGGAGGGCGCGACGGCCGAGGCCTCCGCGCCTGAGCCTGCGCGTCCGCGCCTGCGCGTGACCGGTCTGGCCGGGGCACTCGCGGCCCTCTGCGTCGGTGTGAGCTTCTTCCTGCCCTGGGTCCTGATCGAGCCCGAGCGTGCGCAGCAGTTCCTGGAGGCCGTGAACCGGGATCTTGATGCCCGCGAGACGCCGCCCGCTGGGGGGGAGGCCTTTCGCGAGATCGCCCAATCCATGGTCGACGAGGGAACGCTGCGGGGCGCCGACCTGATTCGCTGGGTTCGCACGGCGCAGACGTTCAGCGCCGAGCTGGACGCCACGATGAACCCCGGCGTGGAAGCCGGCGCGCACCAGCGCCGGCTCGAGCTGCTGCGGATCCTGCTGTACGGGATCCCGATCGGCGCTTTCCTGCTTGCGGCGTATTTCCTCTTCCACCGCTTCCGCCGCGCGCGGGCCCCGGTGCTGATCCTCTGCATCCTCGTGGGCGTGGCCGCCGTGGTCCTGGCCGCGACGTGCCGCTTCACGCACACGTTCATCGGGCAGGCGCTGCGTGAAGGCACTTCGAGCAGCGGCCTGGGCCACGGCTGGATGGCGCTCCTCGCGGGCGGCGCCGTACTCGGTGTGGCGGGCTTCTTCGGCGTGAGCACGCGCAACTGGTTCCGCGTCTACGTGGCCAGCGCCGCGACCATGGCGGCGCTCGCCTTCCTGGCGCTGCGCTACCTCGAAACGGGCCGCCTGCCGTGATCCCGCACGCTTCCCAACATCCTCCCGCCCGGGTGCTCATTGTCTTCGCGTTGACGCTTCTCGGCCTCATCGGCGTCGGTCGCCTCGCGATGGAGGCGTGGATGAAGGTCCCCGCGCCGGTCACCTTGCCGGACGTCGGCGCGCGCACCGACGAAGCGCCGCCGTTCTGCCTCGTGATCATCGACGGCTTGCGAGAGGACGTGGCGTGGGCGACGAAGGACGCACCGATGCCCTGGCTGCAGGACTTCGCCAAGCGCGGCGCCTGGGGCACGGCCATCGCCGGCGAGCCGACCCTGACGGCGCCCTGCGTGCGCGCCCTGCTGACCGGGCGGCGGCCCGACCTGCTCACGGGCTTCCGCAACTTCAAGGCGCGCAAGGTCCGCGGCAGCATCATCCACTACCTCTTCGAGCGCGGGGCCCACACGGCGCACGGCGGTGACGCCGCGGCGTTCCAGTTCTGCGAGGACGCCTACCCGCACCCTGAGCGCGATGTGAAGCAGTTCTCCGACCAGGGCCCGGTCGACCAGGGCAAGTGCGACGCCCAGGCCATCCCGCACATCCTCGAGCGCATCCAAGCGGGCGCCGACTGTCTCACCTTGCACCTCACGAAGCCCGACCACGCGGGTCACAAGTATGGGGCGCTCGGCCCGGAGTACCGGAAGGCCTGTAGCCTCGT
Organism: Planctomycetota bacterium; assembly: GCA_029259775.1. Classification (GTDB taxonomy): domain Bacteria; phylum Planctomycetota; class PLA2; order PLA2; family JAEUHO01; genus JAHEIK01. The sequence continues at coordinate 37,795 of JAJDEN010000046.1, read as the reverse complement.
CGACGGCGAGATCCAAGGCGTCGTCGAGGCGTTCTTGAAGCGCCATCCCAAGGGCACCGTGATGATCGCGTCGGACCACGGCGTCTCGAGCATGGGCACACACGGCGGCGGCGAGGCCGTCGCCAAGCGTGCGCCCTTCGTGATCGTCGGGCCCGGCGTCGCCCGCGCGCATCTGCCGAGCCGCGGCGGCAGCGAGCCGGTCGATCAGTGCGCCCTCGCGCCGACGCTGTGTGCGCTGATGGGCCTTCCGCAGCCGCCACTCGCCGACGCACCGCCCGACCGGCGCCTCATGGACCTCCCGCGCGAGATCGAGGAGGGCGCGCTCATTGCCTACCTCGAAGCACGCATCCAGGTGGCGCGTTCGTTGCACGGGGACGCCGTGGACGTGATCGAGCGCCGCCGCGCCGAGTACTCCGTGCTCACGCTGACCGACGAGGTCAACGACCTGCTCCGCCCCAACTCGGCCGGGCACGCCACGCTCGCTCTTCTCGTCGCCGCGATCTGGCTCGTTGTCCTCGTGGCCATCGTCTCCGCACCGGGCCTCAGCGCGCGTGTGGCCTCCCGGGCCGCCCTCGCCGCGCTGGCCGGCCTGACGCTGGCCTTCCTGCTCACGTTCGACATGCTCTCGACCCTCTCCAGCGCGCTCTCCGTATCCGCTCCCGTCGCGGGGGGGCTCGTCCTCGCCGGTGGCTACGGCGCCGCGCGCGCCCTGGGCATCGACGCGTGGCGTGGGGCGGCCTTCACCGTGGCCTGCCTGGCCTCGGTGCCGATCCTCACGGGGGCGGGGCTGACGCTGCAGGAGACCTTCACGGGGCCGATCACGGAGGACGGGTCGCTCGATCGCAGCCTCGTCGTCGTGCTGATCCTGGCTGTGCTGTGTGCGGTGTTCCTACGGCCGCGGCGGATGGGCGCGAGCATCGCCGCAGCCACGCGCGCGTCGCCTGGTCTCATCGCCGCCTTCGGCGGCGTGCTGATCGGCTTCACGCTCACCATGCGGCCCTTCATCGATCCCTACGTCCGCTTGCGCCACTTGTACGGCGTCGCCGGTGTGGCGATCGTGCTGTGGATGGTGTGGTCGCGGGGCCTGCGCGGCCGGCCCGTGTGGGAACGTGCGGCGTTGGCGCTCCTCGGCATCGTCCTCTTCGTCGCGACGCGCCTGGCCGAGGGCAGCGACCTGGATCCGTGGGTCAATCTCACGCCGATGCGCGACCTCACCTGGCTGTTCACCGGCGCGGCGCTGACGCTCCTCGTGCCGATCCTGGTGCGGCTCCGCCCCGGGAACCGAGCCGCCGACCTGCCCGGCATCCTCCTGGCGACACTGGCCCTCGGCGGTGCGTTCTTCTTGCGGCTCGACGCGGACCAAGGATGGCTCGCGGGCATCGACCTCGCGCCGGGCACGCCGCTCTCGATGATCGTGGTGATGGCCGTGAACGCGCTCGGTTTGGCCGCGCTGGTCGTGACGATCTTCCGCGGCTCGGCGAACGGCCGCCTGCTCGTGCGGATCCTCGCGGCCGTGGCGCTCGCCCGCCGGCTCTCGGTGATGGACGCGGAGTTCGCCGTTTTCGCCTTGGTTGCCGTCGGCGCCGCGCTCGCCGCCCGCGCCCAGGTCCCGACCGGTCGGACCGCGCTGGCGTGGCTCGCCGTGGGCATCCTGGCGGTCCGGACCGCCGTCTTCCACGCCATGGGATTCGAGGAGAGCTTCTCCACGCTGGACGTGGGGCAGGCCTTCGCCGGGCTGGGCGGGGGGGACGCCCAGCCGCTCGACGCGGCCGGGGGCGCGGTCATCACCTGGCAGATCATGGTCGCCGGCATCCAGCTGGCGCTGCGCATGGCCTTGCCCTGGATCCTGATCGTCGCCGCCCTGAGCCGTGCGATCGAGCGCACGGCCGGCGCGACCGGGGGCACCCTGCGCTGCGTTCTCGGTGATCTCGCGCTCTCCTTCGCCGCCCGCGGCGCCGCCATTGCCACCGCCATCTGGGCCTGGTGGCGTAACAACTGGTGGATGACGAAGGCGTACACCGTCTTCGCCTACGCCGCCGCGGACGTGATCCTGCTGCTCGTCTGCGCCTCGCTCTGCGGGGCGTGGACCGGAGCCACGGAGGAGGACGCGGCGCTCGGGGACGCCGCCGCGGCCCCGCCCGACGCGCCTCCCGCGCCGGTGCCGGCAGGCTGAGAACCCGGTCTCGGAGCAGGTCCTGGGGACGGTGGGTTGCATCCTGTCGACGGGATCCGGATGATCAGGGCATGGAGCGCATGATCTCCGTCTTCGGACCCGGCCACCCCAGCCGCCGCGACTACAACCACGCGGCGCAGGTCGGACGACTGCTTGCCGAGCGCGGCTTCGGCGTCGTGTGCGGCGGACTGTTCGGCGTGATGGAAGCCGTCTGCATGGGCGCGAAGGAGGCCGGCGGCACCACCATCGGCATCGTGCGCACGTACAACCGCAACGACGCGAACCCCTACGTCGACTACGTCATCCCCACGGGCCTCGGCGACGCGCGGAACGTCCTCGTCGCCACGGCGGGCGAAGCGGCCATCGCTGTGGCGGGTCGTCTCGGGACGCTCAGCGAGATTGCGATCGCGCTCAAGCACGGCATCCCCGTCGTGGGGCTGGGCACGTGGAACCTCGATCCGAACGCGTTGTTCGATCGTTTCCTTCCTGCCGCCCGCACGCCCGAGGAAGCCGTCGACATGGCGATCGAACTCGCCGACAAGCGTGCCGAGGAGCGCGCGGCGGGCGTGCGCGCGGAGGAGGGCACCGTCGGCGGCATGCCCTCCGTCGCGGAGGACGCGCCCGCGCTGGGGCTTCCGCCCGCGGATGACGCCGGCCCGCCGCTTCCCTCGTAGGGCCCAGCGACGCGTGCGCGTGTCAGTCGCCCTGGGCGCCCGGCGCTGCCTGCCCACCGGAGGCCTCGTCACCCGAGTCCCCGACGCGACCTGTCTCGATGTCGTACTCGGGACCGAGAAGATCGGGCACATCCAGGGGGGCGTCGGCGGCGGCCGCCGCTCGGCCTGACACGTAGCGCACCAGGTGCCGATCGGTGCGCAGGGAGAGCCCGTCCACGAGCAGCCGCCGCTCGCGCGAGCCCATCGCATCGGCGTACTCGAGCATGCCTCCGACGCGCGTCGGCCGGATCTTGCCGATCACCTCACCGCCACCAGCGATCGAGAGGCGGCCCTTTTCGTCCGCGGTGATCGTCCGGACGCGGCGGCCGACGGGAGCCAGGTCGAGCCGTCCGACGGCGCCGCCGAGGCCGTCGATCGTGTAGAGCAGCGTGCCTGACACGGGCGGTGTCCGCATGAACGTCATGGTCATGAGCGCGATGAGCAGCGCCATCGCAGCGAGCGCGACAAGGAGGAAGCCGCGCTTGCCCCAGCGTGCGGGCACGTTCACGGGGATGCCGACCTTGCCGGGCGCCCCTCCCTCGGACCACGAGATCTCGAGTTCCAGCGGTACCTCCCGGGGACTGAAGATGCTGGGGGTGGGGCCGCTCCAGCGGCCGGTCGGCACGAGATGCCACATGCCTTCGCCGCGCGTCACGGCCTGCCAGCCGATGGGCGCCTCCCCGCTCTGGCGCACGGACGGCGCGACCGAACGCAGGGCGAGCAGCCAGTCCCCGTCGCCGCCGTCGGCATCCAACTGCAGGACCAGCGGGGTGTCGGCCACGATCGTCTCGTCCTCGAGGCGATACTCGGGCGCGGTGCCGATGAGGACGATGCGGGGACGGCGCTGGCGGATGGTGATCACGGCCTCCCCGCTCAACGCCATGCCGTCGATGGCCTTGGGGGTGAGCGTCACCAGACACGGCCAGGCGAGTTCCACCGGCGAGCCGGGGAGCACGTCGAAGGCGAGCGTGCGCTCGACGCCGACGTCGAGCACCAGCGCCTTGTCCAGACGCCAGGTGGCGACATCGCCGCCCGGGGACGTGACGCGCGCGCGCAGCCAACGCTCCTGCCCACCGTCGCAGCGCGCGACGATCTGGATGGCGGCCGGCACGTTGGCGTTCTCCGCCACGACGGAGATCGTCGTGAGCTTGTCCGCCGCGGCGGGGGGCAAGGCCGCGTCGCGCACCTGGGCGCGAAGCGTGGCCCGACCCTGCGGCACGCGGATCTCGAACGGCAGACGCAGGACCTCGGGCATCCCATCGGCGCTGAGCGTGATGACGCCTTGGGCTTCGAGCGGCTTGCCTGCGGCGGGTGTGAAGACGACGCGGATCTCCGTCTCCGCGATCTCCGGCGTCGTGCGCACCTCGTCGCCGATGCCCACGGTCAGGCCGGGCGGCAGCTTGCCTGCTTCGGCCGCGACCTTCCACGCAGGCGTGCGGCCGGCCAGCGTACGCAGCAGTCGGTAGGAGACGGAGACGGGGGCGCCGGCTGCCACGTCCACCGCCGTGAACGTGGGCACCGCAGCTTCATCCGGCCCGACGAGGCGCGCATCCGGCGCGAGCTTGTCCCAGCGGAGGGTCAGCGCCTCCGGGGCCGGAGCCAGCCAGTGCAGATCCTTGGCCGTCGCCCGCTGGAACGTGATCGTCACCGTGCGGCCGTCGATGGGACGTCGGCCGACCACCACCTTGTGCAGGCCGGCGGTAGCGGTTGTCGTGAGCTCGTCTTCGGTGATGTCGCTGCGCGCACGCAAGGCCGGGGCGCCTTGCTCCGTCCCGCGCGCTCGGGGGCCCATGCGCAGCAGGTCGCCGATGATCTGCACCGTGGCTTCGAGCAGGGCTGCGGGCTGGCCGACCCGCGGGAGGGGCGAGAACCCCTTCGTCGTTGCCTCCGGCTTGCTGAAGCCGATGACGAGGCGGCCGTCGCCCGCGAACCCACGAGCGTCCTTCAGCACGGCGCGGCCCGGGCCGGCACCGACCGAGAGGACACGACTGCCCTTGGGGGCCTTGGCGTTCCAGCGGGCGATCGTTCCCGCCAACGGATCCGCGTCCTCGCCCTTGGCCTTCTTGCTGTCGCGCGTCTTCGGCTTTGACGTCGGACTCCACGGACCCAGGAGCACGAGATCCACGGGGCCCGTCGGCGCGCTCTCGAGCGCCCACGCGAGCGCCGCGCGAACGTCGGTCGGGCCGGCGAAGGCGTAGCGGGCGTCTTGGGCGAGCGCGGCGAGCCCGGCCCGCGTGGGGGGCACGTCGGCCAGTTCCGTGGCGCCGCTGTTCCTGATGCCGGCGGCCAACAGTCTCGTCGCGACCCCCTGGGCCTCGAGTGACTTCCAGATGCGCAGCGCGTTGGCCGCGTCGAAGGCGCTGCCCTTGCGCGCGTCGGCGCCCCGGTCGAGCACGACGACGGCGCTTCGAGCGGCGGCGGGCGGCTCGTCCTCGGCCTGAGCGCCCGGGGCCCACGACGCAGCGACGGCGAGGGCGAGCAGAACTGCGCTGAGCAACCTCATGGACGCAGGCTACCCCCGAGGCTCCCCACCCCGCGCACGGCCGCCCGCCGGGTCTTCGTGCCTGGCTCAGGTCCTTGCGCGCCTCCGCGCCGGGGGCCCGGGGATGCGCGCGCTGTGCCGTCCCGGGTAGGATGGGGAGGCGCAGCCGAGTCGCGCATCTCGGGTCAGGGCTCCCGAGTCGGCCGCGCGTTCGCCAGGAGCGGCGGGATGTCCTTGGGGGACGTTCCCGCGGCATGTCCCTGGGGAAGGCCCTTTGGTGCACCACACCACACGCGTCGCACCGAGCCGGCTCTCGTCGAGCCGGGGCGCGGCGACGGCTAGGAGTCGTGGATGAGCCTCTCTGTCGCTCGCGAGCCCAACTGTCCCCACAACCATCCCAATAACCATCCCAATAACCATCCCCATGACCGGACACGCAGCCTGCGTCGGTGCGTACTCGCACTCGCCGTGCTGTGCGCCGCCTTCGTCCTCTTCGGCAGCGACCCCGCCCCCGCCGAGGCCCACGGCGGCAACTTCCAGCCTCCGCCGCCGCCGCCTCCGCCGCCGCCGCCGCCTCCGCCGCCGCCTCCGCCGCCGCCGAACTACAAGCCGGGCGGCGGCTACGTAGCGCCGGGCCTGCGCGAGCCCAAGGACCCGACGACGCCGGGGCCGAAGACGCCGACGACGCCGAAGATCCCCGACGATCCCGGTGGCAAGCCGCCGACGCCCGGCGTCCCGACACCGGAGTTCGGCACGCCGACGCCGCCCACCACGCCGGAGACGCCGCCGACCCAGCCCACGCCGCCGCCGGCACCGCCGCCTAGCGAGGGCGATACGGGGCCGCGCGCTCCTGCGACCGATCCCAAGACGCCGACAACGCCGGACCCGAAGACGGGTGCCGGCTCGCCGCCAAACGGCTACCAGCCGAGTACCGGGGGCGGCCGCACGCGCGGCAAGACGAACGCCGCGGCCGGCGGCAACACGGTCGAGTCCTGGCAGACGTGGTGGCGCCTTCATCGCTGGACCTACCTCCCTGATCGCGCCGAGGTGCTGCGCCGCCGCGCGGCGCAGGCCGGGCCGGTCACGGGCGAGGACGGCCCCAAGCGCTCCGAGACGAAGGCCTGGGAAGCGCGCCGCGGCATGGTCTCGCGCTCCGTGGCGATCCCGCTGCTGCTGCGCGTGCTCGATCCGCAGACGCGCTCGCGCCAGGAGGCGCTGTCGGCCGCCCTGATCGCACTCGCGAAGGTCTCCGGCGACCCCGAGCACATCGAGCTCCTGATGCGCTATGCCCAGCAGCGCGATGGCGCGCCGATCGTGCGTGAGTCCGCGACCTTGGCCGTCGGTCTGCTGCGACGCTCGCAGGCGGGCTTGCGTTTCGAGGCCAAGGACCTCGACCGCGCACGCATCGATCTCGACGCCATCCTGCGCGACAAGAAGGTGCCGGACCGTACGCGCAGCTTCGCCGCGCTCTCGCTCGGCATGCTGGCCGACCAGCCCTACGCCGGGCCGCTGGGCAAGGACGGCCTGCTCGTCACGCGCGCGCTGTGGCGCCATCTCGAGGTGCAGCACGCCGGCGAAGACCTGCCGGTGGCGCTGATGGCCGCGATCGGCATGCAGCCGCCGGCCGGCGTGCCCGACGGCATCCGCGAGGGCCTGCAGTCCATCGTCGTCGGTCGTCGCCTCTTCGGGCGCACCTGGAGCGACAACCTGCGCTCCCACGCCCTGAGCGCGCGCTTGCGACTCGGGGGCCAGGGTTGGACGCACGTCATGATGCGCGTGCTCTCCGATCGCCGTACCCCGACGGCCGTGCGGCGTGCCGCGCTGCTGGGCCTCGGCGCACGCGCGGACGACCTGTCTGGCGAAGATCGCCTCATGTGTGCGCAGGCCTGGGGGAAGGCCTTCAAGGCCTGCCGCGACCCCATGAGCCGCGGCCTCGCATGGATTGCCGTCGGCCGCCTGCTGCGTGCCGAGATGGGCGCCAAGCGAGCCGACGTCCTCTTCCAGACCGACCTCGACGAGCGCCTGCTGCGCGCGGCTGAGTTCGGCAGCGTGCAGGAGCGCGGCTTCGCGGCGCTGGGGCTCGGGATCGCGCGCTCGACGGCGACGCTCACGCACAAGACCGTCGTGCCGTTCCGCGCGGAGGCGGAGCGTGTGCTGCGGGAAGGCGTGAGCAAGCGCCGCGGCGGCGACGATCTCGTGGCCGCCTACGTCGTGGCCCTAGGCATCGCGCGCGACCGGGGCGCCGTGTCGGCCATCGCGGCGACGCTCGAGGATCGCGGTCGCGATCCGGAGATGCGCGGACATGCCGCGCTCGCCCTGGCGCAGATCGGCCAGCCGACGGCGCGCGCGATGAAGGCCATGCAAGCCGCGCTGCTCGACCGCCGCCAGATCGAACTGCGCGGGCAGAGCGCCCTGGCGCTCGGCCTGATCGGCGGGCGCCGTCAAGCGTTCGTCCTCGGCCAGCAGCTCAAGCGCGAGGGCGGCTCGCAGTACGTGCGTGCCTACACCGCGATGGCGCTCGGACGTCTGGGCGACCTGCGCAACCTGCCGACGATCGTCGGTGTGGCCGGCAACGCCAGGATGCATGACGAGACGCGGGCCATCGCGCTCGCCGCCGTGGGGCTGCTCTGCGACCCCGAGGAGACGCCGAGCCTCTCGCGTCTGCGGCACTTCGCCAACTACCCGACGCGCACGCCTGCCCTGAATGAGGCGCTCGACATCCTCTAGGGCTCGGTAGGCCCGGATCGGGCGGGGCCCACCAGCGCCTCGGGGCGGGGGGGCGATGGCGCAATCGAACGGATGCCGCCGGCTCCGTCCAGCGGTACCCTGGGACGCGACTGCCCGTACGTGGAGATGCCGATGTTCGTCCGTGCTCTTGGTTGCGCCGTGGTTCCCGCGCTGCTCATCATGCTGGTCCTGGCCCTCGTCCTGCCCATCCTCCTGAACGGAACGGCAGGGTCTGTGACCGCGGCCCCCGTCGACGCCAAGGTCGGCCAGACGCGTCTCACCTTCAGCAAGCGCGGTGTTGCGCTGCGGGCGAAGGCCTCCTCGCTCGGGGCTGCCGTCGCCACGCTGCCCTACGGCACGCGGATGAAGGTGCTGGAGCGCAGCAAGAGCTGGCTTCGGGTCCGCACGGTCGCGGCGGGCAGCCGCAAGGCGCAGACCGGATGGCTCCGCGCTTGGGAAACCGTCGAGCCGTCGGCCCTCAACAAGAACCCCAAGCCGCCGCACCTCACGTCGTCGGGTAGCACCGGGACCAGCGCGAGCGAAGTCAGCGCGGCCGGACGTCAGCTTGACGCCGGCACGGAGAGGCGCTTCCGTACGACACGCAAGGGGCTCGAGCGCGCCTACCGCCTCGTGGACGCGATGGAGGCCGCCACGGCGGCCCTGCATCCGGCCGACGCCTTGACGTTCATCGACGACGGCAGCCTGGGCCGCGCCGGTCGCGATTTCACACGGCCCGGCCGCGTCGCGGCCTCGCCTCGCAAGGTCTCGAAGCCGCGCGGCGGCACGACGGGCGGCGGATTGCTCGGCAAGCTCGGCGGGGAAGCGGCCCGGCGCCTCGGCGCGGGGAGCAAGGGCCAGCGCGTCACCGAGTCGGTGATCGAGAGCGCGTCCGACTACGCCGCCCAGGTCAAGCTGAAGTTCACGCCGCAGCAGGAGTACTACCTGGGACGTGCGGTAGCGGCCAAGGCCATCGCGCAGTATGGCGTCGACAAGGACGCCGGACGCCGCCGCTACGTGCGGCTCGTCGGCGAAGCGCTCGTACGCCTCAGCTCGCGCATCCCGGCGAACTTCGGCGGCTACCACTTCGAGGTCCTCGACAGCGACGAGGTCAACGGCATCAGCGGCCCCGGCGGCTTCGTGCTCCTCACGCGCGGCGCGGTCCAGGCATGTCGGAACGAGGCGGAGCTCGCCGGCGTCTTGGCGCACGAACTGGCTCACATCACCAAGCAGCACGGTGAGAAGCTGATCCGGCAGAGCCGCGAGTTCCCGAGCTTCGTGAAGGGGCTCGCGCGGGTTGGCGGCGCCGTTACCGGCAGCAGCTTCGCGCAGGGGCTCACCCGATTCTTCGGCCAGGTGGCCGACAAGATGTCGGGCACCGCCATCAACCACGGCTACGGCCGCAGCTTGGAGTTCGCCGCGGACAAGGAAGGCACCTGGCTGCTGTTCGACGTGTGGTACGACCACGTCGGGCTCCAGAGCCTCCTGCGACGTCTCGGTGGCGACAGTCATCGGCATGTGCGCGGTGCGACGCATGCGTCGCCCCAGGCGCGCGCACAGGCCCTGGTCCCGGTCATCGGTGCGTTGAAGCCCTTCCAGGCGCGCTCGGCCCTGGTGGAGGCGCGCGACAAGCGTTTCCGCACGTCCCTGAACCGCGCCGCGGCCCAGCCCAAGTAGGGCATGGCGAGGATTCCGCGACTCTCGACGCTCACGACGGCGCGCCGCGTGCTTCTTGGCGCGGCGGTGGGTGCTGCCGCAGCGTGTGCCCTCACGCTGCTGCGCGGCACGGATCTCGTCGAGTCGCTCGAGCTGCGCCTCGTCGACGTGCGCACACGTCACTTTGCCGACCGGCGCGATCCCGATCCCCGCATCGTGATCGTGCAGATCCACGACAGCGACCTGGCCGACGTGAACCGCCAACTCGGCGTGCGGTGGCCGTGGCCGCTCGAGTACAACGCCCACCTGGTGAACGTGCTGCGCGAGGGTGGCGCCCGGGCGCTCCTGGTGGACATCCTGCACCTCGATCGCGGCGCGGGCCCCGATGACGTGCCGGGTGGCGACAAGCTGCCCGACGCGGCGCGCCAGCTGCGAGAGATCGAGGCGGAAGGGGCGACCGAGTACGGCACGGCGCTTTCGACTTTCGGCCGCGCCGTCGTGGCCTTCGAGTTGACGGATGCGCCCACGTACGAGGTGGCCGCGCGTGTTGCAGCCGCCGCGACGCGTCTCGGGGGCGATCCGCCCGGAGCAGGCCACGCCGGCCCGCGTCGTTCCGGGGCCGAGGTTCCGGTGCGTCGCGTGGCCGAGGGCGCCGCGCTGCTGGGCTTCTCGAACGTGCCGACGGACGCTGACGGCGTGACGCGGCGCTGCCACACCTTCGGGCGCTGGGGTGGGCGCACGGTGCTCTCGCTCCCCATGGCGACCCTGCGCCTGCTTGGTGGCGCCGAGATCAGCGATCCCGCGCTGGCCACGATGGCGGACGGTTCGTTCTTGGTGAACGTGCCCGGGCGCCCGCATGCGCGCCTGGCAGCTTCCCAACTGATCGACTGGGCCCTGCGCAAGGACAGCGAGGGGGCGCTGCCCCCCGAGGCGAAGCAGGCCCTCGACGGCAAGATCGTGGTCCTCGGCATCAACGTCGCGGGCATCAAGGACGTCGTGGCCGGTCCGATGGGCGGCACGATGGACGGTCCCGTGTTCCAGGCGACGGCGCTGGACAACCTGTTGCATGGCGATGGCCGTGTACGCGCGCCGCGCTCCTCGGACCGCCTGTGGCTGTACTTCCTGACGCTTGTCGCGGGCGTGCTGGGCTCGTTCGCTCGTGGCCGGTTGCTCCCGCATCTCGTGCCGCTCCTGGGCGGTGCGGTCTTCGCGTGGTGGGCGTTCCACCAATTCGGGGGCGGCGTTTCCTACGACTTGGTCACGCCGCTGGCCGGCCTCGTGCTCACGTGGGGGGGCACGTCCGCCCTCCGAGCCCTCACCGAGGGACGCCGCAACCACTGGCTCGAGGGGACCTTCGGGCGCTACATGGCGCCCTCGATCATCGAGGCCTTGAAAGGTGATCCGACCCTCCTCGCGCTGGGTGGACGCACGCGCACGATTTCCGTGCTCTTCAGTGACGTGGCAGACTTCACGCGTATGTCGGCGCAGCTTGAAGCGCCGCAGCTGGTGCGCTTGCTCAACCGCTATCTCACGGCGCACTGTGCCGCCGTGATGGAGCAGGGCGGCGTCGTCGATAAGTTCGAGGGCGACGCGGTGATGGCGTTCTTTGGTGATCCGGTCGAGCAGCCCGATCACACCCTGCGCGCGTGCCACGCGGCGCTGCGCGTGCAGCGGGATCTACCGCGCTTGCGGCCCTTGCTGGACGAGCTGGGGCTGCCCGCGTTCACCGTACGCATCGGCATCAACTCGGGTGAGGCCGTCGTCGGCAACATGGGGAGCGAGCAGCGCTTCGACTACACGTGCATGGGCGACACCGTGAACCTGGCGAGCCGGCTCGAGGGCGCCGGCAAGGCCTTCGGCGCGTCCATCCTCATCGGAGGTACGACGGGGGAGGCCGTGCGTGCGACGATGCTGGTGAAACGTCTCGGCGCGCTCGTGGTGGTCGGCCGCGAGGCGCCGGTTCCGGCCTATGAACTGCTCGCCGAGCGCGATGGCGCGGCGAAGGACCTCGTGGCCCACGTGGAGGCGTTCGAGGCGGCGCTCACGGCCGCGCGCGAGGGGGACGTCGATGCCGCGCGCGCGTCGCTCGCCGAGGCGGACCGCCTGCGACCCGACGACGGGCCCGTGGCCTGGTTCCGTGGCGTGCTCGACGCGTTGGACGGCGCGGCCTGGGACGGCGTCACCGTGCTTCACGCGAAGTGACGTGCTTCACGCGACGTAACGTGCTTCACGCGACGTAACGTGCTTCAAGCCGCCTGGCGCGAACCGTCGCGACGGCTAGGTCTTGCGCACACAGACCAACGTGAGGTCGTCGGCGAGGTGCTCGGACGATGTCCACGCTTCCACGGCTGCGCGTATGCGATTCAGTACGTCGGCCGGGGCGGCGCCGGCTGACGCGAGGAAGAGGCTGTGCAGCCGCTCGTCCCCGAACATCTTCCTGTCGGCGTCGAACGCCTCGGTCGCGCCGTCCGTGTAGAGCAGCAGCTGGTCGCCGGGCGCGAGCACCATGGCCGTCCCGCAGGTGTGGTTTGGATCGGGCAGCACACCCAGGATGCGGCCCGTCGGCCCGAGCTGCTCGAGCTCGCTGGCCCCGGCGCGCAGCAGGAGCGCGGCCGGGTGCCCCGCGTTGCACCACGCGAGGTCGCCGGTGGCCGGGTCGCAGATGGCGATGAAGAGGCTCATGAACAAGCCGCCCGAGAGATCCTCGGCCAAACGGGCATCGAGGCTGTTGACGACGTCATCCAGGCTGTGGAGCGTCGAGCAGAAGGCGCGCAGGAAGGCGCGGGCCTGCGCCATCACCAGCGCCGACTTGAGACCGTGACCCGAGACGTCGCCGACCACGATCGCGTGGCGGCCGCGCTCGAGGGGGATGAAGTCGTAGTAATCCCCGCTCGCGTCTTCGCAGAGGATGTTCAGCCCGGCTGCTGTCAGGCCCTCGATCGTGAGCGCGGCCTTCTCCGGTTGGTAGGCACGCTGGACCTCCTGCACGAGAAGGATCTCGCGGTCCTGCCGCTCCTTCTCGATCGCGGACGTGTGCAGCCGCGCGTTCTCGAGCGCGAGCGAGGCGTGGACGGAGAGCGCATCGAGGTAGGTCTCGTCGCTCTCGTCGAAGAGGCCGGCGCGCTTGTTGAGCAGTTGGAAGACGCCGACGACGGAGCCGTCGCGCGAACGGATCGGCTGGCAGAGCAACTGCCGCGTCTGGTAGCCCGACTTCTCGTCCCAGCTGCGGTCGAAGCGCGCGTCCTCGTAGGCGTCCGTCAGGCGGATCGTCGTGCCCGACTCGGCGACCTGGCCGGCGATCCCCCGGCCCAGCGGCAAGCGGATCTCGAGGCTCTCTTCGCCGCGCAGCACCTTCGACCACAGCTCCGTCCCGTCGTCGGAGAGCACGAACACCGTCCCGCGGTCGGCGCCGACGCCTTCGCAGGCAGCTTCCAGGATGAGCCGCAGGACCTCGTCGAGGTCGAGCGTCGTGTGCAGCGCAAAACTGGCCTCGGTCAGGCGCTTCTCGCGCGACAGTGCGTCTTCGAGTCGGTGGAACCCGGACGGCGTCGGATCGCTCATGCGCAAGCTCCACGGGGCACCATCAGAACGCCAACGCCACGCCCTGCTCGAGGACCTGGATGCGCGGGTCGGCCAGCGTCGCGAGATCGGCGAGCGTCTCGGCGTGCGTGGGTGCCTTGATGTGATGGACGTAGATCGGGAGATCCTTGCGTTCGAGCTTCTCCAGCTCGCCGCCGAGGAGTTCCGGCGTGAGGTGGCCGCTGATATCGGCCAGGTCCCGCAGTCGGTTGGGGAACGACGTCTCGATGATGACGCCGCGGACGCGGTCCCCCGCGGCGTTGACCGCATCCCAAAGGGCCTCGGTGGGGCCGGTGTCGCCCGAGAGCACGAGGATGCCGTCGCCGGAGTCGAGCAGGTAGGCGACGCAGCCGCCCGGGTGCTCTACCTCGATGGGCGTGATCCGCAGTCCGGGCACCTCGACGGACGAGCCAGGTTCAAGCGGTGCGTAGCGCAGCGTCGGATTGTCGAGTGTGGGGAGGCGTGAGAAGTCAGGCCAGATGACCCCGTTGAGCAGGTGTGCGGCGATCCGCTCCAGCGTCTCGGGCTGGGCGTGCACGCGGACGGGGCGCCGGCGCAGGGCGTAGACGTTCTCCGCGAAGAACGCGAGATCCTTCACGTGATCCAGATGCGCGTGCGTGAGGAAGATGTCGTCGATGCCCGCCTGCGCCTCCAGCGTGAGGGCCGAGGCGGCCGAGCCCATCTCCACCACGACGCGTTCCCCGACCAGGAAGCTGCACGTCCCCGCCTCAGGCGTCACGCTTCCGGAGCATCCGAGGACGGTGAGCTTCATGCCGGCATCCTGATCGTGGTCCTCACTCGCGGCCGCAGAGGCGGCGGTAGGCGCAGAGCTCGCACTTGGTGAGGTCGTCCGTCATCGCGAAGTCGTCGCGGCGCGCGGTGTTGTCGTCCTTGTCGAAGAGGCGCGTGCGCATCGCCGCGATGGAAGCACGCATGTCGCCGCGCGTCTCGAGCAGGTCCTTCTCGGTCACGCGGAAGCTGAAGTCCTTCAGGTCCTCGCCGAGGTAGATGAGGTGCGTCGTTACCTTCTCGGGCGCGACGTCGTACTTCTGCGAGACGTAGAGGGCATAGCAGCCGAGCTGGAGCTTGCTGGCCTCCGGCTTCACCGCGCCGGTCTTCCAGTCGAAGATCTCGACGCCGCCGTCGGGCGTCTTCCATCCGAAGTCGAGCACGGCCCAGACGGGCGTGCCCTCGAAGTCGAACTGATCCAGCACCTCGATCGGCAGCCACTGGCTCGGGTCCGATTCGCGGATCCGGTCGAAGAGCTCCGACGAGAAGTAGGCGCGCAGGCTGTTGGCCACCTTCGCGTTCGCAGCCTTCCACTCTTCGCGCGGCAAGACGACGTCGTACTCGTGCTCGACCAGGCCGAAGCGCTTCTTCGGCCGCATGCGGTAGTGGCCGGCCCGGCTCTCGACCCACTGGTCGCGCATGTGCTGAGTGGCCTTCTCGATCTCGGCGTCGATGTCGATGCCGTTCGCGTCGAATCCGAGGGCGCGCTGGGATCCACCGCCATGCAGGTCGTTGAGCACGGCCTCGATGGCCTCGTGCACCACGGTGCCCGGCCAGGTCCAGCGGTTGGCGAGATTCTTCAGCGTGTAGGCCTCGCGGGCCTCGCGCGGAGCGTCGCGATTCCAGCCGCCCCAGGAACCGTAGTAGTTCCACCAGTACTGCCGCTTGCAGTATTGGAAGGTCCCGTTCCGCGAAGCGGACCAGGTGAAGTTGTTCTTCAGCTCAGCCACGCGCAGAGCCTACGTGCAACCGCCCGGTGGAGGCAACATGACCCGGCGGGGGCAATCGCGCTACGGCGAAGCCTCGACGGTGATCCGGACCGAGCTGACGGCGCCCGCCTCCAGCTTCGCGCTGGGGGCGCCGCCGATGGTCGTGAAGCCAGCCTTCTCGCACGTCACCGTGTACGTCCCCGCCGCGAGGTCGGCCAGCGACGTCCGGCCCTTGGCGTCCGTGAACCGCGTGCCTGTGTCGAAGTTCGCGAGCGAGATGGTGCGCGTGACCTCGCGTCCCTTGCTGTCGAACAGGCGGATCCGGACGTCCGCCACAGGGGCGCCTCCCTGATCGACCACCAGGATGCTCGCCGTGGCACCGCGCGTCAGGATGCCGTCCACGTTGCCGCCGGCCGCCGTGATCTCGACGGCCTTCTCGAAGGAGGCGTGGCCCTTGGCCTCGAACTGCACCGTGTAGTGGCCCGGTTCCACGCTGTGCAGCGCGTAGCGGCCGTCGCTCCCGCTCGTCGACATGGAGAAGAGCTGGACCTTGTTGCCCTGCGCGTCGCGCAGGGAGACCGTGGCCTTCTCGACGGGCGCTCCCGCGTCGTCGCGGATGACGCCATTGAGCACCGCGCCCGCGGAGAGTCGGATGTCACCGAGGTTCTTGTTCTCACCCTCAGCCAGGTCGAAGGGCGGGCTGACGTACACGGCGTACTCGACGCGATTGACCCGTAGGATGTAGCGGTTGGGCTGCACGCTCTTGGAGACGTAGACGCCGTTCGTGTCGGAGTTGCCGTTGTCCTTCACGCGGCCCCAGCCGGTGTCCTTGGGGTCGGCCAGCTCGAGGCTGATCCAGCAACCCGGAACCGTCTCCCCTGTCGGGTCCACGACGCGGGCGCGGACGCTCGCGGTGCCGATGTCGATGGTCACGTCCGGCGCCTCGCCGTCCGCCGCGAGGGAGATACGCGCCGAGCCCGTGAGTCCCGCCGGCGTCTTTGCCTGGATCTGCACGCTGCCGAACTGGATGCCTTCGATGACGAAGCGGCCGTTCTCATCCGTCTTGACCTGGATGGCCCGCTCGGGTCCCCGCGCGTCCGTCGCGGTGATCGTCGAGCCCGGCACCGGGCTCCCGGCCTGCGACACGAGGCCTGTGACCTTGCCGGCCGCCGCCGGGTTCTCGAAGTCGACGGTGACCACGCCGTCGTCGCCCACCTTGATGCCCGACTTGGTCAGGCCGCGCGCGCCTTGTTCGAAGGGGCCCGTCGTGACCATGAACGTGCCGGCAGCCACGGCGTCGAACCGGTAGCTTCCGTCCGGGTCCGTGAACGTCGATCGGGCGTCGAACCATCCGAGCGCGAGGTTCACCTGCTCCCCGGCGACACCCTGGCCCGCCGCGTCCGTCACGCGCCCCACGACGCTCGCACCCTTGCTCAGGCGGACCGAGAGTTCCTTGGACTCGGTGCCCGCTTCGGGCGTCACGCGGACCTTGCGGTCGGCGTAGTCGCTGTGATGCACATGCAGGTCGACGGTGCCGGGTGCGAGCCCCGTCACCTCGAATGCGCCCTCGGGGCCCGTACGTGCGTACTGCTCGCGTGAGGGAGCCTCGGGGAAGCCACCCTGCATCACGAACACCTCGGCGTCCGCGACGTGATGGCCCTCCATGTCCATGACGACACCTCGAACGACCGCGCTCTTGGGCACCTTTACCTCGACGGTGCTTGTCGTCCCCACCTCGACGTCCACGGTCGTGCCGTCGCTGACGAACCCATCGGGGGTCTGGACGCGACAGTTGTAGAGCCCCTTCGGCATCCGGAACTCGAACGTCCCATCCGGTCCGATCTTGTACACCGTGCTGTACACGTACTCGAACGGGCCGGCCTTGAACGGGCGGACGGTGCCGGCCGTGACCGGTGAGCCGTCCTCCCAGACGGCCTTCCCCTTCACCAGGCCGGTGCCCGGAAGCTTGATCTCGATCGACCCGGGGGCCTGTCCCGGCACCATCGCGGAGCCGTGTTCGTCGGACCACGCGATGATGAAATAGGCGCTCTTGCGGAGGCCGTCGAGCAGGAACGTGCCGTCGGGTCCGGTTCGGGTGGTCAGGCTCGAGTAGAAGCTCGGCTGGGCCATGCCCATGACGACGGCGCCGTCGATCGGACCGCCCTCCGCGTCCGTCACGCGGCCGCGCACGGCGACGCCCTCGACGAGCACGATCCCGACGCGCCGTGTGCGGCCGTCCGCGACGACGAGCTTGCTGACGCCCGCGTTGACATAGCCCGGGGCGCTCGCGACGACGGCGTACTCCTCCGGCGTGAGCGGGCCGAGGCGCACGCGGCCGCCTTCGTCCGTGATGCCCGACGCGTGGCGAACGCCCGGGATGCCCGCAGCCTCGGGACCCATGGCGAGATGCAGATCCCAGCGGGCTGTGGTCGCCAACACCTTGGCGCCGGGGATCGCCTGTCCGAGGAAGTCCGTCACCTTCACGACGATCGCGTTGCGATTGGCGCCACGCAGGCTGAGGTCGATGGTCTCGACCGTCGCCGTTTGCTCGCCGGCGACGGGCGGCGCCACCGCGGTACGACCGACATGGTCCTCGGCGGAGGCGCGCACCTCGTGTTGACCCTCGGGCAGGCCCGCAATCTCCCACGTGCCGTCCTTGCGTGTGCGCACGGCGACACCGGCGTTCGGCGGGGGCAGCACGGGAATCACGCGCGCGAAGCGGAGCGGCTCGCCTTGTCCCGTGACGATGCCTGTGAGCGTCGCCTGGCCCAGGTTCAGGACCAGCCGGCCGACGGGCTCGCCTTCCCACGTCGTAGGGTCGGCGTCCGGCAGCGCGCGCGCGCCGCGCGTCTTGAGGCCGGTGGAGGTGAGCTGGTCGTTGCTCAGCTCGTCCTGCTGGCGGTCATCGCCCTTGCCTTCGAAGAGCCCCAGGGGATCGAAGGTCAGGGCGATCGCCAGAATCACGAACACGATGGCGGATCCCGCGATCCAGTTGGCCTTGCGCATCACGGCTCCTCGTCCGGGGACACCAGGGGCCCCAAGGTACCCGTTTGGAGGGGGGAGGCGACCCTCGGGAGGCCTGCTTCCGGTTCGGGCTCAAGTGCTTGACCGTCCTAGGACGATAGGACGGTCGCCATGACGCTCCGTGTCGACCCCGCCCGTGCCACGCCGCCCTCCCGCCAGCTGGTGGAAGGCGTGCTGGACCGCATCGCGGGCGGCGCCCTGGGCGTAGGTGACAAGCTGCCCAGCGTGCGCGGCCTGGCCGCCGAGGCGCTCGTCAACCCGAACACCGTAGGCAAGGCCTACCGGGAGCTCGAGGCGATGGGGGTGGTCGAGGGCCGCAACGGCGCCGGCGTGTTCGTCACGCCGGCGGGCCCCGTCGCGGCACGGGCCGCGCGCCGCGGCGCCACGCTCGAGGGCCTGCTGCAGGCGCTCGACTCGGCGCTGGAGGCGGGCCACACCGAGACGGTCCTGCGCCGGCACATCGAGCGCCGGCTGCTGGAAGAGAAGGGGCCCGCGGCGCGGGAACGCCGCTCGGCCTGAGGAGGAACGATGACGAGCAACGAAACAGCCATCCGCGCACGCGGGGTCGGCATGCGCTTCGGGCGCCAACGCGTCCTCGCGGGCGTGGACCTCGACGTGCCCCGGGGCGCGACGACGGTGCTGCTCGGAAGCAACGGCGAGGGCAAGACGACCTTGCTGAACATCTGCCTCGGCACGCTCGCCCGCACGGCGGGTGAGCTCGAGGTCCTCGGCAAGGACCCGGCCGCTCGTAGCGCGTCGCTCCGCCAGCACGTCGGCTACGTGCCGAGCGTGCCCGATGCGTACCCGTGGATGAAGATCGGCGACTGGTTCCGCTTCCTCCGCGCGCACTACCCGTCGTGGGACACGGCCCGCGCCGACGGCCTCGTCGAGCGCCTGGGTGTCCCTACGAAGACACGCTTCAAGGCGATGAGCCGCGGCCAGGGCATGAAGGCCATGCTCGCCGGCGCGCTGGCACCGACTCCGTCCGTGCTGCTCTTGGACGAGCCGTTCGGTGGACTCGATCCGCTCGTGCGCGAAGAGGTGCTGCGGAGCGTGATCACTGCCTTGGGCGACGAGCCCCGCACGGTGCTCATGGCGACGCACGATCTCGATGTCGCAGCACGCGTCGCCGACCGCATTGCGGTGCTGGTGAACGGACGCGTCGCGCTGGAGGGTCCGGTGAGCGACTTCGCCGAGACCGGCGCCCCCACGCCCGAACACCTGCGCCTGGCCCTCGAGGGCGCCTGCAAGGAGGTCGCGTGATGGACGCGCTCAAGCGATTCCAGCAGTGGATGTGGAAGGAGTGGCGCGATCACCGCGCCATCGTCTGCGGGATCCTCCTGGCGATCCCCGCCCTCACGGCGTTGGGCTTCTGGGCGTTCGGTGAGCATCTCGCCACCGCGTGGATGCGTTCGACGCGCGCGGTCTACCTGGGCATCGCGGTGGGCTTGGTGGTCTTCGCTGTGGCAGGTGACCTGTTCGCTGGTGAGACGCGGCGCGGCACGATGCGCACCGTACGGCGCCTGCCCGGCGCGTTCGGCACGGCGTTCCTTGCCAAGATCGTGTTCCTCACCGCGCTGCTGTGCGTCGTGATCGCGTGGCAGGGCGTGTGCCTCGCCATCGCCGAGGCCGGCAACGGCGGCATCGCGATGGACCTGGGGCTGCGGGAGGGAATCGACGGCGGGCCGGCCCGTGCGATGGCGCTGCTCGAAGGCGTCGCGGCCTTCCCGACGGGCGAGCTCTGGATCAACGGCCTCGGCTACGGCGTGCTGGCACTCTGGACCCTGCTCGTCTCCTCGTGGATGGGCCGCAGCGGCGTGGCCGGCATCGGCGCGCTCGTGTTGCTTGGTGCGCTGGCCTCGCCCTTCTTCCTCTTCTTCCAGGAGCATCCCTACTTCTTCCCCGGTCCGCTGGTCCTCGCGGGATGGGCCGCGGGTGTCAGCGCGCTGGTTGCGCTGGCGGCGTGCGCCCTCTCGTTCCTGCGCGGCGCGCGGTTCGAGGGCAGGCCGCTGAGGCCGTTCCTGCTCGGCGCGTCCGTGCTGCTCGTGGCGCTCGGTGGGGGCTACGCCTACGCCAGCGCGTCGCTTGACGCGTGGCTGGACCTCGACCCCCAGGCGGACGACTTCCACATCATGGATGCGCACGTCGGCGCCGGCGAAGGCCACCTGTACGTCACCGTGCATCGTGGCCAGGCGTGGAACGGCGGCAAGCTCCTGCTCCTGCACCACGCGCTGAACCAGGGCGTGAAGGAGCGTCGTGGGACGCCGCTGCAGGCCTGGGTCGTGGATCTCGGCACGCAAGGCATCCAGCGCGTCGACGACCGGGCGGAGCGCTACTTCATGCGGCCATCGGAGTGCCAGAACATCGTGCACACGCGGCCGCTGGATCCTGTGGATGGACTCGTCTGCTTGCGCCTCGCCGGTGCGGATGTCGAGGCTGCGCAATGGTGGGATGCTGCTCTGGGCAAGCCGTTGCGCGTGCTCCCGACGGACATGCGCGACGCGAAGACGATCGACCTCGTGCGCCGCAACCTGCGCACCGCCAGCTGGCAGCGCGACAGCCAGGGGCGCAGGGTCTGGATTCGCGATGGCGTCGTCGAGCGCGATGGCGATATGCCGGCCTTGCCCGTGGGCCTGTGGAAGCGCCAGGTGCCGCACCGTCGCCTCACGGCGGTGCCGGGTGGTTGGTACGGCTGGATCTCGAGGATGGGGACGGCCCGGCAGCAGCGGATCTTCGTGGATGTCGAGACCGGCGGGGAGCGCCCGGCCGGCTCCGAGCGCAAGCAGCACCTCTGGGGCTGGAACATCCTGTCGCCGGAGCACGTGCTCGACTACGAGCGTGACGCGAAGGGCCACTTCAAGCCGGGCGGCAAGCGCAGCGTCGCACCCTTGGGCGCCGACGAGCCCAACGTGCTTGCGAAGAACACGCCGACGATCGTCGGTCGCGTGATCGGCCGCGACGCCGTCCTCGCGCTGCGTGGACCGAAGTGGGACCTGACGCTGCACGTCTGGAACCCGCGCACGGGCCAGACGCGCGAGCTGCCCTGGTTGGGCAGGCGCCCGGACCTGCTGAGAGGTGCCGCTGTGCACGGCTACACCGGCGACGGCCGCTTGCTACTTCAGCTCGACCGGGGCACGAGCCTCGAGCGGCGTATCTCCTTGGCCGTGCTCTCGGCCGACCGCGAGCATGTCCGCCTGATTGCCGACGGCTTGGCGTCCTGGGTCCAGCCGATTGCGCTGCTGAAGGACGACGCGCTCGTCGCGATCCAAGATACGCGTCGCGTCGTCCGGCTTGCGCCGGACAAGCCGGTCGAGGTGCTCTTCCCCCGCTAAACCCTCCGATCGGACCCTGGGTCCGTACGGGTCGTTTTCGGGCTAGCCGAGCGCGAGCATGCGCTCGATCGGCGCGATGGCGCGATCGGCGATCTCCTTGGGCACGTCGATCTCGGGCTTGAGGTCGCGCAGCGCCAAGTAGAGCTTCTCCATCGTGTTCAGGCGCATGTACGGGCACACGGCACACTCGCAGCCCGAGTCGGGCTCGGCGCCAATGACCGTCACGCCCGGGCGCTGCTTGCGCATCTGGTGCATGACGCCCATCTCGGTGGCGACGATGAACTCGTTCACGTCCTTCGTCTCGACGACGTGCTTGATGAGCTGGTTCGTCGAGCCGATGAAGTCGGCCATGTCGAGCACGCTCTGCTCGCACTCGGGGTGTGCGATCAGCTCGGCGTTGGGGTACTGGCGCCTGTGCTTCAGCAGCTTGCGTGCGGTGAACTGCTCGTGGACGACACAGAAGCCGGGCCAGAGCACCATGTCGCGGCCCGTCTGCTTGATCACCCAGCGGCCGAGATGGCGGTCGGGGCAGAAGACGATCTTCTTGTCCTTGGGGATCGACTCGACCACGCGTACCGCATTCGTCGAGGTGCAAATGATGTCGCTCATCGCCTTGATGGACGCCGAGGTGTTGATGTAGCTCACGACCACGTGGTCGGGGTACTGCTCGAGCCACTCGGCGAAGACGTCGGGCGGGCAGCGGTCGGCCAAGGAGCAACCGGCGTCGCTGTCGGGCATGACCACGGTCTTGCCCATGTTGAGGATCTTCGCCGTCTCTGCCATGAAGTGCACGCCGCAGAACGCGATGACGTCCGCGTCCGTCGCCTTGGCCTGCTGCGAGAGGCCCAGGCTGTCGCCCACGAAGTCGGCGATGTCCTGCATCTCGCCGTCTTGGTAGTAGTGCGACAGGATGATGGCGTTGCGCTCCTGCTTCAGGCGCGTGATCTCGACTTCGAGGTCCAGGGTCGGATCGATCGACTCACGATCCGGGATGTGCTTGGGAAGCGGCATCTTCGGGACGGCGGTGCTCATGCGGGTCTCCGGGAGCGTTGGGCCTCAAGGTAGCGAGGTCCGGGCGGTGGGACCCGGTCAGTCCGGCAGATCGCCCGTTTCGAAGGGTCCGCCCGGCAGGAGCTCGGAGGCGTGCGCGACGAGGCGCGCCTTCACATCGGCGATGTCCAGAGGGCGGCCAGCGGCTTCGGACATCGAGATCATGACGCCGCCGTCCAGGCCGCAGGGGTTGAACGTGCGGAACGGCTCGAGATCGGTCGCGACGTTGAGCGCCAGCCCGTGCCACGTGACCCAGCGCCGGACCGCGATCCCCAAGCTCTGCACCTTGCGACCGTCGATCCACACGCCCGTGAGTCCCTCGCGGCGTTCGCCCTCGAGACCGAAGTCGGTGAGCGTGCGCAGGCCGACCTCCTCGAGGTCGCGCTGGAAGCGGTGCAGGTCCTTGCGGCTCTGCGTGAGATGGATGATGGGGTAGGCGACGATCTGGCCCGGACCGTGGTACGTCGCCTCGCCGCCGCGCTCGACCTGCACGACGTCGAAGCGTTCGTCGTAGGCCCCGCCCTTGGGCGTCTTGCGGCCGAGCGTGATGACGTGCGGATGTTCGCCCGTCAGCAGCAGGTTCGGGATCTTGTCGTCGGCGCGCGCGGCCACGAGCCGCTGCTGCAGCTCGTGGATCTCCAAGTAGGGCGCCGTGCCCCAGTCGTGGTGGATGCCCGCCACGCTAGGACGCGCCCGCGTCGTCCTGTGCGCCGTCCTGCCCGAACGCTGCCTGCTCGACCAGCCTGACGAACCCCTCGGGATCCGTGCGCGCGTTCGAGGCCGACACGCCGAGTTCGTCGCGCACGTAGCGGATGCCGACTTGGTTGTCCGTCGCCGGACCGGCGATCACGTCGACCGTGAGGTCGTTCTCGGCCAGCCAGCGCACGCCGCCCCAGGCCGCGACGAGGTCGTTGGCCGTGAGCACGTGCGCCCGGATCCACGTCTTGAACTCGGTGTCGCGCAGGATCGTATCGACGCCGTACTGGCCGATGATCCCATCGCCCATCTCGGCCACGACGACATCGAGCTCGCGGCCCGCTTCGCTCTCGAGGGCGCGCAGCACCCGCTTGGCGATGGGGGCGACGTCATCCAGCGCGGCGGTGCTGGGCAGGCCGCAGTCCTGGAACGTCAGCACCTTCAGCGCGCCGTGGTCCTGCATGTTGAGCGGATCGCGCAGCGCCGCGACGCCCGTGAGCTTGGCGCCGCCGACGGCGTAGCCCTGCTGGGAGAGGTACGCGATGATCTCGCACGCCGCGACCGTCTTGCCGCTGTTCATGCACGTGCCCGAGACGACGATCAGCGGGGGCACGCGCGCGCCGGAGCCACCGTTCGCCGGATCGTGGTCGGGGATGGCCGCGTCCTCGAGGTTCACGCCCCGGCCGTCCCTCGTGACCATGCCGAGGACCTCGACACGCAGCGAGTGGCCGACGTCTTGGTTCTCGCTGACGGCCTGGCCGAGCACGCCACCCAGGTTGAGCAGGTTCAGGGTGTCCCCGGCTGCAATGTGCTCGGGGATGCGACCGACGAAGCCGCGCAGCGCATCGCGACGGCCCAGGGCGCCGACGAACACGTCGCCCTTGCCGACATGCGCCATGCGGCCGGTCGTGAGTTCGACCTGGTCGTAGACGCGCTTCTCTTCCAGCGCGCGCACGACGAGGACCTGACCGCGGACGGCCGTGATGTCGGCGGCGTACGTGATCTCGGCGGGCAGATCCAGCCGGCTCACGACGCTGGCGAACTTGTGCGGGCGGATCTTCACGCGTCACCGTCCTGGGCCTCTTGGGCTGCACGTTCGGCTGCGCGTTCGGCTGCACGATGCCCCAGCGCGGCGCCGAGGCCGTAGAGGCGCGCGAAGCCCTCGGCCTGCCCGCCGGTCCAGCCGGATGCGCCCTCGCCGTACACGGCCACGTCGGGGTCCATCAGAGAGTGGGGCGATCGGACACCTGTGACGCGCGCGATGCCGCGGCAGAGCGTGACCTTGACCTCGCCGCTGACGCGCTCGTTCACGCTGTCGAGGAAGGCCTCGAGGTCGCGCATGACCGGATCGAAGTAGAGACCCTCGTGCAAGAGGTTGCCGTAGAAGGTGCCGAGCGTCTGACGCCAGTAGGCCTGCCAGCGGGTCTGGACGAGCTTCTCGAGCTCGCTGTGGGCCTGCATGACGACCAGCGGCCCAGGCGCTTCGAACGCGAGGCGGCCCTTTACGCCGAGGATCGTGTCGCCGAGGTGCATGCCGCGGCCGACGCCGTGGCGTCCCGCGATGGCGTTCAGCGCGCGTACGACGGCGACGCCGTCCAGGGCGTCGCCATCGAGCGAGATGGGCAGTCCGTGCTCGAAGCCGATCGTGACCTGCTCGCCCTCGGCGGGGGCGTCGGCGGGATCGACCGTCGCGGTGTAGACGTCGCCCGGCGGGACCTGCCAGGGGTCGTGCGTCTCCTTGCCGCCGATCGTGGTGCCGAAGAGGCCCTCGTTGACGGAGTAGGCCACGGTCTTGGCGTCGATCTCGATGCCGCGCTCCGCCAGCCAGGCTGACTCTTGCTCGCGTGACCAGCCGAGGTCGCGGATGGGGGCGTGGATCTCGAGCTCAGGCGCAAGCGCGCGGATGGCGACGTCGAATCGGATCTGATCGTTGCCGGCGCGGGTGGAGCCGTGGGCGATGGCCGTGGCGCCAATCTCACGTGCCACGCCGACGACCGCTTCGGCCTGCGCCGTGCGCTCGGCGCCGACGGAGACGGGGTAGGTCCCGCCGCGCAGGCAGTTGCCCTTGATCAGGTAGCTGACGTAGCGGTCGTACACGTCGTGCTGGGCGTTGACGACGCGGTGGTCCGCGATCCCGAGCTCCTTGGCGCGGGCGGCGATGGCGGCGAGTTCTTCGTCGGAGAAGCCGCCGGTGTCGACGCAGACCGTCACGACCTCGCTGCCGGTCTGCTCACGCAGCCAGATGGCGAGGAAGGAGGTGTCGAGTCCACCGGAGAAGGCCAGGGCGATCTTGGACATGGGGCATCTGCCTCGAGGGCGCCGATTCCGGCGCCGAACCGCGAATGGTAGGCCCTAGGGCTCTCGCGCACACGCAAAAGCGGCCTTGCCGCGCTCCCGAGCCCGTGAACCACGAAGGGCCCCCCTCGTTTGCTTGTACCGGTGCGGCGGCGGCGCTAGTGTCCCGCGTTGCCACAGAACGTGCGGGCGTAGCTCAGCTGGATAGAGCGTCGGTCTACGGAACCGAAGGTCGGGGGTTCGAATCCTCCCGCCCGTACCACTTCTCGGCGGCCGGTGAGGTCACCGGGCTTCGTTCAATTCTGGCGAGCCGCGAACTCCCGACCTTCGCTCCCGGCAGGCGTAGGGCCGCTCCCGGCAGGCGTAGGGCGCGGGTGACCCATGGCGAGCGGTTGCCACGGTGAACCGATGCGGTTCGCGCGCCCGCGCGGACTGTTCGAGTGCGGCCTGGGGCCGCCCGGCCCCTCCAATCCCGCTATGCTGCGCGCCACCCCAGGAGCCTCCCCGTGATCACCAAGAACGACATCCGCGACCTCATCCTCAAGGAATGCGACATCTGCCTGCACCTCGCCGCGCAGATCCCGGAGGGCGGCATGGGCTACACGCCGAGCGAGGGGCAGCGCACCACGCTCGAGCTCCTGCGCTACCTGTCCTTCTGCTCCATCGGCGCCGCACGCATGCTCGTCGACGGTCACTGGGAGGCCTACCAGGCGATGTCCGAGGCGGCCAAGACGATGACGGCCGACGAGTTCCCCGCCGCGATGGCCAGCCAGAAGGAGCAGGTCAGCGCGTTCTTCGACGAGGTCACGCAGGAGCAGCTCGACACGCAGATAGCCAAGACGCCGATGGGCGAGGACATCCGCCTCGACGTCGGTCTCGTCAGCATGGCGCAGCATTGGCTCGTCGCCTACCGCATGCAGCTGTTCCTCTACGTGAAGCAGGCGGGCAACAACGACATCTGGACGCCGGACTGCTGGATGGGCGTCAGCATGGACAAGCCCGTGCCCGCCGAGACCGTGGCGGATGCCTAGGCCTCCATCTCGACGTCCTGCATCTGGAAGTCGTCGAAGTCGAAGCCCGGCGCCACGACGCAGCCCACGAGTACGTAGCCGTGCTCGCCGGGCCGCGGCGTGGCCGCTTGCCACCAGCCCGGCGGCACGACGTGCTGCAACACCGCGCCTGCCCCCCGGCCGAGCACGACGTCGGTCGGC
The DNA here is from genome assembly GCA_029259775.1 of Planctomycetota bacterium. GTDB lineage: Bacteria > Planctomycetota > PLA2 > PLA2 > JAEUHO01 > JAHEIK01. Next base: position 11,142 of record JAJDEN010000046.1, on the reverse strand, counting down.
TCGCCACTCGGCGGCGTGATGGTGAGCCTCACGTCGTCACCGCCCTGGTGCAGCCAGATCTCCTCGGAGAGCACGCGGTGGTTCACCGACGGCTCCCCCGTCTTGAGCAGGAAGAGGATCGACGTGGCCGCGGCCCGGTCCCCGTCGTAGCCCTCCGGCAGTGCCGATTGCGGCAACGTCACGTCGGAGCGATGCGTCTCGCGGAACCACCCGCCCTCGGGATGGGGCGCGAGGTCGAGGCGGCGGATCACGTCGTTGGCGGAAGGCATGGGCGGGCATCCTACGGTCCGCCCAACGGGATTCGCGGGTTCGCTTGTTCGTCAGGGGCCGGATCGGGTACCAAGACGCCCATGAATCCGCGCCACACCACGCTGTTCGCTCTCGCCGCCTTGGCCCTCGTGCTGCCCGCCTGCCAGAGCGGTCCCCTCGCCCCCGCACCCCCGGCGTCCGGCTACGACGTCTGGACCACGCCGCCTCCCGGGGCTGACGCGAGCGCCGGCCGCTTGGTGCGTCAGCCCGCACCCACGTGGACGGCGCCCGCGCCGCGCGTCGTCACGCAGGCGCGGTCGAAGCGGCTCGAGGTCGATGGCGAGCTCGGCGTGTTCTCGAAGTACGTCTGGCGCGGCCAGTTGCTCACCGACGATCCGGTCCTGCAGCCTGCGGCGACGCTCAGCTACGGCGGATGGAGCTTCGGCGTGTGGGCCAACATGGATCTCGGTGACGTCAACGACGACGAGTTCCAGTTCACCGAGGTGGACCTGACGCTCGAGTACGTCCACACGATCATCGACGCGGACCCGGCCGTGAACCTGTTTGCCGGCGTCACCGGCTACCTGTTCCCGTCGTCCGGTGCGGACGCGACCGCAGAGCTGTACTTCGGGATGGGCGTCTCTGCGCCGGCCAACCCGCGCTTCACGCTGTACTACGACGTCCTCGAGATCGAGGGCCTCTACGCGACGATCGATGTCCATCAGGACATCCCGCTGCCGGTCGGTGTGCTCACCGTCAAGGCCGGGCTCGGCTGGGGCGACGAGCACTACAACGAAGGCTACTGGGGCGTCGGCGGCGGCGCGTTCAACGACTTCCGGATCTCGGCCAGCTGGCTACTCGAAGCCGGAGGGCTCGGGATCAAGCCGAGCGTCGCCTACACGGTCGTGCTCGACGACGACATCGCCGACACCCTGAAGCGCGACGATCACGTCATCTTCGGTCTGACGCTCTCCCGTTCCTTCTAGCGGCTTCGCCCGTTGGCCGTTCACGCAGAACGCATCCCGAGCCAGGCGACGGCCGCGACGTGCAGCAGCACGCAGACCGGCACGAGCAGGCGGAACGTCCGGCGCTTCGTCTTGTGGCGCTGGCGCACCATGGCGATCCACGCACCCGCCGCGCCGCCCAGCGCCGCCAACCAGAGCAGGTTCGCCTCCGAGATGCGCCGTCCGTCTGCGCGGGCGCGCCGCTTGTCCCACGCGTAGACGAACCACGCGACCAGGCTGAGCAGGACGACATGCAGGAGGCCGGCCAGCCATGGCGCGACGACCTGCGCGAGCACGAGGCCCACGGCGGTGCCCGCGCTCACGAGTGTCGCGATCCAGGCGAAGCGAGAGCCTTCGAGGAGGGGCGGTGCGGTGCGCGGCATCGGCGCATCTTCCCCGCGGCACGGGACGCCGCCGACGATCGTCGTGCCGTGGGGGCGGGATGGCCCGCCGTCGCGAGATGGTGGCCCCGGAGGTAGGCTGGCCGCGGAGGAAGCGACCCCATGCGTCGACGCGCCGTCCGACTCGGTGTCCTGCTAGGAGCCCTGCTGCTGGCCCTGGCACCCGGTGCGGGCCAGGTCGAGGCCGGTGACGAGCCGGGGCCGATCTCGCTCAAGGAGCACAAACGCCGGCTGGGCAAGCTGCGCAACGCGGCCGGGCGCTACATCACGCACCGCAAGAAGTTTCCTTCTCGCTGTCCCTCCTGCCAAGGCAAGGGCAAGCGTCAGGTACGCAGGGCCGGCCGCCCCGCGTGGGTGGACTGCCCCCAGTGCAAGGCGAAGGGCGCGTGGGTTTCGAAGAAGGACTACCGCGCCGTCTACTTCGACATGCGTACGCCCGCGTTCCAGGCCTTGCCGGGCGTCAAGACCTCGCTCGGCAAGCAGTACGACGCCGCGCGCCAGGGCAAGCCCTGGCCGTCGCGCGTGCACCGCTACCGGATGCGCGAACGCGAGATGATGGACGCGACGCACGGCATCGTGTGGTTCCTCTACAACGCGTCGAAGGTGCCGACGGCGACCTACTGGGTGTGGGTGCCGAACCGCCCCGGTGGCACGAAGTACGACTGGTTCCTCTACGACGCACGCTCTGACGGTCCTTGGCCCAGCGGTGGGGATGCCGCCCCCGCGGCAACGGAACCCTGGGAGCCGCTCGACAGCACGGAAGCACGCGCGTTGCGGTCCGCCCTCGGGCGCGCTCGCTTGACCTTCCGTCCCTACGAGACGATCAAGCGCGGCAGCGTCCTGGTGGTCCGCCTCAAGCCGTGGGTCGATACCAAGGGCCGCAAGCCCGCCGATCGCGTCGGCTCCGATGCGGTGCGGTTGGTGCGCGCGATCTACGCCGGCGGCGGCACGTGGTCGCGCATCGAGGCGGACTTCCGTGCGCAGTGGCGGGACAGCTACGGTCGCATCGCCCAGAAGCCCACCTGGCTTGCAAGCATGTCCAAGTCCGCCCACGACAGCGCGCTCTGGAACACGCGCACTGTCGAAGACCAGATCCGTCTGCTCGACTGGGTCGACAAGAAGCACGATGGGTGGGAAGCCTTGGAGGGCACGCGTCCGAGCATGAAGACCACGCCGATGCCGGCGAAGCCCGCCGAGCCGACGCCCGCCGAGCCGACGCCCGCGGAACCCACGCCGAGCGAGCCGACACCCGCCGAGCCGACACCCACGCCTGCGAAGCCCAAGCCGCCGACACCGGTCCCGTCCGTGGCGCCGGAGCCGCCTCCCGCGACCGATCCGACGAGCTTCGACCTGCCCAAGCTCACCTCGAAGGCCAAGACCAAGGCCCAGAAGGGTCTCGCGCGCATGAAGGCGCTCTTCGAGCTCGCCAAGAAGGTCCATGACGAGGGCGTCATGGCGCATCGCGGCGGGTCGCACGGTCTCTGGCAGGAGAAGCTCGCCGAGGCGCGCACGCACATGTCCGAGATCGAGGAGGCGTGGCTCGAGGACGTCGTCGAGCACATGCCCGGCGCGGACGAGGGCGAACGCGACGCTGTGGCCAACGAGCACTTCGGCGAGATCTGGGACGACATCTACAAACTCAAGGCGATGGTCCGGAAGATGTCCGCGCTCTAGGGGGAGCACACGATGCAACGACTTGACCACGACACCATCGAGGACGCGGTCGCCGCGCTCGCCGGCTGGGCCAACATCGACGATCACCACATCGTCAAGCGCTACGGCTTCACGAACTTCGCGGGTGCGCTCGCCTTCGTGAACGCGGTCGGCGCCGCCGCCGAGGCGCAGGACCACCATCCGGACATTCGGCTGGGCTGGGGCTACGCCGAGGTCGAGGTCCATACGCACAGCGCGGGCGGCCTCACGAGCAAGGACTTCAAGCTCGCCGCGGCATGCGAGGCCTTGGCCGAGGCGTAGCCCGGCGCACGGCCTGCCTTGTCAGGCGTGGGGGTCGTCCGGGTCCGGCTCCCAGGCGAGAGGCGTCGGTGTGTAGCCCTCGTCGTAGCCGAGCACGGGGACCGGTGCGGGAAGCTCCGGGAAGGCCGCGCCGCCCTCGACCGCGCGGCCATAGGCGAGCCAGGGTGCGAGCGCCTTCTCCATCGCTGGCCAGTCGAGGTGGTGGTACGGGCCCGCGTAGCCTGCGACCTTCTCGGTCGCCGTCGCCAGCAGGCGGTGGAATCCGCTCGCGTGGAAGCCGCGATGGAAGTGGAAGAGCGCCGCGGCGTATTGGATCAGCCCTTGGAGCCAGCGCTTGTGGTCGCGGTAGGACTCGTTCCAGAGCTCCTCCCAGTCCTCGTGGGCGTGCCAGAACCGGCCCGCGTTCCAGTGCTCGACGGCCCGGTCGAAGCGGCCGGCGGCGTTCTTCGGTGTGTCGGCGGATTCAGCCATGGACCTCGCTCCGGACCCGACGATACGGGCCGGCACCCCGCTCTCGCAGCCTGTACCCGAACCCTCGTGGGTATGCTTCGTTTAGGCCTTGCCTCGCAGAAGACGCCTTTCGCAGCAGAGCCTCGAGCACAGTCCCCTCGGAGACGCCCATGCGCCGCTTGCCTTTCCTGATCGCCCTGAGCCTGGCCTTGTGCCTCCTGCCCGCCTGCGGGGACGACGACAAGGCGCCGTCCGACGCCGGGAAGGGCGGCTCCGGCACGACCGCTCCGCCGAGCACCGGCTCGACGGCCGCGGGGATCAGCGACGATCTCCAGGCCAAGATCGATGGCGCCGTGGCCAAGGCACGCACCTACCTGCTGGGCCAGCAGGAAGCGAAGGGCGGGTTCGGCGACACGACCATGAAGGTGCCGGGCAACGTCGCCTTCACGGCGATGTCCGTGAGCGCGCTCGTAGGCACCGTCGACGCCAAGACCGCTGCGTCCGATGAAGCGATCACCAAGGGCCTCGCCTTCCTCGCCGGCTTCCAGCAGGAGAATGGCTCGATCGTCGACGATCCGAAGGTCACGAACTACGCCACGGCCGCCGCCATCTCCGCGTTCGCCGCGGCACGCCGCAGCGAGTTCAGCAAGGTGCAAGCCAAGGCGGCGGCCTACCTCGAAGGCAGCCAGATCGCCGGCGACGAGAAGGATGCCTCCTTCGGTGGCTTCCCCTACAAGGTCCACCTCGGTCAGTCGGCCGACGCGTCCAACGCCCTCATCGCCACGAACGCGCTGGACGAAAACGGCCTCCCCGCCGACAGCGTCGTGCGCAAGCGCGTCGCGACGTACGTCTCGAAGGTGCTCAACAACTCCGAGGCCAACACGGGGGAGACTGAGATCGTCGTCGACGGCGAGAAGCGCGTCGTCGTCTCCGGTGTCGACATGGGCGGCTTCTACCGGCCCGGCGAGAGCAAGGCCGGCATGATGAAGCGCTCCGACGGCAAGTGGGAGCTTCGCAGCTACGGCTCGATGACCTACGCCGCGCTGAAGCTGATGATGTTCGCGGGCATTCCCGCGAAGGATCCGCGCGTCCAGGGCGTCGTCGGTTGGATCTCGAAGAACTGGACCGTGGGTCGCAACCCCGGCTTCGAAAACGCGGAGAAGCCCGAGGAGGCCGGCCAACAAGGCGTCTTCTACTTCCTCTACACCGCCGCGCGAGCGCTCGCCGCCTACGAGAAGGCTTCGGGCGAGACGCTGGTCGTGGCGGACGCCGACGGCCGCAAGCACAACTGGCGGGCCGAGATCGCCGCCGAGATCCTCTCGCGCCAGAACGAGGACGGCAGCTGGAACAACCCGGTCGATCGCTGGATGGAGGGCAGCAAGACGCTCGCCACCGGCTTCGCGCTGCAGACGCTGGCGTGGCTCACCGGGCGCATGAAGTAGTCCGCGCCGCCGCGGCCGCCACCACCGCACGATGACCGATCGATACAGGGCCGCCGCCATCGCCGGAGCACCCGCTCTGGCCACCCTGGCCGCGGCCCCGTTCACGAAGGCGGGCGCGGCCGGTGTGTTCCAAGCCGACCTGGTGGGGCTGGTCACCATCGTGGCCGTCGCCGCCTTCCTGGTGCGGCCCAAGCGCAACGAGCTGCTCGCCGTATTGGGTGCCGCGCTCGCGCTGGGCCTGGCCCACGTCCTGGCCGGCGGCGCGTTCGCGCGCGCGCCCGCGCTGATGCTGCTCGCGCTCGCGGTCGCGACAGCGGCCTCGGGTCTGGCCGCGGTCGGTCGTGCGCTCGGTACGCCGACGCTCACAGCCGGAGGCGCCGCCGCGGCGGTGCTCTGGATCGCCATGACCGGCCTGCTGTGGGCGGACGACATGGCCGAGGCGCTGCCGCGGGCCGAGCGCGTCGGCTTCAAGCAGGCCGTGCTGCATCTCGACGCGGCAACCGCGTGTGCCTACGACGCGGCGGACTACGACCGCTTCCATGACCCGGACATCTACCGGGACGTGAAGCTCGCGACGTCGATCGTGCGTGCGCCCGAGGCCGCCACGACCGCGCTCGCCTGGCTGCTGTTCGGCGCCGTAGCCTGGGGCGCGGCGGTCGCGCTCGGAGCGCGCCGTCCCACGCAGGCCTGAGGTCGATGACGACGAGCCCTCCCAGCAGCACGGCAGGCATCCACGTCCTCGTGGCCGGTGCCGGCGGCATCGGCTGTCCGACCGCGTGGGCGCTCGCGTGTGCCGGGGTCGGCCGCGTCACGCTGCTCGATCCCGATGTCGTCGAGCTGTCGAACCTGCCGCGTCAGGTGCTCTTCCACGACGCTGACGTCGGCCGTTCGAAAGCGCGGATCGCGGCGGGCCGCGTCGCGGCGGACGCGTTCGTCGCCGGTGTGCCTGCGCGCCTGGACGAGACGACCGCGCATCTCATGGAGGATGCGCACGTGATCGTCGACGCGACCGACGGCGCCCACGCCAAGGACTGGATCAACCAAGCGGCGGTACGCCGAGGCCTGCCGCTCATCCACGCCGCCGGGCTGCGCTCCGAAGCACGCCTCATGGCGGTGCCCGCCGGCGGTCGGCCGTGCCTGGCCTGCCTCTTCGGCCGCCTGACCGAGGAGACCGGCTCGTGTGCCGACCTCGGCGTGTGGAACGGTGTGGTCGGCACGGTGGGCTTCCTCGCGGCCCACGCCGCGGTCGAGCGCGCGCTGGCGCCCGACGCGCCCTCGCCCGGCTACGCGGTGCTTGACTTCGAGACGGGCCGCGCGCTGACGCTCGGCGCGCGCGCTGCGAGGGCGTGTCCGGTCTGCGCGACACCGGCCGACGTCGAGCCCTACCCGGACGACGTGACCTGCGGCGTGCCGCAGCCGTTGGAGTCAGGCCTTGGCCCGCCCGAGGGCGATCTTCTCGACCTGTATGAGGAGCACTGTCCGCTCAACCTGTTGCGCGCACGGCAGGCGCTAGCGGCCATGGCGGCGGGCGATGAGATCTGGATCGGCCTCGGCAGCGAAGGCGCTGAGACGGTGCCCGACGGCGTCGCCGCGCTCGGCCACAAGATCTTGGCGCGGCATCCGATGGAAGCGGGCCGGCTGCTCCTCCACGTGCGCGCGGCGGGGGAGGGCGCCGATCACGACACGCTCGATGGCGACGCGCTGCAGCGCTACGCGCGCCAGGTCGTGTTGCCGGAGGTGGCCGAGGCAGGGCAGGCACGGCTGGCCCAGGCGACGGTCCGGCTGCTCGGCTCCGGCCCGGCGCACGAGAGCGCGGCCACGTACCTGCGCGCCGCGGGTGTCGGACGTGTGACGTCCGCGGCCGTGGACGGCGCGCTCACCGTCTGGGCCGCCGGGAGCGATCTGCCGGACGCGGCCTTCGACCTCGGCATCGCGACGGGGCCGGACGGCTGCCGCGCGACCACCGACCTGGCGACGCCGCTGCTCACCTACGATGCGCCGCCCGCCGTGGCCCTGGCGTGGGGCACGTTGCTCGCCGACCTCGTGCAGCGCCGCATCGTTCTCGGCGACGGCGCACCCCAGCAGACGTTCTCGATCGACGCGGCCGGAACCGCGCGCTGATCACATCGTGCCGGGCGCTGTCGGAAGACGTGGCGCAGCCGCACGGCTCGTCAGAATGCGTCCAGGCCCGAGTAGACGTTCGTGTAGAAGGTGATCACGCGGTAGGCGACGATCGCGCCCACGAGCAGCAACACGCCGACCGGCAAGAGCGACGCGAAGCGTTTGCGCCGCTGTTCCACGGCGAACTGCAGGCGCGAGGCGATCTGGCGTGCGGCCATGCCCAGCTCGCCGCTCTCTTCGCCCACGCGCAGTTCATGCGCCATCTCCTCAGGCAGCGAAGACCAGGCCGAGTGCAGCGACGCGCCTTCGGCCACACGCGGGCGGGCGCGATAGAGGTCGAAGGCGGCGCGGCCCCCGGCACCGGCCCGCCCCGCGAGGTCGAGCGTCTCGTCGAGCGGCATGCCGGCTTCGTAGCAGTCGGCGAAGGCGCCGAGCGCCCGCGCGTCGGCCTCCTCGACGGCGCTGCGCATCACGAATCCGGGCCGGGGCGCGCGCGTGCCGGGGTGGTACTCGCCCGCGGGCGCTCCCACGCGGCGGGGGCGCGTGAGCCAGAGCACCGCGTAGAGGGGGAGGAGAATGCTGAGGGTCCAGAGGGCGGCCGTCCCGAAATCGCCCCGGATCACGTCGGTGAACCCCGCGAGGACTGCCGCGGCGTGGCCCATCAGGACGGGGTAGGCGAGCGCGGTCTTGCGCTTGCCGCGCATGCGGGTCTCGGCTTCGTGGCGCGACGCGATGTTCTCGAGCGCGGCCTCGAGTGTGCCGGAGGACTCCCCGGCGCGCAGCAGCGCCACGTCCAGCGCCGAGACGGCCGGGGCCAGGGCCTCGGCGAGGCTGGCGCCGCCGGCCAGGGCCTGCGAGGCGCCCTGCCAGCGGGGATGCCCAGCGCCGGCCGAGGCCAGGGCCTGCGGCCACGCAACGCCCGCGCGGTGCAGGGAGGCGAGACTCCGAAACAGGGAGGGGTCCGCGTACACGCTGCCAGACTACCGCTGGAGGTGGCCTCTGCGCGAACCGGCAGATCCGCGCCGCGTTTCGACCGCTCGGCGGCCTCCATCGCTATGATGGCGAGCCCGTTTCCCTGCGAGGAAGATCATGTCGGACGTCATTCAGTGCCCCCAGTGCGACAAGCGGTTCCGTCTGCCGGCGAATCCGCCCGCGACCTTCACCTGCAACCAATGCAGCACGCTCATGGATCTGAGCGACTTCGGCGGCGCCGCACCTGCCCCGCAAGCCGCCCCGGAGGCCCCCGAGGCGCCCGCGGCACCCAGCGGCGGGGGCAACATGCCCCGCAGCCGCCGGCAGCGCGCCAAGGGTGGCGGCGGCGGACGCTCCAAGCGTGCGAGTGCCGGTGCGCCGAGTCGCCGTGGACCCAGCCGCGCTGGACCGAGCCGCAGTGGGGGGGGCGGTCGGCGTGGCCCGGCCAAGCGATCGGCCGCTCGCGGGCCGGCGCGCTCGACGGCACGGGCGGGAGCCCGTGGCGGCGGTCGACGTGGCGCCCGCGGCGACCATGACGAGGAGGACGGCGGCGGGTACGGCCGCGGCCGCGCGCAGAAGAGCAACAACGGGCTCATCATCGGATCGATCATCGGCGTGGCGGTCGTCCTGATCCTCGTCATCGTCCTGGTCAACAAGGGCGGCGACGAGTCGGGTGACGGAGGCACCACCACAGCAAGCAACGGCACGCCGGCCGACGGCGGCACGGGCACGACCGGGGGCGGCGGCACGGCCAACCCGGACGGTACGAAGCCCGGCGGCACACCTGCGAAGGGTACCGGCGGCACACCCGCGAAGGGCACCGGCGCAACGCCCGCGAAGGGCACGGACGGCACGGGCACGGTCCCGGACAAGCCGACGCAGCCCAAGCCGCGCGACGGCCGTGTGCATCTCAAGCGCCTCAAGCTCGAGAAATACGACTGGCCCAAGGAGGTCGACGCCGAGACCCGCACCCAGGTCGACGAGGCGATCGAGAACCTCTATCGCGGCGGTCGCGACGGCAACGAGGCCGAGGAGTTTCTGATCAGCAAGGGGCGCGTCGTCTGCGGGCGCATCATCAGCGAGTTCCGCGCCATCGAAGAGAGCCCCGGCTTCCACACGCGCGACGGTGCCTCGCGCTCAGGCGCCATCGATACCGTGCTGCGCAAGATCGACGGCGTAATCGAGCGCAAGTTCTACGAAGAGAACAAGATCCGCGCCTCCTCGCAGCCCTCCTTCACCATGGGCATCGCCAAGCGCTGGAACTGGTGGTGGAAGCACGAGGAGTGGAAGAGCAAGCCGCGCGAGCCCTACGACCCCTTCACCGAGAGCATCGAGGACCTCAAGAACGCCTCGAAGAAGAAGAAGAAAAAGGGCTTCGACAAGCGGGCCGGTGGCTAACCACAGCTGCTCGGCCCGACGCGCATGACGGACGAACCGTTCTCCGCAGCCTCTCCTGCCGACGCGCGGCCCGGTGACGCGCGGCCTGCTGGGGAGGCGCTGCGCGAACAGCGGCCGTTCGAGCTCACGTCGCGCTTCCGCCCGGCCGGTGATCAGGCCGCGGCGATCGAGTCCCTCGTGCGCGCCGACGGCGAGGACGCGCAACACCAGGTGCTGCTCGGCGTCACCGGGTCAGGCAAGACGTTCACCATCGCGAACGTGATCCAGCAGCTCGGCCGGCCCGCGTTGGTGCTTGCGCCCAACAAGACGTTGGCCGCGCAGCTCTTCGACGAGTTCCGGGAGCTGTTCCCCAACAACTCGGTCGAGTACTTCGTCTCGTTCTACGACTACTACCAGCCCGAAGCGTACGTGCCGTCGCGCGACCTCTACATCGAGAAGGACGCGAGCATCAACGACCGCATCGATCGCATGCGGCATGCGGCGACGAAGTCCGCGCTGATCCGTCGCGACACGATCATCGTCGCGAGCGTGAGCTGCATCTATGGCCTGGGCTCGCCTGAGGAGTATCGCAACTTCCACGTCTGGATCGAAGAAGGCCAGGAATTGGACCGCGACCTGTTTCTGCGGCGCCTCGCGCGGATTCGGTACCAACGCAACGACATGATGCCAGGCCGCAGCATGTTCCGCGTGCGTGGCGACGTCGTCGAGGTCGGCGCTGCGGACCAATCGGATCGGCTCACGCGGGTCGAGTGGTTCGGCGACGAGATCGAACGCATCGAGGAGATCGACGCCCTGACCGGCGAAGTGCTCGGTCGCAGCAACAGCGCATCGTTCTTTCCGTCCAGCCACTACATGAACAGCGACGAAGCGATGGAGCGTGCGCTCGTGGGCATTCGCGAAGAACTCGAGTCGCGCCTCGTCACGTTCCGCAAGGAAGGCAAGATCGTCGAGGCCGATCGTCTCGCGCGGCGCGTGCGCTATGACCTGGAGTTGATGCGCGAGACAGGATTCTGCCCGGGCATCGAGAACTACTCGCGACACCTGGACGGGCGCAAGCCGGGCGAAGCGCCCGCCACCCTGCTCGACTACCTGCCGGAGGACTTCCTCCTGTTCGTGGACGAGAGCCACGTC
>JAJDEN010000045.1 GCA_029259775.1 Planctomycetota bacterium | reverse complement strand
GGCGTGAGGTGGCCGTTCGTCGGCGTGGGCGGATACGTGATCCGCCCGTTCGGGTAGGGGCGACCCTTGTGGTCGCCCGGGACGCCTGGTCCGTCACGTGCCCTTACGTGTAGGGGCGACCCTTGTGGTCGCCCACGGGTTCCGGGGGCGCGTGTCGGTGTCCGTGTCCGTGTCCGTGTGGAAGACGGGCGGGCACAAGGCCCGCCCCTACGTGGTAAGTCCCGACGTGGCAGCACGCGCTCGGGCGGGGACAAGCCCCGCCCCTACGGCAACCGGAGAGGCCAACGCACTTGAGGAGGGAGCGTCGGAGCCAGCGTGCGAGCTGGCGAGCGCGCATCGGCGTGCCCATGTGCGGTGGGCCCCGCGCGACCGCAGGTCGTGTGGGAGGGGGAGCGTGCGGGGTGCGGCGGAGCCGAGCGCACAGTCCGCTCGGGTAGAGCGGAACGGCCTCTCGGACAGCGGGCCGAGTGAGACGGGCGCACACCTGATTGAAAATGGCGGAGGGACAGGGATTTGAACCCTGGGAAGGATTGCTCCTTCACTGGTTTTCGAAACCAGCCCGTTCGACCGCTCCGGCATCCCTCCGCGCGTGCAGCCAACGCTGAAGCGGGAACGTAGGTCCTGCGACTTGGGCCGTCAAGGTCGGTACAGGCCCGGCCCGAACCTGCGCCCTGTCGCTCTCCTACGCAGCCTCCTAGAATCCGCCGGTGGAATCCGTCCTCCTCCTCGCCATGGGCCTCTTGCTCTCGGCCCCGCCCCCTGAGGAGCTGAAGCGGGCCGCGGCGGAGATCCTCACCGAGAGCCACATCCAGACCGAGTTCCCAGGGACCCAACCGGACGGCAAGCGGTCCCCATCCGCCCGCAAGGCCGAGCAAGCGGACAAGCGCGCCGAGCGGCGCACCGAGGGGCGTACCGATGGCCGCGGCAGCACCGCCTTGGAGATGGTGCTCTGGACCCTCATCGCCGCCGCCCTCGCGGTCCTGGGCGTCTACGTAGCTCGGCGCCTGAGTGGTTATGACGCCAACCTCAGCCTCGGCGGCGGTGCGGGACCCGCGGGCGCGACAATCCGTGCCCCCCCACCTCTCGACGCGGCTGAGCAGCTGGCCTCGGAGGGCCGCTTCGCGGAAGCCATCCACACGCTCCTGCTCCTCGCGTTGCACCCGCTCAGCCAGGAAGAACATCTGGCCGGCTCGCTCACCAGCCGGGAGATCCTGCGAACGGTAGACCTGCCGGAAGCCGCCGATCGAGCGGTGGCGGGCCTGGTGCGCGCCGTCGAGCTGACCGTGTTCGGAGGGCGGCCCTCCGGACGCGCGGACTATGACGCGGCCGCCGATCACTACCGCACCTTCCAACGAGTTCTCGGCCAGGCCGGCGCATGAACGAGGGCGCCTTCTCCAAGACCCCGACGCGTTGGTTCGTCGGCATCTGCGCGGTGTCCTTCCTAGGTGCCCTGTTGCTCTCCGTGTTCGGTCCTGACATGGAGCGTGTCGCGTCGTACCAGGCGGACACCTACAGCAACTCGGCCGTCGGCCACTCCGCCTTCGTGCAGTTGCTGCATGCGATCGACATCCCCGTCATCACGAGTCGCCACAACTCGAGCGCGAAGGCGGCTGAGGCAGGGTTGCTGGTCATCGCGGAGCCGCACGATTGCGCAATCAGCACACCGCGCGGCGATGCGCTCAAAGAGATGGTCGAGTCTGCGCGCACCGTCCTGCTCGTGCTGTCGAAGTGGGAAGCGAAGCGAGACCCCTCCAAGGCCGGATGGGTGAAGAAGCTCTGGCTCCGCCCTGCAGGTGAAGTCGAGCAGGCGTTGGAGGCACTGGGCATCCAAGCGCGCGTGCAGCGAGAGCCGGTGCTGCGCAGCGGGCAGCCGGTCGGTGTGCAGCCGTGGGAGGACCTCTCGCCTCGGTTCCCCACGCCGATCGCCCAAGTGATCACCGGCAGCGGGCTCCAGCCCCTGCTCGTGTCGGCCGGAGGCATGCTGCTCGCTGAGACCCACGTGGAAGGGACACGGGTCGTCATCCTCACGGACCCTGACCTGCTGAGCAACGGCGGGTTGGGCCACGGGGACAACGCGGCCCTCACCGTCGCTGCGCTGGAACGCGTCCGCCCCGCGGGCGGCGTCGTCGTCATCGACGAGACGATCCACGGCTACGAGCGCGAACCATCCATCTGGCGCGAGCTGTTCAGTTTCCCCCTGGTCCTGCTGCTCCTGCAAGCAGCCGTGATCGTCGTGCTGGTCCTCTGGGCCGGGATGGGCCGTTTCGGCGCCGCGGAGCGGGCCGCCCCGGTGATCGAGCCCGGCCGGCGCTCACTCATCACCAACACCGTCGAGCTCCTGCGCTATCGAGGCGCCAAGGGGGAGGTCCTCACGAAGTACCTGCGGCGCGCCGTTCTCGACGCGCGGCGGGGCCTCCGCGCGCCTCGGTCGCTCACAGGCAGCGAACTCCAAGCGTGGCTCGAACTCATGGGCGAGCGCCGGGGAACGCACGACTCACTGGCCGCGCTACGCGCCGACGTGACGTCCGGCAAGTCAGCCGCAGCGGGCGTCACCGCCGTGCTGCGGACCGCTCAACGCATCCACCGATGGAGAAGGGAAATCCTCCATGGATCTTCAAGCCGTACATGATCTACGAGAGCGCCTGCACGCCGAAGTGCGACGCGTCGTCGTGGGACAGACAGAAGCGCTCGACCTGCTCTTCCTCGGCCTGTTGTGCCGCGGACATGTACTGGTACATGGCATGCCGGGCACGGCGAAGACGCTGCTCGCGCGCTGCTTCGCATCTTGTCTCTCGCTGCAGTTCCAGCGCATCCAGTTCACGCCGGACCTCATGCCTGGCGACATCCTGGGCACGAACCTCTTCGACTTCCGCACGAATCAGTTCAGCCTCACGAAGGGGCCCATCTTCACGGAGCTGCTGCTCGCCGACGAGATCAACCGCACGCCGCCGAAGACACAAGCCGCCTTGCTGCAGGCGATGCAGGAACGCATCGTGACGATCGACGGCACGACGCACGACCTCGGCCCGGGCTTCATGGTGGTCGCCACGCTCAACCCGCTCGAGCAGGAGGGAACGTATCCGTTGCCGGAAGCGCAACTCGACAGGTTCCTCTTCCGGGCGGACATCCAGTATCCGAGCCGTGATCACGAGCGGGAGATCGTCGAGCGCCACGGCCAAAGCACGGCCATGCCAGACCTCGCCACGTTCGGCCTGGAGACGGTCGCGGATCTGGCCACGCTAGAAGCGTGCCGCGAGACCGTGAGCTCCGTCCGGATGGCCCCCGAGGTGCTCGACTACATCGTGGACCTCGTTCGTGCCACGCGTGAGCAGCCCACGCTGCACTGCGGTGCATCGCCGCGTGCCGCGGGCATGCTCTCGAGCGCATCCCGCGCGCTGGCCGCTGTGCAGGGGAGGGACTTCGTGATTCCCGACGACGTCAAGAGCCTCGCGGGCCCGACGCTCGCGCACCGCGTCGTCCTCTCCCCGTCCGCCGAGATCGAGGGCATCGACGAGCGCAGCGCGATCCGCAAAATCGTCGATGAGGTCGCCGCGCCCCGCTGATGCGTCCCACACCGCGCTGCCTCCTGTTGTTCGCTGCCGGCTTCCCGCTGGCCGCGCTACCCCTGCTGCTTGGGCCCGAGCTCTGGACGCCGTGGATCGCGTGGATGGGTGGCTGCTCGCTCCTGTTGGGCATCGACGCGATCCTCGGACTGCCGGCCCGTCGCCTCGACGTGGCCGTCGTCGCCCCCGCGGTCCTCTTCGTCGGCGCTCAGGATGAAGTCGAGGTCACACTCCAACCCCGCAGCCGCAGCGGGACGCGCGCCGTCGAAGTCCTGCTGGACCTCTCACCGCTCTTGGTGCCCCAGTCCTCGACGAACGCCCCCCTCCAAGCCGATGCCCCCACGAGGGTGACCGTAGATCTCGTGCCCCTACGGCGAGGCACGTGCCGCATCGAACGAGTCTGGCTGCGCTGGGCGGGGCCGCTCGGCCTGATGAGCCGCCGTCGCATCGCCGAACAGGAACTCGAGGTCGCCGTCGTGCCCAACATCCATGCCGTACGCGGCGCCGCGCTGCAGTGGGCGCGCGAGCGCGACACGACCCAGGGCACGCAGCTCCTACGCCTCGTGGGCGAGGGTTCCGAGTTCGATGCCATGCGTGAGTACGTGCCGGGCATGGACCACCGGGCCATCAACTGGTCCGCCACGGCCAGGCATCGCAAGCTGATCTGCCAGGACTTCCGATCCGAGCGCAACCATCAGGTGATCATCGCGTTCGACACCGGATACCTGATGTCGGAGCCCATGGCCGGCCTGCCCAAGCTGGACCATGCGATTCACGCCGGCCTCCTCCTCGGCCAGACGAGTGCGCGCGCCGGTGACAAGGTCGGCATGTACGCCTTCGATGAACGCGCCCGCGGCTACGTCGCGCCGGAAGCCGGCATGCGCGGCTTCCGCCGCATGCAACAGACGTCCGCAGAGCTCGAGTACACGACCACCGAGACGAACTTCACGCTCGGTCTCGCCGAGCTGGCCGCGCGCCTGGCGCGCAGGTCCCTCGTCGTGCTCATGACGGACTTCGTCGACACGGTGACGGCCGAGCTCATGGTGGAGAACGTCACGCGGCTGGCCCGGAAGCACCTCGTCGTGTTCGTGACGCTGCGCGATCCGGACCTGGATCGCGTCGCAGGGCAGCTGCCGGGATCCCTGGAGGCGTTGCATCAGGCCGTCGTCGCAGGCGATTTCGTGCGCGAGCGCGACCTCGTCCTGAGGCGCCTCGAGCACCTGGGCGTCTTCGTGATCGATACGCCCCCGAACGCCCTCTCAACGAGCCTTCTCAACCGCTACTTCGCCATCAAGCGCCGGGAGCTGATCTGATGGCGGAGGTCCGGCTACGCAGCTACGAGTTCCGCTCGGAGCGGGAGGCCGCTTGGCAGCGGCTCGAGTCGCTCGTGGACCGCGTCGAGAAGAAGGGGCTGCGCTGCCTCGGCGAGGAGGAGCTCCTCGCGCTGCCCCAGCTCTATCGCCACGCATTGTCGTCGCTCAGCGTGGCGCGGGCGATCTCCCTCGACCGGAACCTCCTGCTGTACCTGGAGGGACTCACGCAACGTGCCTACCTCGCGGTGTACGGCGTGCGTCGCCACCTGCGTGAGACGATCGCGGCCTTCTTCCTCACGTCCTTTCCGCAGGCGCTGCGGCGCTACGGACGGCACATCGCGGTCGCCACGTTCGCGCTTCTCGTGGGAACCATCGCGGGCTTCGTCCTCACGACGCAGGATCAGGACCGCTTCTACGCGTTCGTCCCTGGGGACTACGCCGGAGATCGCGGCCCCCTGGCGTCGACGGCTTCGCTGCGCGAGGCCCTCTACGACACGGACCACGAGTCAGGCGGCCTCGCCGCCTTCGCCTCCTACCTGTTCACCCACAACGCGCGCGTCGGCATGATGTGCTTCGCCCTGGGCTTCATCGTGGGCATTCCCGTCTTCTTGTTGCTGACGACGACGGGCTTGCTCCTCGGCGCGTTCTGGGCGCTGTACGCGTCGCGCGGACTGAGCATGGAGTTCTGGGCCTGGCTGTCGCCGCACGGCGTCACGGAGCTTCTCGCGGTCCTCCTCTGCAGCGCCGCGGGCCTGGCCATCGCGCAGAGCCTCGTCTTCCCCGGCCGCCAGACACGACTGCGCAACCTGGCGCGGCGGGGCCGCGACGCGGGCGTCCTCGTACTGGGCGCCGTGCTGATGTTCCTCGTGGCCGGCCTGATCGAGGGGATCTTCCGCCAGACGGTGACGAGCATCCCGGCGCGTTGGGCCCTGGCCGCCTCGACGGCGGCGTTCTGGATCTGGTATCCGCTGGTGCTCGGGCGAGATCGGAAGGCGTCATGACCGTGGCCGTCGACGTCCTACGCCCCGCCGGCAAAGAGCGCGTGCACGAGGTCGTGACCCCCGAGGGCGTCAGGCTGCAATTCGCAATCGCCCGCGTCGGGGACCGCATCGGCGCGTTCCTCATCGATGCCGTGATCATCATCGTCTCGAGCATCCTCATCGTGGTCGCGGCGGGGGCGGCGACAGGCTTCGACGAGACAGGCGGCTGGCTATGGGCCTTCGTCTACGTCGCGCTGTTCCTGCTGCAGACGGGGTACTTCATCTGGTTCGAGTCGCGCGGACACGGGACGACCCCCGGCAAGCGCCGCATGGGCATTCGCATCATGGAGGCCGAGGGCGGCGCCCTGACCGTCGAGGCCATCACGGTCCGCAACGTCATGCGGATCCTCGAGGTGCACCTTCCGTTGATCGCGATCCTCGCGCCGGAGGCGTTCTGGGAGTCGGCACCCGAGTGGGCTCGCCTGCTGGCGTCGGTCTGGCTCCTGGCCATCTCGGCCTTGCCCCTGTTCAACCGGAACCGGCTTCGCGCGGGCGACATCGTCGCCGGCACGGTCGTCGTGACAACGCCGCGCACGAACTTGGAAGACGACATGGGAGGCGACGCGCCTATCCGCCGCCGTGCGCAACGAGCCCCAGCGCATGGCTTCACCGACGAGCAACTGGACATCTACGGAGCCTACGAGCTCCAAGTCCTGGAGGGCGTGCTGCGTCGGCTTGATCGGGGACAGGCCGACCCCCCGTTGCTGCAAGCCGTCGCGGACCGGATCGCCGCGAAGATCGGTTGGAAGCGGAAGATTGGACGCAGGGACGTCGGCGCATTCCTGTCGGCGTTCTACGGGGCTCTGCGGGCACGCCTCGAGCAACGGATGCTGCTCGGCAAGCGCAAGCAGGACAAGCACACGCCAGAGTCCTAGCCGCTGCTAGTCGAACACCCGGACGAGTTCGTCGATGCCTACGCCTTCCTTGGCGTCGCGCAGTGCGTGATAGAAGACCGCCGCAGCCACGGCATGAAAGACGCCGAACAGCGCAGAGGTGGCCACGGTGATCAGGATACCCAGCCGGGCCGAGGCCCACGTGGCGGGTTCGTCCCCGACGACGACCCTCTGCAGGACGAGGACCACGACCAGCCCAGCGCCCCAGACGAGCATGAGCATCGCGAAGACCTGCCACCGCGCCCCCCTCGTCAGAATCGTGCTCCGCGACATTCCTCTCGTCGGCCCCAGCCGCTCGACGACGCACGCCTGCACGGAGACGAAGAACACGCAGAAGACCATGACGCTGGCGATGCCGCCCGCGACAGCTAGAACCTGGATCCCGATCTCGCTCTCGAGCGCGATGAACGGCGTGACGACCATCGTGAGGGGCATGAGGGCAGCGACGACACCCAGGTACGTGAGGATCGCCACGAGCGCTGCGTTGAGCATGCTACCGAGCCCGCGGCTGAGGGAGCGGCCGAGCTGTAGCTTGCTCCCGCCAAGGTAGTGGAACACCGCAAGCGTCAGTAGTGCTTGGAGCACGATGGGAAGCCCCGTGGAGATCAACGGGCCGATGAAGCCCATCTCCGCCTGCGTGCGGTCCCAGAAGAAGGACGGGTCGTGCTCTCCCGACCCCAACATCCACTCGTCCTCGCCATGCCAGACGGCAGCTCCAGCACCGAGCATCACCAGGCCCAGAGGGACGGCTACGACGAGACCAACGAGGAGGAAGGGGATGAGGTTCTTGCCGAAGCACGAGAGCGTCCTGGAGAGCGTCGCGCCGAACGAGAACTCGAAGCTGTGAGGCGTCTCGGGGCGGACGGGTGCCGGGGGCGGGGACGGAGACGGGGACGGCGGCGGGGACGGCGGCGGGGGCGGGGGCGGGGGCGGGCCCCCGGCACCCGACTCGAACTCGCTCATCTCACCCTCCTCCTGCGCCAAGCGTAGCGACCGCGCCGCCACATGGGGAGGGCCAAGGCGATGGCACCGCGCCCGTGGTCAGCGCAGAGCCGCGAAGAACTCCGTGAGGATCCGGCCGCACTCCTCGGCCAGCACGCCGCCACGGACCTCCGGGCGGTGGTTCAGCCGCTTGTCGCCCGGGACGTTCGCCAGGCTGCCCACGGCCCCCGCCTTGGGGTCCATGGCGCCGAAGACGAGCCTCGGCAGCCGCCCGTTCACGGTCGCACCAGCGCACATGAAGCACGGCTCGAGCGTCACGTACAGGGTGCAGTCCTCCAGCCGCCACTGGCCGAGCGCCTCGGAAGCGTCACGCATGACGAGGATCTCGGCATGCGCCGTCGGGTCGCCATCGAGCTGGCGCCGGTTGTGGCCGCGAGCAATCACCTGGCCGCGGTGGACCATCACCGCCCCCACCGGGACCTCCCCCACATCGACGGCCTGCCGGGCCTCTTCGAGCGCCTCGCGCATGAACGCCTCGTCGCGCGCCGCTTCGGCGGGATCCCTCTCGTCAGGATCCATCTCGTCAGGATAGGTGCCGTCGTCGCTCACGGCGTCAGCCCTGCGAGGCCTGCTGGGATGCCTCGATCTTGGCGCGGCGCGCACAAGCGCCTGTGCCATGCCACTCGTCGCACTTGACGAAGAGCGTCAGGCTGTGGTCATGCATCGAGAAGCCGTGCCGGCGCACGACCTCCTCCTGGAGTTCCTCGATCCGCTCGTTCGTGAACTCGATGACCGCGCGGCAGTCGACGCAGATCATGTGGTCGTGGTG
Source organism: Planctomycetota bacterium (assembly GCA_029259775.1). Taxonomy (GTDB): domain Bacteria; phylum Planctomycetota; class PLA2; order PLA2; family JAEUHO01; genus JAHEIK01. The sequence goes on along the minus strand of JAJDEN010000045.1, from coordinate 298,785 downwards.
CTCGCGGTGGAGCGCCCGCTCATAGCGGCGCTGGCCGTCGGCAAAGTCGTGCCCCTCGAGCAGTCCCGCCTCTTCGAGCAGGGCCAGCGCGCGGTAGAGCGTCGCCATGGAGACCGACTCGCCATCGGCTACGAGCTTGCGGTTGAGTTCGTCGGCCGTGAAGTGCCCACGCTTGTCCAGCACGACACGCACCATGGTGCGGCGCTGGTCCGTCATCTTCAGCCGCTTCTCGCGGAGGAAGGCCTCGAACGCGAGGACGGCTTGCTCAATCTCGGCGGCGGTAGGGTCCACGCGCCCATCCTACAGGGCGCGGTCCACGGCCGCCCGGGGTGCCCCGGCGCGTCCTACGTCCCGCCGGCTTCAGCGCTACGTCCCCGGCCTTGCCGGCTATTTCATCGAAGCGATCTTGCCCAACACGCGCGGGATGCGGTTGTGGACCTCCGCCGGCGCACGGATCACCAGGTAGCGGTCGGTGGCGCGGATGCTCCAGGTGTCGTTCGCTTCCCAGAGCTTGGGGTGCAGGATGTCCTTGAGGAGCTCGGCAACCGCGTCGCCGTTGTTCAGCGGATCGTCCTCGCGGATCACCTCGGGGGTGTACTCCTCCGCCACGAAGCCGGAGGGGTTGAGGTTGATGTCCGGGCCGATGAAGTCCGTCTTCGTCCACGTGATGTGCGTGATGCCGTACATCTTCGTGACGGGCTTGCCGTAGCCGTCCACCTTCGAGGTGATGAACACGATGTTGCCCTTCACCTTGAGGGCCATGTCATGCGGCTTGGCGATGACCTCGTTCATGAACGTCCAGACGCTCACCTTCTTCAGGCTGAGGGTCCAGGTGAGGTCTTCCCAATCGACGCCGGCCTTCGCGAGGGCTGTCTTCTTGATCATGATGTTCTTGCTGGTCGCGACCCGCAGCCACTTCACGATGCCCTTGAGGTTGGTCTCCTTGAACTCGATCTTCGTGAGGCGCTGCTTCTTGAGCCTCAGGACCAGCGCGCGGTCCTTCGCCGTCGAGGCGCTCGAGGTCAGGGCGGCGGCCGGGATGAGGCAGGCCAGGGCGAGAACGGTAATCGCGAGGGTACGCATCGGATTCCTCCAGCAGGAGCCATTGCGGGTGCATGGATCCTAACGCTGCGCCGACACGTCTTGCCGTGGCGAAGTCCGAGGTCCCGAGGGATTCGCCCGCGCCCGGATCAGACGGGCTGCTTGCCGATCGCCCGATGGGCGATGTCGGTGCGGTAGAAGGCGCCCTCCCAGCGGATGCGCCCCACCGCGCCGTAGGCCTTGTCCCGCGCGTCGCGGAAGTCGTCCCCGCGGGCGGTGACACAGACGACGCGCCCCCCGGCCGTCGAGAGACCGCCGTCGTCGCGCAAGCGTGTGCCGGCGTGGAAGACCGTGACGTCGGGCTGGGCGCCCGCGTCCTCGAGCCCGTACATCGGCTTGCCGGCCGCGTAGGGTCCCGGGTAGCCACCCGACGCCATGACGACGCCCACGCACGGACGCTCGTCGAACTCCGGCGGATCCAGCTCGGACAGCTTGCCGTCGGCCGCCGCCTTGAGGATCGCGTAGAGGTCGCTCTTGAGCCGCGGCAGCATGACCTCGGTCTCGGGGTCGCCGAAGCGCGCGTTGAACTCGATGACGCGCGGGCCGCCCTTGGTGATCATCAGCCCGGCGTAGAGCACACCGCGGTAGCGGATGCCCAGCTTGCGCAGGCCGTCGAGCACGGGCAGCAGGATGTCGCGCTCGATCTTGCGCAGCATCGGCCCCTCGACGATCGGCGCCGGGCTGTAGGCTCCCATACCGCCCGTGTTGGGTCCCTTGTCGCCGTCGTGGACCGCCTTGTGGTCCTGCGCCGTCGGGAAGATCATCAGCGTCTCACCGTCGGTGACGGCGTGCACGGAGGCCTCTTCGCCGCGCAGGAACTCCTCCACCACGACCTTCGTGGAGGCCTCGCCGAACCGCTTCGCCTCCATCATGTCGGTGATGGTCGCGAGAGCGTCCTCACGGTTCTCGCAGATCACGACGCCCTTGCCCGCAGCCAGGCCGTCTGCCTTGAGCACGACGGGGTAGTAGTCGAGGCTCTGCAGGTAGCCGTGGGCGTCATCGAACTCGTCGAAGACGCGGTAGCCGGCCGTCGGCACGTGATGCCGGGCCATGAGGTCCTTGCAGAAGGCCTTCGAGCCTTCGAGCTGCGCACCGGCCTTCGTCGGGCCGAAGACAGACAAGCCGCGCTCTTGGAAGTAATCGACGATGCCGTCGACCAGCGGGTTCTCCGGTCCGACGACGGTGAGGTCGATCGACTGGGCCTCCACGAAGTCCGCGAGGCCCGCAAAGTCACCGGCGAGGTAGTCGCTCAGGCACTCGGCCAGGTCGGCAATGCCGCCGTTGCCGGGTGCGCAGAAGATCTGTCCCACCTGGGGACTGCGAGAGAGGGCTTCGCAGAGCGCGTGCTCCCGTCCACCACTGCCGATCACGAGCACTTTCTTCATGGGGACCGATCTACCACCAGCGCCCCTCCGGGTCACCCCCAGCCCCGCCCATGATCAAACGGTGACATTCAGGAACAGGCTTTCGGATCCGAATCAATTGGCCGTGGGGTACACCGGAGCGTCGAAACGCGGCGTTTGCACCGCTCTCCACGGAGGCCTCGAGCCATGAAGCAACTCGCCCTGATCGTGATCCTGGCCGCCTGTCTGGGGCTGACGGCCGGCTGCTCCGTCCTCGGACCTGACTGTGGATGCCCTCCTGCGCCCGTCTGTGAGCCGGTCTACGTCAGTCCGTGCTGTCCGGCGCCCTCGCAGGGGCTCGGCTTCGGCGGTGCCGTCGGTGCGCCCGCGCGCGTCGGCGGGGCTGGCGGATCGTGCGGCGGCTAGACCGCCGAACAACGCCCTCCCGCGCGGCGCTCCGGATCGGTCGGCTGGGCGGGAGGCCCCCATTCAGAGCCGTGAACGGATGGCCCAAACGACATTTGCCCTCGGGCGCATGGGCGCCTAGAGTGCCCACTTACCACAACACATGCACCCCAGTCGGGGTGTCGATTGGGAGGATTTTTCCATGAAGCGCATCGCGATGATGGTGCTGGCTTGCGCCTTTGTTCTCGGTACGGTCGTTGGCTGCTCGAGCCTTTGCTGCGACCCCTGCAAGGAAAACTGCAACGTCTGTGATCCCTGCGCCACCAACTAGTTAGCGCGCAAGCGGACGTGGCTCTTCGAGCCATGCCCAGCAAACACTGAGGGCGGAACGGCGACAGCCGTTCCGCCCTCCTTCGTTTTTGGCGTGAGGGCGTTATTGGCCAGACGGGCCGCCGGTCCCGAGCCATCGGATCCATCGAGGTTGCTTTGCCTCGCCCCTCTCCGCTGCCTAGAATCTGCCGACTCGCGGGCTTGCCCCGCACAAGGAGGGTCCTCTCGCAGCTTTGCGGGAGGCTGTCCAATCAAGGGCTGGTGGACGCACTGGTCCTCGCTTTCATCAAGGAGAAATGATGTCCAAGGTTCGAACCTTTCTGATTCTCGGGCTGCTCGTCGGCTCGATGGCGCTCGCCGCTGGTTGCTGTGGCTTTGACCCCTGCGACCCCTTCCCGAACCCCTGTGCCACTGACGACCCCTGTGGTGCGCCGGCTGATGCCGCGCCCGCCGCTGATGCAGCTCCGGCTGACGAGGGTGCCGGCAAGAACTGTGGTGGCGGCAAGGGCTGAGGCTAACCAACACCTGGCTCCGCCGTTGGTGGAGCCCAAGGCAAGCGCGGTGTGGTTCGCCACACCGCGCTTCATTTTTGCCTGTTCGGTTTGGGGGCGGGAAACGAGGGGCAGAGACCGTCCGAGCCAGCGCGTGAGCTGGCGAACGCGCGTCGGAAGATGGGGACCGTCGGAGCCAGCGTGCGAGCTGGCGAGCGCGCATTGGCGCGCCAACCCCACGTGGGCCCCGCGCGACCGGAGGTCGTGTGGGACTGGTGCCGGTCCAAGCGCTGCGTAGCTCCGCTACGCAGCGCTTGGACAAGTTGGTCGGGGTGGCGGGATTCGAACCCGCGACTGGTAGCTCCCAAAGCTACCCCTCTACCACTGAGGTACACCCCGACATCGTCTGTTGGGCGGTCGCGCCTGCGGCGTCATACGCCGGGCGCAGAGCCTCGCACCGGAGATTGCGTACCGAACGCTACTTCCCGGTCACGGGGCCACCGCCGCCGCTGCCTGGTCGCGGTCCGGGCGGGGGCTTCGGTTTGGGCTTCGGCGGGGGCGTAGGCTTCTTCTTCTCGCCCTTCTTGCCCTTGCCTTCGCGGTTCTCGGGCCTGCGCTTCCTGACTTCGCGCTCTTGCTCGATGATCCGGACGTCCTTGCGGAACGTCATCATCCAGCCCTTGTTGAGGACGGCGGCCCAGGGCGTGCTCGGGTACTTGCGCGCGAGGCGCGCCTGGGCCAGGAACACCTCGGCCCAACGCGCATTGCGCACGTCGTCCTCGAGGTCGATCTTCTGCTTGGGCATCTCCACGCCGTAGGCCAGCGGCTTGGGCAGGATGCGGGCCCGGCGGTAGGTGACGTCGAGCGGCTTGATCGTCTTGAGCGCGGCGATCGCCTCGTTGTGATGGAAGCGCACCTTGCGGAGCTGAACGCCGAGCAACTGGAAGTCGGCCTCGATGCGCTCCTTCAACGAGTCCTCGCCAGGCTTGCCCGTGCGCTGCTTGCCGTTGGCGGACTCCCACCACTTGATGGTCTGCTCAACGGCTTCCAGGCGTTCCTTGATGAAGCCGCGCGCTTTCTTGACGTCGTCCATGTCCTCGAACCACGTCAGCGGTGCGCTCTGGGACCGGACGGGTCGCGCGGGGCGCGTCGTCAGCGTGCTCCCGCGGCGCTCGAGCGTGCCGATTCGCTGCACCACGGGGAGCGCGTCGTTCGCCAGGTGCTCCCAGATGCGCACGATGGCTTGCACACGCCAGTCCTTGTTCATCGTCTTGAGCACGCGGCTGCGCGGCCTCAGGTCGGGCGCGAGCAGGCTCAGGCGGCTGTAGTCGTAGGTGGTCTTGGTCTTGTGCTTCTTCCACCAGCCGCGCTTCTTCTTCTTCGGGTCCGTGCCGGCACCCTGCGGTTCGAGGCGCGAGGGGTGATCGGACGGCAAGGCGAAGTCGTAGATGAAGTAGCGCCCGCCGCTCGTGTAGCAGAGCGTGGCAAGCGACCAGTAGCCGAAGCCCGAGGGCACGGGGTAGCGCGGCGGGCGTAGCCAAACGAAGTCGGCCTGCGCGAGATCGAACTCCCAGCGGTAGGGAATCAGGCTGAAGGCGACATCGCCGCCGTAGTAGAGGGAGTTCTTCTTCAGCTTGCGCGGCTGGGGGTTGTAGCGCTCGGTGAGCCCCTGGGCCGTGTAGTCCCGCGCCTCGAATTCCTGCAGCCAGGGACGCTCGAAGCCGGCCTCGCCGCAGATGCAGTAGAAGGCCGCGCCGCTGTCGACGATGGCCTCACGCGTCCTCTCGACGTCGTCCTCGGCGCCGTCGAACGCCTGCGACACGAGCACCATGGCCTTCGGGCCTTCGCCGGTCTCGGCGAACTTGTCCGCCGCGTCGCGGACACCGGCGAGCAGGTTCTTGGGGCCGTCGACCGGAAGGAACGCCAGGCTGGCAAGCTGACCGTCGGAATCGCCCCGCACGCGGCTCGGCGGAGCCCAGACGTCGGCCTGGATGCCGTAGACACCCACGCGCAGGCCCTTCGGGCCGGTGCGCCAGAGCGACCGGAGCGCGGCGCGGATGGTCCCGAGCTCGTCCTTCATGGTCGTGGTCGGATCGATGACCAGCACGAGTTCGGCCGAAGGCTGGGTCTTGTCGGCCTCCCAGCGCGCCTTCAGGTCCTTGGCCACGTACTCGAGGCAGCGACCGATGTGCGTCTTGCGCTCGAAGATCTCCGCCGAGGTCCGCGCCTCGCTCGAGACCTCCGCCTGCGCGGCCGGCAGCCAGAGCAGGCCGGCCACGAGCAGCAGGCTGCTGAGAGCGACGAGAGGGCGGGAAGAAGGGACCGGCATGAAGCTCCCAATCTACACCGCTGGAACACCCCCGGAGGGAACCGGTCGCGGCCCGTATCATCTGCGGTCCATGCCGCATCGATCCCGCCCTCGCCGTGCCCTCGCCCTGGCTCTTCTGGCCTTCGTGCTGGGGTTGACGTCGTCGGCCGCCGCCGACGATGGAGATCGCCAGCCCCCGGCCGAGGCCAAGCCCCCGGTGGAACGGGCCAAGCCGGCGCCGCCCGCGCCCGCGGAGCCCACGCCGCCCAAGGACGCCGAGGTCAGGCCGGACCCCCTGCTGATCGGTACCTTCCCGCTGACGGCCGAGAGCATCATCGACGGCGACACGATCCGGCTTCCGGACGGCAAGCCCTCCATCCGCCTCCTGGGCCTCGACACGGAAGAGACCTTCCGGAGCGAGGCGGCTCGGAAGGCGGCCACAGCCGACTTCGCCGCCTACGCCAAGGCGCAGCGCGGCGACAGCAAGCGTCCGGTCAAGTACGGGACACCGGCAGGCGAAGCCGCGCGCGACTACCTGAAGGCGCTCGCCAAGGGCTGCACGACGATGCGTCTGGAGCGGGAACGGCCGAACGGACGAGACCGCGGCACCTACGGACGTCTGCTGGCCTACGTGTTCCTCCTCAAGGGGGACGCGTCGATCAACGTCACGGAGGCGCTCATCCGTGCGGGCCACTCGCCGTACTTCGTGAAGTACGGCCGCAGCGCGCGCTTCGACAAGCTGTTCACGGCGGCGCAAGACGAGGCGCGCGAGGCCGGCCGCGGCATCTGGTCCAAGACAGGGCCGGCGCACTACCCCGACTACGACGAGCGGCTCCCGTGGTGGAGCGCCCGCGCCGCGCAGCTCGAGCGATGGAGCAAGCTGGCGGCGAGCGCGGATCACGTCACGCTGGGCGAGCCCACGACGGACGCGAAGCTCAAGACGCTGGTCGGCAAGGAAGCCACCGTGTTCGGCCTGTTCGACCGCGAGCTGCCCGTGAAGGGCGCCGACAAGCGCATCTTCCTGCTGAGCCACATGCGTCGGCGTGGCTTCGCGTTGGTCGTGTTCGACCCGGCCCTAGCGAAGAGCCTCGACGATCAGGAACGCTTCCATTCCATGTACGTGACCGTTCGTGCGAAGGTGACCCTCTACAAGGGTCGCGCGCAGATGGTCCTCGAGAAGTCCACGCAAGTGAGTACGAAGTAGCATGTCCCCCACTCGCACCGTCATCCTCGCAGCGCTCGGCGTGGGCCTAGGCCTTCTCGTCGGGACCCAACTCGGTGGCTCGTCCGGGGACACGTCGTCCAGCGGCGTTCGCGTGATCCGGGAGATCGATCGGCAGGCGTACGGTATCTCGTTCATCACCTTCCCCATCGATCGCCAACGCGACAAGCCCGGCAAGGCTCATCGACAGGCGCTGCTCGCCTATGACAGCCTGCTCGCAGGCGGCGACTTCGCGGCCATCGCACGCTCGCGCTCCAAGGACCCGACGGCAGCCGACGGCGGCTTCCTTGGCTTCGTCCCCGCCTACAACGACACAGCGTTTGGTGGCGCCTTGCAGGTCCTGCGTCCGGGGGAGACGAGCCCGCCCATCCTGGCGGGGCTGTCCTGGCGCATCCTCAAGCGCCACACGTTCGAAGAAGCTCGCGCGCTGGAGCAGAAGTACCGGATTCCGACGCACGGCTTCTTCGTCCCTTGGACGGGCCAGCGCGGTGCGCCCGCTGGCCAGACCAAGGAGCAGGCCCTCGCCCTCGCGAAGGAAGCGATGCAGAAGCTCTCGAACGGCATGAGCCTCGCGGAGGCGTCGGAGCGCTACGGCGCCGAGGGTCGTCCGCCCGCCGTGGAGGCCTGGATCGAGTACATCGCGGACCGCCCGAACACGGCGGCCGCCTACCGAGCGCTCTCGTCCGCGGAGCCTCTGCAGATCGTGGGCCCGCTCGAGACAGCGGAGGGCTGGGGCGTCCTCGTACGCGGGCGGTACCTGCGTTCGCTGTGTCGGCACATCCTGATCCAGCACGTCCACAGCGAGAAGCGTGGCGATCGCATCAGCCGCTCGCCGGAGCAGGCCCACAAGCTGGCGCTGCAGGCGCTCGCGGCCGTGCAGGCCGATCGCGGCGCGTGGGACAGGACCGTCGAGCGCTTCAGCGACGATCCTCGGACACGCAGCAGCCAGGGCCTGATGGGCCTCATGTCGCCGGGCACGATCCCGCCCGGCTTCGAGAGCGTCATCTACGACCTGAAGCCCGGCGCGATCTACGACGGTGTCGTCGAGACCCCCTACGGCTTCCACGTCCTCTGGAAGCTGAACTAGCACGGCGGACGCAGGCCACGTTGCCGTACGGGCGGATCATGGATCCGCTCACGCCCCCGCCCGCGCCAAGGCCCAATCGACCGCGCGCGTGGGCGTGCGTCGACCGGACCACGCACTGCGCTAGACTTCCCACAGCACACGCCCCCGTAGCTCAGCTGGAGCGAGGGGGTTTGGGGGAGAGGGCACCTTGGCCCGAAGGGCCACACAGTCCGCGCGGGAGCGCGGAACGCTACGCTAGAATCTCGACGACCGCACGCCCCCGTAGCTCAGCTGGATAGAGCACGAGATTTCTAATCTTGAGGTCGCACGTTCGAGTCGTGCCGGGGGTGCCAACTCACGCCTCCCGTGGGGTGGTCCTCAGCGAGTCGAACGGGCCGTTCCATACAGGCGTGACCACCCACGCCGGGCTCGCCAACCGTGGGGGCAGTGGTTCCACGTCCTCCCAGGATGCCGGTCACCGCCTCGTGGGGAATCGTGAGCGGAGATCCCCGCGACACGTGAGGCTTGACCGTGGCGGCAGATAGGATAGCGCTGAGATGTACAAGACGCAGTCACCCGACACCGAACGGCGCCTCGAGGAGAAGCTCCTTGGGCGCTACCGCACGATGTCGATCGACGAGAAGCTCCAGCACATGAGCCAACTCGGGACGCTTGTCGTGGAGACTGCAATGGCGGCGCTGAGAAGTCGGTACCCACAGGAGACCGAAGAGGAGAACCGCCTCCGTCTCCTCGCCAGATCGGTGGACGAGGGGACGATGAGGCGCGTGTACGCCTGGGACCCGAGGGCGCGGGGCAGCTAACGTGGTCACCGACATCACCGCGCTGCTCCTCCTCGTCACCCGGATCCTCGACTCGCAGCAGGTCCCGTACGTGGTCGGTGGGTCGCTCGCAAGCAGCCAATACGGTGAGCTGCGCGCGACCAACGACATCGGTGTCATGATCGAACTTCCCCGCGAGCGGGTCGCCGATTTCGTATCGGCTCTGAAACCGCACTTCGATATCTGGGAAGACACAGTGCAGTCGGCCGTCGACGCAGGGCGCTCCTTCGGCGCACTGCACATCGAGTGGCATGTGAAGGTCGACTTCTTCCCCATGAGCACCTCAAAGTTCGACGCGGAGACCATGGCCCGTCGGCAGACCGTGCACCTGGGCTCGGCACCCGCGCAGGATATTCACTTCGCATCAGCAGAGGACATCGTCCTCCGGAAGCTCGCGTGGTATCGCAAGTCAAACGACGTGCTGGAGCGTCAACTGCGGGATGTCACTGGCGTCTTGAAGGTGCAGGGATCCCGCCTCGATCTGATCTATCTCCGCGACACGGCAACCAGACTGGGCTTGATCGACCTCGTGGAGCGGTGCCTCGACGAGGCTGGACAGGCGTAGGGCAGAAGGCAGGGCCGGTGCCTTTCAATCCGGCGGTCGCACCTTCAAATCGTGCCCCGGGTGCCATTCAGCATCGGGTCCGGCACGCAGCTCGACAAGCGGGGGGTCCGAGCAGCGACCCCCTCGACCCCGACGCGCGATGGAACTGCGTTGCAGGAATGACCGCGCGGAAAGCGTCCGGAAGACGGCCGGTCATTCATCAATCCAGGACGTCGAGTCGTAGGCACGACGCCCTGCCCCAGGGGCCGAGTCGCTGCACCTCACTCCGAACACGCGCGCGTCGATGTCGCCCAACACCCCGCTTGTCAGGTGCATTTCCGTTCCGCGCTTTCCGCGCGGAAAACGGAGGGGCATCCATCCCCACATCGAGCAGGCTGAACCAACGCAAGAGCCCAAATGCTCGCCGTCCGTGGCGAACCGAAACCGCGCATGATCCAGGGGGAACAATCAGGAGCATGCGATTTCTATTCATGAGGTCGCACGTTCGAGTCGTGCCGGGGGTGTCAACTCATCCCCCACCAGGGCCGTGCAGCAGCCGCGTGGCGCCCCACTCCGACGGCGCGGCGTCACGTGGCACCAAGCGGTCACAATTGTGGTGCACCTGCACCCGGTTCGCTACGCGCCCACGTCCAAGTGAGTTCGTGCTTGTTGTGCCAGAGGTGCCGGGTCGTCGATCCAGCGATGTCAGCAAACTCCCGCAGGACGGCTTGATCGGTCTCGCCCTGCAGCTTGATGGTGCAGACGAGGCGCCCACAGACGCCACTCTCGATCCAGCGCTTCACCAAGGTCAGCAGGCGCTTCGGGTAGCAAGCCACGTCGCAGAACAGCCAGTCGATGCGCTCGAACTCGCGCGGGTCGAGGGCGAACGCACTCTGCGCTCGGAACTCGATGTTCGGCAGCGCGGCGATCGCCGGATCCAGCGGCGCCTTGTCGATGCTGAGGACCCGTACACCCAACTGCTGCACGACCCAGGTCCAGCCGCCGGGGCAACTGCCGAGGTCCAAGCAGACATCACCCGGCCCGGGACGCTCGTCGAGGAGCGTCAGGGCCTCCCACAGCTTGAGGTAGGCGCGCGTAGGCGGGGTGACCTTGTCCTCGACGAACGGGACCTCGCCATTGCTGAACGCGCTCGAGCAGTGCGGTGCGCACAGCATCGTGTTGCGGTCGAGCAGGGTCCAAGAGCCGAGCGGTGCGGCCGGGCGCGCTTGGGGGAAGACGAGCGGCTTGCCGGACACATGCGGCAGCTTCTCTGCGATGAGCTTGGCGCGCCCCTGCGCTTCGTAGGCGTAGTGGGCCCAATTGCGCTGGATCCCGCGCAGGGTCTTGGCGGCGTCGCCGATCGAGGCAATCGTTACGCGCTGCGGCTCGTACCAGATGTTCTGGGCCCATGCCACAGCCCGCGCCGGGCCCGGCGCAAGCAACAGGCGGCCGTGGCGCTCGCAGACATCACCCAGCTCTCCGATCAACTCGTCGATGAAGTCGGGATGAGCGAGGTACGCGGTGACGGTCATGGGGCGACTCTAGCGCCTGGTCTCTCGGGCCAGCACGTACGCACCAACGTGAGCCTGATTCGGCGTGCCCGGATCCCCGCGGCGCGGACCGCCCGCGTGCTGCGAACAGGGCGTACCCCCTCGAGCCTCCTCTGTCTGCTCCGGATCTCCCGCAGTGGCACCGCGGGGGGTATCCTCCGGCCGGAGGTGACGCCATGACCGAAGTCCAGAAGAAGAGCCAGCTCAAGAAGTGGGTTGGGCTGGCGGTCTTGGCCTGCCTGCTCGTGATCGTCATCCAGAACACCGAGACCGTCCGCACGCAAATCCTCTTCGTCTCGGTCGAGATGCCGCGCTTCGTCCTCCTGGGCATGATGCTCCTGATCGGCTTCGTCATCGGCCTCTTCGTGCGCGAAGGCAAGAAGTAGCCTCAAGACCCGCCCCCGCAGGCTGCGGGCGCGGGGGGCTGCTCCGCACTCCGTATCCTGGGCACGTGCCCCTGGGCGTGGGATAGCCTGCCTTCCCGACCTCTGACGCACGCGTGTTCGTGGGGAACCTGGCACACATCGGACGTCCGGGCCCCGGCAGGGCCTCCTCTCCGTGAAGCTCCTTCTTCGCCGCCTTCTTCGCCTTGGCACGCTTGCGCTGCTGGTGGTGATCCTGCTGCTGGGCGCTGCTTGGCTGCTGCGTGAACCCCTCTTCGGCGACTGGCTGCGCGGACGCATCGAGCAGGAGCTCACCACCGCCCTGGGCGGACGCTATCGCGTGGGACGGCTTGGCGGCACCTGGCTCACCAACCTCGAGGTGCACGGCCTCGAGACCCTGGAGGCCTCGCCCGACGGAGCGATCACCCTGCTCGCCTTCGAGCGCCTCGACGTGGCGCTGGACCCCTTCGAGCTCCTGGGCGACGGACCGATCGCCATGGTGCGATCCGTGCGACTCGCGGGCGGACGCCTCGAGGTCGACCTCGATCGACCCCAGCCCGACGACGACGCGCCGGCCGAGAGTCCGCTGGATCTCCTGCCGCGTGTGCTGCCACGGCTCGACCTGCAACTGGACGTCGGCGTTCGCACCGGCGGCGAGACGCTGCGCGTCCGCGGGATGGAGGTCACGGCCCTCGACGGCCGCACGATTCGCCTGCAGGCGACCGACCTGGCATTGCCTGCGCGGTTCGGCGGCGGCGGCGCTCTCGCCGGCCGCATCGACTGGGAGCCGCGTGAGCGGCTGCGCTGGCGGAGCGACACACCCCTCTCCGGACTCGTGCTCGCCGAGGCCTCCTACGCCCGTGGCGACCGCCTCGCGGCCCGACTCCTGCTCGCCGGCGGCCGTCTCCGCGTTTCGCTCGACGAGGGCGTCGCACATGCCGAAGGGCGGAGTCTCGCGTGGGAACGCCTGCCTCCCTGGGTGCACGGCCTCCTGCCCGACGACGTGACCCTGCCCGCGCGAGGGAGCTTCGGCTTCGACCTCGACGCCGAAGCGCTGGCCCCCCTGGCCGTCCGCGCTCGGCTCGAAGGCTCGAACTGGACGTGGGCCGATCACCGCATCGAGTACCTGCAGGTGGCCGCGACCCATTCAGACGACGCTACCGTCGTCGAGCTTCTGCAGATCACGGCGGACGCCGGCCGTGTCGATGCACGCGACGTGCGCCTCGAGCCCGAGCGCCCCTACCTCGTGGGCCGCGTCGGCGCGCTGGACCTGGACGTGCCGGACCTCGCGCGGTTCATCGGGGACCTCCCGCGCCCCGTGGCCGTCCGCGTGCGCGCCCGCACGGACGACGCCGCCACGTTGCACATCGACAGCTTCGAGGCCAAGAGCGGCGCGAGCGTCCTGCGAGCGCACGGCCGCGCAACGCTGCCCGCCGACCCGGCCGCGTGGCGTGAGACCGCCCTCGCGTTGGCGTTGGACGCGCGCCTCGAGGACCTGAGCTTGCCGGACTTCGAGCTCACCGGGCGCGTGGACGTGAAGGGGCGCGCAGGCGGCACCTTGCGCACGCCCGAGGGCAGCCTGACGGTCCAAGGCAACAACTTCAGCGCGCAAGGGCGCGCGGTCGCGCAGCTCGCCGCCGAGGTCGATCTCGCCTGGCCGCGGCTCGCGGTGCGCACGCTGCGCGTGCAGAGCGCCCCCGGACGCGTGAGCGGCGAGGCCGATCTCGGCTTGGAGCCCTTCGCCGTGGAGCGCGCGCAGCTCGATCTCGACGTGCCCGACGTCGCGGGCTTCCTGGCGCTGCTGCCCGCCACGCTGCCGGCCGTCTCGGGCGGTGTGCGCGGTACCGTGCGCGGCAGCTGGCGCGGGGGTCGCCCGGCAGGTCAGGCCGAGGTGCGCGTGCGCAACCTCGTCGTCGAGGGGACGCGCATCGGCGACGTCGAGCTCGACGTGACGGCCGCGGACGGGCGCGTGCGCGCCTCGCGCATCGTGGCCGACACGCCGTGGGCGAAGGGCACACTCAGCGCGAACGTGGACCTCGACGGCGAGACCGCGCGCATCGAGACCCTCGACGTGCGCGTCGACGGCCACGCCGTCCAGGCGGCTGCCCCCTTCGACGTGGCGTGGGCCGGCGGCGTCTTCGAAGCGCGCGACGTCAACCTGCGCGCCGCGGGCGGAACCGTAGCCGGACGCGTGCGCCTGGGTACGTTCATCGAGGGGCGCGTGGCGCTGCGTGATGTCGACCTCGCTGCCCTGCCCGTGGCGTTGCCGATCGGCGGCCGAGTCTCCGGCGTCGTGGAGCGCAGCGCCGACCTCCTGCGCGTAGAGCTCGAGAGCGAGGCCCTGGCGTTCCGCGACCGTCGCGCCTCCCTGAAGCTCGTGCTCACCCAGGACGCGGGGTCGCTTGTGCTCGAGCGCCTGCGCCTGGACGGCGGCGCCACTCTCTCCCTGGAAGGGAGTGGCTCGCTGCCGTGGCGGGTGGAGGGCGAGAGCCTCGTGAGGCAGCCAGCTGCGCCGGACCTCCGGATCAAGGGCTCGTTGGCGAGCGTGGCGGAGCTCACGGAACTCGACGTGTCGCAGCTGCTCTTCGAGCTGCGCGGCACGCACACGGGGCTCGTCCTGGATCTCGAGGCGGCGCGCGTCCGTGCGAAGACCGGCGCGCCCCTGGAGGGCCGCGTCCGCGCACGCGCCGAGCTGGCGCAGGACGGCACGCGCGTCCGCGCGGAGCTGAACCCGGTGTCAGGCGGTCGCGTCGGCCTCGATCTGCGCACGTCGGGCGGCCTCACGTGGGACGACGTCTTGGCCTGGCAGCCCTACGTCGACGCGCTAGCGGATGGCACGGTCGAGGGACGCGTCGACCTCACGGTCCCCGATCTCGCGCCGTGGGCGCGCCTGCTTCCGGACGTGGTGAGCGTCGCGGGACGGCTCGAGAGCGGCTTCGCGATCTCCGGTCCGATCCGCGATCCGCACCTGCGCGGAAGCGTGTCGCTCGACACCGTCACCGGCACGCTGGACAAGAAGCTCCCGTCCCTTCGCGACGCGGCCGTGCGCCTCGAGGCGGACGGACGCCGCGTACAGATCGCCGAGCTGCGCGGGCGCGTGGGCAATGCACCCTTCCGCGCCAGCGGCACCGTGCAGTTCGACGAGCAGCTCTCGCGGCTGATCGAGGGCGCGCAGGTGGATGCGCGCGTGCAAGCCGAGATCCCGGACATGAACCTGCTCGTGCGGTTCCTACCCGACCTGCGCTTCTTGGAGGGGCGCGGCGCGCTCGACCTGCGGCTGCGCGGCCGGTTGCTGGATCCGGACATCGAAGGCACCCTGACCCTCGCAGACCTCGGCGGACAGATCACGCCGAGCATGCCGTCCATCACGCAGGGACGCGCACGCATCCGGTTGGCAGGGCGCACGCTGACCGTGGAGGAGCTGCGCGGCGAGCTCGGCTACGCCCCCTTCTCGCTCACCGGCACGTTGGAGCTGCCGCGCGGGGGCGCTGCGGGACGCGCGGACCTGCGCTTCGAAGGCCGCAACGTCCTGCTGCTGCGCAACCGCGATCTGCGTGTGCGCGCGGACGCGAACCTGACGGTCGTAGGCCCCCTGGACGCGCTCGTCGCCAGGGGACGCCTCCAGGTCACGCGCGCGCTCTACAGCAAGACGATGAACCTCTTCGGCGGAGGCGCCCGGGCCAGCGCACGCGACGAGCGCCTGCAGCTGTTCTCGATACGTGAGGGACCGCTCAGCACGATGCGCTTCGATGTGGCCGTCGAGGCCGACGACAGCATCCGCATCCGCAACAACGTGATTCGTGGCGCCTTCAGCGCGCGCCTGACGCTGCGGGGCACCGGCAAGGTCCCGGAGCCGGGCGGCCGCATCTGGTTCCGGGACACGCTCGTGAAGCTGCCCTACTCCAGCCTCAAGGTGGACCAGGGCGAGCTGAACTTCCCGCCGGACGATCCCTTCGATCCGCGCCTGCAGGCACGCGCACGCACGCGCATGAAGGGCTACGACCTGAGCGTCGTCGTGCAGGGGCCGCTCTCGGACCTCTCGGTGCAGGTCAGCAGCGTGCCCGCCCTGCCCCAGGACGACGCCGTCCTGCTGCTCACGACGGGAGCCACACGCACGCAGCTCGAGGAAGAGGGACTCGAGCGCGCCGCGCTCACGCGCGTCAGGAGCCTCGTCGGCGAGCGCCTTCTCAGCAAGGCCGGCGGACCAGGCGATCCCGACGAACGCAGCTTCTTCGATCGCTTCACCTTCGTCATGGGGCGCGACGTGAGCCGCAGCGGCCAGGACACGGCGGAGGCTGAGTTCGAGGTCGCCGAGCGCTGGTTCCTGCGCGCGGAGCGCGACGTCCACGACGACATCAACGCCGGCGTCGTCTGGAGGGTGCGCTTTCGATGAGCTGCCTCCGCACCACCTTGCTCGTCACCCTGCTGGTCCTGCTCGTGGCGCCGGGCTGCCAGACGGGCCTCTTCGGCGGCGACGAGGAGCCGTCCCGTGCCGCGATGCCGGAGGTGCGCTTCGTGGGCATTCAAGCCGTCGACCGCAGCGACCTCGAGGACGCGGCGCTGCGCGAGCTGCGCTCCTTCCGTGAGAGGGGCGGCAGCCGCGCTGATGCGGCGGACGCGGCCTACGCCATGGAAGTCCTGTTGCGCGAGCGCGGCTTCCACGAATCGCGCGTGACGTTCGATGTCACAGGAGCGCTAG
Organism: Planctomycetota bacterium; assembly: GCA_029259775.1. Taxonomy (GTDB): domain Bacteria; phylum Planctomycetota; class PLA2; order PLA2; family JAEUHO01; genus JAHEIK01. The sequence goes on along the minus strand of JAJDEN010000045.1, from coordinate 282,504 downwards.
TGACCTTCACCGTGCACGAGGGACCGCGGGCACTCCTGGCCACGGTGTCGTTCACGGGCCATGACACGTTCTCCGACGAGGTGCTGCGTCCGTACTTCGACTTCCGAGGCGAGGGATTCCTGGGCTTCGGCCTCCTCGGGGTGGAGGTGCCGGTCTACGACACGGAGGCACTTGCGGGTGCCGTGGCGCAGGTGGAGACGCACTACCTGCTCGCCGGCTTCCAGGACGTGCGCATCGAAGATCCGCGCGTCGTGTGGAACGCCGACCGCACGCGCGCCGACGTGACCGTGCCCATCCGGGAGGGACGACGCTACGTGGTCTCGAGCGTCGAGGTCGTGGGCACCCGCGACCCGGGTCTCGGACTCGTCGGCGAGCCGTATCACGTGCGTGTGCCCTCCCAGGCAGCGGCGGCCGTCCGGCGCGCCTTGCGCGAAGCCGGTCATCAGTTCGCCGAGGTGGACGCCGAGGGCGTCCCGGACCCTGCCACGGCGCGCGTCGTCGTGCGCGTCACGGCGCGTCCCGGACCCGTCGTGCGCCTCGGGGACGTGCGCGTGGACGGTCTCGACCGGACGCAGCCCGGTTTCGTACGCGGCCTGATACCTGTCGAGCGCGGCGACGTGATCGCCGGACCGCGACTCGAGCGCGGCGTGAACCACCTCTTCCGTACCGGCCTCTTTGGCAACGTCCGCACCGACCTGAAGCGCACGGGCCCCGACACCGCAGACCTCGAGATCCAGGTGAAGGAACTGCCGGCACGTTCGGTCGAGGTGGAGGCAGGCTGGGGCAGCTACGAACTGGCGCGTGGGGCCGTGCGCTATCGGGATGACAACCTGCTGGGCATCAACCGCATCCTCGAGGTGGAGGCATCGGGCAGCCTGCGGAGCCGCGGGCTCGAGGTCAACGTGATCGATCCGTGGATCCTCGGAAGCAAGACGCGCGTCTCCGTCGGCGCCGCCTGGCTCTTCCGTGAGGAACCCACGTTCGATCGGACGACCTTGCGCTTCGAGGCGGCCATGCGACGCGACCTGGGCGGGCGCTGGCGCCTCCGTGCCGGCTACGAGCTGGAGCTGGAGAGGGCCTCGAACGTGCGCGGCGAGCTCGCGCCGGAGGACCGCGCGGGCTTCGTGCGCACGGCAGGCATATCGGCCGACCTGCGGTACGACGGTCGCGACGACCCCTTCCTGCCGCGGCGCGGGACGCTGCTCAACGGGCGCGTGTTCTGGAGCACGCCCGCGCTCGGCGCCGACCTCGAGTACCTCGAGTTGGACGCGACGGCCGTGACCTACCTCGAGTTGGACGCCGACACCGTGCTCGCCGTGGGTGGATCGCTGCGCACGCGCAAGCCGCTCGACGGCGCCGAGACGCTGCCCGTGCAGCAGCGCTACTTCCTTGGTGGTGAGTCGAGCGTCCGCAGCTTCGAAGAACAGGCGCTCAGCCCGCTCGACACGACGGGCACCGCCACAGGCGGGCTGACGGCGCTGGAGGCCCACATCGAGCTGCGCCGCCGGCTCATCAAGGACCTGCACGGTGCGCTCTTCTACGACGTGGGCCTCGTGGGCCGGCGTGCGATGAGCCTGGACGCCGAACTGGGACACGCTGTCGGTGTGGGGCTGCGCTACCACCTGCCCATCGGCCCGATCCGCATCGACGTCGCCTACGGCCCGGGCGAGCGCTTCGCCGCCACGAGCCGCTGGGCTGTCCACGCGGGCTTCGGCTTCAGCTTCTGATCCTGAGCGCGGTGCCTGCATGCGGAAGCGATCGTCTCTTCGCGACGGCCTCGCGTGCGCGTACGCCGCTACCCGTAGAAGAGCATCAGCAAGGGCAGCGCGATGGCCACGATCAAGGCCTCCAGCGCGAGGCCGATGCGCCAGTAGTCGCCAAAGCGATAGCCGCCTGGCCCCATCACGAGCAGGTTCGACTGGTGGCCGACCGGCGTCAGGAACGCGCACGACGCTCCGATCGCCACCGCCAGCAGGAACGGGTCGGACGGAGCGCCGAGCCCCTCGGCCACGGCGAGGGCGATGGGGCACATCATCACAGCGGCCGCGGCGTTGTTGACGAGATCGGAGAGGAACATCGACGTCACCAGGACCACGCCCAGGACGACCCAGACCGGCGCCACCGCGCCGAGAGCGACCGTAGACTGCGCGATCAAGTCGCCGAGGCCGGTGCTCTCGATGGCGAGACCGAGGGGAATGAGCGCGCCGAGCAGCACGATGACGGGCCAGTCGATCGCGTCGTAGGCCTGGCGCAAGGAGATCACACCCAGCAGCACCATCAGGGTGGCCGTGGCGACGAACGCGATCGGCGCCGGCAGGAGTCCCGCGGCGATCGCGGCGAGGCAGGCCACGAATACGCCGAGCGCGAGCAGCCGCTTCCTGCGCTGTCCCAGCGTGATCTCGCGCTCCGCGAGCGGCAGACACCCGAGGTCGGCGAGCTCACTGAACAGCCCCTCCCGCGAGCCCTGGACCAGCAGGACATCGCCGGCGCGGATGCGCGTGCTAGCGAGTCGTGCGCGGATGCGCGCGCCTTGCCTCGCGATGCCGAGGAGGCTGACGCCGTGACGCGTTCTGAGGTGCAGATCGCGTGCCGTGCCATCGACGATCTTCCCTCCCGGCCGGACCACGGCCTCCACGAGCACCATGTCATCGTTCTCGATCAGCGCGGCCAGCTTCTCGTCCTCCGAACCGGCGAAGTCGAGCTTCCACGTGTGGACCACGCCTTCGATGGCCTCGCTCTCGCCCATGAGGACGAGCAGGTCGCCTGCCTGCAGGATGCGTCGCCCCCCGGGAGCCGGGATGCGTACGTCGCGGCGCACGATGGCGAGCACCTGGACATCCTCGAGACCGAGTGCCGCCAGCGTCTTGCCGGCCGCGCTGCTCCCGGCGGGGACGGACGCCTCCGTCAGGTAGCGTCCGACCTTCATCAGCTCCTCGCTGCCGACACGCGACTTGCGCTCGGGCACGAGTCGCCAGCCCCACAGCACCACGAAGCCGACGCCGCCCAGCGCCACGAGGCCACCGACCGGCATGAAGTCGAACAGGCCGAAGGGCTCACCGCCGTGCTCCGCGCGGAACCCGGAGACGATGAGGTTGGGCGGCGTCCCGATCAGCGTGGTCATGCCCCCGAGCAGCGAGCCGAAGGCAACGGGCATCAGGAAGAACGAGGGCGAGCGGCCGCTCTGCTTGGCCAGCCGGATCGTCACCGGCATCATGAGCGCGAGGGCACCGACGTTGTTGATGAATGCGGAGAGCAGGGTGACCGTGACGGTGAGCCCGGCCAGGAGTGCAAGCGGCCGGTCCGCCAGCCGCTGGACCGGACGGGTCGCGAACTCCACCGCACCGGACGTTGCCAGCGCCTGACTCACGACCAGGATCGCAGCGACGGTGACGACCGCCGGGTGGCTGAATCCGGTGAACGCGACGTCGAACGGCACGACGCCAACGAGTGCTCCGCCCATCAGGGACATGAGGGCCACCAGGTCGTGCCGGTACCGCCCCCAGAGGAACAGGCCCAGCGTGAGGGCCAAGATCACAGCGAGCATCCAGCGGTCGGGGGTCATGCGCGCGAGCGTACCGCCGGTGCGGCTGGTTTCCGCGCGCGATAGGACGTGAATCGGCCGCCGCCTGGGGGACGGGTGCGCCATTCGCGGATTGCACGTCGCCGCCACTTAGAATCCAGCGATGACCGTCTATCGATCTGCCCGGCTCCTGCTCGTTCTTGCGCTCATGTTCGGTGGGCTGGCCGCGCCGCTTCATGCGGACGACGAACCTGCCTCACGGGCGCCGACGATCACGGTCGGCGGCGATTCCCTGGATGCGGCCGCGCTGCGCGCGCGCGAGACCACCGTCCGCGCGGAGTTGGCCAAGATCAACGAGAACCCTGCGGCGGACCCGGAAGCCCGCAAGCTCGTGACGGAGCCCCGCGTCGCCTTGGTCTCGGCGCTCCAGGAGGCCATCGAGCTCATGGAGCGCATCGCCGGGGCGCCGGCCAGCAGCGAGAAGCTGAAGGGTGAGATCGATCGCGCCCAGACCAAGCGCAAGAGTCTGCAAGAGAGCGCCGTCCGGGCCGTTGCCGTGCCCGAGGTCGTGAACGACGAGGTGATCCGCGACCTGGAGGCTCGACACGCCAAGGCCGTCCAGGACGTCGTGAACCTGAACGAAGGTCTGCAGAAGCTCGACGAAGCCCTGAAGAAGCGCGTGACGGAGTTCGATGCGCTCCCGGCACTCCAGGCCGAGCGCAAGGCGCGTGGGGAGAAGCTCCTCGCCGATCTGGAGAAGACCGGGGAAGACGCCGTCCAAGCGCGCGAGATCCTGACTGTACAGATCACGACCAACCAGGTGCGGCGGGGCGTCGCGGATCTCCGCAAGGCGAATCACGTCGTCCTGCTCGACCTCGACACCCAGCAGCGGAATCTCGCTCTCGTGCAGGTGGACGTGGCGCGAGCCCAGCGGGGCATCGCCGAGACGTCCCTCGCGAAAGCGCGGGCGGCGCGCCAGGTGCAGCTGGAGGAGGAGACCAAGCGCCGCGAGCTGGAGGCGCAGCAGAAGCTGCGCGACATCGAGGTGGCGCGCACGCCGGCCGCCAAGGCGATCGCGCGGCTGGCGGCCCTCCTCTCGGCCATGCAGACCGAGAGCACGCAGGATCAGAAGACGATCTCGATCCTCAAGACCCTGAAGGACGAGGGCGGCTCGATCGCGCAGACGGCGAAGACCCGGCTGGCCTCGATCCAGTTGCTCTACCCGTCCGGCACCGCGCTCGAACCGTGGCAGCGCGAGGGCCTGGCCGAGCAGGTGCGCCTGCAGGACACGGACCGCGCGGAGTTCGATCGCTTCCGGGCCGGCGAAGACGTGCGCGGGCTCAACGCGCTCCTCGCGCAGGTGCTGATCCGGGGCGGCCGGATCGAGATCTTCGAACACCGACTGGCCGCGGCCCAGGACCGGATCGAACGCAGCGAGAACGACGCCCTGCGCGTGGCATCCATCGAACGCGAACTGGATCACAGCCGTGACCCGGACTACCGCCTCTGGCTCGAGGCGCGCCTCAGCTTCCTGCGCGGGCAAGCGGACCTGCAACCGGCCGAGGTTGCGGCCTTGCGTGTCACCTGGGAGCAGAACACCAGCGACGTCAAGAAGATCGTCAAGGCCCGTCGTACGGCCCTTGCCGAGCTCCGCGCGACGGGCGAGGACCTGCGCAAGGAGATCCAGGAGGCCGCCGCGGCCCTCGCGGCGCGCCGTGAGCATCTTGCCGGCGTCACGTTCTGGCTCCGCGAGACGTCGCTCTTCTCCGACGAGAACCTGACCGCGACGGTCGACGAAGCCGGTGACCTCTTTCAGCGCAGCACGTCCCTCCCGGGGCACGTCGCCGCCGTGGTGCAGGAGGTCGCCGCCGAAGGTGACGGAGTTCGCGGGCGCGCGTTCGTGGTCTGGGCGTTCCTGGTGCTGGCGCTGTTCCTGGGTGTGCGCCTCCGCGGTCGGTTGGCCGGCGCGGATCTGCTCACGCAACCGGTCGCATCGCTGACTCGCTGGGGGCGCGTACGCCGCGTCCTGGCGCTCGTCCACCGCTCCGGGTGGATCCCCGTGGTGGTGCTCGCCGCAGCGCTCTACACACACGCCGAGATCCTCTCGGGTCGCGCCCTGGGCATGGGTCTCGTGGCGGTCGCCGTGGTCTACGCGGGCTGGGGCTTCGCGCGCGGCCTCAACCGCGCGCTCTTCACGCCGGACGAGGCAGGGGACAGCATCGTCGCCTGCGACACGCGCACCGCACACGGCGCGCGCCGTGTGGTACGGACGCTGGTGTTCGGGTCCGGGATCCTCCTCGCGTTGCTGCTGGTGTTGCGCGCGGCCGACGCGCCCCACCTCGTGCGCGTCGCGGGCTTCGTCTGGGGCGCGCTCGCCGTCCTCGTCGGCGGCTGGCTCGTCGTGCGACACGACGTACTCACCGTGTTCGTTCCGCCGGGCCGCGGCGGCCTGATGACGCGCACGCTGCGCGGGCTGCTGCGCATCGTCTGGCCCCTCGTCGTCCTCCTGGGCGGCGGCATCCTCGCGCTCCACGCCACCGGCTACCGCACGGCCGCAGCGTTCTATGCGACGCGCGTGCTGTGGTGCGCCGTCGCCTTCCTCGCGCTCGGCCTGGTGCACGCCGTGCTGCGCGCGTTCCTCCACCGACGCTGGGTGCCGGCCGTCCCCACGGAGGACGAGGAACTCGCTGACCAGCCCGATCATCTCCAACTGTTGGCGCGGTTCTTCGGCGGCCTCCTCACCGCGGCGCTGCTGGCCGGCGTGGTCGTCACGCTCAGCCTCGTGTTCGACCTACGCGGATCGGACTGGAGCCGGATCGGTGCGATCAGCCTCACAGGGAGCGAGTCAGGTACGGGTCTGACGCTGGGCCGACTCGTGCGAGCCCTCGTCATCTTCTGGGTCGTACTCGGGCTGGCGCGCTTCCTGCGCGACGTCGTGCGCAGCGTGCTGCGCACGCGGCAGGTGCACAAGGGGTCGCGCTACGTGGTGCGGACCCTCCTGTTCTACACCCTCATCACGCTGGGCACCCTGGCAGCGGTTGCCGCACTCGGCATCGAGTTGTCGCAGTTCGGCTGGTTCCTGACGGCGGCGGGCGTGGGCATCGGCTTCGGGCTGCAGGAGATCATCTCCAACTTCATCTGCGGCCTGATCCTGTTCTTCGAGCGGCCGGTGCAGGTCGGCGACGTCATCTCCGTCGGCGACGTGCTCGGCGATGTGCAACAGATCAACATCCGCTCGACCGTCGTGCGAACGCGCGACGGCGTGGCCTTCATCCTTCCCAACAAGAAGCTCATTACCGAGGACGTCGTCAACTGGTCGCACGGCGAGAAGCGCACGCGCGTCAACGTGCCCGTCAGCGTGGCCTACGGCAGTGACGTGCCGCTCGTCCACTCCATCCTGCTGCGCATCGCGACCGAGGAAGAGCGCATCATGCGGCGCCCCGTGCCTGAAGTGAGTTTCCGCGCCTTCGGCGAAAGCGAGCTCCAGTTCGAGCTGATGGCGTGGTTGCCGACGCCCGACCCCACCCACCGGCGGCGCGTCGTCACCTCCGTCAACACACGGATCGACGCGCTCTTCCGGGAGAACGGCGTCGAGATCCCGTTCCCCCAGCGCGACCTGCACCTGCGCAGCTCCGACATCGGCGCCCTGGGCCAAGGCGATCCCGAGCCGCCGCCGGCCTCCCCCGGAGCGGATACGTAGACCCGGCGTCCGCCGACGCGGTTCGGCCGCCTCGTCGTGAAGACGCGGCTTCGTTCGTGTTCGACGCGCACCTCGATCCTGTCGCCGGATCCTTGCCCCGGTCTGGGTATCCAGACGGTCCGGGGGAAACGACTGGTATGCCTGCGGGCTCCTTCCCGATCCGAGGTGCCCGATGCCCGAATGGATTTCCTGGACCCTGCTGCTCGCCTGCATCACCCAGTCGGCGATGTTCTCTGGGTTGAATCTCGCGGTGTTCGGGGTCAGCCGATTGCGGCTGGAGGCGGAGCATGCGCTCGGGCATCCGGCCGCAAGCCGCGTGCTGGCCCTGCGGCTCGACTCCAACACGACGCTCGCCACGATCCTCTGGGGCAACGTGGCGATCAACGTGCTGCTGACCATGCTCGCGGACTCGGTCCTCCTCGGTGTGGGAGCCTTCGTGTTCTCGACGTTCGCGATCACGATCTTCGGGGAGATCCTGCCCCAGTCGTACTTCTCGAGACACGCCATCCGCATGGCCGCGCGCCTTGCGCCCGTGCTCGAGTTCTACAAGGTGCTGTTCTATCCCGTCTCCAAGCCGACCGGCCTCCTGCTCGATCGATGGTTGGGGTCCGAGGCTGCGATCTACTGGCCCGAGAAGAGCTTTCGGGAGCTGATCCGGAGCCACGTCGCGTCAGATGCGTCCGACCTCAGCGAGGTTGAAGGACTGGGCGCGCTCAACTTCCTTGCCCTGGACGACATCCCCGTCAGCAAGCTCGGAGAAGTCGTCAGCGACGGCAGCATCCTCACGCTGCCCCACGAGGGCAAGCGAGCCATTTTCCCGACGTATGCGCCGCGCGCCGACGACCCGTTTCTGCGCAGCGTCCAGGCATCTGGCAAGCCGTGGACCATCATCCTGGACAACGACGGTCGGCCACGTTCGGTCCTGGATGCCGACTCGTTCTTGCGCTCCGCTCTCTTCTCGCCCACGCCGGTCGACCCCCACCCCTTCTGCCATCGCCCCATCGTGGTCGAGGACGCACAGACCCTCATCGGAGCGATCGTCTCCCGCTTCGAGGTGCGCGCCGAACACCCGCGCGACTACGTGATCGATGATGACGTCATCCTCGTGTGGTCGACGGAACGGCGCATCATCACGGGCGCGGATCTATTGGGGCACTTGCTGAAGGGGGTGGTCGTGCGCACACCCCACGCAGCGTAGGCGCATCGAACGGGCCAACGCCACGCCGCGGTGCGCGGATCGAGGACACCAACGGCGGCGACGCCCCCCCCATGTAGTCTCTCTTCGTGACGTAGCTCGCGCAAACGGGATGGAGTCGCCGTGAACGACCATGACGGTTTGATATTCGCCTGCCTGCTCGACGGCCAAGGAAGCGGCCGCTTCGGCGGCTGGGAACTGGTGCGCGAGGCGACGCCGGAGAGTGGCCTCCTCTGGGTGCACCTCGATCTCCGCCGCGAAGGGGCCCGGTCGTGGCTCAAGCGCGAGAGCGGCCTGGACGAGATCTCCCAAACCGCCTTGCTCGCGCAAGAGTCACGCCCGCGCAGCGTCGCGCGCGGTGAGACGCTGCTCGTGAACCTCCGCGGGGTGAACCTGAATCCAGGCTCGGAGCCGGACGACATGATCGCGGTGCGCGTGGAGCTCGAAGGGCGCCGCGTCATCACGACGCGACGGCGGCACCTCAAGGCACTCATGGATATCCGCGAGGCGCTGGAGGAGAACCGCGGCCCGATCGACACGGGGAGTTTCCTCATCGACGTCATCGACCGTGTGCTGCGCCGCATGGCCGCAGCCTTCGAGGCACTCGACGACCGCATCGACAGCGTGCAGGAGCGCATTCTCAGCGGGGCCGGCTCCGCGCTGCGAGCCGAGATCGCGGAGATCCGCAATCAGGTCATCGCCATGCGGCGCTACCTCGCACCGCAGCGAGACGCCGTGGCTCGCTTGCAGACCGAGAAGGTGCCGTGGCTCACGCCCGTGCACCGAGAGGAACTACGCGACCTCGCCGACCGCACGACGCGCCGCGTGGAAGACCTCGAAGCGGCGCGCGACCGCGCGACCGTCGCCCACGAGGAGCTGACGGGGCGCCTGGCCGAGCAGATGAACCGGACGATGTATGTGTTGGCCCTCGTCGCCGCGATCTTCATGCCGCTCGGGCTCATCACGGGCCTGCTCGGCATCAACGTCGGAGGCATGCCCGGCGCGGAGAACGGAGCGGCGTTCTGGATCGTCTGCGGCATGCTGGTCGGACTCGCCACGGCTCAGTGGTGGTGGTTCAGGAAGCGTCGCCTGCTCTGAGGGGCTTGTCCCCGCCTGAGCCTGCCGCTTCGTCGAAACCAAGGCACCGATCAGGGACGGACGGAGCCTGGTCCCGATTGGTCACAACCGTGGTGACCTTGCACCCGGTTCGCTACGGGCTACGCCTCCAGGGACGCGAGATGCAGCACGGCGTCGCCGCGGCTCACGAGCGGATTGAGGGTGTGACCGATGACGATGCCCCCCCGCTGCGCGCGCAAGCGGCCGACGACATCACCGTCGATGTCCCGCAGCAGGGCCACGACCTGCCCCGGCCGCACGTCTTCCCCTAGTGCGACGTCGAGGTGGGCCACGCCCGCACGCGAGGCGCGCATCCAGCGGGACTTCAGCGCAAACCGCGTAGCGACCTCGAGCGCGGGCGCGTCTTCGATCACGCCGAGGTGCTGCAGGACTCTCAGGACACCGTCCGTGCCGGTACTCACCGCGGCGCGGTCGAATCGCATGGGCTCACCGGCCTCGTAGAGCAAGCAGGGCACCTTGGCGCGGGCCGCGGCATAGCGCAGCGAGCCCCTGCGCAAGGGGGCATGCAGGGCCACAGGAGCACCGAACGCCTCGCACAATGCGCGCACCTGCGCGTCGTCCAGGTCCGCACGGATCTGCGGAAGGTTCGTTCGGTGGTCGGAGCCTGCATGCAGGTCGATGCCGAAGTCAGACCGCCTCACGACATTGGTCATGAGGAGGTGAGCGATCTGGGACGCGAGACTCCCGTCCGCCGCCCCAGGGAAGAAGCGGTTGAGGTCGCGCCGGTCCGGGAGGTAGCGCGTGTGCTGCACGAACCCAAACACGTTCACGACCGGGAGCGCCAACAAGGTCCCCTTCATGTCGGCAGGATCGAGCGCTTCGATGACGCGCCGCACGACCTCCGTGCCGCTGATCTCGTCGCCGTGAATGGCCGCGCTCATCCACACCGTGGGGCCCGGCTGCGCGCCGTGCAGGACGGTGAGGGGGATCTCGATGACCTGCTGGGTGAACAGGCGGCCTGCCGGCATGCCCAGGCGCATGGAAGTTCCCGGCTTGACCGTGCTGCCGGCGATCTCGAAGTCGTCCGTCATCTCACCCACCTCTTCCGCACGTTGTGATGTTCTGCCGCTGGCCGGCGGCCGCGTGCCGCTGTACGTCGCCCATGCCCGTCACGGCTTGCGCTTGGCTTCGCTCTTGGGCCTGGCTTCGGTCTTGGTCTTGGTCTTCGTCTTGGTCTTGGTCTTCGGCTTGGCCGAAGTCTTGGTCTTGACCTTGGTCTTCTTGACCCGTCGCCGGCTCGGCCCGGGGTCCTTGGACAGGAAGGATCGCCCTGTGCTCACGTCAAAGCGCCGACGTAGCGCGCTGCGCCCCAACAGCATGCGGAAGCCCATCTGATCCCGGGACGCCAGCGTCACTTCGATGAGACAGCTCGTGCCCAGCACCTGCATCGTGGTCTCGATGACGGGGCGCATGGCCACCTCACCGTTGCTGGATCGGACGGGACGTTCTTCCAGCACCTCCGCCTCGGTCTGGATCGTCGAAAGCGAACACCGCTGGATCGGGTGCAGGACGAAGCTCACCATCTGCCTGTGACCTCGACGGAACCTCTTCAGGTGGGATACGTGCAGAGACGAGGTCCGGGCGCCTGTGTCGAGTTTCGCCTTGATGTGGGCGACGCCCAGCTCGGGCAGGGCGACCCATTCACGCCAGCCCAGCAGGGGGAGGCGCAGGAGCTTCTTGCGGGCCGGGCGCCCAGACTTGGTGGAAGGACGCGGTCGAGACAAGGGCCGGACTCCACGGGGACCAGACGCCTGCGGGTCCGGGGACGGGACCTCACACGCGCAATTCGGACTGGACCAAGGCGAGCAAAGTACCATCCGGCCAGACCTCCACGCGGAGGCGGAACCAGGGAGCTCCCATGAAACTCGGCATCCTTTCTTGCGGCCCCAAGAGCTACAGCACCCGTCGGCTGCGCGAGGCTGCGGTTCAGCGCGGACACACGGTCAAGGTGCTCAATACGCTCAAGTTCGCGATCGACCTGCAGCAGGGCAGCCCGGACCTGTACTTCCGGCAGAAGCAGCTCTCCTACTACGACGCGGTGCTGCCACGCATTGGCGCCTCGATCACGTATTTCGGGACTGCGGTCGTACGTCAGTTCGAGCAGATGGACGTCTTCAGCGCGAACTCCTCCGCGGGCATCTCCAACTCGCGCGACAAGCTGCGCAGCCTCCAGATCCTGAGCCGACACCACATCGGGATTCCCCAGACGACCTTCGTGCGTGACAAGAAGGACGTGCTGCCGGCCATCGAGCGCGTGGGCGGGGCGCCCGTCGTCATCAAGCTCATCGAGGGCACGCAAGGGATCGGCGTGCTGCTCGCCGAGACGGCCTCCTCGGCGGAGGCCATCATCGAGTTGCTGCAGAGCCAGAAGCAGAGCGTGCTGATCCAGAAGTTCGTGGCCGAGAGTCGCGGGAAGGACATCCGCGCGTTCGTCGTGGGCGACCAGGTCGTCGCGGCGATGCGCCGCGTTGCCCAGGGGCAGGAGTTCCGTAGCAACGTCCATCGCGGCGGGGTGACCGAGGGCGTCGAGCTCGACGAGGAATACAACAAGACCGCCGTGCGGGCCGCGCAGATCCTGGGGCTGCGAGTCGCGGGCGTTGACATGCTCGAGAGCTCGGAGGGCCCCCAGATCATGGAGGTCAACTCCTCGCCGGGGCTGGAGGGCATCGAGCGCTGCACCCAGCTCGACATCGCGGGCTCCATCATGGATTACATCGCGGCCCAGGTGGACTTCCCCGAGATCGATCTGCGGCAGCGCCTCACCGTGAGTCGTGGCTACGGCGTCACGGAGATCCACATCCCCGAAGGGTCGCCCTACGTCGGCCAGGAGCTCAAGGACTCCGGCTTGCGCGAGAAGGACATCAACGTGCTCACCCTGCACCGGGGAACGACCGTCGTCCCGAACCCGCGGGCCGACCGCCTCCTCGAGGCCGGGGACCGGCTCCTGTGCTTCGGTGCGTTGGAGTTGATGCGCGGCCTCATTCCGGCCAAGACACGCCGCCGCAGGCGGCAGAAGGTCAAGGATCTGCCCGAGCTGCCGGTCGCGCATGAAGTGCAGGATGCGAGCAGCGGTACCGACGTTGAGTAGGTCCAGGTGACGCCGCCGGTCACTTGAAGACGATGCGGAGCTTGTCGCCGGGACGCGCGTCGAGTTCCTCGCGCAAGACGACCTTGCCAGCGCGGACGCCCGCCTTGATCGTCCAAAGTCCGGGCGGCAAGCCGTCGAAGCGGAAGGTCCCGTCGTCCTCCACGGCGCTCGTGCGGGTGAAGCCGCTCCACTGCGCGGAGACCCAACTGCGGGTCGTGGCTCCGGCCGGTGCGAGGATCTCACCCGTGATCGAACCACCCACCTTGAGTGGCAGGCGGATCTCGCGGCGGTCGCCACGAACTCGATCCACGTAGCCGTATCGCCCATCCTTCGTAGGGCCGACGAAGAGGCTGTACAGCGCGTGGGGAGCGAGTCCCTTGATCACGGCCCGCCCGTCGACGACGGGCATGCCCCACGTCTTCTGGCTGCCCTCCTTGCGGAGCAGTACGGTCGGCTGCCTCAAGTCGCCCCCATCGACGAGGACCACGAGACGCGGCAGCGGATGGAGCGCCAGCCGCACGCCGTCATCCCCGCCGTCGGCTCGCGTAATCAGGCGAGACGCTCCCTTGGGTGCCACCCCGCCAACTTCGCTCGCGTAGAGTTCCGTCACGGCCTTGGGCGCGATCCTCGGAATCACGAACGTGCCGCCTGCCTTCGTCGCGACGGCTCGCCACGTCCCGCCTGGCTCGCGATACCAGACGACCGCTCCGCGCGTGTCGGTCGGCGGTATCCCGTGCACGGCACCGCGGATCGTGGTCGGCTTCTGCAGCACGATCGTCTCGTTGCGCGGGATCCACGCGAGCCGCCGGACGAGCATGCGCTCTCGCCCGGTGGATACGGTGAGGCTTACGGGCTTGCCTGGCACGAGCCCGAACACACGGATGCGTCCGCTCCCGACCGAGCTGAAGTCAAGGTCCTCGTCCTGATCGTCGGAGCGGACGGTCGCATACGCGCGGCGCAAGGACCGCCCCGCTTCATCCGTGACAGTCAGCAGCACATCGGCGCCCCGCCGGAATTCGAAGGTCGCGCGATCACCGTTCGGTGGCACGACGACTTCCGCCATCGGGATGTAGGGCGGTGGCGTGTCGGCGAAGACCCAGTAGGTCCCCGGACCGAGCCGTGCCAGCGTTGCCCGGCCCTGGGCGTCGGTGCGAGCCACGTCGTGGGCGTCGTAGGCCTCCGGCGGATCCTCATCGGCGCGTGGAAGTTGTGCGTGCACGCGCACGCCTTCCAGGGGCCGCCCCGCACCGTCGCGCACGAGGCACTCGATCGCACGCGGCGCCGGGAGCCTGACGGTGACCTCACCGCCCTTCGGATCGACGTCGAAGCGCTGAATCGCTCCGGCGGACAACTGCTGTCCGGCGTCGTCGCGCGGATCACAGATCTCGAGCCACGCCTCGACGGCCGGCTCGCGGGTCGAGAGACGGACCTGCCCGTCGTGGGCCATCCGTCGCTTGCGCTGCGGCGAGCCCTTCACGGGGCGGTAGTTCAGGTAGCAGCGCGCCCGGGGGACGGGCGTGCCGGCGCCGTCGAGCACGGTCACGCTCCACACCGAGTACCCGTCGACAGGCTCCAACGTGAGCACGACGTCGTGGTCGCCCGCGACGGCGTTCGCCTCGGCCAGCGCCTCATTCCGCCCCCGGAGACGGCCCTGGATCTTCCACGCCCCCGCCCCGACCCCCTCGAGGCGGAACCGTCCGTCGGGGCCCGCCAGCACGCCCTGCGGCGTACTGGCGCCGCTTTGCTCGAGCGAGTGCGCGCGCACCCAGACGTCTTCCGGCAGGGCATCGTCCGGCACGACCACCCGGCCCTCCACCGTGCCGACAGGCTGCAACTCGATGCGAACACCAGGGCCGGGCTGGGCGGACGACGTCGCCTGCGTCGTGACGTGCGGCCCGAAGCCGCGAGCCCGGACCGCGACGCGAGGGTGTTCCTGCAGTAGCGGCCCCAGGCGTAGGCGGCCGCCCGCGTCGGTGTAGCCGTACGCCCCGCCACCGAGCACGAGTGCGCCGGCGATGGGCGCCCCCCCCTCTGCGGCGACGACCTGCACATCCATCCAGTGCGCCGGTTCGAGCCGGATCTCGGGTGTCGGCGGCGCGGCCGCCTCGACGTGAGCCGTGACCGATTTCGACCAACCGCCGTGGGGTGCCAGCGCCAGGAAGCTGTAGCTGTAGCCCGGCAGCAAGGTGTCGAGCGTGAACGAGCCGTCTGCGGTCGACACGTCGGTGCCCAACCAGAGCGGTGTGGGGAGTTCACCGACGGGGAAGGCCCCCTCGGGCTCCGCCAACACGGAGCAGCCCGCCACCGGCTCGCCGATGGCGTCGACCACGCGACCCGTCACGGCAACGCCGGGCCGCACGCTGAGATCGCGGTTCTGGGCCACGCCGCCGACCACGGTCAGCACAGCGGGCTCCTTGCCGAAGTCCTCGCCCAGCTTCGGTAGGTCCGCACCGAAGTAGCCGCGACCCGCAGCGAAGACGAACACCTCGCCGGCGGGCAGTCCACGCAAGACATAGCCTCCATCGGAGCCGCTGAAGGTCTGGATCCACTGCTCGTGATTCTCGAGGGGGACGGCGTGCACCGGCACGCCGGGAACCGGGCGGCCGTCGGACGCCAGCGTCACGCGACCGCGCACGGTTCCCGCTTCGGCGAGGGCAATCTCGATCGCGACACCTGAGCGAACGTTCGGCACGCGTCGGATCCCCGAGGGGCCGTAGCCCGCGGCCGTCACCTCAAGCTGAATCCGGTGCGGGGGCAGCGAGACGCGGAACCTGCCCTCGGCGTCCGTGGATGCATGGACGCGCATGCGCCCGCCTCCCGGGGTCAGCGCGTGGACCAGCAGCGCGGCGCCCGCAACAGGCTTCCTGCGCACGCCCCCGACGACGCGCCCGTGGAGTTCGACATAGCCTTCGTCGACGACGAACTCGAACAGCTCACGACGTGGCAGCGTGACGCGACGGCTGACATGCCGCACGCGCCCGGGCTGGAACGCTGCAAGGCGCACGGAACCTGCCCCGACGCCGCGGATGGCGAACTGACCGTCCATGGCCACGCGGAAGAGGCCCTCGCCGTAGACGCGCTTGTACTGGAAGGGCCCGCCCATCATCGTCTGGCCCTCGTTGCCGTGGGCCGTGATCCACCCCTGGAACGGGCGACCATCGGCGTACACTGCTCGCCCGCGAAGCTGCACGTCGCCCTCCGGCAACCTCAGGTTGACTCGCACGTGAGCGCCAGGGACGTGAAGCACGACCGTGCGCGAAGCGGCCAGGTCGCCCACCGCCGCACGGACCTCGAAACGTCCGCTGCCCACGTCGTCGAAGGCGAAGCTGCCGTCAGCCGATGCTTCGACGCTGAAGAGCGGCGCCTGCGCGGCGGCCCTGTCCTCGTAGAGCATCTCCTGCGGGTCGCGGAGGAAGGGCGGCGTCCGTGGCGTAGCCCCGAGGCGGTACAGGCTGACGCGGACGCCCGTCTCGGCCCCAACGACACGACCGAAGATGCGCCCACGTCGCTGGGCGGCGGCATCGCCACGCAGCAGCTCGGGTCGCACGCCGCGCAGGATGGGGCCGGCCGCATCCTCGGAGGCTGTCTCGGCCGACGGAGACGCACGCTCTGTCGTCGGCCACAGCACCCAGACAAGGGCACCCACCGCAGCCAGCAAGCCCGCCGCGACAAGCGCCTTCATCGCGACGGCGCCCATGATGAGGGTCGCGCCCGTCGTGGTGAGAGGTACTCCGGCAAGAGGGAGAAGGACGGCCATCCACTGCCGGCGATCGCCATCGTGCTGATCGTCCAGCTGCGCGCGCAGCCGGTGCAGCCCCCGCTTGATGTGCGTGCGCGCCGTCTCGACAGGCACGCCCGTTTGGGCGGCGACCTTGCGAGGCGGCAGGTCATCGACGTAGCGCAGCAGGATCGCCGTGCGGTAGGGCTCGTCCAACGCGAGCACGGCGGCGACGAGACGCCGCCCCGTCTCGGCCCGCGCCGTGGCGTCGAGGGTCGAGGGCTGCGAGTCAGACCGGGCCACGCCGTGCTCGCGACGACGCCGGCGCGTGTCGCGCCGCACGATGTCGGCAGCACGGCGACGCGCCACGCCGCCCAACCAGGCGCGCAGCGGCACGGAGGACGGCGGCGGGCACTCCAGAGCGGCGAGCCACGTATCCTGGACGGCATCCTCGACCAAGTCGTCGCCCCGGAGGGCCGAGCGCGCAACGCGACGGACGAACGCGCTATGAGCGAGCAGCGCTCGGGGGTGCAGCGGGGTGGAGGATGGACGTCGGGGCATGGGCTTCGAGGGTAGATCGTCGCCGAAGCCGAAAGCGGTTCAGCGGCGATGCCCAACGAGGGTACCGGCAGCGGGCCGTGTTCGCGGCGCGCCTACCTGCCCTGGATCACCAGGCCGAAGTACTCCTCGGGCGCGACAGAGCGGATGAGCGCGACGCGTAGGGCCGGCGTGCCCCACGCTTGGATCACGATCACGAGCGAGCGTGCGACGAACTTCGAGACGGCATCAGCTGAGGGGCGCACGAGGCGGACGGTCCAGTCCCCCGTGCCCAGCCGGTCGAGGGCGTGCATGCGAGGGCCGGGCCCCCCGGGGTTGAGGGGTGCCACGTGGAGCCGACGTGATCGGGAGGTGCTCGGGAGGCCTTGCTCGACGATGCCATGAGGCCCTCGCACCTCCACCGCGGTGCCGTCGCGGGCATCGAACGGCACGTGCAGGACCAGCAGGGCCGCGCGGCGCGGGAGGGCGTGCCCCGCCAGGAGCTTCCGCCAGTGGGCGAGCGTCGCCAAGCGCGCGCGCGCAAAGCGCGCAGCGCGGTTCGACACGCCCGTCGCCAGGAAGGCGCGTAGGAACCGGTCGTAGTCCGCGGCGATCACCCAGATGGCCTGACCGAGGTAGCCGGCCTCGGACGAGCCCAGCGCCGTCTCGAACGCGAGGATCGCCAGCAGGGGGCGCCGTGCGCGCTCCGCCACGCGGGCCATGATCCAGTCGGCCGTGGGCCGATCCGTCCCAGGCCGCGAGGTTCGCCAGAGCAGGTAATAGGCGTGGCCGTCGAGCCCGAGGGCGTAGGCCTGCAGCGCAAGACGCCCGGCGGCTCCGGGTGCTTCGAGGTCGAGGGCACCAGCCAACGCGCGGAGGACCGGATCCGAGGGAACCGCCCGACGCGGGGGCGGACGCAACGCCCTGGCGGGCGCCAGACGGAGCACGCGCACGAGCTCCGCAGACAGCTCGCGCTCCTTGGCGAAGGCCGCAGCCGACCCCGCGTCCTCGTCCTCCGGGACGGCGTAGCCATGGGGGAGCTCTCGCGCCGCGGCCAGGGTCGCGCGAACGGGGTTCTTCTCGACCCGCCCGGCATGTCCCCCTCCTGTGAGCTTGAAGCGACGGTAGTCTTGCTCGGACTCCAGCATCACGAGCGCAGTACGCGGACCCACCACGCGGTAGTGCATCGCGTAGTCACGGCTGAGATCGCGGAACCGGGAACTGACAGCGTCGAGTTGCTCCATGCCGATCCGCCCGTAGGCCCGTGCCGCCATGGACGACCGGACAGGCTGGCGAACGGGAAGCAGAAGATCTTGTCGCTGCCGTCCGCAGCGAAGCGAGATGGCGAGCGCCGCGCCCGCGGTCGGCCGGCCACGACCGGCGAGCCGGAGGCGTTGCCCGGCATGGAGGCTCGTCTGCTCTCCCGCAAGCAGGATGTCGCTCACCCCCGGCAGAGCCAGCGACTCGATGCTCCATGCGCAGCTGCGATGGGCGCGTGCGGCCGCCGGCACATCGGCGCGGCCGAGCACCGTGATCAGGGCGCCACCGCTGCGGCCCGTCAGATCACGGAGCCTCTCCGCGTCCTCGCGGCCGAGCCCTGTCAGGTACGCGAAGACCGGGCGATCGGAGGAGACCTGGCGTAGCACCGCCCCGTGATCTGTGTCGCCCCACGTGGGTTGACCGTCGGTGAACAGGAAGACGCTGGTGCGCGGCGCCACGTCGTGTACGGAGGCCAGAGCAGCTGTGAGATCTGTCGCCCCCCCTGGCTCGAGAGCACGCATCGCCTCCATCAGGGAGGCCACGTTCTCCGGCGTGTTGCGCGTGGGCGACGTCCGCCAGCGACGGATCTGCATGTCGAAGAAGGTCGCGTGGAACGACGTGATCTGATCACGATTGGCCTCGAGGATGGCGGGAACCAGCTCGCGCCAGACACCCATCTGCTCTGGCGTGACGCTGGGTGACGTATCGATCAGGAAGTGGGCGCTCGGGTAGGCCTCGCGCGGCACGACAGGCACCGCCGGCTCGATCCACGCTGCCGTGTGCGTTCGCCCTGCCGTGTCATCGCCCATCAGCCAGACGTCGCCGGGCCTGGTCACGCGCACCCTGATCGCGTCGCCGGCCGGACGGTGCCACGTACGCACATCGCCTTCCAAGGGGACGACAGGAGCGGCCGTCCAGGTGACGCCGCGCGCCCGGACAGCGACGCGGACATCGGGCACGTCCGTGGGCAGCGGCAGCACGAGACCCGCGTCCTCCCCCACCGGCGCGAGGTCGACCTCGTAGGCCACGACGATCCTGTGCTGCTTCTTCGGCAGCAGCGGGAAGACGCGCAGCTTGTACACGCCCGCGCCGGACCAGGTCAGTAGGGCCGGATCCTTCCGCTTGCGTACGATCGTCTCGAACGCCTCGGTAGCAGCTTCCACGGGCGCCATGCGTGCCTCGAGGACGCGGCCCCAATCGCCGTGATCCTGCGCCCGAAGCGAAGCGAGATCGGTCGCGCGGGTGCCCTCCGTACCGGGGTCGGGCACGCGCTCAAGCACCGCCTCACCAAACGCCAGGTAGTAGGGTGCCGCTCCGTCCGGCAGGCGCACATCCAACATGCCCTCGAACTGCGTCGCCTTGGGGTTGGTGACGAACAGGTCCAACACCACCTGCGCCCGTACGCCGTGTACCTCGGCTCGCATGTGCACCGCTTCGATGGGCAGAGATCCACCCTCGGCAAGCGTCATGCGCGCGGCATGACCGGGCAATACCGAGGCCTCCCAGGTGAGAGCCTGTCGCCGCAGCTCGACGAGCGGCCCGACGCCCGCACGGTCCTTGTCCCCGAAGACGCGGTCGTAGCGGTAGAAGACCTCGAGGCTCATCGAGTTCA
The DNA here is from genome assembly GCA_029259775.1 of Planctomycetota bacterium. GTDB lineage: Bacteria > Planctomycetota > PLA2 > PLA2 > JAEUHO01 > JAHEIK01. The sequence goes on along the minus strand of JAJDEN010000045.1, from coordinate 262,737 downwards.
GCGCCGTCGAAGCCACCGCGCCGCGCTCCTTGGTCCATGCTCCGCGCGGTGCCCACGAGCCGCGTCGACGGCTGGAGACCGGGCCCCGGTCCTGCGTCTCCACGATGTTCTCTTCGAGGGCTCGCCGCTTCCACATGCCCCAGTGCTTGCCGCCGACCTGGAACAGCGCCAGCGTCCCGATGTAGGCGTACAGGGTGGAGTTCTGGTGCGCCTTGGCGTCTCGCGTCGGCATGTGCGTGACGAGGTGGTCGGCCGCGGCACGAAGGATCTTGGAACGCCTGGGATCGGCGCCCGCGAAGATCCGGACCAACGCCCCCGCCGCAGTAAGGACCAACGAGGTGGCGCCCCGGGCCCGCTCCGCATCGCTCGCCGGCCGCACGATGCCGGTTGCCGGGTCCGTCTGTGTGTCGAGCCACCGGACGATCCGCTGGAGCGCCCGCGACACCTCGGTCGGCAGCGGCGCCTTCTCGCCTCGCCTGACCGCGTCCTTGTTGATCAGCTCGGCGCTCTTGAGCGACATGGCCGCCCAAAACGTCCCGAGGCCGTTGTCGACGTCGGAGCCGGGATGTTGCCAGGCCCCGCTCTTGCTCTGGGTGGCGAGGATGAGCTTCAGCGCGCGCACGGCAGGCTCTCGATAGCGCACCCCCGCCGTCATGCCGTAGACCTCGGTCAGCGCCAGGGTGGCGATGGCATGGGCCACTTGGGGATCGGGATCCGTGGCGGCGGTGAACGATCCGGCCGGCGCCTGCCGCCGGATCAGCCACTGGAGACCGTCGGCGACGACGCGGGCGTGCGGGTGGCTCCCCCGGTGGGTGTAGCCGGCCCCGAGATAGGCCAGGAGGGCCAAGCCCGTCGTGGCGACGTCGTGTGGCTTGGTCGCGCGACCCAGCAAGCGCATTTGCCCGATCCAAGGGAGGCGCTGCCACCAGCGATCCCACTCCATGGCGGACCAGTGGCCATCGGGGCACTGGGAGGCAGACAGCCACCTCGGCGAGACGATCCCCTCATTCGAGAGACTCGCCTCAAGCGCCTTGGGGAGGTCGAGCTCGATCCGCTCTTCAGCCTGCGCGCCGCCGACCGGCAGCGCGACCACGGCCAGCAGCAGCATGGCGATGAACGTCGCAGCTCTCGTGCGCATCAAGGCTCCCATGCCGGCACGGCCAAGGCGTCGTAACGGCCGGCGCACGTCGCGGTTCGGAGGGGTCTCTCCGCGGGGCGTCGGTCACTTGGAGGCACGGAGCACCTTGCTTGCCGCCGCGCGCAGCTCCGCATCGAGCGCGGGCTCCCACGTGAAGGAGGTCTGCATGGGCGGTAGCCACGCCGGCCGGATGCGTTCCGCATGTCGCAGCACGGCTTGGGTCCTGGGACCGAGTGCCTTCTTGTGCCGTCCTCGCGAGAGGACGACGGCCACCCACGCGCGCAGCGCCCCGTGGGCGTTGTCCAGATGCTTTGCCAAGTCCGTCGCTTCCTTCGCCCCCATGGCCCCCACCGTCCGGACGCGAGCGATCGCAAGCGCAGACCAGACGCGCACCCGCGGATCGGGATCGTCCAGCAAGCGGATCAGCGCCGGCACGTGAGCCCCGGCATGCGGCCCCACGTTCGCCAGCGCCATCGCGGCCTGCTTGCGAACCGAGGCTTGCCCGTTCGTAAGGAGGCGGCCTACATGCGAAGCGACGTGCGGCACATCCGCACCGGCGGCGCCCAGCACGCGCGCGAGTTCGTCAAGCTCCCCATCGGCCACGCGCGGGGCCTGCTCATCCAACACGGCACGCGCGCGCGCGTGGTCGGGCTGCAGACGGAGCATGCACAAGGCCGCCGCCGTCAGGCGCCATGGATCTCGGGCGTTGGCTAGCAGCCACTCAAGCTCTGGACGCGCAGAGGCAGCGCCTTGTCCCATGTGGGAGAGCACGCGGAGCGCGGGATCCAGCGCGGCCGGCTTCGTCAACCAGTGGCGCAGGACTCCGACCGCCGGCTTGGCCTCGGATCCGAGTCGAGCGAGCGGCCGCCAGAGCTTCAGCGTCATGCCGAAGTCCGCGGGCGCCGCTCGCAGCACCGGGACGAGGGCCGTGATCGTGTCCCGTGCGATGGCGATGCGCAATGCGTTGGCCAGCTTGGTGAGAAGCTCCGCCGCCAGCGGCGCTTCCTTGCTTGCCATGAGTAGCGCTTCGGCAAGGTTCACGACCGCGAGGATCGAGTCGCCCTGTACCGAGGAAAGACCAGCCATGACGCCGGCCACGGAATATCCCCCACGCAGGAACGCCAGCGCGGCGTACGTCCGCGCGTTGGCCCCCGCCTTCGGATCGGAGAGCACGCGCGCGAGCGCCAGATGTGACGACGCGCCGTCAGACCCCATGCGGTCGAGGATGAGCACGACCCTGTAGTCGACCGGCCGTTTCTCCAACATCGCCCGAAACTGGGCGAGGCCAGGCCCTGTGTACGGGCCGAACCGCCAGTCGAAGAGCTTGCTCAGGTAGGCGTCGGGGTCCTTGGCCTTGGCCATGGCCTCCAGCAGAGCGGGGACCGCAGGAGGCCCGAGGGCGTTGATTGCCTTCCTCGCGCTCGAGCGCACGTCGCGGTCCTCGGAGACAAGGTCCTTGGCAAGCTGGGCGGGCGTGCGATCCCCAGCCAAGGCCGGCGTCACAAGGAGCAGGAGCGCCAGCAGAGAGGCGCCTGACGGGCGAATGCGCTGCATGCGCAGAGTGTAGCGAGGGAGGCGACCGGTCCCCCGTCCGAGGCATCCCGGTCAGATGATGCCGTTCGCTCGGAGTCGGGCGATTGCCTGCGCCGAGAGACCTGCGAGAGATCGAAGGACCTCCTCCGTGTCGGCGCCCAGCGCGCCCCCCGGCCAGTCGGTTCGCCCGGGGGTGTCGGCCAGCTTGGGACCGAGCGCGGGCAGCTTCAGCGGCCGCCCGCCCACCTCGACCTGCTCGAACTGCCCGCGTGCTCGCAGGTGCTCGTTGGCGAGGAGATCGCGGGCGTCGTGGATCGGGGCTGCCGGGACGCCGACGGCCGCGAGCCGCTCGACGACGTCCTCCGCCGGAAGCGTCGACGTCCACGCGGCGATGGCCTCGTCGATCGCCCCGCGGTGGTCGACACGCTTCGCGTTCGTCTCGTAGCGCTCGTCCTGGGCCATGTCGTCGCGACCCGCCGTCTCCATCAAGCGTCGGAAGATGGAGTCGCCGTTGGCGCCGATCACCACGCGGCGATCGTCGCTGCAAGGGTAGGCATCCGTCGGGACGACGCCGGTGATCGTCGTGCCGGACGGCTGGCGCACCACGTCGCAGCGATCGACCTCGGACACCGCTCCCTCCATGACGCCGAGCACGGCTTCCACGATGGCAACGTCGACGACCTGGCCGCGCGTGTCGGCGTCACGCTCGCGACGCAGGAGCGCGAGGAGGGTCCCGATGACGGCCTGAAACGCGGCGAGGCTATCGCCCAGGCTCAGGTTCGAGCGCACGGGCGTCTCGCCCGGATGGCCGGTAACGTAGCGCAGGCCGCCGAACGCCTCACACACCGACGCGAAGCCGCGGCGGTCCGCGAGCGGCCCGTCCTGGCCGAAGCCCGACACGCGGGTGTAGACGAGGCCCGGGTTGGAGGCGCGCAGATCGTCCGGGCCGAGGCCCCACGCCTCCATGCGGCCCGGGCGGAAATTCTCGATGACGACGTCGCAGTGCGAAGCGAGCTCACGCACGAGCCCACGCCCCTCGTCGGTCCGCAAGTCGATCGTGACGCTACGCTTGTTGCGACCGAGGCCCCGCCACCAAAGGGACGTGCCGTCTTCGACGACCCGCCAGCCACGGATCGGATCACCTCCGCGGGGTTGCTCGATCTTGATGACCTCCGCGCCGAAGTAGCCCAGGTAGGCGCCAGCCAGCGGTCCCGCGATAAGCTGCCCAAGCTCCAGCACGCGGATTCCGTCCAGCGGTCGTGCGTCGTGGTCGGTCATGCAGGCTCTCCGGAAGGGACGGGGCGGGAGATTGTGCATGGAGGGGACCCAACCCGCCCGCCTCGTGAGCTAGCATGCCCGCATGCTCACCCGTCGCCTCCTGCCGGCAGCCCTGCTGCTGGCCCTCGTACCCCTGCTCGTCGCGTGCGGCGATGACGGCCCGGCAGCACCGAAGCAGGACGGCAAGACGATGGCTGCGTGGAAGCAGCAGCTGAAGAGCACGCTCCCCAAGGAGCAGGGCGCTGCTATCACCGCCCTGGCCAAGTTCGCGCAGCCCCCGCTCGAAGCCCTGGCGCCTTTCCTCGAACGGCGAGGCCGCACGGTTCGCCTGGCGGCGATCCACGCGATGGGCGCCATCGGCCCGGCTGCCGCCGGTTACGCAGGCAAGCTGGCCCCGCTGCTCGAGAAGGACCCTGACGGCGTGGACCCGAATACGGCGCGCGTCATGCGCGACGCCGCGATGCACGCCCTCGGCAAGATGGGCAAGGAGGCGTTCAAGCCCATCGCGCACTTGCTCGTGAGCGAGGACCCGCGCCATCGGCTCCGCGCGGTCTTCACGATACGCCCGTTCGTGAAGGATCTGGAGGATGGCACCAACACGCTGCTGCCGCTGCTCGAGGATGAAGACGCCAACGTCCGGCGCGAGGCCGTGAAGTCACTGGGCGTCGCAGGTGTGGGCGACCCGCGCGCCTCGGCGGCGCTGCTTGGAATCCTCAAGGACAGCGACACGCGCGTCGTTGGCGCTGCGGCCGTCGCCCTCGGCGGCATCGGCGGGCGCTCCGATCGGGAAGGCCAGGCGTTGGCCGACCTCCTGTTCAACCACCAGAGCAGCATCCGCTCTTCCGCCGCGTACGGCTTGGGCCTCATGGGCGAAGAAGCGTCGCCCTACATCGGCCGCATCGAGGACCTCATGCGCAACGACGGCAAGCTCGACGTGCGCGTCCAGGCAGCGCGTGCGCACTTCCGCATCCGAGGCGATGCGGACGCGGCCATGGCGCCTCTCCGGGAAGCCGTACGCGGCGAGCACGGGCCCACGTGCCGCGAAGCCGCGCGAGCGCTGCGGGAAATGGGCCCCGAGGCCAAGGCCGCGCTGCCGGATCTCGCCGAAGCCGCCAAGCGCTTCGCCGCCGACGCGGGCATGAAGCAGGCCCTCGACGAGGCCATCGCCGACATCCGGAGCGACGGCTGAAGACGCCCTCGGCGTCCATTGCCCGAATCGGGGCCCTGGGGACCACGGCGGGTAGAATCTCCCGCCATGCCCAGCCCCGAGTCCCTGCGCCGCCTGGCCAACCTGACGAAGAAGGTCCGTGATGACCTTCGATCCGGCGGTATGGCCCTGAACTTCCGCTACCTCTTCCGGAGCACGGCCATCCTCGCGCGCGTCGTCGAGATCCTGGCCGACCACGTGGCTACGGAGGCCGAGGACGAGAAGCGCGAACGGGAGCAGGCGGCTGGCGCTGAGAGGGCAGAGGCCGCTGACCTCGGAGAAGGCAGTGACCCGGGCGACAGCTCTGACCACGGAGCGCAGGGCCCGAGTCAGCGCTGAGGCGGCCGCCGCCGAGGCGTAGCCTCCCTGGCCGCGGCCATCGCGGTGCGCGACTGCTAGCGGCCGATCGCGCCCAGGGCCGACTTCACGGCGATGCGCAAGGCGTCGATGCCAAACGGCTTCTGGATCACTTCCACCACGAGCTCGTGTTGGAAGGCGTCGGCGGCATACCCGCTCACGACGATCACGGGGCTGACGGGATCGTTCACGCTCTCCTCGATGGCGAGGAGGATCTCCGCTGCTCCGCCGCCCGGCATGTTGAGGTCCAGGATCATGAGGTCGGGCCGCTCGGCCGTGTAGGCGTTCACGGCGTCGTCGACCGTCCCGACGGTACGGACGTCGTGACCGTCGAGTCGACACGTCGACTCGATGACGTCACGGATGGAAGACTCGTCGTCGGCTACGAGGACAATTGCCATGGTCCGGCGAAACGCCGCATCTCCTGCGGGACGAAACGTCCCTCGACGGTGAGGGTACGGGTGGCCGGGGGTCAGGCCAACAACGCCCCGCTCAGCGCGGCGGGCGCGCGGGCGGTTTGAGGTGGTCGAGCAGGTCCGCGACCTCCGGCATCTCCGCCCGGAGCGCGGTTCGCACCTCGTCGTCGGGCCAGGGGGCCTTGTAGGAACGGCGCGAAATGAGCGCGTCGTAGCGGTCCGCGAGGGCCAGGATGAGTCCTGCGCGGAGCATCCACGCGGGCAGATCACGGCGACGATCGGCACCGCGCGCATCCGTGCCGGCGCGGCGATCGCCGCCGTCGCGCGGATAGGCGCCGGGCCCCTGCAGTTCGTGATGCAGCGGCGCGATGCGATGGGCGTCGGGGAAGGCCGTGAGCGTCTGCAGGTCCCCCACCGCCGCCGCAGGATGGCGCCGTACCTCACGCATCTCGTCATCGTCGAGGGGCCCCGGCTTGCGGAGGACGTCGCGATCGACGCGCGTCTTGCCCAAGTCGTGCAGCATGCCCGCGACGGCCAGTTCGCGGAGCTGAGCCGGTTCCATCCCGTCGCCGCGGCCCAGGACGATGGCGAAGCGGGCCACGCGCAGGCAGTGGCGGTACGTGGCGCCGTCGAACTGCTTGAGCTGGTTCATCAAGGGACGCAGGTCGGGCCGGGCCAGGAGCTCGGCTAGCAAGCGGCGGGCCTCACGCATGGGCCCAGCTCGGAGCGCCTTGTTCGACCAAGGCATCCAGCGCACGGCGGTTCGCGCGCGGGAAAGGGTAGCGCGCCAGCTGCCCGACGCGCACGAAGCGTGGGTCCTCGCACTGGACCGCCGTCGGCGTGCCCGGCCCGGCCTGGCAGTGGAAGAGGTGCAGTGTGATGCGGAAGTGGCTGTAGGCGTGGTCGATCGAGAGGAAGGGCTCGGCGCAGCTGACCTGCAGGCCCGTCTCCTCAGCGATCTCGCGCACGCAGGCCGCCTCCAGGGACTCGCCCTCCATGCGCTTGCCGCCGGGAAACTCCCACAGGCCGCCGAGGAGCCCTTCCTTGGGCCGGCGGGCGATGAGGAGGCGTCCGTCGCGCCAGACGAGACCCGCAGCGATGTCGTGATGCGGTGTCGCCTTGCGCGCGGGCTTCACGGGCAGGCTCTCCGGATCGCCGGCAGCGTGCCCAGCGCAGTCCCGGCGTATGGGGCAGAGCGCACAGCTCGGGTTGCGGGGGGAGCATAGGGTGGCGCCCAGCTCCATCACGGCCTGGTTCCAGTCGCCGGGACGGCGCGGTGCAAGCAGGGCCCCCGCGGCCTCGTCGATGCGGCGCTTCGTCGCAGCCCGTGTGACGTCGCCGCGATCGTCAAGGACGCGCGTGAGCACACGGATCACGTTGCCATCCACGACGGCCGCGGGCAGACCGAACGCGATGCTTCCGACCGCAGCGGACGTGTAGGGACCGAACCCGGGCAGGGCGCGTAGGGCGTCGACGTGCGCAGGCAGGCTCGACTGTCCTGCGGCGTGCAGCGCCCGCGCGGCCGCATGCAGGCTGCGCGCGCGGCGGTAGTAGCCGAGCCCCTCCCATGCCTTGAGCACGCTCTGTTCGCGCGCCCGGGCCAGCGTCGGAAGGTCGGGAAAGCGCGTGAGGAACTCCTGCCAGCGCTCGCGCACGGTCTCGACGCGCGTCTGCTGCAGCATCACCTCGGAGATCCAGATGGCGTAGGGGTCGCTGGTGGCACGCCACGGGAGGTCGCGCTTGGTGCGATCGTAGTGGCGCAGCAGGTTGCGGCGCACGCGGCGCACGCTGTCGGACGTCATGGCGGTCATGGCTGGGGAGTCAGCCTAGCAGCCCGTTGAAGATCCAGCTGCTGCGCGGGCAGACCCGCCTACTTGCAGAAGCTGAAGCTGGGGATGGCGCAGTTGCCGCCGACGCACTCCCCCGAGAAGCTCGGGACGGCGCAGTTGCCGCCGGGGCAACAGTCCTCGCTGCTGGGAGACGGCGCGAGCGCCGGCGCGGGCTGCGCGACGGGCGCCCTGCGCAGGCTCACCTTGCGCGCCACGGGGCGCGCGCCGGGCAGGGCCGGAGCCTCGGGAGCCGTGAACGAGGCGAGCGTGCGCTCGTACCGCGACGCCGGGCGGCTCTTCGAGCGTGCCGCCTCGCGTACGGCGACGCGCGGGGCGCGCTCGTACGCGACCGGGCTGGCGCTGCCAGAAGCACTGCCATATGCGGTCGGCGCCGCAGCGGGAGCAGCATCCGGAGCGAGCACGTCGGCCACGCCGCAGCAACCCCCACCGGTGCAGCCAACGAGAACGACCAGGGTGGCCATCAGGCCCAACGTCAGTGCCAAGCGCATGTCTACCTCCTCGTGGGAGGCGCGTCGCCCGGGTGGCGCTGGCCACCAGGCGGGACGCCTCCATCCCTCGACAACCCTCGGAGTCTCCTACCCCTTCGAAGGCGAGCCGAATTGGACGCTCCGCGCGTCACGAGAGGTTCACGGAGCCGACACAAAGGCAAGGCCCAGGGGCCCGGAGCGGGCTGTTCGTCACCAGAGCATCACGGGCTGGCCCGGGTCGCGCGGGTAGGATGCCGCCCGCCCCAGGAGATCCACGCATGCGGCTGCTCGCCTTCATCCTCGCCTGGGCGGCTCTCTCGACGGTCGTCCTGGCCGAAGACGGACAGTCGCCCAAGACCAAGAAGCCCCCGCCCCTCCCCGGGATCTGGTGGCAGAAGGACTACGCCAAGGGAATGCAGCGCGCGATGAGCGAGGGACGACCGATCCTCTTCGCGATCAACGCCCTGGAGACCGAGCGGGCCAACAACCAGCTGGCCCAGATGCAGTACCAGTCGGCCGCCTGGGGCGAAGCCACGCGCGGCTACGTGCCCTTCGTCTGCAACCCCAACAACCACAAGGGGCCCGGTGAGCAGAGCTGCAGCCGCTACCCCGGCCACGACTGCGCACAGCATCAGGTGGTCCTGCAGTGGTTCACGTCACGCTTCGGCGACGCCCTCATCAGCCCACAGCACGTGATCCTCGAACCCGACGGCGACGTCGCCTTCCGCAAGGAGTACTACACCGGCGTGGTCAAGCCGGCCCTGCTCGACGCGTACCTCTCCAACATATCGCCGCGCATCGCCTACGCGCGCGCGGGCATCGTCCGCGAGGCCCAGGTCAAACGCTTCGCCAAGCTGCCGCTGGAGCAACTCGATGAGAAAGCCGCCGGCTATCTCAGCGGCACGGACGGCCTCGCGGCCGCCGCGCTGCTCAACGTGCTGGACGACACCTACGACGCGAAGCGGCGCGCGGCCCTCATTCGCGCGCTGCGCCACACGCACGACCTGCAGGTACCCGTGCTGATTCCGGCGGCCGAGGAGCGCGTGCTCTACCCCGCGGACGAACCGGCCGAGACGCTGCTCTGGATCGCGACGCTCTTCGAGGCCGACCGGCCGTCCGGCGTCTGGGCCGCGACGCGCGCCCTCGTGCGCCTCGAGTCCGAGGCCGAGCGCGATCGCGTGCTCCGGCTCTGGGCTGGCAGCACCGAGGAAGGGGCCAAGCCGGGCATCGATGACCTGCCCGAAGACGAGCGCCCCAACGCGTACGAGGCCCTGATCCTCGCGAAGGACCGTCGGGGTCTCGCGACCAAGGTGTCCGCCGCATGGAAGAAGGGCCGCGAGAACGAGATCGCACGCGCCTTGCGCAAGGTCGGTCGCACCACGGCGACGACGGTGGATCTGGACACCATCAAGGACGGCGCTGCCCCCGCCGTGTGGCGCCCTGCCCTGCTCAGCATGACGCCCGAGGCCGTGCGCGCCCAAGCCCAGCGCGTCGCGTGGGCCTTGAAGGCGATGCCGTCGCTGCGCCTGCGCGTCGCGGCGGCCCTGGCCCTGCTCCGCGGCCAGCTGCCCCAGGGCGGGACGGTCGTGCAGACGATCCTGGCCGGCATCGACGACCTCGTCGAAGGACGGGAGACACGCGCTCTCGCCGTGCGGATCCTCGGTGATGACCCGGGTCGGAACCGCGCGGCGTTGGTCAAGGCCCTGGACTCCTTCGTGAAGGGGGGTGCCAAGTGAAGCGCGCCCTGGTCACGCTGCTCGCCGTCGCGCTGCTCGTGGGCGGGCTCTCGCTCGGTGCGCAGGCCAAGGAGAAGGACACCCTGCCGGTCCTGCGGCGCAAGCTGCTCGAAGCTCAGGATGCCGAGGCGATCGACAAGGCGCTGCACGCGCTGGCGCTCAAGATCGGACAGCCCGCGTTCTTCGCGGACCACGGCGCCTTCGCGGATTGGCTCGGCACGGTGCCCGACGGCCGCGCGGACCACACGCTGGTCCGGCGACACCGCGGCTGGGCCCTGGTGCGCGCCAAGCGCGGAGACGAGGCCATCCCCCACCTGGAGCTGGCCCTCAAGGACAATCCGTCCGACGGCCTGACGCGTGCTTGGCTCGCGGACGGTCTGCGCCAGGGCAAGCGGTTCATGGAGGCGGCCGAGATGCTCGCCGCCGCCGTGCGCTGCGGCGCGAAGGGCACGTACGTCGACGACACGATCGTCTCGATCATCTTCAAGTTCCGGGCGGAGAAGATCTCGGGACACGCCGACGATCTGCCCGAGTACGTCCTCGCCGCGCACCACTACTTGCGCGTGAAGCCCGACCCGAAGATCGATCACATGGTCGCGCGGGCCCTCCTGGACGACTTCAAGGTCTTCGAGCAGCCCGATCGCACGCGCGGCAAGAGCTGGGCCCTCACGGCGAGCCTGCACGCCCTCGCGGCGACGAAGGCCACGGAGCCGCTCGCCGGACTCGGCCAGCTCGTCTACGACGCGGCGAAGGCGCTCGAGTACCTCGACACGGAGACGGGCGGCAACACGCTGCGTTTCGATCTGCTGGCCGCCGCCTACAAGATCGGCGCGGACCGGACGGGCGGCCCGAACAGGAGCCCGGACGTCGTGGTCTGGCTCGCGGAGGGTGCGGCGAAGGAAGGGCGCTTCGAGCTGGCGCACCGGCTCGTGCAGGAGCGTCTCGAGATCTCGGACAGTCCCCGTGCGCGCCGTCTGCTCGCCAAGCTCCCGCCTGACCTCGGCAGCGACGGCTAGCGGCGGTCAGGTTGCCGTACGGGCAATCAAACCTTCGCGGGCGTCGGCACGTGGCTGGGCGTGGCCTTGCCAGCTAGCGCGATCGACGTCAGGTTGACGACCGTCTGCACCGACGCGGCCTGGTAGCTCACGACGACCGGCTTGCGCATCCCCGTGAGGATCGGCCCGACCGCCTCGGCGTCGGCCAGATGCTCGAGAAGCTTGTAGCCGATGTTGCCGCTGGCGAGATCGGGGAAGATCAGCACGTTCGCGTCGCCGTTGATGAGGCTGTGCGGGTGCAGCTTGTTGCCGGTGGAGCGATCGAGCGCGACGTCCGCGTGCATCTCGCCGTCGACGACGATGTCCGGCCGGTCCTGCCGGACAAGGCGCACGGCCTCGGCGGCACACGCCGCCTGGGGATGCTCGACGCTGCCGAAGTTGCTGAACGAGAGCATGGCAACGCGCGGCTCGAAGTCGAACCGGCGGGCCATGTCGGCCGTCGCGATCGCGATGTCGGCCAGCTCACGCGCATCGGGCTCGATGTTGAGCGACGTATCGGCGAGGAACAGCGTGCGGTCCTTCAGCACCATGACGTGCACGGCCGCGGCCTTGCCGCCCTTGCGCGTGCCAATGATCTCGAATGTGTCGCGCACGCCGAGCGGGTAGCCGCGGTTGATGCCGGTGACGGCGCAGTCCACATGGTCCTGATCGAGCAGGAGCATGGCGTAGCGACGCGGGTTCTTCATGAGGTGCGCGGCGTCGCGCAGGTTCACGCCGCGCGTCTTCCGCAGCTCGTAGAAGCGCTGGGCGAACGCATCCTGGCGATCGTCCTCCAGGGGATCCACGAGCTCCATGTGGCTGATGTCGACGCCGGCGCGCTCGGCGGCGGCGTGCACACGCTTGGTGTCCCCGACCAACACGGGCGTCGCGAGGCCCTGCTCCTCCATCTGCGCGGCGACCCGCAGGGCGCGGGGCTCCTCGCCCTCAGCGATGGCGACCTTGCCCTTCACGCGCTTGGCACGCTCTTCGACCGCGCCCATCACCTGGTGGCTGGCGCCGAGGTACTTCTCGAGCGACGTGCGATACGCGTCGATGTCGAAGTCCTTGTGCTTGGCGACACCGTCATCGACGGCGGCCTGGGCGACGGCCGGCGCCACCCACAGCAGCACACGGTGATCGAACGGCTTCGGGATGAGGTACTCGGGGCCGAACTTCAGTTCCTTGCCGCCGTAGGCCTCGATGACCGTGTCCGGCACCTCTTCCTTGGCGAGCCGCGCCAGCGCACGGGCGCAGGCAATCTTCATGCTGTCCGTGATGGCCGAGGAGCGGACGTCCAGCGCACCGCGGAAGATGAACGGGAAGCAGAGGACGTTGTTCACCTGGTTCGGGTAATCGCTCCGGCCGGTCGCCATGATGACGTCGTCGCGTGCGCCGACGGCGTCCGGGTAGGAGATCTCCGGGTCCGGGTTGGCCATCGCGAACACGATCGGGTTGTCGGCCATGGAGCGAACCATGTCCTGCGAGACGAGCCCCGGGCCCGAGACGCCCAGGAACAGGTCGCTGCCAACCAAGGCCTCTTCGAGCGTGCGCAGCTCGGTGTCGACCGCGATGGCCTCCTTCGAGGAGTTCATGCCGATCGGGCGGCCCTTGTAGACCACGCCCTTGCTGTCGCAGAAGATCACCTTCGAGCGGTCGACGCCCATCTCCACGAACATGTCGATGCAAGCGATGCCCGCCGCGCCGGCGCCGGAAACGACCACCTGGAGGCTATCGAGGTTCTTGCCGGCGATCTCGCAGGCGTTGAGCAGCGCGGCGGCGGAAATGATGGCCGTGCCGTGCTGGTCATCGTGGAAGACGGGGATGTCGAGCTCGGCCTTGAGTCGCGTCTCGATCTCGAAGCACTCGGGCGCCTTGATGTCCTCGAGGTTGATGCCGCCGAAGGTCGGCGCGATGCGCTTGACGACATCGATCAGCGCTTCCTTGTCGTCGGCGTCCACCTCGATGTCGAAGACGTCGATGCCGGCGAACTTCTTGAAGAGGACGGCCTTGCCCTCCATGACCGGCTTGCCCGCGAGGGCGCCGATGTTGCCGAGGCCCAGCACCGCGCTGCCATTCGTGATGACGGCGACGAGGTTGCCGCGGTTGGTCCACTTGTAGGCCCCTTCGGGATCCTCCTGGATCTTCAGGCACGGGATCGCGACGCCGGGCGTGTAGGCCAGCGAGAGATCCTGCTGGCTCGCGACCGGCTTGGTCGCGACGACCTCGGTCTTCCCGGGTCGCGGGAACTCGTGGTAGGCGAGCGTCTCGATCTCGAGGGAGGACTTGGGCTTGGACATCACGGCTCCTCACGGGGCGTCAGGGCCTGCAGATGGCCCTTCGGCGGACACGGTATCCCTGCCCCAAGCCTCTGCTAAGGCTTGCCCCGGACCGTTCCCGAAATCGGTCCCGGCGGCGAGAGACGTGCCGCGGTGGTAGAAGGGCCGCATGCCGAACGAGCCGAACCGCGTGCGCATCGGAGAGCGCCTCCGGGGCGATGCCGTGGGCGATCTGCACGTCGCCGAGCGGGGCGGTGAGCCCATGGGCCTGCGCATCCTGCGCGAGGACCTGGTCGGGCGTGAGGATGCCCGGATGCTCTTCGAGGAGGAGGTCCGGCGCATCGCCCGACTGGATCATGCGGCCCTGCTCCGGGTCCGCCAGGTCGAACGCGCGCCGCCCCGGCCCTGGATGCTCACGGACCCGGTAGACGGTCCCTCCCTGGAGGCCGTCCTCGGCTCGGATGGGCCTCTCGAGGCCCAGGCGGCCCTGGAGCTGGCTGCGCACGTGGCCGACGGCTTCGCCTACCTGGAGGCCCGCAAGCAGGTCCACGCGGCCCCGGTACCCGCCCGGCTGCTGCGCGTCGCGGACGGCTGGCGCTTGCTCACCTTCCGGGACATCCGCGCGTGGGACGAACTCAAGACCCGCAAGGGCAAGCCCTTCCCTGCCCCCTGCTTCGCCCCACCCGAGTTGGCTCGTGCCCATCCCGAGCCGCTCCGGCCCGCCCCCTTCCTCGCCTGGAGCGTGGGCGCGCTGCTCCGCTTTGCAGCGGGAGGCGGAGCACCCTGCGCGGAGAACGGACTCGCTGCGCCGCTGCCGGCGGACTTCCCCGCGGATCTCGCGCCGATCGTCGGCCGGCTGCTTGCGTGGGAACCCGAGGCACGCCCCCAGGGTCGGGCCGCGCTCAGCAGGGCCCTCGCTGGGGAGGCTACGGGACCGGCACCCACGGGCGGAAAGCGCTTCCAAGCACCCGTTGCCAAGCGCAAGCGGGACCGCCGCGGCCGCTGAGCCGATCTCGCGCCGCGCTTTCGTGGAGGGAGCGGGGTGGGGGCTACCTATCTTTCGCGTAGGAGGTCAGCCGCCATGCCCACCGACGTGATTCCCCAGTTCCTTCGTGTCGTCGAATCCGCCGCCATCGCCGCTGGGCGCACGGTCGGCAACGGCGACCGTGAGCACAGCGATCACGTGGCTGTCGAGGCCATGCGCAAGGTGCTCAACGGCGTTGCCATCCGCGGCACGATCGTGATCGGCGAAGGCGAGCGGGACGAGGCCCCGATGCTGCACATCGGCGAAAAGGTCGGGCACTGGCAGCAGTCCCATCCGCGCATCGACATCGCCGTGGATCCCCTGGAGGGTACGAACCTCTGCGCGAGCGGCGCGCCGGGGGCCATCGCGGTGCTCGCCGCGGCGGAAGAGGGCGGCCTGCTCAACGCGCCCGACTGCTACATGGACAAGCTCGTCGTCGGTCCCCGCAGCCGCGGCCGTGTTGATCTCGACGCGCCCGCCGGCGAGAACCTGCGCAACATCGCCGACAGCCTCAACCGCGAGGTCGAAGACCTCGTGGTTGTCATCCTCGAGCGTCCGCGCCACGACAAGTTGGTCGCCGACGTGCGTGCGGCGGGCGCGCGCATCCACTTCATCACGGACGGCGACATCACGCCTGCCATCAGCGCATGCGTGACGGGCACGTCGATTCACGCGGTGATGGGCGTCGGAGCCGCCCCCGAGGGCGTCATCACGGCCGCCGCCGTCCGCTGCCTCGGCGGCGAGATCCAGGGCCGCCTTGTGGAGGCGCGCGAAGGAGATCGCAAGCGCGCCGGCACCATGGGCGTCGCCGACTTCGACAAGAAGCACACTGAGATGACGCTCGCGCCAGGCAAGCACCTCAGCTTCGCCGCGACGGGTGTGACCACAGGCAACCTGTTGAAGGGCGTGGCGTTCTTCGGCAACGGCTGCCGGACGAACAGCCTCGTCATGGGCCTGGACGCGCCGCGCCGCGTGCGTTTCGTCGACACGATCCACGTGGACGAGACCGACAACCTCGAGATTCGCCTCTAGCGGCGACCACTCACTCTCGCGCGCCGAGCGTGATCTTGACGTCTTGCTCCTTGCCGCCGCGGCGGATGGTGAGCAGGAGGGTGTCGCCGGACCACGTGCCGCGCAGCAGATTCCTCACGTCGCCCGGGGTGGAGACTGCGTCGCCGTTGATCTTCACGATCTCGTCGCCGGACTTGAGGCCGGCCTTCTCGGCCGCCTTGCCCTCGAGGATCTTGTCGAGCACGGTCGTGAGTTCGGTGCCGAGTTGCTTCCACGTGATGCCGAAGAACGGCGGCTTGTAGGAGCGGCCCCGCATCATCTCGGGCAGCACGAGCTGGATCTCAGACCAGGGGATGACGAAGCCGATGCCCGAGTTGCGGCCGTGCTGGGTGGCGGACCACAGGGTGACCACGCCCATGAGGCGTCCTTGCAGATCGACGGCCGCGCCGCCGCAGTTGGCGTCGGTAACCCCCGCGTCGGTCTGCCACTGCGAGGCCCACGGATGCTCGGAGCCGGTGACGTGTCGCTTGGAGAGGAGACCGACCGTGAGCAGCGGATCGTCGAGGCGCTTGGCTCCGAAGGGGTTGCCGATGGCGAGTACGAAGCGGCCTGCCTTCATCTCGGCAACGTCGGCGGGCTGCATGGTCTCGTGGCTGGTCATCGTCTCGCCGGCGCTGGCAGGCTTGAGTTCAGCCTTGAGCAAGACGAGGCCGAGGCCCTGGTGGTGGGAGACGAGCGTGGCAGGCGCCGCCTTCCCGTCGGGCATGTAGACCGTGATCTTCTCGATGCCCTCGAGGCAGGCCTTCACCTTGACGGTGTCGGGTGCCGTCGCCCAGCGCTGGCCATGGACCAGGGTGGCGGTGTTGGCGACGTTGTAGAGGCTCGTGAGGATGTAGCCGTCGCGCGAGACGAGCACGCCACTGACAGGCCCCAGGTAGCGCGGGATGTTCACCAGCTTCCCGCGGCCTGCGGGCTCAGCCAGGCTGAGCTGGCCCTTGCGCTTGACCTTGAAGCTGACCACGGACCTGTAGGCCTTGCGCGCTGTGTGGTGGAAGACGGTCGCCAGCGCGCTCGTCTCGCCACCCTTGGGCTCGGCGGCCTTGGGCTCGGGGAAGAGCTCCGCGAACTCGTCGAGGTCCGCGTAGTGGTGCTTGAGTCGTTCCACCGGAATGACCTTGCCCATGTAGGCGTAGGCCAGCTCGGGGGCGTCCTGGGGCTTGCCGGACCCCACGAGCGGCACGCTGTTGGAGATCGTCCCGACCAGATGCCCGTGGATGTCGACGAGCGGTCCCCCGTTGACCCCGGGGTTCACCGCGGCGCTCGTGTAGATGTAGCGGTACCGGCCTCCGGTCTCGGTCCCCTTCGGCGGGAGCGAGGCAATGACGCCGGCAGTCAGCGTGGGCGGCGCCTCGGCCGCGTGCCCGAAGGAGTTGCCCATCGCGAAAGCGAAGTCCCCCACCTTGAGGGCGTCGCTGTTGCCTGCCTTCAGGTACTTCAAGCCTCCGGGGGGCTTTTCCATGCGCATGAGCGTGGTGTCGAGGTCCTTGTCGCGCTTGATGACGGTGGCCTTGTAGCTGCGGAAGCCCTTGCCCTTGAGGTTGGGCAACCGGACCTCGATCAGGTCGGCCCGCTTGATGTGCTCCGTCTTGAACTTCTCACCCTTGGGGATGTCGAAGTACAGCCCGACGTCGCCGTCCGACAGCACGAGGCCCTTGCGCGACATGACCACGCCGGACGTGCCCGTGCGGATCTTGCGTGCCTCGACACCCCAGGGGCGACAGACGACGGTCGCCGGCGTGACCCGCTGGATGGCCTTCTCGAACTCGTCTTCCACCTTGGAGAGGCTGCCCTTGGCGGCGGCGGGCGCGGGCAGGAAGACAGCACCCCCGAGCAGGAGCAAGGCGAGCGGCAGCAGGATGCGTCGCGGTCGCTTCATCGGCGACGCGGGCGCGCGGCGCCTCTCCACACGGCGAGGGTGCAACCGGTACGTGTGCAAGCGGATCACCGCTTCCTGTCGGCGAGCTTGCCCTTCCACCGGTGGTAGCGCTTGCCGCGCTTCCACTTGACGGTGACGGCTGTGCCCGCAGCGAGGACGGAGATGATCTCGCGCAGGTCGCGTGCGGTGTAGATGCGCTTGGAGCTGCTCTTCACCGTGATGCTGGTGATCAGGTCGCCCTTCTTGGGACGCGGCGTGGCGCTGGCGAGGGGACTGCGGGCATCGACGCCCACGACGCGTGCGCCCATGGCCTTGCCCGTCTTGCGATCCATCGCCGTCTCGCACTTCACGCCCAGGAATCCCGCTTCGGCGTCTCCCTCATCGATGAGCTGGCGGAGGTAGGCGTCCACCTGATGCGCAGGCAGCGCGAAGGCCGCCCCGGTGTTCGACGGCCTGACGCCCGCGATGCGCTGGCCCATCGCGATCATGCCGTTGATGCCGAGGAAGCGGCCGCGAAGATCCCACAGCGGGCCGCCGCTGTTGCCCGGGTTGACTTCGGCGTCGTGTTGGATGGCGCCGACGTATTGGTACTTGCCGCCGAGGAAGCGGCCCATGCCGGAGATGACGCCGAGCGTCGTGACGCTCAGGCCGTCCTCGGCCAGGAAGAACGGGTTGCCGGTGGCGATGACCCACGTGCCTTCCTTGAGGCCGGTCTCGCTGTTGCTCGCGCGGACGCTGACGCCGCGGAACTTCACCCGCTTGGGCTTGGAGGTGAACTTGAGCAGGGCGATGTCGTACTCGGGGATCGAGTCGTGGAGTTCGACGTCGCGCGTGACGCCGTCGTGTGTCACGACCTGGAGGGCGTGGTGGCCGGCCGTCACGTGAACGTTGGTCAGGATCCAGAGCTTGCCCTTGCGCGAGATGATCACGCCGGATCCGCCGCTGCGCCTGACGAGCTCGGGCTCGGCCTTGCCGGGCACCTTCGCGCGGCGGAGGTTGAGGACGGATACGGAGTTGAGTCGAACCTTGTCGACCGCCTTGACGAGGCTGCGCTCGATGCCGACGGCTCGTTCGAGGGCGTCGGCGTAGGCCTCGGCCTCCGCCGCGGCCTTGGAGGCACCCTCGTCGGCGGTGGCCGGATCGGCGGGCAGCCACAAGAAGGCAGCCGTGACCAGCACGGCGGCGAAGCAAGCGGCGCGGGAGGGGTTGCCGTTCATCAACCGAGGGTAGCCCTGCCCCCAGGAGCGGTCAAACGACCCCCGGCGGAGACTTCACTTGTCGGGCCCGGAGGTAGTACCAGATCCAAGCCGCCACCTCGCGGGCGACGAACCATGGTTTCTTCCGCATCGCCCGCGACTCGCGCGCCGGCACGGTGAGCACACGGAGCCCCGCCCGGCAGGCTGCCATCTTGATGCGGGCCAGATGGTAGTCATGGCTGACGACCAGCACACGGCCCCAGCCGCGGCTCTTGGCGAGGTCTCGGGCGGCGCGGATCGAGGCCGCCGTATGGATGCCCGCCTCATCGAGGATCAGGGCTTCGGCCGGAACGCCCTCGGCCTGAGCGATCCGCGCCATGCAGGCGGGCTCGCTGAGTGGCGCCTGGGGATCCCGGCCGCCCGAGAGGATGAGCGTGGCGACAAGGCCGCGCTTGTAGAGGTCGCACGCCGTCCGCGTGCGGTCGCGGAGCGCCTGGCTGGGCTGGCCGTTGGCGCGGACGGCGGCGCCGAAGACGAGCGCCGCGTCGGCGGAGCGGGCGTAGTCGGTGCTGCCAAACGTAAGGATGTGGAGCAGGCATCCGACGAGGATCAGCCAGACGGGCGCGCTCTGATCGAGGACCCGGATCCACAGCGCGCGCCGCGTCCGGCTGCGGGAGGCGACGTGGCGCCGGCGCGGCAGCAGGGCCCAAACGAGGACGAGCAGGCCGAGCACGAGGCTGAGCGGGACGGGGAACGACGAGGCGATGCGTCCGTCGGCGAGCAGGCGGTAGTAGCCGAAGGCATCGGCGAGGCAGGCGCCGGCCAGGAGGATCGCCAGCCCGCGCACGCCGAGGCGGGCGAGCGGATGCGCGCGCCGGACCAGCAGGACCGACAGGGCGAACGCGACGACGAGCGCCTGGACGAGCCAGCCTGGCAGGACGCCGGCCTGGATCCAGAGGTGGTTGACGTCCCAGTTCGGTGAGAAGAGCCCGAGCAGGAGGTTGGCGAGCGCGAAGACAGCCAGGGTCCGAACGCAGGCATCGCTTACCCAGCGCACAACCAACATCACGTGTTCGACAACCATCTGTACGCAATTGGATCGTGCGCGCGGCGCCTCCCCTTGAGGCGCGAAGCCGATTGCCCGCTCGGCCGTCGTCAGCACACGCGTAGGGGCGGCCCTAGCGACAGCGCGGCTGGAGCGGGTGGCCGCCCACACCAGCCTGATGTTCGACCTGGGGCCATGGCGTGATGCCACCAGGGGCCTCCCTACGGCAGCGGCCGCCGAAGAGAAGAGACGAAGAGAAGAGAGACGAGGCGCAGAGAACGCAGAGGGCGCTCGGCAGAACGAAGGTGCGCCCCTCGTGGTCGAGCGGCGTGGTTGGCACGGCACGCGTCAGTCCACCCTTCAGAGTCGGGGGGTCTGGGGGGGCTCCGCCCCCCAGGCAGCATCTCTCACCATCGACGAAAAAAGCCCCCCGCGCCTTGCGCGGGGGGCTTCTCGTCGATGGTGACCCCTACGGGAATCGAACCCGTGTTTCAGCCTTGAGAGGGCCGTGTCCTAGACCGCTAGACGAAGGGGCCAACTTGTTGATTGGCTGAGGAGGCAGGATTCGAACCCGCGACTTCCGGAACCAGAATCCGGCGTTCTACCAACTGAACTACTCCTCAGAGAGCAGCGCCGGGCGGACCCGGCGAGGGGCAAACGTTACCCTCCCAACCTACCCGGTCAAGGACGCCCAGACGCAGACGCTCACGGAAATGGGCCTCCGGCAGGCTCCTACTCGGCGTGGATCTCGGGCAAGGGCTCGCCCTTGAGGACCCGCCGGCCTGTGGGCGCCAGCGCCACGAGATGGACCGTGCGGCCGCCGTGAGACAGCTTGTGCGGCGCGAGCCGCAGCAGGCCCGCGTCGTAGGCCGTGCGAAGCCAGCGGTCGGCCCCCTTCACCCCGAGATGCTTCAGGCGCCCGAGGGTCGGCCCCTGGGAGAGCGGTCCGCGCGATACGGCCTCCGAGCGGGAGCCGGCCAGGTGCGCTGCGAGCTTGCCGAAGCCGTAGCGTTTCTCGAAGGTCTGCACCGTCTCGAGTACAGCCATCAGGACCTCCCGCGCACGGTCATCGAGCACCTGTGGGGGCACGCCCCGGGAGCGCCCGGCGCAGCGATCGCAAACGCCGCAGGAGACCGACTCCTCGACCCCGAAGCAGCCGAGCAGGTAGCGCACGCGGCAACCGGGCGTCGCCGTCAGACCGATCATCTCGTCGAGACGGGCCTCTTCTCGACCTCGCTTGGTCTCGAGCAACTCGAAGTCCACGTGCGAGAGGGCATCTTCCGCCGGCCCCTCCCGCAGTTCCGTCGCGCGGCCACGAAACGCCGCGACGTAGTCGATGCGTGAGAGATCGTGCAGTCGCGTGAGCCCGCGCCGGATCGTCTCGGGCGTGACGCCGCGTGAGGCGGCGAGCGCCGGCACGTCGAGGCTGCTCGCCCGGTCGACGCCGAAGCGTCCGACGAGGTGCGCGAACAGCCGCGTGAGTCCCGGGGGGAGCGGATGTTCGACGAAGAGGTCGCCGGCGGCGGGCAGGCAAGTCACCTGGGCCAGGTTCTCGCCGCGCGCCCCGCGGCGCACGACCGAGGCACGGTCCAGCACAGCCAGCGCCGAAGCGACAGCCCGGCCGTTGCTCTGGATGTGCATGCGTTTGGCGATGTCATCGGCCGTGAGCTCGAGGCGGCCCTCCCCCATCTCGCGCAAGACGCGGAACACTTCGGTCACGACCTGGCGCGAGGGGTTCGAGGACTCGAGGAAGAAGCGCTGGATGTGCAGATCGGCCGGGTTGAAGAGCAGTACGCAGCGCGCGGGCTCACCGTCGCGTCCCGCGCGGCCGGTCTCCTGGACGTAGGCCTCGACGCTGCGGGGGATGTCGTAGTGCACGACGGTGCGGATGTCGGCGCGGTCCACGCCCATGCCGAAGGCGTTGGTTGCGATCATGAGCTGCGCCTCGCCGGACAGGAAGGCGTCCTGGCTGGCGGCGCGCTCGCCGTCGTCGAGCCCGGCGTGGTAGCGCAGCGCCGGATGGCGCTCGGCACGGAGCCAATCGTGCACGCGATCCACCGACTTGCGCGTGGCGCAGTAGATCAGCATCGCACCGTCGTGGCGGAGCAGGTCGCGTAGCACGCGGTCCTTCGCGTCCTTGCCGCGTGCGCGCACGACCTCGTAGGCGAGGTTGGCGCGCACGACGCCGCGGATGAAGCGCACCGGATCGTCGAGCCCGAGCTGCGTGACGACATCGTCCTGCACTTCCGGCGGCGCGGTCGCGGTCAGCGCGAGGACCTGGGGGCTGTCGAGCGCTTCGAGGGACGCGCCGAGGCGACGGTAGTCCGGCCGGAAGTCGTGCCCCCACTGGCTGATGCAGTGTGCCTCGTCGACGGCGACGAGCGAGATGCCGACGCCGAGGATGCGGCGGCGGAAGCGCTCGTTGCGGAAGCGCTCGGGCGCGACGAAGAGCAGCTTCAGCTCACCGCTCGCGGCTTGGTCCATGGCTTCGTCCTGCTCTTCGAGCGGGACCATGCTGTGGATCTGTGCGGCGTTGACGCCGTGGCGGCGCAGCGACTCGACCTGGTCCTGCATGAGGGAGATGAGCGGGCTCACGACGAGCGTGACGCCGTCGCGCAGGATGGCCGGCAGTTGGTAGCAGAGGCTCTTGCCGGCGCCGGTCGGCATGACGCAGAGGACGTCGTGCCCGGCGAGTACCGCGGCCACGACCTCTTCCTGACCGTCCCGGAACTCGTCGAAGCCGAAGGTCTCCTTCAGGGCCGCATGCGCCTCGGGGGGCGCCTCCACGGGTGCGTCCGCAGGCGGGTCGTCAGGCTGGGGCGTCGGAGAGATCACGTGGGGCCAGAGTAGACGTCGACTCGGACGTCAGAAACGGCCCTGACCGGTCGAGCCCGCGCCTGAGCCAGCGAAGGCGCACCGGCGTTCGAAGTTGGAACCATGGGCCCCGCGCGGCCATCGGCCGTGTGGGAGAGGGAGCACGGGCTCCCAAGTTGGGACGAGTGGGACCCATGCGACCGCAGGTCGCATAGGAGACCCGTGGGACCGGAGGTCCCATGGGAGCCCCTACGTGGGATCCCAGACGACCTCGCCGCCCGGCGTGAAGTAGATGAAGAGCATGGTGCCGCCCGTCACGGTCGGGATGTGATGGGATCCCGGCGCGAAGACCACCCAGCCCGGCGGATGGCCGTCGAACTTGGGTTGGCCGTTGAGCGCGAAGCACATGTTGAGCTCGCCGCGCGTGTGGGTGTGGCCCATGCCCCGGGCGTCCTCCATCACGACGGCATCCACGGCGTAGCCGCCCATGTCCTTCTCGAGGCGGCCGAAGCGCACATGCGGACCGGCCTCGCGGGGGGCGAGCCAGCCATCGGCGAGTCCCTGTTGGCAGAGTTCGAAGATGCGCGTGACGTGCGGCGTGTCGAAGCCGTGCTCGCGGTTCAGGTGAACCATCGCGTCCTCAGGTGCAGCGGGATCCACCGAGTCCAGCGCGGCGATCATGCCTCGCAGGGCGAGGTCGAGTTCCTTCTGGGGCCCGTCGTTCACGGCGTCGTCGGTCATGGCGTCACTCCTCACGTTCGATCAGCACGGCGCGCACCGGGCTGCCGTCGGCCCCCTCGATGCGCAGCGGTAAGGCAATCAGTTCGTAGCGGCCCGCCGCGATCTTCGAGAGGTCGATCCCCTCGAGGATGGCGATGCCGTGGTTGTTGAGCTGCCGATGCGCCGGCAGGTCCTTCGACTCGAAGGCGTCCATCGAGTCCGTGTCGATGCCGAGCAGGCGCACGCCGTGCTCCGCCAGCCAGTCGGCCAACGCCGGCGTCGCGTGCGCCATGTGCTCATCGAAGTCCGCCGGACGCTCCCCATAGGAACGCAGCAGCACCCGACCCGTGGCGCGCGCCGCGGCGTCGAGGCCCGCGGGGAGGTCGTCCGGATGGATGCCGCGCGCCGACGGGCGGACGTCCGCCACGACACACGGGCCGACGTAGTTCTCGATCGGCACCGAAGCCGCGTCGGCGCCGGCGTCATCGAAGTGCAGCGGGGCGTCGATGTGTGAGCCGGTGTGGACGCTCATTTCGATGCGTCCCACGTTGACGGAAGAGCCCTCCGCGATCTTGGCGACGAAGCGGAAGTCGAAGTCCGTGTCGCCCGGCCACACGGGGATCCCGGCGCGGATC
The DNA here is from genome assembly GCA_029259775.1 of Planctomycetota bacterium. GTDB lineage: Bacteria > Planctomycetota > PLA2 > PLA2 > JAEUHO01 > JAHEIK01. Next base: position 239,064 of record JAJDEN010000045.1, on the reverse strand, counting down.
GGGCGGCTGATGTCGTGCAGTCGTGTGCCCATGCGCTAGGAGACGGTCTCGCGATGGCCCGCGTAGCGCTCCCAGGCGCCTGTCGCGAGGATGTCGCGCATCTCGGCGATGGCGTGGTCGCACTCGTCGTCCGAGTTGTAGTAGTGCGGCGAGATGCGGATGCCGGCGCCGGGGCGGTAATCGACGATGATCTCGCGTCGGAGGAGCTCGTGCTTCACTGCATAGGCATGCGGCACGTCGATGGCGACGGTGCCGCCGCGCCGCTCGGGGTCCATGGGTGCGTTCACGGTCCAGCCCTCCGCGAGCGCTGCTTCGACGATGCGCGCCGTCTGATGCATGCTCTTCTCGCGGATGGCGAGGACATCGGCGTCGTGCACGAGGCGCGGACCCTCGCGTGCGGCGTAGAGGCCCGGCACGTTGGGCGTGCCATTCTGGAAGCGGTAGGCGCCTTCCGTGAACTCGATCGGCGCGGGGGCGAAGTCGAAGGGCGACGGGTGGGCCATCCAGCCGGTGAGCTTCGGCTCGAGCTTCTCGATGAGGTCCGGGCGCACGTAGAGGAACGCGCCGCCGGGCCCGCCACTGAGCCACTTGAGCACGCCGCCGATGAGGAAGGCGCAGTCGAGATCCGCGACGTCGACGGGGACGGTGCCGACCGACTGGTAAGCATCGAGCACGACATGCGCGCCGACCTCGGCCGCGCGCTCGCAGATCGCTTTCGCGTCCTGGATGTAGGCGCTGCGGAACAACACGTGGCTGATGGGCACGAGGAGCGTCGTCTCGTCGATCGCCTCGAGCAGCATCTCGGTCGGGACGCCGATGCCGTCGGGGGAGTTGACGACCTCGATCTCCGCACCGAGCGAGCGGGCGTAGCCCTCGTAGAGGTACTGCACCGACGGGAAGTTCATGTCGGTGTAGACGACCTTGTTGCGCGTCCCGCTCCAGTCGAAGCAGGAGATGACGATGGCCTCGGCCAGGGTCACGTTCTGGTGCATCGAGACGGTGTCGGAGGGAGCGCTGAAGAGCCGCCCGATCTCGTCCCCGACGAGGCCGCTCATGTCCCACCAGGCCTCGGACCAGGCGCGGACGCCGCGGTCGGTCCAGATGTCGGCGTACTCCTGCAGCGCGGCCCGGGCCTGCACGGGCATGGCCCCCAGCGAGTTCGAGATGAGGTAGGTGCACGTCTCGAGGGTGGGGAAGTGCTTGCGGTAGCTGAGCAGTTGGTCTCGCACGAGGCTCCAGAGATCGGGTCCAGGGCGCAAAAGCATACGCGGCCGAATCGGTCGGCGTCAGCAGACGTTAGGATGCCTGTGCCCATGAGACAGCCCTCCCACCGTGCCGCCCGCCTGCGCCCCGTCCAGATGGCCGTCCTTCTGCTCTGCGCGACCCTTGTCTCCGTCCCGGCGATGTCCCTTCCGACGGCCGCCGCCGCGGACAACGCTCCCACGGCCAACGAGGCGGCGCGCAAGAACGCGATCAAGGGGCTCAAGTCGAAGGTCCGCAAGGCCTCGAACGGCCCCTACGCGCTGAAGAAGAAGGCCATGGTCCTGAAGCACCTGGAGGCCTTGACAGCTCTGGGTGGCAAAGAGGCCGGCCGCGCCGCGATGGAGGCCATTCCCCATCCGGACAAGGAGGTCCGGGACGCGGCGTTCACGCTCATCGAGCGCGAGCATGACAAGACCTTCACGAAGCCCCTGGCCGCGTTGCTGGAGCACAAGGACTTCCGCCGCGACTTCGATGTCCGGCGCCGCATCGCGCATGCTCTCTCGGTCGTCTCCGATCCGCCGGCGATGGAGCCGCTCGCGTCGCTGATCGGCTTCGATGAGGATGCCGAGGTCGTCGCGGAGGCAGCCGACGCGCTCGCGGGCTACGCCCAGGCGCCGCTCAAGTACCGCAAGCCCGCCGTGAAGCGGCTCATCGATCTGTACTCGAGCACGTGGAATCTGAAGGAATCGGTCAAGGCCGACAAGAAGGACAAGATCAACAAGAAGCGCGCGCAGGCCAAGTACAAGGTCTACGGCAAGGCTCTGCGCTTCGCCCTCCAGGCTCTCACCGGACGCCAGCTGACACGCCCCAAGGAGTGGCGCGGCTGGTGGAACGACAACAAGAAGAAGAAGTCCTGGGCCCGCAAGGGCAGCAAGTAGGGGCAGCCTGAGCGAAGGCGCAGCCGCAGCGGTTGGTCGCCCGCCGCGCCTCCTGGCTGCCCGCCCCTCGCCAATCGTCCGCTCCATCGCCGGTGCGCCTACAATCCCGACGGCGACCGGGCCGGGCGGTCGCGAGCGTCTTCGGGCGTTCGAGGAAAGTCCGGGCTCCACATGGCATGGAGGTGGGTAACGCCCACCAGGCGCAAGCCTCGGGAAAGTGCTGAAGAGATTCAAACCGCCGATGGCCCCTCGGGGCACAGGCAAGGGTGAGAAGGTGGGGTAAGAGCCCACCGCGGGGGCGGTGACGTCCCTGGCATGGAAAACCCCTCCAGGAGAAAGACCAAATAGGGAAGGAGAGCCCTTCGGGGTTCGCGGAGCGGCCAGCTCCGTTCGGACTTCCGGGTAGGTCGTTTGAGGCCGTCGGCAACGGCGGTCCTAGATCGATGACCCCCTCGACAGAACCCGGCTTACAGGCCCGGTCGCCACTTCTTCATTCGGGTTGGGCCCGCTCGGCCGTGGGCGGCCACCCGACCTTCGCTTCGCGAAGGCCTTGGATCGCCCCTCCCATACGACATCCATGCGACGAAACGTCGCATGGATGTCGCACGGGGCCCACGGGACATGCGAACGCACATGCCCGCTCGCCGGCTCGCGCGCTAGCTCGGTTCGCCCCTGCGGCGTCTTGATCTACGCACGCCGTAGACGATGCAGGGCGAAGGCGCCGCAAGGAAGCGAGGACGACGCGTGGTCACCCACGCGAGGACGCGGCTGACGCCGCGCCGCCGAGCACTGCATCGTCTACGATTGGTAGAGGATGCGGTTGCAGCCACCGCACAGCACGGGGCGGGTGCGGTTCTGGGCGGCGTACACGTCGTTGCGTGTCTGTACGTCACCGCACGCGCTGCAGTAGGCACCCTCGAGAGAGGACATGGCGCGACCGCGGGCGGCGTGCACCTTCTCGTAGAGCTGCAGCTGTTCCTTCGGTACGCCTTCGAGCAGCGTGGGGCGGTCCTTCTTCAGACCATCGACCTCAGCCTTCACGTCAGCGAGCTTCTCGAGGATCTCGGCGCGCGCCTTCGCGACCATGTCGACCTCGTGCGTGCGCTCGACCTCGAACTCGGCAACTTTCGCCTCGGCCTGCTCGACGACATCGAGAATCTTGAGGATCTCGTTCTGCAGGCGGTCGCACTCGCCCTGCTCGTTGGCGATCTCACTACGGAACGCGACGAACTCCTTGTTCGTGCGAACCTCGCTGCCCTGCACCTTGAGCTTCTCGATCTTGCCCTCGTGCGCACGCAGTTCGTTCTCGCGTAGGAGGACCTGGGCACGCAGGACCTGCGCCCGATCCTTGAGCACTTTCATCTTCGCGTCGAAGCCGGCGATGGCCTTCTCGCGCACCTTGAGATCGCCTGGCGCCCGGTAGAGCTCGGCCTCGAGCCGGCGGATCTTGGAATCGAGTTGTTGGAGCGAGAGGAGGCGCTCCAGGACCTCGGTCCATTCGGTCGTCATCAAAGCTGTACCGCCGGGGCTTGCATGAAGGAGACAGGTTTAGCAAACGCACCGGTGGCGTCTAGGGAATCCCCCATCGGAGGGGGCAACCAAATCGTCGCGGGTGCCGCCCGGCGAGGACCGGGAAGGGTCCCAGGGCCCCTTCTCCGGCAGCACAACGCCCCGCAGGGAGCCAAATCCTGATATCCAGGATGGCCCATCAGGAAGCTCCGTCAGGAGCTGGATCAGATCTCCAGGAAACCCTCGAGCTTGCGCGCTCGAACCGGGTGCTGGAGCTTGCGGACGGCCTTGGCCTCGATCTGACGCACGCGCTCGCGCGTCACCTTGAAGATCTTGCCGACCTCCTCGAGGGTGTAGGTGTACCCGTCGCCGATCCCGTAGCGGAGCTTGATGATCTCGCGCTCGCGGAAGGTGAGCGTCTGGAGGACCTGGTCGATCTTGTCCTTCAGCATCTCGTGCGTAGCGGCGTTGACAGGGCTCTCAGCCTGTTCATCCTCGATGAAGTCGCCGAAGTAGCTGTCCTCGCTGTCCCCAATCGGCCGGTCGAGGCTGATCGGGTGCTTGCTGATCTTCATCACGCGCTTCGTCTCTTCGACGCTGATCCCGGACGCGGTGGCGATCTCGTCGATCGTCGGCTCGCGGCCCATCTTCTGGATCAGCTTCTTGGTGACGTTGCGGATCTTCGACATCGTCTCGATCATGTGGACCGGGATGCGGATCGTCCGCGCCTGGTCGGCGATCGAGCGGGTGATGGCCTGCCGGATCCACCACGTGGCGTAGGTCGAGAACTTGTAGCCGCGGCGGTACTCGTACTTCTCGACCGCCTTCATCAGGCCCGTGTTGCCCTCCTGGATCAGGTCCAGGAAGGTCAGCCCACGGTTGCGGTACTTCTTCGCGATCGAGACCACGAGGCGCAGGTTGCCGCTCGAGAGCTTGCGCTTGGCCTCCTCGTACTCGGCGAAGCGATGGCGGATGTCCTCGGCGCGCTGGAGGAACTCGTCCAGCGTCTCGAGAGCGAAGATGTCGATGTCGGCGAGGCGCTCCTCGGCGTCGGTGATCTCTTCGGTGTCGCCACCGCGGCGCTTGAGGTCACGGATGCGGCGGCGGTTCTCGCGGATCTCCTCCGCCAGCTCGTAGGCCTCCTCGTGGACGGGCCGGATCTTCTTGGTCTGGATCGCAACCTCTTCGAGCAGCTTCAGGACCTTGAGCCTGCCGATCCGCAGCTCGCCGTGGATGCGCGCCACTTCCTTCTGGCTGATGCGGGGCGCTGCCAGGCGCTCCCTGCCGCCGCGCATCTGGAAGAGCAGTTTCTCCATCGTGCGCAGGTTGAAGGGCATGCGCCGCTGGAGGTCGTCCTTGTCGACCGGGTCGGCCGTGCCGATGCGCAGCGTGCGGTCGAAGGCCAGGTCGCCGCGCGACACCTCACGCAGGATGCGGATGGCCGCGTCGATGCCGGCGCCGCTCTCGAGCACGCGATGGCGGTAGCGCTTGCGCGTGATCTCGATCTTCTTCGAGAGGCTGATCTCCTCGTCGCGCGTCAGCAGGGGGATCTCGCCCATCTGCGTCAGGTACATGCGTACGGGGTCGTCGATCTTCTCGCCGGAGATCGGCAGATCGAGAGCGCTGCCCTTGGAGCTGCCGTCGTCGTCCGGCATCTCACCGCGGGCGAGGGCCGCGGCGGCTTCGCGCCGGAGGGCGTCACCGCCGTCGAGCACCTCGATCTGCTCGAGATCGAGGGTCTGCAGGATGCGGTCCATCATCGCCGGGCAGGGCGCCAGCTCAGGCTCCGCCGTGTTGAGCTCCTCGTAGGTCAGGTAGCCGCGTTTCTTGCCCGTCTCGATGAGCGTGACGATTTCGGGCTCGGTCTCATCCAAGGGGCTCGGGGGTACGAACGGGTCGACTCTGCGCATAATGCAGTTACGCCTCCGGGTCGGCCGCACCGTCGTGCGCACCGCCACCTCTGAGAGTGACTCTGACAGGGTTGGTCGAGATCGCGTCGCCGTCGGCCACGCGCGTCGCCGCGTCGTCGCCGTACCAGGAACCATCAGGATCCAGATCCTCCGCCACGTCGACGCTTGCGGCCTCGCCGCGAGCGAGGCGCGCGGTCTCGCGCTGGTGGTGGATCTGCAGCCGGTGCTGTTCCGTGGTGGCAATCCAGGAGGTTACGCGCTCTTCCAGGGTTGCCCCCCTCGGCGACGTGAGCTCCGGCAGTCCGGCGATCACGGCCACCACCTCGGGGTCGGCCTGAAATTGCGTGTGAACGCTCCTGGGATCGATCTCTCCGCCTTGCTCCTGAATGGACAGCAGGGCGTTGTACAGCCGCTCCCGAGCGGGAGCGGTGAATTCCTCAGGCCCCGCGGCGCGAAAGATCGCGTCCCGAAGGACCGGAAGCTCGAGGGCGGCAGCGAGCAGATCCAGCTCGTCGCGCTCCTGCAAGGAGCTCGTCATGCGGCTGAACGCGTCGGCGGGTCGGGCCGGCGCGGCGGGTACCGGAGGAGCGTCTGCGGCTCCCTCAGGCGCCATGGGCGAGGTGTCCAGGAACTCCTCGACGTGCCCGTCCATCGGCGTCGTGCCCATCGGCCCCGTGCCGGGCGGCGGAGCGCTCGGCGCGGCGGGCGTGCGGCGAGCTGCCGGTCCGCGTCGCCCCGGGCCACGCGAGGTCAGCCGGCGGCTCAGCTCCTTGCGCAGGACGGCCTCGGTGTCGGGTCCGCCACCGAGGCGCTCGGCCACCATGCGGACGAGCTGGTCGCGCTCGATCGGGCTGGGGACCTTGGCGATGGATGCCACGAGTGCCTCGGAGGCCTTGGCACGGCCGCGCGGTGCGTCCAGGTCGTGTCGGGTGCCGAGCATGCTCAGCTTGAACTCGAAGAACTCGGGAGCGTCGGCGAGCACGGCCTCGAAGGCCTCGCGCCCCTCCTCGAGCAGGATCTCGTCGACGTCGCGCCCTTCCGGCAGGAGGGCGACGCGCACTTCGAGCCCCTCTTGGAGCAACATCTCGGCGGACTTCTCGGCCGCGGCGCGCCCGGCGTCGTCCGCGTCGTAGACGAGGACGATGCGCTCCGCGCTGCGCTTGAGTTGGCGCGCCTGGCCGTCGGTGAAGGCCGTGCCCATGCCGGCGACCGCGTTGCCGAAGCCGTGCAGGTGGCACATGAGGACATCGGTGTAGCCCTCCATGAGCAGGGCTTCGCCGCGCTTGCGGATCACCGGACTCGCGCGGTGAAGCATGTAGAGCACGTTCGACTTGCGGAACAGGTCCGTCCCCGGACCGTTCATGTACTTGGCCGGATCATCGGGATCCATCGCGCGACCCGCGAACGTCGCGAGACGTCCACGCGCATCCGCGATCGGGAACATGACTCGGTGGCGGTAGTAGTCGTAGAAGCCGTCACGCTCCTTGCGCGGGCGGACGAGCCCCGCCTCGTCCAGGGCCTTCTCGGAGATGCCCTTGGCCCGGGCCGCGTCGATGAGGCCGCTCCACTCCGCGGGCGCGTAGCCCAAGCCGAACTCGCGGCGGGCCTGCTCGTCGTAGCCGCGCTTCTCGAGGTAGTTGCGCGCCTCCAGGCCGACGTCGGTGTTGAGCATGCGAGCGAAGTAGGTGTGGGCGAACTTGAGCGCGGCGCGCATGCGATCGCGGCGCTGATCCAATTCTGGATCCTGCGGGCCGTCGTCGGGAATGACGATGCCGCGCTCCTCGGCGAGTTGACGCACGGCTTCCGGGAAGTTGAGGCCGGCGGTCTCGATGAGGAAACCGAAGACGTTGCCGCCCTTGCCGCAGCCGAAGCACTTGAAGGTCTGGCGCGTCGGCGAGACCGTGAACGAAGGTGTCTTCTCGTCGTGGAACGGACACAGTCCCTTGAAGCCACTGCCCGCTTGCTTGAGTTCGACCGTGCGCCGCACGATGTCGACGACGTCGTGGGCCTCACGGACCTGCTCGATGATGTGGTCGGGAATCAGTGCCAAGTCAAACCGCCCAGGAAGATCGTTCGGTCGCCGTGCACAGCTCGAATCTCGAGTGAAGGAACGCGACCAGACAGGCATCGGATGGGGCGGACGCCGATCCCCTTGTCGGCCTCATGCGGTCGAGGCGCTGGCCCATGGCCCTCGGGACGGTCCTGCATCCGAATGTGCAGGTCTTCGATTGTACAGACGCCCGCCCCCAGGACCGGCGTTCCGGCCGACTGCTCGTACCTAACGAGGGGAAGAGCGGAAGAGCGCCAGCAGGTCTTTCGGTGCGACGGACTCGGCGCGGGCGGTCGGGTCGATGCCGACCGCGGCGAGGGTGGCCCGGGCCTGCTCGGCGCCCAGACGGGGCACGGCTGCGCGGAGCGCGGTGCTGAGGACCTTCCGCCGGCGCGTGAACAGGGCCGTGACGAAGCTGCCGAAAGGCCCGTGCTCGCCCGGCTCGAGCGCACTCGGCCGGATCGGCTGGAGTTCGAGAAGCGCGGAGCGGACGCGCGGGCGCGGCCAGAAGACCTGCGGACCGAAGCGCCGCAGGATCCGCCCCGTGGCCTTGAGGCCGACGCTGACCGAGGGCGCGCCGTAGGCACGCTCCCCCACCTCGGCGAGCAGCTTCTCCCCCACCTCCTCCTGGATCATCACGACCAGACGCGCCGGAGGCAGCGGCAGGCTGAGCACGCCCAGGAGGATGGGCGTGGCCGCGGAGTAGGGCAGGTTGCTGACGAGCTTCACCTGGGGCGCGCCGTCGAAGCAGTCGGCGAAGAGGGGCGCGAGGGTGTGCTTGCCGGCCAGGACGTCGGTCGTCTCGAAGCGGACGTCGTCGGGCCAGGACCGCTGCTCGCGGGCGAAGCGCTGGATCTCGGGATCGATGTCGAACGAGACGACGGCGGCGCCGGCTTCGACCAGGGCGTGCGTGAGCAGGCCGGGCCCCGTGCCCACCTCGATGACGCGGTCGCCGGGGCCGACCTCAGCATCGCGCACGATCGCGTCGACGGCGTTGGGGTCGGTGAGGAAGTTCTGGCCGTGCTGACGCTGCGGCCGGATGCCGTAGCCCTCCAAGGCCGCGCGCAGGGCGGCGGATGTACGCGGGAACGGGGAGGCGTCAGTCACGCAGGCATCCTAGGCGCGGGCGGAGGAAGAGAAGAAGAGTCCAACCACAGAGGCACAGAGGGCAACCGGTTGACCGAGCGTCGCGGGCAGTGCGGCGGCGCCCTAGTCCGGAATCTGATGGTCATTCACTTGGACGCACGGGCACGGTCGTGCCGCTTCAACGCGCCACCTCTGTGTCCTCTGTGCCTCTGTGGTTCAATTTTCCGAGGCCAGGTGCAGGCGACAGCGAGCGGGCTCAGCGGGCGCGGCGGGCCTTGAGAGCCTTGCTCCACGCCACCGCGTCGCGCGCGTGGGTCGCGCCGGTGCGGCGTGCCAGGAGGGCGATGGCCTCCGCCCAGATCGCGGGCTCCTTCGAGCGCACCGCGTCCACCATCAACGCATCCGCGTACGGGTCGTCCCACGCGAACAGCACCTTCGTCGCCGCCCAGCGCACGCCGCGTGAACGGTCACGCCGTGCCATGTGCTTGAGACGCGGGGCCGCCTGCCGAAGCTTCGCCTGACGCACGCCCCCGAGCGCCGCAGCCCGCACGGACGCCTGTGTGTTCCCGAGGTGCGCGAGCAGCACGCTCACGAGGCCCGCATCCGCGAGGCCCTTGGCCGCCGTGACCGCCACCCTCGCATCCACGTCCACCAAGAGGCCTTCCAGAGGACCCTGGGGGTTGGGGTGCAGGCGCGCCACGACGCGCGCAAGGGAGGCCCGGGCCAGCCAGAAGGCGCGTCCGCCGCCCGCGTCGTAGGCGTGCTGCACGACCGCGAGGTCCTCCGCCCGTCCAATCTTGGACAGGGCCACCAGCGCCGCCGACCGCACGAGCCACGTGCCGTCCTCCCCGCCCGCCATGCGCAGCGAGTTGAGGACCAGCCGCCGCATGCCGCGCCCGCCGATGTCGCCCGCCGCCGCCACGGACGCGGCCCGCACCGCCGCGTCGGGATGGGCGGCATGCCGCTTGAGCGTCGCGGCGGCCCCCGCGGCCCGGAGCGTGCCCAAGGCCAGCAGCGCCACGGGCAGCACACGGACGTCGCGCTCGACCTCGAGGAGGCGCACGATGTCGCCGGCGGCGGCGCGCGCATTCAGGCGCACCAACGCCCCCACCGCGCCATGGCGGATGGGTGCGCTGCCGTCGAAGAGCGCGCGCTGCAGGGCGCGAGCAGCCTTGCTGCGCTCGGGTTCACGCGTGCACGACGCCAGCAGGCCTACGCCGCGGATCCGTTCGGCGGGCTCCGCGTGGCGGATCGCTTTCAGCCCCGCGTTGAGCGTCTTCGCGTCCGCAGCAGCCACGCCGCCGCACAGCAACAGAAAGACGATGGCCGGCATGCACACGCGCATGCCGGCCATCGTAGTGGTGTGCGAAGTAACGGGCGCTACTTCTTGGCCGGCTCCTTCTTGGCGGCCTTCGGCGCGGAGATCTCGTAGGCGACATCGCCATGCACGAAGATCAGCTTGTCGGCCACGGCCAGGATCTTGGCAAGCTTGTCGCTCTTCTGGAGCAGGTCGAACCAGGCGGGCGACCAGGCTTCGACCTTCGTCGTTTCCTTCGTGCCGTCGTAGGCCTTGTCGATCCAGACGCCGTCGGCACGCAGTTGGAAGGTCTTGCCCCCGGCCGTCTTGACGAGGGCGCGCACGGCACCCAGACCGTCGTCCTTGCCCCCCTTGTCGGCCTCGCCATGGGACACGCCGCCCTCCCGCTTGAGGTTCTTCAGACGCTCGGAGTCTTCGGCCACCTTCGACTTGGCCTCCGGCGCGGGTGCCGGCATGCGGCCCCCGGACCCGCCGCCGATGCCGGGCGACGACGGCAGCAGGCCGCCGAGGCTCTTGCTGCCACCGCGTCCCCAGCGACTCCCGGGTTTCCGGTCACCGCGGGCGCGTCGCAGGCGCGCATCGGCCGGCTGGTTGCGGCCCACGCGCCCCTCGAGCTCGCTCTCTTCGACGACGAGGCCTGCGGTGTAGGGCGTGACGATCGCGTAGCGCGTCGCCAGCCTGATGATCTCGTCGACGAGTTCCTTGTTCTGGCCACGCAACCGGATGTCGTCGAGCAGGAACGCGACCTTGCGGTGCGCCCAGAGCCGCGGCAGGTAGTCCGCGCCGTCCTTCGCCGTGAAGTTGCTGTTGTGCTCGTAGACGATCTCGCGAGCGCCGAGCTTGCCGCGTAGGAGGAGGGTCTTGTCCCCGGCCTCCTTGTAGCGGCCGAAGATGGTCACCTGGCCGCCCGCGAAGAGGTCCGGCAGGCGCTTCGGATAGACGTCGTAGACGCCCGAGCCGAGCTCCAGCTTCACGTCGCTCAAGACCGGCTGGTCGACCTTGCGGAAGAAGCGGCCCGTGACGACCTCGATGTCCTCGCCCGGCGCGACGTAGTCGCGCGTGCCGTTCGTCGTCTCGGCGATGCGGTCGAGCAGATGCACGTCGAGGTCGTAGCCGACCCCGAAGGTGAAGATGCGCGTGTTCGCCGAGTTCGCGGCCTTCACGTTCGCCACGATCTTGTCGGGGTTGCGCTCCTCGAACGTCGGCTTGCCGTCGGTCAGGAACACGACCATGAAGAGGCGCTCGCCCTTGCGCATGGCGAGCGCCTGCTGGAGCGCGCCGTCGATGTTGGTGCCGCCGGCGGGTTCGAGGCCCTCGATGTGCTTGACGGCCGCTTCCTTCATCTCCTTGGTCGCGTCCACGAGCGCATCGCGGAACGGGTAGATGTTCGAGGAGAACGACAGCACGTTGAAGCGATCGCCCTTGCGCAACATGCGCACGCCGTACTGCAGCGCCTTCTTGGCCTGGTCCATCTTGGGTCCGGCCATGGAGCCGCTCTTGTCGACGACGTAGATGACGTCCTTCGGCACACGGTCCTTCGCCTCGACCCGCATGCGCGGGGCGAACACGGCCATGAACGTGCCGTCCTTGCCGGCCTCCTTGTGGCTCTGGAGGGAGAAGCCGACGGCGTCCGGGCTTCGTCCGATGTAGAGCAGGAAGTCGCGGTCCTGACGCTGGCGAGTGCGTTCGAAGGAGACGCGGCCACCCTTCTCGCCGTCGCGCTTGATCTCGATGGTGTGCGACGGGCTGTAGATCGTCTTGATGTCCACCGAACTCTGCACCTCGAGGTTCACGTTCACGTTCTCGACCACGGAGGTGTTCATGCGGTCGGTGGCCAGGGGGTAGCGGAACTCGATCGTGCCGCCGTCCTCGGGCAGGACCTGCTGGTAGCTGATGCGGATCGTGAGGTCCTTGTGCGCCTCGATGGGGAACACGCGCGCCCGGAACAGGCCGCGGCCCATGTACTCGAGCAGGCCGGGGTCACGGCGGCGACGGACGATGCTCTCGTAGATCGCCCGCGCCTTGTTCCGCTCGATGATCTCGCCCTGCACCATCTTGCCGAACATGGTCATGGCGAACTTGGAAACGACGGCGCCCTCAGGCAGCGGGAAGAGGTAGGTGCCCTCCAGCTGACGTCCGCTGTGGTTGTGGAACACCTGCTCGACCGTGACCGACGCGATGCGGTCGTTCAGGCTGGCCGTGACGCTGTGGCCCTTGAGGCGGACGGGCGGCACGCGGCGGATGTGTCGATGGGGCTGCCGGCGCGGGAAATCCGGGACGAGGCCGGGCGCGTCGGCGACCAGGATCCCGTTGGCCTGGGCCGTGGGCGCAGCGAACAGGGCCATGGAAGCGATGAGGAGGGCGGGAAGCAGCAGGGCAAGGGACAAGCGCAGCATGTGGGGAGGTCTCCTAGACCCCGTTGGACACGCTGTCCTGGGCCAGGTTCCTGCGCCCTTCCCACGCAGCGCGGTTTCTACCGGGCACGGGGTACCCGGAGCCACCCGGGGACGTAGGCTCTCGGTCGCGCGCGGTAGGTCGCCGCGCGCGATGCGCCACGCGCAGGGATCCCGCCGTGCTTCCTCGTTCGCTCACGTGCCTGACCCTCCTTCTCGCCCTCGTGTTTGCGGCCCCGGCCGCCCACGCGGAGGACCCGTGGGATCTCGAGCAGCCCGATCCGGCGGCGGTCAAGCAGGCCCTCGAACGCACGCAGACAGCACTTGCGGCGGTAGGTGACGCCACCGACGAGGCGACCTCCGCTCACCGCGAGGCCCTCACGCGCCGGCTCAAGCTGCTGGGCGAGTTGGCCACGGTCGTGGAACCGCGCGTCGTGCCCGGTCCAGCCGATGAGGCTCGGCGTGACGCGGAGACCGCGCGGCGCCGTGAAGAGATCGACGCCCTGCTTCGTCGGCCGGTGGATCTCGACGATGTGCGCCCGCGCACGTCCGCAGATCTCGCAAGCTACGACGATGGCCTCAAGCGCGCCCAGGACGTGCTGGACGGTGCGCAGCGGACGCTGTCCCAGACCCGGGATCGCCGCCAGCGGCTCGTGCGCGAGGTCCAGCGGGAGCTGCCGGAACGACTGGCGGCCGCGCAAGCCGAACGCACGGCCCCGGTCCCGGTCGCCATGGCCGTGCGGGAGCCCCTGCTGCGCGGCAATGCCCGCCTCGCCGAGCGGATCGTCCTGCTGCGGCTCGCGCGTGCGAAGGCCGACTTGGACCAAAGCGATGGGGTCCCGGCGGCGCAGGCCGAGGTCGACCTCGCGCGCGTCCTCCTCGAGCGAGCCCAGGTCCGGTACCAGCACGCCGTTGCGGCCGTGCGCCGCGAACTCTTGATCGCCGCCGGGCGAGAGCGCCGCGAGGCCGAGGCGGCGACGGTCGCCGCCGAGGCCGACCCGGATCCGGTGCGGCGCCTGCGTCGCCGCATGCGCGCCGAACGGGATCTCGTCAACGCCGACACGCGTCAGGACGCGGCCGGCGAGGCGGATCTCGACGCGCGCATCAAGGAAGCGCAGCAGGCGCGTGACGCTGCCGCGCAGGAACGCGAGCGCATCACCCAGCGTCTCGAGGGCGGGGACCCGTCCGAACTGGCCGAGCGTCTGCTCACGACGCGCAAGCGCGTGCGCCGCCAGCTCGACGCCCTGCTCGGGCAGCGCCTGCCGGAACTGCATCGTGAGATCGCGACCACGCAGGCAGAACGCAGCCGGCTGCTGGAACGCCTCTGGCGGCTCGACGTGCCGACCGAGGAGAACGCCGAGCTCGCTGCCTTCCTCGAGCGGGTCCGTGCAGCCGCGCCGCGGCGAGAAGACGAAGCGCGCATCGTGTTCTCCCTGGCGGTACTCGGTCAAAACGGTCTGATTCCCGCCCTGCGAACGCGGCTGGCCACGATCGATGGGAACCTCAAGCGTCTCGAGGACCTCCGCCAGGCCACGCAGGGCCGGGTCGACGCGCTGCGTACGCTCGGCGCCTTCGTCCTGACGCGCCTCATCTGGGTGCGCAGCGATGACATGCTCGGTCCCGCGACCTTCGAGCAGGCTGTCTCGGACATCCCCCAGGTGGGCGCGGTGCTGACCGGGCCCGCCGTCGGCGAGCCGCTGGTGGGCTGGTACGAGCGGGCTCCGCTCCCGCACGGCATCCTCACGCTCCTGATCGTGCTCGGTTTCGTGCTGCTCTACCTGACAACGCGCGCGATCCGCGCAGCCGGTGGCGATCCGACGAACGGCGAGGCGCGGCTGCCTGCGCTGCGGGCGTTGTGGAGCGCCACCTGGCGGTCCGCCCTGCTGCCGGCCTACCTCGCCCTCGCGGTCCTCCTGCTGCGCGTCCTGGGCGTGCCTCGGGGCGTCGGGCAGGTCCTCGGCGAGCCGCTGCTCCAGGTCGCGGGCCTCTGGTTCGGGGCGCGCCTGACGTGGCGGCTGTTCCGGACCGACGGCGTGGCCGTGGCGCGCTTCGGCATGGGGCCCGCGCTCGCCGGCGAGTTCCGCCGCGCGGGTCGCTGGTTGCTCTGGGGCCTGATCGGGCTCGCCGTACCGGCAACCGTCCTCTCCGCCGCTCCCTTCGAACTCGCCGCGCTGCCCCGCGTGCTGCACACGGCCTTCGCACTGATCGCTGCCATCGCGCTGGCGCGGCTCATCCAGCCGTCGGGCACCCTGCTCCGAACGCTCGGGCGCGACGCGCTGTTCTGGCGCCGCCTGGGCCGCCTGCTTGCGCCGTTGGCGATCATCGCGCTCTTCGGCATCGTCGTGATGGACGTACTCGGCTACCGTACCGGCGCACGGCTCTTCCTCAGTGGAGCGCTGCAGACCAGCGCGTTCGTGTTCCTGCTCCTGGGGCTCCATCAGGTCTCCAAGCGCCTCATCCGCGGCCTGGCCGAGGGCGTCCGTCGACGCGCGGCCCTGGCGTCGGGCGGTGCGGAGGCTCGCGAGATGAGCGCGTCCGTCGTGTCGCAGCTCAGCCAGCTGGCGTTGACGGCCCTCGTGATCACGGCGGTCCTCCTCCTAGGCGACCTCTGGGATCTCGATGCCTCGGTGGCATCGCTCTTCGAGGGCATCGAGCTGGCGTCGCTGTCCGAGAACACCGCGCTCACGGCCTGGGATCTCCTGCGCGCGCTGGCCTACATCGTCTTCGCGCACTTCGTGAGCCGCAACGTGGCCGCGGTTCTCGACACGCTCGCCTCGCCGACCGCCGGCACGCACGACGTCGGCAACCGCTACGTGACCGTCACGCTGCTGCGCTACGCCATCCTCCTGTTCGGTTACGGCGCGGCGTTGCTCGCCATCCACTTCAGCTTCGCCAGCATCGGCTGGGCCTTGGCTGCCGTGTCGTTCGGCATCGGCTTCGGCATGCAGGAGATCGTCGCCAACTTCGTCAGTGGGCTGATCCTGCTGCTCGAGCGTCCAATCCGTGTCGGCGACATCATCACGGTCGGCGACACGGGCGGCGTGGTCGAGCAGATCACCGTGCGAAGCACCGTGGTGACCAACTGGGACCGCCAGCAGATCATCGTGCCGAACAAGCGACTCATCACCGAGAACGTCACGAACTGGACGCGGAACGACCTGGTGACGCGACGCAAGGTGAATGTCGGTGTGGCGTATGGCTCGGACGTCGAGCTCGTGCTCAAGATCCTCTCGACCGCGGCAGCTGGCGATCCGGGCGTGCGCAAGGATCCGCCGCCGCGCGTCCTGTTCCAGGCCTTCGGTGACTCGAGCCTGGACTTCGACCTCTGGGTCTACACGCGGTACGACGAGGGTGTCGTCGTCCGCAGCCGCTTGTACGCCGAGATCGACCAGCGCTTCCGCGAAGCGGGCATCACGATCCCGTTCCCGCAGCGTGATGTCCACCTGCGCCAGGTGAACGAGGACGTCGCACCCGAACCCGGCGCGCCCTAAACCTGCGGAGCTTTGTGCTTGGAGGGGGCGCCGGGCGTGCCTCCAATGGGACCATGGCGCAGAACACCTCCCTTGCCGCCTTCGTGCGCAAGTTCGTGGAGACGGATGCCGCGTCGGCCGCGCGTCTGCTCGAGACCATGCCCGAGGCGGATATCGTCGCGGCGCTGCGGGATCTCCCGCCCACCTCCGTGGCCAAGACCTTCCCCCATCTGCAAGCCGGCTACGTAGCGGCGCTGCTCACGGCCGGCTCCTCCGACTTGTTCAAGGCCGCGACCCGGGAGATGCGGGGCGAGCGGGTGGCCCAGGTCTTCGCCCGGCTGCCCAGCGAGGTCCGGGAGCGCTTCGCGCCGCACCTGCCAGACAAGCTTCGCGCCCACGTCAGCGAGTTCCTCACCTACCCCGAGGGCAGCGTGGGGCAGGTGATCTCCGTGCGTTACTTCGCCTTCGCCGCGTCGCTCACCGTCCGCGAGGCCATCGCGAAGCTTCGCAAGCAGGCGGGCCGCGAGGGCCACCACGGCTACGTGTACGTGGTCAATGACGAGCACCACCTGCTCGGCGTCCTGAATGCCTACAACCTCTTGCTTGCGGCACCGGGGGACAAGCTCGACAGCGTGATGATGCGGGATGTGTTCACACTGGATCCGTTCATGGACCAGCGCGCCGCGGCCGACGAGCTCTCACGCCGCCGCTACTTCGCGGCGCCTGTCGTCGACGGTCAGAGTGTGCTGCTTGGCGTCGTGAAGGCGGAGCAGCTCCTGGCCGGCGTCAAGAGCGACGTCGTGGCCGATCTACAGACCATGGTCGGCGTCAGCGCACAGGAGCGCGCCTTCTCCCCGCTGCGGCTCTCGCTGCGTCGGCGCCTGCCGTGGCTGCACGTGAATCTGCTGACCGCCTTCGCCGCCGCGTCCGTCGTGGCGCTCTTCGAGGACATCATCGCCCAGATCACGGTGCTGGCCGTGTTCCTGCCCGTCGTGGCGGGCCAGGGCGGCAACGCGGGCGCCCAGTCCCTCGCGATCGTGATGCGCGGCTTGGTCATGCGTGAGATCCCACGCAATCGCGTGAAGGCTCTGATCCTCAAGGAGGGCTTGCTGGGCGTGGTGCACGGAGCCGTGACGGGGTCGGTTACCGCCCTCGTGGCCTGGCTTTGGATGGGCAACGCGTGGCTGGGCCTCGTCGTGGGCCTCGGCATGATCGTGAACATGACCTGCGCAGGACTGGCCGGTGCATCGATCCCGATTGCCATGAAGCGACTGGGCTTGGATCCCGCTCAGTCGTCGAGCATCATCCTCACGACCGTGACGGACATCGTCGGGTTCTTCGCGTTCCTGGGCTTCGCCATGCTGATGCGCGACTTCCTGATTTGACGCGCTAGTGTCCTGCGCCAGAAGTTCGCATGCATGAAGCTACCCGCGCTCGGGTGGCGCTCGCACGCGAGACGAGATGCCATCGGACGCGGTCGGCGGGCTGGATGGGAGGCGGAAGGCCGATGAGGAGGACTCGTGGTTGCCACGCGAAGACGCGGGTGGCCCTTCACTCGAGGACAACGAAGCGGCCTAACCGCCCCCAGCCCAGCCCGCAGCACGTCCCAATGCAACGGAACTTGTGACCCACCACACTAGCGGGCCGGCCGCCGCTCCGCAGCCCACGCCGTGATGTCCTTGTAGGCGTACTCGATCCCGAAGCGCTCGTGCAGCGCCTTGATGCGCCGATCGTAGCCCTCGTGCAGGTCCTGGGGCACGCCCGCTGGGTACGGCGGGCAGAAGTACGTGCGGCAGCCGAGCATGCGGCCGTCGCGCGCCTTGCAGAGCCGATCGCTCCCCCACGCAGGGCACTGCGTCGCGTCCTCGTTCGCGCGCTGCTCGGGGCTCTCACGGAAGAAGAACTCCGCTTCGATCGTGCTGGCGTAGAGGCGGTGCCCGTAGCTGTCGAAGTCACAGCAGTTGCCGCTCGCCGAGCAGGTGAACTGCCAGCGCGGCAGTTCCTCGGCCAACTCCTCATAGAGCGCCTCCAGCGCCGCCAAGGCCCCGGTCCAGTCGGGGCCGTCGGGTGCGGGGTACTCGGGGTTGAAGCGGCTCGTGACACGCGTCTCGGGCGGTCGCTTGTGCTTGGCGAGCATGATCGACACCTCGCCGTCGCGGATGCGCTCGATCTCCTCGCGCGTGTAGAGATCGCCCTGGTCGATGCCCTCGCAGCGATCCCTGGTCTCCTCCCACTCCGCCAGGTCGGTCAGCACCGGCTCCCAGAACGGGAACGTGGTGCAGCGCTGGGGCTTGGCGCTGTAGACCGTGCACTTGCCGTCCTTGAGCATGCAGCAATCGCCGTTGTCGCGCTCCTGCAGGGAGAAGCGCTTGCCGATACGCCGGACGAAGCGCTCGGTGAAGGCGTTCTTGGAGAGGCCACGCGCCTTCGCGATGCGCTTGATCTCCTCGGGCGTGACCCACACGTGGCCCGGTTCGCCGGTGCAGCACTGCCCACAGGCCGTGCAGCGGAACCGCAGGCCGTCGGCGTACCAGGGCTGATCGTTGCTCTCGCCACTCATCTGGCCTGTCAGTCCACCACGAGACGGCCGGGCATTCTTTGGAAACCAAAGCGCACCCTCAGCGCGGGCCAAGGAACGCCAAAGACACGAGCCCTAGGTTGCCCCCATCGAACGAAAGCCCGCACTGGGCCACGCGAAAGGACACCCCCATGCGTTCCACGACCAAGGCGATCCTGGGCCTGTTGCTGACGACTGTCATGGCTTCGGCCGGATGCGGAACCAGCAGCACGTCGAAGGACCCGGCCGAGCCGGTGTTTGCCACCTCCCTCTTCACGACCGGACCGACCCAGATCACGAATCCGTACTTCCCGCTGACCATCGGCCAGACGTGCCTCTTCCAGAAGCCCACCGAGGACGGCATGGAGACCGTCGTCGAGGAGGTCCTGGACGAGACGCGCGTCGTAGCCGGCATCACCTGCGTCGTGGTCCGCGTGCGGGAGTACGAAGGCGAGCTGATCATCGAGGACAGCCGCGACTGGTACGCCCAGGACGACCAAGGCAACGTCTGGTACATGGGCGAAATCGTCATCAACTACGAGTACGACGACGACGACAACCTCGTCGGCACCAACGCGGATGGCTCGTGGGAAGCGGGCGCGGATGTAGCGGGCGCCGGCTCGAACGCGACGGCCGGCATCATCATGAAGGCCAACCCGCAGGTCGGTGACACGTACCCGCAGGAGATCTACCCCGGCGAGGCCGAAGACATGGGCGCGATCCATGCCCTGAACGTGCCCGTCACGCTCGCCTGCGGCTCCTCCTACACCTGCATCCAGACGCGTGAGTGGAATCCGCTCGATCCGAGCCACGAGGAGTTCAAGTTCTACGCTCCCGGCGTCGGCTTGGTCACCAGCATGCATACGGACCTCACCGAGCGCGTCGAGTTGCGCGGCAAGTTCCAGCAGACGGCTGCGGCCGTTCCCGTGATCGGCGGAGAGAGCTTCTCGAACCCGACTCAGATCGACAACCCGTACTTCCCGCTCGTGCTCGAGGCGGCCCGCACCTTTGCGCAGGCCGGCGAGGACGGCGCGGAAGAGTTGATCATCGTCGAGACGCTCGACGAGACGCGCACCGTGATGGGCATCCCCTGCCGGGTCGTTCGCGATCGCGTGTACGAGGGCGAGCTGTTGGTCGAGGACACCCGCGACTGGTACTGCCAGGATGATGCCGGCAACGTCTGGTACATGGGCGAGGAGGTCCTCAACTACGAGTACGACGACGACGGCGTCCTGACCTCCACCGACACTGACGGTTCGTGGGAAGCAGGCATCGACGGCGCCTTGCCCGGGTACATCATGCGCGCGACGCCGGTCGTCGGCTTCGCGTACTACCAGGAGTGGTACGAGGACGAGGCCGAGGACATGGCGGTGCTGATCGCCACCAACGCCACGTTCACGGACAGCTGCGGCACCACGTACACGAACTGCTGCAAGTTCCTCGAGTGGACGCCGCTCGAGCCGACCGCGCTGGAGCACAAGTACTTCGCGCCCGGCCTGGGCGTGGTCGGCGAGGTGCCGCTCAACGGAGAGTCGCAGCCGGTCGAGTTCCTTGGCGCGTTCGATCTCTCGCTGAACAGCCTCCCGGACATCTCCGGCCAGACGTTCAGCAACCCGAGCGTGATCACGCACCCGCTGCTGGGCTTCGGCCCGGGCATGACCGCCAGCTTCATGGCAGACACGGAGGACGGTCTCGAGACCATCCTGATCGAGGTGCAGCCCGCGACGCAGGTCGTGGACGGCCTGGTGTGCGCCGTGGTGCGCGACCGGGTGTTCCTGGACGGCTTGCTGATCGAGGACACGCTCGACTGGTACGCGCAGGATGACGCCGGCAACGTCTGGTACATGGGCGAGGCCGTCCTCAACTACGAGTACGACGACGATGACATGCTCATCGGCACGGACACCGACGGCTCCTGGGAAGCGGGCGTCGACGGGGCCGAGCCCGGCATCTTGATGTGGGCTACGCCGGCCGCAGGCCTGCCCCCCTACCGTCAGGAGTACTGGGAGGATGAGGCCGAGGACATGGGCCTCGTCATCGCCACAGGCGTGACGGTCACACTCGGCGACGGCACGGTGTACACGAACGCGGTCAAGATCCTCGAGTGGACCCCGCTCGAGCCCTACGGCCTCGAGCACAAGTACTTCGTCCCCAGCTTGGGCGTGGTGCTGGAGCAGAAGGCCGGCGGCGGCGAGAGGGTCGAGCGCACGTCCGGCCCGTAACCACCCGCCTTCACGAAGCGCACGGAAGCCGGCGGGTCGCATCAGGCCGCAGGACTTCCGGGTGACTCCCGCGCGGGGGTAGGACGACGGTCCTACCCCCGCGCACTTTGCGTGGACCGCTCAGTCGCCCAACAGGCCGCGCGCCGCGCCGCGTGTGGCGGGGTCGGAGAAGCGGTAGACGGCGCGGTCGAGCACGTAGTGCACGAAGCCCGTCGTCAGGCCGAGCGCAACCAGCCAAGGCACGAGCCGGGGATCGGTCAGCCAGCGTGAGAGCGCGGGAAACACCTCCGGGCCGTAGCGCGCCGCCGGGTCGGCCTGGGCCTCGATCTCGAGCGGCACCATGAGCGCCGCGGAGACGATCGCCAGGACGATGACGACGAGCGCGGGCCTGCGATTCACGCGATGCCAGAAGCGGTACCAGCGCGACGGTCCCGGCGCGGGGTCCCCCGCCGCGACCAGACCGGCGAGCCCCGTGGCCGTGAGCCAGTGCTGCGCGGTCCAGACCATGAGGAAGACGAGCGGCTCGACGTGGAAGGCGAGCGCTGTCATGAGCGCGACGCTCACGATGTAGAGCGCGCGCGGCCACGTCCCGCCCGGTCGGCGCCACTCGACCGCGAGCAGCACGAGCGTCGGGAGCGCGAGGAGCGCCGTGCCCGACCACGTGAGCATCGCGGCATGGTCCACGATCCACTCGACGTCGAGGAGCGGATCCAGCCACTCGGCCTGGTAGGCCACCGTGCCTGCGACGACCTCGGCCGCGATCACCAACACACCGCCGACGCCCAGCGCGAAGAACCGATCGAGGCGCCGGAGGCGCGGGCTCGCGTCCGAGCGCAGCCGGTAGAGACTCAGCAGCCCGAAGTGCTGCGAAGCGAAGTGGTACGTGACGAACACGTAGTCGAGCAGCACGAGCCAGAAGACGCGTCGCTCCCACGCGACGGGCAGCACGCGCTCAGGCAGCAGGACCGCCGCGAAGACGAGCGTCGTGATCGCGCACGGGATGACGATGAAGCGCACCGGGCTCGCGCGCACCAACGGCCTATACGCGCTCGTGCAGAACGCGAGGTAGCTCGAGCCGACGCGGTGGCCGATCCAGAAGAGCAGCGTCAGCCAGAGGTAGACGTCGCTCGCCGAGCTCTCGCGCGGTTCGAGGCGATCGCGCGCGAGCCACCACAGGAGGACGGCAAGCCACAGCCCGTTCAGGCTCCAGACGGCGTCCCACGCCGGCCCGCGGATCCAGCCACGCGCTCGGCGCGCGGGCGCCCTCACCGGCCGCGGCGCTTCTTGCGCTTGGAGACCGGCGCGGGCGGCATGCCCTTGCCCTTCACCGGGGCGGCCGGCGGCTTCGCCGGTGCCGCGGGCGGCGCCTTCGCATCCGGCATTGCGGGCGTGACAGGCTTTGCCGGCGTGACGGGCTTGGGGGGCGTGGCGGGCTTCGCAGCGGGTGCCGCAGGCCTCAGGGGTTTGGCCATCGGCTTGGCGATTGGCTTCACCGGGCGCGCCACCGGCGCGATCGGCTTCGCCATCGGCGCGACGGGCTTCACGGCGGGTGGCGGCGCCACGGGTTGGATCGGCGGGGCGACCGGCAGATCACCGAACTCGATCGGCACCATGCCGCCCGGCACGTACGCCTCCAGGTTCGCGATGACGTCGTCCACGGTCTCGAAGCGCCGGTCGCGATCCTTCGAGGTCATCTTCGTGATGAAGAAGTGCACCTCGGGCGCAATCCGGCGCGTCTTCATCTTCTGCGTATCCATGGCGCCGAGCACTTGCTTCGCCATCACCTCGTAGTCGTCGTCACCCGAGAACGGCACTTCCCCGACCACCATGTGGTAGAGCGTGACGCCGAGGCTGTAGATGTCGCTCCGCGGGTCGAGATCGGCGCGGCCGCGCGCCTGCTCCGGCGAGAGGTACTCGACCGTGCCCACGGTCATCGATTCCTCGGTATCGAGCTCGGCCACACCGTCGCGGGGCAGGTTGCGGATCAGGCCGAGATCGATGAGCCGCGCGAAGCCGCTCTCCTCCACCATGATGTTGCCGGGCTTGATGTCGCGGTGCAGGTAGCCCGACTGATGCAGGTGCTTCAACGCGCGCGCGGCTTGGAGCGTGATCGACAGGGCCTCCTCGTTGTCCAGCGCCCCGCGGCGATCGATGACATCGAGCACGGTCATGCCATCGACGAGGTCCATCGAGAAGAAGTGGCGGCCGTTCTCGAAGCCGACTTCGTAGCCGAGCACGATGTTGTCGTGCTCCAGCTCAATGAGGATGCGCGCCTCGTGCTGGAAGCGCTCGAGGAAGTCGGGCCGCAGCGCCTGGATGGGGTCCAACGACTTCACCGCCACCGGGGTGCCGTTGGGTGTGTAGATGGCGCGGAACACCTGCCCGCTGCCCCCTTCGCCGAGGAAGGCCTCGAGGCGGTAGTCGCGGAACGGCTGGGCCTCGAGCGGCGGCGGCTCGCGCAGGACGGCCAACGATCCCTTGGGCAGGGCGCCCAGGTGATAGAGGATCGCCTCGAGGCTGGCGCGCTTGCCCTGCTCATGAAGCTGGGCCTGCATCTGGAACGCCTGCCGCATGTGGTCTTCGGCCACGGCACGGGCGGACATCAGCCGCTTGGCGAGTTCGAGTTCCTGTTGCGTTGCCACGGGCTACCGGTCAGAGCAGGCGGATGGTTGCGAGCATGCGCTCCAGCGCCGGCCGGACCTGCCCCCAAGCCCCGGTCGGACCGGCCAGCAGGAGTACCACGCGCCCGGTTCCGCGGTCCACCACGACGACGGTGGTGCGCACGGATTCCTTCTTCAGCGTACCGGTCACGTCGAGGCGCCATGCGCCCTTCACGCCCGTCAGTGCCTTGCGCTGGTCGACGACCTTGAGGTCCGGGCTGACGCCGCGCAGACGGCGTAGCAGCCACGCCTCGACGCGCGCGGGATCGCGCTCGGAGGTCGCGTTGTGAGGATGCCACTCGATGCGCATGTCGGTCAGGAGCACGCGGTTGTCGAGGCGGCCGAGGACACGCCAGCCCGTGCTGGTCGCTGTGCCCAAGGTCGGTTTCCAGTTCCAGACCGTGTCGGGGGCCGTGAAGGCGAGCCCGGCTTCGGCCAAGCGGACCTCGCGGCTGGCGCCGTCCTTGGTGGCGCTCTCGCCCTTGGCGGCCTCGACCTGCTCACGGCTCGCGGGCAGGGCCACGAGGCCCTCGGCGATCTCCTCGCGCACGACGCGCTGGCCGGCGTCGAAGAACGACACGAGGCGCCGACCGCCCTCTTCCCAGTGGAACTCATGGCCGGGCCGCTTGCCGCTCGGCTCCGACGTCACCGACGTGAAGCCGGCCCGGACCGCGACCATGCCTTCGCGATCGGGATCGATCACGCGCGTATCGAGCAGGCGCACGCGGCGCGGCAGCCTCAGCAAGTGCTCCCGGAAGCCGAGACGTCCGCGCGCTCCGGCGGGCAGACGCACCTCGGCCCGTCCGGCGACGTTGCCGCTGTAGACGGACCCGCGCCAGACGCCGTCGACCACACGACCTGAGGCGCGGCGCGAGTAGCCGCGCGGGCCGTCGCCGTCCTTGCCGCGCTCCCCCTCCTCGTGCCAGGCCAAGAGGCGCGGCTTCCAGTCGAGGTCGACCTCCTCGGTGCGGTGCGTCCGGGTCGCGGGCAGTTGCGGGCCCTGCGCCAAGAACTCGATCTTCTCTTCGAGGCGATAGCCGGGCTTGCCGCGGGACTTCACGCTCCACAGCTCGACGCGGCGTGTGCCGACGATGCGGCCGCCGCGACGCAGCAGGAACCACTCGTCGCGCAACGCATGCGGACCACCACCGGCCGCTCGATCGATGTTCTCGGCGCGGCGGATCTGCTTCACGTCCGCACGCGGGAAGGTGTAGCGGCCGACGCCGCCGCCCTTGCTCGTGGTCTCGAGGATGACGCTCTTCTCGTTCTCCGAGATGATGCGCCCCTTCCAGATCGAGTCGTTGTGCAGGATGACGACGTCGTCCTCCAGCTTCGGCGCTTCGGCGGGCGCCGCCTTCTTGGGGTCCGCCTTCTCGGGTGCGCCGGCGGCTGGGCCGTCGCCCTCCTCTGCGCTGGCGTAGCCCGGCGCCAGGGCTACAGCGAGGGCCGCAAGAATCAGGAGGGCCGCAAGGAGCACGGGGACGGACAAGGAGCGCATGGGGTCATCGTAGCCCTGCTCGGCGCCTCTCCACGGATTCGGTGCCCGAACGTCAAGAATCGCGAACGACGCGCTGGTCCCCGGAGCGACGGGAGAAGCCCGACTTGTCCAGGGCTTCGAGCAGCGGGATGAGCCACTTGCGTGTGGTGCCGATCAGATCGCGGACGTCCGCGGGCTTGAACCCTCCGTGCTGGCTGGCGTGCTCGCGGATCCGGGCCTTCGCCCCCTCGACGAATGCACCGTCGAACCAGTGGGTCTCGGTCTTGAATGCGCGCCCCCGGGACTCGAGCAGCTTCAGCGCGCGCAGCGTCTCGGGTGTGGTCAGTCCGATCTCGGCCTCGATGTCCTCGAGCGCCGGCGGCTTGGGGCCGGCGGTGCGCAGCATGGCGCTCACCCTCTCGCAGCGTTCCTTGTCCTTGGCGGGCAGCTCCGAGGAGTGGTCCCGGTGATGGACACCGCCCGCCGGCGTGCGCACGAGACGTCCCTTGCTGACGAGATGCATGATCGCCTGCTCGACGACGGCCGGCTCCATGCGCCCCGCCGCGGCGCGCACGGCGGCCAGCGAGAGCTCGGCGACGGCCACGTCCTTCTCGTGCAGCTTCTGCACGTCCTCGTCGAGGCGCCGCGCGACCTTGTCGAACGCCGGCCCATGGACCCAGCGCCCCCCGCCGCGCCCGACGGCCACGGCCTCGCGCGCCTTGGCTAGCTGTTCGATCAAGTCGGGCAGGACATCGGGCCGGAGCGCGGTATGCGCGGCGATGTCAGCCGGGGTCGTCCCGCGGTCCCCGGCCGCGACGAGGCAGCCGCGTACGAGGGCGAGAGGGTCATCGAGATGCTTCGCCCGCTCGAGGAGCGCATCGACGATGCCTTGGCGACGCCTCAGGCGCGACTCCAGCACCTCGATCACGTAGCCGCCGCCGAGCGTGGCCGAGGCGTTCTCGGCCCGGAGCACCAGCTTGTCGCCGGGGGCTGCGATGAGCGGCGTCGCCGACTCGAGCTCCACGACATCGCTCGTGCCGGGTCGGATCGGCTTGCGGCCGGGCAAGTGCACGCGCACGACGGCCTGATCCGAGCCGATGTGGAGGCGTGCGCGATCACCGTGGTTCAACGGCTTGCGGGCGCCACCGAGAATGCGCACATGGGCGGCGAGGCGCTCGACGGGACGCAGCACGCCGGCCGTCGCGATGACCATGCCGCGCTTCACCTTGTCGGCTTGCACGTCGCTCAGCGCGAGCGCAGCCCGGTGACCGCGACGGGCGACCTCGGCGTCGCGATGATGCACCTGGACGCCGCGCACCTTGCCGCTCCACGTCTCGGGCAGCACGTCGACGCGATCTCCCACCGCGATGCTGCCGCTCATCGGGATGCCTGTGAGCACGGCGCCGCGGCCGGGAACGAGGAAGCGCCGCAGTACGGACATGCGGAAGATGAAGGGATCGTCGACCTCGCCGCGCGGCGGCGGGATCGTCGCGCCGAGCGCTGCGCGTAGGTCGTCGAACCCATCCCCCGTCTCCGAGGACACGCGCACGATCTGCGCGCCGGCCATGCCGGTCGGCGCGAGCATCTCTGCGATCTCCTCTTCGGCGATGAAGACCATCTCCTCGTCGGCGAGGTCGACCTTGGTGAGCGCGACCACGAGCCGCTTGATGCCGAGCACGTCGAGGATCTCGACGTGCTCGCGCGTCTGGGGCATGGGGCCGTCGTCGGCGGCCACGACGAGCAGGGCGAGGTCCATCGCGGTTGCGGCGGCGACCATGGTCCGCACCAGGCGCTCGTGCCCGGGGACGTCCAGGAGACCGACTTCCGTCCCGTCCGCGAGGGCGAACTCCGCGTAGCCGACGTCGATCGTCATGCCGCGCTCTTGCTCCTCGGGGAGCGTGTCGGTCCAGGTCCCGGTCAGGCGCTTCACGAGCGAGGTCTTGCCGTGGTCGATGTGGCCGGCGGTGCCCAGGATCAGGCGGCGGACGTGCGTGGATGTGCTGGTCATGGGCCTCTGCGCGCCGTCGGTGGGGCTGGCTAGTGTTGTCGCCGTAAGGCGGGCAGCATCCTACCTGCCTGCTGCGTGGACGCGCCTTCGGGCGGGGCACGTGCTTTCGCGCCGAGCGGGTCGGGGCCTTGCGCCCCTGCACGATCGGCTACAAGTCCACCACTGGGGTCGAGTCCGCAGAGCTGGGGTGCGACCGGAGGATCCGTGCGCGTTCCCGACACCACCTGGGCCCTGCGGCCCATCGAGCCCGATGCGCTGGAGACAGACATTCCGGACCTCGCACGCACCTTGGGGGTGCCGCCCCTGGTGGCGCGCCTCCTGTGGCTGCGAGACATCCGTTCCGAGCCCCGCGCCAGACGTTTCCTGAGTCCGAGATTGGCCGACCTCTCCCCTCCCGAGGGTTTGCCTGATCTCGACAAGGCGACGGAGCGACTGGCGCGGGCACTTCAAGCCGGCGAGCGCATCGCGATCTGCGGTGACTACGACGTGGACGGCATGACGGGCACGGCGTTGCTCGTGCGTTTCTTCCAGATGGCCGGAGCCGATGTCACGTGGTCGATCCCGGACCGCATGAAGGATGGCTACGGCCTCAGCGTCCGCGCCATCGAGCGGCTGGCAGAGTCCGGCGTCACGGTCGCGGTCACGGTCGACAACGGGAGCACCGCGCTCGAGCCGATCCAGCGCGCGGTCGAGCTGGGCATGGACGTGATCGTCACCGACCACCACCTGCCTGGCGGCGAGCTGCCTCCCGCCTACGCGATGGTGAACCCCCAGATGCCCGGCGGCAGCGCCGACGCCCGGAACCTGTGCGGTTGCGGTCTCGGGTTCAAGCTCGCGTGGGCCGTCGCCGATCGCGTGCGCGGCCGCGTGGACCCCGGCAAGCTCAAGGCATTCCTGCGTGACGCCATGGGCCTCGTGGCGCTCGCGACGGTGTGCGACGTCGTGCCGCTCGTCGGTGAGAACCGCGTGCTCGTTGCGACCGGACTCGCGGCGCTGCGCCGTTCGCCGCATCCCGGCATCCAGGCCTTGCTGGAAGCCTGCCAGCTCGGCGCGCTGCCGCTCACGACCGAGGATGTGGGTTTCAAGATCGGCCCGCGGCTCAACGCCGCCGGTCGGCTTTGTCGGCCGGAGCTCGTGATCGATCTGCTGACGCTGGAGGACCCGGTCCGCTGCAAGGACATCGCGCGGCAGCTCGACGAGGCCAACAAGGAGCGGCAGATGGTCGAGAAAGGCGTGCTGGCCGAGGCCGACGAGCAGGCCGACGCGCTCCTGCGGGAGCATGACCGGAGCGCACTCGTGCTGTGGGGCGAGGGCTGGCATGTCGGTGTTGTCGGGATCGTCGCCGCGCGCATGGTCGACAAGTACCAGCGCCCGGCCGCGGTCATCGGCTTCACGGACGGTCGTGGACGTGGCTCGTGCCGCACGCCGGCAGCCGTCAACGTCCACATGGCGCTGGGCGAGGCCTCGGACCATCTCGAGAGCTACGGCGGGCACGCCATGGCGGCCGGCATGGACATCAAGATCGAGAAGGCGCCGGCCTTCCGGTCGGCCTTCGAGGACGCGGTCACGCGTCAGCGCGAGGGTGCGGCGCCGACGCGCATGCTCGAGATCGATGCGGACTCCCTCGTGGACGAGTGGGATCTGGACACGATCTACGCGGTGCGGCGCATGGCCCCGTTCGGCAAGGACAACCCCGAGCCGCTGTTTGTCGTGCGCGGCGCGAAGGTGGCGGGCAAGCCGCGGTTGATGGGTGCGACGTCGGCGCACCTCTCGTTCGCGTTGAAGCAGGAGCAGGGTGCGATCCGTGTGGTGGGCTTCCGTCAGGCTTCGATGTTCGACATGGCGTCGGCCGGCGAGCCGTTGGACCTGGCGGTCACGCCGGTGATCAACGAGTGGCGCGGCACGCGTACGGCTGAGTTCCGGCTTGTCGACATGCGCCCGAGCAGCGCGGCGCCTTCTCCCTAGCCCTAGCCCGAGCGACGGCGCAGCCGGAGCGGTTGGCCGCCCACGACGCCCCAAGTGCATGTGCCAACCCGGGGAAGTGAAAGGTCAACGTGGAGGTCAACGTGGAGGTCAACGTGGCCGACCACGGCGGCGACGGCTACCCGCTGTACCCCTCAGGCCTCGCCCCGTCATCGAAGTACACGGCCAGCTCCCGCCGGATGCCGTCCGCCTCGAAGTCGAGCTCCACACGCACGACCGCACACGCCGTCCGCGCGCGGTCCTCGGTCGCATGCTCCTGCTCATCCACGACCGGGTGGTCCAGGACGGCGCGCTCGCCCTCCAAGACCGGCTCCTCGAGATCCGTGATCTGCACGAGGGCGCCCAGGCGGCCGAGGTTCTTGATGCGCACGGGCACGCGGCGGGCATCAGACAGGAACAACTCCCCGGGGATGTCCACGGGATGTCGTTCGGCCCGGCGGCGCTCGGAGCTGCACATGGGCAGAGTGTAGCGCAGGCGTCCCAGATCCCGGCGCCGCCAATCCACGGCGCCGGAGGGCGCCGCCGTGGTACGAGATCCGCATGACCGACACGCCGCGCCCGCCGGAGAAGCCGCTGCCGTGGCCCCTCTCCATCTCGTCCGGCCTGCTCATGGGCGCCGCGGACTCGGTGCCGGGCGTCTCCGGCGGCACGATCGCGCTCGTCGTCGGCATCTACCAACGGCTCATCGATGCCATCGGCACGATGTTGCGCCTGCCGGTGCACGTGCGCTCCCCGGAGGGGCGTGGGCGCCTGCGCGCCGCGCTGCAGTTCCTCCTACCGCTCATGCTCGGCGTCGGCGTCGCGTACTTCGTCGGCACGCGCGTGCTCGTCGGTCCGTCCGAGGTCAAGGGCCTGCTGCGCCGTGAGGACACCGCGCCGCTCTGCTATGCGTTCTTCCTCGGCCTCGTCATCTTCAGCTTGCCCGAACCCTGGCGTCGCATCCGCAACGTCACGCCCACGTGCTGGATCCTCGCCCTCGTGGCGTGCGGCGTCGTCGCCTGGGGCGTGCAGCTCGACCACGCCCGGACCGAGCCCCAGACCTGGATGCTGCTCTACGGCGGCGCGCTGGCGATCTCGGTGATGCTGCTACCGGGCATCAGCGGTTCGTTGCTGCTCCTGGTGCTCGGCCAGTACACGACCGTCGCCGGCGCCGTGCACGACGCGGACTTCGCGAAGCTCGGCGTCTTCTTCGGCGGCGTCGCCCTGGGCCTGATCCTCTTCGTACCCCTGCTGCGGCGCCTGCTGCGCACGCGGCACGATCCGACCATGGCCGTGCTCACGGGATTGATGGCGGGCTCCCTGCCCGCGCTGTGGCCCTGGAAGAGCCACTACGACCTCAAGGACCACGACCTGGGCCGCATGGCGAACGTCGGCGTGGGCGATCAGCTCGCCTGGGTCCTGTTGTTCGCCGCGCTCGGCGCCGCGGCCGTCTGGGGTCTCCGGCTGCTCGAGCGGCGAATCGAAGCGCGCTAGGAGCGGAGCGCTGGCAGGTCCCGCGCGGTGGGTCAGAATGGCTTGGCACGGAGATCACCATGTCAGCTGACGCTGCCGCTACGCCCGCACCCACCAAGCCCCCCACGCCGCGCCGCCGCGGGCGCTGGCGGCGGCGCCTGTTCTGGTCGTTCGGGATCCTGTTCCTGATCGTCCTGCTCGCGCCCCTCCTGGTCGGCCTGAGCCCCGTGCGGAACAAGATCGCCGCGTCCGTCGGGGAGGCGCTCGGCCGCAAGGTCGAGATCGGCAGCATCTCGGCGTTCTGGTTCAAGGGCGTCGACGTTCGCGACGTCACGATCCACAGCCCGGAAGGATTCGACGGCCCGCTGGCGAAGATCCACAAGGTCCACGCCGACCTCGACGTGCTCGGCCTGGTGAGCGGAAAGATCGCCGCGCGCCTCCGCGTGGTGCAGCCGCACGTGACGCTGCGCCGCAACGCCGCCGGCACGAGCAACGCCAAGGACCTCGGCAGCCAACCCTCGACGTCAGGCAGAACCCCGCCCGCGAGCGACAGCACAAGCAGCAGCGCGGCCGACATGGACCTCAACATCGTCCTCGTCGGCGGCACGGTCGAGGCGCTCGACGCGGACGGCAAGGCCGCGAACGCGCTACGCGATATCCAGTTCACCGCGAGCGTGAAGCCGAACGGCACGAAGAACCTCGACATGGAAGCGCTCGCCGAGGGCGCCGGCAAGGGCGGCGGCGATGCGCGCATCAAGCTGCTCCTGACCATGGACGCGAACGAGACCGGCATCTTCAAGGTCACGGTGCCGCCGCTGAAGCTCAGCCGTCTCGCACGCATGGCAGAGGACACGCTCGACGTCGCGGATCTCACCGGCACGGTCGAGATGAACGGCCGAGGGACCCTGCATCCGAATCGGACGATCTCCGGCGAACTCACGACGCTCGTCGACGCCTTGGGCGCGACGGGCGCCGACGGCACACACTTCACGGTTCGCCGCATCGAGAGCAAGGTGCAGCTGCGCGCGGTCAACGACGACACCGAAGCCAACATCACGGCCGAGGTCGGTGATCTGCGCCTCCGGCGGGTGGTCGATGGGCGCGAGGAGATCGTACGCGAGCCCGCGATGGCGCTGAACACGAGCGTGCGCTTCAACCCCGACGGCGATCGCATTCGCATCGGCTCGGGCACGCTGCAGGGCGGCAACATCATGACGATCGCCGTGAAGGAGGCCGTGCGCATCGAGCCCGGCGCCGGCGGCCGGTTCATGGGCAGCATCGAGGCGCGCATCGACCTGGGGCGTCTCGGATCGTTCCGCGGCTTGGTGCCCGCGCTGGAACCGCTCGCCGGCGGCTCGCTCACCGCGACGGTGACGGGCAGCGGCTCCGACCGCAAGGACGTCGGCGCCGGCATCCTGATCGAGAACCTGAAGCTGCGCCCGTCCGAGATCGCTCCGGCCGGCTACGAGGAGCCGCGCTTGGTCGCGGCCTTCCGCATGGAGGAGCTCGAGGACGGCGCCGTGACCCTGCGTCTCACGATGCTCGACTCCTCGCTCGCGCGACTGACGTCGAGCGATCCCAGCAAGGGCGTGCGCTTTACCTACGGCCCGGGCAGCGCGTACGCGGTGGACGGTGACTTCAACCTGCGCGTGCAGTTGGGCAGCCTCTCCCGCCTGCTGGCAGAGAGCCTGGGGCTCGAGCCGGGGGAGCGCATCGGCGGCACGCTGCACTTCGACAGCACGGGCAAGGGCACGACAGACGACATGCGGTTCACCACCAAGGTGCGCGCCCGGGACATCACATTCCCGCGGTCGTGGAGCCCCGTGGCAACGCCCGCCTCCTTCGATGCGCTGCTGGTCTCGACCCGCAAGGCCGGCGCGTCGCAGGTGACCCTCTCGGACCTGCGCGGCATGGGCCTCCGTGGCTCGGGCAGCGCGAGCTTCAACGACGTGAGGGTCGAGGACGGCCCGGCGGCCGGCACCATGACCACCGCCTTCCGCCAGGGCGAGATGCAGCTCACGGTGGATCTCACGCAGGCGCGCCCGTGGCTCGGCGGGCTCATGGACATGGATCCGCGCGGGATGCTCGGCGGCCGCGTGCGCGCCGACCTGCGCATCCGCGGCGACGGCGACGGCCACCACATGGTTGGCACGACGCAGGCCAACGACCTGTACGTGCTGGCCCGGCCCGGCGCCGTGCCGATCCAGGAGAAGCGCGTCACCTTGCGCTCCGACGTGCACATCGCAGGTCCGGGAGGCAAGCACGAAGCGCGCGACCTCACCCTGGACGCCGCGGGCCTGCGTCTCGAACTGAGCGGCTCGAGCTTCGTGGCCGAGCCCGACGCCGATGCCGACGTGCACGTGAAGGTGGGCGGCGACGCGGCCGTGCTCGCCCCGACGCTTGCCGCCCTGCTCGGCGAGGGCTACGAGGATCTGAAGGGCAGCGGCCAGATTGCGGGCAGCGTCACCGTCACGGGCTCCCCCGCCGACCACGGCACCGCCCTGTTCACGACGGCCGACCTGGTGTTTGGCACCTGGTCCACGTCGGGCCTCGACATCAAGAATGCGCGCCTCAAGGCCTCACGCGCCGACGCGAGTTCGCCGCTGAGCGCACGCTTCGACGCCGGCATCAACGGCGGCACGGCCGAGATCGACATCCACACCACGCTGGGCCAACCGGCGATCGCGTGGACGTCGGACGTGAAGCTTGCAGGCGTCGACACCTCGACGCTCGTCGTGGGCGACGGCGTGGGCGGCTACCTGGCCTACGTGCTGCCGGCGATCCTGCCGGCGGACGCGAAGATGCCCGTGCTCTCGGGACGTCTCGATGCCGATCTCCACGGCGCCTCCTCCGCGCTGCAGGGCGACGCGATGGCCAACGACCTGACCGGCAGCGGCACGATCAAGATGGAGCAGGGCGAGGTCAAGCAGTCCACGCTCTTCGGGGGCGGCAAGGGCGGCGACAGCAAGCTCGGCAAGCTGGTCACGGCGCTCAAGTTCGTGGCGCCCGAGGCGAGCCTGGTGCTGACGGAGCTCGCCAAGGCCGTGGGCTTCTCCACGCTGCTCAGCGAGTTCACGGTCGCGAACCGCGTCGTCGACGTGAAGCAGACGAAGCTCACGGGCCCGCGCGTCATCATCGACATGACGGGCAAGGTCGGCTTCAACCGCGCGCTCGACCTTCGAAGCAAGGTCGCGCTCCAGGGCAGCGCCGGCAAGCGCTTGGAGGACAAGCTCCCGGGCGGCGCGATCCCCATGACGATCGCCGGCACGCTCGACGATCCGAAGGTCAGCCCTACGGTGGACCCGTCGGCCTTCGTGCCGATCCCCGGCAAGGGCAACGGCAAGTCCTTGCTCGACAAGATCAAGAAGAAGCTCCCCAAGCTCCCCACGCCGAAGCTGCCCAAGCTTCCGAAGCTCCCCAAGCCCAAGCTCCCGAAGCTACCCAACCCCTTCAAGTAGCCGCAGGCCTCGGCGGGCTGGTGTCCGAGGCTCGGAGGATGCTGGGCGTGTGGTACGCGAACCCGATCCGGCCCTCCCTGCGCGCGGCGAGCTCCTGCTCGGCGAGTGCCTCGACGTGGCCAAGCGTCTGGAGCCGGGCTCCGTCGACCTCGTCTACCTCGATCCGCCCTTCTTCACGGGACGGCGCCATGTCGGGCCGGGCGAGAGCGCGGACGCGGCGCCGTCCTTCTCGGATCAGTGGCGCGGCGGGCTGGACGACTACCTCGGTTGGCTCGAGGCGCGCTGCGCAGCGCTGCGGGAGTTGCTCTCCCCTACCGGCAGCATGTACGTGCACCTCGACTGGCACGCGGTGCACTACGCCAAGGTGATGCTCGACGGGCTGTTTGGCTACGACGCCTTCCTCAACGAGATCGTCTGGCTCTACGGTCTGGGCGGCAGCTCGCCGAGGCGCTGGCCGCGCAAGCACGACACATTGCTTTGGTACGCGCGCGAGCCGGGCCAGCAATGGTTCGAGGCGACGCGCATCCCCGCGACCTCGCAGCGCATGGCCGGCCAGACCAAGAAGGCGCCCGACTGGTGGGACATCCCCGCGCTCAACAACATGGCGCGCGAACGCGTCGGCTACCCAACCCAGAAGCCCGAAGCGCTGCTCGAGCGCATCGTGACCAGTTCCTGCCCGCCCGGTGGTCTCGTTGTCGACCTCTGCTGCGGCAGCGGCACGACGGCGGCCGTCGCGGCGCGCACCGGCCGCTCGTGGATCGCGGCGGATGTCTCGGAAGACGCGGTGCGCATCACCCGCGCGCGCCTCGCCGCCCAGGGTGCGACCGTCCAGATCAGCACCCCGTAGGGCCGCCCACTCGCGCGAGCGGCAACCGCACCCCATGCTGCCGTAGGGGCGGATCGTGTATCCGCCCACGAGCCTCCTGCCGCGGGACGACGCCATGCGGCCGTGGACACGGGGGAATGGGGTCAGGCGCTTTTCGTACCCTCGGATGACAGTGTCACAAGCCACGGTGGAAAACGCGTGACCCCTCACCTTCGCTCCTACCGGAAGAGATCTCCGATCTCACCCAGAAGATCGGGCTCGATGAGCACAGCGATGCCCGCCCCGATGAGGAGGATGGTCGGGGCCCACGCGATCATGGCGCCGTCGGTTCCGATGAGGAGTAGCAGCGTCAGGGCGATGCCAAGCAAAGCCATGCCCATGCCGATGACACGGTTTCGCACGCGCTCCCTGGCGCGCGCCCTCTGGTGATGCGCCGCCGCCACGGCCTCGTAGCCGGACACCGCCCGTCTCGCGCTGTCCGCGCTATGGCCCTCTTCGAAGAGTGCGCTCCTCACGCGCGTCCATGACGTACCCGCCAAGCGCAGCTCCGCCACGCGTCGGACGCCGGCGTCCAGCGTCTGATCCTCCTGGATCTTCTGCCGGTGGATCCTGTGCCGCGGTGACCGCCCTCGCCTGGAGCTTTCGCGCTTGGACCGATCCCGACTCATGCCATGAGCGTACTACGACCGCGCCGGCGCAGCACTGCGGCTGACGCAGAAGCAGCGCTGCTGCCCGCCCGCCTGCAGCCCATGACTACCTGCGCTTGCGACGCCGCTCGCGCCACGGGTTCCGCGGCTTGAGTTCGGGGAAGGCGGGCAGCGGCTTGCGCTTGAGCTTGCGCTCGTCGACGACCTGGAACTCGAACGAGGGAAGCAGTCGCACCGCCTCGATCTCACGCAGCAGCCCGCGCCGCATCAGCTCGCGCACGACGCTCCAGTAGTGTTCGTACAGCGCCTTCTGGATCGCCGTGACCTCGCGCACCCACGGCTGCCGTCCCGTGAGTCGAACGTCGATGACGCCCGTACGCGGCGGCGCCACGACGCGCGGCCGCACCGGCACGCGCGGCTCGTCCAACCACCCGGTGATCCACTCGAGGCGGCAGTCGACGCGGTTGGGTTGACCGACCGTGCCGAACCCGATGCCCTTCTTGGTCCAGACGTTGCGGTAGGTATGGACGGGGCGTGTCCCCCCCGCGAGCACGCTGGTGCGCGTGCCGGCCGTGAGGGTCAAGCCGTACATCGCGATCGGCGGATAGCCCTTAGGCACGCGGATCGTGCCGTCGCCGGGGATGGCCCCACTCGGCCCGCGGTACTCCGGGTACGGACCGTAGCGGTCCCACACGTGCACGCGCCTCGTGAACTTCAGGCCCGCCAGCGCGCGCATCCCGAAGCCGGGCGTCTTCCGGGCCTGCATGTGATTGCCCAGGGCCAGCCAGGCGCGGGCGTTCCATGGCGATCTGCCGTCGTAGCGATCGAACATCGCGAGCAGCGACTGGTGCGCCGTGCGTGCGTCCCGGATCGCCAACACGGTCGCCGCCGCCGTGTGCGAGCCGGACAGCGCCACGAGCGCGGCGTGCGAGGGACGGGCGCGTAGACGGATCGCGGCGTCGACGAGGTTCGCCCGTGCAAGCCAATGCACCTTCGGGCCCTTCGGCTTCGTGGAAGCCTCCAGGCACTGCACGACCATCGCGGCGGCGCCGTCCGGCTTGTGCTCTCCGGCCAGCCACGCACCCCAGGCGATGTCGCGCGAGTCGGACGAGCGCAGCAGGCGGAGGGTCTGATCCTGCCCAGGCGCGGGGTGCTTGTCCCCGGCGTATGCAGTTCCCCAGGTGGTGAGGAGCATGATGATTGCGATGAGCGCGCGACGGTGCAATGGAGCCTCCACCCGATGGGTGGAGAACCTCGCAAGCGCCGTTCCGGGCTTGCGAGGGCCAGCGGTCGGTCGCCCGCGTCACGGCGAGGTAGCGGGTGTCACGGGATCGTGGGAGGCCCTACTGTTCGTCGTCGCGCGTCATGCGGGCGGCGGTTGCGCCGAGGCGGCGGAGCAGGCCGCCGATGTGCAGATGCGTGTCCTGCGTCTGGAGCGAGATGCGGATGTCAGGCCCCACCGCGCGCGCGTGCGGACCGAGCTCCCAGTCGACGTCCTCGCCCAAGCTCCACGCGTAGTCGCCGCTGTCGACGCCAAGCGACTCGAAGAACTCCGGCATCGGATCTTCGGAGCCCTGCACGATCCAGCGGAACCACGTGTTCAGGGCATCCGCCACCTCGCGGGCGATGAACTCGTCGACGAAGCGCGCGCTGATCTCGGTGACGGGGGCCTGCTCCTGCATGCGTCAGAATCTACGCCGGACCCCGGCGTTCGGCCCGGCATGCCACGGCGACCGTGACGGCGTTCGCCCCCGCCCGTCGCAAGGCCAGCGCGCAGGCCCGCGCCGTGGCGCCGGAGGTCAGCACGTCGTCCACGAGGATCACGCAGCGCTCGCCCACCTGCTCCGGCCGGGCCCGGAACGCACCACGCAGGCCGCGCGCGCGCTCGGAGCGTGTCCGACCCGACTGCGGT
This sequence comes from Planctomycetota bacterium, assembly GCA_029259775.1. Taxonomy (GTDB): domain Bacteria; phylum Planctomycetota; class PLA2; order PLA2; family JAEUHO01; genus JAHEIK01. The sequence continues at coordinate 201,985 of JAJDEN010000045.1, read as the reverse complement.
GGGGCATGCCGGAGGCGACGGAGCGCACGCGGACGGAGCTCGAGCCCGAGGCCTCGCGCCAAGGGCCTCGCGAGCAACAGCGCTTGGTCGTAGCCGCGGGCAAGCCGCCGGCGGCGCGAGAGCGGCACTGGCACGACGAGATCGCCAGGCACCCCTGCCCGCAGCAGGGCCTCCCCGAGAGCGGCGGCCAGCGGTGCCGCCGCGGTGAGCCGGTGGCGGAACTTCAGTCCTAGAACGAGGGCGCGGGCCGGACCGGCGTAGGACCACGCCGCCACGACCCCGCGGATGGCCCGGCGACGCCTGGAGATTGTGCCGCCTGCGGCCCGGAGGGCGTCCCGCTCGGCGTCGGATCCCGTGCAGCGTCGGCAGCCCCACGCCTTTTCGGGAGCCCACGCCTTTTCGGGAGCCCACGCCGTCTCGGGAGCCCACGCCTTCTTGGGAGCCCACGCCTTCTCGGGAGCCCACGCCTTCTCGGGAGAACGCCCCCGTTCGAAGGGACCCACGTGCCGCGCGCAGGCCTGGCAGCGGAGGACCGTCGGCGGCAGCTCGCGCAGGCACGCACCGCACAGGCAGGGCCCGCACAGGGAGGGCCCGTACCGCCCCCTCCGGTCCTCCCCTACGCCCCCGCCGCAGGCAAGGCACCTGGGCGGGAAGCAGAGATCGAGCAGGCCGGCCGGGAGGTGGCGGATCACACACACCCCTCGCGCGCGGGGCGGCGCCGGCTACCGGAAGTGGCGCTGGAAATCGAGCGCCAGGCGCAAGTCGTCCCAGCCGCTGAGTTCCGCCACGGCGCAGAGGACCAGCAGCGCGACCCAGCCCCACGCGAGCCAGGGCAGCCAGGCGGGGCCGCCCTTCGCAGACGTCGCCTCGGCCGGGGTCCCCTCGGAAGGGCTTGCCGACGCGCTGGTTTCGGTCGTGTCTTCTGCCATCGTTTCCTCGCCTTGGTGGGCCGCGTAGGATGCCCGCTACCCGCCGGGAGACGAAAGCCAGCATATGCCGCCTCGGCCGCACGCGCATCTGATGTTGCCCTCGCCCTTGGGCCTCTTGGAATACGACGTTCTCGAGGACGCTGTATTCCTGGGCCCGGGTCGAAAGGGCGGGCTGCGCGCGAACCCGACCCCCTTCAAGGGCGCCAGCGTGGCCCTCACCAAGAAGGAAGGCGGCTACGTCGCGAGGCCCCTGCCCGGCGAGTCGGCACCCCAGATCAACGGCGAGGATCTCACCGAGAAGGGCCTCGAGGACGGCGACCGGATCCGCATTGGCGACCAGGTCGCTCTCTTCCGCACCGAGCGCGGCCTCCTGCGCGCACCCGCCGCTGCGCCGGCCGCCATCGAAGAGCGTGAGCGCCCCGCCGGGCGCCGACGCGAGTCGCAGCCGGTCAAGCGCAACCCGATGATCGCAATCATCACGCTCACGGGCTTGGCCCTGCTGTTGGCCGCCACCTACCGCGCGGTGAACCACCTGAAGGCGATCCAGGGCTCGAAGATCAGCCAGAACCGTCTCCCCGAGCTCGAGGACCCGAAGGTCGCCGAGCCGGGCCGCGCGCTGCGCGAACTGATGGACCTCAACTCGGAGCTGCTCCGTACGCCTCACAAGCACGAGAGCCTGCTCGCGCGCTACCGCTCCTTCCAGCGGCGTCACGCGGGCACGGCCGAAGCGGAGAGCGCGGCCGAACGCATCCGCGAGTTGCTGCAAGCCGCCAGCGCCAAGCAGCGCAAGCGGCTCGACACGAAGGTTGCGAGTCTGGCTGCGGCGCAGCAGTACGCACGCGCCCTCGCCGAGATCCGCACGTTCGAGGCCCGCTTCGGCACGACCGCGGCGGCGGAAGGCCTCGACGCCCAGAAGCGCGCCCTGCGCACGCAGGCCCGCGCCTCGCTGGATCAGCTGCTCGCGAGGGTCGGACCGCTGATCACGCCCCAGCCACGCGAGGCCCATCGCCTGCTCATCGGCGTGAGTCACGAGTACCCGGCGGACATGACCGCTGAGGTCATCGTGCTCATCGAGCGCTGCGTGGCCCGCATGATGGCCATCGGCGCCGAACAGAAAGGCCGCGGTCCGCGTCCGCCGCGCAACAATGGCCCCAACAATGGCCCCAACAATGGCGGCGGCAACAAGGGCGACCCGAGCCTGCCTCCGCTGCCCGGAGGCGACGAGCCGCCGCCGAAGAAGAAGGGCGACGGCAACCAGATGCCCGACCCCAAGGACATGCAGTGCCGCGACGCCTGGGGCGTTGCCTTCGGCGACCTCAAGGAGGCCAAGTACGCCGAGGCGCTCCAGGGCTACACAGTGCTCATCCAGCAGTACGGCAACACCGCCTTCTACCGCACGCACAAGGACAAGATCATGGCCGGGCGCTACGCCGCCAAGGTCGGCGCGCTCGGTCCCGAGGGCCTGCTGCATGTGCCCGTCGAGAAGAAGAAGCGCGGCCGCCTGGAGATGGAGTACCACTTCAACGACCAGCGCGTCTTCGAGCAGGACTTCACGGTCGAGCAGCCGTTCTCGAGTGCGATGGAGGTCAAGGCCAAGTGGAAGCGCGGCTCCGTGGTCATGGAGCGGGCGACGGGCCTCTTCCACCGGCTGGTCTTCCTGCCCGACGTGCGCATCGAAGCCACGGTCCACGTGCAGATGCCTCACGACTTCGGCATGATCGCCGTCGAGGAGTCCGATGACTTCCGCGCGATCCTCTTCAACATCGCGAACACGCAGTTCAAGCTGAAGAAGGGCGCAGCGGCGACGGTCAACAAGGGCCACCTGCTCTGGTACATCGGCCAAGGCGTCTGGAGCGCCGCCGACAAGGACGCGCACGGCTTCATCAAGATCGCCGAGCGCGGCAGCGTGAAGCTGAAGGGCGGCGACAAGCTCAAGGTGGAGCTCTCACGCTCGAAGGACTCAGCCCAAGGCTCGTTCCAGGGCAAGACGGACGGCGTCAACCTGGAAGGCAAGGTGAAGGGCGACGACGGCAGCACCATGGGCTCCGCCCGCGTCGGTCTCTTCACGAACAGCGGCATCATCATCGTCGAGTCGGTGCGCATCTCCGGGGTCGTGGACATGGAGTGGTTCCGCAAGGAACTGAGCTTCCTCGTCGCGGCCGACCCCGGACCGCCGAACTAGGCGATCACGATCGGAAGAACGCACGTGACCGGAACCAGCCAGGGACGATCTCTCACCATCGGTGACCGCATGAGCGTGGAGCGCGCGCTCGCGGGCGCCGGCGGCCCTCATGGGCTCAAGCTCGCGCGCGGCGCGGCGGGGCGCATCACGGCGTCGGCCAGGCGGATCCGCAAGGCCGTGACGGACGGCGAGTGGGTCTACGGCGTCACGACGGGCTTCGGCAGCAACGCCGTGAACCCGATCGACGAGGCGGACGCGCCGGCGCTCCAGCGCAACTTGCTGGTGAGCCACGCCTTCGGCGAAGGCCCGCCCCTGCCGGACGAGACCGTGCGGCTGGCGCTCCTGCTCCGCATCCACGCGCTGGCCCAAGGCCACTCCGGCATGCGCCGCTCGACGCTGGACTCCCTCATCGCGCTCTACGAACGTGACGTCCTTGCCGTCGTGCCGTGCCGCGGAAGCGTGGGCGCGAGCGGCGACCTCGCGCCACTATGCCACCTCGCGCTGCCCCTGATCGGCGAAGGCAAGGTGCGCGTCGGTGGCCGCACGTTCAGCTCGAGGGCCGCGCTGAAAAGGGCCGGCCTCGCGCCGATCGAACTCTCCTTCAAGGAAGGCCTGGCGCTGGTGAACGGCATGCAGGTGACGCTGGCGATCGCGCTGCGCGCCCTCGAGCACGCCGAGGTGCTGTTGCGGACGGCGGATGCGTGCGCCGCCATGACCATGGAGGCCCTCGCCGGGCGTTCCCCGGCCTTCGATCCCCGTATCCACGCCATTCGACGCCAACCCGGCCAGCAGGTGAGCGCGCTCCGCATCAGCAGCGTCCTGCGCGGCAGCAAGCTGGTGGACGCCCCCACCGAGTCGATTCCCGGCAAGCGCGTCGCACCGCAGGACGCCTACGGCGTCCGCTGCGCGGCCCAGGTCCACGGCGCTTCGATCGACGGGATCGGCTTCGCGCGCGACGTCTTCGCACGTGAGATCGATGCCGTCACCGACAACCCGCTCGTCTTCGACGACGACATCCTCTCGGGCGGCAACTTCCACGGCCAGCCGCTCGCCCTCGCCGCCGATCACATGAAGCTCTGCATCCACGAGCTGGGCAGCATCAGCGAGCGGCGCACGGCGTCTCTGATCGATCCGCACATGAACGAGGGGCTGCCCCCCTACCTCGCGCCGCATGCCGGCCTGCACTCGGGCTTCATGATCCCGCAGTACGTCGCAGCCGCGCTTACCTCCGAGAGCAAGGGGCTCTGCTTCCCGGCCAGCGCCGACTCGATCCCGACGGGCGCCAACATCGAGGATCACGTCAGCATGGCCCCCATCGCGGCTCGCCGCGCGGGCGAGGTGGCGGATCTCGTGGAGTCCGTTCTCGCCATCGAGCTGATGACGGCCGCCCAGGCGATCGACCTGCGCGACCTGAAGCCCGGGCGCCGCGCGGCCCGCGTGGTGGAGGCTGTCCGCACCGCCGTGCCCTTCCGGGCCAAGGATGCGCCCTGGAAGGACGCCCTCCCGCGCGTGAAGACGTTGGTCAGGGACGGTACGATCGCCCGCGCCGCCGGCCTCTAGTCGAGGACCGACGGTCCGCGGAGACGACATGAGCCTCATCCAGCCCCGGACCCTCAAGGGGTTCCGAGACCTGATGCCCGACCAGGCACTCCGGCGCGCCGACATCGTGCGCGTCGTCGAGGACGTCTTCCGCGCGCACGGCTACGGCCCGATCGACACGCCGATCCTCGAGTACGCCGAGATCATCAAGGGCAAGGGCGGCGGCGAGATCGACAAGGAGATCTTCGAGTTCATCGACAAGGGTGGCCGCGAGGTCGCGATGCGCAACGACCTGACGGTGCCGCTCGCGCGCTACGTCGCCCAGCACGAGGGCAAGCTCGTCTTTCCCTTCCGCCGCTTCCACATCGGCCTGGCGTTTCGTGGCGAGCGTCCGCAGCGCGGCCGCGCGCGTGAGTTCCTGCAGTGCGACGCGGACCTGATCGGCCCGGTCGGCGTCGCGGCCGACGCCGAAGCCATGATCGTGATGGCGGCGGTCTACGCGGCGCTGGACGTCGGCAAGGTCACGCTGCGCGTGAACGACCGGCGCATCCTCACGGGCCTGCTCGAAGCCGTCGGCGCGCCTGACCAGGCCGCTCCTGTCCTGCGTGCGCTGGACAAGCGCGACAAGCTCGGGGACGAGACCGTCCGCAAGGAGATGAGCGGCGTCGGGCTCGACGACGCCGCGATCGATCGCGTGCTCGCTGCCTGCACGCCCGGCGAGAGCGACGAAGCGACGCTGGCGGCCCTCGAGGGCCTCGTCGGCGAGACGGACGCCGGCCGCGCCGGCATCGACAGCCTGCGTCAGGTACGCCGTCTGTTCGAGGCCGCGGGGCAGGACCCGGCCACGCTGCGCATCGACCCGAGCATCGCGCGCGGACTCGACTACTACACCGGCATCGTGGTCGAAGCCCAGCTCGACGACCTGCCGGACATCGGCAGCGTCGGCGGCGGCGGTCGCTACGACGACCTGGCCGGCCTCTACACGAAGTCGCACATGCCCGGCGTCGGCTTCACGGTGGGCATCACGCGTCTCATGGACGCGCTCGACGCCCTCGAGCGCGGCGGCGAAGCGACCTGCACGACCGAGGCCATGCTCACGTATCCGGGCGACGAGCACCTGACCGAGGCGTTCGCCTTCAGTGCAGCGCTCCGGCGGGCGGGCATCGCCAGCGAGGTCTACCCGCAGCCGAAGAAGCACGGGCAGCAGATGCGCTACGCCGACCGGCGCGGCATACCCTTCGTCTTCACGCGCAACGAGGACGGCACGTTCCACGGCAAACGCATGAGCGACGGCGAAACCCTGAGGTGCTCCGACGCATCGGACGCCGTGGGCTGGATGCGTCCCACCTAGCACCTCAACCGAGCGTCCCACGGAGCCCCCATGGCCGACCCCAAACCCCTCGTCGTCAACCTCGAGCCCGGCAAGCACGCCATCTGCTGCTGCGGCCAGACCGCCAACGCCCCCTTCTGCGACGGCAGCCACGGCGGCACCGAGTTCCGCCCTGAGATCGTCGACGTGAAGGACGTCGCGATGAACATCGCCTGGTGCACGTGCAAGACGAGTGGCAACTCGCCGCGCTGCGATGGAAGCCATCGGAAGTTCTGGGACAACCCCGAGAAGCCCCCGATGCAGCCCGAGAAGGACTGAGCATGCGCACGCGCATGCACGTCAACATCGATGTCGACGACCTCGACCGGTCGATCGCGTTCTACACGCGCCTGTTCGGCGCGGGGCCTTCGAAGGTGCGCGGCGACTACGCGAACTGGCGCTTGGACGAGCCGGCCCTGCATCTGGCGTTGGTGAGCAACCCGGGCTACGTCGCGCCGCCTACGGGCGAGCACTTCGGTGTCGAGTTGTTCGACGGCGACGAGCTCGTCGACTGGCGTACGCGTGCCGAGGCCGCTGGCCTCGAGCTCCGCGTCGAGCAACAGGTGACCTGCTGCTACGCCGTCGCCGACAAGTGGTGGGCGACCGACCCCGACGGCAACGCGTGGGAGTTCTGGGTCCACAGCGCCGAAGCCGAGAGCATGCGCGAAGGCACGATGCCGCTCGAGACCGCCGGCGGTCAGAGCTGCTGCGTCCCCGCGCCCCCCACCGCCGCGACGCCGACGGACATGGCCGACCTCGAGCCGTGCTGAGACGGAGGTGGCACGCCGTGAGCGAGCATGACGCCGAGAGAACCAGCGAGAAGCTGATCGACTTCGAGATGCGCCTGATGCATCAGGAGAAGCTGCTGGAGCAGCTGAACGACGTCGCCGTCGAGCAGCAGGGGACGATCCAGCGACTCCAGAAGGAGATCGCGCGTCTCAAGGAGCAGCTCGTGGCCGGTCCCAACGAGGACGTGAACGAGCCGCCGCCGCATTACTAGGGGCTCCCACGGAGCGAGCGCCCCCAGGACGCCTGTACGGGCGGCCCTTGTGGCCGCCCTTCTTCGTTGGCACCCGGGCGAGAGCAAGAGGGCGACCACGGAGCGAGCGCCCCCCAGGACGCCGGTAGGGGCGGGCCTTGTGCCCGCCCGAGCGCATCCTGCCACGTCGGGACTTACCACGTAGGGGCGGCCCTTGTGGCCGCCCTTCTTCGTTGGCACCCGGGCGAGTGCAAGAGGGCGACCACAAGGGTCGCCCCTACCCGTAGGGGCACACCCCATGGGCAAGCGCCGCCCGACACCCGCGACGCACGGGGTACGAGGGCGGTTCGGGCGACCACAAGGGTCGCCCCTACCCGGAACGGGCCGGAGGCCCGTTCCTACGCGCAGCCGGCTTCTTCGAGGGCGGCCTGGATGCGACCCAGGACGTCGTCGGCCGCGATGACCTCGGTCTCGCCACCGGTGCGCGGCTTCCACTCGACCTTGCGATCGGCCGCGTCGCGGCCGACCACGACACGCAGCGGGATGCCGACGAGGTCGGCGTCCTTGAACTTGCCACCGGCGCCCATCTTGCGGTCGTCCCACAGGACCTCGATGCCCGCTGCGGTCAGCTGGTCGTGCAGCTCCTGCCCGAGCGCCTCCTGGGCCTCGTCGCCCGCGCGCATCTGGATCAGCATCACGTGGTACGGCGCGATCGGCAGCGGCCAGATCATACCGCCCTCGTCGTGGCCCTGCTCGACCGCCGATGCGGCGGTGCGACTGATGCCGATGCCAAAGCAGCCCATCTGGAAGGGCTGCAGCTTGCCGTTCTCGTCCGAGAAGCGGCAATCCATCGACTCCGAGTACTTGGTGCCGAGCTGGAAGATGTGCCCGACCTCGATGCCGCGCGTGATTTCGATGGTGCCCTCCCCGTCGACCGTCTGGTCGCCGGCCTGGACCATGCCGAAGTCCTTCGTCAACGGCTGCTCGAGATCGCGCCCGAACCAGACGTCCAGGTAGTGCGTGTCGGTCTCGTTGCCGCCGCAGAGGAAGCCCTTCACGCCCTCGACCGAGCTGTCGGCGAGCAACAGCACGTCGTCGGAGAGTCCGATCGGCCCGGCGAAGCCCACGTTGGCGCCCGTCGCCTGCTTGACGAGCTTCTCGTCGGCGAGATCGACGGCGAGCGCGTCCAGATGGTTCAGCACCTTGATCGTGTTGATCTCGCGGTCGCCGCGGCACATGACCGCCACGGTCTGCTCGCGGTCGGCCCACGTGGCGCGGTAGAGGATCGTCTTGAGCATGCGCTCGACGGGCAGGTCGGGGAAGAGCGCGACGAGGTCGTCGCACGACTTGGCGCCGGGCGTCGGCTCCTTGTGCATCGCGACTTCGGCCGCGGGCTCGGGCGGCGCGGCGATGCGGCTGACCGCCTTCTCCGTGTTGGCGGCATAGCCCGTGGCGTGGCAGACGGCGATGGCGTCCTCACCCGTCTCCGCGTCGACCATGAACTCTTCACTGCCGGAGCCGCCGATCGCACCGGCGTCGGCCTCGACCGGCGTGAAGCGCAAGCCGCAGCGCGAGAAGATGTTGCGGTAGACCTGGCGCATCTTCGCGTAAGACGCCGCCATGCCCTCGGCGTCGGCGTCGAAGGAATAGGCGTCCTTCATGACGAACTCGCGGCCGCGCATGAGACCGAAGCGCGGACGCATCTCGTCGCGGAACTTCGTCTGGATCTGGTAGAGGGTCTGGGGCAGCTGCTTGTAGGAGTTCAGCTTGCCCTTCACGAAGTTCGTGATGACCTCTTCGTGCGTCGGTCCGAGGCAGACCTCGCGGCCGCGGCCGTCCTCGAAGTGGTAGAGGATCTTCTCGCTGACGTAGCGCTCCCAGCGACCGCTTTCCTCCCACAGCTCGCGCGGCTGCAGGGCGGGCATGAGCATCTCCTGGCAGCCGGCCTTGTCGTGCTCCTCGCGCACGATCTCCTCAACCTTGCGGAGTACGCGCCACATCAGCGGTCCGTAGACGTAGATCCCGGCCGCGATCTGCTGAATGAACCCAGCACGGACCATGAGGGCGTGGGAGCGGACCTCGGCGTCGGCCGGCTCCTCCTTCTTGGTGACGAACAGCATCTTGGAAATACGCATGATCGCGGGATGGTACCGCCAGTACGGCGCGGGTGCCTCCTTGGCACCCGTCGCCCCTACACTCCCGCGATGCACATTCTGTCGTGGAACGTCAACGGGCTCCGGGCCTGCGAGAAGAAGGGCTTCTCCACGTGGCTGGAGGGCTGCGGGGCCGACATCGTGGCGCTGCAGGAAGTGCGCGCTCTGCCCGAGCAACTGCCGGAACATCTCCGGGCACCGGCAGGCTGGCACGTCCACTACGTCAGCGCCGCTCGCAAGGGCTACAGCGGTGTCGCGCTGTTCTCACGCCAAGCGCCGGATCGCGTCGAGACGTCGCTCGGCGAAGAGCGCTTCGACGCCGAGGGCCGGCTTCAGATCGCCTCGTTTGGACGCCTGGTCATCGCCAACGGCTACTTTCCCAACGGCAACGGGAAGGATCGCGACAACAGCCGCATCCCCTACAAGCTCGACTTCTACCGCGCGCTCTACGAGCGGCTCGATCGCCTGCGCCGCGGCGGCCGGCGCGTACTGGTGATGGGCGACTTCAACACGGCCCACCAGGCCATCGACCTTGCGCGTCCGAAGACGAACGTCAAGACGAGCGGCTTCCGGCCCGAGGAACGCGCTGAGATGGACCGCTGGGTGGCCGGCGGATGGGTCGACACGTTCCGGCGGTTCGAGGACGGCCCCGGCCATTACAGCTGGTGGTCCCAGCGTTTTGGGGTACGCGAGCGCAACGTCGGCTGGCGCATCGACTACGTGCTGGCCTCGAAGGCCGCCATGCGTCACGTCCGCGCCGCGACGATCCACCCCGACGTCATGGGCTCGGATCACTGCCCCGTGGGCGTGGTCGTGGACCCGGCCATCGCCCGCTGACGAGCTACCAGCGCCGTTTGGGGCGATTCGCAGCAGGCCTGTCGCCGCGGATATCCCAGGAGCGCGGGCGCCCGGTAGCCTGTCGTCCCCCCCCGACGGAGACAGGACGGACACATGCAGGACTTCATCCAGGACGTCGCCAGCAAGCTCGGTGTCGGCAAGGACACCGCCGAGGCCGCGACCTCCAATCTGCTCGGCCTCATCAGGGAGCACGGGAACTCAGCTGACGTGAGTCAGATGCTCGGCAAGCTGCCCGGTGCCTCGGCGCTCCTGGAGACCTCCGCGGCCAAGGCGGCCCCGGAGGGCCCGGGTGGATTGCTCGGCGGCATCGGCGAGACGTTGGGCTCCGCGCTCGGCGGCGCCGCCGGTCCCGCCTTGAGTGGCATCGAAGCGCTCACCGGCTCCGGCCTCAGCACGGAGAAGCTCGGCTCTCTCGTCGAGATGTTCAAGGACTTCGCGCTGCCGAAGCTCGGACCTGACCTGCTGAAGCGCTTGCTCAGCAAGATCCCCGGCATCGGCGCCTTGCTCGGTTGATTTACGCCGACCGCGGGGCTGCGCGCCTGCACGTCATGCGCCGCCGGTCGTACACCAAAAGGAGACTACATTGGACTACAAGATCAAGGACATCGAGGGCATCGGCCCGTCGTATGGCGAGAAGCTGGCCGCGGCCGGCATCGACTCCACCAGCAAGCTTCTCGACGAGTGCGGTTCCCGCAAGGGTCGTGAGACCACCGCCGAGACCACGGGCATCAGCGGCAAGCTTCTGCTGTCGTGGGCCAACATGGCCGACGTGATGCGCCTCTCGGGTGTCGGCCCGCAGTTCGCCGAGATGCTCGAAGCTGCCGGCGTCGACACCGTCAAGGAACTCGCGCAGCGTCGCGCCGACAACCTCGCCGCCAAGATGGCCGAGGTCAACGCGGCCAAGAACCTCGCGAACGCCACGCCCGCCGAGTCGCTTGTGGCCGGCTGGATCGCAGCCGCCAAGACGACCGACCCGAAAATCAGTCACTAAGCACCACCCCGAGGAGGGTTCATGTCTGTAGCCAAGATCATCGAGATCTCTGCGGCCTCGCCGTCGAGCTTCGAAGACGCCACCCGCCGCGGCATCGCCACGGCTTCCAAGACCGTCAAGGGCATCCAAGGTGCCTGGGTCAGCGAACAGAAGGTGCGCGTGACCGACGGACTCATCAGCGAGTTCCGCGTCACGATGCGCGTGACGTTCGTGATCGACGACGGCAACGACTAGTCGTCACGCACCAGCAAGCGGTCGCGGCTGATAGGCAGCGACCTACCGACACGCCCCGGTCTTCGGACCGGGGCGTGTTTCAATTGCGGTGCCCTCTCAGGCGCGGAACGCAGGTGTGGCCATGCCGGTCTCGTCGATCGTCCAGGGGGCCCAGACGAGGCGCACGGGCTCGACGGCGATGTCGGCCTTGCGCGGACGGAGCGGGACGGCCTCGACCTCGAAGTTCATGGGATCGAAGCGCTCCTTGAGCGCATCCGTCTCCTCCTGGAACTTCGTCTCGAGCTCACCCAGGTCGGTGCGGCGGGCCTTCGCGTCGGACTTGGCCCGTTCGATGTCCTGCTTCTCCTTGCTGGCGCGGCCTGCGCTGCGCGCCGCCGTGCCGGCGCGCCCGGCCGTGCCGACCGACTTCACCTTGCGACCAAAGAGCGCGCCCAAGATGGTCGTTCCGATCGAGATCCAGCTGCTCTGCTTGGCCTGCTTGTACTGGCCTTCCTCGCGCTCGATCACCTGCTCGGCCTTGCGGATGCGCTCCTGCAGGCGCGCCAGCTTGGGCGTGTAGCGACTCTTGAGCTTCTCCACCTCGAGGTCCCGCTTCTCGCGCGCCATCGTCGCGACGCGCGCCTTGAAGTCGCCCTCGATCTCGTCCCCGCCAGACCAGAGCTTCAGCGCAGCGCAGCGCCACATTTGCATCGGGTGCTCGCGGTAGAAGTAGGACTTCAACACGGTGCCCCACGACTTGTAGCTGCGCGCCTGCGCGGCCGCCGTGGGCAGGCTGGCGTAGCCCGCCTCGTCATCGGGCGCATCGTCGAGCTCCGGCCCCTCGGCATCCAGGACCACGCCCTTCGCCCACGGGTCCGCAGGAACCCTGCCGGTGAGCGGCGACATCACGGACATCTCAAGCCAACGGTCGACGTCGCGGGTCGCTTGCACGTAGTGCAGCTTGGCGCGGCCGAGCAACGCGGGCCGATAGACGAGCTTGCTCCCCTCGGGCACGCGGCCCGTGCGCAACACGAACGACTCGGAGACGCCCGGCGGCACCACGGGCCGCGCCGTCTTCGCCTTGCCCTTGGCTTGCTCCGGCGCAGGGCCGGTCGCGGCCACGGCCTCGGCCGCGGCGCGCTTGCCGGCCATGAGCGTCTTGATCTGCCCGCGTGTGAGCGGACCGCGCAGGTAGGACATCGCCCAGCGCGTATGGAACACGGTCGGGCCATCGTCGTGCACGTTGTTCATGTAGAAGACGCGGCTCTTCATACCGCTGAGGATGTTCTCGACGCGGCGGCGATCGAATGTGCCGCCTGTCGTCGCGGACGCACCTTCCAGCCCGTCGAGCACGCGCGCCTTGTCGCGCTCGGTCTGCAGGCGACCGAGGAACCACGTCCCCGCGTTCGAGAGGCCCTTGTAGTCGAGGTCGACCGGGTTCTGCGTCGCGAGCACCACGCCGAGGCCGAAGGCGCGCGCCTGCTTCATCAGCGTCAGCATGGGCCTCTTCGACGGCGGGTTCGCCGTCGGCGGGAAGAACCCGAAGATCTCGTCCATGTAGAGCAGCGCGCGCAGGGTGGTGGCACCGGGCTGCGTGCGCATCCACGCGACGACCTCGTTGAGGAGGAGCGTCACGAAGAACATGCGCTCGCTGTCGGAGAGGTGCGCGATCGAGATGATCGTCAGGCGCGGCTTGCCCTCCTCCGTCCACAGGAGACGCTGCACGTCGAGGGATTCGCCCTCCATCCACGCGCCGAAGCCGGGCGAGGCCAGCAGGTTGTTGAGGGTCATGGCCAGCTCGAAGCGGTCCTTGGCGGAGTAGAACGCTTCGAGGTCCATGACGCCGATGCGCTCGAACGGCGGCGTCTGGATCTCCTGGATCAACGCCCCGAGGTCGAGGTCCCGGCCCTCGCGCCAAGCACGGTCGAGGATGTTGCTGAGGAGGATGTGCTCGCGGCTGCGGATCGGGTCGGCGTCGACGCCGAGCAGCGCGAGAAGTCCTGAGACCGACGCCAGCACACGCTCGCGCAACGCGTCGCCGTCCTCCACGAGCTCCGGTGCGGGCGCCGCGAAGGACCGCAGCACGGTGAGCGGCAGACCGGCGTTGCTGCCGGGCGTGTAGATCGTCATGTCGACCGCGTCCTGCAGTCGCTGCAGGCGCTCGCCGTCCTGGCCCCACGAAGCCAGACCCTTCTTCCAGGTGGCGGCGGTCTTCGTCGCGTACTCGGGCACGGTCATGCCTTTGCGCGCGGCCTGCCCCTCCTCGATCCACGGCTCGAACTCCTCCTTCGTCAGGCCGGGGAAGTTGAGCAGCAGGTTGCCGAGATCGCCCTTCGGGTCGATGGCGATGGCGGGCACGCCGTCGATGGCCGCCTCTTCGAGCAGCGATAGGCAGAGACCCGTCTTGCCCGAGCCCGTCATGCCGACGCAGATCGCATGCGTGGTGAGGTCCTTGGCGTCGTAGAGCAGCATGTCGTCGGTCACCTTGCCGGTGTCGACGTCGAACTCCTTGCCCAGGTAGAAGGCGCCGAGTTGCTCGTAGTCGGGAAGTGCCATGTGTGTTGCTCCGAGGATCCGAGGGAGCAAGCTACCCACGCAGCCCCCGAGGCGGAAGCAAGGCACCGCGAAATCGACCCCTACCATGCACGCCGGAGGTGCCCGATGCGCTCGACCCTGCTGCTCCTCGCCTGCCTTGGCGCCCTGGTTCTCGCGAGGCCCGGCCTCGCGGAGGATCCCGCGCCGACGACCAAGGCCAAACCTGCCAAGGAGCCGGCCCACACCCCGACCCTGCCCAAGGCCTGGCACGGCATCTGGAAGGGCCGCTGCAAAACGGGGAACCTGCGTGGCACGAGCATCGACTTCGCCATGGAGCTCCATGTCGAGCCGATCGAAGGCCGCGACGCGTGGACCTGGACGATCGTCTATGGCGAGGGGGCGAAGCGTCAGGTGCGCCCCTACGAGTTGCTCCCCGTCGCCGGATCGAAGGGCCACTTCCGCGTCGACGAGAAGAACAGCATCGTCATCGACAGCTACCTGCTCGGCGACACGCTCTACGCACGCTTCGAGCTAGCCGGCAACAGCATCGACGCGCGCTACAGGCTGCGCGGCAAGACCCTCGAGGTATCGCTGGTCACGACGGAGTCCAAGCCCGTCAGCACGACGGGCGGCGAAGGCAAGGTCCCACCCGTGAAGGCGTTCTCGCTGCTCGCGATCCAAGGCGGCACGCTCAGACGCACGGGCTAGGGACGCGGCGTCTTCCGCACGGGCATCGGCCTCACCCCCATCAGCTTGCGGGCGACGTTGGCGACCCACGAGCGCGGCAGCAGGCGCTGGATGAAGAGCAGCGTCTTGTTGAGGCCGCCGGGCACCGCCTCCATCTTGCCCTTGGCGAGCGCGCGCACACCGAGCTTGGCGACGGGCGGACATGCCATGCGGTACTTCAGGATGCCCGACGCCTTCGGGTACCCGGCCGCCTTGAAGAACTCCGTGTCGGTGACCCCCGGGCAGAGCGCGGTGATGGCGACGTTGGTGTGCTTGTACTCCTGATGCAGGCCGTCACTCCAGTTGAGAAGGAACGCCTTGGTCCCGGCGTACGCACTCTGGTACGGCGTGGCCTGGTAGCCGGCCATGCTCGCAAGGTTGAGGATGCCGCCTGCGTTGCGCCGGACCATGCCTGGCAGCACGCGATGCGCCAGCTCGACCGATGCGCTGACGTTCACGCGGAGCATCGAGAGCGTGCGCTCGAGGTCGGTGCCCGCGAAGAGGCCCGGCACTGCGAAGCCGGCGTTGTTGATCAGCACGTCGACGTGGCCGAGATGATTCTCGGCCATGGCGACGAGCTGCTTGGGTGTCTCGGGATCGTCGAGGTCGTACGGCAGGGCGTAGGCCGCGATGGCGCCGGCCTCCAGGCAGGCCTCCGCGAGCTCCCGCAAGAGGTCCTCGCGGCGCGCGGTGAGCACGAGGCGAGCCCCCTCACGCGCAAGGAGAAGAGCGATGTCCCGGCCGATGCCCGAGCTGGCCCCTGTGACGAGGCAGCCGAGATCCCGATACGAAGCGATGCGTCCCATGCCCTCGCTGTAACCGGGAGCGGAGGCTAGGCCAAGAGCGAGCGCCAATCCGCGGGATATCGACCTTCCAGCTCGGCGACGGCAAAGGCACGGCACAGCGCACGGGCTTCCTCGAGCTTGTCGCCTGCGACGTCCACCTCGACCTCCACGGCCTCCGCGCCCCAGCCGGGATCGAGGAGCACCAAGCGGGCCCCCGCGACATCGGCCCCGAGCACGCGCTCGACGGCCAGCGCGTAGAGCCGCAGCTGCCAGTCGTAGTGGGCGGCGAGGGCCTCCGGTGTCTTGTAGAGCGCGCCCGCGCGGTTGGTCTTGTGGTCGACGATCCAGACGCCGTCGTCGGACGGCAGCCAGAGGTCGATGGAACCCTTGACCAGCAGCGAGTCGAAGCCGCCGACAGGCTCCCCGCCGGGGAATCGAATGCGCGCGTGCAGCGCGACCTCGCGCCGTACGTCCTCGCCCGCGGCCAGCGCCGCGCGCAAGGCCACGCCCGTCGGACCGGCGAGGAAGCGCTCGACCATGCCACGAGCGGCGGCGGCGAATGCCTCGGCGTCCGGGGCGCGGTCGCCGAGCTCGGCCTCCACCGCCTGCTCGAGAACGCCCTGCGGAACATCCGGCCCCTCACCGAGGTGCTCGATCACCGCGTGCACGGCACGTCCCAGCGCAGCCCGATCGAGTCCCGCATGCTGCTCGGGCGTCTCGTCCCACGCCTCGACTGCGTCGGCGCGGCGCCCGGCCTCGGAGCCCTCGCCCGGTGCGTCGTCCATCTCGGAAGGCGGAGCGTCCCACGCCGCGGCCGCGGCGACGCGCGCGCCGCCGAACACGACCCGGTCCGTGTAGTAGCGCTGCGGCGACTCGGCGAAGGTCAGCAGCTCGGACACGCTCACCACGTAGCGCGTGTCGCCCAGCGGCGCGACGGACTGCGCCGCGTCCGACCAGAGGCGCTCGGCCTCGGCACGTGCGTCGGGCGTGACGGATGCGACAGCGACCGCCGTGTCGACCGGCGGAGGCAGGTCCACGTCAGCCGCCTCGAGGAAGTGGACGCGCACGTCCGCCTCGTCGAGCACGAGGTCATGCACGCCGTGCTCGACCGGGCCGGCGATGCCCTTCCAGAGATCCGCCCCCCAGCCCAGGAAGCGGGAGGGCTTCCGCGCCGCACCCCGCCCCGTGATGCCCTTGCACCACCCGGTGAGGAACAGGTGCTCTTCCGCACGCGTCATCGCGACGTAGAGGACACGCAGCGCCTCCTCGGCCTCCGCGACCTTCTCGTCCGCCGTGATCGCTTCGTGGCCGGCCGGCGCGCAGCCACGCCCCTCGAGGGGATCCGTCACCTTGGCGGCGATGCCCGTCGTCCCGTCGAACTGGATCGGCGGCGGTCCGCCGCCGCCCGGCTTGCGTCCGATGTCGGCGACGAAGACCACGGGGTACTCGAGCCCCTTGGCTCCATGCACGGTCGTCAGGCGAACGACGTCGTCCGCCTCGCCGCCAATCGGCGCCTCGGCCTCGCCCGCCGCCCGGTCGCGGAGCGTCTGGAGATGGCGCAGGAGATCGGCCAGACCACGTCGCCCGCCGCGGTCCAAGCGGCGCGCGAGATCGACCGCCTTGCGCAAGTTGGCCGCGCGGCGATCGCCGACGGGCATCAGGAGGGCTGTCTCGTAGACGCCGAACTCGACGAGCGCGCGCTCGACGGCGGCGGCCAACGCGCCGCCCGCCGCATCGACGCGCAGCTCACGGAGGGTCGCCACGGTCGCGGCATGACGTCCGCCCGCAGCGGCGTCGGCTTGCATGCGCTGCCACGGCGTGCCTTCGCCCGGACCGAACCAGCGCAGGATCTCGCCATCGGTCGCCGCCATCGCCGGGCCGGTGGCCATGCACGCCAAGGCGAAGCGGTCCTCGGGGTTGTGCACGGCGCGCAGCACGTGCAGAAGGTCGGTGATCTCGTCGGCCTGGAAGAAGCCCTTGCTCTTCTGCGTGAGGAACGGGATTCCCTCGGCCTGCAGCGCCGCTTCGTAGGTGGCGAGATCGCCCGCCGCACGGAACAGGATCGCGATGTCGCCATAGCCAACCGGACCCTTGCTCTGCGTGGGATCGTCGGCATCCGGCCGCAGTCGCGGGGTCCTCGCATCGACCAGCAGCCGGATTCGCCGGGCGATCCATGCGGCCTCGACGGCGCGTGCGTCGTCGGCGCTGCCCTCCTTGCCCACATCGATGACTGTGACCTCCAAGCGTGGATCGACGGTCGGCAGGTAGGTCGCCGCGGCTTCGAGCGGTTCGTAGATCACGCCGGCGGCATCGCGTCCCGCCGCGTCGGGCGCGAACAGGCGCGTATTCACGGCATTGATGGCAGCTACCAGCGGCCGGCAGGCGCGGTAGCTGGCATTCATGGGGTGGACAGCGTCCTCCCCCACCCGCTCGCGCTCGCTGAGGATCACGCCGACGTCCGCCCCGCGAAACCGGTAGATGCTCTGCTTGGGGTCGCCTACCGAGAACTGCGGCGCGTGCGAGCGGAGGAGGGACAGGATCTCGGCCTGCAGCGGGTTCGTGTCCTGGAACTCATCGACGAGCAAGCCGCGTGGGGCGAGATCGAGCGGACGCTCCCGCGCCTGGGCCTGCCGCAGGAGGTCGCGAGCGCGCAGCTCGAGATCCGTGAAGTCGAGCGCGGAGCGTTCGTGCTTCAAGCGCCGGTAGGCGTCGTCGTAGGCCGCGAGCACGTGGCGCAGGCGCGGAAGGAGGACCTCTGGTGCCCAGGCGTCCAGCACGGCGGCGCGCACCGTGGCGAGCGCCGTCTCGAGCGCCTTGCGGGGCGTACTGTAGGCACGCACCGTGGGCCCCTTCATGCCGGCGACGGCCGACTCGGCCTGCGAGGCGAGGAACGGATCTACGGAAGCCTCGCCGGCGCGCAGCGCCCCGATCACATGCCCCGCCAGCGCGACGGCGTCGGCATGGTTCGGCTGCCGCTCCTCCGGAAGACAATCTCCAGCGAGGGCCCAGTCCGCGAGCGCGGCCTCGGCCTGCTCCAGCGCCGCGCCCAGGTCGACGTCGCCCGCGTGCCACGTGATGTCATCGATCGCAACGCCCGCTCCACGCAGTTGGGCGAGCAGCTTCAGGATCTGCGGGCGCGACTCCCCGGCGAGGGCATGGAAGACCTCGATGCCCTCGGGATCCTCCGCGGCGAGCCGGTTCTCCGCCTGCTCGGCCGCGTCCTCGATCAACAGGTCCGCCTCGACGGCGTCGAGGACCTGGAACGCGGGGTCGACGCCGGCCTCGATGGCATGCTGACGCAGCAACAGGGCGCAGAACGCGTGGATCGTGTTGATCGGCGCGAACTCGACGTCGGCGCGCAGGGACCGCAAGCGCGCCGCGTCGTCGCCCTCGGCCCGCGCGGCAAGCCGGCGGAACAGGTCGGCGATGCGGTCGCGCATCTGGCCTGCGGCCTTCTCGGTGAACGTGAGCGCCGCGAGGCGTCGCAGGTCGACCGACCCCTCCCGGACGAGGTGCACGAAGCGCTCGGAGAGGACGCGGGTCTTGCCGGAGCCGGCACCGGCCGTCACGAGGGCGTCGTCGAACGCGTGCTCGACGGCGGCGCGCTGCGCAGGACTGAGGGGCGGCAGGCTCATGCGTCGTCCTCCTCCTGCCGCTCGAGGAAGGCGACATCCGGCTTGCAGACGGTGAGCCACGGACAGACGTCGCGCCCCTTGTCACCGAGGCACGTCTTGGCGGCGACGGGCGCACGGTCGTGCGCACCCGCGCGCGCCTGCCGGACGACATGGATGGCCGTGGCCTCGGCGTCGTCCATGCGGGCGCGAAAGTCCTCGTGCGCCTCGGCCAGGGGCTTCTTCGCCTCGCGACGGCCATCGAAGAGGGCCGCGGCGTCGGCGTCGTGGAGGATCTCGCGCTGCCGGGTGAGGCCCGCCATCCACTCAAAGCCCACGACCCGGACGCCGAGCAGCCGCTCGAGCGCGCGCGCGTAGAGGGGCACTTGGAGATCGCGGCCGTCCTTCGCCTTTCCGAACGAGCTCTCGGCCGACGTCGCGCTGCGCTTGTAGTCGACGATGGAAGCAACCGGCACGCCTCCGCCCGGCGTCCCATCGTCCAAGACCCCTCGGTCGATGCGGTCCACGTAGCCGCCGATGCGGAAGCGGCAGTCGTCCGGGCCAAGCTCGACCGGCTCGTCGTACCCGAAGGAGAACTCGAGGGCGGCGGCCGTCGGGGCCAAGGGGCCGCGCGTCTTGCGCTCCCGATCGCGGAGCAGCGCCACGGTGCGCGTCAGCTCGCTCTCGAGGATCAACGCCTCGATGCCTGAGGCGTTGACGTGCTCGACGCCGGCCCGCGCGAGGTCGGCGGGCTCGCGCTCCGGGTGGCGGATCGCGAGTTCGAACGCGTGGTGGATCGCCTTGCCCATGTCGCGCACGTCGAAGGCGGGCCCATCGATCGTCAGGTCGTCCTGCGGCACGCCGGCGACGTAGGCGAGGAAGAAACGGTGCGGGCAGAGGACCGCATGGTTGAGACGCGAGACGCTGACCTGCTCGGTCTGAGCTGCGAAGGCCGCCAGCACGGCCTCCCGCTCGGCGTCGTTCTCCCACAGAGGGTCGGTGCCGCGCCGCCGCTGCCGCACGGCACGTTCCGGGGCGCTGGTGCCGGCCACGGCCTGCAGCGCGACCGCGCGGATGCGGTCCGACTCGCTCACGTCCTGGCGCCGGGTGGCCCAGGGCCCCGTGCGCGCGGCCGCGTGGAGCAGCCAATCCGAGCGGGTGAAGCACTCCGTGGCGGGACGGGCGACGCGGCCGGGCGAGCGCACCTCCGCGGCGACGGTAGGTGTGACGACACGCTCGAGCTCGCGCAGGTAGGACGAGCGCTCCTTCGGATCGCCCTTGTCGTCGTAGGCGCGGCGCACCAGCACCAGTCGAGAGCTGGCGCGGGTGACGGCGCCGTAGAAGAGGCGTCGCTCGCGGGCTTCGCGCTCACGCGCCATCGGGAGGCGGAGCGCGGGGTCCGCGCTGCGCAGCGCTTCCCGATCGCGGTCCCGCAGCAGCACATCTTCGCGCGGGCGCACGGGGAAGCCCCCCTCTTCCAGACTCGCCACGACGACGATCGGAAGGTCCCAGAAGCGGGCCTCCTCCGCATCCATCAAGGTCACGGCGTCAAGGCGCCGATCGGGCAGACGCAGGGTCGTCTGCTCGAGAGCATCGTGCAACTCGACGGCGGCCTCCGCGATGTGGGCGGCCCCGCCGAGGTCGGTCCGCTCCACCGCCACGCGCAGGGCGCGGAGGATGTCCAGCACACGCGCACGGCCGGACACGGCGCGCGCAAGGCGTCGGTCATGCGCGACGTCGACCGGCCGGCCATCGTCATCGAATCCGGACGCCTCCGGCAACGGCGCCAGGACATCGACCGCGGTCTGGAGCCCGCCGTAGACCGCTTCGGGGCCGCGCGCGGCGGCGAGGGAGGAGGCGAGCTGCGCCAACTGCTCGAGGGGCGCAGCGAGCGCCTCGGGCGCGGCCGCGCGCAGCGCGGCGAAGTCCGTCGGGAACCCGTGCGTACGCAGCTCGATGTCCCAAGCATCGAGTGCCGCGACGTCGAGATCGCCGACACAGAGCGCGCGCCAGCGCAGCCACTCCATGACCGGGCCCGCGCGGAAGCGGCCGGGCTCCACCTGATCGGAGAGGACATCGAGCGGCCCGCGCAGGGCCCGGACGAGCGGCTCGCTGGCCAGGGCCTCGCCGCGCCCCACGACCCGGAGCGGCACGCCGAGGCGTGCGAAGGCGCTCTCGAGACGCGGCGCGTGTTCGTCGAGGCGCCGCACGACCACACCGACGTCACGCCAGCTACGCGCCCCGCCCGCCGTGCCGCCGCGCGCCTCCTCGCCGCGCGCCTCCTCGCCATCCGAGCGGGTCACGAGGTGCCGCACCGCCCGTGCGACGGTCTCGGCCTCGTCCTCCGCATCGCCGGCGACGTACATCTGCACACTCGCGCCGCCGGGCAGCGGCTCGCCTTCGGGAGCGAACAGCCGCTCGGCGATGCGCGCCAGCGGTGCTGCCGTACTGCGCGGAAAGCCAGTCCGGGGGAAGCCACTCCGGGGGAAGCCTACGAGGCTCTCCTCCACGAAGCCCGTGCGCAGTAGGTGATCGCGCGCACCGCGCGAGCCGGCGAAGACGTGCGGTCGCGTGCCGTCCCAGGGCAGCGTGATGAGCGCTTCGCCGCCCGCGCCCGTGACGGCGTCGGCGAGCGCATCGAGGATGCGCTCCTCGATGCGCGAGAAGTCATCGAAGCCGTCGACGACGAGCACGGACGGCGGGCGCGCAGGCGGCTCGTTCTCGAGACGTCGGGCGAGACGGCGCAGGGCGTCCTCGTGGTCTTCGAGGCCGGCCCGCTCGAGCAGGTCTTCGTAGCACTCGAAGACGGCGAGGAACGCGTCCAGCTTGGCGCGTGAGGCGTGGGTGACGTGCTCGCGGGCGGCCGCGAGGTGCTCCCGCGCCTCGCCGCCCTCGAGCCCGGTCTGCTTGAGGTCCTTGACGAGCCGGAGCAGATGGGCGCGGAAGCCGGCGCGCTCGATGACGTCGCGAAAGACGTCCGGCTCGCGTTGCTGCAGCGCCTCCTTCATCAGCCGGTCACGCTCCTCGGGGCTGGGCAGGGTCCGCACACGGAACGAAGGCAGGAAGCGCTCGCCCGCCGCGGTGAAGGTCGTGAACGGCTGGTCCAGCAGACCACGCACGTCCCAGCGCGAGAGCGCCAGCCGCTTGACGTGCATGACCTGCGCATAGGTCGGCAGGACCAGCAGGGCGTCACCGGGCGCGGCCGCACCACGGCCGCGGGGGCCGGGTGCGGTGGCAGCTTCGCGGATGCGCCCCAGGGCCCGCTGGGTCTTCCCGCTGCCTGCAGGCCCCGTGAGGAGAAGGCGCGCGGAACTGCGATCGGGGGTGGTCACGGGGCGCGGGATGCTCCAACCAAAAGGCGGGACACCGTAGGGGGCGGGTCCGACAGCTTCCAGCCACGGCCCCTCCTTGCTGCGCCCGGTCGCGGCCCTTAGCTTGGCGCCGCCCCAGGGAGGCCCGCCCCGTGCTCGCCACGCTCAACCCCCACGTCACCATCACGGGTACCGGCTCGTTCCTCCCCGAGCGCGTGATCAGCAACGATACGCTCTCGGAGATGGTCACCGGCTTCGACTCCGAGCGGGGCGGCGACTTCGGCACCTGGGTCGACCAGGTGACCCACGTCCACGAGCGTCGGTTCTGCGAGTGGCCCGTGCGCACGAACGACCTCGCGCTGCCGGCGGCCCGGCAGGCCCTGGAGGTTGCCGGCCTCGAGCCCAAGGACATCGGGCTGATCATCTACGCCTCCTTCACGGTCAGCCAGGATCTGCCCGGCGACCACTGCCTCTTCGCCGAGAACCTCGGCGCCACGAACACGCCCGTCTTCCACCTCAAGGCCGCCTGCGCAGGCTCGATCTACGCGCTGGGCATGGCCTGGGGCATGGTTGCCTCGGGGGTCTACGAGCACGTGCTCGTCATCGGCGCCGAGACGGCGAGCAAGGCACTCAACTTCAACGACCCCATCACATCGATCATCTTCGGTGACGGTGCGGGCGCCGCCGTCGTGTCGCGTCGCGAGGGCAGCGAAGGCGGCGGCATGCTGCCGGCCAAGCTCGGCTTCAAGTACAGCCCACGCAACATCCACCTCGGCAACAGCAACATCCCCGTCGACGTCGCGCGTTTCCCCGATCGCGAGATCGAGCCGGGCGTGCAGCTGGTCGAGCAGGCGCTCGTCGAGATGGAGAGCGGGCCGAACGTGCTGCGGAGCGCCGTCATGGCCATGAGCGAGATGCTCACCTGCTGCCTCGGCTACGAGCCACGCGCGCTCCGCAAGAAGGAGCCCGGGCTGATGGAGACGATCCAGGGCGCGCGCGTCGTACCGCACCAAGCCAACGGCCGCATCATCGACGGCCTGGCCGACCGCCTGCGACTGCCGCACGAGCGCATGGTGCGCACGATCTACCGCTACGGCAACATGTCAGCCGCCTCCAACCTCGTGGCGCTCGACTTCGGCCTCCGCCACGGCAACATGGCCCGCGAGCTGGATGACGACGGGCGCGTCACCGCGGTCGTCACGCAGAAAGAGCACCGCTTCCAGGCAGGTGAGCTGATCCTCCTGCCCTCGATCGGCGGGGGCTACCTGATGGGCTGCTCGGGCTTCGTCGCCGAGCCGTCGCTCATCGAGCGCACGCAGGCGCAGATGGCGGCCGCGGCCCCCACCGCCTGACCTAGCGCCGGCGCCGCGCCACGTACTGCTTGATGAACGCGGCGATCCCCGGGTAGTCCGCTTCGAGGTCGCGGCCCCACGTCTCGATGCGCGCGAACGCCTCGGCGCCTGACTCGTGCAGGTACTCGCGGCGGAACAGGCCCTCGACCGCAGCGCTGCGGATCGTGCCCTTCTCGCAGTGGATGAGCACCGGCCGACTCGCCGGATCGTCCATCACCGCGAGCAGTCGTGTGACCTGTTCGGGTGTCGGCGGGAGACCCTCCGGCAGCGGTACGTCGACATGCCGGATTCCGGTGCGCCCGATCGCGCGCATCTCCTGCGCGTACCAGTCCCCGCCGCGGGCCCGCTCGATGGCCGAGCGCAGGTTGATCACCGTCTTGATGCGGTAGCCCTCGATGCAGTCGACGAGATCGTCCTCCCCCAGCTGGGCCGAGCGGTAGAAGACGCCGTTCTCGACCGTCCGGAAGTGCTGCCACGGCCAGGACTGATCGACCCAGTACGCGCCGTAGGCGAGCAGCCCGAGAAGGACGCAGGCGCCCAGCAGCCCGTGCAGCCAGGCGGGAATCCTGCGAAACGTCGAGGCCAGGGACATGCCCGAAGGCTACGACCCCTACCTCGTCAGCGTGAGCGTCTTCCCCTTGCGGATCAGCTCGACCGTGAGCGCCCCGCGCGAGGCGCCGGCCGCGCGCAGGGTGTCGGCGGCGGCCGTCTTCGTAACGGCCTTGCCGTTCACCTTGGTGATGACGTCGTTGCGCAGGATGCCCATCGTGTGCGCCTGCGTGCCGGGGATGACGTTGTGGACCAGCGCACCCAGGCCGGCCTCGATGCCGATGTGGCTGCGGAGCGCATCGCTCACGTCCGTCAGGGTCAGCCCGAAGACGAAGCCGCCCGCCGACCGCGTGGCGGGCGTGGTCGGGCGCAGCGGATCGAGGCGGGCGCGCTGGCGGCCGGGCCAGAAGAAGTCGGGCCGGCCGATCCGGAACGAGACACTGGTGCCACCGAGCTTGTCAGCCAGCTCCGGGTGCTTCGCCTTGATCTCCTCGAGGGTCTTGCCCCGAAACTCGCGGACGGTCTCCTTGCCGTCCTTGTCCGTCTCGCGGAGCTTCACCGTGACGCCCTTGGCGTCGTGCTTGACCTCGACGCCCTGGCTGCTGGAGATCGAGAAGCCCGTCGTGCCGTTCGGCCCCGTGCGGAGGTCGATCCGCGGCCAGTTCTTGAGCTGCTCGCGGAACGACTCGATGCCGGGCCAGCTGTGCTCGGCATCCTGGCGCTTGAGCTCGTCCATGCCGGCGTGCTTCGCCAGATCGGGGTGCTGCGCGAGGATGTCCTTCAGGCTGTGCCCCTTGTAGACGTCCTCTACCTTCGCTTCGCTCTCGGCCTTCTCGGGTGCCTTCTCCGAGGTCGCGTCGCGCTTGACGCGCAACGTGACCGGGCCGGTGAGGCTGCGTTCGAGCACGAGGCCGGGTGCTTCGAGGCGACGCAGGAGGAACGGCGAACCGCGGGCGGTCCCGCCGAGCCCACCGAAGGTCCCGCGGCCCTTCATCATCTCTTCCATCTGCTTGCGGACACGCTCGAGCATCTCGTCGAACTCGGTGCGGTCCTTGCGGACCTCCGTCGTGCCGGGCTTGGCCGGCGTACCCTCGGCGCCGAGCGGCATCTCGCGCGCGCCGGAGAGGCGGCGAAGCAATTGTTCGGAGCGCCAGCGAACCTCGGGGCTCGTCGTCTCGCGGCGGGCCTTCTCGAGGGCCGCGCGCGCCTTGGCGCCGTAGGCGCCGAGCTTGCTGCTGGCTTCTTCCCGTGCCCGGAAGTCGTCGGCGCCCAGCTGCTCGACGAGCTTCTGGACCGCAGCCACCTCTTCGGGGGACATCCGCGGAGCTACCTCCGGGGACGCATCGGGGGCGGCCTGGGGGGCCTTTTTCTCTTCGCCGGCCAAGACGATGGCGGCGCTGGCGGGAAGCACGAAGCCCAGGAGGGCGGTCAGGACGATCCGGCGCATGGTGGCTACTCCTTCTCGAACTCGAGATCCAATGTCTCTCGCTTGTCATCTCTACGCACCACGAGGAGCTTGAGTTTGCCCCCCTCGCGGAAGACCCGGGCGGCCCGCTTCATCGAGGCCTCGCTGACGGGCTTGCCGTCGATCTGGATGATCCGGTCCCAGTCGAGCAGGCCCGCAGCCGCGGCCGTGCTGCCCTTGGGCACGACCCCCACCGTGAGCAGGATCGAGGCCGGATTCCCGGTGTGCACAACGTAGCTGAGCGGCGCCCCCCCGAGCTTGCCGGGCGCGCCCTCGAACGGACCCTTGAAGGGAGGCGCGGGCGCGACGGAAGGCACCGGGACCCTCGGCGGGGAAGGCCTGAGCGGGGGCACGGGCGCCACGCGCGAGGGGCCGACGGGCGGCGTAGGTACCTTGAGCGCCGCGCGCCACGCGGCCACGGGATCGTGGACACCCCGGAGTATCTGCAGGATCTCGCGGTACGCCGGACCGAGCTTCGGTTCACGGGCGCCGGCCTCGGCCTGCTGCTTCAGCCGCGGGAGCATCGCGTGCAGACCGGCCAGGCCCGACGTGCTCATCGTGCGGGCGATGTCGCGCAGCATGGCTTCGTAGACCGGGCCGCGGACGGGGTCCGCCTGCGTCTCGATGTAGCGCAGCATCAGCGTGCCGACGACGTGGGTGAGGCTGCGCCCCTGCTTGGCCGAGCCCTCCACCACCTGGGGGGCGGTCGGCTTGGGGCGCAGGCCGTGCGGACGCCAGCCCTTGGGCAGCTTGCCGCCACGGCGGATCAGTTCCTCGATGTCCCGCTCCATGTCGCCCTTGGCGTTCGGCGCGGGCTTGGGCATCGGGGGCGCCTTCGCCGCTGCCTTGACCGCCGTCTTCGCCCCGGCGCGCGTCCAGCCCTGGTCCTTCATCTGGACGAGCAGCGCGGCTCGTAGCGCCGGGTCCATGTCCGTCACGTCGAGCGCCTGGACGACCGCGCCCTTCTCGAAGGTCCAGATGACCTTGGCGGAAGTGTCGTCGCCCGCCGCGGCGGGTGCGGCAGGCAGCAGCAGACCACAGACGAGCAGCAGCACACACAGCGGCAGCAGCAGGCGCATCGAGAACCCTCCGGGAAACGCAGTCAGACCACGCATCCTACGTCCGACGCGAGGCGGACGTTGGGCCCAGCGTTCGAGGCCATCCCGGGGCTTACTTCGAGATCTTGCCCTTGGCCTTGGTCTTGCCGCTCGCCTTGGCCTTGCCCTTGGCAGCCGGGGCCGCGTCGCCCTTGGGCAGCTCGGCCCGCTGGGGCTCCGGGAGCGGCTCGAGGCCGTTCCCGAGGTCGCGCAGCCGCGCATAGCGAGCCGCGAGGCGTTCCTCGGGATCCATCGCGCAGAGCTCGTCGAGCGTCCGGACAAGGACGTCCTTCATGGTCTCGACCATGGCCGCGGGGCTGCGGTGCGCGCCGCCGAGAGGCTCCGGGATGACTTCATCGACGACCTTGAGCTTGGTGAGGTCTTTGCTGGTGAGGCGCAGGGCCTCCGCAGCTTCCTCGCGGCGGCCGCCGTCGTGCCAGAGGATGCTCGCGCATCCCTCGGGCGAGATCACCGAGTAGTAGCTGTGCTCGAGCATCATCACGCGGTCGCCCACGCCGATGCCGAGCGCACCGCCGCTGCCACCCTCGCCGATGACGATGCAGATCGTCGGCACCTTGAGGCGGCACATCTCGAGGATGTTCTCCGCGATGGCCCAGGCCTGACCGCGCTCCTCCGCGCCGACGCCGGGGTAAGCGCCGGGCGTGTTGATGAGCGTGACGATCGGCAGGCCAAAGCGGTCGGCGAGCTTCATCTTCGCGAGCGCCTTGCGATAGCCCTCGGGATGGGCGCAGCCGAAGTTGCAGGCGAGCTTCTCGCGGGTGTCGCGACCCTTGCGGTGGCCGATGACCAGGAAGCGGCGGTCGCCGATGCGGGCGAAA
Source organism: Planctomycetota bacterium (assembly GCA_029259775.1). Taxonomy (GTDB): domain Bacteria; phylum Planctomycetota; class PLA2; order PLA2; family JAEUHO01; genus JAHEIK01. Next base: position 174,502 of record JAJDEN010000045.1, on the reverse strand, counting down.
CCGGTGCCCATCGCCTTGTCCTCACCGAAGAGGCGATCGCCGTGCAGTTCCATGTACTCGTCACAGATGCCGTCGATGTAGTCGCTGAACTGCGGCCGGCGCGGATGCCGGGCGACTTCGACCGTCTGCCACGGGGTCAGGTTGCTGAAGATCTCGGCCAGCAGGCGGTCGCGCTTGCGCTCGAGGGGCTTCAGCTCGCCGCCGAGGCTCACGTCCTCGATGTCGCGCAGCTCCTCGATCTTGCGCTCGAGCTCGAGGATCGGGCGCTCGAACGCCAAGGACGCCGTCAGGCCGCTGCCTGAGGACCTTCCGCCCGGGGTCCTCCCACCCGAAGGTGAGGATCCGGGGGGCCCGGCGTTCGGGCTCCCGGCGTTCGAAGGCGTCGATGCGGCCATGGAGGCTCCCTCCTGGATCTGCCTGGCAGCGCCACATGATAGCGCGGCGCCTGCAGCGGGCTTCCGATAAGGAGCCCATATCCGCGAATCACCGGATCGGGGGGCGCCGCACGGCCGCCAGACGCGAAGATCTCGGGCATGCCCATTGCCGCAAAGACTGCCTCGTCGTCCCGGCGTGCCCAGGGAGGCTCCGGCCGCCCCACCCGGCCCGTCTACCGTCTGGAGATCGGCCTGAACGCCGACTCGCTGGACCCTGCCGGCCTCGAGGCCCGCGGCAACCTGGCCGAGGCCGGCCTCGAAGGCATCCGGGACGTTCGCGTCCTGAGGACCTTCTTCCTCCGCGGCCGACTCAGCCCAGCCGACGTCGAGCGGGCCGCGCAAGAGGTCCTGGCCGACCCCGTGCAGGAGACCTACGCCGTCCGCCAGGATCTCGACCTGCCCGAAGGCCCCGGCGGCCCGATGCGCATGATCACCGTCCTGCGCAAGCCGGGGGTGACCAACGCCGAGGCCGAGAGCGCCAAGATCGCGCTCACGGGCATCGGGCTGGACGTGCGCGATGTGCAGAGCGCGCGCACGTACCTCGTGTGGACGAAGGCGAGCGAGAAGCAGGTGCTTCGCGCCGCGCGCCGCGCGCTCGGCAACGACGTCATCGAGGACGTCATCGCGGGCCGCGTGCGGACGTTCGTCTTTCCCAAGCCCTCGAAGCGCCGCGTCAAGCGGAACACCGTCGCGATCCGCAAGATGGAGGGCAAGGCTCTCGTCACGCTCAGCTTCGACATGGGCCTCTCGCTCACGAAGCTCGAGATGGAAACGATCCGCGACGAGTTCCAGAACATCGGCCGCGAGCCGACGGACGTCGAGCTCGAGACGCTCGCGCAGACGTGGTCCGAGCACTGCAAACACAAGACGCTCGCGGGCGCCGTCGACATGAAGGACGAACGCGGCGAGCGTTCGTTCGCCAACCTGCTCAAGGAGACGGTCTTCCACGCGACGACCGTGCTGGACAAGAGCTGGTGCTGGAGCGTGTTCGAGGACAACGCCGGCGTCATCGACTTCGACGGCGAGGACGGCGTCTGCATGAAGGTGGAGACCCACAACCACCCCAGCGCCATCGAGCCCTACGGCGGCGCAGGCACCGGCATCGGCGGCGTCATCCGCGACATCCTGGGCACCGGCAAGGGCGCCCGTCCCGTCGCCAACACGGACGTCTTCTGCTTCGGCGAGCCCGATATGCCGATGGAAGACGTGCCGAAGGGCTCGATGCATCCGCGCCGCGTGCTCAAGGGCGTCGTCGCCGGCGTCCGCGACTACGGCAACCGCATGGGCATCCCGACGGTCAACGGCGCGATCGTGTTCGATCCGCGCTACGTCGGCAACCCCGTCGTCTACGCCGGCTGCGCGGGACTCATCCCGCGCAAGTACGTCGCCAAGCGCGCCCGTCCGGGCGACCTCTGCGTCGCCTTCGGCGGCAAGACAGGTCGCGACGGCATCCACGGCGCCACGTTCTCCTCGGTCGAGCTGCACTCCGAGTCCGAGACGGTCAGCTCCGGCGCCGTACAGATCGGCGACCCGATCACCGAGAAGAAGGTGCTCGACATCCTCATCCAGGCTCGCGACAAGGGTCTGTTCACCGCGGTCACCGATTGCGGCGCGGGCGGCTTCAGCAGCGCCGTCGGCGAGATGGGCGAGAAGGTCGGCGCCAACGTCGACATGGCGGGCGCGCCGCTCAAGTACGAGGGCCTCGACGTCTTCGAGATCTGGATCAGCGAAGCCCAGGAGCGGATGGTTGCCGCCATCCCGCCGAAGAAGTGGCCCACGTTCAAGGCGCTCTGCGATGCGGAAGACGTCGAAGCGTTCGTGCTCGGCGAGTTCACCGGCGACAAGCGCCTCGTCGTGCGCCATGGCAAGACCGTCGTGTGCGACATGGACATGGCGTTCTTGCATGACGGGCTGCCGCACATCGTGCGCGAGGCGACCTTCCAGACAGGTGGCGACAAAGAGCCTTCCTGGAAGCCCAAGAAGCGCTACGACAGGGACCTGCTCGGCCTGCTGGGCATGCCCCAGATCGGCTCGAAGGAATGGGTCATCCGCCAGTACGACCACGAGGTCCAGGCCGGCGCGGTGGTGCGTCCGCTCGGCGGTCCGAACAACGGCCCGGCCGACGCCGCTGTCATTGCCCCGAAGCTCGGCAGCGATCGCGGCATCGTGCTCAGCAACGGCATCAACCCCGCCTACGGCGACATCGATCCCTACGCGATGGCCATGGCCGTCGTCGACGAGGCGATACGCAATGCCGTGGCCGTGGGTGCCGACCCGTCGCGCATCGCGATCCTGGACAACTTCACGTGGGGCAACTGCAACCGCCCCTCGACGCTCGGCTCGATCGTGCGCGCGTGCGAGGGCTGCCGCGACGCGGCGCTGCTTTTTGGCACGCCGTTCATCTCCGGCAAGGACTCGCTGAACAACGAGTTCCGCACCGGGGACGGCGAGCTCATCAGCGTGCCGCCCACGCTGCTCATCTCGGCCATCGGCGTGATCCCGAACGTACGCAAGACCTGCACGTCGGATCTCAAGACGCCGGGCAACCCGATCTACGTCGTCGGCCTCACGCACGACGAACTTGGCGGAAGCCACTGGTACCGCATGAAGGGCCGCGTCGGTCGCAATGCCCCGCAGGTCCCCACGTCGGCCCCGGCCGTGATGAAGGCGGTCTCGAAGGCGGTCCGATCCGGTCAGGTGCGCGCCGCGCACGACCCGTCGGAAGGCGGCATCGCCGTCGCGGCGGCCGAGATGGCGTTCGCCTCCGATCACGGCCTGCACCTGGACCTGCGCCGCGCGAAGGGCACGACGAAGGACAACAAGCGTCTGCTCTTCAGCGAGAGCACGACGCGCTTCCTGCTCGAGGTCGACAAGGCGAAGGCGAAGGCCTTCGAGGCAGCGCTCAAGAAGGCGGGCGTGCCGTTCGGCAAGGCCGGCCGCGTGACGCCGGAGCCTGAGCTGCGCATCGTTGGCCACGATCCCGCGGGCGGGCGCGCGGCGCACGAGGTCGTCAGGCTCTCCACGGACAAGCTGCGCCAAGCGTGGCGCGCCGCCCTCCACCTGGGCGAGGAGTCGTAGTCATGGCTGCGAGCACGAAGAAGAAGAAAACGGCGAAGCGCCGAGCCACGAAGCGCGCGGCCAAGCCGAAGCGCGCGGCCAAGCGCGGTAGCAAGGCGATCCGCATCCTGGTGGTCCGAGCACCCGGCACGAACTGCGATCAGGAGACGGGCTACGCGTTCGAGCGTGAAGGCGCGACGATCAAGCACGTGCACATCAACGCCCTGCTCGACAACCCGAAGGAGCTGACGCGCGCGCACGGGCTCGTCATCCCCGGCGGTTTCTCCTACGGCGACGACCTTGGCGCGGGCACCGTGCTCGGCACGGCCATGCGCACCAAGCTCTTGGACCCCATTCGCTCGATGGTGGACCGCGGCGGTATCGCACTCGGCATCTGCAACGGCTTCCAGGTCCTCGTGAAGACGGGCCTCCTTCCGGGCCACACCGATGACGGCTCGAAGGAAGGCTTGTTGCCCGGCTTCAGCGAGAGCACCGAGTTGCAGCGCTCGGTCGCGCTGACCAGCAACCTCCAGAACCGCTACGAGGATCGCTGGATCACGCTCGAGGCCGTGACGGACAACTGCGTCTTCTTCCGGCGCGGGGACGTCATCTACTGCCCCGTCGCCCACGCGGAGGGCCGCTTGGTCTGTAGCGACGCGACGCTCGCTCGGATGGCCGCGGCGGATCAGATCGCGCTCCGCTACCTCGCGCCGGACCGCAGCCGCCCGGTCCCGTTCCCCCACAACCCGAACGGCTCGACGGACGACATCGCCGGCATCACCGACCCGACGGGGCGCATCCTTGGCCTCATGCCGCATCCGGAGCGCAACCAGTTCGCCTGGCAGGACCCGCGCTTCCACCGCCGCACCGCTCCGCGGAAGCCCGATGGGCTCAAGCCCTTCATCAACGCGATGAAGCACCTGAAGAGCACGTTCTCGTAACGAACCGGCGCGGGCCGTGCGACTCCCGCGCGACCGTAGGTCGTGTGGGAGTCGCCCCTACCGGAGAGCAGGCACACGGGCGAGGGCAGGGCTAGGGCTAGGGAGTTCGATTGGACCCCGGCGCGATCTGCAGCGTCAGATACGATGGCCGGGGACCTGATCGGGGTCCGCTCCGCCTTCCGGCACCGGAGTCCAGGCTCGATTCACAAGTCCCGGTGATCCTTCTCGGTGATCCGGTTCAGACGACCTGTGACGTTCGTTTCCAACCACAGGCGCGACGATCCCCTCGCGGGATGAACGCGCTTCACCTGGGGGTGCTGATGGCGGTTCGCAAACTCTTCGTGGTCGCGGTTCTCGTACTCGTGACGGCCGGCCTGACATGGGCCGATGGACTGGATCGAGGCAAGGGAGGTCGCGCCGCAGGCGGCGGTGGCTTCAAGCCCAAGGTCCCCGGCAAGAGCGGCGCCACCGGCGGCGCGCTGCTCCGCGAACGCCGCAACCGCAAGAAGCGCCTGCGCGACCTCGGCGCGGCGACCTCGTCGACGCCGAGCGTGGCGCGCGCGACACCGGCGGCAGCCCGCCCGAATCCGCGCGGCCGTCCGACGCCGCCTCAAGCGGCGACGCGCGACACGAGCCTGGTGCACTTGCACCACGGCAGCGTGCGCATGGTGGCCGATCTCGCCCGCGTCGATCTCACCCTCGAGGTGAAGAACACGGGAGCGGACGTACTGGAGTGGCAGCGCACCTACGCCATCGACCCGCGCGCCGAGGTCATCGGTGCGGTACTCAAGCGCGTCAACGAAGCACCCATCCGGGCGCGGACGCTCACAACCGAAGACGCGCTGCGGGTGTACGCCCGCATCCGCACGCCCCCGCCGCGCCGCACGCCGGGTGGCCCCAACCGCGATCCCCTGCTCGTCTCGCGCGAACGCAACGACCGCCTCCGGATCCAGATCTGGCCGATCAACGCGCAGGAGACCGTGCGCGTCGAACTCACCTTCGTCACGCCGCTGCGCGGCCAAGGCGCACGCCGCACCTACGTCGACGTCATGGGCGGCCCCGCGAAGCCCACAGACGGCAAGAAGGCGCCGCGCCTCTCGCGCCCCGAGCAGGGCAACGCACCCGGCCGTCGCCCCCCGGCGATGGTGGATCACAAGGCGGACTGGCTGATGCAGCCGGGCGAGCTCATTCTCTCGGCCGCGCCCGCCGAAGGCATGACCCTCAGCGGTGAGGCCGGCGGCAAGTTGCACTTCACCGGCATCGCCGCCACCACGGCGGATGCACCCGCCCCGCGCGTGGCCTTCCTGTCGAAGTCCCGGACCCCGGAGGCGCTCCTCGTGGGCAACGGAAGCCTGCAGGGCCGCATCGCTGCGTGGCGCTTCGATCCGAAGCAGTACGTCGCCAGCAAGGGCTTCACCTTCCACGACGGGCTGACCATCAAGCTGAGCGCCCTGAAGGGCTCGACGCGTCGGATCGCGCCGTCCGCGATCGCCGCGAGCGGTGAGCCGGTGCCGGTCACGGCGCTCGTCTTCCAGCGCACAGCTGCCGACATCGGGTACCACGTCGACGTCCTGGACCGCAACGACCGCATCATCGTCTCCTACGACGAGAAGCTGCCGCTACGCCGCGAGAAGCTGGACGCCGACCTCCAGGGCGCCGTCTCAGGCTGGCATCGCGCCCAGCTCGTCCGACGCGTGTTCCGGTGGGCCGGCAGCAACGCCAAGGAACTGTCCGCGGCCCGCCGCTACGCCGTCGACATGGGTGTGCTCATGGCGGGCAGTTCCGCCATCGCGATCCCCATCAGCGAGAAGCCCCGGCTGACGCCGGAGCTTCGTCGCCTCTACGACACCGACGGCGTGCCGCTCGGCGCGCAGCGTCACGAGGCCGACCTGAAGGCGCCGCCGCGCAAGTCCATGAAGTAGTCGTATCAGGTCAGCCTGAGTGACGGCGGCAGCCGGACCGGTTGGCTGCCCCTACGGCGCCTTGACGCCGACGACGACGCGCTCGATGCCGGCGAGGTCCTTGACCAGCTCCACGGCCTCGTAGCCCAGCTCTTCGAGCATGGCCTTGGCAGGTCCACCACTCTCGTGGCCGACCTCCATGGCGAGGAACCGGCCCGGCGCCAGCGCCTCGCGCGCTTCGACGGCAATGGCGCGAGCCAGAGCGAGCGGATCCTCGCCCGCGACGTAGAGCGCGCGATGCGGCTCGTGCTCGTGCACGTCGGGCGCCACCGTCGGATCGCCCGCCACGATGTAGGGCGGGTTGGAGAGCACGGCGGCCAGGCTGCCCCAGGCGGGCAGGGCGCGCACGGGGGCCAGGAGATCCCCCTCGAGCAACTCCAGGCGGCCCTCGACCTCGTGGCGGGCCGCGTTCGCCGCGGCCACCTCGAGCGCGCCCGCGCTGATGTCGGTGGCGATCGCGGTCAGGTCCTCGCGCTCGTGCAGCAAGGCGACGGGGATGCAGCCCGAGCCGGTGCCGACGTCCAGCACCACCGGCGCCTCGGCGCCCGCAAGACGCTTCAGCGCCGTCTCGACGAGAAGCTCGGTCTCCGGACGGGGCACGAGCACGCGCTCATCGACCTCGAACGTGAGGGAGAAGAACTCCTTCTCCCCCACCAGGTAGGCGATGGGGCGACGGTCGCCGCGCTGCACGACGAGCTTGCGGATCCCGTCCAGCTCGTCGTCGCCGAGCGGCCGGTCGAACTGCAGATAGAGGTCGAGACGCTGCACGCCAAGCACGTGCGCCATCAGGATCTCGACGTCCAGGCGCGGGCGATCGTCGATCCCCCGCTTCTCGAGCCACGCCGTCGAACGGCGCAGCACCTCGAGGACGGTCAGCGGCGCTTGCGGGGCGAGCTGTCCGCCTCACGCGCCGTCGAGGCCTTGCTCGTCTGCGAGCCCTTCATCAAGCCGTTGATGATCACCCAGACCACGATCAGGCCGCCGAAGGTCAGCAGCCAGTAGCCGGGGGCGACCGTGCTCAGCGGGACGAGCATATCGTCCTTGAAGGTCTTGCTCTCGAGCGTATCGAGATGCGCCTTGGCCTTCTCCCACTCCTCGCCGCCGATCGTCTGCGCGAAGCCGGCGATGCCGACCCACAGCGCGAGGACCGCGTTGAGCAGGTAGGGCCAGACCTTCATCTGGCCGTGCCAGAGGTTGAAGACGGCGGTCCAGAACCCGTAGATCGCGAGCGCGAAGATGAACGCGCCGCGGATCGTGTGCAGGCCGGTCACGTACGTGGAGGGATCACCGGCAGGGTCGCCGGGCGCCGAACGCATCCACGCGACGAAGACCGCGGCGAAGAACAGGCAGTTCGCGAAGAGGAACGCAAACATCTGGTTCTGGTTGCCGTGCCAGTAGGCCTGGCGATGGATGCGCTCCATCGACGCCTCGGCCAGGATGGCTCCCGTGTCGACATCGATCCCGGCCTCTTCGTCGAAGGCGGCGTCGATCTCGCTCATGGCGTCCTCAGCGGCGCTGGGCGCCTCGTCCATCGTCTCGTCGTCGAGGTTCGGATCGTCGGTCATCGCTTGGGTCTCCTGCCACCGCGGGCGCCGAATCGTACCGGCTGGCCCGCGCCAGTGCCAACGGGGACGGCGACCGACGGTTCGGGACCAGGGCTGAGCCTCGCCGGAGGCGGCTAGAGGGCCTCCAGCCGCTTCTTGACCTCTTCCTGCTTCAGGGCCTCCAAGACGACATCGAGCTGGCCGTCGAGGACCTCGGGCAGGTTGTGGACGGTAAGCCGGATGCGGTGGTCCGTGACCCGGCTCTCCTTGAAGTTGTAGGTGCGGATCTTCTCGCTCCGGTCGCCCGTGCCGATCTGGCTGGCGCGGGCCTCGGAGCGCTCGGCATCGACCTTGGCGCGCTCCATGTCGAAGATCTTCGACTTGAGCAGGCGCATGGCCGTGGCGCGGTTCTTGTGCTGCGAGGGGTCGGCCTGGCACTTGACCACGATGCCCGTGGGCACGTGGGTCAGGCGCACGGCCGAGGACGTCTTGTTGACGTTCTGCCCCCCCGGGCCTCCCGCCCGCATCGTGTCCATCTCGATGTCGCGCTCGTCGACGGTGACGTCGACCTCCTCGGCCTCGGGCAAGACGGCCACAGAAGCGGTCGAGGTATGGATGCGGCCCTGGGTCTCGGTCTTGGGCACGCGCTGGACGCGGTGGACACCGGACTCGAAGCGCATCCCGCCGAACGCGCCCTTGCCTCGCAGGGCGAAGGAGACTTCCTTGAAGCCGCCTTGCTCGGAGCCGTTGGCCTCCATGGGCTCGACCTTCCAGCCCCGCCGCACGGCGTACTGCTGGTACATGCGGAGCAGGTCGCCGGCAAACAGGGCAGCCTCGTCACCACCGGCGCCCGAACGGATCTCGACGATCGCGTCGCGCAGGTGGTCAGGGTCGTCGGAGACCAACGAGCGCTTGACCTTGTCGGCCGTGGTCTCGGCCGTCTCCGTCGCCTCCGCGAGCTGCATGTCGGCCAGCTCGCGCTCCTCGTCATCGCTGCTGCCGTCGGCGAGGATCTGCTTGGCTTCGTCGATCTGCGCGTGGGCCAGCTTGTAGACGCCGAACATGTCGACGGTCTTGCGCAACGCGCTCAGCTCACGATTGAGCCGGGCGTACTCGAGGTGGTTCGAGGCAACCTCAGGCGTCTGCAGACGCGCCTCGAGTTCCTCGGACTGGCTCGTGAGTTCCGTCAGGCGTGCGTAGAGATGGTCCGTGAGCATCGTTTCGTCCCCTGGAGAGGAAGGCGGGAAGGCCTTGAGGCCGTCCGTGAGACGAACGAGCCCCGCCGCGAAACGGACTAGCTAGGACTCGGTGCCTTCGGTCTCGGTCGCGGCGCCATCTTCAGTGCCAGCGGCGGCCGGGGCAGCCTCTGCGGCCGCGCCCTTCTTCGTGCCGTGGCCGTAGTTCTTGCCGTACTTGTTGCGGAACTTGTCGATGCGGCCGGCCGCGTCGACGAAGCGCTGCTTGCCGGTGAAGAACGGATGCGACGCGGAGGAGACATCGAGGCGGACGACGAAGTGCTCGACGCCGTCGATCTCACGCGTTTCCTTGCTCTTGATGGTAGAGCGCGTCACGAACTCGGCGTTCGCGCCCGTGTCGACGAAGACAACGGGGTGGTACTGGGGATGGATGCCGTCCTGCATAGCGCACCTTGGTTTCCTTGGGCGAACGGATGAAGGTACCGCCGAAGGGCGAGGCCGCAAGGTCGGGCGGGGCCGGATCCGGGGGGCGGGATGCCCCAGATTCTGGGCCTCGCACGTGGAGGACTGCAGCCGAAATCGGGCCCAGCCTGGCGAGTGGAGCGTTCGGCGCAGCCGTAGGGCTCTTGAGATCGGCCCTAGGGGAACTTCGCCGGCAGGGCCGGCTCCGGGCTGCCCAGGCGGCCTTCGCGGTCCAGACTGAGCAGCGCCCGCTTCTCGACGCCCTGGGCGAGGACCATCTTGATCTCGATCCACTCGAGGCGGCGCCCCTGGCCCTGGGCGTACAGGCGGCGACCCTCCGAGGCGGCCCGGAAGGCCAGCTTCGTGAGGCGGCCCTTGCGCTTGGTGACGCCTTCCGACGGCTCCAACTCGATGATCATGCCCCACCCGACCTTGGCCAGGTTGCTCTCCTTGGGCTTGCGGGCGACGGTCTTGACCTTCGACCCCTGCTTGATGTCGGCGCGGGCCTCGAGGACCGAGGTGAGGTCCTTGCCGACCGTGAGAACGTGCTGCATCGGCTTCAGCGCGATGTCGGCGGCGACCATCATGCCCGCCATGGCGATGAGGATGATGGCCATCGTGATGGCGGTTGACTTGCGCATGGGCTGGAACTCCGGTCCCCTATCGGCAAGGAGACCGGATCACCTGAGAGCTACCATTCTGCCAACAAACCGCGAACGAGCTGCAGTGGCAGGCCGACGACGTTGTCCTCGGCTCCCTCGATGCCGCTGACGAAGCCCTTGGCGCCTGCCTGGATGGCGTAGGCGCCTGCCTTGTCGAGCGGCTCGCCGGCGGCCACGTACGCGACGATCTCCTCCTCGGAGAGCGTGCGGAAGCTCACACGGGTGATCTCGGCGGCGCTCAGGACGTGCGAGCGGCCCTCGCCGACGGGGCCGGCCAAGGCCACACCCGTCGCGACCTCATGGGTACGCCCGGAGAGAGCGCGCAGCATGGACACGGCCTCGGCGGCGTCATCGGGCTTGCCCAGGATGCGCCCGTCGAGGAAGACGAGCGTGTCGGCGGTCAGCAGGACCACGTGCGGCGTTCTGAGCAGCGCGGCGCGCGCCTTGCGCTCCGCCAGTTCGCGCACGATGTCCAGCGGATCCGTGAGCCCCGCCGCCGGCGTCTCGTCGATGTCCGGGTACTCGTGCGTCTCGAAGTCGATGCCGGCGGCCTCGAGCAAGTCGCGCCGACGCGGGCTGCGGCTCGCCAGGATCAGGGGCCAGGGGGCATCTGACATCGAGGTCGCTCCAGGAACCGCGCCAAGGCGGCTCGTTTCAGTCAGCGTCTAGCGCTTCTTCCGGCGCGCCTTCTTCTTCGCGGCCTTCTTGGTGGCCTTCTTCTTCGCCTTCTTGGCGGGCGCCTTCTTCGCGGCCTTCTTCTTGGCTGCCTTCTTGGCCGGCGCCTTCTTGGCGGGCTTCTTCTTGGCAGGCTTCTTCGCCGATGACGACTTCTTGGCCTTCTTGGCGGGCGCCTTCTTGGCCTTCTTCGCCTTCTTGGCCGGCTTCTTCGAGGAGGACGGCTTGGCCTTCTTCTTCGCCGCGGCCTTCTTCTTGGCGGCGGCGGCCTTCTTCTTGGCGTCAGCGGCCTTCTTCTTCGCGGCAGCGGCCTTCTTCTTGGAGGCGGCCGCCTTCTTCTTGGCGGCGACGGCCTTCTTCTTCGCAGCCGCCGCGGCCTTCTTCTTCGCAGCCGCGGCCTTCTTCTTGACCGCGTCGGCCTTCTTCTGGGCGATGGCCGCGGCCTTGCGGCGCGCGATCTCGGCCAGGCGCTCCTGCTTCGCCTGCTCCTTCTCCGCCTTGATCCGCTCGCGCTCGTCGGCCTTGCGCTGGCGCTCTTCCTCGATCTTGCGCTTCTTCTCTTCGGCGATACGCCGCGCCTCTTCGCGCTTGCGCTCCTGCTCGCGGACCACGAGTTCCTTGGCGTTGATGCGGACGAGGAGCTTGCAGAACGGGTGCTTCGGGTCGAAGTCCTTCTCGTAGAGGTGCGCGCCGTGGCCAAAGAGCCAGGCAAAGCGCATGCGATCCGCGGGCTTGACCTGCTTCTCGAGGGCCGCACGCACGCGCGGGCGCGTCGTGCTGCGCGGAAGGATGCCGAGCCGCTTGAGCAGGTGCTCCTCCAGCGGACCGTAGGCCAGTTGTTTCTCACCGAGCGCGATCTGGAACACGAGCGCGGCGGGGCCGCCGGCGATGTTCGGCATGTGCTTGATGAAGGTGCGCTGCTCCTCGGGCGTGGCATCGCGGATCGGCTCGAGATCAAGGCCGTGCGAGCCGTCCCAGACGTCCTGCATCGCCATGCGCAGATGCCAGGCGGCCTCGCGGTGCTTGGCCTTCTCGACGTACGGCGCCAGGATCGCCTCGAGCTCGTAGAGAGGGCTGACGCGCGCCTCGTTGAAGTCGAGGAACGTCTCCGAGATGCCGCGCACGATGGCCTGCGCACCCTTCACGTCGGTGTAGCCGCACATGACCGCCACCATGAGGTGGTCGATCAGCGGATCGTCCTCGCGCTCCATCGTCGGATGGGGCCCGTAGATCTTCTCGAGCAGGGTCAGCACCTCGTTGATCGAGGGCTTCTTGCCTTTGGCTGCCATGGAGGGGTCTCGCAGGGGATGTAGCGGAATGGCGGAAGAGTCATGAGCGAAGCGGTTGAGGTGCACGCACCTGCCGCGTCCGGTGCGCTCCCTGGGAGCGCGCACTCCGAAGGATCGAGTCAGGTAGCGGGGACGGGTCGTAGGACCGCGCCCCTCGCCGGATCGCTCCGGCGCTACTCGGCCTACTTCTTGGTCTTCTTCTTGCCACCACGCGTCGGGACCGCAATCCCGCGACGCTTCAAGAAGCTGCGCACCGTCTCGGAGACGTCCGCACCGACGCTGAGCCAGTAGCGGATCCGGTCCTCGTTGAGGGTGAACTTCTTCTCGTCGTCGTCGATGAGCGGGTCGTAGTGACCGAGCTTCTCGATCGGCGGGCCGTCCCGGCGCGTACGTCGGTCGTAGACGCCGACGCGGTAGTGCGGGCGGTTCTTGCGCCCCTGGCGGGACAGGCGAATCACGGTTGCCATGTTGTCTTCCTACTCCGGTGGCTCCTGCCCGACGCGCGCTCGGCGCGACGCGGCGCTAGAACCACTTCTTGATGTCGGTTCCCTCGCGCTTGTGCTTCTTCAAGCGCTTGGCCTTTTTCCTGGTCAGCGCGCGATCGGCCATGCGGCCCATCACGCCCTGTTTCTTCAATGTCTTCATCTGCTTGTTCATCTCGCGGTGGGCCTTGATGACCTCCCCCACGGAGTTGACCGAGGTGCCGGAGCCGCGAGCGATGCGGTGGCGCCTCTGCATGTGGATGACCGACGGTTCGACGCGCTCCTTCGGCGTCATCGACTGGATGACGGCGACCATGCGCTTCATGTCCTGATTGTCAGGCATGTCCCGCATCTGCTCTTCGGAGACGCCCGCCATGCCGGGGACCTTCGCGAGCACGTCGCGCAGGTTGCCCATCTTCATGAGGCCCTCGAACTGGTCCTTCATGTCATCGAGGGTGAATCTCGACATGAAGAGCCGCTCGGCAGCTTCGGCGGCCTGCTCCTGATCGATGACCTCCTGCGCCTGCTCGACGAGGCCGACGACGTCGCCCATGCCGAGGATGCGCTTGGCCATGCGGTCGGGCACGAAGGCCTCGAGCTGGTCGAGCTTCTCGCCGACGCCGACGTAGCGGATCGGCTTGCCGGTGACTTCGCGCACGGCGAGGGCCGCGCCCCCGCGGGCGTCGCCATCGGTCTTCGTGAGGATGATGCCCGAGACGTCGAGGCGCTGGTCGAACTCCGCGGCACTGGTGACGGCGTCCTGACCGAGCATCGCGTCGACGACAAGCCACGTCTCGTGCGGCCCCACCTTGTCGCGGATGTCTTCGAGCTCGTCCATCAACGTGTCGTCGATGTGCAAGCGACCGGCGGTATCGAGCAGCACGACGTCGCAGCCGAGCTCGATCGCCTTCTTGATGCCGCGGCGGCAGATCTTGGGCGGGCGGCCGCCTTCCTCCGCGTAGACCGGAACGTCGACCTGCTTGCCGAGCACCTTGAGCTGCTCGATCGCGGCCGGCCGCTGCACGTCGGCGGCGACGAGCAACGGAGACTTGCCCTCGCGCTTCTTGAGCATGCGCGCGAGCTTGGCCGTCGTCGTCGTCTTGCCCGTGCCTTGGAGACCGACCATCATGATCACGGTCGGGCCACTGTCGTTCCAGGCGATGCGCGCTTCTTCACCGCCGAGCAGCGCAGTGATCTCGTCCTGCACGACCTTGACGAACTGCTCATGGGGCTTGACGCCGCGGATGCCCTCGATGCCGAGCGCCTTGTCGCGCACGCGGCCGACGAAGGCCTGCACCACCTTGAGGTTGACGTCCGCCTCGAGCAGTGCCTTGCGAACCTCGCTGATCCCCTCCTCGATGTTCTTCTCGGTCAGCGCACCGCCCCGGCCAAGGCCGGAGAAGATCGACGAGAAGCGTTGGGCGAGGGCTTCGAACACGTGGGAGATCCGGGGTGGGTGCGCAGGCGGGCCCGGACGGCAGAGAGCCGCCAGCTAGACCAACTGCGCATTGAACCCGACGCAGCGGCGGGGCCAGAGGGAATGCGCGAGCGACTCGCTATCCCTCGGCCTGAGCGGCCTCCTGGCGCGCGGGGTCCGTACGCCGGATCCGGGCGCCCAGGGCGCCCAGTTTCTCCTCGATCCGCTCGTAGCCGCGATCGATGTGATAGACCCTTTCGACGGTGGTCCGGCCCTCGGCGGCCAGCCCGGCGATGACCAGGGCGGCCGACGCCCGGAGATCGGAGGCCATCACCGGCGCGCCGGAGAGGCGCTCCACGCCCTGGACGATGGCGGTGGGGCCCTCCTTGCGGATCCGCGCCCCCATGCGCTGGAGCTCGGCGACGTGGATGAAGCGCTCGGGGTAGATCTTCTCGGTGACGAAGGAGTTGCCGTCCGCGACGCAGAGCAGGGCCATGAACTGGGCCTGGAGGTCCGTCGGGAAGCCGGGGTAGGGCAAGGTGACGACGTCGACGGGCCGCGGCCGGCCGCCCGCGCGGACGCGGAGGCCATCGTCCTCGACGCGCTCGACGACCACGCCCATACGCTGCAGCAGGACCAGCGGGGCCGTCATGGCCGTGGGATCCGCCCCCCGGACGGTCACGTCGCCTCCGGTCATGGCGCCGGCGCAGAGCAGGGTGCCGGCCTCGATGCGGTCCGGAATCACGCGCCAGGACGTGCCGCGTAGCCTCTCGACGCCCCGGATCACGAGGGTCGGGCTGCCGATGCCCTCGATGCGGGCCCCCATCGCCACGAGGAAATGCGCCAGGTCCACGATCTCGGGCTCGCAGGCGGCGCTCTGGATCACGGTCGTCCCAGGCGCCAGCACCGCGGCGCTGAGCACGTTGGCCGTGCCGGTCACCGTCGGGCCGAAGGGGCCGCCCAGATAGAGCTCGCCGCCTCCACGCAGGGCCGCGGCATCGCCGGCGATGTAGCCGCCGCCGACCTCGATGCTGACCCCCAGGGCTTCGAGGCCGGTGAGGTGCAGATCGACGGGGCGCGGGCCGATGACGCAGCCGCCCGGGAAGCTCACCTCGGCGCGGCGCCGGCGTCCCAGCAGGGGGCCCAAGACGCAGATCGAGGCGCGCATGGTCTTGACCAGCTCGTAGGGCGCGCACACGCGATCCGTATCGACCACCTCGGTGACGATCGTGCCGTCATCGAGCCGCTCGGAGCGCACGCCGAGCTCGGCCAGGATGCGCAGCATCGTCCGGATGTCGCGCAGATCGGGGATGCGCTCAAAGCGGCAGGGACCGTCCGCGAGGATCGACGCGGCCAAGATCGGCAGCGCCGCATTCTTGGCACCCGAGACCCTCACCTCGCCATGCAGGGGTACGCCCCCATCGATCTCGAACTGGTCCATGTGGCTCCTGACAGCAGAATCGGCCCCGCAGGGCAAAGATAAGGGGCCCTACCCCCCTGAATCGGCTCAAGGAGTGCGACGGATGAGCGCCGGACGCTCGCGCACCGGCTTTGCCTTGGGCCCGCAACAGGTATTCTCAGGGGTTCCGCCGCCCTTCCGCCCACTGGAGTCGTAGATGCCCTCGAGCACCAGCGCCCCCGACGCGTCGAACTTCCTCGACGCCATTTCCTTCAACGCCGACCAGCTTTGCGATGCCAAGGCTGCCGTCCACGACTCCACCGCCTACCGCGGCGCCATGGAAGACGCGTTGCGCGACCTCGCCGATGACGCTGCGGGCAAGGACGCCCTGCGCCGCGCGACCGCGCTCTACCTGCTGAGCCGCCCGGCGGACGCGATCCAGGCGCTCGGTGATGACGAGTCATCGCAGAGCGTGCTCCTACGCGGCCTCGCGGCGCTCGAGACAGGCGACCCGGCCACGGCTGCCGCCGCGTTCATCGGTCTCGTCGGCACGGACATGGAAGGCCAGAACTTCCTGACGAACCTCGCTACGGCCGCCGCGCTCTCCGGCGACACGGCCATGGCGCAGAAGGCCGCCGCGAAGCTGCCCGACGGCGCGGACGCGCTCTACGCCGAAGGCATCGCGCTCGAGTCCGACGGTGAGTACGGCGAAGCGCGCCAGAAGTACGAAGAGGCGATCGAGAAGGACCCCGCGCATGCCCGCGCGATGTTCCGTCTCGCCCACCGCCACGACACCGAAGGCAACGACACGAAGGCGATGGACCTCTACGGCCGCTGCATCCAGCTGGCGCCGACGCACGCCAACGCGCTGCAGAACCTCGCGCTCCTCTACGAAGACCACGAGCGCTTCCAGGAGGCCGAGACCTGCTACCGCCGCGTCCTCCGCGGTGATCCGACGAACGTCCGCGCCCGCTTGGGCCTCAAGGACGTGGTCGCGTCGCAGAGCATGTACTACGACGAGGATCACGAGCGCCGCGAGGATCGTCGCGCGCAGGTCCTCCGGACGCCCATCAGCGAGTTCGAGTTGTCGGTGCGTTCGCGCAACTGCCTCGCGAAGATGAACATCGGCTCGCTCGGCGACCTCGTGCGCAAGAGCGAAGCCGAGCTGCTGGCCTACAAGAACTTCGGTGAGACCTCCCTGCAGGAGATCAAGGACATCCTCGCGCAGAAGGGTCTGCGCCTCGGGATGAACTACGAAGACGACAGCGCGCCGCTCTACCAGGCTCCGCGCCAGCAGGCCGAGGCCCAGCTCGACGCCCTCTTCGGTGCGCCCCCCGCTCCGAGCCCGATCGGCGGCCCCCTCGGTACGCCGATGGCCACCGGTGCTCCGGCCAGCGCGGGCGGGGACGGCTCCGACCCGATGGACGTGCCGATCGAACAGCTCGACCTGTCGATCCGCGCACGCCGCTGCATGGACAACCTCGAGATCCGCACGATCAACGACCTGGTCCAGCACAGCGAAGCCGAGCTGCTCGCCTCCAAGAACTTCGGCCAGACCTCGCTCAACGAGGTCCGCCGCAAGCTAGAGGGTATGGGCGTCACGCTCAAACGCCGGTAGGCGGTCGTCCCGAGCTGGGGGCGATCAGACCGTTTCATCGTCCTCGCGTGGCGTGCCCTAGCAGCTTCGCTGGCCACGCGCCGGCATCGTCACCGCACCGGCACTCTGCTCGTCATCCAGCGCCTCGATGAGGGTGCGAGGCGGAGCTAGGAGCGGAGGGCCTTGCGGATCAGGTCGGAGGTGTCGATCGCGCTCAGGTCGTCGCCCGCGTGCTTCGTGACGCGCTTGCGGGCTTCGACTGGATCGAGACCCAGGGACTGGAGCGCGCGGATCGCATCCTCGAGCGGCCCCTCCGCCCCGCCGCCTGCGGCCCCCGGCACGCCGTCGCTGCCCGGGAATCCTTCGCCCTGGAAGGCATCACGAAGCTCGACGACGATGCGCTCGCCCGTCTTCTTGCCCACGCCCTTCACGCGCGTGAGTGCCTTGACGTCGCCACCGGCCACGGCCGCGCGGAACTCCTTGGGCCGGAAGCCGGACAGCAGGCTGAGCGCCATGACCGGGCCCACGCCGTTCACGCGCAGGAGGGCGCGGAACACGGCCCGCTCCCCGTCGCTGCCGAAGCCGTAGAGCCGCCACTCATCGTCGCGCACGGTGAGGTGGAGCCGCAGCGTCACCTCCGCCCCCATGTCGGGCAGGCCCTCGAAGGTGGAGAGCGGCACGTGGACGCGGTAGGCGATCCCCGCCGCCTCGACGACGGCGGAGGCCGGCTCACGCTGCAGCAGGGTCCCGCGAATGGCTTCGTACATGCGAGAGGCAGGATGGCACGGCCAGCCGACCATGTAGAGGTCGCGGCGCCTGCGAAAAGGCGGTCCTGTTGCAGGCGCTGCTGCGTACAACACAGCCATGGAAGACCGCATACGCATCCGACAGCTGGCCGAACACGCCGGCTCCGACGTGGTCCTGTGCGGCTGGGTGCGGCAGCGCCGGTCGTCGGGATCCAAGCTCCACTTCATGCAGATCGACGACGGCACGGGCCGCGTGCAGGTCGTCGTGAAGAAGGGCAATGTGCCTGACGAGCAGCTGGAGGCGGCCGGCAAGGTGCCGTTCGAGAGCACCGTCATCATCCGCGGCTCGGTCAAGGAAGACGCGCGGCAGCTGGGCGGCATCGAGGTCGCTGCGACGGAGTTCCAGGTACTCAGCGCCGCGGTCGGTGAGTTCCCCATCGGCAAGAAGGAGCATGGCGTCGGATTCCTGATGGACAACCGCCACCTCTGGCTGCGCAGCCGCCGCCCCCAGGCAGCCCTGCGCATTCGTGCCGAGGTGATTCGCGCGTGCCGCGAGCATCTCGACGGACGGGGATTCACGAACGTCGATGCCCCGATCTTCAACTCCTCGGCGGCGGAGGGCACGGCCACGCTATTCCCGGTCGAGTACTTCGGCGAGACGATCTACCTCTCCCAGACGGGTCAGCTGCACATGGAGGCCGCCGCGCAGGCGCTCGGCGACGTGTACTGCTTCGGACCCACGTTCCGCGCCGAGAAGTCCAAGACGCGCCGTCACCTGACCGAGTTCTGGATGCTCGAGCCCGAGATGGCGTTTGCCGACCTCAACGAGGCGATGGACGTCATGGAGAGCATGATCGGCAGCGTCGTCGAGCGCACGCTCACGAACTGCCGGCCGGAACTGGACGCGCTCGAGCGCGACATTGCCAAGCTCGAAGCCTGTATGCCCCCCTACCCACGCATCAGCTACTCGGATGCGCTGGAACGCCTCAAGGGCACGGACGCCGAGATCCCGTGGGGCGAGGACTTTGGCGCGCCCCAGGAGGACGCCGTCTCGGCCGGGTTCGACAAGCCGATCCTCGTGCACCGCTTTCCGACGGCGATCAAGGCCTTCTACATGAAGCCCGACCCCGATCAGCCGGAGGTCGTGCTGGGCTGCGACATGATCGCGCCCGAGGGCTATGGCGAGATCATCGGCGGCGGGGAGCGCGCCTCGGACCTGGCCTACCTCGAGCACAAGATCGCCGAGGAGGGCCTGCCCAAGGAGGCCTACGAGTGGTACCTGGACCTGCGCCGCTACGGCGCCAACCCCACAGCCGGCTTCGGCATGGGGTTGGAGCGGGTCGTGGCCTGGATGGGCGACCTCGGGCACGTGCGGGAGGCGGCGCCCTTCGCTCGCACCATGTCGCGAACGTTCCCGTAGTCGGGATTTGCCCCTTCGTCGCTAACGAAGCGCTACCCGGCGAACCCGCGCGCTACAGCCGCGTTCCAGCCGGGGGTATGGTGACGCGCATGGCCGAAACGACAGCAACCAGCTCTGGCGCCGCGGCGCGCATTCGCGCGCTCGAGGACGCCGTAGGGTACGCCGTGGTGGGCCAGGCGGACGTGATCCGGGAAGCCGTCGCCTGCCTGCTCGCGGGCGGTCACTGCCTCCTAGAGGGCCCGCCCGGCGTCGCCAAGACGCTGCTGGTGAAGAGCATGGCCGCAGCAGCCGGCATCGAGTTCTCGCGCATCCAGTTCACGCCGGATCTGCTGCCGGCCGACATCACGGGCACCGAGGTCATCGTGGATGGCCCGGAGGGCCGCCGGTTCGAGTTCCGGCGCGGCCCGCTGTTCGGCAACATCATCCTGGCCGACGAGGTGAATCGCGCCACGCCGCGCACCCAGTCGGCGCTCATCGAGGCGATGGCTGAAGGCACGGTCTCGGCCGGCACGGAGCGCCACGAGTTGCCGCAGCCGTTCTCCGTCCTGGCGACGCAGAACCCCGTCGAGATGGAGGGCACGTTCCCGCTGCCCGAGGCCCAGTTGGATCGTTTCCTCTTGAAGATCCTCGTCCCGACGCCGAACGAAGCGGCGCTCGTGACTGTATTCGAACGTACGAGCCTCGCGACACCGCCGCTGCCTGACGCCGTCTTGGCGATCGACGACCTGCGCGCGCTGATCGCCGAGGTGCGCACGGTGGAGATCCCGGAGCCGCTGCTGCGTCAGGTGGCGCGAGTGATCCGGGCGACGGATCCGTCGAGTTCCGCCGGCACGGACTCGGCGCGTCGCAACTTGCGGCTGGGTGCGAGCCCACGGGGTGGCGAAGGCATCTGCCGCGTCGCACGTGTGGCGGCCTTGCGTGACGGCCGCCACTACGTGACGCCCGCCGACCTGGCGTGGGCCTTGAAGCCCGCGCTACGCCATCGCCTGCTGCCCTCGTTCGAGGCGGAGGCCCGCGGCCTGACGGGCGACGCGCTTGTCGCCGACGTGTTGCACGACCTGCCGGAGCTTCCCGCCGAGGTGGAAGCCATCCTCGCCGCCATCGACTCGTAGGGCGGACTCCGACACGACCGCCGGTCGCGCGGGGCCCACGGGGGGAACTCGCACGCCGATGCGCGCTCGTCAGCTGGCGAGGACGGGCTCAATCTGTAGGGGCGACCCTTGTGGTCGCCCGGGACGCAATCTCCCGCCAGTGCCCTTACCTGTAGGGGCGACCCTTGTGGTCGCCCTCTTGCACTCGCACGCGGTGCCAAGGAAGAAGGGCGGGGACAAGCCCCGCCCCTACCTGGTAAGTCCCGACGTAGCAGCATGCGCTCGGGCGGGCACAAGGCCCGCCCCTACAGGCACCTGGGCGTCACTCCGTCCCCTGACCCCGCGCACCAAAACGAAGAAAGGCGCGGCATGTGCCGCGCCTTTCTGAGCTTCGCCGGGCTACTGCACCGGCAAGTTAGTGCCTACTGCACCGGCACATTACTGCGTGCCAGGACCAGCGACGAAGCGCACGCCCGGGATCTCGACCGGACTGTAGAAACTCCGGGCCCCCGAGGTCATGTCGATGATCGTGACCTGCGAAGCACCTCGTGCACACACGAACAAGTCCTTGGTCGGAACCATGGAGCCGTCCGCACCCGCCAGGATGAGGACATCCTGCTCCGTGCCGTTGTACCAACAGCTCGGTGTGGCGGGGTGAAGACACGTGCCCGAGCCCTGCGGCGCGATGCACGGGTTGTTCCACGACGCACGGTGCGCAACCTTGGTCGGCGTGTCGCCGACGTTCTTGAAGCGGTTGAGCACGCTCGGGAGGTTCGCAGCACCCGTCTGGAGACCCAGCGTCGTGACCGCGTTGGCGTCAGCACCGGACTCCGCGACGGTGAAGAACACCGGCGTACCGCTCAGGAAGTTCTCATCGAGACCGTCGGGACCGTCGAACGAACCCAGGTCACCCACGATCGCATCCGGACGCGCATTGGTCGCCGTACCCGTCAGGCAGCCGGGGCCGGCCACGTAGTAGGCGACCTTGCCGTTGCCAGGCGTGCCACCCTGCGAGATGGCGGCGAACATGATCGCCGGAATGCCGAAGCAAGGCGTGAACGCGACGTCGTTCGGCGCCGACGACGGGCCCAGCGCGAACTGACGGGCGGGCTCTTCAGCCGAGATCGTGATGGTGTTGACCGTGCCGTCCGAGAAGTCGGCGTACATGATCACCGGCACGCTCGGGCCGCCGTTGGCACCGTCACGGTTCCAACCGCTGACGCCGCCGCCCCACGTGGTGACGGAGATGGCGCGCGGGTTGTTGCCCGTCGGCTGCACCTTCGTGACGAAGAGCGGGCCGTTCAGGAACGCCGTACCGGGCGTCATGCCACCGATGTTGAAGGCGGTGAACGTGTTCGCACCCGAGTTCGTGACCAGCAGCGAGTCGATCGACCCGTTGCCCACCTGGACGGCGATGCCACCCGGCGAGGGCGAGTCGATCAGAGCGACCGGCACACCGTTGCGCGAGTTGATGATCGCGATCTGGCCCGTGTTCGACGACTGGACGTAGATCCAGCTGTGACACGTGCCCGCGTTCGTGCGGCCATCGAAGTTGATCTCGAAGGGGTCGAAGTTCTGGATGTTGGTCGAGTTCGCAATCGCATTCGTGAACTCCGGCAAGACGTTCTGCGGGACACCGAACGGGAAGGCGGTGCCGTTGAACTGATCGGCGAGGCCCTGCTGGTTGATGACGTCGATCGTGCCGACGCTCTCGGCGTTGGACCACCAGATCGAGTTCTCGGGGAACGGGTTCTGGGGCAGGTCCGGCGGGGCGATCGTCTGGAACTGGAACACGAAGTTCAGCTCCATGGCGTTGCCCGCGAGGTCAACGACCGGGCTCGGGTTGTCCGGGTCCGGCACGCCGTCGCCATCAGCGTCGGGGTTCGTCGCCTGCGCGGTCGCGTTGGTGTAGAGACCGAGCACGGTGACCTGGATCTGGGTACCGAAGGGGTAACCACCGGTCGAGACGTCCGCACGCCAGATGGCCTCGTGGCCGTTGGAGGGCAGCGTATCGCTGTCCTGCTCGCTCTTGAGCTTCGGGAAGGTCGGAGCGGGCGCCAACTGCGGCGGGGCGCCACCACCGGGGACGAACGCACCGGCGTCCACCACGTTGATGTTACCGCCCGTGATCGAGGTGCTCGAGACACCCTCGGTAAAGCGGATCACGATGTCGGGCGACGTGTCGCCAAAGATGTTCGTGGTGACGCTCGCGATGTTGTCTTCCGGCACACCGGGGGGCGGCGGGGGCGGCGGCGTACCGGCACCCACGTTCTGCTCACCGTTGACCGGATCCGTCGTCACGACGCGCGGCGGGATGGTGTCCGTCGAGCCGACCGTGAACGTGTGGAAGACCGGGCCGTCACGCAGCGAGCGGCCGGCGGTGTTCTTCAGGTTGGCGAACAAGCCGACCGTGTACTGGCCGTCAGGCATGTTCGTGGCGTAGTCGTCGATCCCGTCCGCAGGCACCGAGATGTCGCCGAGGTTCGCCGAGAACGGCGGGAGCGGCTGACAGACGATCGCGTTGAGCGAGCTCGTGCCGTCCGCGGTCGCGTCGACCAGCTCGACCCTGACGGGAATCAGCACGTTGCCGACACCAGGTACCTCTCGCTGAACCTTCAACGCCGACGGGTCCGGCCCCAGGAAGGGGTTGCCGCCGATGAAGACGGACGCGGGGTCCAAATTCGTCTGGGACTGGAAGAAGATGACGATCTTCCCGAGGAATCGCGGATCGGTCGACACCACCAGCTGCGAATCCGTGAACGTCGGATTCTGCTGCAGGGTGTTGAAGTCCATCGGCGACATGAACGGGGAGAAGTTACGGACCACGGGCTCTTGGACGTGCTTGTCGGAATCGGAACCATTCGCGATTCCGGAACCACCACCACAGCCCATGACAGCACCGACAGCCACAATCAGCGTCAGCGCGATAGACGTACGCAAGGACAATGTCACTGCGAGTCTCCTCTCAACGGCGTGAGCGCCTTCCGCAAATCACCATGCTCGACAGACGAGCACGGCGACAGACGGACCGGCGCCAGACCCCCAAAGTAGGGGTTTCGACGGCCTGGGTTATAGGAAGCACCACCGCGCGCCGCAAGCATCCCCCCTCCCGAGGTGAGGGCTCTGCGTCGCTCCGAGGCTTCCTCGAAACTCTCTTTCCCATCGCGTCGCGCCTGCCGCCTCCCGTGGGCCCTAGAATCAGGGCTTTCAGAGACAGAGCTGGCATGACCACGGCCTCGGGCATTCGCCCGGGACTCAGGTCCCTCGATCAGCCTCGAGATCCGAACGGCTTGCAGGCCGGGCCGGATCTTCCCGTGGGGGGATGTTGAGGTGCGGGTCTGATCGATGGACAGCATGGGTAGGCAGCGAAACGCAACCGCCATGCCAGCGCGAGAGACCGTTACACAAACTCAAGTGACTGCAAACAAAGGAGTTGTGACCTCCTTCGGGCGCCGCCAACGCTCGCGGACGCTACGGTCGTGCGGTTTTGCTACACGGGACTGGCTCGGCGGCACGCCTCGTTCGTCCGCCGGGCCCCGAGCGACCCTCGCCAGGGCCCCCACGTTCGGGTATCCCGAGTCGGTCCCCACGGAAGCCTCTCGCATGCGCGTCGCCACGATTCTCGCTCTCCTGCTCCTCACGGGGCTGCTCCCGCCGCCGGCCGAAGCCCGGGGCACGGATGCCAAGGAGGTGGGCAAGACGCTCGTACGGCGCGGCTACGACCTCCTGCGCCGCGCTGAGATGCACTTCGCGCAGAACCGGACGGCCGAGGCCGCGAAGCACGCCCGGGAGGCCGAGCGGATCTTCCGCAGCGTCCTGAACCAGGAGCCGCGCAACCTGCAGGCGGCCTTGCTCGGTGGGCAGGCCGCCACGCTCGCGGGCGACATGAAGAACGCCGCCGCGTGGATCGAGCGCTACGCCAAGCTCTCCCCCGGGGGGAGGAACGATCCGGACTACCACTTCCTCGTCGCCTTCGTCCAACTGCTCGGGGACAAGCGCCCCGACCGCGCACTCCGCAGCCTCACACGCATGTACAGCACGAACCCGCGCGCGCGGCCGGTCGAGCGCGACAACCTGTGGTTCCGCGCCTTGAGCGATCACGGTACGAACCTGCTGCGCTCGTCCAAGCACATCGAGGCCATCGTGCAGTTCCGCCTCGGAGCACGCATCGCCCGCCGCCTGGGCAACCGCCGCTACGAGCTGATGATGCTCGCCAACATCGGCGCGGCGCTTGTGCAGTCCGATCGCTACATCGAAGCCACGGAGGTCTACAGCGGACTGGTCAAGGCTGAGAAGACCAACCCGCTCTGGCGCTACCGGCTGGCCATCTGCCACGCGAACCAGAGCCGCTTCGCCCAAGCCGTGCCCGTCTACCGCGAGGTGCTCGCGCTGATGGCCAAGGGGCACACCGCCCGCGGGTGGGAGGCCGAGCTGAGGCAGGTCAACCTGCGCCTGGGCAACTGCTTGCGCCACCTGGCCGAGCAGCAGCCGGACAAGAAGCAGATCCCGCGTCTCTACGCCGACGCCGAGACGCACATCCGCGCCTACATCAAGCTCGCGCCCGAGGACTCCGTCGGCCACAAGTGGCTGGGCGTCCTCCTCTACGAGAACCTCAACAAGCCCTACGAGGCCATGCCGCACCTGCAGAAGGCCTTCGAGCTCGACGAGATCTGCGAAGACACCCTGCGCTTCATGCTCCAGATCCGGCGCACCTTCCCGCCGCCCAAGGGCACGTCCGAGAAGGACTGGCGCGCTCCGCTCGAGGGTCTCATGAAGAACCTCGCCGACGGCGTGGAGCGCCGCAAGGCCGAGCGCAAGAAGCGACTGGCTCGCCACGGCGGCGACCACTGCGGCTAGCCGGCGCGCTGGCCTGCGGGCCGAACGCACGCTTCGTCGCCCTCGCGTGACAGACCACGCGTCGGACTCCTCATCGCACGTCGGCTCCGCATCCACCGCGCCGGCCACGTGCGCACGCGGCGTGGGAGAAGACAAGAGGAAGGGGAGAAGAGGAGAGTGGGCGGGTGGACGTCATACATCGGCATCGCGGTCGCGACCGGCGGCTCTGCGTTTCTGCTTGCCCAGCAGCCGCATGAGGATCCAGGCGGTGATGGCGACCTGCACGAGGAACGACGCCAGGAAGCCGCCATGCAGCAGCGACACGTGGCGGCGGTGGTTGCTGTAGGCGTGAGCATCGTCGTAGAGCTCGACCGCACGGCGCCAGGGCGCGTAGGCGGGCGTGCCGGGCTTGGGCGCTTCGCTGTCCGGCTGCTTCGCGCGGCGCATGTCGGTTACGCCATGCCGCGCCTCGAGTGTGCGCATGCCGCTGCGAGCATCACTCGTGAGAAGCAGGTAGAGGCCCGCATGCGCCGCGGCGACGATCACGATCACGAGAGCCGCCGTGCCCCAGAGCTGGGTGGACGCGCCGTCGCGCGGAGGCGCCTCACGCGCTGCACGCGGTGGGTCCCTTCGCGGCGGCGGAGGCGGCGGAGGCTCTCGCACGACGATCGGGTTCGAGCAGGACGTGCAAGCCACGATGGAGCCGGGCACGACGGCTCCCGATGAGCCTGCGCGCTGCCGCGTGCCGCACTCCGGGCAGGTGATGATCATCGCGCCTCTGTCAGCCCCAGGGACCTGCGCAGGGCCCCGCCGCCGCGACGTGCGGCCGGCGGTTCCCTCCGCGCGGCGCTCAGGCTACGCGGGCGGCGACTCACGCCATGCGCGCTGCAACAGCGTCGAGGATCATCTGCTCCTCCGGAAACTCGCCGGTCGCGAGCTTGGAGTAGATCTCCTCCCCGTCCACGGAGATCTCGAAGCAGCCGCCGCCGGCGGGCTCCATCTCCAGGAGGGTGAGGTTGGACTTGAGGTTCTCGAGCAGGAGGGTCGCCAAACTGACGGCCTTGGGCTCGTAGTTTCAGACGCTGCAGTACTTGATGCGGATGTTCATGGGGCCTCCTGGCTGGAATCGTAGGTTCGATGCCCCCCGGAGCGGGGGTGTTTCGCACCCATTTCATGGCGCCGATTCGGGGCCCGATCCCATCCGAGCGGATATCGTCCCCCTGTGCAAGCCACAGCCGGTCCTATCTCGATGCGCCGCCGCGTCATCACCTCCGTGGTGGTGATCGTGGGCGTGTTGTTCCTCGGCGTCATGGGCTTCAAGAAGCTCGCCGACATGCGCAAGAAGAGCCAGCGCAGCGACAAGGGTGTGTTGGCCCCGCTCGTCCGCGCCGAGATCGCCAAGCGCGGCGACTTCATCGAGACCTTGCGTGGCTTTGGACGCGCCCTGCCGCTCGAGCGCTCGATCGTCAAAGCCGAGGTCGCTGGCATCGTCCGCGAGATCTCCGACAAGCTCGAAGCCGGTACCGCCATCCTGGCCGCGCCTGCGAAGACAGGATCGGGAGCTACCGCGGGGGACGCCACGCACCTACCCATCCTCATCCGCCTGGACGATCGCGATCTCGAGGATCGCCTCGAGCGTGCCCGCGACGACGTGAGAGCCGCCGAAGCCGAGATCGAGCTCCTGGGCACCGTGAAGGGCACGCTGCGCGAGCAACTTGCCATCACGGACGACGATCTGGCTACGGCTGAGCGCGAGTTCGATCGCATCAAGCCGCTCGTCCCCAAGCAACTCACACGCAGCGACCTGGACGCGCAACGCCTGCAGGTCACGACACGGCGCCGCGCCAAGCTCCTGCTCGAAGCGCAGATCAAGGAGAACGTCGAGGCCGTCAAGGTCGCTGAAGCGCGCTTGGACGGCTTGCGCCGCGGCGTCCGCCTGGCGGAGCGCGAGTTCGGCCGCGCCGTCGTCCGCGCGCCGTTCGCAGGACGCATCGTCGAGCGCATGGTGGGACTCGGCGAGAGCGTACGTGTGGGCGATCCGCTCTTCACGATCGTCAACCTCTCGCGCATGCAGGTGCCCGTCGCCCTCGCCGCAGGCCGCTACGACGAGGTGCACGCCGGCGCCCCAGCGCGTGTCCGGCTCCCGGAAGAATCCGCGCTGCTGTGGGAAGGCTCGGTCAGCCGCGTCGCGCCGAACATCAACGCCGAGGACCGCACGTTCTACGCCTACCTCGTGGTGACCGGCACACCGACGCAGACACCGGCTCCGCCCGGCGCCCACGTCGTGGCAGAGATCGAAGGACGCACGCATTCCGACGTCATCGCGGTGCCGCGTCGCGCATTCCTCGAGGACCGGATCTTCGTCGCCACACCCGCGAAGGACGGTGCCGAGGAGACGTTCGTCGTCTCGGAGCGCCGACCTACCGTCGTGCGCTTCCTCAGCGGCTTCGCGCTCGTTTCCGACGGCCTGGAGGACGGTGAGCGCTTCCTCGTCACGAACCTCGAGTCCGTCGCGGAGGGCTCCGTCGTACGCCTGCTCACGGCCGACGAGCCGGAGAAGGCGAAGCAGCCGAACGGCGACACGAAGTGAACCTTCCCCGGTTCTCGGTCCGCAACCCGGTGGCGGTCAACCTCGCCATGTGGGCCGTACTCATCGGCGGCGTGATCGCCTGGTCCTCGATGATCCGCGAGATGTTCCCGCTGTCCCAGGCGGAGCAGATCATGATCACCGTGCCCTACCCGGGCGCGACGCCGGAGGAGATCGAGCGCTCTGTCACCCGTCTCATCGAGCGCGAGATCGAAGACGTGTCGGACGTCGAAGAGATCCGCTCGAAGGTCTTCGAGGGCCTGACGATCATCACCGCCGAGCTCGAAGACGACGCCGACCGCGACCGCGTGCTCAACGACCTGCGCGGCGAGATCGACAAGGTCATCCCGAGTCTGCCCGACGGCGCCGAAGAGCCCGAGATCATCGAGGCGCGACCGAACATCCCAGTCATCGCCGTCGTGCTCTCGGGCAACGTACCCGAGCATCAGCTTCACGAAGCCGTACTGCGGGCCAAGGATGACCTGCTGGCGCTCGAGAGCGTGACGGAGCTCGTGATCACGGGCTTCCGCAAGCGCGAGATCATCGCCGAGATCATGCCGGATCGGCTCGATGAGTACGGCATCACGTTCGAGCAGGTCGGCCGGGCGCTCGCGGCGCTGAACCGCGACATCCCCGGCGGCCAGCTCAAGGGTGCGGAAGCCAACGTCCGTGTACGGACCATGGGTGAGGACCGCACGCCCGCGGCGATCGAGAAGAAGATCATCCTGACGCAGCCGGACGGCTCGCACGTCCGCCTCGGTCAGGTGGCCAAGGTGCGCCAAGGCTTCGAGGACAAGACCGAGAAGGGCCGCTTCCAAAGCGTGAGCGCGGCCCAGATCTTCATCTTCAAGACGCCCGAGCAGGACGCGATCAAGATTGCCGAAGCCGTCAAGCAGTACGTGAAGGACAAGCCGACGCTGGCCGGGGGCGCCATCGCGCTCGCCACGACGACCGACCTCTCGCGCTTCATCGAGGGGCGCCTCGACCTGCTGGTGCGCAACGCGGGCACGGGCCTCCTGCTGTTGTTGCTCGCGCTTGCGTTGTTCCTGGAGTTGCGTGTCGCCCTGTGGGTGGCCGTCGGTCTCACGGTGGCCTTCATGGGCACGTTCATCGTGATGTGGCTCTTCGGCCTCACGATCAACCTGATCAGCCTGTTCGGCCTCATCGTCGTGCTCGGCCTGATGGTCGATGATGCGATCGTCATCGGAGAGAACATCTTCCGAAAACAGCGCGAAGGCATGCCGGCCCGGGAGGCGGCCGAGGAGGGCGCCAACAAGGTGGCCCTACCGGTCATCGCGGCGGTCATCACGACGTGCGCCGCGTTCGCGCCGCTGGCCTTCATCGACGGCAACATGGGCAACTTCCTGGGTGTCCTGCCCCAGGTCGTCATCGCTGCGCTGGCGGTGTCGCTGGTGGAAGGATTCCTGATCCTGCCCGGCCATCTGGCGCACAAGCGCGAGCGCACACGCGAGCGCGGGCCCATCGGCAAGGCCCTGCACCGGTTCGGTGAGGCGCGGCACCGTTTCTTCGAGAAGACGCTGCCGAACATCCTCGAGGTCCAGTTGCGTTTCCTGCTGCGCTGGCGCTACGCGTCCGCTGCTGTCGCGCTCGCGATGCTCCCCATCATGGGCGGACTCGTCGCGGGTGGTGTCGTGCCGTTCGTGTTCCTCCCGGAGTCGGACGCCGAGACGCTGACGGCCGACCTGGAAATGGCCGCGGGCACGCCCGAGAGCGAGACCCAGCGCATCATCAACCGGGTCGAGGAACTCGCCCGGGCCAAGCCCGAGATCCTCACGACCTTCTCCGTCATTGGCGCCTCCTTCGGCGATCGAGGGCGTCAGGCAGCATCCGACCCCGCCGTCGTCGGCCAGATCACGATCGAAATGGTTCCCGCCGACGAACGCGAAGCCAAGGGCCTCCGCCGTTCGCAGGACGTCCTGACGGAGCTGCGCGCCGAGGCTGCTACACTGCCAGGCGTCCGACGACTGTCCTTCGCAGGCCGCTCCGGCGGACCTGGTGGACCCGACATCCAGGTCCGCGTGCGCGGTGACGACCTGGGCGTGCTCCAGAAGGCGGTCACCCATGTTCGCGAGCACATCGCCGGCTACACGGGCATCGAGGAACTCTTCGACGACCTCGAGCTGGGCAAGCTCGAGGCGCGCATGCGCCTGAGAGACGACGCGCGCCTGCTAGGCATCACCACGAGCGAAGTTGCCCTGCAGCTACGCCACGCGCTCTTTGGCTTCGAGGTCCAGGATCTCCAGATCGGGGAGGACGAGGTCACCGTACGCGTCATGCTGCCGGCCTCGGAACGGCGCACCCTCGACGACCTCGGCCGGCTGCGCATCGCGCTGCCTTCGGGCGGCCGCGTGCCGCTCAGCGAAGCGGCGACCTTCGACACGGAGCGCGGTTATGCCTCCATCCAGCGTGTGGATGGCCAGCGCGCGGTGACGATCACGGCGCAGGTCGATGACGAGCAAGCGAACTCGGGGCAGGTCACGGAGGACATCCGCAAGGCGATGGTTGGCATCGGAGATGAGTTCGAGGGCGTCTCGCTCTCCTTCGTCGGCCGCCGCAAGGAGACCAACGAGTCCATGGGCTCGCTGAAGTACCTCTTCCCGATCGCGCTGCTGCTGATCTTCGCGACGATCGCCGTGCTCTTCCGGAGCTACGTCCAGCCGATCATCGTGATGAGCATCATCCCCTTCGCGATCATCGGCGCCGTCATTGGCCACGTCATCATGGGCTTCCCGCTCACGCTGCTCAGCATGATCGGGCTGGTGGCTCTCTCGGGCATCGTCGTCAATGACGGGCTCATCCTCGTGGACCTGGCCAACCGCAAGCGTCGCGAGGGTCTGCCGCTGACCGATGCGGTCGTCGCGGCCTCCAAGGGCCGCATGCGCGCGATCTTGCTGACATCGATCACCACCTGCGTCGGCCTGGCGCCGATCATGCTGGAGACGAGCTTCCAGGCGCAGTTCCTGATCCCCATGGCGGTCTCGATCGTCTTCGGGCTGGCGTTCGCGACCTTCTTGATCCTCGCCCTGCTGCCGGTCTTCTACCTCATCCTCGAAGACCTGCGCTCGGGCACCCGCTGGCTGTTCGGCTCGCGCTGGCACCAGGAACTGCCCTACGACCCTGGCGTCGAGGTCGGACGCAAGGCCACGTAGGCCCTAGCTCGCCGGCTGCGTCCGAGAGCGAGAGCGAGAGCGGCCAAAACGAGAAGCGGGCGAGACAGAAAGTGGGCCACGAGCAGCGAACCGCCCGTGGCCCAGCGAAGAATCACACCCCCACTCGCATGGGGATCTGGTCAAGCGGGTGAACTACCCGCAGCCGCCACCGCTTCAGCAACCCGTAAGGATCGCCGCGGTCGCGAGCAACATGGCCAGGCTGAGAATCAAACGCATCTCTACCTCCTCGGAACGTGTGGCGATCGATCGCCAAGCGCGATGGTAACGAAAATGACCATCGGCTACACGAATCTAGTCGGCAGCTAGCACCCGCTTCCACAGTCCCAGATCGGCGAGGAGTTCTTCGAGCGATGAATCTTCGACCGGGTGGAGCTCGACCTCCCCGCTCGCGGAGCGCGCTCCGTCCACGGGCCACGCGTGCGCGGCCAGACCCGCTGGCACCTGCTCGAGCGCCTCGGCCAAGCGCCCGACAAGCAGCAGCCGCCCGGGGCGTTGCAGGCGCGCCGCGCGCACGGCATCCAGAGAACCGCGGCCAAGGCCCAGGTAGGTGACCTCGCCCTCGGTCAAGAGCCGCGTGCTCCGAGCCTCGCGCAACCACCCGGGTGCATCCATGACGTCGCGCGGTAGAACAACGACGCATAGACCCCGGCCGAGAGCGAGATTGACCAATGGATTGAGGTCTCCGAGCCCGGCCTGGCCGCGGAAGACAACGAGAGTCCGGTCCGCCTTGCCTTGGCAGCCGGGGATGATGACGCCCTCGCGCCCGTCCACGATGAGACGAATGGGCGTGGGCGCAATGCGGGGACCCGGCACGCGCGGCCCCTTGCCCTCGACGGCGAGGAGCGCCGCCTCGGCGGCGCGCTTGAGCGACGGGCAGTGCATGCGGGCGGCCAGCTTGGCCAGGTTCTCAACGAGGTCGGCTCCGCCCCGGCGCTGCATGAGCCGGAGGCAGCTCAGCACGACGAACCCCTCTTCGCTCTCGGCGTGGAGATCGACGCTAGCCGTCTTCACGATGTTCGCCAGCAGCATGCGGCAGGTATTGAGCGGATCGGCTTCGACGAGCGCCTCGGCGCCGGCGTTGCGTGCGTCGGGGTGCTTCTCCCGCGCCATGATGAGGCGCATGAGGGTCGCGCGTATCGCGTGGGGCTCGAAGCGGCCCAGGAAGCGGGCGGTGATCGGCGCCGAGTACTGCAGCCCCTCGACGGCATCGATCGCGATCAGGGAGGCGTCGGAGGCCAGGAAGCGCTGGAGATCGGCGAGCGCCCGCTCCTGCGTCCGGAGGACCAGACTGCGCTCGACACGCCGACGCGAGACCGCAGGCTGGAAGATGCGCCCCTCCCACCGCTGGGCGCCGTCCAGATGCACGACCCCGCGATCGCCATCGATGATCTCGATCATGCCCTCGCGGTAGCTTCCGAAGAGGGCGATCACCTGACCGGCAGCGACGGAAGCCGGAAGAGCTAGGGCGTGGCGCTCGGCGTCGCCGTAGACCGTCTTGTCGAGGCGGAAGCGCACGCTGCCGTCGACGTCTTCCGCGCGGCCGATGAGCAGGACGTCGGAGGATCGAGCCAGGTCGGCCAGCGGGAGCGGCTCGGCGGCGTAGACGGCCTCCAAGTACTCGGTGCCTGCCTTGGGCCAGAACAGGTACGCGCCGGCCAGCGCGCAGAGCACACCCGCCGCAACAAGCAGCTGCCGGCGCGAGCCGAACGCACGCCGCAGGGGCACGGACGCCGCCGCACGGATGCGATCGCGGATGGCGCGCTGCGCGGACGCGGGCGCACCGTAACCACCAACGCCTTCGTGGAGGAGTCGCGCCAGTTCCTCGGCTTCGCGGTAGCGCGTGGCCCAGGCGGGTGACGTGCGGATCAGCTCTTCGAGCTGGGCCTCTTCGTCGCGTTCGAGAATGCCGGCCAGGTGCCGGTCGATCAGCTCGAACTCGCGGTCGTTGTCGTGCGGGTTGTTGTGCGCGTTGTCGGGATGTCGGGAGCTGCTCATCGTTCCCCCACCAGGTGCTTGAGTTGGGTACGCAGGATTCGGTTCGCGCGGAAGATCTGGCTGACCACCGTGCCCACGGGCACGCCGAGGGACATGCCGATGTCCTTCACCGCCATGCCTTGGCCGTAGCGCAGGACCACGACCGGGCGGTAGCGCTCGGGGAGCGCCTGGATGGCCTCCATGATCTCGCGGCGGACATCGATGTTCGGCGAGGCGTCGGATGTTTCGTGGTTGGCGTCGGACATGACTTCGACATCGGAGAGCGGCATCGGGCGGCGCTTCTTGCGACGCGCGTTCTCGATGCACGCACGGTGAACGATCGTGAACAACCAGCCGCCGAACCGCTCGGGGCTGCGTAGGCTTTGGAGCTTGTGGTACGCGAGAACGAACGCCTCTTGCGCCGCGTCCTCGGCATCGGCCCAGCGGCGCGTGCGCTGCCACGCCATGCCCACGGCCCCGTTCCAGTAGCGCGCGACGAGCTCGTCGAAGGCAGCCGTCGATCCGGCCAAGGCCTGAGCGACGAGCTCGGCGTCGCTAGGGGTGCGGGTCATGGGGCGCTCCACGGAACCGCTGGAGAAGACGACCGGCGGCAGGGTCCAATTGCGTACAGGCGACGCGCCGGGCGCCGCGGGCGTTTCGCGGAGGGACTTTCTGCCTCCCAGGACCGCCGGGCCGGGACCTTTCCCCTCCACCGTCGTCGGGCGCCGCAATTCGGACGACGTGCGAGCTCTCTTTGAGTCGAGACCGCACCGCCGCGGCTCGGGAGAACCGCCGCATGCTTCGCCTGACGACCCTGCTCGCCGCCGCCGCCCTCCTCCTGCTGGCGCCTGCGGCGCTCGCCAAGGGCAGCTCCCGCGCGCCGGCGAAGAAGAAGGTCGCTCCGCCGCGCGAGGTGTACGTCGGCCTCTCGGGCGTGACCTGAGTGAGCTGTCCGGCCCGTGTGGCCGCGGCGCTCAAGTCCGTCCAGGGCGTCCAAGATGTGAAGCTCAACTCCGACAGCAGCGAAGCGACGGTCACCCTGAAGGCCACGAGCAAGGACGCGGACCTGGTTGCCGCCGTCAAGAAGCAGGGCTATGGCGCGTGGGTCATCCCGACCAAGACCGTGCAGCTAGCCGTCACCGGCCTCGCGTGCGGTGGCTGCGAGAAGAAGGCGGACGCCGCGATCCGCACGGTGACGGGCATGCGCAAGGTGAAGGTCAACAAGACCTCCAAGCGCGCGACGATCACCTTCGAGATCAAGCGCGCGACGACCACGAAGATCGTGAAGGCCTTGAAGAAGGCGGGCTTCGCCTCGCGCGAGGTCACCAGCTAGCTCCCCCCCACCAGTTCGGAGCGCCGGGGTGCCGCACCATCTCGTCGATCCACGGAAGGGCGCGTTGCATGACGCGCCCTTCCTTTCGTTTTGGGGGCGGGGGGATTGGAAGGGAGGGACTGCCTGTCCCCCCTTGCCGGCGCAGCGTGCGTAGCACGGTGCGACGGACAGTCCGCGCGGGAGCGCGGCCCACCTCGCGAAGAGAGGATCAGACACCCAAGATCAATACGTGGGCCCGGCGGGATTTGAACCCGCAAGTGAGGAAGTCCCTCGGGGGAGTTTAAGTCCCCTGCGTCTGCCAGTTCCGCCACGGGCCCAGGCAGAGTCTACGCCGCCGCCGATCGGGCGGGCGTTCCTGACGACTCTCCCCCACCGCTCCTTGCCATCCGGGCCGATCCCGGTTTCCCTCTTGGTCCTCGGGACGGCGCCGTGGCCGAGCGGTTAGGCAACGGATTGCAAATCCGTGTAGTCCGGTTCGACTCCGGACGGCGCCTCCATCTTCCGACACGCGATGCCTGATCCGGTCCGTCGCTCAAGTCAGCCGCTACTTCACCGTGAGCGTGGCCTTCTCGATGGTGAGCGGGCTCTGGGTCGAGCCCTCGGGCGTGCCCTCCTTCTCGAGCTTCTTCAGCACGCCCTCGCCGCTGATGACCTCGCCGTAGACCGTGTGCTTGCCGTCCAGGCGCTTGGTCTCGACGAAGGTGATGAAGAACTGGCTGCCGTCCGTGCCCGGGCCGGCGTTGGCCGCGCTCAGCTTGCCCCCCTTGTCGTGGCTCGCGCCGCCGTCGAACTCGCCGTCGAAGCCGTAGCCGATGCGGCCGCTTCCCGAGCCATCCGGACATCCGCCCTGGGCCATGAAGCCCGGGATCACGCGGTGGAACGTCAGGCCGTCGTAGAAGCCCAGCATCGTGAGGTACATCAGGTTGCCCACGTGCATCGGAGCCGAGTCCGCGAAGAGCTTCAGCGTCATCGAGCCCTTGTTGGTCTTCAGCGTCCAGAGGTAGGTCTTGCCCTTGGCGAACTCGACCAGCGGCGGCTTGGGCAGGTTGTTGCGCCACGACGAACTCTTCGTCTTGATCTTCTCCTTGGCGATGAAGGCTTCGAGGGCCGCCGTCGCCGGATCGGCCCGTAGTTGCGCGGCGAGCCGGTCGGCCCGCGCGACGCTCTTCGTCAGCGGCTTCTTCTTCGCAACGCGCTCCGCCTTCTTCGCGAGCGCTGCGAGCTTCTTCTCCTTGCCACCCGCACGTGCGAGGTCCTGGCGCAATCGGGCATAGGCGTCCGCCGCACTGCACTCCTTGGAAACCAGATTGTTCCCCTTCAACGCCTTGAGCGCACCCGCGGCCTCGATGGCCTCGGGCGCCTCATCAAGGTGCTTCGTGATCCGCTTCAAGCACGTCGATGCTTCGTCGAAATTCTCGGCGGCGGTCGCGCGCTTGGCCTGCGCTTGCCAGTAGGTCAACAGCGACGTGACGCGCGCCGCTACGACAGGCTCGTCGCCGGCCAGGGTGCGCGCCGCCGCGAGCTTGCCCTTCTTGAATGCCGCTGCCGCGGGCAACTTGGCGGCGGGCCCTTTCACGCCGAGATGCAGCGACCGCGCCTTGCGCAGCGCCTTGGCGATGAGGTCGTCGCCGAGAGCGTCGGGCTCACCCTCCCAGACGATCTTTCCATCCGGTCCGACGAGCACCGCACGGCCGTCGGTGCCGGCGCCGTAGGCCGGGGCCTTGCCCACGGCGACGGAGTACTCGACGGCCGCGGGAAGCTCTCCCGGATCCTTGCCCACGAGGGCCACGACGCGCAGGCCCTTCTCCCACCAGCCGGCGCGCAGGTCGTTCCAGCGCGTGACGGTCTTGGCATCGGCCAGGTCGGCCGCGGAGCCGAGGAGCAGCACCACGACGCTTCCCCGCAAGTCGTCCAGCGTGGCGCCCTCCGGGGCCGCGGCCCAGGACGTGATCTCGAGGGCGGGCGCCTCGCTCCCGACGAGGCCGTTCCACTCGGAGCGTGCGGGGGTCGCCACCACGAGGCACAGCACGCAAGCTGCGAATGCGACGACCTTGCTCATGCGGTTCAACACACCCACCGGAACTCCTCGTGCTCGTGGGCGACCAGCGTACGTCGTGGCCACGGGCGCGACCAGAGCGTCTTGTGCGTGCGCGCGACTCAGTCGCCCGCCGTGCGGATGGGTGCGTCCGCAGCGACCTTCTTCGGCTTGGGCAGCTTCTGATGCCAGATCGAGCCGCCCTCGTCGTTGATCCACTCGAAGAGCAGCTCCGGCTTGCCGGGGACCCAGGCGATCGCGCTGCCGACACCGCCGCCCTTGAGCGCGGGCATGACGAAGACCTCGCCGGTGTAGAGGTCGCGAACCTCGAGGCGGCACGTGGCCGGCGCCGTCTTGGCCTTGCCGCCCTCGGCAACCCAGTAGGCGATCCGCCGCCCCTCCGCGTCGAGGCTCGGGGACCACTTCATGTGCCCGTCGTCCGTCAGCCGGAACGTGTCGGATCCGTCGGCCGTGGCCACGTAGGCGTCCCAGGTGTCGTCGGCGCTGCGCACTGTGAACGCGAAGTGCTTGCCCGTGCCGGACCAGAGCTCGTGCGTGCCGCAAGAGCAACTCGGGCTGCCCCGGCGTGACACGCCGGGGGTGTTCTCCCGGAAGCCGTCGGAGCCCATGCGGCCGCCCGCGCACCCGCCATCCAGAATCCAGTCCTGCCGTCCGCGCGCGTTGCCCTTGGCGATCATCGTGGTCTTGCCCGTCGCGACGTCGACGACGCCGATTCGGCGCACGGGCAGGTTGCCGTCGAGGAAGAACTCGAGACTGAAGGCGATCCGCTTGCCATCGGGCGACCACGACATGATCGAGCAACCGTCGGTCACGATCGAATGGCCGAGGTCGAGCTTCGTTACCGCACCGGCCGCGTCGACGACGTAGAGCGTCCGCTCGACCCCCGCCGACGGCTTGATGTCCTTGTTGGTCCCATAGAACATGTTGTCCGCGATGTAGACGAGCTTCTGGCCGTCACGCGACCAGGCTACGCGACGCACCTCCAGGTCCTTGGGAAGCACAGCGCAGTCCTTGCGACGCGAGCCCGTCTTCGCCGCCACGACGTAGCCAGGATTCACGCCGACGGCATCGATCCCGACCCACCCCTGCGGGATGCCGCGGACCTTGCGCTTGGAGGCCTTCTTCTTCTTCAAGGCCTGGATGTGGAGTCGAGGAATCGGGACGGGGTTGCCGCGATAGTCACGTTCCTTGGCGTTCGTGGTGAAACGCACGAACGCGAACTGCGTTGCATCCGGCGCAATGCACGGGTGGTGGCCCTCGGCGAACTTCTTCGCGCCCTTCAGCATCTTGGGCTTCTGGGGCTTGTCCTCCTCCGCGGGCGCGCGCACCGCAAGCAGCGCAGCTCCGAAGAGCACCATCAGGAGAGCGATCACTCGTTGGTACGTCATGGCATCCACTCCCGGCGTTGGCGATCCGGCGAACGCGTGAGCGTGCGCGACGGCGGCGCCGCAACTCGATCAGAGACCCGAGTGTAGGAACGTGTCTTCTGCGCCGCTACCCACGCAAGCTGGGCAGAGGCTGCAGGGCGTCTACCTGGGCTCCCGCGGAAGCGTCTACAGCGTCTTGAGGTACTCGAGAAGCGCGCGGCGCGCGGGCTTGGAGAGCTTCGCGGGAAAGTCGTGCCCCTGGTTGGACTTGCCCTTCGCCGTGGTGTCGAACCAGTGGCGCTTGTCGTGGCGGCTGCCCTCGGTGGGCATCGCCTCGGCTGTCTCGAACTTCAGGCCGATGCGCGTCTTGTCGTAGGCCTTCGGATCACGCTTCCAGAAGCGCGGACGCTCGTCGGGAAAGAAGAGGTGGTGGAGCGTCGGCACGGAGCCGTTGTGCAGGTAGGGCGCCGTCGCCCAGATCCCATCGAGCGGCGGCGCAACGTAACCGCTCGTGTCGAGGCGCACGCGCTGGGGGTCGTACTCCGACAGCCAGCTCCTGCTGTAGACGAGGCGGTCTTCTTCGCGGATGGCGTCAAAGCGCGCACGGTCCGTGCCCACCTTCTCGAGCGGGATGATGCGGTTCGGGTAGCGCCCGTCCTTGCCGTAGGTGCCGTGGCACGCCGCGCAGCTTGCCGAGAAGACCTTCTCGCCTTGGGCTGCGAGCGCCTTGTCGATCTCGTAGGGAAACTTCGGCGCCTCCACCTGCTGGATCCAGGCCTGGATGTCGCGGTAGTCGTTCTCGAAGCCCACGACCTTGGCCTTGTTGTTCATCGGCACGAGCAGAAACTGCATCAGCGCGCGGTGGCTCGGCTTGGCGAAGCCATCCATGTAGAGGTGCGTCTTGCGCTTGTAGTGCCAGAGCGGAGGCGCATCGAGGTCGTGGTGCGGCAGATGCAGCCTGCGCTTCGGCGGCACGACCTCGAGGTCCTGGTTGCGGAACTGCAGGAGCACGATGCTGAACACGACGGCATTGGTCGTGCCGGTCGTGCCGCCGTGCGGAATGAACCCCGCGGCCATGTCGTGGGCGCGCAGCGGGAGCTTGAGGGCCGTGCGTGTCGCGCGCGCGTCCTCGACGAGACTCTGCAGCGCGATGTTCACGTTCGGCAGACCCGCCATGACGCGGCCGTCGATCTGCCCGGCGTGGCACGTGAAGCAGCTGAGGTGCAGATCGCCGTTCTTGGCCCTCGCGAGTTGGAGCGGCGCTCCCTTGGGATCGTCGGGGCGCGGCGTGAAGCCGTAACGCGCAAAGACCATCGCCCTTCGCGCGGCCGGGTCGGCCTTCTCGGCGGCGGCGCGGTCCGCCTCGGGCCACGCCATCCAGATGCCAGCGAGCACCTTCTCGTCGAGCGTCGCAGGGACGTAGCCCGTGTCGAGGACGTGGCGGTAGCCGC
This sequence comes from Planctomycetota bacterium, assembly GCA_029259775.1. GTDB lineage: Bacteria > Planctomycetota > PLA2 > PLA2 > JAEUHO01 > JAHEIK01. The sequence goes on along the minus strand of JAJDEN010000045.1, from coordinate 135,334 downwards.
GGGCGGCACTCGGCTCGAAGGCCTTCGCGTCGGTCGGCGCCTCATCGCCCTGCGCGGACGCGGCGAGCATCACGATCACGGCCAGACCGAAGAGAGCCGCGGGGATCAGGACGCCTCGCATGCCCATGTCCTACGCCCGGGCCGGCGTGGCGCCGCAGGAATCCCGCACTCGGGCTCAGAGCCGCGCCGGCAGCTCGCTGACCCATGCGCGGATCGAGGACGCGACATCGACGTAGCAGGCCTCGGCACCGGCCTCGTCGCGGCCCTCAGCCAGCGCGGGCGGATCGGGGAAGGGCTGGTGCACGACGCGCGGCGCACCGGCAAGCGGCGGGACGTTCTTGGCGGCGTTGTCGCAGACCGTGACGACGAGGTCGAACTCGATGTCCCCGAGCGCGTCGAGCGACTTGCTCTGCTGGCCGCGAATGTCGACACCCAGACGGCGCATGGCCTCGACGGCATGCGGGTTCTGCCCGTGGGCGACGATGCCCGCCGAGTGCACGTCGTAGGTGTCACCGTGCAGCAGGCGCGCCCAGCCCTCGGCCATCTGGCTGCGGCAGGCGTTGCCCGTGCAGAGAAACAGGACGCGAGGCTTCGGCTTCGGCACTAGCAGCATCCACCGTCCGCGGCGCCGGCGCCGGTGGAGGTCTCGAAGGGCAGCGCCGTGCCGCAGCCCTCGAAGATGCCGAAGTGCGTCGAGAAGTCGCCGACGAACTCGAAGTGCTCCATGAAGCGCGTGCCCCACAGCATGTGCCACGTGTTGCCGCAGACCGGGAACACCTTGCCCTTCTCGATGCGGTGGTGCGCGTCGAGCTGAAACACCTGCTCGTGGTGCGCGATGCCGCCGCGGTAGACCACGGCCTGACCATAGTCCTCGCACGCGGGCTCGAGAGCATCGAGCTTGAAGAGCCGGTAGGTGGCAGAGAAGAAGCCGATGTGACCGATGCGCGCCTCGATGGCCGCGTTCTCGATCGTGAGCGGCCGGCTGGTGACGAGGCGCGGGTCGGCGAAGCCCGCCGCCTTGGCGAGGTTCGTGAAGTCGTTCCAGTAGAGCGCGCCGCTCAGGCACTCGCCGTAGAGCTCCGGATCCTCGACGAGGGCCGGCGGGATGCGGCGGTCGGCGTAGACGTCGGCGAAGTAGATCTCGCCGCCGGGCTTGAGCAGGTCGTAGGCACCACGGAGCACAGCCGGCTTGTCGGGCGAGAGGTTGATCACGCAGTTGGAGACGATGATGTCCACGCTGCCCGGCTCGAGGCCGAGCTCATCCAGCCGCTCGATGTAGCCGTGGTGGAATTCGACGTTCGGCGCGTCGTGGCCGAACGCCTTGGCGTGGTGCTCGACGTGGCCCTTGGCGACGTCCAGCTGCGCGGCCGTCATGTCGACGCCGATGACGCGGCCCGTGGGACCGACGAGCTGCGCGAGCAGGTAGACGTCGCGGCCCGCGCCGCAGCCCAGGTCGAGGATCGTCATGCCCTCGAGTTTCTCCGGGAAGACGAGCCCGCAGCCGTAGTAGCGGCTCAGGACATCGTCGTGGATCTTCGCGAGCGCCTGCTTGAGGTGCGCGGGCATCGACGCATCCGTCTTGCACGCGTTGGTCTTGAGGTCCTCGCTGTCGCTGAGGATCTCTCCGTAGTACTCCTTGACGGCGTCGTGCATGTAGGCTCCCGCGCGTGGGTAGGAGGGCGGCCGCCCTCCGCGCATTGCGGGATTCTAGAGCGCCCGCCTTGGCCCGCCCCTCGGGGCCAAGGGCCTTTTACGGCGAGGCGACGCAAGGCTCAGGGCTAGGATGCCGTCCTCCTTGCCCCCGGAGAGTGTTCATGACCGAGCCCGCCACCGCTGAGGCCGCCGACCTGCGCCCTCGTGGCGCCTTCGACGTCGCCGTCGAGAAGGCCACCGGTGGCCGCCTCCGGGGCGCGACGCTCGACACGGTGCAGATCAACATCGGCCTGACCTGCAACCTCGCCTGCCACCACTGCCACGTCGTCTCGGGTCCGAAGCGCACGGAGCAGATGTCCCGCGAGACGCTGGAGCACGTGCTGCGACTCGCCGGTGAGGCGGGCGCCACCGTCATGGACATCACAGGCGGTGCCCCCGAGATGAGCCCGCACTTCCGCTGGTTCGTCGCCGCGGCGCGCACACGCGGGCTCGATGTGATGGTGCGCACGAACCTGACGATCCTGTTGGAGGACGGCTACACCGATCTGCCGGCGTTCTTCCAGAAGCACGGCGTCCACCTCGTCGCCTCGCTGCCTTGCTACCTCCCGGACAACGTCAACCGGCAGCGCGGCCGCCTTGTCTACGAAGGCTCGATTCAAGCCATCCAGCAGCTGAACGAGCTCGGCTACGGGGATACGCTCCCGCTCGACCTCGTCTACAACCCGCTGGGCGCGCACCTGCCGCCGGCGCAAGCCGCGCTCGAGAAGGACTACCGCCGGGTCCTGGGCGAAGAGTATGGGATCCGCTTCACGCGCCTCATCGCGATCACGAACATGGCCATCGGCCGCTTCTTGCGCGATCTCGAGCGCAAGGGCCACGCCGAGAGCTACACGCAGTTGCTCCGCGAGTCGTTCAACGGCGCGACGGTCGACGGCCTCATGTGCCGCAACCAGATCCACGTGAGCCATGACGGCACGCTGCACGACTGCGACTTCAACTACGCGCTCGAGATGCCGGTGCGCGGCGCTGGACCAGGCGGCGCCCCCCGCGCGGCGCTGCACGTCCGCGACGCCGACGCCGCGAGTCTTCGTGCGCGCTATATCGAGACGGCGGAGCACTGCTTCGGCTGTACGGCGGGCTCAGGATCCTCGTGCGGCGGCGCGATCACGTAGCCGGTCGGCAGGGGCCTGAAACCTCACCCCCCCGTGCGGAGTCGATCCCCTGTACACCCGGGACGATCGAGGGAGAGCCATGAGCGACGCGGCCGAGACCAAGCAGGGCAAGGCCTGGATCAAGCCTGCGCTGTTCGGCATCGTCCTGATCGGCTTGTTCGTTGCGGCTCGGCTCGTGGACATCGAAAGCGGGCTCGGCGCGGCACGCGCATGGATCGAGAGCCTCGGCGCCTGGGGTCCCGTGGCGTTCATCGGGCTCTACGTACTCGCGACCGTGCTGATGGTGCCGGGCTCCGTGCCCACGATCCTCGCCGGCGGCCTATTCGGCGCCGTGTGGGGCACGGTCTACGTGAGCATCGCCTCGGTGCTGGGCGCCGCGCTGGCCTTCCTCATCGCGCGCTACGTTCTGCGCGACCACGTCGCGGGTTGGCTGTCGAAGAAGCCCGGGCTCGCGAAGATCGATCGCCTGACGGCCTCGCACGGGACCCTGATCGTCGCGATCATCCGCCTCGTACCCCTGTTCCCCTTCAACATCGTGAACTACGCCTTCGGGCTGACGCGCATCGGCTTCGGGCGCTACGTGATCGTTTCCTGGATCTGCATGCTGCCCGGCACGTTCCTCTACGTAGCCGGGACCGACGCGGTATTGGAAGCCATCAGCTCGGGCGAGATCCCGTGGCTGCTCATCGGCGCGGTCCTGGCCGTGTTCGTTCTGCTGTTCTTCGTTGGCCGCAAGGCCGCTGGCCGCCTGAAGGCGGCGGAAGCGGCGACGGGCGACGCACCCCTCGAGGAGGGTTCCTGATCATGGTCGATGCCGTCACCGTCCTGCCGATGGACGAGCACAACCAGAAGCTCGTCGACAACGTCCACCCCGCCGACTGGACCAATCCCACGCCGCCGGAGAAGCCCTACGACATGGTCGTGATCGGCGCCGGTACGGCCGGGCTCATTACAGCGATCGCCGCGGCAGGTTTCGGCAAGTCCGTCGCGCTGATCGAACGCCACCTCATGGGCGGCGACTGCCTCAACGTCGGCTGCGTGCCAAGCAAGGCCCTGCTGCGCGCTGCGGCCGTCGCGGCGGAGGTGCGGCATGCCGGCCTCTTCGGCATCGGCGGTGACGGCTCGCTCGAAGAGGGCAGCGCGGGGCCGGACGTGGACTTCGGTGCCGTCATGGAGCGCCTGCGGCGCCTGCGCGCGGGCATCGCGCCGCACGACTCCGCGCAGCGTTTCAGCGACGCGGGCGTCAACGTCTACCTGGGCTCGGGCACCTTCTCCGGACCCGACAGCATCGAGGTCGGTGGCGCCACACTGCGGTTCAAGCGAGCGTGCATCGCCACCGGCGCCCGCGCGGGTGTGCCGCCGATCCCCGGCATCGAGGACGTCGAGATCCTCACGAACGAGAATCTCTTCGAGTTGACCGAGCAGCCGCGGCGCCTGGGTGTCGTCGGCGGCGGCGCGATCGGCTGCGAGATGTCACAGGCCTTCGCGCGCCTGGGCACGGAGGTCCACCAGGTCGAGCGCAATGCTCGGCTTCTCCCCGTCGAGGAGGAGGCGTGCGCGAAGGTCGTGCAGGCGGCGCTGGAGAAGGATGGCGTACAGGTGCACGCGGCCAGCAAGGATCTCGCGGTGAGCGCGGTCGAGGGTGGCATCCGCATGCAGGGCACGGCGAGCGACGGCCCCTACGACGTCGTGGTCGACAAGCTGCTCGTCGCCGCGGGCCGTGAGCCCAACACGAGGGGTCTCGGCCTCGAGGCCGCGGGCGTCGCCTACGGGCCCAAGGGTGTGCAGGTCGACGACCGCATGCGCACGACGAACAAGCGCATCTTCGCGGCGGGCGACATCGCCTCGAAGTACCAGTTCACGCACGCGGCCGATGCGATGGCGCGCATCGTGGTGCGCAACGCCTTGCTCGGCTTCCTGCCGTTCAAGCCCAAGGCCTCGAAGCTCGTGGTGCCGTGGTGCACGTACACGGCGCCGGAGATCGCCCACGTCGGCGCCTATCCGCGCGAGCTGGAGGCGGCCGGCACGGCCTTCGAGACGGTGGACATCGACCTGGCCGGCATCGACCGGGCGATCCTGGAGTCGGCGACCCAGGGCCGACTGCACGTGCACGTGAAGCCGAACGGCACGATCCTCGGCGCGACCTTGGTCTCGAAGCACGCCGGTGAATCGATCGGCGAACTCACGACAGCGATGGTCCACGGCATCAAGCTGCACCAGCTTGCGAGCGTGATCCACCCCTACCCGACGCAGGCCGAAGCCATCAAGCGGGCGGCGGATGCGTGGTTCAAGACGCGTCTGCTTCGCATGAAGGACCGTATCTTGTTCTGGACGTGACCGACGCCCCCATCGAACACCTGATCGTCTTCGCCCGCTGGCCCGAAGCCGGGACGACGAAGACGCGCCTGATCCCGGCCCTCGGACCGGAGGGCGCGGCCCACGTCCAGCGGCGCATGACGCAGCACACGCTGCGCATCACCGACCGCCTGGCGCGCGAGCGCGGCGTGCACGTCGAGCTGCGCTACGCCGGTGGCGATGAGACGAAGCTGACCTCGATGTTCGGCCGCGGACGGCGCCTGCGCCCGCAGGGCGAGGGCGATCTCGGAGCCCGGCTGGCGCGGGCCGTGCACGAAAGCGCGGAGGCAGGTGCGGGCCGCATCGTGGTGATCGGCACGGATTGCCCGGCGATCACCGTCGACCTGCTGGCCCGCGCATTCGACGCCCTGGGCCATGGCGACGTGGTGCTGGGCCCCGCCGAGGACGGCGGCTACTACCTCGTAGGCGTCCAGCGGCCGCATCCGGAGCTCTTCGAGGACATCGCCTGGAGCACGGACCGCGTGCTCGAAGAGACGCTGCGGGTCACCGCTGCGAGCGATCTCCGCGTCACGCAGCTCGAGGCCCTGCCTGACGTGGACCGACCGGAGGACCTGGAAGCGTGTGAGACGGAGCTCGAGCGCAGCGTCACGGTGGTCATGCCGACGCGGAACGAGGGCGCGCGGTTGGCGGAGACCCTCGACGTCGCGATGCGCCACGGCGACGCCGAGGTGGTTGTCGCGGACGGCGGCAGCAGCGACGAGACGCTGGACATTGCCCGCAAGCGCGGCGTGCGCATCGTGGCCTCGGCGCCCGGTCGTGCCGTGCAGATGAACGCGGGCGCGGAGGCCGCCGTCGGCGGGCTGCTGCTGTTCTGTCATGCGGACACGCACCTGCCTGACGGCTACGAACGGCTCGCGCGCGAAGCGCTGCGCCGTCCCGAGGCGGTCGCGGGAGCGTTTGACCTCGCGCTGCGCGGCGAAGGGGCGGGGCTCCGCCGCATCGAGCGCGGGGTGGCCCGGCGCAGCCGTCGCAAGCAGCTCCCCTACGGCGATCAGGCGATCTTCCTCACCCGCCGGCGCTTTCGGGAACTCGGCGGCTTTCGGGAACTGCCGATCATGGAGGACTACGACCTGATCCAACGTGCCAAGCGCCTCGGCCAGGTGGTGATCGCCGACGGCAGCGCATCGACCTCCGCCCGCTACTGGCGCACGCACGGCACGATCCGCGGCACGCTCCGCAATCAAGCGGTCCTGCTCGGCTGGCGGCTGGGCGTCTCGCCCGCGCGCCTCGCTCGCTGGCGACGCGGGCCCTAGAGCCCGAACTGCACGCTCATCTGCAGGACGTGGATCGGTTCATCGACCGTGCCGTCGTCGACCCGCGATCGGATGTAGCTGAACATCAGGCGGCCGCTGTCGCGCAGCCACCAGTTCAGCTCGAGCGCGAGGTTGTTCATGGTGCCCCCGGCGATGTTGCCGTCATTGAGGTCCACATGCGTGAAGCGGGCGGCAAGTTCGAGCCCGCCCCGCGCGCAGCGATCCTCGCACGGGTCCACGGGCCGGCAGATGCGGGAGGGATGCAGCGCTCCGCAGGCCAGACGCCGGCACTCGCCGGTCAGCCACAGACCTGCCATGACGTAGCCGCCATGGAACGTCGGGTCGCCGCCGCGTGTCGAGTTGATGCGGCTCGCGAAGTATTCGGCCTGGGCAAACCAGCGACCACGCACCCACGAGGCCTCGACACCCATGAAGACGGCTGAGTCCGCGTCGTCGAGCAGCGGGACGCCCCCCCCGTCGGTGCTGAAGTCGGTATCGATCGCGTAGCCGAACGTGTACGACTCGGGTCGCGAACGAAGCTGGATGCCGGACATGTCCGTGCGGACGGCCACGGAGGCAGCCAGCATCAGGCGGTGGCAGAGCCGGTTCGGATTGATGGACGGCATCCACCAGAGCCGGCCGCTCGGGCCATGGCCGTCGCGCACGACCGTCTGATCGGTCTGCCGGTTGCTGAACGCACCGTTCTTGCCTTCGGGGCTGTAGAAGTAGCCGAGGGCGTAGCCCAGCCGGCCGCCGTAGAGCCCTTGGTGGGCCATCACGCCGAGGCTGTGACCGAAGCCGAACGTCTCGGAAGCCGCGGAGCGGGTCAGGAACGTCCGGTGCCAGCCGGGGGTGTTCTGCTCGAGCCCGATGGGCTCGATGAAGTTCCCGATCCGCAGCGTCGGGGTGCAGTCGTTGCAGGTCATGAGCGCCAGCAAGTTGGTGTCGAGGAACACGTCGCGGATCCCGTAGGTGTCCGGCGTCGCCTCGAAGCCGACGGTGAAGGGCACGTCGGGCTTGATCCGACCCTCGACGCCGCCCTCGATGCGTGGGTGGGCCTCGCCACTGCGCGTGTTGCCGAGGCGACCACCGCGCGCGAAGATCGGCTGGCCTCGCGCGTCGACGCGTCCCGTGTCCACGAGCGGCCGCGTGTAGTCGTCGTCGTGCACGCTGAACTGGTCGGCGGAGCCGCGGAGGAAGAGGCGGACCTGGGGTCCCTTCGGGTCGTCGACGAAGACGCCCTTGTCCTCCCAGAGCCGGGTGAGAAGGGGACGCTGATCCGGCTCCTTGGGCGCGTCCTTGGCGCCGTCCTTGGCGCCGTCCTTGGCGGCGTCCTTGGCGCCGTCCTTGCTAGCATCCTCGGCGGCATCCTCGGGCGCGTCCTCAGCCCCTGCCTCCGGCGGCGCTGCGGGAGGCGGCTCCTCCGCGAACGCACGGGGTGCGAACATCGCCGCAGCGACCGTCGCCCCAACGACCAGGGCAAGGAGGACGACGAAGGGCAGGAGCAGCGCACGGCTACGTCCATCAATCAGCGCGGCCGCTCCCGTGCGTCGTCTCATGCCTGCTCCCAGCCGCGCCCTACCGCCGAAGGCGCCAGTGTAGGACGTGCGCTTCGCAGATCCTAGGTGCTGGTCGCCGCTTGCGTCACGCGCCCGCATCCGGCCCGTAGAGGCCCATCTAGCGGCCCGGGGCGCCTCCGCCTCGAGCGACGCCGGGACGCTCGGCGCGCGTCGCGCGCGCGCCGGGGTGGTACACGTGGCAGGTGAGGCAATCGCTACGGACCTGGCCCGGCGCGTGGCATGTCGCACACAGCGCTCTCGAGATTCCGCTGAAGTTGCTACGCGCCCCGTGAGCCTTCGTGCGTCCGGGCACCACGCCGTCCTTGGCGCCCTGGAAGAAGTGCAGGAAGAAGTCATCGTGCGCGTCGTGTTCCGTCGGCACGTGGCAGGTCAAGCAGTTCCGCATGAGGGGGTCACCCTCCAGCGCCGGCAGCCGCGCCCATGCCGGCAGGGGCGCCGCACCGCGCAGGGCCGCGAGGTCTTGCCCCAGATGCGGCGCGTGGACGAAGCGGTCGAGTCGCTCGCGGCGCCTGATCTCATGGCCCGTCCAGTCGACCTGCAGCGTGCCGTCCGCGGCGCGGTCGACGTTGTGGCACTTCAGGCAGCGTTGGATGCCGGCCGGAATCCGCCTGGCGACGTCGGCCCCCACCAGCGGGCGCTCGCGCTCGAGCCTCCGCAGGATGAACGGGATCCAAGCCTGCAACGTCGGATCGCCGTGCGCACGGTCGGGCGCTCGCCGTTGGAAGATGGGCGTTAGATCCAGACAGAAGTTCTCCGCATCGACGCGGAAGCGCGCAGGGCCGGCGTCGTCCCCCGCTTCGCCCTCGGCGAACCAAGCCTTCAGGGCCTCCCCCGCCCGCTTCTGCAGCGCCGCCGGCCATAGCAACTCGCGCTCGGCCTGGGTCGGCTTTACGCCCAGCGACGCCTCGAAGCGCCGGGCGAGAGCTGCCAGCGCCTGCTCGCGGTCGGCTTGGGCCAGTTCCGTGAGCATGCGCTTCAGGGCCGTGAGGAACGCCGTGACATCCGCCTGCGCGTCCTCCCCCATCTCGAGGAAGGCCTCGGGCGAGCGCTCGTCCTCGTCCACGCGGGCCATCAGGCGCGTGTACGTGCCCGCATCGTCCCCGAGCAGGATCCTCATCTCCACCGAGATGGAGACCTCGGACGGATCCATGGCGCCGAACTCCTCCGACCATCCCTCGGGACGCGCCCCCTCGTCGAACCAGGGGAACTGCACGAAGCGCAGCGCCATGTCGTCGACAGAGCCGCCGCGGTACGTCATGCGACCGCCGTGGCAGACCTGGCAGTGCTGCTCGAAGCGCGGGCGCATGTCGCGACCCGCGGCGTCGGGCTCGTGGCAGATCGTGCAGCGCGGTTCGCCCCACGCGGCGAGCGACGGTCCCGCTTCCCCGGCACCCTTGGCGAAGAGTCCGCCGTAGTGGGCCTTGTGGTCGAAGGCCACCGGCTGGCGCTGTTCGTGAGGCCACGCGGCGGGGAACTCGGGATGGCCCTTCTCGAACGAAGCGAAGCTCCGCACGTGGCAGCCCTGGCAGTCCGCGTCGGACGTGGCCGTGAGCTTGCGCTCGCGGCCGCGGTGCTCCTGATGGCAGGCGCTGCACGACATCGTCGGGACCATCCAGTCAGCTGCGGCACCCTCCCCACCGAGTTGACCTGCTCGGAGCTCGCGTAGGCGCTCGTCCGTCAGACCGTGCGGATTGCGAGGTGCCTGGTCGTCGCTCAACATGTGGCACTGCTTGCAGCGGTTCGCCATGTCGCTGTCGACGTTGCCATCCAACGCCCAGCGCAGCCAGTCGACGGCGCCCCCTTCGGCAGCTCCATGGCAGCCGGCGCAATCAAGCCCTAGGCGATGGTGGGCGTCGGAGAGCGCACCCGGATTCACGAAGTCGTCTCGCGCCGGCCCGAACAGGAGCAGGAGCAACACACCCAGGGTGAACGCGAAGCTCATGCGCACGACGATGGTGCGACGGCCGCGCACGCTGTGCACAGGCCGGCAGGCGGTCAGCTCGATCGCGCAGCCCCCGCCGGCGGAGGGGCCCTCCGTGCACGGGCCACCGTGCTCCTTCAGCCGAGCGCAGCGGAATCCCGCCGCCGAGGCGTGCGCCAGCGGTCGGCATCCCGCTCTGCCTCCACAACTGCCGCGGGGACCGGGGCCGAGCGGACACGGGCCTTCGTCGAGCCGACCGCATTGCCAGGGCTGTTCCACCCGCTCGTACGACGAGTCGCGGAATCCGAACTCCTGCAGCTTCTCGGTCATCGGCCACCGCCGAACGCATGTACGACGACGACGTGCGCTGCCGTGAACAGGAGAAGGGCGTGCGTGAGCGGGACATGGACGAAGAACCAGTACTTCAGCAAGCCCTGGTTGGCACGGTGGAAGTCGAGATCCTCCTTCCGCCGCACCAGATCCGTCAGGGCATCGAAGACCGGCGTCTCTTCCGGGCCAAGGCACGTACGGAACTCCGCCATCGCGTGCTCGCGCCGGCGATGGGCAGTGCCCCATCCCAGGATGTGCTCGAGCCGGTCCGTGGGACGCGCGAGAAAGCCCGCCAACTCCGCCGCGTGGAAGTCGGCGATGGCGCGCGAGCGTGTCTTCGTCACCGACTCCAGGGCCAGTTCCTGCGCGCGACCGGCCAAGCGGTGGATGAACGCCGGCACACGCTCGTAGATCACCTCCTCGCCGCGCCGCGCAAGCCGCGGCGGGATCCGCCGGGAGACATGGAGCCCGCCGAGGCCGCTCGCAGTGACGAGAACGAAGAGCACGGCGAGAACCGACTCGAGCGTCCCCGTCGGCGCGTGCCATCCGTTGTGCGTCACGAACAAGACGATTCCGAAGAGGCCGATGTACACGTGCCATTGCAGCCAGGTCGCCGAGCTGCCTAGGGGGACGACGGCGAGCTTCTTGCGCACGCTGTAGAGCGCCAGGAACGCAACGAGCGCGACCAGGAGCCAACCCGTCACGCGCTGCGGCTGATCCAGGGGATCGTCCTGGCGGCCGTACCAGAGCAGCAGGCCCGCGATCGCAGCCACGAGGATGGACCCGTTGCGTAGGCGCCTGGCGAACACCCGCGTCATCGCCGCACCCAGCCGGCCAGATTGTCGACGTTGGCGAGGTCGATCCGCTTCAAGGCGTTGTGCGGGCACGCGCGCTCGCACGCGGGGCCGCCGATCTGCGTCACGCAGAGGTCGCACTTCGTCGCCTTCATGTGCGGCATGCTCTGCGCGTCGATGTAGAAGGCCCCCTTCTGCGAGCGTGTGTTCACCATGCGGATGTTGTCGTACGTGCAGTTGGTCGCACACGTGGCGCAGCCAATGCAGGTGGGGTCGTTGATGGCGACTTGCCCTGTCGTCATCTCGCGACTGATGGCGCCTGTCGGACAGCCGATCATGCACATCGGGTCGTTGCAATGCATGCATGCGTTCGCGATCATGAAGCCGGCGTGCACGGGGCCGTGACGGATGAAGCGCGGGTTGTCGTCGTGCCCCTGCGCGCAAGCGCGCACGCAGTCATCACAGCGCGTGCAGCGATCCAGATCGATGACCATCGCCGCCGTTCCGTTGACGAACGCCTTGTCGACGAGGAACTCGACCATGCTGCGATCGACACCGCCCAAGCTCTCGTGGATGTCGGCCGAGGCCAGCACCGCTTCCTCCTCCGGCTCGAAGATGGGCGGCAGGTCGTCCTCCGGGATCGACGGCAGCACGAAGCGCGCGATCACGGCGGTCGGTATGAGGAGCGTGTCCACGTACCCGCGCGCACGCAGCGTGTGCTGCAGGTTCACGGGTTTGTCGGGGTGGCGCCAGTTGTGCGCGATCTCCGCCAGGCCATGGGACTTGCCCGGACCGAGGTAGCTGACCGTGCGCTCCAATCGATTCAGTCGGCGGCTCATCCGCACCGCACCGGCGCGAACAAGCAGGAGACCGTCGGGATAGTGCCCCTGCTCCACGATTACGGGATCGGTGTCGATGCCGGCAGCAAGCTGCGTCTTGTCGACCTCGCCGTAGCTATGGAAGTCCGTCTGCCGACCGATCTCCTGCAAGGCGATCTCACGCAGCAGCCGCTGGATCAACTCATCGGCACCTGCCCCACCACCCTCGTGGCAGCCGTAGACGTCGCTGGGCTCCGCGACGTCGGGCTCGGCCAGACACCACTGCCAAAGCCGCCCCTTGCCGTGCGGGTAGACAACCACCGCCTTGCGTCCCGTCTCGGCACAGAGTCGCCGAACCATCTCCGCTCGTGCGCCGAGCCCGAGTTGTGCTCCGGCCTCGCTCTCGTCGCAGCGGTAGACGATGATGCCGGCGCTGCCAGACCATCCCCGCGCCCGCGCGATGGGAACGAGCTCGACCGTCTGGGGCCCGAGCTTCATGCTGGTGGGCTCCAGGTCGCTCGCGCGCAGGCCGACGCCGTCCAGGAGGACCTCGGTCACCTGGCCCGCCTCGAGCCAGCGGCGGATCTCCGGTGTGTCCCCCACGTGCTGGAAGAAGGGCGTCGCGCGCAGGTATTGCAGCAGCACGCGCTCGCGGAACCGATCATCGACGTAGGTCTTGAAGGGCGGGAACTTCCTCCTGATGTCGCGCAGGCCCTGCCACCGGATCTCGAGCAACCGCGTGCCGTCGCCCTCCGCGAAGATGGTCGCCGTGCGGGGCGTCCGCCCGAGCGCCGCGATCTCCCCGAAGATGCCGCCTTCGGTAATGCGCGCGGTGCGCCGCTCGTCCAAGACGGCGGGCAGGTCGCCGAGGATGATCGGAACGTAGTCGTCGCCAGGCGAGGGGCCGCCCTCCGCCGCAGCGCGTCCCCCACCCGCGGGGCCGTCGCGTGGCGGCGGCCGTTCCTCCACGATCTTCCGGTTCGACCAGATCTGGGCCAGACTCCCGAAGAAGCCCCGGCGCCGGAGATCGAACTTCCGCTCCACGGTCGCGCCGAGCCCGCGCTCGGCGCTCTCGAGGACCACGCGCACGGAGCCCGATAGCACCACGAAGGCGGAGTTGCCGTAGTCGCCCACACGCAGGACGATCTCGCCCTCCGCGCAGGTCAGCAGGCGTGCGTCATTCTGCAGGTGCCTGCGGAGGTCCTTGATGCGGGCCTCCGCGGGGGCGGGCTTCAGATCCTCGCGGGCCCACGCCGCGAGTCCCTTCCAGGGCTCGAGCGCCAGCAGGTCCGCGGCCTTCTCCTCCGACATGCTCTCGTCGAAGGGATGGTCCCAGCGCTTGGGGCGGGGCGTCACAGCGGGCATGGGGCTGCAGGTCTCCGAGGGGGCCCGCGCGCGGGCTCGAGGATCACTTCGTGAACGGCTTGCCGCGGCGTTCGGTCGGCAGCAGGCCGTCGACGGCGCCGAGGACGTCCTTGTCTTGGTACGCAGCGGCGAATGCCTCGCCCTTCGCGCGTACCGCCGCGGCCGCCTTGCCCAGCACCTCCGCATTGCCGTGCTTGAGGCTGTCGGCGGCAACGAGCGCCGCCAGTTCCTTGACCGCCGACGCGGGCGCTCCCTCTCCCAGCGCCGCCGCGATCTTGCCCAGGGCGGCTTTCGCCTTGGTGATCCGGACGATCATCGCCTTCGAGAAGGCGCCGTCCTCGGTCGCCAAGGCCAGGGCACTCAGGCTCCCGCCCAGATCCGCCATCTGTCCGACGACGTAGAGGATGCGGCGGCGTGCCGGCGGCGCCTCCTTGTTGCCGTTGTTCCGCATGAAGCGGTGCCGCACTTCGCCCTGCGACCAACCCAGCAGCTCGAATTCGGCGCTGCCCGCCGAGTGGCCGCCCGTGTTCACCAACTTCTCCTGCGGCACCGTGTGGCAGCCGAAGCAGTTCGAGGCGAGGCGGAAGATGTCGGACGGCAGGATCATGCCCTTCTCGGCGGCGGCGGCGAGACGGTGCGCGCGGTGCGCGGCGGGTTCCTCCTCGACCGTCTTGTGCGGCGTCAGCTTGCCGTGCACCTCGATCCATTCCTTGGACGGGCTGTGGCAGGACTCGCAGCTCACGCCCCACTTGGTCTTGGGCTTCGTGGCGCCGCCGTCGGAGAAGAGCGTGACGTGGCAGGTCTGGCACAGGGCCTGCTTGTGCGGCAGCCCGCGCAACCCCATCTTCTTGAGGACCGCCTTGCCGGGCTTCGAGAACAGGACCTTCTTCGACTGGAAGTGATGCGTCGCCTGCCAGGCGGCCAGTTCCTGCTCGTGGCACTGGACGCAACCTGTGGGTCCGATGGGACCCCGGATGAGATCCGTCGTGGCCTTGGAGTCAGCGCGGCTGTCGGCCGCGACGGTCAGGTACCCCGCGATCAACGCGAGGGTCAGGACGGCTCCCACGCCCCGCCGACCAAGGCGGGAGCGGGCATGGTTCGGGGCGTTCATGGTGGTGGTCCTCTCATGCGTCGAGCGTGAGCTTGGTCTTCGGCACGGCGATGCACGTAAGGCAGGTGCCCGGTGCCGCGTCGTAGGACGGATCCTTGACGTAGGTGAACTCGCCGTCGCGGACCGCAGTCTCGCACGTGCCGCAGTTGCCGGCGAGGCAGTTGCACTCGATGGCGATGCCGTTGGCCTGAGCCAGGGCAAGCAGGGTCTCCGCGTCGGCGTCCCACGGCACGGTCTTGTCGGACTTGGAGAAGCTCACCTCGACGCCGACGGCCGGCTCGTCGGATCCGCCGGCCTTGGCTTCCGCCGGCTTCTTGCGGATGCTGGCGGGGCCGAACGCTTCGTAGTGGATGCGATCGTCGGACACGCCCCACGCCTCGAGCGCCTGCACGATCGCGGTCATCATCGGCGGCGGTCCGCAGGTGTAGAAGGCGTGGGTGCGGGCTGCGGTGGACGGGAGGATCTCCTTGAGCAGGTCCCCCGTGAGGCGGCCGGTCCCGACGCGGATGCGGGTTCCGCTGTCCAGCGAACCTCCGACGGCAGCCTCGTCGGCGGCCGTGGGACTCCCCGCGACGAAGAGCGCATGCGCATTCGGACAGGTCGCGACGAGCGACTCGATGTGCTCGCGGTGGATGAAGGCGGTGCCGGTGTGCGCTGCGTAGAGGAACCAGACCTCGCGGTCTGGCTGCTCTGCTGCCACCGTGTTGAACATGCTGAGCATGGGAGTGACGCCCACGCCGCCGGCGATGAGGACGACGGGGAACTCCTCCTCCATGTCGAGGCAGAAGTTCCCGGCGGGAGCACGGGCATCGACGATGTCGCCCGCTCGGAGCTGTGTGTGGAAGAAGCCGGAGACGAGGCCTTTCGGCACGCGCTTGATCGTGACGCGGTACCGATCTCGGCGCGGCGCATCGGACAGCGAGTAGCAGCGAATGACGCGCCGGGTCTCGCCGGGCACGCGGAGTACAAACGTCAGGAACTGGCCGGGCCGGAACAGCGGTAGCGGGCGCTCGTCATGCGGGACGAGGTGGAAGGACGTGACGTCGCCGTCCTCGTTCTCGTTGGCTACGACCTCCTTGACCTGGAACTTCCGCAGCCCGTTCCACGAGAGTTCGGTCTGCTCCTTGCGCTTCCAGAAGGAGAGGGCCTCTCGGGCGACCGACGCGCGGAGTCGCTCGAGCTCGAGGACGGTCGCTTCCTGGTTCGATCGCATCCGGCGCCAGGCGTCGATGCAAGACACGAGGCCGCGCACGAACACGACACCTACCAGCAGGAGGCCCGCGGCCTGGGCGACGTCGGTCGTCAGCGCGCCTATCGCCACACGGCCTCCCAATCAGTTTTCAGGTCGCGGCCGGCGGCGCGACGTCCACGGCGGTCAGCGCGGGCGAGCGACCGCCGGCGCGCTCGACATCCTACCAATGGACGCCCTCTCGCACCCGCGGGCAGGTCGTTCAGAACTTGATGAGCAACTCGAGTCGCCCACCGGCCGTGATGTCATCCAATCGAGACTGCCACCCCGCGAAGCCCATGCACGTGAATACGAAGTGCCCGCCCAGGGCTCGTTGGTACTGGATGGCACCCGACACGATCCCGGTGTCGGCCCCGGAAAGGCTTGCACGGCCCGCGAGCTCGAAGATCAGGTTGCTGCGTCCACCGCAGAAGAACTGCTGGTAGCCGAGCGCCCCCCCCACCGCATCACGCGCCCTCGGGTTGATGGGCGCAGCGGCGCGGCCCAGGCCGGCCGAGGCGAACTGGACGCCGATGCCGCCGAGCGGCCCACCGGACTCGGGTCGTCGCGCTGCGCTGTCGTACTGGCCCAACGCCCCAAAGGCATTGAAGTACACGTTGTCGTCCGTCGCCTTCGGCGAGAAGGACAGCTCGCTCGTGAGAAGCGTGCCGGTCCCCGTCGCCGCGGTCGTCCCGTCCAAGGCGAACGACTGGTTCGCTCGCAGGACGCTACTGAACTTGCCAAACCGCTGCGACACGCCTGCACCGAGGAACAAGGCATCACCGAAGCCCCGGGTGCCCGAGTTGACGCCGGCCACGTCGAGCTCGACGAACCGCGGTGTCGTATCGATCTCCCCGTGCACTGCGAACAGGTAGCCGCCATTGTCCTCGCGCGCTGCGAAACCTCGATCGATGTGGTTCCACGCAACGAGGCCTGACAGGAGGACGTTGGAGGTGTTCGACGGCCGGATGGAGTTGCGCGTCAGACCGAACGAGTCGAGGTCGTCGTTGATCATGATGCCGCCCTGCGTGAAGATCGGCTGCCGCCCCACCGAGAAGCCGATGTCCGTGGGCTTGAAGTCACGTGGCGAAGACTTGGGGAAGATCTCGCCGAACTCACCCTCGAAGAAGAGCGTGGTGATGTCGGCGTTGAATCCCTCGATGAGGCGTTCCCGCGGCCGGAACTCGAAGCCGCTGAACTTCGTTCCCTCGTTCAGCGGCCGAAAGCCCAGCACGACGCGCTCGGTCGCAGAAAGCTGAAGGTTGAAGAAGAGATCGAGCCGGTTGACCCACTCGCTGCGCGTGCGCGTGCGGCGACCGCGGTTGAAGCCCTGCAGGGCCGACCGATACGTTCCGTACATCAGCAGCCGGGGCCGGATGACCTGGCCGGTGGGGAGACAGATCCCCTTGCTGATCCGCCCGGGGCTCATGAACGGGTCGCCGATCTCCAGCACGGTCTGCGGCCGCGTGGGCACGTTGCCGGGCTCCGGACGGATGTACTTGTCCGTGATCCTGCTGTCATGCCCGTCCGGCTTCTCGGACGCCGGCGGGCAGGCGTCCTTCTTGTCCTCCTGGTAGTAGGCGGGCTTGTGCGGGACCCACGGCTCGCGCAGGGGCTCATCGTCGTCGCCGCCGACGAGCAGCGGAGGACACGGCACCTCCTTCGCGGGCGGCTCAGGCGCCTCGGCGTCATCGGCTGCGGGCTCTTCGGGCTCCGCGGGCGTCGTCTCGTCGGCCAGTCCCCTCTCGGCCGGGGCCTTCTCGGCCGGGACCTTCTCGACCGGGACCTTCTCGGCCGGGACCCTCTCGGCCGGTACATCGACGGCATTCGCCTCGGGCGGCGGCGGGCCGGCGTGGCCCAGACCGGACGCCGCCGGGGCGGCTGACTCGAGACGTGCCCCGCTGCACGCGGAGAGCAGCAGCGCGATCAGGATCGCGACCGCGTGACGGGCATGGTCTTGCACCTGGCTCATGCGCGGCACGTACTAGTCCCCCTTCGTGAGGGGAAAGCGCTGGTCCCATAGCACCTGGCGGCCCGCCACGACGTTGTCCGCGACCTCCCGAGGGGTCATGCCGTAGTCGAAGCCCACACCCTTGATGGCGTAGATGAGATTGACGGGGACCATGCCCGCGATCATCCGGACGCGCGCCGTGTAGGGCCCGTTGCCTGTGAGCTTGCTCTTCGGAACGCAGTAGCGCGCCCAGCGCTCCCCGCACGGCTCGATGCCGACGCGGTGGATGCGCGCCCCCGCAGGGCGACCGTGCCAGATGTTGGACCGCGTGGCAGGCCGGAGGAAGGGCAGCGGATCGAGCGAGTGGTTCACGGCCAGGATCTGCTCGCGCTCGCCGCCGCGGATCAGGCGGGTGATGAACTTCGACTGCAGGCTGAAGAGGTACTTGTCCTCCGGGATCTTGCCGTCATGGACGTAGAGCGAATGCAGATCGCGAACGTCACCGTTCGGATCGACATCGCCCGAGCGGAAGACGATCTTGCCCTGGGCGTCTCGCACGGTGACCTCGAGGAACACGGTGCGCTCGGCGATGAACCCGGTCGGAACGTTGTGGCCGTCCGTTCCGTTGTAAACCTGGATCTTGAACGTGATACCGGACTCATCGCATGTCTCGACGACCTTCTTGCCGATGCGATAGCCCTCGCGCAGCACCTTGAGCTGTTCGCCGCGGTAGATGTTCAGCAGGCGGAACTGCTTGTCCAAGATGGCGCGCGCCTCGAGGCGTGTATCGACCTCGGCCCAGTGCTTGGGGAACTTCGGCCACTCCGACTCGTCCTTCTCGAAGAGGGCCTCCTCGTACGCCTCCGTACCCCATCCGGCCTTGTAGTCGAACTGCAGCCACTGCGTCATGTTCGCGAGCTTGGAGTCCTCCTCGCCCAGGTGCGGGAACAGGCCCGGGTGGATGATGGAGTGATCGGGGCCTGCAAACATGTGGTTCGTTCGCTTGCGCGGCGGCGTCGACTTGCCATTCACACAAGCGGCCGGCTCCGTGCGATAGCCAGACACCTTCCCCGGCACCTTGCCCATGTGGCAGTCCTGGCATGAGATGCCGCGCTTGGCGGCGGGCGAGTTCTTGTACTCGCTGAAGGCCTCCTCCAGGCGGAACCCGTTGCCCAGGGTCACGTCATGGCACGTGCCGCAGAAGCCGGAGTTCTCCAAGTGGAAGAAGCTCTCCACCTTCGCGTGAATCTTCGTGCCGGTCTCGCCCTGCTTCGTAGCCAGAGCGCCGTAGCGCTGCTCCTTGTCGGCCAGCGCGTCGGCCAACCGTTCGCCACCCACGGGCCCCAGGACCTTGTCGAAGATCGATCCCGTGCTCGAACTGGACCGGCCGCTGATCTTGCCATACGGCGCGCGCGGTCGGTGGCAGACGATGCACGTGATGCCTTCGCGCGACGCGGGATGGCGGTACAGGTTGCTCTGGAAGAACGGCTCGTTCAGATCCATGCCGACCGGCGTGTGGCACCGGATGCAGAAATCACCGAAGGTCCCGTTGGTGAGTTTCACGATCGTGCCGTGCATGGCGTTGAATACGGGGCTCAGTTGGGCGTAGGCGTGCGGCGAGACGCTCCACTCCTCGTAGTGCGTGGCGTGGCAGCGGGCGCACGCCCGCGCGGAGGGGTAGCACTCCTCCTCGAACAGACGCTTGTGCTGCTCCGCAGCGGTAGGTTCTTCCGTGGGCAGCGTGTTCGGAGGCGCGACGTTGGTCCCGCCGAAGGCCGAGAGTCGGGCACCGTCCATCTGCGAGCGCAGATCCGAGTGGCACGCCATCAGCGTGACCGTGAGGAAGCCGATTGCAGCCACGAGGCCGACGAGCAACAACACCTCGCGGGGTTTCCCTAGTCGCATGCGACTCCCTTTCGCGCCCCAGTGCGGGCCCACGCATCGTCGCAACACACCAATCCGAAGTCAAAGTCGCCGCTTCGCAAGGCTCTGCCTCTTTGGATGAGCTTCAGTTTTGGGCGACTTCGGACCTGCTTCAGCTTTCCAGGGGAGGGTCCTCGAAGCGGAGACCGGCTCCGCCCGACACGAGAGGACGCCCTTCGGGGCAGCGTCGCGACATAGGGAACGACATGATCACCACCGTCCAGCGCACCATCCTGTTCGCCGACATCGTCGAGAGCGTGCAGCTCTACGCCAGCTGGGGCGACGGTCCGGCCCGGCGGATCGTGGCCCAGGCCATGGCCCGTCTCGCGGCCGCTGCCGACGCCAACCGCGGCACGGTCGTCAAGACGATCGGCGACGGCCTCATGTGCACGTTCCCGGATCCGAACGACGCCGCCTGCGCGGCTCGTGTCATGCACCACAACCTCGAGGATCTCTCCGCCAGCGCGCGCCTGACGCACCATCTCAACGCCCACATCGGCCTGCACCATGGTGACGTGATCCAGGAGGCGGGCGACGTCTTCGGTGACGCCGTCAACATGGCGGCGCGGCTCGTGGACTGCGCCAAGCCCCGTGAGACCGTCACGTCCGAGGCCACCCTCGCGATGCTGCGTCCCGACGAGCAGGCGCGCGCGCACTTCACGGACCAGACCACCCTGCGGGGCAAGCCCGGTCAGTTCCGCATCTTCGAGTTGACCTGGGAGGACCTGGGCCTCACGACCGCGCCTCTGCTGGAGGCGATCGAGGCGGCGTGTCCCAGCCGGCTGCGCATCTGGCGCGGCACGGACGTCCGCGAGGTGAGCCTCAGCAATGCCACCGTCACGATCGGACGCAGGGACCACAACGCCTTCATGGTTGAGGGCCAGTCCGTCTCGCGCACCCACGCGCGCATCGAGTGGCGCCGCGGGAAGTTCTATCTCCTGGACGTGAGCACCAATGGGACGCACGTCTGCCAGGAGGGCACGGCGGGGCTCTGGGTGAAGCGCGAGGTGTACGAGCTGCGCGATCGCGGCACGATCGGCCTGGGCGAGCCGGTGCTGCGGGACTGCGAGGAGACCGTGTACTACGAGGTGCTGAGGCAGCCGCAGGCCGCCGGGCCCGTACGACGGTTGGACATGGCGGCTCGCAGCGCCTGAACCTGCACGGTCCGAAATCGCCGTCGCCGTACTCCTCGCCGTACCCTGGCGTGGTGACGACACGTGTGATCCGCCGCATGCGCGCCGCTCTCGGGAGCGGCCTGGCTTGGTACGTCGCCGCCGCTGCCTTCGTCGTCGCCATGGAGTGGCTCGGGCGAAACTCCCACGGCGACGGCGCCGACCTGCTCGCGACCTTCGGGCTGCTGCTGCTCGGCGGCGTCCTCTCGGCCCTGGAACTCCAAACGCCGGGGATCTGGATGCTCGGGCTGAAAGGCTTCGTCGAGCGGCGCAAGCAGGCGCTCCGCGACCGGTTCTCGGTGAAGGTCGGCGTCGACCTCCGCGGCACACCGCCGCTTCCCACGCGAGCGGTCCCCCACCACCGCGTGCTCGTACCGGTGCTGGCCGTCTGGACCGCGCTGGGCCTCGCGGGCGCCTTCCTCCCGTTCTCGCTCCGCCAGTCGCTGACGAGCGTTGCCTACCTCCCGTGGTTCGTTCTCATCCTCACGCTGTGGGCGCTCATGCTCGGCGCCGCCGCCGTGCTGGCCTTCGCCGCCGCGGCATGGCTGCACGACCGCTTCGTGATCCGGCCCAGCGGCCGAGCGCGTCCCAACCGGCGCTTCGAGGTGCTGTGCATCACGGTGGCCCTGATCGTGATCGCGGTCCCCGGCCTGCTGCTCCCGACGTGGTGGGCACTTGTCGGCGCGCTCGTGGCCTTCCTCGGACTGGTCGGCACGCTCTGCTGGACACGCTGCTTCGACCTGCAACTGGCCTGGCGCTTTCCCGAGGGCAAGACCGTCTACGCCTCCTCCTGGCACGCGACGCTGCTCAAGGAACTCTCGTTCGTCCTCTTGGTCTGGCTGGCGCTCGTGCTGACCGGCGACGGACGGCATCTGCTCGGCCAGACCTCGGATCCTGCGACGTTCATCACGGGCGCGCTGGGCTCCGCCTTGGCCTGGATCGGCGGCGTCGTGCTTTCGGCCGTCTTCGTGATCTCGTCCGTGTGGCTCGTGCGCCATCGGCGCGGCGACCCTTCGCTGCAGGTACCGACGCATGTGCACCTCGATGGTGACGCCGAGGTCTGCGAGCGCGCGGCCAAGGAGCTGCGCAGAGCAGGCTTCCTCGTGCGTCACGGCGCCGAAGCCGAGCGCGACGACGTGCGCCTCGAGATCGTGCCGGAGCCCATGCCCCTACTGGACTCCTCGCAGCCGGCGTGGCCCAAGCGCGTAAGTCCGACGGCGCTGCGTGCGCCGGAGCTGATCGCGATCATCGCCCGCCGCGACCAACACCAGCGTCGGCGGCGGCTCGTGCGCGGGATCGAATCAGCCTTCAAGGCCGCCTCGCGGCGGACGTACGTCCGCGGCACCGGCTTCTGGGTGGCGCCGCACTGGTGGTTCGTCCCGGCGATGACGCGGGACACGAGCGACGACGAGTGGGACGCAGACGAGGACCCGCTGCTGAGCGATTCCGTGGCACCGCCGTGGCGGGATATTCTCGGTCACGCTCCGCGCGCGCACGCCCACGAGATGCTGCGCGCCCTGCACGTGGACTTCATCCTGGTGGAGGATGGTGTCGGTTTCCGAGGCTTCCGGCGCGTGCTGCGCGTGCTCTTCGAGCGCTTCGACATCCAGGGCCGCCCCATCGAGAGCCGCCACCTGCAGGGAATCCAGGGCCTGCGCTGCCTCGTGCATGAGTTCACGTGCGGCGATCCGTGGAAGAACGACGACTACCCCGAGCCGGACTACGACGACATCTCGCGCGCGCGCATCCTCCACGTCTTCCGTGACCGCGGCGGCGAGGAGGCACTCGACGAGCTCAGCCCGGATCGCATCGGCCTGCCCGACCTCGCGCCGGTCGGCATGTTCTGATTCGGCTCAGCGACTCATGACGCGGAAGCACAACTCGGGAACTCCGGTGTCGGGATGCGGACGCATCTCGTGCACGCGCCCGGGCCCGCCGCAGCCGTAGCTCATGGACATCCCGGTGAAGAAGATCACAGATGGGTCCCGCAGGAACCGTACCTCCCGCCCGTCGCCGGAGAGCAGCACGTCCCAGACGGCGGCCTCGCCATCCTCGACGACGTCCGTGCCGGCGCCTCGGATGTACAGCAACGTGATCAGCTCAGGCGTGGCGCTCGCCGGGATGTCCTCCCGCACGGCGAGACGACGACCGAGAGGCACACCGAAGCCGCCAGGCGTGGCGTTCTCCCCTACCCAGCCCATCATCGCCATCTGGTCCCAGACCTGCACGGCGCCGAGCGCTACCAGCAGGGCGACGCCGATGGCCGGTAGCGCGCGACCTCCGACGCGGCGTGTCACATCGCGCAGCAGCAGCGCGCACGCGATGAACGCCACCGGAAGGATCGGAATCATGTAGTGGATCCACGCCTTGGTCCACGTGCACGAGTAGACGAGCGGCGTCATCACGAGCCAGAGCGCGAGCACGCGCAGGAGCTGAGCATGCTCGCCACCGCGCAGCGCGCGGACGATCAGGTAGGCACAGCCAAGCAGGCCGATCCAACCGAGGATCTCGAAGGCAACCTCCCCGTCGGGCGCGCCGTCCAGCACGCGGTCACGCATCTCACCGCCGACGAAGGTCGTCGCTCCGGATCCGCCGATTCCGTCGCGCATGCGCAGCAAGACATCGGCGGAAAGGTGCACGTCACGCTCGGAAGCGTGGGCCTCGAGGTGGGCCTTGGCCTTGCCCTCGGGCAGCGCGTTCCAGGCTTGGAGGGCACCGACCACGAACGGCACGATGCTCACCACCGTGATGCCGGCACCGATCCAGAACGAACGATCGAGATGCTTGCGGCCGCACCAGATCAGGTAGACCGCCGCGGGGATCAGCACGAACGTGCCGTAGTGGATCTGCCCGGTGATCGAGAGCAGCGGCAGGAAGAGCAGGCGCGCCCACGCCTTGCGCTCGAGGAAGCCGAGTACGCCCGTGCC
Organism: Planctomycetota bacterium; assembly: GCA_029259775.1. Lineage (GTDB taxonomy): Bacteria > Planctomycetota > PLA2 > PLA2 > JAEUHO01 > JAHEIK01. The sequence continues at coordinate 111,760 of JAJDEN010000045.1, read as the reverse complement.
GATCGTGAGCACGATGAAGAACGGCAGCACGTCCTGCGCCCAGATCTTGCGCGCGAAGATCACGGGCCATGGGCCGCACGCGAACAGCCCCGCCGCGATGAGCGCGGCCGCCGTCCCGAACCAGCGGCGCGTGAACAGGAACGTGAGCAGCACGGCGAGCAGGCTCAGCAGGCCCACCCATTGGGTCGCGAGCGTGGGGTCGTTGCCGAACAGGTAGGGCGGCACGAAGACCCAGACGCTGAACGGCGGGTTGGGCGCGCCGATCGAGGAGCCGATGCCCAGCAGCGGCACGGACTCGCCGCGCGCCATCGACAGCGCGAGCCTGGAGAGGTTGGCCTCGTCGCGGCGGTACTCGATCACGTCCGGGTGAGCGAACCGCAAGACCCCGCCGAGGACGAGGATCGCGAGCAGCGCACACCACGCCCAGAGCGGGAGCCTACGTGCGGGCAGTGTGATCTGGTCCGGATCAGCGTGCAACGAGCGTCGCCTCGACGGTCTTCTCCTCGTCGCCGCGCTTGAAGCGCACCCGGACGACGTCCCCCGGCGCGCGCTGGCGCAACGCGTCCGAGAAGCCGCGCAGGCCCTTCAGGTCCTCGCCGTCGAGCGCGAGCAGCAGGTCACCCTTCAGGATGCCGGCCTTGGCCGCGGGCGAGCCCTCGATCACCGCGGCGACCTTGACGCCCGGCCCCTGGTAGTCGAACGCCGGCATGGTGCCGAAGCTCACGCGACGGCCGGCGCCTTTCGTGGGCGCCTTCTTCGGCGGACCGTCTTTCGTGAGCGTCGACGTCAAGGGCCGCTCGCGGTCGCCGAGGTAGACGATCGCCTCGCGCACGAACGTCGCGACCTTCACGAGGCCATCCGCGTCGATCTTCTCGACGTCGTCGGTCGGCCGGTGGTAGTCGGCGTGCGCGCCCGTGAAGATCTGCACCGCGGGCACGCCCACGGCCACGAAGCTCTTCTGGTCAGACCCGCCGGGATCGTCGGCGATGCAGTTCGACTCGACGCCCGTCGTGAAGCCGATGCCCATGGCGATGTGGCGCCACTCGGTCGCGGTGCCCGAGCCGAGGACCTGGACCTTCTTGCCGTCGAGGCGCCCGACCGTATCGAGGTTCACCATGGCGAAGGCGCTCTTCGCGGGCCAGGTCTCCATGGCTTTCACGTAGTGCGCGGAGCCCTTGAGCCCCCACTCCTCGCCCGTGAACGCCACGAAGACGATCGTGCGCTGCGGCTTGTGCGTCCGGCCGAGCAGCGCGGCGAGTTCGAGCATCACGGACACGCCCGAGGCGTTGTCGTCGGCGCCGTTGTAGATCTCGCCCTGCGCCTCCGCGCGGTGATCGGGCCAGCCGAGACCCAGGTGGTCGTAGTGCGCGCCCAGGACGACGGACGAGGGCTTCAACTTGGGGTTGGTGCCGCGGATCACGCCGACGACGTTGCGCAGCGCGATCGTCTTGCCCTCAGGGCCGTTCTCTTCCTGGAACGCCTGGAAGAACGAGCCGTCGTCGCCCGCCGGCTCGAGGCCCGCGGCCTTCATCGCCTTGGCGATGTACTCGGCGGAAGCCTCCAGCCCCTTCGAGCCGGCGCCGCGGCCTTCGCGAGCGGGGTCGGCCAGCCAGCGCACATGGCCCATCAGCCGCTTGGGATCGAAGACCGGCGCGAGACGGGCGAGCGGCTGACGCGCGGGCAGCGTACCGCGTGCCTTGGGCCCCTCCCTGGGGTGAAGCAGGATGCTGAGCGGGGACCCCGTCGCAGGCCAGCGACCCTTCGCGACGTTGTCGGGCGCCGTGCCTTGGAATCCCAGGTAGCTGTACTTGCCGTAGTGCGGCAGCTTGCGCGCAAGCCCGGGCACGGCGGTATCGACGGTGGTTCCGACCCAGCCGACCGCGAGCTCCTCGTTGGCCGGATGCGGTGCGACGTAGACGAAGCTGTGGTCCGCGCGCGGCAGTTCCACGAGGCCGTAGTCGATGGTCGTCTCGCTCACGGAGGCGCCGTGCTTCGCGATGGACGGCACGACCAGACGCCTCCACGGGTTGTTCGCGCCAAGCACCCAGACCGCGCGGTCCTTGGGTAGTTCCTTCAGGTCGCTCGCGGCGACGACCTGGGCCTGGCCGCCGCGCGTCCACGCCTTGGCGAGACTGCGCCAGGCCTTGGCTTGGGGGTCGCCGTCGGGCACGACGATCGTGACGCGATCGGCGCCGAACATCTGGCTCAGCGTCGGCGGGATCTCGGCCCGGTCGAGGCGGCGGAACACATCGAACTGCGGATCCAGATCGATGCGTGCGGCAGACGCCGCGCCCTTCAACGTGAACGCCTGCTGCTTGTCCGTCAGCTCGAGGACGGTCATCTCCGCCTCGGGCTTGCCTTCGTACGTAATCGCGACGGGGACGCTCAGGCTGTAGGCGTCGCCGTCCTGGGTCTGGGCGAGCACGAGCGTCGCATCCTCACCGCTCGTCACGATCGCCTTGACCATGAGAGCCGGCGCACCCGTGCGCTCCACCCACTGCCGGAAGAAGCCGGCGAGCTTGCGCTCGGCGACAGCCTCGAAGGCGATGCGCATGTCGTCGAACGACGCGCGCTTCCAGCGGTTGTCGCGGTAGAAGCGCTGCAGCCCACGCACGAAGCTCTTGTCGCCCACCATGCGGCGCAGCATGTGGCAGAACATGAGGCACTTGCCGTAGCCGACGGCCTGGGTCGCGGAAGAGTGGCGCGAGCGAAACTGCGTGAGCGGGAAGTCCTTCCCGGCCTTCACGTAGTTGCGATAGCTCTTGAGCGTGTCCTGGCGGTACTCGACGCCGCGCCCCTGGCCCTCGCGTACGAGGTGATCGGCGAGGTAGGCGGTGAGCCCCTCGCACCAGTTTCCGGTCTTCCAGTCGACGTAGACCGAGTTCCCCCACCAGTTGTGCAGGATCTCGTGCGGATAGCTGGAGTGCAGGATGAACGGGAAGCGGATCACGCGCGGGCCGAGCAACGTGAAGGACGGCATGCCATAGCCCGTCTCCCAGAAGTTCTCGATGAGCGCAAACTTCTTGAAGGGGTACGGGCCGAGGAGCTGCCGGTACATCTCGATGTACTGCGCGGTGACCTCGAGGTACTTGTTCGCGAGGGTCTCGTCGGCCGAGCGCAGGAACGCCTGCGCTTGGACGCCGCCGGCCGAGCGCGTGTACTCGTGGAAGCGATTGGCGATGAGGTAGACCTCATCCATCGGGTGCGGGCAAACCCACACGACCGTGCGACGGCCGTCGCGCGTGGTCCCGGCGGCGCGCGCGCCCTGGCTCACCGCGTCCCAGCCCTCGGGCAACGACACGTTGAGCGTGAACGTGACGAGCTCCTCGCCGAAGCGCGGCAGCCACCACGACGAGCCGCCGAGGAAGACGCCGGACTTGCTGATGGTGCCGGGTGTGCGGGAGAAGCTGCGCGCGTACTCCTCGCTCTCCATGGTGAGCGGATGGTGGATCGTCCCGCTCATCTCGAGGATCGCGGTCGAGGCCTTGCCGCCCTTCTTGGGCAGGAGCTCCCAGCGCTTGACCCGCAGGCGGTGGCCCTGGCCCTCTTCCCCGTGGCCGGTCTTGCCTGCGTCCTGCCCGGCGACGGCGCGGACGGTGAACTCGGACGCGTCCGTGCTCTTGACGGTGAGGCCCGCATGCAGGCGGAACGCGATGGGCGTACCCATGGTGCGCGCGAGCACGGCGACCTTCTCCGGGAAGCGGATCTCGTCCACGACGTGGATGTGGTGTTTCTCGGGCTCGAGCGTCACCGCGATGGCGTGCTCGAAGACGGTGTCGGCCCCGTCGGCTGCCGCTGTCGGCGACGCGCCCCACACGCATAGCGTGGCGAGGAGGAGGAGGCCGGCGGGGAGCGTGCGCATGAGGATCCTCGTTGGGGTGCGGAGGGACGCCGATTCTACTCCTTCGTCCACCGTGGCACGGCGACTGGCGGATAGCATGCGGGTATGCACGCGCGTCGGCGACTGCTCTCGGGCCTCCTGATCGTGGCGATCTTGCTGCTGACCGCGACCTGGCTCGCGGACATGCCGCCGTTCGAAGCGAGCGAGCCCGTGCCCGATGACACGCTGGTCGATGACGGGCTTGATGCGACCGACGAGCCGCCCAGCGACCGCACCCCGGACCGCCGGCCCGGCCTGGGCCCGGCCGACCCGCCCACGAGGCCTGAACCGCCGCCAGCGCCCCCTCCCTCGCAGCCGGCCGAGCCGGCGGAGGTCGGGCCGGCCGAGGACGACGAGGAAGAGCCGGGGACGCTCGAGCCTCTCGACAAGACCGTCGGGGGCATGGACATCATGAAGGCCGCCAACAAGGCCGTCGCCTGGCTGCGTAAGAAACAGGCACGCAACGGCAGCTGGGGCGATGTACGGGGCGCGGGGTCGTACGGTTCGTTGCAGCCCACGACCTTCGCTGCGGGGCCGACCGCGCTAACCCTCTACGCGCTGCGCAAGGCGAAGGTGCCCCTGCTGGATCCGAGCATGCGGATGGGCTACCGCTACCTCCTGAAGTACCACTCCAATCCGGCGAGTTCGATGGAGACCAGCATGGTCTTGCTCGCCGTGCTGGCGACGGCGGATGGCGGCAAGCGCTCGGCGAGCGGAGCCCAGCGGCAGCCGAAGATCCCGGGCAAGTACCGGACGTGGGCCAACCGACTCGTGAGCCGCCTGGTGGAGCAACGCGAGGCGCGTGCGTGGCGCTACAACCTGGAGAACCGGCCGCAGTCACTACCCGCGGGAGGACCCGAGGACACGATCAGCACGCATCTCGCGTCCCTCGCCCTGCTCACAGCGCATGGGCTGGGCATCCGCGTCAAGTCCTCCATCTGGCACGACGTGTTGACGTACACGTCGGAGCAGCAGAAGCCGCGCATCGTCGGCGCCAAGCCCGAGACCCTGCCGCGCGGCTTCGCCTACATCTACGGCCATCCGGTGTCCGATCGCGGCGAACCGACCGGCGGCGCGACGGCGTGCGGCTACGCCACGACGGCCATGGCCTGGTACGTCCTGACGACGGAGGGCCGCCGGGTCGCGGCGTGGAAGCAGCAGAACCCGACGCTGGCCCTCACGACGCAGTCGAGCATCGATGACGCGCAAGCGTGGCTCGAGAAGCACTACACGCGGTTCGCGAACCCGGGCAAGGCCAGGGGGCAGAAGGTGAACCATCACCACTGGCTCTGGGCGCTGGAGACCGCGATGGACCTGGGGCGTCAGAAGAAGCTCGGCGCGTACGGCTGGTACGCGGAGATCGCGACCGGCCTCGTGGAGCGGCAGCGGCCCGATGGCTCGTGGCGCAACGACGGCACCTGGGAGCCCGCGGACGTACTCGACACGTGCTTCGCGCTGCTCTTCCTCCAGCGCTCCGCGCGCGATGTGATTCCGGGGTCCGACTAGGACCCTGACTCGGAGGACAACAGCGCCCTACCGTTGCATTCCGTTGCGTGAATGTTCACGTGCCCTCTTCCAGCCTCTTGATCCCGTCGCCCGGGGTCGAAGGGAACGCCACAGGCACGCGGGAGGAAGGCCCCGCATCCTGGGCTAGGAGCAGGGACATGGGACGCAAGGGATTCGCGTACGCGGCCGTGGTAGCGGTCGTGCTGGCGCTGACGGCCGTCGTGGCCGAGGCCGAGAGCCTGGCATTGGGACGCATCAAGCATGGTGCGTCGGGCCAGACCTACGTCTGGCAGGCGGGCGGCTGCTGAGGTCACCCGGGGACGTGGTCCACGTCCGTCAAGGGTCGCACCTACCGCTGGAAGGGCTCGTGGTCGAGCAAGACGAAGCGCGTCATGCGCGGCATGGGCCTCAAGGCGGCCGACATGCAGCCCGCCAAGGTGAAGACGACGGCACGCGTCGCGTCGAAGACGAAGGGGCGCAAGGCGACGTCCCGCAAGCCGGCGGCCAAGAAGAAGCCCGCGCCCACCGTGGTCAAGCGCAAGGCGACGAAGTCCAGTTGACGTAGGCTCAGTCTGAAAACGCTGCGTTCCAAACAGAGCCTAGTCCGGCAGGCCCCAGAGCATCCAGGCGGCCCAGAAGCGCGGATCCTTCCACTTCCCGTTCGGATGGTCGCGCACGAACAGCTGCGCCTTGCGTAGCGCCGTCGCCGTCGGCACGGCCTGGGAGCGATCCTTGGGGTTCCACAGGCGATAGAACTCGGTCATGAGGGCCTGGGTCGCCTCGTCGTTCACGCGCCAGAGGCTCGCGATGACGCGCGGCGCGCCAGCTTGCATGAAGGCGCGCGCGAGGCCCACGACGCCCTCGCCCTTGAGGATGCGTCCCTTGCCGGTCTCGCAACCCGAGAGCACGACGAGGTCGGTCTGGACGTCACGGTTGAAGATGTCGAGCGCCAGGATCGAGCCGTCGTTCTCGCTGTCGGCCGTGAGCTCGACCGAGCAGCGCGTCGCGTCGTCGGGATCGACGAGGCCGTGGCATGCGAAGTGGATGGAGCGCCAGCGCTTGCGCTTCTTCAGCTCCTTCCAGAAGTTCGTCTCGGTGGCGTTCTTCGCAAGCAGCACGGTGTCGCCGCGCGCCTTCTTGGCGATGCTGTTCACCTCGACAGCCGTCTCGGGCAACTGCGGCATTTGACCGCCGCGCGCGCCGCGCGTGAGCGCGCCCTTGTAGACGCGCTCCGTGGAACCCGCGATGCGGTAGTCCGGGTCCCCCATCGCCAGCACCTTGGCTCCGACCACCTTGTCCTGGATCCGCTTGACTTGCATCTCACGCAAGGTTGCGAAGACGGTGCCCGAGGGCACATGAACCATGTCGCGCGTGGTGTCCATCAACGCGAAGGGAACGTAGGCCATGGCGGCGTTGGGCGAGATGAGGACGTGCTTGATGTTCTTCTTCAGGCCCAGCTTTCCGGCGAGCATCGCCCTGGCGGCTTTCACGCCACCGGGCAGGACGGGCTCTTCGTGGTCGCCCAGCAATTCACCGACGGCCTTCTCGACTTCCGCCATCGTGCCGATGTCGAGGATTGTGGGGTTCTCGTTCTTCGTGATCACGAAGGCGACGGTCTTCACACCCGCAATGTCCGTGTAGATGACGAGCGCCTGGTCGTCGGCGAGCTCCTCCTTGATGACGGCGAGCTTGACGGGCCCCGGGTAGACCAACTCCGCTTGACTGTTCTCGCTGCGCTGGATGGAGGTGACGACGTCACTCAGGTCGGACTGCGCCTTTGCCAGGACGGCCTTGAGCGGGCGGAGGGTCGGAAGCCCCTTCCCCTTCCTCCGCGCTTCGCGGTACTGCGCGTAGGCCAGCGCCTCGGCCGAGCGTGCGGCTTCTTCCTTGCGCAGCAGTTCCTTCGGTACGCTTGCCTCGCGCAAGGCCTTGCGCCCGCCCATGGCGGCGAGCAGCTTCTGGGCGCGCCCGGCTTCGGCGAAGTTGTAGACGCCCTCGAAGTCCTTCAGTCGGAAGCAAGCCTCAGCGCCGATCCTGGGCAGGGCCTCCCACGCTTCGCCGGCGACGGCGGCTTCGCCCGCGCCGAGGTCCAGCCCGAGGCTGGTGGAGGTCTTGAAGCCGAGCCCGGCGTACTTCGCGGCCTCCTTGTAGTTCCCTGCATGCAGGTGGGTCTCTGCCAGGGCCAGCTCGGCCCAGGCGAGCAGGCGCGGGGACATGACCGGGGTGTGTTCGTCATCGTCCCGCTGCATGTCGTCGTAGGCGCGCTGGATCTCGTCGATGCCGTCATCCTTGTCGCCGGCGAAGGAACGGTCACGGCCCAGTTGGATACGGGTTTCGTACCCTTGCTCTTCGCTACCTAGCGCGAGCAGGATGCCAAGGGCCTTGCGGCGCAGAGGTATGGCATCTCGATACCTCCCTTGGACGGTGCGCACGTTTCCCATGCGAGTGAGTAGAGACGCGGTGTCCGCCAGATTGCCAGCTTCCTGTGCTTCGGCCAGCTGAGCCTTGAACTCTGCGTACGCCGGCTCCAGATCGCCGCTCCTTGCGAGGAGCGAGGCCCGCAGCATGCGCGCGCGCCGCAGGGCCGCCTTGTTGTCATCCGCTTCGAGCCTCTCGATGGCGCTTCCGACTGTCACCAATGCCGCGTCGACCTGACCAGCGGCCCCCTCGAAGCGAGCCTGATCCACGAGAAGGGTGCCTACTACTCCATCAAACTTCCTTGAGCGCGCCTTGAGTACGCCCGCCTTGACCAGTTCGATGGCACGACCGACGGCACCTGACGCCGATGCCCGCTGCGCCCGAATGGCGACGACTTGGAACTCCGCATCTTCATCTTGAACGTGCTTCAGTAGTCCGTCGACGACCTGAAGCTGTGTGCCGGCGTCTCGGAGGCGGCCAAGGCGCACCAGCACGCGCGCCAACTCGACATGGACGTGGAGCAACTGGGTGCGCACGCGCGCCTTGGCCAGCACGACCTGGGCAGCTTCGAGCCCCTTGAGGGCCTCTGCAAGATCGCCGAGCGCGACGCGTCGTTCGGCGATGCGCCTCCGCGCGTCGGCCTCCTGCACTACATCGCCCAGGCGTGCGAAGAGGTCGCGAGCGCGTTCAAACTCGTACAGCGCCTGCAAGTGTTCGCCTGCATTCTGCAGGCGACCGCCCTCGAACAATGCCCGAAGGCCCCGTACGAAGTACTGAAGCTTGGGGTCGTTTGAGTCCTTCGCAACCGCTGCCGCCTTCTTGGCATAGGCCTCCGCAGTAGGCCTGTCGTTCAGTCTGTACGCCATGGAGGAACAGGTAAGGAGCGCCTGGGCACGCCCTGTGGCAAGGCGTCCTCGGTCTGGCTGGAGTCTGGCCGGTAGGCCGTGGCAGTCGATGCTCTCTAGGGCGCGACTCGCCGCGAACGATGCGTCGAGGGCACTCTTCTCGTGCCCACGGGCCGACGATGCAGCCGCGGACATGGCCAGTCCCTTTGCGACGTACTCGAAGTCGGATGCGTCCTGGGCGAGTTGGGCGGCCCGGTGAAGATGAGTTCTCATCTGGGGAGCGTTGCGTTGCCAGGCGTGCGCGACGCCCAAGCCGAAGTGCGCTCGTCCCATGCCTGCCTTGCTCTCAAGCTTCGTCTCAAGCTCAAGGCGCGCTCGGTTCACGGTGATCATCGAGTCGAAGTCACGGGCCGACTCGAAAGCACGTCCGCGGTGGTAGAGGAGGTCCGCGGCCTCAGCCCACCAGCCGATCTTCGTGGCCAGTTCGACCGCCGCGCCGTGGGCGACCGCCGCTCCCTTGAACGCGCCCTTGGCATGGAGCGCAAGGCCCCGAGCCCGGTGAAGCCGGACCGCCGGAACGGTCGCCGTCGTGGGCAGCCCCTTCGCGAGAGACGTGACGACCTCGTCTGGCTCCAATCCACGAACGGCGGCCAGGCGCTTGCGAGCGTCCGCCGCTGCATCGGCGCCGTCGCGCACGAGGTACGTGGGCAGCGCCTCGACGTCGATGCGCGGCGCTGCCTTGGCGAAGCGCAGGGCTTCGTCCTTCTTGCCGCGCGCCTCGAGCAGGTCCGCGACGAGCCACGGATCGGGGTTGTCGGCCGCCGCGAGGGTCGCGAGCTTCTTCGTGTCGCTCGCCTTGCAGGCGGCTTCGACCTGATCCGCCACATCCGCGAGGGACGACGGCTGGGACGCGGCAGGCTCGTTCTCGGCGGCGGCGCCGCTGGCGCAGACGGACGCCAGCAGCAGGGCCATCAGAAGGCGCACCATCGACAATCGAAGCATTCGTGATCCCCGGACCGCGACCATCATCGCGGCCCGGGAGGCACCGTGTCCACGAAAAGGGCGCCTAGGGCGCCCTGGGGGCTAGCCCCGCCCGAGCAGACGCAGCAGGGCCGCGCGCAGCCAACTGACCTTGCGCCCGCGGCCGCGACCGCGTGTGGCCTTCTTGTGCGACTTGCCCGACTTCGCGGACTTGCCCGACTTCGCGGACTTGCCTGACTTCGCCGACTTGCCCGACTTGCCACTGCTGCCGTGCTTGGCCTTGCGGCCGTGCTTGCCACGCTTCTTGTGGCGCTTCTTCGCCTTCGGAGGCTGCGGAGCCGGGGGCTCGATGACCGGGGGAAGCGGCGGCAGCACGATCGGCGGCTCGATCACCGGCGGCACGCCGACATCGTTGCCGGGGCACGCGGCCCACGAGGCCTGGCTGCCCGTCTCGAGGATGCGGAAGTGACCCGCACGGCCGCCAGGACGCGTCGTCTCGCAGCGCCAGCGCCAGCAGATCATCTCGCGACGGCCGTTGAGCGACACCTCGAGCTTGCGCACGGCGGAGCCAAGGCCGCCGGTGGGAAGCACGTTGGGGTTGGCGGTCACGCGGACGCGCACCGTGCCCCAGCCAGAACCCGGCGTGGTGCGGACGTCCTCGATGCGCAGGACCTCATTGAGGCCTACACCGAGGCCGCCGTCATTGCCGGGGAAGGCCGTGCCGAGGTAGCCGATGCTCGCGATGTCGATCTCCGGCGTGTTGGTCGTCGGACCGGCGTAGAGGCCTGCCGACGCCGCGATCGACGCCGGGTTGGCCGTGCCCATCCAGATGTCCACCTCAGCCAGGAACTCATGGAGCTCACCCGAGGTGCAGGTCTCGAGTTCGCACTCGGTTTCCGGAGGGACAGTGATCTTCTCGGGCCACGGGAAGTCCGCCGTCTCTTCACCGTCCGTCACGGTCACGACGCGCAGGATGTCGGCGTCCCCAGCGCCAGCCGGCTTGCCGGAGTTGACCTGGTAGGTGCCGGGCGCAAAGCCCGTGATGCTGTAGGTGCCATCAGCGTCCGTCGTGTCGCTCGCAACGTCCGCGTTGCCGGGCTCGGACAGCGTGACGGTGATGCCCGCTTCGGTCGTGTCGGTCCCGCCGTCGTACGTGCCGTTGCCGTCCACGTCCACCCAGACGCGCCCCGTCACGGAGCCCTCATTGCAGCTGCCCGAGAGCGTCGGAAGCTGGAACTGGTAGTTGTCCGGGATGATCGGCGGGAAGCCGGGGATGAAGGTCACGTCGACCTCCACGTCCGCGCCGAAGCTGCCGTCGTTCTGTTCGGCGGCCACCTCGAAGGTGAGCGCGTCGAGCGCGGCCTGCGAGCCGACGGCGAGAACACCGTCGAACGTCGCCGTTCCGAGTTCCTCGCCGGCGGCGACGGTCGTCTCGAACGACTCGGTCACGGCGCCCGCAGCGTCCGTGATGCGCAGGCGCACGCGGCGCCCCCCGAGAAGTGTGTCGATGCTGGCCTCGTAGAGGCCGTCGCACGGACCTGCATCGCCAAAGACGCGCACGAGCAGCTCACCCTCGGTGATCTTCGTGGGATCCTCGGAGCCCTGCAGGACGAGCGGGAAGTCGGCTGTGTCCGTCTCCGCCGGGTTGCCCATGCTGTCGATCGGCGCGGCCTCAGGCATATTCGTCGGCGCGTTCGGCAGCGGCATGACCACTTCGTTGATCACGACGGACGTGGCGGCGAGCGCCTCGCCTTGGAGGCGGTAGTTCGGAAGATCCGGCAGCGTGACGCGGTACGTGCCCGGCTCCTGGTTCTCCTGGAACTCGTAGGTACCGTCCGGCTGCGTATCCGCGAGGCCGCCCGGGACCGGGAACCAGACGAGCTCGCCGGGCACCTGAGGATTCGGCATGCCGCGCTCGAGCTGGGCCCGCATGCCAGGCAAGGGCTGGTCGCCCTCGCCGGGGTCCCACCTGTCGTCACCCTGGTTGAAGTACACGCGACCCGAGATGGTGTCGGCTTGCGCCGTCACGACACCGACCACCGAGAGAAGCAGCACGCCGCACAAGGCAGCAGCCACGTAACGCCAAACACCCATGTCAACCTCCGCAGAATCGATCTGGGGCATCCCAACCCCTAGTTCATTCGCCGATTGAGTAGTGGGGTGCGCGTCCCTACATCGAACAACCCTCGGCTCAGTCAGGCAGCGTGCGCGAACAGGTCCCGCGATTCAAGGGAGCACGGAAGATTGGTGTCTCAAATTGTCCACGCAGCAGGACGTTGGAGACCGTTCGCGCATCGTTAGGCGCCCGCTACGCATCCTCGCGAACGACGACCACCGAGTTGGAGGCCTCACCCTCGAGCTGGAGATCCTCGCCCGACGTGGCGCCCACGATGCCGAGCGCGGCGGGGTCGAGCGTGACGTTGTAGCCGCCCAGCCCCAGGGGACCGAAGGGACTCGACGTCGGCCCCGCGGACGTGCCGACCTGCCCCCCGCCACCACCGGGCGACGTGTCACTCGTGCCACAGCCGATCACGCCCGTCATGAGCACGGCGATCATGAGGCACGCCCCCACCGCCAGCGGCCGGGCCAGCTGGCGGTTGGCCATCACGCGCGTGGCCAACATCGCGGCGACGAGGGTGGCCAGCACCCATTCCCAGATGGGCAGGGGCGGGAGCCTGGGCATCGGCACCATGGCGCCGGCCCCCGGAAGGGTCGTGAGCGCGGGCCCCCCGAGGTCGCCGTAGGTGATCAGGAACTGTCGCTCGATACCCGGCGGGATGATCGCCAGGGGCACAGGGTCCCCTACGAGATCCACCGCGGAGAACGTCGCGACGCCGTCATCGGCACCGAAGGTCGTCGTGGCAAGCGGCAGGCTCGGGTTGTCCGGCAGCCCATCCTGGTTCAGGTCCACGTACAGGCCGACCACGCCGATGGACGCCTCGTCCCCCGTGCCGCCACCGGCCAGGGTGAGGGTGTTCATGCTGACGTTCTCGGCGCCGGCCATCACCTTGAACGCGAGCACGGTGGCCGTGTTCATCTGGGACAGCGTGTAGTCGTAGAGTTGCACGCCGCCACCGGGAACGAGCGTCACGGTGCCGGTGGAGATCGTATCGGGTATGCACGTCACCTCGGTGCACGCCTCGGCCTCGATCGAGAACGCCGGGACGGGCCCAAGCATCGGGGCGCCGAGCACCTGCTCGTTGCCGTCGGGCACCGGACCACCGCCGACGCCATCGTTGATGACGCGGATCTCGAAGAAGAACGGGCCGTTGCCGCCGCCGTTGGCCGCCGAGCGATAGCCGGCGTAGAGCGCGCCATAGATCCCGTCGCCCCGAAGGTCGTCCCCGTGCACGGCCATGCCGTCGTCATACAGCGTGATCGTCTCCGTGAAGCCTCCGGGCTGCGTGACCACGGCCGTAGCGCTGACGCCCGTGACGGGGACCTGAGCCACGACGGTCGCCTGCAGCTTGATCGGCTCGGGGTAGCAGACGGGCCGTGAGTTGACGACGTCGGCAATGACCGAGAGCTCGGGTGCATCGGCCGTCACCAGGATATCGACGGGCACGTCCGTTCCGTTGTCGACCGTGTTGCGCACCTCGACGGTCCACACACCGGACTCGGGGTTCGGTACGGTGTAGATCTGCTGTCGAGGATTCCGGATGTAGGTGACGTCGGTGTTGCCGCAGTCCTTCGTCGAGGGCGGATCCACGTCCAGCGTGTCCACGGTGCAGACGTCGGCCTCGGCGATGTCGAAGAAGTAGCGCAGGCCGCTCGGCGACACGATGGACACCTCGATCGGCGCGCCCACATCGTGTCCGACGACGAACGTGGCCAAGCGCGTGAACGTGTCGATCTCGACGTCGATGGACGGGACCGGATCCGTGGGCGGCGTGTAGGGGATCGTGTCGCCGATCACCTCGGGCGTCGTGTCTCCGCGAGCGTTCGCAAACACGGCGGGAAGCACCGAGGGAAGCTGACTCGCGCGCGGCACGTAGAAGAACGAGCCGCCTGTGATGCGAGCGATCTTCTCGAGGGTGGCGGTGTCCGCGTCTTCGCCGATGCCCACGGTGTGGATGGCCAGACGGCCCTCGCCCGCGATGTCATTGGCGATATCTACGGGATTCGGGCCCGTCGTGCCGTGGCCGTCGGAGAGGAGCACGATCGACTTGCCCGATACGAACTCCTGCGCCCCCCCTTCGAGCATGGAGCGAGCGAGCGTGAGGGCGCCCCCGGTCGTGGTCTGGGTACCGCCAATGGCGAGGGCGTCGATGACGGACGCGATGTTGTTCCGCGCGGCTTGATCGGGAACGGTGCGCAGCTCTTGCGCGATGAACGGCGTCTGGTCGAACCCCACGACACCGATCTTCTCGTTGCCGCGGACGAGATCAACACCGTTGGCGCCCCCCTGCTTCGCCAGATCGAGCTTCGATGCCGTGTCGCCGGCCGACATGCCCTGCATGCTCCTCGACGTATCCACCGCCAGCACGAAGGCCGGGTCCTCATTGACGATCTGGTAGGTGGGCAGCGGCTTGCCGTCCGCTACGAGATCCTGCACCTGCGGAAAGCCCGACGGGAGGATCAGCATGACCTCGCTGCCGCCGACGCGGCTCCAGCAGTCCTGGTTGAGGTCGCGCTGCTGCTTGTTCTCGTACGTGCTCTGGCCGCTGCTGTAGGTAGGCGTGTGACCGTAGGTGCCCGTGCGATCCGTCGGCAGGAACGAACGGCAGAACTCGCTGCGGCGATTCTTGTAGAGGATGGTCGGCTGCCCGGTCGCCGGATCGATGATCGGGCGCCCGTTGATGTCACGCTTCAGGTCGATGACCGTCGTGCCGCCATCCATGATGCAGGCCTTCTCCTGCTGCCCCACCGAGCAGAAGAACGCCGGCCCCTGGACGTCGCGCTGGACGTCCGGGCAGTCGATGCCGCGCTGGACGCTGCAGCCGATGTACTCGTCGCGCATGCCAAACAGGTAGTGGCCGGCCTCGTGCAGAGCACCGAACTGGCCGCGCCATAGGGGATTGCAGGTGGGCTCGTGGTCCTTGACGGCAGCCGCTCGACGGGCCGTCTCCTTGTCGGTGCTGTTGATCTGGTCCTCGGCCACGCCGATGCACTTGTGGATCTGGTGCAATTGGATGTGCTGTCCGATGTTGTTGACGCCGTTGACGTGGGCATAGGCGCCGGCGGTCTTGCTCTTCTGGTCGGAGATCCAGACGCTCGCCTTGCCGCTGAGCGACTTGTTCGTCGTGAAGGTGACCCTGCGGATGTGGAGCTGGCCTTCGGTGGCGTCGTAGAGACCCTTCGAGAACTCATCGAACATGGGCTTCCAGCCCTCGATGTCCTCGACCGTCGCGTCGTACTCGAAGTACACGATGATGTCGATCGTGCCCCGGTTCAGGTCGATCACAGGCTGCCCGGCGTCGGCGGCGCCGACGAAGGCGAGGCTGCAAAGCAGCCCCAGCAACAGGAGGGCGGTCCCTCGACGCCCTCGGGTCTTGCGCGGTTCCATGGATAACTCCCAGCCCTTCAGCCTCGTAGCCGCTGACGGCACACGGATCTAGGGATCCGCGACCACCTGAACGGTTCCATTCGTCGCCTCACCCGTCGCGGAGACGAGCGTTCCTGTTGTTGCCCCACGCACCACGATGTCGTCCCGCTCCAGCCTCACCGGGTAGGCACCGGTAGGCAGCGGGTTCACCGAGGCGGACCGCGGTCCGTCAGCGCCGATGATCGTCCCGCTGCCCCCCCCGCTGCTGCCGCAGCCGACAGCTCCCGTGACGAGAACCAACAGCGCGACGCTCGACAGGACAGCCAGGGGGCGAGCCAGACTCCGATTCGCCATGCGCTGTGACGCGAAGACCACGGCGGCCATGGTCGCGGCGAGCCACAGGATGGGGAACGGCGGCGCGCCGACCGGCTTGCTTGGTACACGCCCGAAGGACGCTGTCAGCGTGCTGATCTCGGGCCCCCAGATCCTGCCGTAGGTGACGACGAACTGTCGCTCCTGGCCAGCGAGGACCATCGCGAGCATGGCGGGTTCGTCGTCCTGGTCGAACTTCCGGAACGTCAAGTCGGTCTCGCCCTGGATGTAGGTACCGGTCGCCAAGGCGTCGCTGCGGTTGTCCAGCCGCCCATCGAAGTTGTCGTCTGCGTACAGCCCGACCGTGCCGACCTGCCACTGATCATCGGGATTGTCCCCGACGATCGTGATCGACAGGAGCTTCATGGCTTCGTCGTCTGCGCGGACCTTGAAGACGAGTGCCGGAGCCACGTTCATCTGCGACACGGTGTACTGGTAGCCCTGCGTGAGTTGATCCGTCGTGATCGCGAGAGTTCCTTGGACGATCGTGTCCGGGACGCCGGTCACCTCGACCGTAACGGTCACCAAGGCCCGGAAGTCCGCGATGGCGCGCGGCGGAGCTGGGTTGGGACTCCACTCACGGTTCTCGGAGACGGTGCGGCCGGCCATGCCCTCGTTCAAGACCTCGACGTCGAACGTGTAGACGCCGTTCCCTCCGTCGCGGTAGTTGGCGTACAGCGCACTGTAGCGGCCGTCACCGGCTTGGTCGTCGCCGTGCTCGGCGAGACCATCATCGAACAGCGTGATGTCCTCGCTGAACGGAGGCTGCTCGGGACTGTTCTTGTCGATCGGGTGCGTCACCCTGGCCGTCACAGAAACCTCGGTCACGGGAACCTGCACGACCACGGGCACGACGATCCGGATGGGCGTAGGGAAGGTCAGGG
This sequence comes from Planctomycetota bacterium, assembly GCA_029259775.1. Classification (GTDB taxonomy): domain Bacteria; phylum Planctomycetota; class PLA2; order PLA2; family JAEUHO01; genus JAHEIK01. The sequence continues at coordinate 95,389 of JAJDEN010000045.1, read as the reverse complement.
GGTCGGGGTTCGTGACGTCGGCGCTGATGCGGAAGATCGGGGCATCGAAGTTGGACCGGACCGTGACTTGGTGGCTCGCGCCGTCGTCAATCGTCACGCGCGTCTCCACGCTCCAGACACCAGCCTCGGGGTTCGGTACGCGAAAGAGCTGCTGCGAGGGAGCCGACGCGGCATTCGGCAGGTATTGGACGTCGGTCGCTCCGCATTGCTTGACCGCCCCCGCCGTCAACGTGTCCAGCGTGCACACGGCGTCCTCCGCCTCGTCGAAGGCGTAGCGGATGCCACGCGGGGAAAGCAAGCTCACCTCGATTGGGGCCCCCGCGGCGTGGGAGACGATGAAGTCGACGGATCGTGCGAAGTCGGGAACAAGGACGTCGGTGGAGAGCGGCGGTGACGCGGGAGGCGAGAACGCCAGATTGAGTGTCTCGAAGGCACCGAGCGTCGAGCCGCGTGCGTCCTCGATGATCCGCTGCACAGCCTCGTCGATGTCAGGCGTGGTGGACGCATCGGCTGCGTACCCGCCCGTGGTTGCGGCCATGCTGGCCAGCCGCCGACGGTTGGGAAGCTCGCCGATCGCGACGGTGTGGATCCGGATGCCGGCAGCGGCAAGCCGATTCACGGTGGACGACGGTCCTGAGTCGATCGCGCCCTGCCCGTCCGTGATGAGGATGACGTGCTTGCCCGCGACATCCTCCTGGGCTTGCGATCCGAAGACCTCCATCGCCGCGCTGAGTGCCTTGGTGAGAGACGTGCCGGCCACGCCCGTCCTTACGCTCTGGAGGGCGAGAACGTCGGTCGCCACGAGGGTCCTCTCCTCTTGCGTGCCCATCCGAGCGAGTCCCGCAGGCAGCAGACTCACGCCGACTCCATGGAAGCTCACGATCCCGAGCCACTCGTTGTCCCTCAGGGTGCTCAGCACGGCATTGGCCACGCCTTGCTTGGCCGCTGCGAACGGTTCCACGTCGATTCCGGGCGCTCCGACCAGCATGCTGGTCGACTGGTCGAGCAGGACAACGAAGGCGGGGCCGGGCCCCTCTTCCTCGGCCTCCTTCGGGGCGCCGAGAATGGAGAACGTCGGCAGCTCGTCAACGCGCAGCTCGCGCTGCTCCACGGGGTAGGTGGTCGGCTTCTGGAAGAACAGCAGCCGTTGACGACGCGGGCTGACGGAACTGTCAAGGACGTCCGTCGTTGCGTTCAGCTTCGTCCCGACGGAGAAGATCGTGGTCCAGCAAGCGTGCCCGTGAAACCGCTGCTGTTTCGACTCGTAGAACTGGCCACCCAGCGCATAGCCACCGAGATGGCCGAACATCATCTCGTTCTCCGTGGAGGCGATGGCGCCCTTCGGCAGGTCCACGCAGAACTCGCTGCGGGTGTTTCGCACGGCGTCCCTGGTGCCGCCGTCCATCACGCAGCCCTTGGCTCCGTCTCCGATACCGCAGAAGTACTTGCGATCCCCGCTACTCGGGTTCTCGGCCTTGGCGGCGCCGTCGGCGCACGTCTTGAGGTCCCCCTCGGCGTCTTCCGACGTACAGCCTTCGTACTCGTCCGCCAGACCCCAGAAGTAGTGGCCTGCTTCGTGGAGCATGCCGAACTGACCGCGCCAGTTCGCATTGCAGTCCGGAGCGTGGCCGACGATCGCGCGGGCGCGGTCATGGATGGCCTTGGCTTCCTCGAGGTCCACCCCGAGACTCTTGGCCACCTCGGCGGGCGTGAAGTCCAGCAGCCTCGTGTTCACACCGCTGCACTTGTGGATCTGATGCATGAACAGGGCTGCGGTGTCTTGACCCCAGCCGTAGTGCGTTGCCGTCGCCGGCTCGTCCTCGTCCTGGATGTTGGAAATCCACATGTCGGCGGTCTTGGACTCGGACGGGTCCGTCGTCAGGGAGACCTTGCCGAGGCGCAGCCCGCCCTCCGTAGCCTCGTACAGGCCCTTGGAGAACTCCGTGAGGACGGGCTCCCACTGCCGCATCTCCTCCACGGTGGCCGGATAGGAGAAGTAGACGACCAAGTCGATGGTGCCCTTGACGCGGTCGATGTGGCCGTGGCCGGCCTGCGCCGGAGTTGCCGCGGCGAGCAGGCAGAGTGTCCCCAGCAGCAGCAGGGTGCCCCCCCGCCGAATCGGCGCGCCGCGCAGTTGCATCCCAGATCGCTCCCAACACTCAAGATTCGTTGAGAAAGAGTACGTCCGATGGGGATCCAGCGGAACGGGAGCGACTCATCCCGACACGGTCCGAGGGCCTGAAAGCCCAGGAAATCGAGACGAATACCTACGGTCCGGGCTGCGGGGCCCGCGTAGGCCGCTCTATGGAAGCAGCGCGGCCAGGGCCGTCGTATCGTCCGCATCGAGGTCGCCGTCGCGGTCGACGTCGCCGATCAGGTCGGGATCGACCGTCGGATGGGCGATCGCGAAGGCCGTCGGATCGCTGAGCGCCAGCGCGTGCGCCGTGGCGTCGGCGGACGTCAAGGTGCCGTCGCCGTCCATGTCCCCTACCAGCCCGGCGCCTTGAATCACCGTGAGGCGGCGGTTGGCCGGGAGATTGGTGAAGGTCTCGGTCGCGCCGGCCAGCCACGCGACGCGCAGCCGATCGACGCTCGTCGTGGCGAGACCGAGGCCGAAGAAGGCCGTGCGCTCGCTCTGGGCAATGTAGGCACCGCCGCTCTCGACCTCGCGCAGCATCGCGCCGGCCGGCTCGAGCGTGTCGGGTGTCACCGTGATGCGCGAGCCGATGCCTTCGCGGTTCGCGGTGGTGCCCACGAGGTCCACGTGCAACCAGGCGTTCGTGTTGCCGCCGTCGTTGCGGTAGAGCACGGGCGTGCCCTCGCTGTTGGTGACGAAGACGTCCAGATCGCCGTCCCGGTCGTAGTCGAACACGAGAAGCGCGCGGCCCATCTGGTTGTCGGTGACGCCGACATCCGCCGACACCTCGCCGAACCATCCGCCCTCGTTCTGCCAGACGCGCATCGGGTCGGTCTCGAACTGCGTCGGGATGCCGCCCGGGCGCAAGCCCATGCCGTTGGTCATCGCGAGATCGAGGTCGCCGTCGTTGTCCGCGTCGAAGAAGCTCGTGCCCCAGCCCCAGCCGCCTTCGCGCACACCGGCGTCGTCCGTCGCGTCGGTGAACACGCGGCCGCCCTCGTTGCGGTAGAGCCGGTTGCCGGAGTAGTACCAGCCGCACGAACGCGTCTCGCACGTGCGCTCGGCATCGTGGATCGAGGTCACGAACCAATCGAGGTCCCCGTCCCCGTCGAAGTCTCCCACCGTGGAGCCCATGCCGTTCTCATCGGAGCCGACACCGGCCGCGGCCGTGCCGTCCGTGAACGTCCCGTCCTGGTCGTTCCAGAGGATGCGGCTCGTGCCGAAGTCACACCCGAGCACGAGGTCGGGCCAGCCATCGCCGTCCAGATCGCTGAAGCGCGGGCTGAACGCCCACGCGCCTTCAAACGTGCCGAGCGGATTCACGCCTGTGGCGCCGTCGATCACCGCCTCGGCCGAGATGGTCACGTCTTCGAAGTGCCCGGGCATGGCCGCGCCGCGGTTGCGCAGCAAGCGGTTGTGCGTCGGGACGGCCAAGCTCGCCTGCGCCTTCCACTCGCCGACGAAGAGGTCGACGTAGCCGTCGCGGTCGTAGTCGCCGACGGCGATGCCGTAGCCGAAGTGCACCTCGGACGTAGTGACGTCGGCCCCGCGCGCGACCGCCTCCTCGGTGAAGCCGCCCATGCCGTCGTTCACGAAGAGCCAGTGCCGGGTGCCCTCCATACCGGTCATGTAGAGGTCGAGGTCGCCGTCGTTCTCGATGTCGACGAAGACCACGCCGTTGGTCTTGGCGGAACCCAGGGCCGCGGCGAATGCCGCGGGTGTGGCGTCGGTGAACATGGTGCCCTGCATGTTGCGATACAGGATCGGCGGCCCCTGGATGCGCGTGACGATCAGGTCCACCCACCCATCGGCGTCGAAGTCGCCGGCGGCCGCGCCGCCCGACATCATCTGGACCTCGCTCATGGCCTGGCCGGCCAGGACCGAGTAGTCGATACCCGAGATCAGCGCCACGTCCGTGAACGCCACGGCCATCGGCGTGACCGGGTCACGCACGAGGCGATCGCCGCCACCGCACGCGGCGAGGGCTCCGCTCGCAGCGAGGGCACCGAGGAGCAGGAACGCTCCGAGGCGCGCGGTCGATCGACCGAGGCCGGACGCCTCCGCGCTCAATCCTTGTCACCCTTGAGGTAGCGCGAACGCGTGATCTTGTAGCGCTCGGTGATGCGCTTGTTGATCTCGTCGAGTTCATCGGCGGGGATCACGAAGTCGGACTCGAGGCCCTCGAACCGGAAGACGTGGTACTTGCCCTCCGGCGTCTCGAGCGCCTTGGGCACGCTCTTGAAGTCGTTGATCTCGATCCCGTTGATCGTCTTGATCGGCAGGTCGTTCATGCCCTCGAAACCCTTGTTCGAGATGTCCTTGAAGACCCGGTCCACGTAGATGACGCGACGACGCTTGGTCGGCGGATCCCAGTCGGCGCGGTCCCGGTAGCGCCGCAGGATCACGCCACCATCGGAGCGCCAGATGCTGGAGCTCGACGTGAGCTCGAGCAGCACCATGCCGCCGACGACCATGAACTGCGGACGACCCCGGCCGTAGCCGTCGGGGACGCGCATCTCGCCGGGCTTCTGGCCCTTGAGCTCGAACTCGACCTCGACCTCAGCGCCATCGCGCAGGATCTTCGCCTTCACGAGCTCGCCGGCGTAGCGACGGCCACTGAGCAGGAAGCTCGAGCTCAGGCGGCCGTGCACCTCGTGCACAAACTTGCCTTCATCGTCGATGTCATAGCCATCGACAGCGAGGAGGACGTCGTTCGTCTTGAGGACGCCGTCGCCGGTGCGCTTGGGCACGATACGGCTGATGGCGATGCCGTGCTGGTTCTCGGCGAGGCCGTAGAAGGTGCGCAGATCCTGCCGGAGAAGATCGTGCGTCCAGAAGCCGGGCCCCGGAAGGCCGCGGTACTGGTCATCCTTGAACCCGTCGAGGTACTTGCGGATCGACTCGATCGACTTGATCGTGCCTTGCTGGCGGCTGCCGTAGGTGCTGGTCACGAGACCGACGATCTTGCCGTCCTTCAGTGCCACCTGGCCATCGCCGCTGTCGGAGCACGTCGTCTTGAGCTGCAGGCTCAGGCCGGTGCTACCGGCGATCGCGCGGATCACGCGCGCGTCGTAGCGCTCCGGGATGTTGTCCCGGCCGAGTTGGTGGATGTTGAACTCGTCGTCGAGCTTGACCGGATCGCCGAGCGGCAGCGGTGCGAGCGTCTTGGTCAGCGCCTCGTCGTCGAACTCGATCAGCGCGAGGCCGACCTCGCGATCGACGTGGCGCAGCTTGCCCGGGTACCGCCGTGCGCTGTTGGCCACGGCGATCTCGATCATGCGCTGGTTCAGGACGTGGCTGGCCTTGGTCAGGATGACGCCCTTCTCGATGACGACGCCGCGTCCCGAGCGGGTGTACTCCGACCCGAGCTTCCACGGCGCGGAGGTCTCGTAGGACTGGCTGGTCACGTGCACGCGCACGAGGGCGGCGCGCAGCTTCGGAGCGAGTTCATCTTCCTTGGCCGACGCGGGGCCAGCCGGCGCAAGACAGAGAGTGAAGCCGAGGGCTGCAATGGCAAGGCGGCGCATGACTACTTGACCTCCTTCGGCTTGACGTACCGATCTTCGGGGATCTGGTGGCTCTTGAGGATCTCGGGGTGGACCTTCTTGATCAGCTTCATGTCGAGGATGAGGGGCGCGACGTTCACGCCTTCGAACTCGATCTTGATGAGGTCCTTCTTCGACTCGTCCAGGAGCTTCACGAAGTGCGCGAAGTCCTTGGGCTGCACGCCATCGACGTTGTCGACGATCGCGTCGGAGTAGTAGATGTAGCGCGTGCTCGCGTCCTTGATGACACGGCTCAGGAGGACGAGCTGCTCGCGCGACTTCCCCTCCACCGCGACGGTGCGGTAGTACTGCTGCATGTAGTAGCTGAGGTCGTTGCTGCGGCCCCAACCGAGATAGTTGTTCGTGAGCGGTACGAAGAGGTAGCCGCCGAGCACCATGTACTCGGGACGCTCGTCGTAGACCGCGCCGGGCTTCATGCGCGCCGACCACTCCTTGAGTGTGACCTCGATTTCGAGGATCTTGCCGTCGCGCAGGACGGTCAGGGTGACCTTCTCGCCGATCTGCTTGCCCTCGACGACGAAGGCGAAGTCGAGGAACTCATCGCCGATGTTGACCGTGCCGTCTGACTCGATCTTCACACCATCGATCTTGAGGATGACGTCGTTCTTCTTCAGCTTGCCGACGGTGCTCGCGAACGGCGTGGGCTTCAGGACGAGCATGCCGCCGTCCTGGTCTTCCGGGACGCCGAGGAACCTGCGGAGCACGGGGTTGCGGAGGTTGGCCGTGTAGATGCCGAGCTCCGGGTAGCCGTGATAGACGTCGTCCTCGACGTCTTTCAGGAAGTGCTGGATGACCGAAGGCGCGATCATGTAGCCGAGGTTCTGCGCGAACGTGTAGCCCTGGAAGGCGACGCCGCAGACCTTGCCGTTCTGGATGACGGGGCCGCCGCTGTTGCCCGGGTTGATCGCCGCGTCGGTCTGGACGGTGAGGTGCTCGTCGACGCGCGTGTGCGCGTAGCTCGTGACCTCGATGCGCGACACGACGCCCTCGGTGATGGACAGCTTGTTGCCGCCCATCGGGTAGCCGATGGTCATCACCTTGCTGCGCATGGCGGGCCGCTCCTGGATCTCGAGCGGGACCATGCCTTCCCAGAAGTCGTCATCGTCCACGGTGATCAGCGCAAGGTCGCAGTCATGCCCGACGAAGAGCACGCGGGCCTTGTAGCGCTTCACGCGATCGGCGCGCTTGACCTCGAGCACCTTCGCGTCGCTAACGACGTGGGCGTTCGTCATGATCCGGCGCTTGCCGATGTAGAACGCGCTGCCGCTCGAGCCCGAGGGGCGCGGGCGCTGCCAGGGCTTGCGGTAGTTCTCCGACTGCGACGTCGTGAACACCTTCACCACGGACGCGCGGAGCGCCTTCAGATCAGGCTCCCACTCCCCCTTGGCCCCGGCGCTGGCAGGCTCGGCCTTCGGCGGAGCCGCCTTGGGGGGCGGCGCCTTCGGGGGCGCGGCCGCGGGGTCGTCGTCGGCAAACACCGGACCGACGGAGAAGACGGGTAGCAACAGGGCGCAGGCGACCAGCGCCGCGCCGACGCCGAACAGGCGCCTCATCGAAATCGAAGGCATGGGACCCCCTGAGTGAGAGCGGGGGCAGAGTGTATGCCGCAATGCGGGGCCGGTGCCACGGCGTGAACGGTTTGTGTCCCCCGCGGGAGGCGGGGTGGAGGGGCTAGCGTCTGCCGAAGCCCATCCCGCTGCGCATGCCGCCGAAAGCGCCCAGGGCGTTGCCTTCCTTGACGTCGTACTCGCGGCTGAGGCGCGTGGACTTCTCCGGCCCGATGGCCTTGACGATGGCCGAACTGCGATCGCCCTGGGCCTTCATGAAGCTGCCGATGTCCTTCATGACCCGCGGCAGGTACTTGGTCATGATCCCCATGGCCTTGGTGGGATCCTTGCTCGCGGCGGCGATGTCCCGTTTCACGTCCTCGGGGTCCCCATCGGGGCCCGCAGCGAGCTTGTAGAGGTCGTGGTTGTACTTCTCGTAGATGTCCCGCAGGGCGTCTTCCTGCTGCGGGGTCAGCTCGAGCTCGTCCGCGGCCTCGGCCAGGCTCACGCGCTTCTTCGTGGGGCGCTTCGGCTTGGCGGGCGTGCCGGATCCGCCGTCGACCTTGTCCTCGATCGAGGCGAGGCGCTCCTCGATGCGCTCGAGGGTGCCGCCGGATCCGGCGCTGTCGCCGGCGCCGCCAGACGCCTTCAGCGAGGCAATCGCCTCTTCGATGGCGAGGAAGCGCTTGTGCAACTCGGGATGCACGCCCGAGGTCGAGAGCTGGACGCCGCGCGTCCCGTCGGCGGGCAGGCGACGTTCGATGGCGAGCAGGCGGTCCTCGAGGGGACCGAGGTCCACCGCGGCGACGCCGGATGCGCTGTCCGTCTCACGCAGGCTGTCCATGAGCAGGACGCCGCCGCCGGCAGCGATCAGCCCCACGACGATGGCAACGAGTGTCTGATTCATCGAGTGGCCCTCCAAGGACCCACCACGCTACACGACCGACCGCGCCGCGTGCCGCGATCCGCGAGGTTCTGGCTCAGAGACCCAGCCAGTCGATGGCCTGGGGCGCGAGCGCAGCATTGGCGCGGCTGAAGTGTCGGCACCCGCGGAAGTAGCGCAAGGAGAGCGGCGAGGGATGCCCCGCCTCCAAGACGACATGGCGATTCCCCAGCAGCGGGCGCTTCTTCTTCGCCTCGCGGCCCCACAGCAGCACGACGAGCGGGGCCTCGCGCACGGCCAGGTGCGCCAGCACGGCATCCGTGACGGCCTCCCAGCCGCGGCGGCGGTGCGAGCCGGCCTCCCCCGCGCGCACGGTCAAGACGGCGTTGAGCAACAGCACCCCCTGGCGCGCCCAGGGCGTCAGATCGCCGCGCCCCGGCGGCACGGGCCGCCCGAGGTCGGCCTCGATCTCGCGGAAGACGTTGGCGAGCGAGCGCGGCAGGGTGCCGTCCCCGCGATAGGAGAACGCGAGCCCGTGGGCGTGACCCGGCGTCGGGTAGGGATCCTGGCCTAGGATCACGAGGCGCACGTCGTCCGGCTCGACGAGGTTGAGCGCGGCGAAGATGTCCTCGGCCGCGGGCAGCACCTGGGCGCCGGCCGCGCGCTCGGCCTCAAGGAAGGCCTCGAGTTCGGAGAACGCGTCGCTCGCCATGACGGCCGCCAGCGCCGCGCGCCAGCCGGGCGAGGTGAGCGCGTCGGTGAGCTGTACGTCGACCGCGGTCACTCGCGGGCCAGCGCGGCGAGCTTCGTCTTGAGCCGCGCGATCTCCTTCGCCACCGCCGGGTCCTTGCTGCCGAAGCCCAGGCTCGGCGTCTCGCCGACGACCTCCTGCGCGAGGAGCAAGCCGGCCAGCCGGATATCGGGCGCGTCGTCGGCAAGCAGCCGCAGCACGGGCTCGCAGAGCGGGGCCGCCGAAGCCACGCCACTGCCCGAGCGCAGCAAGGCGTGCATCGCGGCGATGCGCACGGTCGGCGCGTCGTGATCGAGCAGCGGCAGGACGCGGCCGGCGTAGCCCCGGTGCTTGATCGCCACGAGGCCCTCAATGGCGAACTTCACGACGCCGGCGTCCTTGGCCTTCAGCAGGCCGGTCAGGGCCACGTCCAGGCGACTCTCGTCCGTCGTGACCTCACGCAGCCGGGCGGCGAGCGCCTGCTCGCTGGTGTGGGCCACGGCGATGCGCCGGGCGGCGTCGGCCTGCGCCTTGGAGGTCTCGGCTTGCGCCGTGGCGACACGCGTGGCTGCCTCGGCTTGCGCCGCGCCGGCCTCGCGGGCGAGGGCGTTGGCCCGCGCTGCCTCGGTGGCACGCAGCGACTCCGTACGGTCGCCCTTCTCGGTGCGTGCGCGCTCGGCAGCGCGGCTCGCGGCGAGTTCCTCGTGGGCGAGCTCGAGCTTCCTTCTGAGATCGCTGATCTCGGCGACGTGCTCCCCGGCGACATCCGCTACGGCCGCGGGGCGCGCGGAGGGAATGAACGCGAGATTGGCCTCCGAGAGGGCCAACTCCTTGCGTAGCGGTGCGAGCCCGGCCCGGGCAACGTCGGCCTCCCTCTCGGCCTCCCGGCGCGCCTTCACCTGCACGAAGAACGCCACGGTCAATACGCCCAGCGCGGCCCAGGGCAACAGGCGGGTGAAGAGGGAGCGGACGCTTCCAGCCATGGTGGGGTCTCCTGCGTCCTACTCTAGCGCCCCCGACCACCACTGCCGGGGCGCCCGCCGGGCGGGTACCTTGCGCCCATGAGCCAGCCCCTCCCCCCGCTCGTGGACTCCCATTGCCATCTCACATGGGACAGCTTTGACGAGGACCGCGGCGACGTCCTGGCCCGCATGCGCGAGGAGGGCGTCGACCAGGCGGTCGTGGTGGCCACGTCCGTCGAGAACGCCCGGCAGTGCGCCGCCCTCTGCGAAGGCCGCGAGGGGCTCTATCCGACGGCCGGCATCCATCCGAACGACGTGCCCGAGGACGTGGGCGCGGCCCTGGCCGAGTTGGACGAGCTGCTGCTCGGCGGCGGCTTCGTCGGCGTAGGTGAGACCGGGCTCGACTACTACCGCGACAACACGGATCCCGCCCGCCAGCAGCTCTCCTTCCGTCACCACTGCCGGGTAGGTCTCGAGAACGACCTGCCGGTGATCGTGCACATCCGCGACAAGGAAGGCTCCTGGGCCGCCTTCGACGATGCCGGCGACATCATCGAGGAGTTCCCGGGTCTGCGCGGCGTCATCCACTGCTACACGGGCGATCCGGCCCACGCCGAGCGCTACCTCGCCGCGGGCTTCGTCATTTCGTTCTCCGGCATCCTTACCTTCCCGAAGGGCGAGAACGTGCGCGAGTCGGCCTCGTTCGTGCCGATCGAAGAGACCCTCGTCGAGACCGACGCGCCCTTCTTGGCGCCCGTGCCGCGCCGCGGCAAGCGCAACGAGCCGTCGTTCGTCGCGCACACGGCGCGCGCCCTGGCCGAGCTCAAGGGGCTGTCGGAGGCCGACGTGCGCCGCATCACGACGCGCAACTCCCGCCGCCTCTTCCGGCTCCCCACGGAGGAGACCGCGGGGCCGCCGACCTACACCATCCGCGACAGCCTCTATGTCAACCTCACCAACGCCTGCGACGCCAAGTGCACGTTCTGCCCTCGCACGCACGACGAGTTCGAGGTCAAGGGCTACGACCTGCGCCGCGCGAAGGACCCGCGCTTCGAGGAGATCGTCGAATCCATCGGCGACCCCACGGCCTACGACGAGATCGTCTTCTGCGGGTACGGCGAGCCGACGCTGCGCCTCGATACGCTCAAGCAGGTCGCCGGCTGGGTGAAAGAGCGCGGCGGCACGACGCGGCTCAACACGAACGGCCATGCGGACCTGATCAACAAGCGCCCGACGGCGCCGGAGATCGTGGGCCTCATCGATGTCGTCTCGGTGAGCCTCAACGCGCAGGATGTCGAGACCTTCGAGCGCCACTGCCCCTCCGCCTTCTCGCCCGACGGCTACACGCCGATGCTGGACTACATCCGGGCCGCGCGCGACGCGGGCCTCCAGGTCGTCTGCACGGCCGTGGGCGGTCTGGAGGGCGTCGATATGGAGGCCTGCCGCCGGATGGCCGAGGACGACCTCGGCGTGACCTGGCGCGGACGGGTCCTCAGCGAGCTTGGATAGAGGGCAATCGCACGTCCGGCCCGGACGTCGGTAGGATGCGCCCCCCGCAGGAGAGCAGCCCGTGAGCACGTCCGGAGTCCAGCAGACCGCCGAAGCCGTGGCGCGGTACGCCGAAGACGTGGCCCGGCTCAAGACGACGATCGGCCGCGTGATCGTGGGTCAGGACGAGGTCGTCGAGGCCGCCGTGCTGTGCCTGCTGGCCGGCGGCAACCTCCTGCTCGAAGGCGTACCGGGCACGGGCAAGACCCTGCTCGTGAGGACGCTGGCTGACGCGCTGGCGCTCTCCTTCGGGCGCATCCAGTGCACGCCCGACCTCATGCCGGCTGACGTGATCGGCACATGGCTCGTCACGGAGGAGGAGGGACGCCGCGAGTTCGTCTTCCGCAAGGGCCCCGTCTTCGCGCACGTGTTGCTCGCGGACGAGGTCAACCGCGCGACCCCCAAGACGCAGAGTGCCCTGCTTGAGGCGATGCAGGAGCGCCAGGTCACGGCCGGTGGGCAGACCTTCCCGCTGCCGGATCCGTTCGTCGTCCTGGCAACCGTGAACCCGATCGAGATGGAGGGCACCTACCCCCTGCCCGAGGCGCAGCTCGACCGGTTCCTGCTCAAGAGCATGGTGCCCAACGCCGGCATCGAGGACATGCGCACGATCCTGGATCGCACGACCGCCGAGGAGGAGATCCGGGTCGAGCCGATCCTCGACGGCGACCGGATCCGGGCCATGCAGGCCCTCACCCGCCAGGTGCCGCTTGGCGATCGCGCGCGCGATTGGGTCACGCGGCTCGTCCACGCCACGAGGCCCGAGGCCGAGGAAGCGGGCCCGCTGACCAAGCGCTACGTCCGGTTCGGCGCCAGCGTGCGCGCGGCCCAGGCGATCACCCTCTGCGGCAAGGCGCTCGCGCTGGCCGCGGGACGCGCCGCGGTAGCCCGCGAGGACATGCAGCGGATCGCCACGGGCGCCCTGCGCCACCGGATCGTGCTGAACTTCGAGGCGGAGGCCGAGGGCATCCCGGCCGAGAAGATCGTCGCGGAGGCGCTGGAGCGGGTCGGCGCGGGCTAGTTTCGGCCCCCAGCCTCCATTTGCTGGCTCGCTGCGGTTGAACGACGCGAGGGCTGCCTCTACGATCTAGCGCCCGAACGCGGCAACCTGCCGCCGTGGAGATCCCATGAAGCTCGAGAAGCATCGCTACGAAGACGTCGTGATCCTGAAGTTCACCGGCGAGTTCGACACGTTCAACCTGCCCGCCTTCAGCGAGCGGATCGACCGCATGATCAACGCGGGGGACGAGCATTTCGTGTTCGACCTGCGCCTGCTCAAGTTCATCAACTCCGCCGCGCTTGGCTACCTCATCAAGACCTCGAAGCGGCTCGAGCAGAAGGGCGGCGCGATGGTCCTCGCGCGTCCGAGCAAGTTCATCAAGAAGACGTTGACCACTCTCGGGCTCGACGACGTGTTCAAGATGTTCGAGTCGGTCGAGGCGGGCGTGCAGCACTTCCGCACCGGCGAGGACGTCGGTGAGATCAGGCTCGAGGGCGGCGAGTACGACGAGGCCCTGACGGGGAGCGTGCCGATCCTCTTCCGTCCGAGCGGCAGCGACGACGCCGATGCCCTGCCGAACCAGGTCGGCCGGATCGTCACGCTGTACGAAGACGGCCTGCTGTTCCGCTACGAGCCCGATCACGACAAGGGCGATGACCCGGTCGAGAGCTTCCTCAAGATCGGGCAGTTGCTGAAGCTGAAGTTCCGTCAGCCCTTCGCCGTCAAGGAGTACTACTTCGAGATGAGCGGGCAGATCCAGGAGGTCAACGAGATGTCCTCCGGTGACGACGAGGACACCTCGGTCGACGCCGTTCGGGTCCGCTACGAGAGCATCAAGGACGAGGATCGCTCGCACCTCGAGCAGTTCGTTCGCGACCAGGAGTCGTGGAAGTCCGAGCTCGGCTCGTAGACGGCAACGCACCAAGGATCCGACTCAAGACGGGCGGCTCACGCGAGCCGCCCGTTTTCAATTCTGGAGTGCGCACGAGTCCTGTGGCTTGGATTTGAACCACCTAGAGAACGGCGCGTAGCTCGTCGTCGGTCACGTCATCGACGACACGCGCACCGGCCGCGCCCACAGGCAGGACCATCACGTGGTTCGTGCCGGCGACGCGCTTCTTGTCGAGCCCGAGCGCCGCGTGCAAGGCCTCGCCTGAGGCCTCCGCCGGCAGATCGCACGTGAGTCCCAAGCGCTCCAGATCCGCGCGCTGCTCCGCACGCTGCTCCCCGGTGAGCAGGCCACGGCCGAGAGCGATGGCCGCGGCGACATCCATTCCGATCGCGACCGCTTCTCCGTGACGCAGGCGCTCGTTGCCCAACACCCGCTCCAGCGCGTGCCCGACGGTGTGGCCGTAGTTGAGCAAGCGCCGGACGCCCCCATCGCGTTCGTCGGCCTCGACGAGGCGCGCCTTCACGGCGACGGCCCGCTGGACGGCATCGATCCACGCCGCCGGATCCGCCGGCGGCCCTTCGCGCAGCGTCGCGAGCAGGACCGCATCCGCCAGGCGCCCGCACTTGTAGACCTCGGCCAGGCCCGCCACGCTCTCGCGCGCCTCGAGCGTGGCCAGCGTCGCGACATCCGACAGCACCAGGACCGGCGGATGGAAGGTGCCGAGCAGGTTCTTGCCGCGCGCATGGTTGACGGCGGTCTTGCCCCCCACGGCGGCGTCCGCCATCGCCACGACGCTCGTCGCGACAGCGATCCACGGCAGCCCGCGGCGCACGGTCGCCGCGGCGAAGCCGCCTACGTCGAGGGCCGCGCCACCGCCCACGACCACGACCGGCTCGTCGCGTCGCAGGTCGAGCCAACGGTCCTGCACGCTCGCAAGGACCTCACGCGTCTTCGCCGCCTCACCCGCGGGCAGCGTGATGTCGAGGACGTCGATATCCGCCGGGGCGGGCGGCAGCGGCCAGAGGCCCGCGACCCGCTCGTCGATGGCGAGACCGCAGCGCGCAGCCGCCGGAAAGCGCGCGCGCAGCGCCGCCCAGATCGTCCCGTAGAGGCCCTCGCCGATGCGCACGTCGGTCGCGCGCCCGGGCAGGTCCACGCGTTCGAGGCGCGGCTCGGCGTGCACGCCGGCTATCCGTCCGCCGCTGGGCCATCCCGCGGGGAGCCATCCTCGCGAGGAGCCCCATCCTGCGGAATTGCGTCCCGGCTCGTGGGCAGCTGCGCCCCCTGACCCTTCGCACGGATGCGCTGGCGCAGGGCGAGGCGGTGCTCCTCCATGCGCTTGGCCTGCTTGGCGCCGCCACGGATGAGCACGATGTAGAAGAGCAACCCGAAGATGACCATCGCGCCGGCGACCCAGAGCATGGCGCCCCGGATCCGCTGGCTGGCCTCGTGATCGGGATAGCGCTCGACGTGCAGGACGACCAGCATCGGCGCCGTCATGGGCTGCACGCGTCCGCTCCCGTCCGGACGCTTGTGCTTCGTGTCGTACGTGAAGTTCTTGATGAACACGCCGTAGACGCGCAGGTGCTCGCTCCGCTTCCCGGTGACGCCCTCGAACGAGTCGACGGGGAACGGCAGGAACACGCGTAGCGATACGTTGCGGTAGTGGTCGGAGAGCAGGGAGATGCCCTGGATCTCGTCAACGCCGAATGCGTTGCGCGGGATCTGCTCCCACGGGTAGTCGAGCACTTCCCCGATGATGCCGGACCAACGGAAGACCTTGCCGCGCGAACCGTCCGTGATCGGACGCGAGGCGCCCTCGCTCACGGCGACTTCCTTCTTCCACGCGTCGAAGCGGTCGCGGCCCCACGACTTCCACTTGAACTCGCCCTTGAGCATGCGCTCGCGCAGCTTTTCCTGGCCTTGGGCGCGTGCCCACTGGATGACCTCATAGAGCGCGTCTTCGTCCCACTTGCGCGACTCACGGTTGAAGCGGTCTTCGATGTCGCCCCAGAGGGCCTCGCTCAGTTCCGGGATCACGTCGCGGCGGTCTTCGGGAGGCACGATGATGCGCACCTTGTGGACGAGCAGCACAGGCGCCGCCTTCGTCACCGCCGTGCCGCCAAACGAGCCGGTGCGCTCTTGGATGTAGACGCCCCGCACGACGACATGCTGGCCGGCCTCGATGGTCTCGCCGCGCAGCCCCGCGGGCTTGGCGTCGATCGGCCGGCCCTCACCGACATCGGAGCGGTTGCCGTACTTGACTGCGAGGAGGGGGACCTCACCCGCGTCCTCCAGCACGACGGTCCAGAGGCGTTCGTTGCCCGTCGCGTCCTCCGTCGGTTTCCAGGCCTCGCCGGCGACTTCGGTCACCTTGCCCTGGACCTCGAAGACGCGCCCCCGCGGCTCCGTGGCGAGCGCGTTCATGTCGGAGACGGACCGCCGAGCGCCTTCGACCTGGCCCAGGCGTCCGCGCCGCTGGATGTCGAGCACGTGCTGGAACGCGCGACTGCACCAGCCGTCCGGCGCTGCGTCGTCCGCATCCGCCAAGCGCACCACATCGGCCGCGTCGAGCAAGGGCCCGAGATCGATGCCGGGAGCAGCGGGCGCGCTCTTGGCAACGGTCGGCTTGTCCTGCTCGTCGGAGCCGCCTGTCCGCGTCCCGACGAAGATGACGCCGCCGAGGACGAGCATGCCGGCCACGTAGAGAGAGAGTTTGAGCCGTTCCTGCGCACCGAACCCGATGTGCCGGTCCTTCTTGAGGTCGTCGAGCATGGATAGTTCCGGGGAACGGCCGGCGGGCGCGCGGAGGATACCACGGAGGCTTGGGGCGCTCGCGCCCCGACCGTCGGCGGCCTGAGCCCTGCCGCTAGCGGCCTGAGCCTGCCGGCGGCTTCGGCGGAGGCGGAAGCGCGCCCGAGCCCTCCTCGAGGGGACGGTAGGGCACGGCCTTCTTCGGCGGCGGCTGGACGACCGCCGGCTCGAGCGGCGGCAACCCGGCAGGCTTCGGCGTCGGCGCAGGCTGCGCCGCAGGCGCCACGGGATCGGTTGACTCGCCATCGAAGGGTGCGGACCAGCGATCGCGGGAGGGCGGCTGCTCGACGACGGGCTTCCGCGGCGTCCTGCGCGGCGCACCCTCGGGTGCGGGCGCCGACCACGGCGGGCGGACGTCGCTCGCCGGCGCACGTGTCGGCTGTGTAGGTGTCGGCGTTGTAGGTGTCTGCTGCACGGGCGCGCGCCGGCGCCAGTCCTCAGCGGCCCATGCGGGCGGCGGCAGATCCGGCGAGCCGCTGTCGCGAACGACGGGCTTCGGTGCCGGTGCGGGCGCCGCGGCATCGCTGCGTCGCTCCCAACCGGGCGGCTTGGGCTGCGTGATCGAGCTGGCCCAGGTGGGGTCCGCCGGCGGGGGCATGACCGTCGGCGGTACGTACAGCCGCTCTTCAGCCCGGCGGCGCTCCTCGAGTTCCTGGGGGTCCAGCCAGGTCGACCACGGCAGGCGCTCGGTCTCGCTCCCGGGCTTGGCCGCCTCGGGGGCGGCCGGGGCGGGGCGGTCCGCGTCGGGCGGCAGGATGATGTCTGTACCGGGGTTCACGTCGACATCGAACGGCTGCTTGGCCGGCGCGTCGAGCGGCGGCAACTGGTCGTCGCTCACCTGCAGGGGCACGATGCGCGAGGGCCGAATGGGCTTCGCGATGTCCGGCGCGCCCGTGATCGCGTCCTCGGGTTCAACGGGGCCGGTCGGCTCGGGCTCGAGCGGGGGCAGCGCCGGCGCCTCGTCACGCGGCATCGCCGGCGGTGGCAGGGTGTTGTCCTCCCCACGCGGTGCGGACCACCTCGGTGCGGGGCCCGTCGCGGCGGGGCGGAACGTGGTGCGCCCGGCGGGAGCACGCGGGGTCGGTGAGATGGGTGTCGGCCTGACCTGCGGAGCCTTGAGGATGCCCGACGCCCAGGTCGGATCGCTCGTGCTCGCGCCTTGGTCCCCGTAGGGCAGGGCCGGCGGCACCAGCGCGGGCTGGGCGGGCGCCGTGGGTGTCGGTGCAGGGGGTGTCGGTGCAGCAGGCGCCGGGGCAGCGGGCGGCACGGGCGTCGGCGCGATCGGCGGAAGCGCCGTGGTGTCCGCCTTGGGCGCCACCGGAGGTACGGGCGCCGGCTTCGCGGGATCGACGGCGCGCGACCAGGGCGGGCGCGCGGACTTGCGCACCACGGGGGGCGGCAGGTCGTCGGCGAGGGCATGGGCGAACGGCGTCGCGGCCAGAGCGAGAGCCAGGGTCCAAGAGCGTAGGTAAGGCATCACCCCGCAGGCTACCCAAGTCGCGCAGGGTTGTGGAGTCCTCACCTGCAAGGCGTGAGGCCGGACGTGGTGGATTCGCAGCTTGTTCGTCTCTAGACCGCCATTTCGAGGGACGCGGCGCCTATTGGGGTGTGGACGATGCGGAGCGCGCGCATCCTCGAGGCGCCGTAGGCGGCTTCTGGGTTGTGTGCGATCAAGGAGGTGGCGGGCGTGGCGTGGATTGCCACGCGAGCCCGGCGACGACGCGGAGCGCGCGCATCCCGGGAGCCGCCTACCCGTCGAGCGCTTCGGAGACGGCTAGCTCCACCGGACCGTACTCGGTGACGTTGATCAGGATCACACGCGTGCCGTCGCTGAGTTTCAGGGCGATCCACGTCTTCTCGGGCTTCTGCCCGGCCTCGTACTGCCGGCCGGCTTCCCCGAGGTAGCGCCGCCACAGGTTCTTCGGGAGGTTTGGCCCGTTCGGACCAACCGTCACGATCAAGGTCTTGCCGGCCGCCGCCTTGAGCCACTTGTCGTACTTCGTGTCGAACGTCTTCTCGACGAGGTAGCCGAGCGTCTTGCCGGCGGCGCGCGCGTACCTCGCCGGTCCGCCGCGGCCGGTGATGTAGATGCGCCAGGGGGCGAGCAGGTCACGCGCCGTCGCCCAGGGGGTCTTCGGCAGGGTCAGGCGATTGGCGTAGGTGAGCACCTGCGTACGCCACAGATCGAAGCGGTTCGACAGCACGAGCGCGTGGGCGTCGCTGCCCTTGTCGAACGCGAGGTGGTCGTCGGGCAGCTCGCGGGAACGGGTATCGTAGGTCTCGTAGAGACGCGCCGTCACCGGATCGAGCAGCACCCAACGCTTCCCCACGAGCACCTCGACGAAGGTGCGCCCCACCGGGGCGCTCAAGGCCTGTGCCGTCTCACGATGCTCGCGCAGCCAGGCGATCGGCAACGTCTTGACCCACGCTGCGGGGTAGCCCGCAGCCCGCGCGAGGACCCCGATCATCATGGCCCGCTCTGCCTCGCCGCTGACCGTGCCGTCGATGAGGATCTGATCGGCGGTGCGCCAGCTGCCGAGCTTGCCGGCCTCTTCGCGCAGGTTGCGCGCCACCCAGCGGACGATCTGGCTCAAGCCTCCCTGGGCGGACGTGGCCTTGGCCGCCAGTTGCTTGGCGATGCCCTCCGTGCGCTGGCCCGCGCCGACCTTCCCACCGATGGTGATCAGGGTCTTCGGATTGGCGTAGTCGATCCCGTCGAGGCGCGGCGTAGGCGGCTCCTCCGCCGTGGCGAACGGCACCAGCAGGAGGGCGACGGCGAGGCCGAGCACGAGCGTCAGGATGCGCATGGGTGTCTCCAGGGTTGGCGCGGGGGTTATCGCACAACGGGCCTACAATCCCACGCCCTTGCACGACACGCCGCCCCTCCCGAGGCAGATCCGCACCCGCGCCGACGTCGACGCGCTCCTGGCCGCCACGACGAACTACGAGGAGCGCCTCCCCCGCGATCCGCTGCGCCAGGCGCTGGATCTCGGCCGCGTGCAGGCGCTATTCGCCGCCGTGGGCCATCCCCAGGTCGGGCCGAGGACGGCGCACGTCGCAGGCTCGAAGGGCAAGGGCACGGTGGCGCGCATGATCGCTGCCGGCCTGCGGCAGGACCGCCGCGGACCCGTGGGCCTCTACACCTCGCCCCATCTCGAGGACCTCAGC
This sequence comes from Planctomycetota bacterium, assembly GCA_029259775.1. GTDB lineage: Bacteria > Planctomycetota > PLA2 > PLA2 > JAEUHO01 > JAHEIK01. Next base: position 76,142 of record JAJDEN010000045.1, on the reverse strand, counting down.
GAGCGCATCGCGATCGACGGCGTACCCGTGGGCTCGGCCGCCCTCGCGCGCGCGGCCGCCAAGGTGCTGCCGCACGTGGCCGCGCTGCGCGGAACGCCGGAGGCGCCGACGTTCTTCGAGCTGTTCACCGCCATCGCCTGGCTCGTCTTCCAGGAAGCGGGCTGCAGCGACGTGGTCCTCGAGACCGGTCTCGGCGGCCGGCTCGACGCGACCAACGTCTGCGTGCCGGCGGTCACCGTCATCACGACGATCGAGCTCGAGCACACACGCCTCCTCGGTGACTCGGTCGAGGCCATCGCCGCTGAGAAGGCAGGCATCCTGAAGCCTGGTGTCCCCGTCATCGCCGTGGGACTCGATCCTGCGCCGCTGGCCGTCGTTCGGGCTCGTGCCGTGGAACTTGGCGCACCGCTGGACGAAGGCGGCACGCTCGACATCCCCGTGCTGCCGCTGCCCGGGCCCCACCACGTCGGGAACGCCCGCGCCGCCTACCTCGCCCTGCGCGCCCTGGACGTGGGCGCAGCGACGGCGTGGGAGGGCATCGCGCGCGTCGAGCTCCCCGGCATCCTCGAACAGGTCGCTCTCAAGCCACGCGTCATCATCGACGGCGCGCACACGGTCCGCTCCGCGCGCGGCACGCGCGACGCCGTGGCGGCCCGCTGGCCCGGCGAGCCCGTCGTGCTGCTCGTCGCGCTGCTCGAGGAGAAGGACGTCGTCGGCGTCGTGAGCGAGCTCGCGCGCAACGTCGAGCATGTCGTGACCACGGAGGTCGACTCGCCGCGCTGCCTCCGCGCCGTGGAGCTCGCCGATCAACTGCGCGGCAACCTCGAGGCCCCCGTCACGGCCGAACCCAACGTGCAAGACGCGCTCGGGCTTGCGGCTACGCTGGCCGGCGCCGCAGGGCTCGTGCTCTGTGCGGGCAGCATGTACCTCGCGGGCGACGTCCGCAGCCGCTTGCGTCTGAAGGGCTAGCCCTTCACCCGGCTACTGCTCGCGCTCCTGCTCCTCGAGGCTCTCGAGGATCTTGAGGTAGCTGTCGAATCGGAACGGCGGCAGGCTGCCGTCCACCAGCGCCTCCTGCACGGCGCAGTCCGGTTCGTGCGTGTGGCTGCAGTCGGGGTAGCGGCAGTTCGGCGCGAACAGCGCCACATCCCGGAACAGCCAGGGCAGGTCCCGCTTGGGGATCCCAAACAGGCCGAACTCGCGTACGCCCGCCGTGTCGATCACGGCGCCGCCGCCGTTCAGCGGGATCCACACGGCCGCCGTCGTCGTGTGGGTGCCGCGTCCCGTGACGGCGTTGACGTCCCCCACGGCCAGACCGAGTTCGGCCTGGACGGCGTTGAGCAGCGACGACTTGCCGACGCCGCTGTGCCCGCAGACGACACTCGTCGAACCCAGCAGTTCCTCCCGCAAGGCGGGGATGCCGGTGCCGTCCACAGCGCTCGCACAGATCACGGGATAGCCGAGGGCTTCGTAGACCGCGGCCTCCGGGGGCGTCTCGTCGCCGAGGTCCATCTTGTTGATGACCAGCAGCGCATCGAGGTTGGAGAACTCCACGACGGCGAGCAGGCGATCGACCAGGGCCGGATTGAACGGCGGATCCAGCAACGCCGACACGATGACGACGCGGTCGACGTTGGCCGCCATCACATGCTCGACGCGCCCCTTGCGCGCGCCGGGACGTGAGAGCGTGCTGCGGCGCGGCTCGATCGAGTCGACCGCGCCGCGATCCTCCTGCGAGCGCACGACCAGGACGCGATCGCCGACCGCGACGGGCGCCTTCTGGTGCCGGCGGTCGCGCAGGTGGATGCGTCCACGCACGCCGCACCACAACTCGTAGCCGTCGGCGGGCAGGCCCTCCTGCGGCTCGTCCAGGCGCACGAGGCAGCCCCGGGCATCGAGACGCACGACGGTGGCGGGCAGGGACTCTCCGCTCATGCGCGCCGGCCGGCCGCGTGGCGCAGGGCTGCGACGGCGATGCCTGTGGCGACGGCCGCGTTGAGCGAGTCCACGTCCGGATCGATCGGGATCCCCAACCTGCGCGTCGCAGCCGCCTCGGCTTCGGCGCCGGGGCCCTTGCCCTCGGAGCCGACGACGAGAACGAAGTCGCGCGGGACGTCCTCCAGCGCGAACACGTCTTCGCCGCCGCGCTCGAGTACGTAGACGGGCTGCCCGGCCAGGGCCTGGGCGATGCCTGCGGACGGCGCACGTGTGAACGGCAGGCTGAGAGCCAATCCAGCGGAGGCGCGCAGCGCCTTCAGCCCGAGCGGATGCGCGCTTTCCATCGAAGCCACGACGCCGGCCGCGCCGAAGGCCGCCGCCACGCGGACGACGGCACCGACGTTGCCCGGGTCCTGCAGGCCGTCGAGCCACAGCAGCATGCCGGCGAGCCCCGCGACGTCGTCGAGCGGCAACTCGGTGTCGTGCACCAGGGCGAAGACGCCCTGGGGCGTGACGGTCTTGCCGAGCCGATCGAAGTCCTTGCGGCTGCCCTCCCCCACCGGAACGCCGGCGGCGCGGGCCATCTGGACGAGCTGATCACGGGCCGCGGGGTCGAAGTCGGTCCGGACCCAGAGTTCGGCGACGTGGCCCGCTGCCAGGGCGTCGCGCACGGCACGACGACCCTCGAGCAGGAACAGGCGCTCGTCGGAGCGCCCCTTGGCAATCTGGTCGAGGCGCTGACGTTGCGCGTGACTCAAGCTCATGCCGATGCCTCGTCCGCGCCGGCCTGAAGCTGGCCGAGGGCATCGATGGCGTGCGTGAGCTCCGGCGGAAGCGGGCTCGTGAGGACCAGCGGCTCGCCCGTGACGGGATGGGCCATCTCGAGGCGATGCGCGTGGAGCGCCAGACGCGAGAGCACGACGGCGTCGTCATCGGGCTCGATGCGCGGATCCGCAAAGCTGCGCAGCAGCGGCCGCGGATCGCCGTAGAGGTGATCGCAGGCGATCGGGTGACCGATGTGCGCCAGGTGCACGCGCAGCTGGTGCGTCCGTCCCGTCAGCAGCTGCAGTTCGAGCAGCGCGTGGCGCGCGAAGGCGCGCGTGCGTCGCCAGCGTGTGTGCGCCGGGGCGCCGTCGGGACGCACGACCTGATGCAGCGACGTGTCGGCGTCGGCGTCCGGCCCCATGGGTGCGTCGATCGCGCCCGCCGACGTGGACGGGACGCCCTCGACCAGGGCCACGTAGGTCTTCTCGAGGTCGCGCGCCATGAAGATGTCCATGACGGCGGCGTCGACCTTGCGGTTCTTCACGACCAGCACGACGCCGCTCGTGTCCCGGTCCAGGCGATGCGCCAGACGCGGCACGATGTCCTGCTTGGGATCGTCACTCCGGTAGCGGGCGTGCAGCTTGTTGATCAGCGTGCCGTGGCGTGTTCGCCCGACGGGATGCGCCGCGAGCCCGCTCGGCTTGTCCACCGCGAGCAGATGCTCGTCCTCGTAGAGGATGACGAGATCGTCGCTGCTCTCGCGCTCGGGTGCCGTGGGGTCCTCGGGCAGCTTGATGACGATGACGTCGCCAGGGCGCGTGCGCGCCGACGGCTTGGCCGTGGCGCCGTTGAGCAGCACCTCGCCGCGCTCGACCTTGCGGCGATAGAAGGTGCGGCTGTGCCACGGGTAGTGGGCGCGCAGCAGGGCGTCCAGACGCGTACCGTCCTCCTTGGCATCGACCGCGAAGGTGAACTCGCGGATCGGACGGGAGAGATCCAGGTACTGGCGTTGGACCGAGGGCATCCCGCCATTGTGCCGTGCCGCGGGTGCTGCCCCCAACCTCGGCCTTCCTGCCGCATTCTGGCGTGCCGTCAACCGTCGAGCGTGGCGTAGAGGGTCAGGGCGAGGCTTCCGAAGACCGCCGTGGGCAGCCAGGCCAGGACGACGGGGTTCCAGTCTCCGGCTCGCGCCAAGCTCGCGACGAGGAAGTGAGCCCCGAAGTAAAGCGCCGCCACGCCGAGGACGCCCAGCATCCCGGGCACGGCGCTCTTGGTCCTGCGCGCCACGGTGAGGCTGAACGGCAGCGACAGGAGGAGCAGGATGAAGGTCGAGATCGGCCCGGTCAGCATCTCGTGCTTGAGGACCGCGAAGTGCAGGTTGTCGGGGTTCGCGTCGGCCAGGGAGGCGACCTGGGCGCGGGAAAGGCCCGGACTGATCCGGGCCGTCACGGCCATCTCGATGAACTCGGCGGAGCCGTCCAGCGGCGCGGGCGTGCCGCTGGCGATGGGCTCCCGCCGCACGCCCGGGGCGTCGCGATCCAACGGGATGTTCCAGCCGCCCGACGACGCGCGCCAGATCCGCAGCGACGGGTCCCAGTCGAGCTCGGGGTACCAGGCCTGGTTGCGCGGCTCGCCCGTGTCCGGATCGAAGTCGGTGATCGTTACGGCTTCCATGCGTTGCTGGATCGGCAAGTAGGCCTGCATGGAAAGCCGTCCGCCGCGGCGGTCGTGGAAGTGCGGGACGCGGGTGACACGATCCGGCGTATTGCGCGTGATGATGCGCGAGAGCCTCAGATGCCGGCGATTGAGCGACGGAATCAGCGTCTCCTGGACGACGAGCATCCCGCCCACGATGACGACGCCCGAGAGCACGATCGGCCAGACGATGCGTCGTAGGGACACGCCCCCGGTCACGAGGGGCGTCAGCTCGTTGTGGCGGATGAGGCGCGCGATGCAGAACGCGGCGGCCGACGGCACACAGAACGCCAGGAGCTGCATCCAGAGGAACGGCAGCAGCGTGAGGTAGTACTCCGCGAGCACGAGCAACGGGTGCTGGCCGCGGGCGGCGACCTGATCCCAGTTGCGCGTGAGCTTGCGGATGCGTTCCGCGGAGTCGAGCACGATCACGATGACCGTGAAGAACAGGACGACCGCGATGAAGGTCATCCAGAACGCGCGCAGCACGTACCGGTCATGGCGGCGCCAGGGGATCATCGGCGCGATCCCTTCACCAGCAGCGCGATCGACGCGGTGAACAGGATCATGTGCGGCAGCCACATCGCCAGCCAAGGCGGCATGACGCCGCCGCGCGCGAAGGTGGAACCCGCGATGTAGAGCGGGAAGAACGTCACCACGGCCGGCGCGAAGCACAACATGAAGTCGCGCACCCGGCGGCTCGAGGGCGGCAGGGCGAGCATCATCGAGAGCGCGAAGAGCCCGAAGAAGAACGCTGCCGAGCCGAGCGCAAGCCGCCCGTGGATGGCGATGCGCAGATCCGTCAGCGTGCCGCGCGCGATCCCGCCGGCCTTCACGCCGTACATGAGCTCGGGCAACGTCATGTGACGCGGGCGTGGAATGAAGTGCAGGCCACCGAAGAAGTCGTTGAACAGCGTGCTCGCACCGATGTGTTCCACGCGCCCGATCGTGACCGGCTTGCCGCGGCCGAAGGCGACCTCCGGGTCCCCTTCGGGGACGCGCACGAGGTAGGCCTCCTCGATCTCCAAGCGCAAGCCCTCGTCCTTGCCCGATCCCTCGAGAATCCGCTCGAGACCGAGGCCCTTCATCATCATCTTCTCGGAGAGCTTGCCGTTGTGGGCGCGACGATCCAGCTCGACGCCGACGAACTTCTGCTCCGCCGTGCTCCAGTGATCCCAGGAGAGGCGGCCCGACTCGAAGGTGATCGAGCGATCGGCTCCCTTGAGGGACGACAGGAACTGCGGCACGTAGTCGCGCAGGCTCGCCCTCAGCGTGCGCGTGGACTTCGGGACGTGAAAGCCGTTGTAGTACATCCCGCCGATCGCGAGCAGACAGCTGAGCGCGAGCACGGGCGCGATGATGACGCGCGGCGGCAGCCCGGCGGTCTTCAGCGCCACGACCTCATGGTCCGAGACCCACCGTCCCAGGACCATGGCGACGGCAGCCAGCCAGGCGAACGGGATGCTGTGCGTCAGCGACAGCGGCAGCAGCTTGGGCAACAGATCCAGGAGGAGGGAGTAGCCGAGCGCCCCGCCACCGTCGCTCAAGAAGCGCAGTGTGACACTCAGGAAGACCGCGGCGGTCACCACGACAGCGACCAACAGCGCGATGAACAGCAACTCGGCGAGCAGCGCTCGCTGGATGCGCAGCACCCTGACCCTCCCATGCCCGACGGCGCGGCGAGTGTAGCCCTCCGGGCGCCGATGCGATGGATTGCTGCGCGCAGACCGGATTCCGGCGATGATCCCGCCCATGCGTTGGTGCGCCCCCGGGTATGAGCGGCCATTGGGCGAGTTGCTGCGGCTGCTCGGGGATGCTGCATGGCCCGAGCTGCCGGCCGGCTTCGAGCTGCTCACGCCCGCGCGCCCCATGCGGATCGTCATGCGCGGATCATGGGACGGCCCGGGCCCCGGCGAGCGCGTAGGCATCGTCGTGAAGTGGCAGCGGGCCGACACCCTCACGGACCAGGTTTCGAAGCGGGTGCGCGGAGGCAAAGGCGTGCGCGAGGGCAAGGTCCTCTCGACCCTCACGGAAGGGGGGGTCGCCGTCCCGGAGCCGCTGGCCTACACCGACGAGGATGCCGACGTCCTGGTCACCCGTGCGTTGGATGGCCTGACACCGCTCGCCCCCGCCGACGAGGCCACGCGCGGCCAGCTCGAGGAGGTCGCGGCTCTGGTGTCCAAGGCCCACGCGCTCGGGATGCGCCATCGCGACATCCACGCGGGCAACCTGGCGCTCCACCACGGCCGGCCTGTCCTGATCGACCTGGGTGGTGCGCGCATCGAGGCGCCGGCGGATGGCGTGCGGGTCAAGGCGCTGGCTCGGCTCGTGCACGGTCTTCTCGGTGGGACAAGGCGCACGCAGCGCGCCCGCGCGCTCCGGGCCTACGTTGCGGCCGGCCCGGGCATGCTCTCCGCCCGTGCCCTGCGCGACCTCGCCCAGGTGATCGAGGCGACCGCCCAGATCATGCGTCGACGCTACCGACGCGGCCGCGACCGACGCGCGGGGCGCACGGGCAAGCACTTCGAGCAGTTCACGTCGGCGCTCGTCGCGCGCGGCGTGCGCTTCAAGGACACGACCGACGAGGCGATCCGCGACATGGCGAGTGCCTGGCTGGACGCGCCGCCCGCCGATGCCGAGCGCCTCAAGACCGGCGGCGCGGTCCTGCGCGCGGGCCCGGTCGTGCTCAAGTACTACGAACCGGTCGCGGCCAAGCGCCGACCGCGGCCTCTCGGCGCGTTCCGACGCGCGTTCGCGCTCATGAACCGTGGCGTGGCCGTCCCCGAACCGCATGTGGCGGCGGCGCGGGCGGACGGCAGCGGGGTGTACGCCGCGACGTGGATCGACGCGCCGGACCTGCACACGTTCGTCGCCAGCCAGGGGGCCGACGAGAACCTCCTCCTTCGCCTTGGCCGCACGCTGCGCCTGATGCATGACGCGGAGGTCACGCACCGCGACCTCAAGGCGCCGAACCTGCTGGTCGCCGGCGACGGTCGTTTCCCGATCGTGGACCTCGAGGGTGTGCGCATCCGCAAGGGCCCGGTCTCCTGGAAGCGCCGTGCGCGCGACATGATGCGTCTGGACGCGAGCCTCGATCTGCCGCCCGAGCAACGACGGCACGTGCTGCGGGGCTACTACGACGTGCTGCCCGGCCCCCCCATCAGCTTCGACGCATGGACGGCCCGCGTCGCCGACCTCTCCGTCCGCAAGCGCGGCCCGTCCGGCGAGCCGCGGTAGGCGTCCGCGGAAGAAGATGCAGAGGAAGAGGTCCAACCACAGAGGCACAGAGGACACAGAGGGCGGCGCGGCAAGCCATGGCGGGCAGAGGGCGTTGGTCTGCTTCTGAGATTGAATGCCCAGCACGAGAGGAGACAGTCCCCAGGCCGTCTGTCTCTCGGTGGCCTGCCTGATCGAGGCGGGACCTCTGTGTCCTCTGTGCCTCTGTGGTTCATCTCTGACTCAGCAACCCGGGACGTGACGACCTACGAGGGCCGCGCGGCGCGTTGAGCGCGAAGGGCATGGGCCGCGCGAGTCCCGTAGTCGCAGGCCGCCCAGAGGCTCGCCGCAGCCGCCGCCCAGAACAGGTACGGTTCGAGGCTCGCCACCGCCGGCAGCAGCACCGTCACGAACCAGCCGAACAGCAACGCCGTCGTCACCTTCCCCGGGAAGCGTGCGTGCACATGCGCCATCGCATCCAACTGATGGTGCAGCAGCGCCGACGTGAACGTCACCAACACGACGGCGTCGCGCAGCAGCAACAGGGCGGCGTGCCACCAGAGCGCGTCGCCGTGCACGACCAGCGTGCCCAAGGCGGCGAGCACGAAGCCCTTGTCCGCGACGCCGTCGAGCAGCGCGCCGATGTGCGTCTGGGCGTGGAAGCGCCGGGCGATCCAGCCGTCGAGGAAGTCGCTGATGCCCGCGGCGAGCGCGACCGGCAGACGCCACCCCGCGGGCAGGAACGGGAACGCTGCCGCCATGGCCAACCGAAGCACCGTCAGGGTGTTGGGCAGGGCGCGAATCCACGCAGCGGCGCGCGGCGCGGCCTCCGGACGCTCGGGGCGCTCCTGCATGACACCAGCATCGCCGCAACCCCGGGGCCGCGGGCCGAGCGCAGCCCATGGTGCCCAGAACTCTCCCGCTGCGGTTTCGGGCGCAGCGCCTGGGCGCGGGGCCCCCGCGCGGCGCCCTCGGTGGGCGCTGGTAGGCTCCCGGCATGCCCCCCCGCAAACGAACGGCCGCTCTCATCTCCGTGCACATGGACCTCGGCGCCGGGCGCCGCGGTGTCGATATGGGTCCTTCGGCCATCCGTGTCGCCGGCCTCGCCGACCGCATCCGCAAGCTGGGATGGAAGGTGCGTGAGGTGGGTTCTGTCGTGGTGGCCGAACCCGAATCGGCCGCTGCGGGCCGCTCGAACGCGCGCTTCCTGCCTGAGGTGCTCGACGTCTGTACGCGGCTGCGGGACGCGACGGTGGAGGTCCGCATGAAGGGCGGCTTTCCGATCGTGCTCGGCGGCGATCACTCGATCGCGATGGGGAGCGTGAGCGGCCAAGCCATGCACCACCGCGCGCAGGGTGAGTCGATCGGCGTGATCTGGGTCGATGCGCACACGGACATGAACCTGCCGGACACGAGCCCGAGCGGGAACATCCATGGCATGCCCCTCTCCCATCTGCTCGGGCGCGGCCTGCCGTCGCTCAAGCGCCTGGCGGGCCCCAAGCCCGCGGTGCTGCCGAAGAACGTTGCGCTGCTTGGCATCCGCTCGGTCGACGTCAACGAACGCCGGATCGTCAAGGAACTCGGCGTGCGGGCGTACACGATGACCGAGATCGACGAGCGTGGTCTGCCCGCGTGCGTGCGCGAGGCGCTCGAGATCGCGTCCGACGGAACCGCGGGCTACCACCTGTCGTTCGACCTCGACGGCGTGGATCCGCACTACGCGCCGGGCGTGGGCACGGCGGTTCACGGCGGCCTCACCTACCGCGAGGCGCACCTGATCTGCGAAGCATGCTCGCGCGACGGGGGGCTGCTGGGCCTCGACATGGTGGAGCTCAACCCCACGCTCGACGACCGCAACACGACCGCCGAGCTCGCGGTCGAGCTCATTCTCTCGGCCCTCGGCAAGACCATCCTCTAGAGGCGCTGCTCTAGAGACGCTGCTCGAGCTCCGCCACCTTGCGCGAGAGCTCATCGATCCCGCGGAACTGGCGCTTCATGTCCGCGAGCAGCTGGCGCGCGGGACCGCGCCGGCCGGCGCTCAGGTGGTCCTTGAACTGCTTGCTCTCGGAGCGGAACGTGCTGCCCGCCTGATCGAGGATCTCCTGGACCTTCAGTTCGACGGCCTTGCGCAGCTGCGTGTAGTTCTCGGTGGTCATGCACAGGCGGTTCATGTCGCGCAGGTAGGTAAGGTCCATCACGGCCTTGCCGTAGCGCCGCGCGCTGACGTCGATGTCGACCTCGGCCTGCGCGGCCTGCAGGACGGTCGTCGACTTGAGGTCCGGCGAGGCGTACTCGCGCATCGCGTCGCGCATGTGGCGGTAGTCGGCCTGCTCCGAGTGCAAGACGAGTGACGCGTCGGACGAGCCGGGGTACTTGGCGAGGAACTCGCGGAGCAGCCGCACGACCTCGCGCTCGGGCAGCGCATCCTTGGCGCGGAAGCCGCCCTTGCGGCGTCCGGTGATGGCCTGCTTCTGGTAGATCTCGAAGCGGAAGTACTTCTGGGCCGCCGCGTTGCGCTCGCCCTGCTTCTTGGCGTCGAGGCGGTCCTGCCAGTTCCGCATCGTGCGTCGCAGCTTGGCGTAGCCCTCGCCGGACGGGTCTGCGTTCTGCTCCGCGTAGGCGAGGGCCTTCTCGTAGTGCCGCTTGTCCGCCATCCGGTCGGCCTTGACGAGCACCATCTCGTTCTGGCTCTGTCCAGGGCTGAAGAGCGCGAACATGAGCACGAGGAATGCGATGGCCCCGACGATGCCGAGGATGACCATGGGACCGCTGCCTTGCTTGCTGCGGTGGCGCGGCGCGTCATCGTCGTCGTCGTAGTCATCGTCGTCGTAGTCATCGTCACGCCCCGACCGGCGGCGCGGGCTGCCGCCTCCTCCCCTGACTCCGCGACGCGAGCGGCTCGGTGAGACCGGCGCCGAGAACGCGGGCGCCTCCTCCGCCGTAGGTGCCTCGACGGCGGGGGCCGGCGCGGCCATGGCAGGCGCGGCCATGGCAGGCGCAGGCGCGGTGAGCTCTTCTTCCTGGAGGGCGGGGCGCGCAGGAGCGGGCGGCGGTGCGGCGGCGGGCCGCGCGGGAACGGCAGGCCTGGCGGCCACAGCCACGCCGGCTGCGGCGGCGGGCGAACCCTGGGGCGAGCCCTGCGCGTCGTAGCGCAGCGTCGACGTGCCGATGGCGATCGTGTCGCCGTCGCGCAGCCAGTGCTGGTTGCGGAACGTGCCGTTGACGCGCGTGCCGTTCTTGGACTCGAGGTCGACGAGCTTCCAGTGGCCCTGCATCTTGCGCACGACCGCATGCATCTTGCTGGCGTGCGAGTCGTGGATCTGCATGCCGTTGGCGGCGCCGCGACCGAGGCTGACCTCGTCGTCGAAGATCTCGTAGACGGACTCGCCGGCGTCTTCTGCGATGTAGAACCTGGGCACGTGATCACCTCCGACGGGTAGACCCCATCATTGCGTACGACGCGGGCGGCCGCCACCCCGGCGACCAGCGTTCCTGCCTGGGAGCCCGTCGCCTAGCGGCGACGGCGTCCGCTACGGCCTTCGCGCTCGCGGACGGCCGTGTCCGCTCGGATCTCCGGCCGGTCGCCCCCCCCGGTACCGAAGTTCTGGGTGAAGTTGCGGCCTCCGACACCGGAGCCAAGATCGGTCCAGCCGGAGAGAATGTTGCGATGGTGGCCGCTCGAGTGGATCCACATCATGTGTGCCTGCGTCGGGCTGGCGGACATCGCGATGTTCTCCGAGTAGCCAAAGCCGTGATAGCCGTGCGTGCGCATGCGGTCCGCGGGACCCGTGGCACCCGCGCCGGTGGCCGGATTGGGCGGCGCCTGGTGCGCGAAGTAGCCACGCATGGCCATGTCCTCGCTGTGCGCACGAGCCGCCCTGACGCACTTGTTGTCGACGCGGACAGCACGTAGCGGGCTCAGCTTCGCGACCACGGCCTGGTCGAGGACCTGGATGACGTTGTCCTTGGTGATCGAGTCGTAGGGCGCCGCGCCGGGGTTCACCGCCGCCGTGAAGCCGATCATCATCCGGTACTCGTTCGTCACCTGGACCTGCTTGCGCTCGCTCTCCTTGGCGAACTCGGTGCGGGCCGGGTTGTAGGCCTCCATCACCCAGCGGTTGTAGGAGAGCCACTCGGCCTCGGCCTGCGACGTGTAGAACTCGCGGATCGAGATCGGCTCGCCTGTCACATACAGCGCGTAGGGTTCGATCTTCGCCTTCAGGTCCTCGACGTCGATCTCCTTCGCCTCGAGCTCGCTGACGATCGCATCCCACGCATCCAGGTGCTTGGCGAGTTGCCCGGCGCGCTTGACCACGATCCGCATGGGATCGTCCCAGATCTCCTTCACGCGCGCGGTGCGGCGATCGATCTCGCCCTGCACAGCGCGGTAGTTCGAGCTGCCCTTCTGGTACGGGTACGGGTAGTGCTTCGTATTGAAGATGGCCGTGAGCGCGTACGTCCGGCGCACGTCGAGCTCGGTACGCAGCGCCTTGAGCTTGGCGAGCTTCTTGAATGCGCTTTCCTTGGCGAGCAGACCGAGCACGCGATCGGCGTCGGTCTTGAGGAACGCCACGCGCTCTTGGGTCTGCCGCCGCTTGAAGCCGGCCGCATCGAGCAACTCGCCCTTGTAGGCCCGGTACCCACCCTCCGGCGGCGTCGAGCGTCCGTAGAGGTGTCGCGCCACGACCGTGTTCAGGCCGGCGAGATCGCCGCCCTTCTCGTAGACCGGCAACAGGGCCTCAACGAAGGCCTTCCGGTCACCCAGGTTGGCCGCAAGGATCGCGACGGCCTTGCGCTGGGGCACCGTGATGCGCGCCGGCGTCAGCAGGGTCAGCACGTCCTGCTCCGGCAGGTCGCTCCACTTGTGGATGAGCGAGCCCTTGCGCTTGGACGTCAACGTGACCTGGGCCGGGTCGGCGTTCGTCACCGACCACGAGCCCGAGGAGAGCTTGCGGCGCGGCTTGCGCTCGGCGTCCGCGGCCTCGGCCAGCGTGCGCACGAGGCCGAGCACGCTGTCGACTTCGCCGAGGCGCGCCTTCCACTCGACCTGCAGGCGGCCGCCCTCGGCTTTCACGGCGAGGTCAGCGAGCGCGGCCCGCCCCCCTACCCAATCGCGCTGGCTCAGGAGTTCCTCGGCCTTCTTCGCGCGGGCGAGGAGCTCGTCGGTGACGGTGGGCACGCTCGGCGTGGCGTTGCCAGGCTGTGTGCCAGGACGCGCCGGCTGCCCCGGAACCCAGGGCGTGCCGGTGCGCGGTGCGGCCAGCGCAGCGGCCGAACGCAGCTTCTCGCTGATCAGGTCGCCGGCCTTGGTGCCGACGAGGGCCGGCCAGGCCTCAGCCAGCAAGGCGCGCTGCTTGCTCGGATCCTTCTCGAGCCCGTAGGTCTTCCAGAGAGCTGCGGACGTGGCCTGGACCTCCTCGGTCACGTCGGCCGAGAGGGCGCGCCAGCGCTCGGCGGCTTCGACGCCCATGCCCTCGTGCGTGCTCTCGAACGCGCGGAGTAGGCGTTGCGCACGCGCGTACTCCTTCTTCGCACGCAGCTTCGAGACGCTGGCCTCCAGCGTACGCAGCACCTCGAGATCCTCGGCGGCCTTGCGGCGGTCGAGGTCGGTGAGCATGCGGGTGATGTCCTGGACGTAGTCGGGCTGATCGGGCAACTCGCGCATGAGCTGCAGCAGGCGCATGCGTACGTCGGAGCGCTGGGCGAGGTCCATCTGGCCCTGCAGTTGGTTGAGCGCGTCGCGCTTGGTACGGACGAACGCCTCGCGGTCGCGCATGCGCTCGAGGTAGCGATTGAGCGTCATGAGCTCCGGCGCCATCGGGTGCTTCGCGCGGAAGCCGTCGCGCAGCTTCGCGAACTCCTCCGTGCTGCCGCCCACGTGCTCCAGGATGCGCAGCGCTTCCAGATGCGCTTCCTTGCGCACGGACTTCTGCCCGGCCTTCTTGCCGAGATAGAGCTCCACGCCCGCGAACACGGCGATGGCCGCGGCGCAGATGATCAGGCCGCGGGTGAGGGCCTTGTTGCTCTCGGGCTGGCGGCTCGGGCGCGGTTCGTCGTCCCAGCGCGCCTCGACCGAAGGGGTCCGCGCCATGGCCGGTTGCGGCTCGGGCTGGGGAGCCTTCGGCGCGTCCGAACTGGCCGGCTGCAGCATGAGCGTCCCAGAGACGACGGGCGCGGCGGCTGCGGCCCCGGCGGAGGGACGGAGCTGGATCCGCGTGTCGCCGATCCGCAGCACGTCGCCCTCTTCGAACACGCGCCGCAGGAACCGCTGGTCTTCTCCTGCGTCGGCCACGAACCACGTCCCGTTCGAGGAATCGTGATCCTCGGCGACGACGCTGCCGCTCCGTGTCCGGCGGATCGTCAGGTGCTTGCGGCTGGCCTTCTTCTCGATGAGGAAGGCGCTGCAATCCTCACCTCGGCCGACGGTGATGGGCGCGTCGCCGACCTCCAGCACGAGTTCGGGTTGGCCGGGGCAGGTGATGACGAGCTCGAGCATGGGCCGTTTCCTCTTCCTGGGGGCACAGGAGCCATGTCACATGCCGTGCCGCCGGCGGCGCCCACGCGGGAGCCCTAAGCCATTTCCTGACAATGGGTTGAGGATTCCGCCAATTGCGCCACGCGTGCGGGCCCGCACGCTGTCAAGGCTGCTTGGCGGATCGATCGGTGCCGCCCAGCACGCTAGGCCGCGACCGAGCATCCCTCCAGTTGCTAGGCGCGCCCTGGATCGACGATGCGATACCCAAAGCTACGCACCGTCCCCACAAGATCCCGCTCGTCCCCCAGCTTCTTTCGAGTCTGCGAGATACTCTCGTAGACGGCCGCCGTGGAGCTGGCCCCCGGGACCCCGGGGGGCATCGCTCGGCGTACGTGGCTCATGAGTTCCTCCGTCGAGACGACCCTCGGCCTCTGCAGCCAGATGTAGGAGAAGATCCGATACTGCATGGCGGTGAAGTTCACCGTACGGCCCCGGACCCTCGCGATCATGCCCGACGCGAACAACTCAACAAGCGGCGCGGGAACTCCGTTCGTGGTCGGCGATCGCTGATGCAACAGGGCGCGAACCATTCGTGGCAGGTCGACCTCCAGGCAATCGGTCCACGGAATGCAGACATCAGCCCCCGCAGCATAGAGCGCCTGCCCGGCGCCGCTCGCGAGCGCCGGCATGGCCACGATGCACGGGATACGCAATCCTGGGCGCGACCCACGAAGCCAGAGGCAGAGTTGAGTCGCCCTGCTGGAGTCGGGACTGTCCTCCAATACGATCAACATGCTCAGCGGCCCGTCCGCCGCCTCACGGACGGCCTCGACCACAGAGGGCACGTGCACGATGGAGAATAGAGTCGACTGAGCGGCTATGGAGCGGGCAACTCGCTGCCGCACGGGCAGGCTCGCGCCCACCACCAAGATGCGGACCTGTGGCGAGTCCACATGCATCTCTCTTCCCACGTACGCTTCCACACGGCCGAGTGTAGGTCGGGCCGAGCCTCACGCGGGAAGTCTCAGGTGAATCTCAGCGGAATGGGGCCCGAGACCGCGAGCCCGCCGCGGCCGCGCGCAGAACATGCTAGCTTCAACTGGTGTGACGCGATGGCCGCAGATGGCCTGAGAGGTTGATCCGCCAAGCGAGACGCATGTGGGGCGGATGGGGACAGGAGACGATGGCAGCTACAGAGCGCTGGCGCTTCAACTCACGTATGACCCTGCTCATGCTAGGGCTCCTCTGCGGGGGCCTCATGCTCCTGTGGGCGGCCAAGGGCGAGCGGGACCGAGTCGTCACCGACGGGTCCCGCGATGGCGCCCATGAGGGCGAGCACCGCCCGGCCCTCGAGATGCGCGCCGAGGACGGCAAGGGGAAGATCCCGGGAGGGTCAGACGGCGTCTTCGTCGGCGATGTGAGGCTCCAACTGGGCTCAGGATGCGACGTGGCCGTCGTGGAGGCCAACAGCCAGCGACCGATCCCCGGGGCTGTGGTGTTCGTGACCGTGCGACCCTTTGGCGAGCAGATGTCGGGCCAGCTCGAGGTGTACACGAACGAGAGCACGGACAAGACCGGCCACGCTCGTTTCAAGACCCTCCCTACCGGGAAGACTGTGCACTTCGAGGTCAAGGCGCCCGACTACCTGTCGGCACGCTTCAGCCGCGCCGCGGACGCTATCCGGGGCACGACCTCATGATCGAACTCCGGCCGGCCCTCGCGACGGCCGCATCCACATGCGTGATCGACATCGAAGACACGAGCGGGCTGAGTCGCGAGAGCGTGCGGATCGCGGTGCGACGGACAGGTGGTCCGCTCGAGATCATTCGACCCGGGCAGAGGGTCCTCGTCGATCGCAATCCGGGGGGCACAGCGGTCGTCCCGGCACAAGTTGCGGTCGTGTACCGGGGGTACGTCTCGGGCTGGCGGCGTGTCCAGCTGCGGCGCGGCGGAGCCTTGAGCGTTCCCCTACAACTGAAGCCCGCACGCATCGCCATCCGGCTCGCCACCGAGCACAGTCCACTGTCCGGCGCCGTGGAGCTCGAGTTCACGCCGATCGGCGCGGGAGGGCTCTCGCGTCACGGTGTCCTGCGAATCGTCACGGACGACAGAGGCAGGAGCGTCCTGGATACCGTCGTGGGAGCGCGTCTTGCGGTCCGGGTCCGCAACGGGCCGGCTTGGATCCCTCCGGGCCTGTCGGCGATCGAGGCAACAGCCGCAGTGGCCACAGCCGAAGTCCCGACCTTTGGGCTGCTCGAGACGAACGTAGTCGCCACCGTCTCAGGCAACGCCGATGCGGCGGAGCTCCGGATGGGATGGCACAACTACACCCTTCCTGATGGCCTCCACGAGAGGCTTGTAGGTCTCGTTGGACGTATGGGAGCTACCAAGGCTCTCGCCCGGTACCACGCTGGACTGCCTGCGTCCGTGCCCGCGACCTCCACTGGCAGCACGATCAGAGCGATCCTCGCCCTGCTCCCCGGCTCCTACCTCGTGAGCGCTCGCACGAAGGCGGATGGCTCGCTGCCCCAGACCGTGGCCATTGAGTCGCCCACGGGGCTGATCGAGCTCGTACTCGCACGCGAAAGGCAGTTCGACTTCGAGATCATCGCCGCGCCGCATGGCGAGGGTGAGCGCAGGGTCCCACCGCTGCTGCTGGCCGCGGTGATAGGGCACCGCGCGAACTGGGATGAGCGATTCACGATCTACCATCGCATGGGGCGACTCTGGGGAGATAAGGCCAAGGTCGCGACCGTTCGCAGGGACGAGTCGCTCATGGTCAACGCGACGCGCAAGCAGTACCGACGCCTGGTGGATCGCTACGGGGCGGTGCCGCGTGACGTGGCTATCGCGGACGCAAGCGGGAAGGGGGCCCTTCAAGCAGCGGGTCGGCCGTCGCAGTTGACCGTGCTCTGGCCGAATGGACTCGCCGCCGTCGTACCGGTTGGCAAGCCAGGCGCGCCGATCATCGTTCGTCCCGAGCACATCTCGGAGCTCGCCGTTCGGATACTCGACAGTCAGGGCCGTCCTCTGGCCGGCTATCGCCTGTTTGCGAATGCGGCGGCGCAGATCAACCGTGGGCGCCTGCAGATCGGCCGCTCGTGGAAGTCGAACGAGGACGGGTGGGCGCACATTGGACTTCTGGCCGGCGAGCGGATCGGACTCTTTTCTGTCACGGACGGGTTCATCGCGCGCGACCAAAGTGGCAGCATCATCGATGCGTCCGTTGACGCCGCAACGGGGCGTCGGCGCTACGTCGCGGTCACCATGCCGAGGGACGGCACCCACCAGATCACCTTGCACCGCGAGTGAGCGTGGCCCCGCGTCGAGGCGCTGCCCTGGAGTGCCTCCTCATGCGAATCTCAGCGTGCGCTGAGACTCGGCACGGATTGGCAGGCCTCCCCGAGAGCCGCACCGCAGGGCGTGGTACCGATGGTCTGTCGCGTCGACGCAGGTCAGCGCGACGGAACTACCCTCGCCGCCCAAGGTGTTCACGATGACGAATCACGACACGCCCCCCCGCCGCTCGCTCCTCCGCTGGTTCGGGATCCCTGTGGCGATCGCGCTGGCGTGCGCAGCCCCCCTCGCCCATGCGACGTAGGGCGAGTCCTATCCTGCGCCCTCCTCGCAGGCCATCGAGGACCTTGTCACGGCCTTCGAAGGGCCCATTCCGGTGGATCCCGAAGTCGACTCATGTCGCCCCACCGTCGTGATGTCCAGCGGCCAGTACTACCGCACGTGGTCCGACTCCGTGGGGGCGAGAACGGGCCCGTACCACCCGTTCTCCACCTTCCCGGGGCTCAGCGTGACCGCAGAAACCCTCAAGAACGCACCCAACGCCGGCCACGACGGCAAGGCTTCGAGCGGCGGCGACACGGACACCGCCGGGAACGACAAGTACATGATGGTGCGCATGGTGGGCATCCGCGCAAACCTCTTCATCTCCGTGAAGATGGAGGCTGAAGACAACGACAAGCTCGAGTGGAAGATCCGGTACTTGGGCCAAGAGGTTGTGACCGTGAGCGCGCCGAAGGACGAGCGCGCGGACACGCTCGAGATCTCGAACGAGTGGGACTGGGACTTCACCTATGGCGCTAAAGACTTCGACGCGATCCACGACAACGACTTCGATGAGGACAAGTACATCCTCCAGAAGTTCAAGTTCGTCCTGGAGCTCATCGACGGCGAGCGGGAAGGCAATGGCCACAAGTTCGAGATGCTGAAGCCGGAGAGCGGCATGCGGTCCACGACCTTCGGCATCAAAGTGACCGGCGGTGCATCGAAGAAGGCCGGCTCGGACGGCACGTCGACCGGCGTCGAGGGCGGCCTGGAGTTGGGCTTCGGATGGGGTTCGAGCAACAACTACACAAACTGGCAGCAGACTTCGGACACGGACAGCGATGCGGGCACGGCCGAAGTGGAAGGCAACGCGCCGTGCCCCAGCCTGCAGCGCTGGTGGTGCAACACGATCTTCGACGGCGAGTTCATCATTCGTGACTACGGGTGGTTCAACGGCAGCGATGGCTCGCGCCAGGACCTCCAACTCGTCATCCACAACTACATCTCTGCCGTGACGATCGGGGACTGTGTCCTGTGCCCGCCGCGCGAGCCGGAGGACCCGCCCCCGACCGAACCTGACGACATGTCGGGACCGAACATCCCCCCGGTCACCCTCCCGACGACCCCGACCACCACCCCGAGCAACCTGCGCTACGCCAGCTTCACGGGCGGCAACAAGGCGCGGGACGTGACGGGCGACGGTGAGCGGAACGGCGTGGTCGGCGGTCAGGTGACACCGGACGTGGGCAACTGGTGCGGAACGCCCCCCTACTTCCTCGGTGTCGCGCATCGTCCCGCAAACGCTACGGCAGCGGATGGCTACGACCGCGTCGACCGATGGTCCGTTGGCGACGCCGACGACGATCGCATGACGTCTGCGCTCGTCGATCCATGGGACACGCAAGACGGGAGGCGGGCTCTGGTCGTCCTGAAGGATGTGACCACAGGAAACTGCCGACTCGCGCTGGTGCTTCGCGCGACGACAGCTTCGACGTCCGGGACCGAGACCTGGCCTGATCGCACCGCCACGATGCCTGTGGATGGCTACGTGACGACTGAACTCGACACCGAAGATCTCTCGGCGCTGTTCCCGACAGACGACGTCGCAGGCGCAATTCTGCGCGAGGTGGAATTGGAGAACAACGTTCGTGAGGTCTGGCTCGTGCCCCTACTGGTCCATGACCAGGACAACGATGACGATGCGTCAACCTACCCCGGCGAGATCCCGGCCAAGGGCTACAAGGTCACGGCGGATCCCGTCACCGGCAACATCGTCCTCACAGCCATCGACTACGACGACGGCGGTGGTCCCGACCAAGACGAGCCCTAGGCCCTTCGCTGGATCCATGCGCGTGCTGATCAGCGAACGCAACTGGTACCCCGAGTCATGTGCCGCTTCCGCCGCCCAGTCGCTTGCGCCACCCCCTGTGGGCGTCCCATAGCGCTACGCGACTAGATCCGGCACACGCTCACTTCCGGATGACGACCAACCCGTAGGCCTCGATCTTGGAGTCGAGCGTCGGGCGGCTCACGCCCAACAGACGCGCGGCCTGGGCCTTGCGGCCGCGGCTGCGGTTGAGCGCCTCCTGGATCACCTTGCGCTCGAGCTCCTCGGCGACCTCCTTCACCATCTCCTTGAGGGACTTCTCCCCCAGGTCGGCGACGGCGGCCGACGCGTCCTCCTGACGGCCGCGCACGCTCTCGCTCAGGATGAGCGGCACGATGACGCGGTCCGACAAGGCCGCGGCACGCTGGATCTCGTTGCGCAGCTCGCGGACGTTGCCCGGCCAGTGGTGACGCTCGAGGGCCTTCATGGCGTCGCTGCTGACCGTACGGGTCTCGCCGCCGCGCCCGAACTCCTTGACGAAGTGCTCGACGAGCAGCGGGACGTCCTCGCGCCGGTCACGGAGCGGCGGAAGATCGACCGTGATCACGTTGAGGCGGTAGTAGAGGTCCTCGCGAAAACGCCCCGCCTCGCACAACTTGCGCAGGTCCTGGTTGCTCGCTGCGATGATGCGCACGTCGATCGAGATCTTGCGCGTGCCGCCGACACGACGCACCTCGCTCTCCTGCAACACGCGCAGCAGCTTCTTCTGCATGGGCATCGGCATGTCACCGATCTCGTCGAGGAAGAGCGAGCCGCCGTTGGCCGCCTCGAAGAGGCCCTTCTTGTCGGCCGAGGCGCCCGTGAAGCTGCCCTTCTTGTAGCCAAAGAGCTCGCTCTCGAGCAGCGTCTCGGGAATCGCCGCGCAGTTCTCGCTGATGAAGGGCTGCTTCTGGCGCGGACCATTGAAGTGGATCGCGCGCGCGACGAGCTCCTTGCCCGTGCCGCTCTCGCCGTGGATCAGCACCGGCACGTCGCTGTCCGTCACCTTGTCGATCAGGTGGAACACGTCACGCATGCGACGGCTCGTACCGATGATGTTGCTGTAGCTGTACTTGAGCGGCGCCTGGTCGAGATCGCGCAGCACGTGCTCCTTGACCTCCATCAGCTCGGCGCTCGTCTGGGCCACGCGGTCGGCGAGGATGCGGTTGAGCTCCTCCACCTCGGACTTGGCCATCGTCAGCTCCTCGAGCCGCGTCTCGTTGGAGGCGTGCAGCGCCGCGTTCTGCAGGGCGATCGCCGCGAAGTCCGAAAACATGGCAATGAACGGCAGTTGCTTGTCCTGGAACACGCCGCGCTCAAAGCGGTTGTCGAGGTAGATCGTGCCGCCGGGCGAGCTCTTGAAGCCGCGGACGGGCGCCGCCAAGACGCTGCGCAGACGCATGTCGACGATGCTGTCCGAGCCGCCGTAGCGCTGGTCCAGGGGCGCGTCGTTGACGATGACCGGCTTGCCCTTCTGGACGACCTCGCGCTCGATCGTCATGCTGACCTTGTCGAGCGCGTCCTTGATCTCCTCCTTGTCGAAGTTCCTGGCGGCCATCACCTTGCGCGTTCGGCGGCCCTGGCTGTCCTTCTTGCCCTGGTCGGACAGGATGAAGAAGCCACGCTCGGCCCCCGTGAACTCGATGAGCGTGTCGACGATCATCTCGAACACGGCGCGGGGCCGGCGCGCCTCGACCATGGCGCTCATGACGTCCTGCAGCTTCTGAAGCGCGCGGTACTCCTCCGAGCCCACGAGGATGTTCGGGGCCCCGTGCCGCTGGGCGGCCTGCGCGAACTCATCCGCCAGCTCGCGCAGCCCGCGCTCGCCCCGGCGGCGATGCGCTTCTTCGAGCACGTTGCGCAGCTGCGTGACGACGTCTTCCTCTTCGCCGCTGAGCATGAAGCGGAACTGGGCCCGTCCGAGCCGGACGCGGTCCCCGTCAGCCAGCTTGCGCTGTTTCACCAGCACGTCGTTGACGAACGTCCCGTTGCGGCTGCCGAGGTCCACGACCTTCCAGCCGGCACCCGAAGCTTCCAGGCGGCAGTGGCGCGAGGAGAGGCTGAGGTCGCCCAGGCGCACGTCCGCGCCCGCGCCGCGGCCGATGAGCACGGGCTTGTCGCCCACGGCATAGCGTTGGGCTCCGTCCGGCCCTTCGTAGACCAGGACGGGTCCGTCGCTGCTCGCGGTGCTCAGTTCTCGGGTGCCTTTGGTGGTCACGACAACTTCTCCAAACGTGCGTGGCGCAACAGGAGTTGCTTCCTTCCGTGGACATCGAAGTCAACGGTCACACGCGCTTCCTCTCCCGCCCCGGAGGTGGACTCCAAGCGGCCCTTGCCGAAATAGGGATGCAGGACACGCTCGCCCGCCTGGAGGCCCAAGCCCGTCTCGCGCACGACGTCCACGTCGTCGGTCGGGAGCTCGAATGACGTGGCTGGCGCCGGATCGTCGTACATCGAACGGCTCCCCGCGCTGCTCCACGACACGAGGTCGCGCCGCTCCTGACGGCCCGCGGGGATGTCCAGCAAGTAGGGCGACGGCGCGCGGTGCTCCTCGCCCATGTAGGTCTGACGGCGGATGGCGTGGGTCATGGCCAGCTCGTCCTGCGCGCGCGTCATGGCGACGTAGAACAGCCGGCGCTCCTCCTCCTCGCCCGCGTCCTCCCCCAGGCTGCGCGCGTGCGGGAAGTAGCCCATCTCCGCGCCAGTGATCAGGACGCACGGGAACTCCAGCCCCTTGGCTGCGTGCACGCTCATCAGGCTCACGCGTCCGGTGCCGCCGACGTAGCCGTCCTGGTCGGACACCAGCGCGGCGCGTTCGAGGAAGGCCTGCAGGTCACCCTCCGGCTCGCGCTTGTCGAACTCCCGCGCGTACGCCACGAGCTCGTCGACGTTCTCGAGCCGACTGCGGTCGAGGTCGTCCCCGCTGTCCTCGAGGTTGGCTCGATACCCGCTGCCCTCGAGCAGTGCCTCCAGCACACCGGCCACGGGTGACCGCGGCATCGCCCGCACGCGCTGCAGCAAGCCCTGGAACCGGTCCAGTCCGCCGCGGGCGCGCTTCGAGACGCCCGCAGCCTCGGCGTGCGGCAGAGCGTCGGTCAGCGCCATGCTGTGCTGGATCGCGTAGTCCCGCAGCCTCTGCAGGCTCGCGGCGCCGACGCCCCGCCGCGGGATGTTCACGACGCGCAGGAACGCCGCCTCGTCCCGGGGGTTCGTGATGAGACGCGCGTACGCCAGGGCGTCCTTGACCTCCCTGCGCTGGAAGAACTCGGTGCCCGCGACCACCACGTACGGCACGGAGCGCTCGTTCAGGGCGAGCTCGATGCCACGCGAGAGCGCGTTCACGCGGTAGAAGATCGCGATCTCGTCCAAGCGGCGGCCGGCCTTGACCCAGGCCTGCACCTGCGAGACGACGGCGCGCCCCTCCTCCTCGCCGCCGCGGCAGCGCACGATCTGGACGGGCGACCCGTCCTCGCGCTCCGTGAACAGGCGCTTGGCGTGCCGCTCGCGGTTGCGCTCGATGACGGCTTCGGCCGACGCGAGGATGTTGCCGGTGGAGCGGTAGTTGCGCTCGAGCAACACCTGGTCGGCCCCCTCGAAGTCTTCGCCGAAGTCGAGGATGTTGCGCACGACGGCCCCGCGCCAGCGGTAGATGCTCTGGTCGGGATCGCCGACGACCGTGATGTGCTGCTCAGGCCCCACGAGGAACTTCAGCAGGTCGCGCTGGACGAGGTTCGTGTCCTGGTACTCATCGACCAGCACGTGCTCGAAGCGACGTCGGTAGAGAGCGGCGACATCGCTGCACTCCCGCAGCAAGCGGACCGCATCGAGCAGCAGGTCGTCGAAGTCGAGCAGGTCGGCGCCGCGCAGCCGGTCGATGTAGGCGTCGTAGAGTGCGTCGAACGCAGCGGCGAGCCCCTGCATCGTGAGGTCGAGCGGCGGTCGCCCGCCGCCGCCGTTCTTGCGATGCGAGATCATCGCCACCGCGTCGCGCGGACGCAGCGTGCCCTTGTCGAGATCGAGGTCCTTGTAGATCGCCTTGAGGATGCTGAGTTGATCGTCGCGATCCAGAATCGTGAAGCGCGGATCGATCCCGATGTCGTCGCCGTGGCGCCGGAGGAGGAACGAACCGAAGCGATGGAACGTGCCGGCCCACACACCGGCGCCGCCGGGCAGCTGCACCAGGCGGCGCTTGAGTTCATCCGCCGCCTTGTTCGTGAACGTGATCGCGAGCACGCCGTGCGGTGGCACGCCCTGGGTGACGAGCCACCCGACCCGACGCGTCAGCGCCAGTGTCTTGCCCGTGCCCGCGCCGGCGATCACCAGCACGGCCTTGCCGGGATGCGTCACGGCCGCGCGCTGCCCCGGATTCAGGTCCTCGAGGAGCCCGGCGGGATCGACGTGGGTGTAAGGGTGGGAGGACATCTGGCGGCGGATTGTAAAGAAGACTTGGCTCCAGCGGGCCATCGTTCCGGTTCCTGGGGCATTCTGGTTCGCCGGAGTGTCAACGTGCCTCCCGGAGCCCATTTCGGGCCCACAGGCAGGCTTCGGGGGCGCGAAACGTTGTCGGGCGCCCCCCGATCGCCTAATCTTCCCCGTTCGCCGGCGGCCTGCGCCGCCCTTTCGGAGAAGTGCCATGCCTCGCGTCTGTCAGCTCAGCGGCAAGAAGACCACGTCCGGCCGGACCTACGCCCGGCGCGGTCTGGCCAAGGCCAAGGGCGGTATCGGCAAGAAGACGACCGGCAGGACGCTCCGCAAGTTCAAGCCGAACATCCAGCGTGTGCGCGCCGTCGTCGACGGCCGCGTGGTCCGCATCAAGGTCGCCGCGAAGTTCCTTCGCCGCGGCTTGGTCGTGAAGCCCGTCAAGCGCAACTGGACCCCCGGCGACGAGAACAACGCCTAGCGTTCGTTGGTGGCGCTGGCTGCGTCGAACCCTTTCCGGCTGACGCGTAGCTACATGCGCTTGCGGCCGCGGCGACGGCGCACGGGCGCACCGCTCGACGGGCCCGGCGCAGGAGCGGGAGGCGGCGCAGCCTTCGGCGCACGCGGCGCGGCCGAGACAGCGCTCGAACCCGCGACGGCGGCGCCGCGGGCGCCCTTCACATCGCGCAACGCGGCCTCGAAGTTCCTGATCAGGTCCTTCGCACTGCTGATGCGATCGCGCGGATCCTTCGCCATCAGTGTCTGCACCATCAAGTCCACGCGCTCGCTGATCGTCGGATCGTAGGTGCGCACGGACGGCGCCTCCTCCGTCAGGTGCAGCGCGAGCACGGCCGAGGCGTCGTCCCCGACGAACGGCTCACGGCCCGTGAGCATGTGGAAGAGCGTGCAGCCGAGGCTGTAGAGGTCGGTGCGCTCGGTGACGTTGGTGTCGCCGCGCGCCTGCTCCGGGCTGATGTAGGCCGCCGTACCCATGCGCGTCGGCTCATCGCCCTGGTGCGCCTCCATGCGCGCCAGGCCGAGGTCGCACAGCTTCGCGACGCCATCCTTCGTGATGATGATGTTGTCGGGCTTGATGTCACGGTGCACGAGGTTGTTGCGGTGCGCGTGATCGAGGGCGCGGGCCATCTGCAGGCCGATCTGGAGCGTGCGCTCCTCGTCCAGGGCACCGCCGCGATTCAGCAGCGAGCCGACGGTCATGCCGTCGGCGTACTCCATGACCAGGTACTTGACGCCGCCGGCCTCGCCGACGTCGATGCCGCTGATGACGTTGGTGTGGTTCAGGCGTGCGACCGCCTTGGCCTCGCGGAAGAAACGCTGGACGTAGTCGTCATCCTCGCTGAGGTGCGGCGCGAGCACCTTGATCGCGACGTCGCGGTCGAGAGAGAGCTGACGCGCCTTGAAGACCGAGCCCATCGCACCCTCGCCGAGCTTCTGCTCCAAGCGGTAGCCGGCGATCTGCTCCTTGCCCTCGACCCGACGGTCCTCCCGCTGGAGTTCCTCGAGCTGGTCCTTCTCGATGACGCCCTTCTCGAAGAGCACCTCGGCCACACCCCGCGGACGCATGCCCATCTCGGCCAGGTGGTTGCGCACCTTCACGGCGTCGTCGATCTGTTCCTGGGTGGCGAGGCCCTTCTCGAGGATCCGGGGGATCAGGCGGTCGTCGGCAGCTTCCACGGGACTCTCCAAGAGACGGTCGAAGGGTTCAGCGCTTGGCGCGGCGCCCGAACACGGGGGCGATCCCCAGGGCGGCGAGCGTCGCCCGCTCTGCGCGCCGCATCCGTCGCCGCGCCGCCGGATCGTGGTCGTCATGACCCAGCAGATGCAGGACGCCATGGACGGCGTAGAGCAGAAGCTCATCGTACGCGGGATGGCCTCGCGCGGCCGCCTCACGGCGAGCCGTGTCGGCCGAAAGCAGGACCTCCCCCACCAGGACCGGATCGGAGGCCATGGGGAAGCTCAGGACATCCGTGGGGTAGTCGTGGCCCAGCGTGTCGCGGTTCACGGCCTGCATCTGCTCGTCGCCCAGGATGGCGAAGGACAGCTCCACCGGCCCGCCCGTCTTGGCCGCCGCGTGGTCGCCCAGGCGGCGCAGGTCGCGCTCGAGCCGGCGCCGGCCGCCAGGCACGCGTGTGTCGTGGACGCTGATCTCGATCTGCGCGCTCACGAGCCCCGGGCACCGTCCTCGGCCGCGCGGCGCTCGTCGTCCTTCTCGTAGGCGTCGACGATGCGCTGCACGAGGGCATGCCGCTGGATGTCGTGCGCGCCGAAGCGGATGATCGACAGCCCCTTGGTGCCCTCGAGCACATGGATGCTGTCCACGAGCCCCGAGCGCGTCGTCTCCGGAAGATCGACCTGCGTGATGTCGCCGTTGATGACGGCCTTGGAGCCGTCGCCGAGGCGCGTCAGGAACATCTTCATCTGCGCCGTGGTCGTGTTCTGTCCCTCGTCCAGGATGATGAAGGCGTTCTTGAGCGTGCGCCCGCGCATGTAGGCGAGCGGCACGATCTCGATGACGTCCGCGTCCATGTAGCGCTGGACCTCGCCCCACGGAATCAGCTCGCCGAGCGCGTCGTAGAGCGGGCGCAGGTACGGATTGATCTTCGCGTGGAAGTCGCCGGGCAGGAAGCCGAGCTTCTCGCCGGCCTCGACGGCGGGCCTCGTCAGGACGATGCGCTTCACCTGACCGGCGCGCAGGGCCTCGACGGCCTCCACGACGGCGAGGAAGGTCTTGCCGGTACCGGCCGGGCCGATCGCGAACACGACGTCGTGCTTGCGGATGGCCTCGAGGTAGGCCTCCTGCATCTTCGTACGCGGACGCGCACGCTTGGGCGCCGGCCCCGAGAGCCCGGGCGGCGGACGCTGGCCGCCACCGCGAGGTCCACGCGGAGCGCGCGGCGGACGCTTGCGCGCCTGCGTCTCGATGCCGTCGCCGATCAGCAGGTCTTCGATCTCCTCCGCGGTCGGCTCTCCGGGCCGGGCCGCGCGGGCGAGCACGATCTTCACGCGGCGCGCGACCTCCTGGACGGCGTCGTCGTCGGTGCCCTCCAGCGTCAACACGTCGCTGCGCACGCTGATCCGGACGCCGAAGCGTTCGCGGACGGCGCGCAGATGACGGTCCATGGGCCCGAAGAGGAGTCGCTGGGCGGTCTCGGGGGCCTCGGGGATGCGTTCGGTCGGCATGGCGGGAGTGTAGGCGCGACGCCGGGCCTGGGCCTAGTGCGTGTTGGAGCCGCCGTCCGCGGGGCTTACCAACCGACGGCCCAGAACCACATGTGCGCTGCCGGTCCGGCCAGGAGCAGGGAATCCACCATGTCGGTGACGCCGCCCATGTGCGGGATGAGCTTGCTGGAGTCCTTGGCGGCCAGCCGGCGCTTCCAGCCGCTCCAGGTGATGCCCGCGAAGATCGAGGCCGCCGCAAGGAGCAGCCCGAAGATCGGTAGCGTGGCCCAGGGGTAGGGCCGTCCGTCGAAGAGCCCGAGCGGGATCGGCAGCAGCGTCGCCGCGATCGCGCTGGCGACGAGCCCCGCGATGGTGCCCTCCCACGACTTCCCGGGCGAGACCGTGGGGATCATCTTGTGCTTGCCGAACGGCTTGCCGATCGCCCACCCGGCCATGTCGCTGACCTTGGCCGTGAGCACGATCCAGAGGATCAAGCGCCAGTCGCCGGCGAAGTCGGCCATGAACGAGAGCAGGAAGCCGATGTAGAGCACGGGCACGAGGCGGAAGGCGATCTCCGTGAGCGCCTCGGGCCGCATGTCGCGCAGGTGCTCGAACAGCGCCCAGAGCAGGAGCCCGAGCAGCACGAGGACGCGCGCCGTCATGTAGTCGCCGCGCCAGTCCCCCACGAGGCCGACGGCGCACAGCAAGCCACAGCTGATGCCGGCCTGCATGAGGTTCACGCGGTGCCCGGCCGCCCGGAACAGCAGGGCGACCTCAGCCCCCGCGACCGCGCCGAACGCGGCGAGCACGAGGTGCGTACCGATGGCGCTGCCCGTGAACGCCTGGATCGCCAGCACGCCGCCGATCACGGCGAGCACGATCGCGCTGCCGATGAGGCGCGCCTTGGTGTCGCTCGCGCCCTTGGGGGTCGCTTCGCCGCTCTGGCTTGCAGGTCCGATCATCGCGTCCCCTGGTGGCTCGTCTCGCCCGCTCACGTACGCGGCTCACCCCAGCAGCTTACAACTACGGGCTCCGGCGCGCGCGACGCGTGCGTCGGCATGCTCTTGGCCACGATGGTGCCTGGTGCGCTCGGAGCGCATGCGCTACACCCCGACGGGGATGCCCTCGACCAGGGGGATGAAGCGCTCGCGCTCGGCGCCGACGCTGATGACCTCGACGGGCGTCTCCAGGATCTCCTGGATGCGCCGGACGTAGGTCTGCGCCGTGGCAGGCAGATCCTCGAAGCGGCGGGCGCCTCCGATGTCCTCGGTCCAACCGGCGAAGGACTCGTAGACGGGCTCGCAGCGCTCCCAGTCGCCGGCCCAGGCGGGGGGCGCGTCGACGCGCACGCCGTCGAGCTCGTAGGCGGTGCAGAGCTTGATCTCGTCCATGCCGGAGAGGCAGTCGAGCTTCATCAAGCAGACGGAGGTCGCGCCCTGGGTGAAGGCGGCGCGGCGCGCCAGCACGGCGTCGAACCAGCCGCAGTCCCGCGGACGTCCCGTCGTCGCGCCGAACTCATGCCCGGCCTTGGCCAGATGCACCCCAGCGGGGCCCGTATCCTTCGTGGGGAAGGGACCGGCGCCGACACGCGTGGTGTAGGCCTTCACGATACCCACGACGCGATCGAGCGCGCGCGGCGGCAAGCCTGTGCCGGCGGAGACGCCGGCGGGGCCCGTCGTGCTCGACGTGACGAAGGGGTAGGAGCCGTGGTCGACATCGAGGCCGAAGCCTTGGGCGCCCTCCGCCAGGATGGGGCGACCGGCCTTCCACGCCTCGAGCAGGATGGTCGTGACGTCGGCTGCGTAGGGTCGGAGCCGCTCGCCGACGGCGCGCGTCTCCTCGATCACCGACGCAACGTCGATCGGGTCCAGCCCGGCCTTGTCGAGGATCGCGTTCCACGCACCGGTGTTGGCCTGGAGCAGGTCCTCGTAGCGGTGGGGCTTGAGCAGGTCGGCCACGCGCATGCCGGCGCGGCGGAACTTGTCGCCGTAGGCCGGGCCGATGCCGCGGCTGGTGGTGCCCAGCGCGTCGGCGCCGCGCAGGGCCTCGAGCGCCTGGTCCATCGTCTTGTGATGCGGCAGCACGACGTGGGCGCGGTCGCTGATCAGCAGGCGGCCGTCCAGGCTGATCCCACGCCCGGCCAGCTCGTCGATCTCTTCGATGAGGACCCACGGGTCGACCACGACGCCATTGCCGATCACGTTGATCGTCGCGGGCTGGATCGCGCCCGAAGGCAGCAGGTGGAGGACGTACTTCTCCTCACCGACGATCACTGTGTGGCCCGCGTTCGCCCCGCCCTGATAGCGGACGACGAAGTCGGACTCGGCGGCGAGCAGGTCGACGATGCGTCCCTTGCCCTCGTCGCCCCATTGCATCCCGTACACGCAGGTGACAGGCATGGCGGGAACTCCCCGGTTAAAAGCCCAGTCTAGCGGTCCCAGCCCTCGATCCGCCAGAATGGCTCCGGGCTCGCGGCCAAATCGGGCTCGGGACGCCGCCACACGGTCCGCCCGCCGTTTCAGGGCGTGGTCGGCACCGGGTACCCTGCCCAGCCATGTCGAACGAACGCCCCGCCCTTCTTGTCCTGGCCGATGGCAGCGTGTTCCGTGGCCGCGCCTTCGGCGCTCCCGGTGAGCGCGCCGGCGAGGTCGTCTTCAACACGGCCATGACCGGCTACCAAGAGATCGCCACCGACCCGTCCTACGCCGGCCAGATCGTGTGCATGACCTACCCGCACATCGGCAACTACGGCGTCAACCCGGAGGACCACGAGTCCGACCGGCCGTGGATCGAAGGCATGATCGTGCGCGAGCTCTCGCCCGTGGCGAGCAACTTCCGCTCGAACGAGTCGCTGTCCGACTGGTACGCGCGCACGGGCGTGATCGGCATCGAAGGCGTCGACACGCGCCGGCTGACCCGCCGCTTGCGCGTGGACGGTGCCATCAACGGCGTGCTCTCCAGCGTCGACCTCGACGAAGCGAGCCTCTTGGCCAAGGCCAAGGCGCTGCCCTCGATGGCCGGGCAGGACCTCGCGGCCAAGGTCACCTGCGACGCGGCCTACCAGTGGGACGAAGCCTGGCCTGAGCGCTGGTGCGAGATGCCGCAGGCGACGGACGAGGACGACCTCGCGCCGCTCAAGGTCGTGGCGATGGACTTCGGTGCGAAGCGCAACATCCTCCGCTCGCTCGTCACGTTCGGCATGCTGCCGACGGTCGTGCCCGCCAACACGTCCGCCGCCGACATCCTGGCGCTCGAGCCCGACGGCGTGTTCCTGAGCAATGGCCCGGGTGATCCGGCCGCTGTGACGTACGCGATCGACACCGTACGCGAGCTGCTCGGCAAGGTACCGATCTTCGGCATCTGCCTCGGTCACCAGATCCTCGCGCTGGCCGCCGGTGCCAAGACCTCGAAGCTCAAGTTCGGGCACCGCGGCGCGAACCATCCCGTGCGCGAGCACGCGACGGCCTGCATCGAGATTACGAGCCAGAACCACGGCTTCGTGGTCGAGGCCGACAGCATCGCGGGCACGGTGTTCGAGGCCACGCACACGAACCTCAACGACATGACCAATGCGGGCATCGCGAGCGACGAGCTGCGCGCGTTCGCCGTCCAGTACCACCCCGAGGCCGCACCGGGCCCGCACGACGCCCAGCACCTCTTCCGCCGCTTCCGCAACATGATCCGCGGCGCCGCCGCGACGGCGAAGAGCAGCTGAAGCGGCCGATCGGCCGTCGTCAGCGCTCGCGGAGGGGCGCCCGAAGCGCGCTCGGCTCGTAGCGCTACGGCCCGGCCGGACGGTGGCTGTAGAACGCTCCCGGCACGTGGTTGCGGAGTCCCTTCGGTTCGTGGATAACGCGGGTCGGCCGTGGAGAGCGCTGTGTTCCGAGTGAACCTCTTCTGGAAGTTCTTCGGCTCGATCGTGGGACTGATCGGCCTGACGGCCTTGCTCGCCGGTTGGCTCGCGAGCAGCCGGGTGCGGGACGATGTAGAGCGTCAAGCCGATGCGATCCTGCGTGGGCACCTCGAGATCCTCAGCGAGGTCTTCGCCGACGACATCTCGGCCGGCCCCTCGGAGCCGCTGCAGCGACGCCTGCGCGATCTCGCCGAGCGCACGGGTACGCGGATCACGCTGATCGCGTCGGATGGGGTCGTCATCGCGGACTCGTCCGAGGCGCCTGCACGGATGGACAACCACGGCACGCGGCCGGAGGTCCTGGGGAGCAAGGACGCCGAGACAGGACGTGCCCAGCGCTACAGCGACACTCTGCAGATGCCCATGCTCTACATGGCCCGCGCCCTACGCCAGGGCGACACGCTTCGCGGCTACGTGCGCGGCGCCCTGCCGCTCGTCGAACTCGAGAGCCGCCTCGCGAGGCTGCGCGAGACGATCCTGGGCGGGGCGGGTCTGGCTCTGCTCTTCGGGCTCGGCGGAGCCTTCCTCGTGGCGCGCAGGCTCTCGCGCCCCTTGCGGTCGATGCGTGACGCCGCCACGGCCGTCGCCGCCGGCGACCACGGCCGGCGCGTGCGTGCCTCGGCAGCGGACGAGATCGGCGATCTCGGGCGCGCCTTCAACGAGATGGCCGCCAACCTCGAGCGTGAGATCTCCACGATCCGGCACGATCAGCGCGAGGTGACCGCCGTCCTGAGTGGCATGACCGAAGGCGTGCTGGCCGTGGACGAGGACGCACGCGTCGTTCGGGTGAACGACGCGGCTTGCGAGATCCTGGGCCTGGCGGCCGAGGAGGTTCGCGGACAGCCCGTCTGGGACGCGCTGCTGCCGTTCGAGGCGCCGGCGGCGCTCCGTCGCGCGGTGCAGCGCGGCGAAATGCGGTCGGACGTCATCTCGTTGCCCGCCGACGGCCAGATCCGGACGGTGCTCCTGCACGCGTCACCGCTCAAGACCGACGGCGGCTCGGCCCACGGCGCGATCCTCGTGCTCAACGACATCACCGAGCAGCGGCGTCTGGAGGAGATCCGGCGCACCTTCATCACGAACGCCTCGCATGAGCTGAAGACCCCCGTGGCGTCGATCCGAGGCATGGCGGAGACGATTCTCGAGGACCCCGCGATGGACGCGGACGTACGGCACAACTTCCTGGGCCGCATCCTGAGCCAGAGCGATCGCCTGAGCGAGCTCGTGGAGGAGATGCTCGTCCTCTCTCGGCTGGAGACGAAAGGCAGCGAGCTTGCCGGCCGCCATCTGCTCGACATGCGCGGTCCTGTGCGCGAAGCCCTGGACGACTGCCAGGCGGCGGCCAGCGAGCGCGGCATCGGGATCAAGGTCGACATCGCCGCGGAGCCGCTGACCATCAACGGGGAGGCCGAAGCCGTCCGCCGCGTCTCCGGCAATCTCCTGAACAACGCGATCAAGTACACGCCGCGGGGCGGGTGGGTGCGCGTTGAGCTGCACAGGGACGGCGCCAGGGTGCTCCTGGAGGTCACCGACACAGGCTACGGCATCCCCGCTGACCAGCACGACCGCATCTTCGAGCGCTTCTACCGCGTCGACGAAGGCCGGTCACGTGAGGTCGGCGGCACAGGCTTGGGCCTGGCCATCGTCAAGCACTTCGTCCAAGCGCTCGATGGGGTGATCGAGCTCGAGAGCCAGCCCGGGCAGGGCAGCACCTTCCGCGTCGCGCTGCCCGCGAAGTAGCGCGCGGCCGGACCCTCCAACAGGAGTCGCGTCCACGGAACGCAAGCACCTATCCTGGGCGCAGACGGGAGGCGATCGAACCCGTCGGTAGGGACGTGCGATGTCCGGCGAACACATCCTCGTGGTGGAAGACGAGCGGGACCTCTGTGAGGTGCTCGCCTACAACCTGCGCCGGGAGCACTTCCAGGTCTCGACCGCGAGGACCGGCCGGGACGGGCTCGAGGCCGCGCGCAGCGGCAAGCCGGACCTGATCCTGTTGGATCTGATGCTGCCTGATCTCGACGGTCTCGAGATCTGCCGTCTCGTCAGGCAGGAGCCGCGGATCAGCGCCACGCCGATCATCATGCTGACCGCCAAGGGCGAGGAGACCGACATCGTGGTCGGCTTCGGCGTGGGGGCGGATGACTACGTCCCGAAGCCGTTCAGCGTGAAGGAACTCATCGCCCGGGTGAAGGCGGTGCTGCGGCGCGGCTCCAGCCAGGCCGACGAGGCGCCTCAGCGCCCCGTGCGGCGCGGGGCCATCGAGATCGACCCGGCGCGGCACGAGGTCCGGGTCGAGGGCGAGCCCGTCGAGTTCACCGCCACAGAGTTCCGTCTGCTCTACTTCCTCGCCTCGCGGCCGGGTCAGGTCTACGAGCGCGACACGCTGCTGCGGCGCGTCCTGGGGACCGAAGCGATCCGCGTGGCACGCAACATCGACGTCCACATCCGCTCGATCCGCAAGAAACTGGGCGAGCAGCGCAACGTGGTGGAGACGGTGCGAGGCGTTGGCTACCGCTTCAGCGACGCAGGGCCCACCTCCAGCTGAAGGCAGGGCCGCCCGTGCCAC
Source organism: Planctomycetota bacterium (assembly GCA_029259775.1). Taxonomy (GTDB): domain Bacteria; phylum Planctomycetota; class PLA2; order PLA2; family JAEUHO01; genus JAHEIK01. The sequence continues at coordinate 42,547 of JAJDEN010000045.1, read as the reverse complement.
CAGCCACGCCCGGGCGACTGCCGATCTCCGAAGCTTGACGCCGTCTTCACGTCAGCTTTACGGGCCTCGGGTCGAATCACGCCCATTCGAGAGGCATCACCGGCGCGCCGCTTCGCGGACCACGCCGGCTTGGCCCGGCTCCAAGGGGCCGTGGCTCAATGAGGAGTGGACCGACATGACCACGAACATCGCGTTGAAGGTTCTGTGCTTCGCAGCCCTTGGCCTGCTCGTCGCCTGCGGCGGCAAGGGGGACCGCACCCTGATCCAGAACAAGGGCTCCGACACGCTCGTGAACGTGGCCCAGGCGTGGGCCGAGGCCTACGCCAAGAAGAAGACCTCCGTGGCTGTGGCCGTGACCGGCGGCGGTTCCGGCACCGGCATCGCCGCGCTCATCAGCGGGACCGTCGACATCGCGAACGCCAGCCGCAAGATGAAGCCGAAGGAATACGAGCTCGCAAGGTCCAAGGGCATCGAGCCCAAGGAGTGGGTCGTCGGCTACGACGCGCTGGCCGTCTATCTCCACAAGGACAACCCGAAGAAGAAGTTCACGCTCAAGGAGCTCGCTGACATCTACGGTGACGGCGGACCGACGGAGAGCTGGCGCGACTTCGGCATCGAGGTGCCCGGCTGCGACAGCGCGGAGATCGTGCGCTTCAGCCGCCAGAACAACTCGGGTACCTACGCGTACTTCCGCAAGACCGTGATGGGCAGGGGTGACTTCAAGCTCGGCTCCAAGGACCTGCACGGCAGCAAGGACGTCGTCGACGCCGTCGAGAACACACCCTGCGGCATCGGGTACAGCGGCCTCGCCTACGCCACCAAGCATGTGCAGCTGGCTGACGTGGCCAGGGACGCCAACAGCCCGTACGTGACGCCCACGGTCACCTCAGCTGTCGACGGGACGTACCCGATCGCCCGCCCGCTGCTCATGTACACCAACGGCGAGCCCACCGGCGAGACCAAGGTGTACCTGGACTGGATCCTCAGCGAAGAGGGCCAAGCCATCATCAAGCGCAAGGGCTACGCGCCCGTCAAGTAGACGGCCGATCTGAGCACGCGGACCGCCGCGCGGCGGTCCGCCATCCTGTCTTTGGGGAGGGACGCGTGAGTCACTACGAAGAACGTCTGCAGACCGACCTCGACGCCATTCGCGACCAGGTCGAGGCCGTCGGGAAGGCCGTCACGGTCGCCGTCCAGCGGGCGTCTCGCTCGCTCCTCGCGTTCGATCGCGCGGAAGCGGCCGAGACGATCCTGGGCGACATGCCGATCAACCGCGCCATTCGCGCGATCGACAAGGAGTGCCACCTGTTCGTCGCCAGGCATCTGCCTAGCGCCGGTGTCCTGCGCTTCATCTCCAGCGTCTTGCGCCTCACGATCGGTATCGAGCGCATCGGCGACTACGCCGCGAAGATGGCCCGTGAGACCGTCCAGCTCTCCGAGCCCGTGTCCGACATCGTCGCGCGCGACGTCGAGTTGATGAGCGAGCAGTCGATCGGCATGCTGAAGCAGGCGCTGAGGTCGTTCATTGACGGCGACGCCGAGCACGCCCGCGGCACGATGGGCATGGCGGCCCAGGTCGACAGCAGCTTCGAGCGCGTCTGGTTCGACCTGCTGCGCGAGGGTGAGGAGAAGTCACGGTCGATAGCCGACCTGTTCGCCCTCCTCACGGTGTTCCGGCGGCTCGAGCGCATCAGCGACCAGGCGAAGAACATCTGCGAGGAGACCGTCTTCGCCGTGACCGGCAAGACGAAGGCTCCGAAGCTCTACCGCGTGCTCTTCGTGGATGGCCCGAACAGCTGCTGGAGCCCGCTCGCCGAGGCCGTGGCCGCGAAGGGCTTCCCGAACAGCGGCGCCTACGCCAGCGCCGGGTGGGCGCCCGCGGATGCGATCGAGCCCGCCCTCGAGGCGTTTCTCGAGAGCAAGGGCATCCCCAGCCGTCACGCCCGTCCCGTCGCGCTCCCCACGACGCACGACGAGTTGGACGACTACCACGTGATCGTCAACCTCGGCACGGGCCTCCACGGGCACCTAGCGGAGAGGCCCTTCAAGACCGTCCTTCTGGACTGGGACCTGGCCCCCGACGGGCCCGTCACCGACGAGGTGCTGGCCGAGGTGCACAAGCAGGTCGCGTTCAAGACGCGTGAGCTCATGGAGAAGCTCCGCGGTGAGGACGCGGACTAGCCGTGAGCGCATCAACCCCCAGCACGCTGCCTGATCTGGATCGCCGCACGTTCGCTTGGTTCGTCGACAAGGGCATGCAGGTCTTCATGTTCGTGGGCGGCATCTCCGCCATCGTCCTGATCGTCGGGATCTTCGTCTTCATCACGAAGGAGGGGCTGCCCTTCATCACCGGTGAGATGGACATCTGGGAGTTTCTCACGTCGCCGAATTGGCGTCCCACGTCCGAGACCAAGACCACATACGGCGCGTTCGCGCTCATCGTAGGTACCGCTAGCGTAACGGGCCTGGCGATGCTGATTGCCGTCCCGTTCTCGCTCGGCGCGGCCATCTTCATCGCGGAGTTCGCGACGGGACGGACGCGGGAGATCCTGAAGATCCTGGTCGAGATGCTCGCCGCAATCCCCTCCGTCGTGTGGGGCTTCATCGGTCTGAGCATCATGAACCCGCTCATCATCGAGACCTTCAACGTGCCGGTGGGCCTCAACATCCTCAACTCCGGCATCATCCTCGGGCTGATGGCGGCGCCGATCATGACGACGATCGCCGAAGACGCGCTGAAGGCCGTACCCGACACCTACCGCGAGGCGGCCGAGGCGATGGGCGCGACGCGCTGGCAGATCATTTGGCGCGTCGTCTTGCCCGCCGCGCGCAACGGCCTCGTCGCTGCGGTCCTGCTCGGGGTGGGGCGCGGCTTCGGCGAGACCATGGCTGTGCTGATGGCCAGCGGCCACTCGATCAACATCCCGGGCGGCATCTTCGACTCCGTCCGTGCGCTCACCGCGACCATCGCCGCCGAACTCGGAGAAACTGTCCCGGGGTCGGATCACTACCGAGCGCTGTTCACGCTGGGGATCCTGCTCTTCCTCGTCACCTTCGTCATCAACCTGACCGCCGACCTCGTCGTGCGCGGCATCCGGAAGAAGTAGCCGATGTTTGACGCCACGGATCTCAATGCCGTCAACCGGCGCAAGCAGGGCCTCGTCAAGACGCTCTTCCTGACGATGACGCTCCTCTTGATCGTGCCCGTACTCGTCATTCTCACCGTCTTGATCGTCAAGGGCGGCCCGATCCTCTCCTTCGAGTTCTTGTTCAGCGATCCCAAGGACGAGATGACCGCCGGCGGCATCTTCCCCGCGCTGATCGGCACCGTCTGGCTGGTCACGGTCGCGCTGCTCGCCTCCGTGCCGCTCGGTGTGGCCGCCGCCGTCTACCTCAGCGAGTACGCACCGGACAACTGGTTCACGCGCGCGATCAACCTGGCCATCATCAACTTGGCCGGTGTGCCCTCGATCGTGCATGCGTTGTTCGGTGTGGGCGCGTTCGTGCACTTCTTCAAGTTCGGCACGAGCATCCTGGCGGCCAGCCTGACGTTGGCCGTGATGACGCTGCCCGTTGTGATCGTCGCAACGCGCGAGTCGTTGCAGGCGGTGCCGCAGGCCTTCCGCGAGGCCTGCTGGAACATGGGCGCAACGCGTTGGCAAACCATCCGGCGCGTCGTCCTGCCCAACTCGATCAGCGGCATCCTGACGGGCGTCATCCTGGAGGTGTCGCGCACCGCCGGTGAGACGGCGCCGATCATGTTCACGGGCGCCGCGATCTTCCTCCCGTTCCTGCCCGAAGGGGTTGGGGACCAGACGATGGCCCTGTCACTGCACCTGTACGCCATGGCAACCCAGGTGCAACTGCCCGAGCACGCGGCGAACATGCCGTACGGCGTGGCGCTGGTGCTCATCGGCATGGTGCTCGCCATGAACGCAATCTCGATCTCGTTCCGCATGTGGCTGAGAGGCAAGAAGAAGTGGTAGATGCAGGCAACACCGTCGCGCGCGTCACCGACGCCAAGGTCGCCGTGCGAGATCTCACGGTTCGCTACGGTGCGCATGTCGCACTGAAGGACGTCTCGCTCGAGATCCGGGAGCACGAGATCTTGGGGATCATCGGTCCCGCGAACAGCGGCAAGACGTCGTTCCTGCGTGCGATCAATCGCATGGACTCCTTCACCCCCGCGATGTCCGTGGACGGCACGATCGAATTTGCCGGCCGCGACGTCCGCGAGATCCGGAATCTCTACGCCCTGCGCAGACGCATTGGCGTCGTATTCCCCTTGCCGGTGGGCTTGCCGCTCAGCGTCTACGACAACGTCGCGCTTTCGCCACGCCTGCGCGGTATCAGGAAGCGCGCTGAGCTGGATGTGATCGTCGAGCGCTGCCTCACGCGCGCGGCGCTCTGGGACGAAGTGAAGGACCGCCTGAAGTCCCTTGGGAGCCTGCTCTCCGGTGGTCAGCAACAGCGGCTCACGATCGCGCGCGCGCTGTCTCAGGATCCCGATCTGCTGCTCCTCGACGAGTTCTCCATCGCCGTGGATCCCGTGACGACAATGCGCATCGAGGACGTCCTCAAGGAGCTGAAGAAGGAAGTCACGATCGTGCTGGTGACGAACCTCGTCCAGCAGGCGCGTCGACTCGCCGATCGCACGGCCTTCTTCCTCATGAGCGAGTGCGTCGAGGTCGCCGAGACCGAGGCCTTCTTCGACGGGCGCGCGAAAGATCCGCGCTCGGTGGACTACGTGGAGGGACGCTTTGGATAGTGCCACTGCCCTGCAGGCCGACCTCGCGATCCGCACGCGTGGCGTGAACCTCTGGTACGGAACGTTCCAGGCCCTCTTCGATGTCGATCTCGACATCAAGCAGGGGATCATCACGTCCCTGATCGGTCCGTCGGGCTGTGGCAAGTCCACGTTCCTTCGGGCGATCAACCGGATCAACGAGCGGCTCGGCTACGTGCGCACGACCGGCACGATCGAGGTATGCGGCCACAACACCCTCGCCGACGGCGTCGAGCTGGTGCAGGTACGCAAGCAGATCGGCATGGTCTTCCAGCGCCCGAACCCCCTCCCGCTCTCGATCCGCGACAACGTCCTGTTCGGACACCGCCTGCACACGCCCAAGGGCGAGCGCGTCACCAAGGAGGATCACGACGGCATCGTCGAGGACGTGCTGCGGCAGGTGCTGCTGTGGGATGCCGTGAAGGACATCCTCAAGCGTCCCGCCATCACCCTCTCCCTCGAGCAGCAGCAGAAGCTCTGCATCGCCCGCCTGCTTCCGGTGAAGCCGACGCTGCTCCTCATGGACGAGCCGTGTTCAGCCCTGGACCCGGCGGCAACGTCAGCCGTAGAGGAGCTGATCTGGGAGCTCAAGGGCAAGTACACGATCGTCATCGTGACGCACAACATGGCGCAGGCCCGCCGCGCGAGTGACGAGTGCATCTTCATGCTCATGGGCAAGGTCGTGGAGCACGGTCCGACGGACGAGACGTTCGTGACACCCAAGAACAAGGAGACGGCGGACTACATCGAGGGTCGCTACGGCTAGGTGACGTGCCCCGTCCTACGTCTCCACCTCATGGATCACGCCGGCTCGGGTGCGGATAGGGAATTCCAACCACCTCGCCGGCCCACGTCAGGCGGCGCGCGCCGTCAGCGGCCCTTCGCCGCTGGTACGGAGGCGGGCAAGGTCGTCCACGATTCGCAGTTCTGCGAGATACGGAGTGCGGTAAGCTCGTACGGGATTCGCGCGCGTGCTTCGTGCCGCCATGCCGCACCCGTGCACAGGCCTCGCTACCTGAGGAGCCGGTCTTCCATGGGAAGACTGGATTCTCCCCATCAGGTTCGTCGCCAGCCTCGCGACGCCCGCCAACGTCCGGGCAACAAGCCAGCTTGGTACCTCGGCATGGCCGGCAAACGGGCCACCGGCGTCCCTGCCGCGGTTCTTGGATTTTCCATGAGCCGCCCGAGCGGCTAAATGCGTGGTCAGTACTGGCGGCGATCCTGCTGCGTAGGGGGCCAATCGATGGGTCTGTATCGAGTGCTGGGTCTGGGCATCCTGTTCACCATGGTCTTGGCGGCGTGCGGCGGTAGCGGCGGCGGCGGCGGTGTCAATGTCGCCCCGACAGCCGATGCCGGGGCTGATCAAGACGTAGCCAACGGCGCGGCCGTCACGCTGTCGGGCATGGCGGCGGACACGGACGGCACGGTCGTCTCAGTCGCCTGGACCCAGACCGGCGGTTCCGCGGTGGCGCTGACGGGCGGCGCCACGGACACCGCAACGTTCACGGCGGCGGCGGTGGGATCGGAGACATTGACCTTCGAGTTCAGCGCGACGGACGACGGCGGCCTGACGAGCTCGGACACCATGCTGGTTCGCGTCGGCGCGGCCAGCTTCGTCGTCTACATCGCCGAGGTGATCGCAGGCGTCCAGGAACTCTTCCGCGCCGATCTGGCCGCGGGCGCGCCCGCTCCAGTCAAGCTTTCGGCTCCGCTCGTTGCGGGCGGCAACGTGACGCACTTCACGATCTCCCCGGATGGATCGAAGGTCGCCTACCGCGCGGACCAGGACACCGACCTGACCTTCGAGATCTATATCGCCAACAGCGATGGGAGCGGCACGCCGGTCAAAGCCAACGGACCGCTCCAGGCCGGCGGCCAGGTCTACCTGCTGACGGGCCTGAACCAGGCGGGGCTACTCAGCAACCGCAGCTGGTCGCCGGACGGCACGCGCCTCGCCTACTGGGGCACCCAGGATGCTGCCGTCTCGGAGCTCTTCACGTCCCGCAGCGACGGGACGGACAACCGGAAGGTCAATGGTCCGATCGCTGCAGGCGGCGGCGTGGAGTTCAGTTCGATCGAGTGGGCTCCCGATGGCTCGCGATTGGCCTACGTGGCCGACCAGGACGTCGTCGGGAAGAACGAGATCTATACCTCCCTGCCGGACGGCACCGGAAACGTCAAGCTGAACGGGCCACTGCCGGCGAACGCCAACGTGTTGGATGCGGTCGGGTGGGCGCCGGATAGCTCGCGTGTGGCGTTCCTGGCGATGGGCACGGGAGCGAGCCAGGACAACACCACGCTTCACACGTCACCCGCTGCCGGTGGAGGGAGTGCCGAGGTGAGTGGGACGCTCGTTGCCCGAGATGAGGTCGAGAATGGCTTCCGGTGGGCGCCGGATAGCTCGCGCCTCGCCTTCATGATCAACCACGACTTCAGGAGCATCGACGGCTTCACCGTGCCCGCCGCCGGCGGGACCCGTGCCAACCTGCATACACCGTTTCCCACCAACTCGGGCAAGCTCGTGTGGAACTTCGCGTGGGCGCCGGACAGTTCGCGCGTTGCGTACGCGGCGAACCAGGACTCCCAGAGCGTCGATGAGCTCTACACCTCCCTGCCCACGGGCGCGAGCAACGTGCGGGTCAACCATGCGCTCGGAGGAGGCGACGTGGGCACGCTGAGCTGGTTCTGGGCACCCGATAGTACGAAGATCCTCTACGACGTGAATCAAAGCGGAATGCGCTCACGCCTCTACACCGCCGGGCCGACCGGCGCGGCGGCGGTCGAGCTGCACGCGGACCTCCCCTTGGACGGCTCGATCGGCCCGGGTCAGTGGGCGCCGGACAGCTCACGCATCGTCTACTCGGCCAGAGAGCTTCCGGGCGGGTCGTTCGAACTCTACGCGATCCTGCCGGACAATACCGGGCGGGTGAAGCTGAGCGGCCCGCTCACGGCCGGTGGACACGTAACGGATCGGTGCTTCACCTCGGACTCGTCCCAGGTCGTCTACCGCGCCGACGCGAACACGGACGGTGTGTTCGAGGTCTTCGTCGCGCCGAGTGACGGCTCTGCGGCGGCGCGTCAGATCTCGCAAGCCGCGATCGGGGCCGGGGTGCGCAATGAGATCGCCCTGTGGTCCCCGCCCCTGCCGTAGGGGCGCTCTCGCCTACTTCGGGGATACGGAGATGGGATGAGAAGGTTGGCTCTCCTCCGTCACGGGGTGATACGGAGCCCGGGAATTCTGTTCGATAGTGGTGAGGGTCGCACGCGAGTTTCGAACAACTATTCCGGGCTTCCATGAGAAGGCCGGCAGATTCCACCAACACGGGCACGCGGTGCAGGGCCTCCCGGTTCCGGTGGAAACTGCCGGGCTCCGTACTCGCACTCACGACGCATCTGTCGCTCTGGGCGGCCACGCGCCGATCCGCTGGCGCAACGCAACGATCTGCCGAAGTGATATGCGTTGTGCACAGCCACGCAGTTCAGTTCGTCAGCCAAGGTCACGCCGGGCTCGAGCTCGGCGGCCAGTCGCGCCGGCGCCTGTCCCAAGTCTGCTGCAGCTCGAGCACCGGTCAGGAACAGTTGCACCAGCTGGTGCCATTCGTCTTCGTGTTCCGGCGGCGCGGTCGGGTACCGGTCGCCGGGCGGTGCGTCGCTCGGCTCGATGATGCTCTGCTGGTATCCCACAAGGTGCCATAGCTCGTCGTAGATGGAGTGCGCCGTGCCCGCCGGCCGGACCGTCACTTGCTCGAGCGTCAGCCCTGACAGCAGACGCGATCTCTCTGCGAACTCGCCGACCAGAAACAGATGTTCGAGGTTATGCATCGCATCACTCCTGCTTGGCTGAGGGTAGAGGCCCAGGACGCTTGACACCAAGCGCAGTTGCGTACCGAACCGTGTGAAAGTTCGCCGCGCGGTGTGCTCCCCCTTGCCCTTCGACAGCCGATTTCGTGAAATGGCTCCGGCGAATTCCCGCCGATCCGGATAACGATGCGTACAGCGCTCGGGGTCTTCGTCTGCCTAGTGCTCACCCTGGGGACCGCTGCAGCAGACAAGCGAAAGCCAGCGTCGGTTCAGGGCGCCGACGAAGTGCTCGCGGCCTTTGAGCGAAAGGACGAGAAGGCTCTCAAGGCTCTCGCCAAGAAGCCCTCGCCCGATCCCTGGCTCGTCGTGGAGGAACTCGGTGCCCGCGGTGCGAACGACGCGGCGGCTGCATTCGCCAAGGCGGCGCCTTCCGGGAAGGCGGTGGCGAAGCTGTCGGCCTATGTCGATTCACAGCGCGGCAAGAAACCGGACGAAGAGGCCCGCAGGGTCTTCGCGGACATGCGAGCCGCCGGCGCACGGAGGGATCCGGCAGCCGAGATCAAATTGGCGAGCGGCTTGGCGGGGCCGCTCGATTCCGTGTTGCGCGTCCGCATCGTGTCCGCTCACGGCGTCGCGCTCCTGAGGCTCCGCCGCCTCGACGAAGGAGCTGAGGTCTTGACGCGCGCAGCAGATGGCGCCGTGAAGCTCGGTTGGTTGCAGCGCGCCGCTCTCGTGGTGCACATCGCCGGAAGTGAGGCATTCAAGGCGGGTCGGCGGGAGTTGGCGGTTCGGATGTGGACGCGCCGCTTGGCGCTTGAGCGCGAGTTGGGCGATGGCCTGAAGATCGCGCAGGCCCTCCTCAACGTGTGCGGCCTGCAGCACACGATGGGCGAGGCGCGCAAGGCCGTTGAGGGCTACGCCGAGGTCATCCGGTTGACACGGGAGTTCGGCGACGAAGCAGGTCTGGCAACGGCGCTCAGCAACCTGGGCAACGCTCACCTCGATCTCGGAGAGTTCGAAGAAGCCTTACTGCGGCAGCGTGAAGCTCTCGCTCTCTTGCGCAAGCTGGGAGCCGCCAAGAGCCTCGCCAGGACGTTGCACAACTTGGGGTGCGTGCACGAGAAGCGGGCCGAGCATTCGGAGGCCTTGAAGCACCTCCGCGAGGCGCTCGAGATTCGTCAGCGGCTCGGAGCGCAGCACGGCATCAAGGAGAGCCAGGGCGTGATCGCCCAGATCAAGATGCAGTTGGGGTACTACGGCGAAGCGTTGGCGCTTCACGAGCAAGTCCTGATCGCCGAACGCGCACTCGGTGACCAGCGCGGTGCTGCCATCACGCTCGACGCGATGGGGCAAGCGTATGCAAAACGTGGCGACCATGCGGAAGCGCTGGCGAAGTACGTCGAAGCGCTCGAGCTGAAGCAGCGTCTGAAGATGCGGCCTGAGAGTTCCAACACCCTGACCAACATGGGCGTGGTGCTCGAGCGGGTCGGCAACTACGAGGAGGCGCGGGAGTGTTTCCGGCGATCGCTTGAGATCAAGCGCGCGACCGAGGACAGGTCCGGCATCGCGCGGACCCTGATCAGCCTCGGCATGCTGATGCAGACGCTGGGCGAATCCGACGTTGCGTTGAAGCACTACGCCGAGAGCGCCGCCATTGCCGAGGCCATCGGCGACCGGCTGAGTTTGGGCGTCGCCCTGATCAACACGGGCCACGCACACCTGGGGCTCGACAACCTGCCTGAAGCGCTGGCGGCAAGCTCGCGCGCACGCGCCATCAGCCGCGCCATCAACGACAAGCGCGCGGAACTGATCGCGCTCTCGAACATGGGCATCGTCCACGGCAAGCGCGGTGACTTTCAGCAAAGCCGTACCGCGTTCGAGGAGGCGCTGAAACTCGCCGACGTGGTGCAGAGCCGCGACGCGACGGCCCGCCTCCACGCAGGCTTGGCCTGGTTGGCGCTGGAACGAGGGGAGGCGGCGGAGTCCGTGGCCTGGGTGAAGAAGGCCCTTGCCGAGGTTGTGGACCTGGGAACCGGTTTGGCCGAAGGCGAGGGGGCCGCCGCGCGCGAGTCCTACTTCGATGTGTACGACGTCGCGTACAGGGCAGCGCTGCGCGCGGGCGACGTCCCCGCCTTGTTGCTGTTCCTGGAGCAGGGACGCGCGAGCTCGCTGCGCGAGTCCCTCGGCTCACGCAGCGCCCTGGAGAGGGCCACGATCCCTGGTGAGAGTCTGGCGGCGTTGAACCATGCGCGAGGGGCTGCGCGAATCGCCTTGGATGCGTACAGGCGGGCGCATCGCACCGGTTCGCTCGGAGCCGTTCGAAGTGCGCGCAAGCAGTGGGACGACGCGAGGGCCGTGGTTGGCCGCGTAGCGCGGCAAGTCGAACGGGAGCAGAAGCGCTCGGCGGCGATCACGCTTGGGCAGCCCGACGGCTTGTCCACGATCCAGGGCAATCTCGCGGCGGATGAGGCGCTCGTCTACTACGCGCTGGCCCACGGTGAGGGTGTCGCGCTGGTCGTTCGGAAGGCGTCTGCCCGCGCGATCGCGCTGCCTCCGTCGAAGGACATCCAAGCCGCAGCCGAAGCACTTCTCTCGGGCCCGATGTCTGTCGAGGCGGCGAAGGTGTCTGCCCTGCGCGCGCTCGTGATCGAGCGACTGGAGCTTCCGAAGGACGTCAAGCGCGTGCTCGTGTCGCCGATGGGCATCCTTGGCTACGTTCCATTCTTCCTGCTGATGCCCGACAAGGAGGTCGCCTACGCGCCGTCGGGGACGACCCTCGGTCTCCTCAGGCAGGCCACGGCTGCTCGCGGAAAGAGAGTGCTGGCTTTCGGCGACCCGGTCTACGGGGCCACGGCGCGTCCCGGTGCGACCGCAGCGCGTGCAGGCAGCCTCCAGCGCCTCGCGCGCCTCCCGGCAACCCGCAAGGAGGTCGAAGCGATCGGTGACGTGCGCTTCCTCGGCAGCAAGGCTTCCGAGGCGCAGCTCGATGAGGTGTTGGGCACGCAGGAGCGCTGGCGGGCGGTTCACTTTGCGTGCCATGGTCTTGTGCACGCGGAACGGCCGCAGTTATCAGCTTTGGCGCTCACCCCGGACGCCGAGAACGACGGCTTCCTCTCCGCTCTCGAGATCATGCGCAAGAAGATCCCGTCCGACCTCGCTCTCCTCTCCGCCTGCGAGACGGGCAAGGGCCGCCTTTACCTGACGGAGGGAATCCTCGGTCTCACGCGCGCCTTCATGTTCGCGGGCGCACCGCGCGTGATCTGTTCACTCTGGAAGGTGGACGACGAGGCCACGCAGGCCTTGATGGTGAAGTTCTACGAGCTCTGGAATCCCAAGGAGGGGAAGGGCGTCGGCGCCGCGGCCGCCTTGAAGCAGGCACAAGCCTTCGTCCGCGGCCACGAGAAGTGGAAGCATCCGTACTACTGGGCGGCCTGGGTGTTGTGGGGCCTGCCGGAGTAGCAGCCGACCGTGGCGCGTCCGAGACTCAGTACGTCACAGGCGCCCAACGTCACCGACTGGTGAACTTGTGACGCGGCATGCTTCGGTACTAGGCGTAGATGCGTGCGCTGCCGGCCGGGTCCTTTGCGGGCTGGTCGCAGGTGCGGGCCACGGCGGGGCCAGGTGGCGACGACTACGGGGCCGGTTCGGTGACTGCGTTCTGGTCGAGGTTGACCGCGGTCTGCGCCAGCAGACGGCCGTTCACCGAGGCGCCTGTGCCCAGGTTGATGTCCGTCTGGCACAGCACCACCCCCTTGAACTGCCCGGTCGTGCCGATGGCGACAGAGCCGAAGACCTGCCAGACGATGTTCTCCGCCCTCGCGCCGCCCGCCAGAATCACCTTCTTCGCAGATGCCATGGTGAGGCCGCCCGCAATCTGGAAGATCCAGCGGTCGTTCGGTCCGCCCGAGAGAGTGACGTCCGTGGAGATCAGGACATCCGTACCCCATTTGTAGAGGCCGGGGGCAATAGTCAACCCGCCGATCTCGCCCTCCCCGAGCTCGGTAGCGTCGGGCAGCATGCGCCCGGCGGCGTCGGTGTAGGCGTCCTCCATGTCGCTGACTGCCGCGATCATGTAAGTGGGTGTGGGGGCAGCATAGTCAGCTGCGTAGATCTGTCCGATCACCTGGAATGAGATCGAGAAGGTATTCGAGGCGTCCATCGTTTCCGAGAACCCCGTGATGGCGGTCTGATCGATCGGACTCGCACCAATATCGCCCGTCACCTCGGAATTTGGCACGGTAGAGATGCCTGACTTCGCGAGGATCGCGAACTTCCCGGCGACCCCGAGGACGACCCGAGCCGGACCGACACCGTCTCCAAGTCCGAGGAATCCTCCGCTCCCGCTTCCGCCACCACATCCGACGAGGCCCATCAAGAAGACACACGCCACGACGAGGGGAATCTGATTCATCACGAACCTCCGGTGTAGGGGGAAGAGGCGCCCGCCGATCTAACGTTCAATCCAAGCGCCCGGAGGGTTGGATGCCGACGAGAGACACCGAGACCGGGAATTCTGTTCGACATTCGTGACCTGAAGACCTCCCCGGGCGAAGGGAGGCATGGGTCGGCTGGTGGTGGCGTGGCGCCATGGCCCAAGGCCGACCGCAGGCGGGTGTGGGCGGCCACCCGCTCCGGCTGCGCCGTAGCTCGGGCCGCCCCTACACGGGTGCTGACGACGGCCGAGCGGGGCGAGCGGTGTCAGCTCAGGATCGGACTACGTGCCGTTGATCAACGCGCCCAGGTAGCCGGCGCCGAAGCCGTTGTCGACGTTGACGACGCACACGCCCGGGGCACACGCGTTCATCATGCTCAGCATGGGTGCGAGGCCGTCCAGCGACATGCCGTAGCCGACACTCGTCGGCACCGCAATCACGGGTACGCCGACGAGGCCGCCGACGACACTCGGCAGCGCCCCATCCATGCCCGCGGCCACGATCACGACGCGCGCCGCCTTCAGCCGCTCGCTCTCGCCGAGAATCCGGTGCAAGCCCGCGACGCCCACGTCGTGCACGACCTCCGGCGCCTGCCCCATCAGCTCCGCCGTGACGCGCGCCTCCTCGGCGACCGGCACGTCACCCGTGCCCGCCGTGAGGATCAGCAAGCCCGGCCGGCCGGGCTTGCGCTCGCCGCGCCGCACCGTCACCGCCTGCGCGCGCACGTGATGCTCGGCGTCCTCAAACGCGGCGCTCAGAGCCGCAGCCCGTTGGTTGTCCACCCGCGTGACGAGCAACGTCTCGCTGCGCTCCAGGATGCTCTTCGCGATCGCGACGAGATCGGTCGGCGTCTTCGACGCACCGAACACGACCTCGGGGAAGCCGCAGCGCAGCGCGCGGTGGTGATCGAGGTGCGCGATGCCGTCGACGCGCTCGGCCGCGTGGTCCAGACCGGGCACGACGCCCGCGAGTTGATCCGTCGCGTCGGCGACATCCAGGTCGCCGCGGCGGACGCGGTCCAGCAGGTCTTCGACAGTCGTACGGTTCACGCCCCCATCGAACCACGAACGGTGGCTGGACGCCCACCTAGCTGTCGATCCACCAATCCCAGAACCGATCGAGGTACAGCGCGGCGAGCACGCCCCAGAGGAGCGTCGAGGCCGCACAGATGGCTCCCGCCAGATTCCAAGGCCAACCGTCGGTCGGGTGGCTGGTCGGGTCTGACAATCCCACGTCACTGAACTCGAGGCCCAGCAGCAGGCCGGAAAAGAACCCGACGACGAGCCCGCAGATGCCATGGATCACGCGACGGAGCGGGGGCTTGGGGTAGGTCCGCATGCTCCCGCCCACCCTACCCGCTCCCCCACCGAGCGCGTACCATCCCTGCGTGAGCACCTTCGACGACCAGACGCCCGAGATCAGCTACCCCACGCAGTGGAGCTACCGCATCGTCGGCACGTGCGCGGACACGATTCGCACGTTGGCGCTCGAGATCGTCGGCGACCTGGAGCACACGTTCGAGGCTTCGCGTGCGAGCAGCTCCGGGAAGTACGTGAGCTACCGACTCGCCCTCGTGGTGGAGGACGAGACCCATCGCCTGAGCGTCTACGAGCGCCTCGGCGCCGACGACACGATCCGCTACGTCCTCTAGCCGGTCTTGGCGCGGAGCGCCGTCGCGCGCTCTATAATGGACGGATGCGCATCGCTCTCGCCCTGACGCTCGCTCTTCTCGTCGCCTTGCCCGCCGCGCGGGCCGAGGACGAGCCCGCCCTCGCGCCCGCTCTCGAGGGGCGTACGCTCGACGCGTGGATGTTCCAGCTGCGCTACGGCAACAACAAGCAGTTCGACGAAGCTGCCGCGGTGATCGAGAAGGTGGGGCCCAAGGCCGCGGCGGCCGTGCCCGGACTTCTCGACGACATCGTGCTGCCGGACGACAAGCGCCGTGAGCGGTTGGCGGAACTGATCCGTGCGATCGGCGACGCCGCCGTCCCCCACCTCGTGCGTTCCCTTCACGGCGCCGGCGATCAGGTCTGGGCCGTGCGGCTGCTGGGAGAGCGCGGCGCCACGTCGAAGCCGCACCTACGCAAGATCGGGCAGATGCTCACGGACAGCTACACCGGGATCGTCGAGGCCGCGCTCGAAGCCGTAGGGCGCATCGGCCCGGAGGCGGGGGCGGCCATCCCCGCGGTCTACGGAACCCTGGGCCGACGGCATCCCGGCATTCGCAAGGCGGCCCTCGCGGCGCTCGCCCGCATGGGGCCGGAAGGCAAGCGCATGCTGGCGGGTCCGCTGCCCCCGGCGCGGCCGCCGCTTGCGTCGGCTGTTCCTCCGGGCCCGTCCGGCGCAGCTGTCGTGCTGCCCAGCGACACGGCGAAGCGTGTGGCGCTGGCCAAGAACGGCACGCCACGCGAGCGCTGGATGGCGGTCGGGGGCCTGGCGAAGCCCTCGGTGCCCTCGAAGCTGGCTGTACCCGCGCTCATCGCAGCCCTTGAGGACAGCGAACACAGTGTGCGGAGCCGAGCCATCTTGAGCCTCGGCTCCCACAAGGCGTCGGCCGCCGGTGCGCTGGGGCGGCTCGTCGAGCTCGGCAAGGCGGACGAGAATCTACGGAGCGCCGTCCTCGCGGTCCTGCCCGACCTGGGCGAGGCCTCCCACGCGCAGATCCCCTGGCTCGTCGAGCTGGTCAGCGATCCGGAGTCCAGCCTGCAGGCCGCGGCGGCGCTGTCGCGCATGGGGCCGAGCGGGCTCGCGGCTCTCGAGCGCCTGCTCGAGCACGAGCTGTACTGGGCTCGGCGGATCGTCACGCGCATGATCGCCTACGTCCCGTCGACCGACGTGGAAACGAGGGCGCGGCTCCTTACGAAGTCCCTCGGAGACAGAGCCGGCGCCGTCCGCGCGGCCGCCGCCCGCGGCATCGAGAAGATCCGCAAGGCGGTCCCGGGAACCCACGCCGCACTGCGCAAGCTGCTCGCGGATCCGGACGAGGCCGTACGCAGCGCCTCGGCGCGTGCCCTTGTCCGCACGGGCTACAAGAAGGTCGATGTCGTGCCCGCCCTGATCGAAGCCGCGACGTCGCGCACGATCTGGAACCACGAACACGCGGCGGAGTTGCTCGTCCGGGTGGGCGCCCCGGCCGTGCCCGCACTCGGCGAGGCGCTCGCGACGCGCGGCGAGACACGCCTCGTCGGCGCGGCACAGAGGCTCGGGGCCGAGGGTGTGCCCGCACTGGTGCGTGGGCTGGAGAGCCGCAACACGAGCATCGCGAGGGAGTGCCTCGAGGCCATCTACCAGGCCAACCGGCAGGGTGAGAAGGCCATGTGGGCCATCATCCGGCTGCTCGATCACGACGAAGGCACCGTGCGCCGCGACGCGGCGCACGCGCTTGCCGTCTACGGCGTGAAGGCCGAGCCGGCCGTCCCGTCCCTGATCGCGATCCTCGGCCGGAAGACCTGGACCGGAGGCGAGAGGGCGGTCGCCCTGCGCGCGCTCCTTGCCATCGGCCGGCCCGCCTTGCCTGCCCTGCGAGAGTTCGTCGCATCGCACACCGTCATGAAGGACGTCACGGCGCTGCTCGCGCGGCTCGAGGCCCTGCCTACAAAGTAGGGGCCCTGCCTACGAAGTAGCGTCGGGTTCTCGCCGCCGCCAGAGCATCACGATGGCAAGCACCAGCAGCGCCGGCAGCACGATCAGCATGCCGCGCACGTCGGCCGACGGCTCGAGCTGGACCGTGCCGCGGGGCGTCTCGAGCGTGCGGTCGTAGGCGAGCTTGTGGACCGCGTCGCCGCGAACGAGGCGCTTGCCCACGAGCGGGTCGAGATGCCACGTCCGTCCGTCGATCGTCACCAGGTGCACGTCGTCACGTCCTGGGTGCTTCTCCGGCCGGACCTCGACACGCTCGACGGTGCCGTGGATCGCAAGCGGGATGGCCGTGCGCTGCCACGCATGCCAGAGGTTGAACGTGCCGAGCAGCGTGATCAGCAGCAGGATGGCGTAGCTAGCTGAACGCAAGGACGAACCCCGCGAGCAGGAAGGCCGCGGCCAACCCGTAGAGACCCAGGGCGCGACGCCTCGGCAGCGGCCGCGCCATGACGCAGGCACACGCGAGCGCGGCGCCCAGGCTCTGGTTACCGAAGTCCACCGGATCGAAGATCGCGATCTTGAAGATGCTGCCTTCGATGGCCGCGCCGATGGCGATCGAGACCAGGGTGATCCCTACCGCGCTCCAGCCGACGGGCGCGCCGCGCCAGACCACGAGCGTGGCCAGCAGCAGCAGCGTGCCGCCGTAGCCGGCTAGGAAGTGGCCCACGTAGTCGTAGCGGTGCCCAAGCACGAAGCCGAACAGCAGCCCGCCGACCGTGCCGGCGATCAAGGTGTCCAGGATGACGCCGCGACCTCTCTCCATCACTTCGGTACGATCGGTCCATGCGCACGCGGACTGGACTCCTGGCCCTCCTTCTCCCGTTGCTCCTCCCCCTGCTCGTCGCGGCCTGCGGTGGCCGGGAGGGGCCCACCGAGGCCGCCTGGACCAACCTGTTCGACGGCAGGAGCCTTGACGGCTGGGTCACCGAGGGCGGTCGCTACGACGGCGCCGCGGACTGGAGCACGGCCGACGGCGTGATCGTCGGTCGTACCGGGCCCCAGGGAGAGGGCGGCCTGCTCTACACCGCGGAGACCTACCGCGACTGCGAGTTCCGCTGCGAATGCTTCATCGGCTACCCGTTCGACTCGGGCATCTTCCTGCGCATGGGCCCGGAGAAGAAGGGTGCGCAAGTCACCCTCGACTACCGCCCGGGGGGAGAGATCGCCGGCATCTACGCCGATGGGTGGTACCTGCACAACCCGGAGATCAAGCAGCGCTGGAAGAAGGACGGGTGGAACGACGTGCGTGTGCGCTGCACCGGCCATCCGATGCGCATCCAGGTCTGGCTGGACGACGAGCTCGTCACGGACTACACGTTCCCCGCGGAGAAGGCCGGCGAGTTCCGCGAGAGCGGCCGCATCGGCCTGCAGGTGCACGGCACCTCAGGAGCCGTACCGACCTCCAAGGTCCAGTTCAGGAACCTGCGGGTCCGTCCTCTGTAGCCTCGCCAGCCGCGGGGTCGGGGACCTCGGCTTCCGCTGCCGCGGGCGCACGCCGCAGGCGATCGCCTTCGGTGACGAGCACGCCGCGCGCAAGCAGATCGGCGACTACGGGCTCGAGTGTGGCCTGGATCTTCTCGCCGAGGCGCTGGTAGCCGAACGCGCGTCCGACCTCGCGCACGAGTGGTTCTTGCGCGATGCCCAGGTAGGCGTCGACCACGAGCAGGACGCAGGCGCGCAGTTCCTCCGGCGCGATCTCATCGATGTCGCGCTGCACGCCCTCGGCCGGACGCCGGACGACGGCGTCCTCGAATCCGGGGTAGTAGAGGAACGCACCCTCGCGCGTGCCCTTGCCGTCGGCCACGAGCTTGGCCGCCGTCTCTTCGAAGCGCGCGCTCACCTTGCTGGTCGAGCGCGTGATGCCCCAGGCCGCCGAGACACGCCGCAGCGCCTGATCCACGTGAATGGGTCCCTCGACCTCGAGCACCTTGGCCAGGGCGGAGACGAGGCGGCCCAGCGGCGCGACGTGAAACTCCGCGGCGGGACCGCGCAGCTTGAGGTTCATGACGCGGTAGTCGACGACGCCAGGCAGCGGGGCGTCGGCATCGCCGTCGAACGGGAGGTCGACGCTCTCGTCCGGCGTCGGCACGTCCTGAGCAGACATGTCCTGAGCAGACATGTCCTCGACCACGGCCACGCGGGGGGCCGGCTCGCCGGAGCGCGCGGCGTCGACGGCCGAGGCGAGTCGCTCCAGCTCACGGCGCGGCGCGCGCACCCAATCAGGCGCCCAGATGCGATGGACGCGCCAGCCAAGACGCTCCAGCACCTCGCAGCGCGTGCGCTCGCGATCGCGCGTGGTGTTGGCGTCGGCGTAGGCCGGGCCGTCGAGCAGCACGGCCAGGAGATAGCGGCCTCCGTTGTCGGGGTCGCGCACGGCGAGGTCGACCTTGAACTCGCTGTTGCCAAAGCGCACATCCACCTCGAAGCCCAAGGCGCGGATCTCGCGCTCGACGGCTTCCGCCAAGGCGGAGCGCTCGAGCGCCGGGTCGGGGGCCGAGGGCTCGCTGCCCTGCATCCCGCGCCGCGCGATCTCGAGATAGGCGCGGAGCAGACGCGCCCCACGGCCCTTGGCCCGATTCGTGTCGATTTCCTCGGGCAGGATCGAGCTGTAGACGACGACTTGCTTGCGGGCGCGCGTGACGGCCACGTTCAACCGCCGGTCGCCGCCCTCCTTGTTGAGCGGACCGAAGTTCAGCCGCAACACACCCTCGGGATCCTTGCCGTAGCCGACCGAGAAGAGGATCACGTCGCGCTCATCCCCCTGCACCGCCTCGAGGTTCTTCACGAACACAGGCTCAGGACCGTCGCCGTCGAAGCGATCGGAGAACGCATCGACGGCGCGGCGCCTGTGATCGATGGCGTCCAGCACCTCGTCGCGCTGGGTCGTGCTGAAGGTCACCACGCCGATCGTGTCGTCGGGGCGCTCCGCGAGGATCTCGAACACACGGTCCGCGATGCGAGCGGCCTCGGCGGGGTTGCTGCGCGAGCCCTTGCCGCCCGGGTGGTAGACGCCGTCGGCCACGTGCTCGAACGAGATGCCCAGGTCCGGCGCGTCGCGCGCCGCATTCGGGAAGGTGACGAGCGAGTCCTCGTAGAAGTGGCGGTTGCTGAACGTGATGAGGCTCTCGTCGCGGCTGCGGTAGTGCCACATGAGCGGTATCTGCGGGAGGGGGCCGGCCTTGCACTCGTCCAAGATGCTCGGCAGGTCCACCAGCACGTCCTCGGGCGCCTCCTCGTCGTCTTCGATGCGGCGCTCGAAGAAGCGTGTGGGCGGCAACTGCTGCGAGTCGCCGCAGACGACGACCTGCTTGCCGCGCGCGATGGCGCCGACGCCGTCCTCCGTGCAGATCTGCGAAGCCTCGTCGAACACGACGAGGTCGAACTGGCGCTTGTCCGGCGGGAGGTAGGTCGCGACGGACAGCGGACTCATCATCAAGCATGGCTTCAGCAAGCGCTGCAGCTGCGGGATCCGGTCGAGCAGCACCCGCACGGGCAGGTGCCGGCGCTGCTTCTGGATCTCGCGCTTGAGCACGCCGACCTCGCTGTCCCCCACCGTGCGCACGTTCGGATGCGGGACCGAGGCCCTGAGCCGCGCGGCGAGACGCTTCTGCGCGGCGCGGATCTGCTCCCTGTCGAGCACCTGGTAGCGTGCGACGTGACCGTCGTGCGCGCGACCATCGAACACCTTGAGCTCATCGACGTCCGCCAGCAGCCGGTCGGCCGATGCCTGCCACCACATGCGGAACCAGCCGTCGAGCAGCTTGCCCGAGCGCAGCGCCCCACGCTCGAACGCATCGAGGTAGCTCCCGAGCCCGTCCTCGACAGCCTGCGAGCGCCCGCCCTGCCAGGCAAGCCACGCGGGCAGGTCGTTGAGGCGCTCGGTCCAGGTCTCGCCCACCTCTTCGAGCGCCGCGAACGACGTGGCGTCGAAGCCGGCCGGCCAGGCTTGCGCCGCGTCCAGCTCCAGCACCGAGACGAGCTCGACGCGGCGCGAGGCCAGCTCGCCCTCGGTCTCGTCGCTTGCCTCGAGACGCGCGCGCAGTTCGTCGTGCCCCTGGCCGGCCAGGGCGGCCATCACCTGCTCGGTCGTCTGCATCGACGCGGGCCACGCAGCGCGTAGCTGCTCGAGGTACCCCAGGTGGGCGGCCAGGCCGGCGAAGTGACCGCTCGGCCCTTCGTACTCGTTACCGAAGGCGGCGAGCAGCGCAGCGTCGGCCGCCTCGACCTCGCCCTTCAGGGCGTGGGCCTTCGCCAGGGCGGGCACGTCGTCGGCGAGGTCGACGACGGAACTCTGGAGATACGTGGCCAAGAGCTTGCGCACGCCGCGACGGCGGAACCAGCCGAACACGAAGCCGCCGGGGCGCGCGCGCTGCTGGATGTCGGCCACGTCGAGGTCGAGCACCGTGGGCCGATAGCGGGCGAGCAGCCCCCCCCGCGCCATTTCGTACTCGACGGCCTGCTCCACGGCGCGCTTCACGCGCGGGGAGAGACCGGCCCAGTCAGCATCTTCGAACCATGCGCGCGGCGGGCGCGTGGTGTGCAGGAGACGCTTCGCCACGCTGGCGGTCCCGGCAGCAACCGCCGCGGTGTCGGGCGTGGTCTGCCCGAGGGCCTCGTGCAGCGCGCCGGCCGCTCGAGCGCTCGCCTCGACGGCGCCGAGGAAGAGGTTCAGCTGGCGACGCACCTCGTCGAGGGTCGTGACACCGAGGGAGCTGCGCTGGGCCGCGCGCCACGGATGCTCGCCGACCGGCTCGACGGCCTGCAGCACCGGCGTGAGCGTGCGCAGGCGGCGCTCGATGTCCTTCAGCCGGCGCCGATCGACCCCCAGCGGGTCCTCGATATCGAACGGGCACGCGGGAACGACGCGCAGGCGTGCCGCATGCCCGAGGATCTCGAAGCCGGAGTACTGCGCGGCACCACGCGGAACATGCAGGGCCTCGACGTAGGCGCCCAGCAGGGCTTTGATGTCGGTGAGCTCGGCGCGGCGCCCATCGGGCGCGCCGACGGCGTCGGACCATTGGCCCCACGCGCGCGCGAAGCTCTGGACGACCTCGCGCTTGTTGGCCTTGCGGCTGTGCAACTCGAGGCAGAACGCGCCGAGGCCGGCTTGCTCGAGCCGTCGCTGCACGACTTCGAGGGCCGCCATCTTCTCCGAGACGAAGAGCACGGAGCGCTCGGCAGCGAGCGCCTCCGCGATGATGTTGGCGATGGTCTGGCTCTTGCCGGTCCCGGGCGGGCCTTGCAGCACGAAGCTCTGGCCTTCGCGCGCGGCCAGGATGGCCGCCTGCTGGCTGCTGTCCGCGTCGAGGATCTGGAAGGAGGCCTCTGCGCCGAGCCTTGCCTCGACCTCGCGCGGAAGCGGCAAGGCGGCGCCTTCGCCTTGGTCGAGCGGCTGACCACGCGCCAGCGCCGCGGCGATGGGATGCGCGGCGATCACGGCCTCGTGCTCGAGCAGGTCGTGATAGAGCGGGATCTTCGCGAACGAGAACAGCCCCAGGTTGACGCTGCCGTTCAGCTGCGCGTCCTGCAGCGCGGCGAGCGCGGGCTGGAACGCAGCTTCGACCGCCGCGTAGCCCAGAGGCTCCTCGCTCTCGGGCAGCGTGATGTCGATGCCGTGGTCGCGCGAGAGCTTGAGGAGCAGCGCGGGGTTGACGCGCGGCTCGTCCTCGTAGGCCTTCAGGCGAAAGTCGGCGCGCGCGCCGCGGCGCAGCAGCTCGACCGGCAGCAACAGCAGCGGCGCACGGAAGCCCGCCGGATCCTCGGGGGTGGTGAAGGTCAGCTCCCCCACCGCCAGGTGCAGCGTGTTGAAGCCCTGCTCCTCGATCGAGGCGCGCGACTCGCGGTAGAGGCGCGTGAGGACCTTGCGCAGGCGCTCGGCCGGCAACGACGTCTGCAGGCGCTGGTCGCCCGTGCGCAGCGTGCCCTCGGTGAGCGGCTGGGCGTCCTCCACCTCCGGATCGAAGAAGAGGGCCTTGCCACGGAGCACGAGGTCCGCGATCTCACGCGGATCCTCTTCGACGACGGTCACCGCCGAGGCGCGGGAGGGACGGAAGTTCAGCAGCCGGTTCGCGCGGGAGAGATCGATGAGCTTGTCGCGCCAGTCGGCGAGGCGGTGATGGACGGCAGCTTCGGACGTCATCGATCGGACACTCCCACGCACCCCCCAGCGAAACGAGCGGCGCGAGGCGTGATGCTACTTGGAGCGCAGGGCGCCGCGAATCCGTGCGCGGCCCGGCTTGCGGCCTGCGACGAATCGGACCAGATCCGCGCCCTGGGCGTCGGTCACGACCCAGACGTGGCCGACGAGGGAGCTGCGCTCGGCGCTGTCACCCGCATTCACCGTCCCGTAGGAGCGCCGGCCGCCCTTGTGGTCGACCCAGTACAGCTCGACCGTGCCCGCCGTCTCGTTCACAAACAGCACGCGCGTCTCCTCGCGGCTCGCGGGCGAGCGGCGCGGGCCCCCGGCCGCCGGTAGGGCCTTCAGCTCGATGCGGTTGCCCCCGGTCTTCTTGTCGGCCTCGTACTGGCGGTACCACGCATCCAGACCGGCAGGCCAGGTGAAGCGCGGTGCGCCCACCGGGCTGTAGTCGGCGAGGTGGGCCTTGTCCTTGCGCTTCTTCGGATGGACGTAGTGCCACCCGTCGTTGCGGAGCGTCGTCTCGATCAGCGTCGCCAGGCGCGGATCGTAGGCCTTGAGTTCGGCGCGGGTGTCGACGTGGTTGTGCAGCGCGTCGGGCGGGCGATTCGTGCCAAACCAGCTCTGCACACCCTCGGCCCAGTACTCCTCGGCGTTCTCGGCTGCGTGGAGCCCGCGCCAGAGACCGTCCTTCATCGCGGCCGCGTAGGCAGCCTTCAGCTTGCGGGCGAACTCGCCGTCGATCGTGCGCAGGCCCATCAGGTCGATGGCGTGGGCGAACTCGTGCACGAGGATGCTCTCGCTGAAGTACGGATCTCCGGGGAAGCCCAGCAGGTTCTCCTCCGCGCACGAGATGCACGGACGCTCCTTGCTCGGGCCGAGGCCGCGCGCGCGCCGGTCCCACCAGCGCCCGGGTTCCAGCGTCTTGTGCTCGGGGACGGCGGTCGTCATCTCGTTGTGCGCCATCACGCAGCAGCGGACCTTGGCGCGGACGAGCGCGCGCAGCACGTCCTTGCGGCCGGCGAGCATGCTCTCGATGATGTAGGCCGCTTCGAGCAGCGCGTGATCGCGCACGCCCAGCGAACCGAGGATCGGGAACCCGTGGAGGTCCACGTGCTTCTGGTAGAAGCGGTCGAGCTTCCACGCCTTGCGCAACTCAGCCGACACAGGCCCGACGCGGCGGACGCGCTTCGGGGCCGCCTTCTTGACGGGCGCCTTCCCCGCATCCTTGGCGGGCGGCGCGTCGGACGGTCCGTCTTCGGCGTGCAGCGCGGGGACCGCGAGCATGGCCAAGAGGAAGAGGAAGGCAAGCGACCGGAGCATGCGCCTACTTCCCGGTGAGCGGCGGCGTCGCCAGCGTGAGGAACAGGATCGCGAAGCACGTATCGGCCGTCTGCAGGTACGGCGGGCGGCTGGCGGTCGTATCGCCCTCGGTCACGTTCCAGCTCCCGTCGCCCTTCTGGGCGTTGAGCAGCCAGCGCGCACCCTCCGCGTACCAGTCGCGCTTGCCGATCTTCTTGAAGCCCAGGATGCGGCCCGCGCGCTCGACGGCGTACAGATGATAGGTCTGCCACGTGCTCGGCGGGATGAACACGCTGTCCTCGATGCCGGCGTTCTTGCCGGGCGTCCAGCGCTTCTTCAACCACGCGAGGGCGCGCTTGACGGTCGAGTGGGACTTGTAGCTCTTCTTGAGATTCTTCAAGCAGATGGCGCAGCCGGCCGCGCCGGCTGCGGTGGAGGATGCGTAGCCGCCCTCGTCACGGTCGCCGGCGTGGGGATAGCCCCAGCTGCCGTCCTCCAGTTGCTGGTCGGCCATGTAGGCGAGCGCCTTCTCCCACACAGCCGCAGGCAGATCGATGCGCGCGTCCTGGCAGGCGCGCAGACCGAGGAGGGCGAACTGCGTGTTCGAGAAGTCGCCGTCCTCGCCTTCGAGCTTCTTCACGTCGGACTTGCGGGTGATGACGATCGGCTCGGCCTTGGGCCCGCCGGCCGCCTGCTTCTCGGTGACCGGGGCCTTGACCTTGATCGAACGGGTCGCCTGCGACCGCCCCTGTACGGTGCCGGGATAGCCCCAGTCGCCGCCCGGCAGCTGGGTGTCCACCAACCACTGCGCGCAGTGGGCCAGGCGCGCCCGGTACTTGTAGGGATTCAGGCGGCTGAGGGTCATGGCCAGCGTCGCGACGCGGTAGGTGTACTCGAGCTCGCAAGCCACGATCGTCGCGAGGCCGTCCTTGAAGACCGGGTCCTTGCGGCTCACGCCGGCGTGGTTGAGCGTCAGGACGACCAGCTCCGGCACAGAATGCTTGCGCTCGGTCTCAAAGCCCTTCGCGTGGGTCTTCGTGAGCCACGCCGCACCCGACGTGATGGCCTGCTGGACCTCTTTCGCGCCCGGGCCGCCCTTCGCCTCGAGGGGCAGGGCGGGCAGGAGCAGCAGCAGCGGCGCAAGCAGCAGGTAGCGGGCCATCAAGGTCCTCCGTTTCGACGCCGCACAGTGTAGTCGTCGCGCGCATCCCGCGCGGGGGCTAGGATCTCGACCGAAGTCCTGCAGGAGATTCCATGGGCGACTACCGCGAGATCATTACCGGCCAGATCGTGGGCGCGAACGGCAACCCGATCGCGGGCGCAACCGTCGAGGTCTATGACAAGGACCTGCTCTCGAACGACCACCTCGGCACCGCCACGACCGACGATGCGGGCCGGTTCCGGGTCAGCTTCGGCTGGGCCGACTACAAGGACTCGTTCTTCGAGGACCGTCCGGACGTCTTCCTGAAGGTCACGGACCCGGCGAGCGGCAAGACGACGAAGTCCAAGGTCTACGACGAGCTCAAGGGCGACATGGTCGACGACGACACAGAGGTCATGGACCTCGGCTCCGTCCAGATCGCCTAGCTGATCGACGTGACGGGGACGAGCGCACCGCAGCCGCGCCATGTCGTGGTCGTCCCTTGCTTCAACGAGGAGGAACGCCTCCCGCGCGGAGCGTTCCTCGCCTACGCGGCGGAGTACCCGGACGTGCGCCTGCTCTTCGTCGACGACGGCAGCACGGACGGCACCCGTCGGATCCTGGACGAGCTGCGCTCGAGCTCAGGCGGCGCCATCGAGGTCCTTGCGCTCGAGGTGAACCAGGGCAAGGCGGAGGCGGTGCGGCGCGGCGTCGCGCACGCGCTCACCTGGCAGCCCGAGACGTTCGGCTACTGGGACGCTGACCTCTCAACGCCCCTGGACCAGATCGAGGTCTTCGCCCGGGTGCTCGACGAGCGCCCGCACGTGCATCTCGTGATGGGCTCGCGCGTGAAGTTGCTCGGGAGCGAGGTGCACCGGAGCGCCCTGCGTCACTACGTGGGCCGCGTGTTCGCGACCTTCGCGTCGATTGCCCTCGACCTGCCTGTGTATGACACGCAGTGCGGCGCGAAGCTCTTTCGCAACAACACGGGTACACGCTGGGCCTTCCGGGCGCGGTTCAACTCCCGCTGGCTGTTCGACGTCGAGATCCTGGCCCGGCTGGGCCGGCTCGGTCGCCTTCAGAAGGCCTACTGGACGCGGGTCTGCGTGTACGAGCAGGCGTTGCCGGTGTGGCGCGACGTGGCGGGTTCGAAGATCAAGTTCCTCGACGGCATCAAGGCCTTCGGGGAGTTGCTGTGCATTGGGGTCAAGTACCGCTGCGGGAAGTAGGACTCGCCCCAGCCCCTCGCAACCGGGGGGCGCGATTCACTCCAACTCCCACCCCAACTCCCACGCCCCCTAGCGCACTCACACTCGCACTACACGTTGACCTTGACGTTGCCTTTGCCTTCCCCCCTCGACGATTACGGACACCGACACGGGTGCTGACGACGGCCGATCGAGGTGACCGGTCTACTTCCCCTTGCGCTCCGTGCGCTTCATGCCCATCCAGTAGGGCAAGCCCGGGCGGCCGCCCTTCTCGGGCTGGCAGCCCAGCACGATCGCCCAGGCAGCCGTCGTCCAGACCTCGCCGAACGTGACGTCGGAGTTGCTGCTCATCGAGAGACTCTCGTGCCACGGGCGCGGCTGAAGCGAGCCGTCGGGTGCGCGCGCGAGCGTCATGTCGCGCTGCATGACCTTCCAGTACGCGCCCGCGGCCTTGCCCCCCACCGCGTGCGCGGCGACGCCGCCCAGCAGGATGTGCTGCATGAGGCTCGCATGGCCGCCGAACACCCTGTCCGCGCCACGCGCCAGCCACTTCTTCATCTTCGCCGCCCAGCCGGACTTGGCCTTGCCCAACGTCAGGTAGCCGAGCCAGCAGCCGGCCGTGCGACCGATGTTGCCCTGCCCCTTCTGGCCGGGCTTGTGCGAGTAGCCAATGCCGCCATCGCCCGAGCTCGACGATTGGAGGTAGCTGTCGGCCAGCTCGACCATCGCCTCGGGCACCTCGTAGCCGGCCTGGCCGGCGAGGCCGATACCGGCCAGCGCCAGGCCCGAGAGGATATTGAGCTCGACGTAGCCGAGCGCGTTCGGGCCACCCGGGCCATGCGCCCAGCCGCCGGTGACCTCCTGCCGCTTGACGAGGTCCGCACCGAGCCCGATGAGCGCGCGCTGGATCTTCGGCTTCGGACTGTGGCCGTAGAGCTCGCCGAGGAAGATGGCGGCGTGCGCAACGCCCCAGTTCGTCTGGTTCCAGTTCGATCCACCGCGCATGCCGCCCGCGCCCGGCATGGCCGTGCGGCTGCCGGCGTTCGCGATCACGAAGTCGGCGGCGCGCGTCACGTTGTCCTTGTAGGGACCGGTCGTCAGGTTGCTGCCGCCCGCGATCCACGCGAGCCCGGCGACGGACGCCTGCACGACGGACCCGTTCATCCCCGAGAGGGTCTGCTTGAACCCGCCGCCGCCGCCTTGGCGATCGGCCAGCCACTTCAAGGCGGCCTCGAAGATGCGCGTGCGGCCCGCGCCCTTCGTCGGCTTGGCCATGGGCTTGCCGCCGATGGGCAACGTGACATCGACCTTCGCGGCCTTCTCGGTTCCGGGCCGCTCGACGAGGAGCGTGAGTACGCCCTTGCCGGCCTCCGCCTTGGTGAGCGCACTCGCCAGCGTCGCCAAGCAGGGTTCCTTGAAGGCCTTGCGGCCCACCCCGACGATGACGTCGCCGACCTTCAGGCCGCCCTGGGCCGCGGGGCCCTCGGGGCAGAGCAGTTCGATACGCAGCTTGAGGGGGCCATCGTCGTTGCCGCCCGCCGCCGGATTGCCGCGCCGCATGCCGCCGCCGGGGGGCATCGGTGCCGCCGGTTGGGCCTCGGCATCGGTCGCCTTCGCGCCGAGCACGCCAAGATTGTAGTAGTCGCCGCGGCGCGCCATCGGTCCCACACCTGCGCCGAACGGCCACGCGCCTTCGGCCGCGCTCGCCGATGTGGCAGGTAGCCCCATCAGGAACAGCAACGCAAGGAGGACGGAGGGACGGAGCCGCATGGGCGGACATGATAAGGGCGCCTGAACAACTCACGGCGGCCCCTTCCGGCCGTGTGCTAGGGTCGAACCGTGGAATGGGACGTGGAGGGGAGCTCGCATGGCAGGGGAACGGATTCTCGTCGTCGAAGACGAGCCCGGCGTCATGGCGATGACGCGCGAGGTCCTCGAGAGCGGTGACGAGGCCTACGAGGTCACGGGGGCATCCGATCCGGCCGCCGCGCTCGATCGCATCTACGCGGACCGGCCCGACTTGGTGCTGCTCGACCTCAACCTGGGACGGCGCTTCGACGGCCTGGACGTGTGCCGCGCCGTCCGGGCGAACGCGCAGACGGCCGACGTGCCGATCATCGTGCTCACCGGCGAGTTGCTCGACGACGCGGAGACGATGCTTCTCGACGCCGGCGCCGACGACTACCTGCGCAAACCGCGGTTCACGCCGCGCCTCCTCTTGAGCCGGGTGCGGGCCGTGCTTCGCCGCACGAGCCAAGAGACGTCAGAACCGCTCCGCCACGGTCCCCTCACGCTGGACCCCGGGCGCCGCGAGGCGCGCCTCGAGGGCGCGCCCCTCGGCTTCACCCCCACGGAGTTCGACATCCTGCGCCGCCTGCTCACCGACCGCGACCGCGCGCTCGAGCGCCACGAGCTGCTCGATCGCGGCGGGCAGCCCGGGGAGAAGGCCATCGATCGAACCGTCGATGTGCACGTTCTCTCGATGCGCCGCAAGCTCGGTCGGCACGACTGGTTGATCGAGACCGTGTTCGGGGTGGGCTATCGGCTCGGCACGGCGCCCCGGCCCGCGCACCCGTGAGCGGCTACCGCATGGCCCGCTTGCTGGGCCAGGTTCTGTTTCGAATGGGCTCGTCGCGAGCCGATCGAGACCTCTGCGAGCCGGAAGCACGACCCGGAATCGCGCCGCAGGCGTGCTTCTGCACGTTGAGGATGAGATTTCGGGTTGGGGCCCGGCGCAGTGAGAGGATCGATTGGCGCAGTAGAGCCTCTTTTCGAAACAGGGCCTAGACTCGGGCCGTGGACCACACCCCCATCGACATGCAGGCCATTCGATCGGACTTCCGGGGCGAGGTGCGCCTCTTCCCCCTGCCGAACCTCGTGCTGTTCCCGGACGGCTTCGCACCGCTGAAGGTCTTCGAGAAGCGCTACGTGAAACTCATCGAGGACGCGAGCGAGGACGACGGCCTCGTGGCCCTCGCGACGCTCAAGCCCGGTTGGGAAGCCGACTACAAGGGCAGCCCGCCGATCCACCCGATCGTCTGCGTCGGCAAGATGCTCCGTCAACAACAGACGCCGACCGGCAAGTACGACGTGCTGCTCTATGGCCTGATGCGCGCGCGCATCCTCGAGGAGCGTCCGACCTCCCCCTACCGGACCGCACGCGTCGAGTTGCTGGACGACCGCGCGCTCCCCGTCCAGGCCGAGGCGATCGCCCAGCGCATGCAGCGCGCCCTCGACCTCGTGCCCGGCCGCAAGTCGGTCATCTGGGAAATGCGGCGCATGGCCAACCAGCTGCGCGGCATCGACGCCGCGCCCGGCCGCTATGCAGACGCCGTGGCGAACGCGAGCGACCTCCAGCACGAGGACCGCTACCAACTGCTCGCCGAGCAGAACGTGCTGCACCGGCTCGAGCGCCTGATCCACATGCTCGAGGAACGTGCGTACACCGGCGCGCCGCACGCCCCCGACGGAACCGACCCGAGCCTCAATTAGATCTGGCCGGCATGACCGGCATGTAGATCTGGCCGGCATGTAGATCTGGCCGGCATGACCGGCACTCGGATCCGCCCACAGCACGTTTCGATGCAAGGAGACTCGTGCCCCCGCGTTAGCGGGCGTCGCCGGCGCGGATCAATGCTTCGAGCAGCGCCTCGGTGATGTCTGCGTGCGCCGTCGGTCCGAAGAGTGTCGCGACGGATTCGTAGCCGTCCTGGTGGAACTCGTCCTCGGTCGTGATGTAGGCGGTCGCCCCGCCGGCCAGGCCGACGAGGAGCGTGTCTGCGATGCCGATGGCCGCAACGCGGTCGCGCCAGGCGCGACCCACGGCCTGCGTGGCCTCCCCCGGCTGCCAGAGCAACGCCCAGCGCTCCGACGCGCTGCCATCATCCTGCGTCGTCTCGAACACGAAGGCGCCGACGTCGTAGGGCTCGGTCCCCGTGCCCTTATCGAGGTTGGCCGAGAAGCCGAAGGCGCCCTTCCACGAGAAACCGAAACGCAGCTCCGGCACGCCCATCGACCACACGAACGCGTTGAGCGGGAGGCTGAGCACCTCGGCGGCGAGCTTGCCGACGCCGCCTTCCCACGGCGCGTCGTACAGGGCGTCGAGGGTCGCCTCGCGTCCGCCCCAGCCCTTCACGAGCCGGGCGGTCGGCATGCGTCGGCGCACGCGCGCACACGCGACACGCAGCAGGGTGCGGCCGGCGCTGGGCGCCGCCGTGACGGCGGGCAGCAAGGCCTGCGTGGTGAACCGCTCGGCGAGCACCTTCGCGCGCTCGGTGGGCGACGCGGGAACGTGCTGCGAGGAGATGTCGCCCTGCGCGCCGTTCACGAAGAGCACGAGCGGCGTGCCCGGCAGCGCATCCCGGGCGGCATCTTCGAGGGCGCCCGCGAGGTCGCGGTGGAAGCCCAGGTGGCGCCGGCGCAGGAGCGTCGGGTGGACGGCGTAGTTCAGCACGAAGGCGATGGCCTCCCCGCTGTCCCGCGCGTCGATGCGCAAGCCGTAGGCGCGGTCGTCGATGCGGTCGCCATCTGCCTTGCGGCGGTTGCGGCTGAGCAGCGGCTTGCCCGCGGCGTCGCGGTCGCGCGCGCGCACGAGACTGAGGCGGGCGGGCACGGCATCGGCGTGCGCCTTGCGGACGGCGCTCACGCACGCGGCCTTGATCGTGTCGAAGACCGCCTGGTCGAAGTGGTCGGTACCGATCACGGCGGAGAGCGGGACCTTGCTGTAGCCGCCCGGCCCGCTGTGGGTATGGCTCGCAGCAAGCAGCAGACCCTCGGGGCGGATGCCCAGCGCCAGGACGTCCTTGACGACCTCGGCATGCAGATGCCTGCCCACCGTGACGAGATCGACGCGCACGATCGCGACGGGGGCACCGGTCGCGGGATCCTCCGGCCGCAGCACGACGGCCCGCGCACCGAGGACCTGCGATGCGACGTCCGGATCGGGCCGACGGAAGAGAGGGCCGGCCGCGCCGCCGGCCTCCTGCGGCATGGCCATCTGCGCCTGCCCGAAGCGTCCGAGGACGCCGAGCCCCGCGTTGGGCGGGAACGTCAGCCGCCTCGGGCGCTGCCCCCACCCAGCGAGGGTCGCGTGCGCAGGCAGCGCGAAGTCCGCCTGGGCCGCGCCGGCCAAGAAGGGGGCCGGCGCCGACCAACCCGACGTTCCGCCATCCTCGAGCGGGCCGGCGCCCTCGTTGGTACTCGCCAGCAGGCCGAGCGCGGACCAGAAGAGCACGTGCCCGAGCACGGCCAGACGGTAGATGCGCCGCAGCTGCGGCCGGCGGCGGAAGGCGCGAATCGCGTAGGAGCAGCCCGCCCACGTCAGGGCGCCCGTCAACAGGCCGCTCGGCACGGCGATCCAGGTGGGCAGGGTCCAGGCCAGCGTCAGGAACAGCCCGCCCGCCACGCACGCACAGCCCAAGGGCACGATCTCTGCCAGGGTGCGGCGGAAAGGGCCTCCAGGACCGCGGAACAGGGTGATCACGAGAGGACTCCGAGGGCGGCGCGCATCCCCTGATTCTCTCCGACAGGAGGCGGTGGGCGAGGAATGGCAGTCCAGCCGCCCCCAGGTACCTTCCCGGATCCACCCTCGGAATCGGAGACAAGCGCATGAGTGCCCACCAGGTCGTGTTCCTCGCCGGCGACGGCATCGGTCCGGAGGTCGCCACCGCGGCCCGCAAGGTGCTGCAGGCTGCCGGTGTCGAGATCGAGTGGATCGAGAAGGATCTGGGCCTCGGCGCCTTCCACAAGCATGGCGACGCGCTGCCGACCGAGACGCTGGAGGCCATTCGCGCTTGCGGCGTCGCGCTCAAGGGCCCTACGACCACGCCGATCGGCACGGGCCACGTCTCGGCCAACGTGCGTCTGCGCAAGGAGTTGAAGCTGTTCGCCAACGTGCGGCCGGTGAAGACCGTCCCCGGTCTCGAGACGTCGCACGGCCCGGTGGACATGGTCATCGTCCGTGAGAACACGGAGAGCCTCTACGCCGGCCATGAGAACGAGGTCGCGCCGGGCGTGGTCACCTCGATCAAGGTCATCACCGAAGCCGCCTGCCGGCGGATCTCCGACTTCGCCTTCGACTACGCGAAGAAGTGGGGCCGCCACGAGATCACGGCGGTCCACAAGGCCAACATCATGAAGCTGGCGGACGGCTTGTTCCTGGACTGCGCACGTGCGGCCTCGGAGCGGGACGGCGGCAACATCAAGTTCAACGACGTCCTCGTGGACGCGCTGTGCATGCACATGGTCACGAACCCCTCGCGCTACGACATCCTGCTGCTCGAGAACCTCTACGGCGACATCGTCAGTGATCTGGCGGCGGGCCTGATCGGCGGCCTGGGCTTGGCGCCCGGCGGCAACTACGGCGTCGACTGCGCCGTGTTCGAGGCCATCCACGGAACGGCCCCCGACATCGCCGGCCAGGGTATCGCGAACCCGATCGCCATGATCCTCTCGGCCGCCATGATGTGCCACTACCTGGGCGATCCCATCGCCTACCGTCGGATCCGCCGCGGTGTCGCTGCGGTCACGCGGGAGCACAAGGACCTGCTTACGCCGGACCTTGGCGGCTCGGGTACGACCGAAGGCCTGACCGAGGCGATCATGGCCGCGGTCCAAGCTCAACCTGCCGTAGCGTAGGGGCGGCCGAGAGCGCCCGGTCCGCCGCGAATATCCGCGGCTGCCGGGCGTTCGTCCCCCGACCCGGAGCCCTTGCCATGAATCCCGCCGCCCGCGCCCTGCTGTGGTCCTTGATCATCGTCGGCGTCGCCGTAGGCGCGATCTGGGTGCTCTCGGGCCGCGAGAAGGGCGGACTCGAGCGCCGCGCCGTGGAGTTCCTCAAGGTCTACTGGGCCGAGGACTTCGCTTCGGGCGACACGATGCTCACACGCAGCATGCTGTCGCCCATGAGTCGCACCAAGTACGGGAAGATGCGCGAGTACTACCTCAAAGCGCTCGGACCGTGGCGCGGCACGTACAGGGTTGTCTTGATCGAGTCGGACGGCGAGGGCGGTGGCGACGTCACTCTCGAGGGAACGTTCGAGAGGGCCAAGGCCATCGTCCGCCTCGAGCTGCGCGTGGACTCTGGCGCGTTGAAGATCGCCGACATCGCCGTGGATTTCCCGCGCGAAGTGGTCCCGAAGGCGGACTGGCACGACCCGCGTGTGTTCACCCAGCGGCTCCTCCTGCGGTGGTGCGAGGGGAACGTGGACGTGACCTGGGAGCAGTTCGGCAAGCGCCTGCGCCGGCGCTACCCCCTCGAGGTCTTCCGCGCGACGACGAACGATTACATCGAAGAAGCGGGCGACGTCGGCAAGGTCGAGGTGACGTCGGTCGACGAGAGCAAGAAGGACAACCCGGTCGTGAACCTGACGGCCGCGTTCCCCGATGGCGAGCGCCCGGCGACCATCGAGCTTGCCTGGGTATCGAGTCGCTGGGCCGTCCAGCGGTTCGAGGTCGAGGGCTTGAAGTAGGGGCCTGAAGCGAGGGTCTGAAGGAGGGGCGGGGCTCAGAGCGCGTCGGGATCCGGCAAGATCACCTGACGATCCGTCTTCGCGACCGCCTCCTCGACGAGCGCCTCCCAGTCGAGGCCCTCTTCCATGGCCTGGATCTCATCGAGCGTCGACGCCACGGCGGGGCGCTTCGCGACGAGGAACGAGCAGCAGTCGTCGTGCGGCCGTATCGAGATGTCGTACGTGCCGATGCGACGGGCGAGCTGCATGATGTCCACCTTGTCGCTGCCGATCAGCGGCGCGTACACGGGGAGGCTGGCCTGCGCGTGGATCACGCGCAGGTTCTCCGCCGTCTGGCTGGCCACCTGCCCCAGGCTGTCGCCTGTGATGAAGCCGAGCGCGTGCTCCTTGCGAGCGAAGCGCTCGGCGATCCGGAACATCGCACGCCGATACACGATCATGCGGTGGGAGGCCGGCACCGAGGCGACGATCGCTCGCTGGCAGGACTCGAAGGGGACGACCATCAGCGGGAAGCGGCCGGCGTACCAGGCGAGGACGCCCGCAAGATCCTCGATCTTCTCGAGCACGGCCGTGCCCTGAAGCGAGCGGTTGTGGAAGTGGATGCCGGTGACGCGCGCGCCGCGCCGGATCATCTGCCAGGCGGCGACCGGCGAGTCGAGGCCCCCCGAGAGGAACGCCGCCAAGCGGGTCGTGCTGCCCACGGGCAAGCCGCCCGGGCCGGCGTGGGTGCCGGCGGAGACGAAGGCCGCGCCCGGTGTGATCTCGACACGTACGGTTACGTCAGGATGGTGCACGTCCACACCGCGCTGGGTGTCCGCGACGCAGCGCCCCCCCACAGCGCGCGAGACGTCGATCGAGGTCAGGGGGAAGCTCTTGTCCGCGCGCCGCGTCTCGATCTTGAACGTTCCGGGCTGCGCCTCGGCGAGGAGCATCGCGGCGACGTCCTTGATGGCCTCGAGGTCCGCCTCCGTCTGGACGGCGAACGCGGCATTCGCGATGCCGGGCACACGCAGCACGGCGCGGAGCGCGCGCTCGGCATCCGCGCCCTCACGCGGCGAGACGACCATCCGCCCGCTCTCCGAACGTACGCCTGCGTCCACGCCGGCGCTGTCGAGCGCCTGGCGCAGCCGGTCCCCGAGGCGCCGGACGAACCGACCGCGATTGCCGCCCTTCAGGCTGATCTCGGCGTAGTGGAGGATGATGATGCGTTGCATGGGGCGGATTCAACCCTCGCCGCGGTCCAGGGCGAAGAGGCGATGCGGGAGTCCTGCGTACTCCATGTCCTTCTCGGCCACGAGCCCAAGCCTCTCGACCACGCGCAGGGACGGCTTGTTCTGGAGGGCGACCATGGCGTAGATCCGATCGTGCACGCCGTCCTCGAAGGCGCGCTTCATCACCGCGCGGGCGCTCTCCGTCGCGTAGCCGTTGCCCCACCACGCTTTCCGGAAGTGCCATCCGATCTCGATGCCGGGCGGAAAGGGCCCGTCCTGCAAGAGGATGTCCCCGATGATCTCGTCCTCCCCCTTGAGGCGCACGGCCAGCCATCCGAGTCCCGCAGGCCAGCCGGCTTCGTTCTCGATCAATCGCTCCAAGCGTTCGCGGCTGACGTCGAAGCTCGGGTTCGCCCCCCACCAGATCACGTCGGGATCGCCCCAGATGGCATGCCAGCCGTCGGCGTCCTCGGCGCCGAAGGGGCGAAGCGAGAGGCGTTCGGTCTCGAGCGGCGCGTTCATGCGCCGCAGGCTACACGGGGTCCGCCCGCGGCGGTGAGCGCGCGTGGTTTGTTGTGCAGCCGGTGATTCGCCCGCCCGGCCTCCGCGGAGGGTCATCCATCGCGTGAGCAGACTCCCTGCATCGGGACGTGGCGAGCGCCGGTATGCTGACCCGCCGTGCTGGCCTCCCTGGACCAACTCTTCCTCGACGCCTTCGGCGCCGCGCCGGTGTCACACGAACCGCTGCCGGGCGACGGCTCCCGGCGCCGGATGATCCGCCTGCGCGGCGAGGACGGCCGCAGCGTGATGGGCGTGATCGGGCCCGACCCGGACGAGAACCGCGCGTTCCTCAGCTACTCGCGCTCCTTCCGCGAGCTCGGGCTGCCCGTGCCCGAGATCCATGCCGCGAACGAACAGGAGGGCGTCTACCTCGTCGAGGACCTGGGCGACGAGACCCTCTTCGATGCCCTCGCCAAGGCGCGGCCGGACGGCGGTCCCCTGCCCCCGGCCCTGCTCGGCGTCTACAAGCGCGTCCTCGAGTTGCTGCCGCGCTTCCAGGTCGAGGGCGGTCGTGCGGTCGACTACAGCGTGGCCTATCCCCGCGCCCGCTACGACGCGCAGGCGATGCAGTGGGACCTCAACTACTTCAAGTACGACTTCCTCAAGCTCGCGCACGTGCCCTTTCACGAGTCGCGCTTGGAGGACGATTTCGGACGCTTGATCCGCTGGCTCAGCGGGCCGGACGCACAGCACTTCGTCTACCGCGATCTCCAGACGCGCAACGTCATGGTGCGCGACGGCGCCCCCTGGTTCATCGACTACCAGGGCGGGCTCCAGGGCCCCCTGCAGTACGACGTCGCCAAGCTCCTCTACGAGGGCAAGGCCGGGCTGGATCACGCGACGCGCGAGTTGCTGCTCGACCACTACCTGACGGCGCTCGCCGAGCACATGCCCGTGCAGCGCGATCGTTTCCTGACGCACTTCCGGGGCTTCGTCGTCCTG
The DNA here is from genome assembly GCA_029259775.1 of Planctomycetota bacterium. Lineage (GTDB taxonomy): Bacteria > Planctomycetota > PLA2 > PLA2 > JAEUHO01 > JAHEIK01. Next base: position 5,918 of record JAJDEN010000045.1, on the reverse strand, counting down.
CGCATCCTGCAAGGACTCGGCGCCTACGGCTACCTGGGTCTGTACGGCCGCAAGCCCCAGTTCCTGGCACGCATCCCCCACGCCATCCGCGATCTCGAAGGGCTGCTCGCGACGGGCTTCCTGCCGCTCGACCTGCCGGAGATGCGGGCTGTCTTCGAACGTCTCATCGGCGACGAGGCGCTGCGTGCCGACCCGCGTCCGGCGAACGACGGACTCACGGTGCGCGTGGGCAGCTTCAGCTACAAGCGCGGCATCCCGACGGATCCGAGCGGGCATGGCGGTGGCTTCACCTTCGACTGCCGTGCGCTCCCGAATCCCGGCCGCCAGGCGGCCTACGCCGGCCATAGCGGGCTGGACGAAGACGTCGCGAGATACCTGGACGCGGCGGAGGGCACGGACCACTTCTTCGTCAGCACGCTGACGCTCGTGGAGGCGCAGGTGAAGCGCTATCTCGAGCGCGGCTTCGACTCCCTGCACGTGCAGTTCGGATGCACCGGGGGGCAGCATCGCTCGGCCTTCATGGCCGAGCGCCTGGGGCGTGCACTGCGCGCGTTGTTCCCGACGGTCTACGTGCCGGTGGCCCACCACGAGGCGCTGCACTGGCCTGTGACCGCGCGCCGTCCCGACGCGTCCCCGCTGGCCGGCACCGGATCGTGAGCCCGTTCGCATGAGTCGCGACGCGTTCATCCTGGCCGCGGGGCTCGGGACGCGGCTGCGTCCCCTCACGGACGAGATGCCCAAGTGCCTCGTTGAGGTCGGCGGCGTCCCGATGCTGGAGCGCACAGCACGCCGCCTGATCGCCGCTGGCGCAGACCGACTCATCATCAATGTGTGCCCCTTCGCCGACGAGATCGAGCGCTTCATCGACGACAACAACGGGTTCGGCGTGGACGTACGGGTCTCGCGCGAGGAGGGCGATCCGCTCGAGACCGGCGGCGGCTTGCTCGCCGCCCGCGAGCACCTCAGGGAAGAGGCGCCGTTCCTGATCCACAATGCGGACGTGTTCACGGACCTCGATCTGGGGTCCCTGCTCGAGGCGCACGCGGCGAGCGGTGCGCTCGTCACCCTGGCGATGATGGAGCGGCCCTCGACCCGCGGCCTGCTCTTCGACGAGGGCGGTCTGGCAGGGCGTGCCAACGACGACGCCGATGGCGAGGTGTTCGTCCGCTCGACAGCGGGCCCGGTGCGGCGCCTCGCGTTCGCCTGCGCGCACGTGGTGTCGCCCGCCTTCCTTGACTCGGTCACCGAGAGGGGACGCTTTGGGATCTTCGTGCCCTATCTGCGTCTGGCCGAGGCGGGAGCGCGCATCCTCCCCCATCGCGTGGACGGCTGCACGTGGGTGGACATCGGCCGACCGGAGCAGCTGGCGCAGGCGAACGAGATCGCTACAGGATGACGCGGCCTCGCCCCGGAAACCGCATCGCTACGCGGTGAACATGCCTCGCAGGTGGCACATCGAGCGGGGCGATGTCGCGCACGCGCGGAAGGATGAAGGCCGCATGCCCGTCACCTCTCGGCAGGTCGACGCGCGCGCGTAGAGTGGGGCCATGGCACCCGACGCCCATCCCCCGACCAGCCGCCGCGAGGTCCTTCGCCAAGCCTTGGCCGCAGCCGGCCTCATCGTAGGCGGCCCGTTCCTCGCCGGGTGCGGGAGCTCCAGCCGGGCGCGCGACGTCAAGACGGTCGTCTTGCCGGGCGTGGAGCTTGCCGAGCCGGACGCCAACGGCCTGCGCCTGCCCGCCGGCTTCAGCTCGCGCATCCTGGCGCGCGGCGGGGCGCCGGTGGACGGCAGCGCGAACCACGTCTGGCACAAGGATGCGGACGGCGGTGCCGTGTTCCCGCGCCCGGGCGGCGGATGGATCTACGTCTCCAACAGCGAGAGTGACCTTGGCGCCGGCGGCGTCGGCGCGCTCGTGTTCGATGATCAAGCCAACGTCGTCGACGCGTTCCCGATCCTCTCGGGCACCACACGCAACTGCGCCGGCGGCTCCACGCCGTGGGGCACGTGGCTCTCCTGTGAGGAGACGCTCTACGGACGCGTCTACGAATGCGATCCGACCGGCGCCACCCCCGCCGTGCAGCGGCCGGCACTCGGCTCGTTCCGCCATGAGGCCGCGGCGGTCGATCCCGCCACGCTGCGGATCTACCTGACCGAGGACCAGCCCGACGGCCGGCTCTACCGCTTCACCCCCATCGGTACGCTTCCGAGCGGCGCGGCCGACCTCACGGACGGTCTGCTCGAAGCCGCCCAAGTGCACGGGACCGATCCCACGGCGGTGCGGCCCGTATCGTGGCACGCCGTGCCCCAGCCCAATCCGGACGTGGCGCACCCGATGGTGCCCACACGCTTCCAGGCGCCGCTCAGCAGCGCGTTTGCCGGCGGGGAGGGCATCTTCCATCACGTGGGGCAGATCTACTTCACCACCAAGCGCGACAACCGCGTGTGGGTCCACGATCTAGCCGCCGAGACGGTCTCGCTCCTCTACGACGGTGACGTCTCGGATCCGGTCATCTCGCAGGTGGACAACGTCACGGTCGCCACGACAGGCATCGCCTTCGTGGCGGAAGACGGCCCGAACCAGCGCATCATCGCGCTCACGCCCGATGGACGCGCGGGCGCCATCCTGGAAGCTGTCGGCTACCCCGGCAGCGAGCTGACGGGTCCGGCCTTCGATCCGAGCGGCACGCGACTCTACTTCAGCAGCCAGCGCGGCCCCGGCGCGGGCGGACAACCCTGGGGCACGACGTACGAGGTCACCGGACCGTTCGCCAATCTCTGATCGGCGCGCAAGGCAGCCTGCGCATCGGCAGCCGGAGCGGAGTACCTTGCGCCGATGGGATTCCCGCTGACCCCGCTCAAGCGCCTCGTCTACCGCGCCTACGAGCGTCAGCTGATCAAGGAGATCCGCGAGGCGGAGGTCCCCGGTCACGTCGGCTTCATCATGGACGGCAACCGCCGCCACGCACAGGCCCGCGGCGAGCTGCCCTGGGAGGGCCACCGCCACGGCTCGGAGACGGTCGAGGCCCTCGTGGAGTGGGGTCGCGAGATCGGCGTGAAGACGCTGACGATGTACGCCTTCTCGACGGAGAACTTCCAGCGGGCCGAGGAAGAGGTCGATGGCCTCATGGCCCTCTTCGCAGCCCGTCTCTCGCACCTGGCCGAAGACGCGCGCATCCTCGATAACCGTGTGCGCGTCCGGGTCCTCGGGCGCACCGAGATGCTGCCGGCCTACGTGCAGCAGGCCGTCGAGCGCATCGAGTCCACGACGAAGGACTTCGACGGCTCGAAGCTCAACTTCTGCATCGCCTACGGCGGGCGGCAGGAGATCCTCGACGCGTTCCAGGCCATCATCGACAAGGTCGAGCGCGGCGAGCTGGCCCGCGAGGCCGTGGACGAGCGCGTGCTCGGGGAACACCTCTACACCGCGGGGGATGACCCGGACCTGATCATCCGCACGGGCGGGGAATCGCGCCTGAGCAACTTCCTGCTCTACCAGGCGGCCTACAGCGAGCTCTTCTTCACGGACGTCCACTTCCCGTCGTTCCGCAAGGTGGACTTCCTGCGCATCCTGCGCTCCTACCAACAGCGCAAGCGCCGATTCGGCAAGTAGCCCGCGCCCGACCGCCGGGGGTAGGACCTCCTAGGATGGGGCCATGGTCGCCAAGCCCGCCAAACCCGAGAGCCGCTGGTTCATTCGCAACGGCGATCACGTGGACGGCCCCCACCCGCGGGCGCGCATCCTTGCGTGGCATGCCGAGGGGCGCCTGCCGGACGACGTCCTGCTCTCGCGTGACGGCCAACGCTGGCAACGCGTGCGCTGGCCCTCGGCGTACGATCCGCGCGTGGACGATCAGCCTGCGGACGGGCGCGGGCCCGGCAGGTAGCATCCGCCGCCATGAACACCTTCCGGTTCTTCTGGAACACGCACAAGTGGGTCGGCATCTCGGCCGCGACGTTCCTCCTGCTGCTCTCGATCACGGGCTTCCTCTTGTTGCTCAAGAAGGACTTCGCCTGGATCCAGCCGCCCACGCAGAAGGGCGCACCGGGCCAGGTCGCTGACTTCCTCTCGCTCGACGACGCGTGGCAGAACGTCCTGGCCGAGAAGCACCCCGCCTTCGCCGCGGAGGACGACCTGGACCGCGTCGACGTCCGGCCGGCCAAGCGGGTCTACAAGTTCCGGTCGAAACACGACCACGCCGAGATCCAGGTCGACGCGGTCACCGGCGCGGTCCTCAGCACGGCCACCCGGGAGTCGGACTTCATCGAGTCGTTGCACGACGGCTCGTGGATCGGCGAGCCCGTCCACGCCTACGTCATGCCGCTCGTCGCGATCTGCGTCGTCTTCCTGGTCTTCAGCGGCCTCTGGCTCTGGCTGGAACCGCACGTCAAGCGGTACCGAAGGAAGCGGCGCGACGCGAAACGCGCTGCCGCGTAGCATCGAGGGCATGCGCTACCCCCTGATGACGCTCGTGCTCGTCCTGTTCGCCGCGACGGCCGTTGTGGCCAAGGACAGCCCCCTCAAGGAAGCTCTCCAAGACGACCTCGTCACGGGCGACTGGATCTACGAGGACATGGCCGCCGGCTATGCCCAGGCGGAGAAGACCGGCAAGCCGCTGCTGGTGTCGTTCCGCTGCGTGCCATGAGCAGGCTGCGAGAGCATCGATGGCCAGTTGGTCAGTCGCAAGGACGCGGAACTGAAGAAGCTGCTCGACGAGTTCGTCTGCGTACGGCGCATCCAGATGGGCGGCGTTGACCTCAACATCTTCCAGTTCGACCCGTACGTGTCCTGGTCGATCTTCTTCATGCGAGCCGACAAGACGATCTACGGCCGTCTCGGCATGGCCCACCCCGACGCGAAGCGCAGCAAGGCCGACTCGAACCCGAACCACACGCTGTCCGGCCTCAAGGCCGCGATGCGCGGCGCCCTGGATCTGCACAAGCGCTACGCGGAAGCGCCTGCGCGGTGGGCCAAGACGCTCGCTGCGAAGACGGGCCCTGCGGCACCGTGGCGCTACGCCGAGACGTCCCCGGTCTCACGCAAGTACAAGCGCCACAAGCGCCTCACGGGCAGCGACACCAAGGGCTGCGTCCACTGCCACGAGCTGCCCGGTCTGGCCATCGACGGCTTCTTCATGAAGAAGCGGCCCGTCACCGACCGCATGCTGTGGGCCTACCCCCTGCCGGGCACGATGGGGCTCACCTTCAGCAAGGATCACATGGCGCGTGTGACGGCGATCGCGCCCGGATCCCTTGCTGCCAACGCCGGAATCCAGCCGGGCGATGACCTGACGGCATTCGGCGGCCAGCCGCTGGTCTCGCCCGCAGACTTCCAGTGGGTGCTCGAGAACGCGCCGGATGAGGGCGGGACGTTCCCCATCGACCTGAAGCGCGCCGGCAAGGCGGTCACGACCCAGCTCGAGCTCGGCAAGCTCTGGCGCCGCAAGACCGACTTCGCCTGGCGCTACCGGATGGCCGGCTACGCGATGTGGCTCTGGGGCGGCGTCACGCTGGCCGACTCGCCGCGCGGCGTCACGGTGGCCGCACCCTCGCCCTGGTGGTTCAAGCGCCAGAACAAGGATGCACGCAAGGTGCTCAAGAAGGGCGACCTGATCCTCGAGGTCGACGGCACGACGGGCTGGACCCGCAGCACCTACCTCGCCTACCTGATGCGTGAGAAGAAGCCCGGCTCGAAGGTGAAGCTGAAGCTCCAGCGGGGCGGCAAGCAGATCGACGCCTCGTTCCGCGTTCCCAAACCGCGCCCTGAGGTACTCGGGCACTAGGAGCCTGTCTCCGAATGTCCGTCGCGAGCGTTTCGAGACCGAAGCGAGAGCCGACGGACGTTCGATTTCGTACCGCAGGCGGGCTTCCTGCCCGTTGAGGATGCGAAATCGGATGGGCGTGGCTCGTAGCTCGAGGA
>JAJDEN010000044.1 GCA_029259775.1 Planctomycetota bacterium | reverse complement strand
CTCGGAATCCTGGCGGCTTCGTCGCCTCTCCGCTGTGGCCAGGCGAAGAGCCTGCGGAGCGCCGGGCCAGCCGTAGTGTCCTACCTCCTGCCCCCCTGCGGGGTAGAGGCTGGCTCGGTGCATCCGACTCACGCCCGAGTGGGCTACCCCTCCAACAACTCCAGCCGCTTCCACGCCTCGCGCTTGCCCAGGCCCCGGATCTTTGCCCAGGCGGCCAGTGCCTTCGCCCTGGGCTTGGACTTGCCCTTCTCCCAGTTGTAGATCGTCAGCATCGACACGCCAACGAGGGCAGCGTAGTCGCGGGCCGACAGCTCAAGGCGCTTGCGGTCTGCCGCTACCCACTTGGGCGAGAACCGCACGCCCTCGGCCTGCTCGGCGGCAGGCTCCTCGCTGATTCGGCGCTTCTCCTGCTTGCGCAAGAATGCGACCTCCCGCTCTAGGCCAGCGACCTTGCGCTTGAGCGCGGCGATGGCGCTGCGGTCTTCAGCGCGGTGTTTCTTGATGGACCCGGTGGCCGCTCGGATCTCCTTGCGGGCGAGCCGCTGGATCTCCTCTTTCAATACCGATGCGATGTTGGCCATGTGCGCTCCTGGTCGTCCCCTGAGCGAACTGTAGTGGATAATCGCTGGGGGCCCCGGTCTTTGCCGGCCTCATCTTGGAGCGAAGATGTCCAAGCGACGAGGAGAGGACGTGGCCTCACGCCAGCCGGGACCACTCTGCGCCGGACGTCCTTGAATCAAGAGCCCAGGTCGTCCTACGCTGAGATCTAGGAGGAACCGTGGAGCCCGACCTCACGCCCTACAAATCCGTCACGCCGGAGCTCGAGGAGGCGGAACGCGAGGCGTTTCTCGCTGCCTTGAGCGACGCGACGGAGGAGGACCAGGCGATCGCCCTCGCCTGGGTCCAGCAGTTCCAGAGAACTCGCGGCGTCATGCAACTCGCGCTGGCAGGGATCATCCGGCCGGGCGTCGAGGATGGCGAAGTGGGCTTTCAGCTTGTCGCAGAGTTCGATGAGGCGGCGCTGGAGCGAATAGGGAAGGCGGGCTTGTTCATTGAGGACGAGGACGGCCCTGGCTTCGACGACCCCACGCGAAACTAGTCATGGGGCAGGCGGGCCCCGTTCCGAGCCGATGCCCTCGGGCTGGCGGTCTGGGCGCCAGGGTTACGGGGTGATAGGCTCGCCCTCATGCCGCACCCGCGCACCATCCGCGCCTGGCTTCGACGAGGGAATCTCGTTCTGGTCCTCCTGCTGCTTGCGTCGGCTCTCATCGTGCTCACCTCAGAGCCCGAGAGAGCGCCGCTACTGACGTACTCAAGCGGCGAAGGCGCGCGTGACCTTTCGGCCGTCGTGTCGCGACCTGTGGACAACCCGACCGAGCTACTGGCACTGGTCCATCGCTTCCACCCCCACCGCGAAGCTCCGCAGAAGCCTGCGCCTCAGGCCCCAACTGGAGCGACACGGCTCCCCCTGCGCGCGTTCCAAGTAGCCATGGTTGTGAGGCTCGGTCCGGGCAAGGACACGCTCATGCTGAGGTCCAAAGACCCCTCCCGCGATGAGGTGTACTTACTTCGCGGGGAGAAACCTGGCGGCGACGCCAAGGTCCTCCAGACGCGATACGAGGGCTCCTACGGCTACTTCCTCGTCCAACGCGGTGACGCAAGCCTTGAACTCACGCACCGCTTCAACGAATCGGCGTGGGGCAGCGGTCTGAGGAGGCTCGGGAAGGCCCCCGTTGCCGGTGACGTTGCAGCATGGGAGATAGGGGCGCTACCGGCGGCAGGTCACTTGCTGGGGCCAACTAGGGGTTCTTCACTTTCAGATGGAGCGTGACCAGCTTCGGATCGCCCACCTTAAGCAACACGTCCACGCCTTGTGGCGCTCCGTAACTAGCCGGCGCCTCTACAAGTTGTATCGACCACCGCCCGGGAGCCAGATGGTCGAACCTTGCCACCGCGCTTGTGCTGACCTCGCCGCGCGCTACTTTGGCGCTGCGCAGTCTGAAACGGAGGCCTCTCGCCGACACGAGCTTCCCTTGGTGCCTCAACTCAATACGCACACCCGCAGCAGGATGCACCCTTAGCACCCGTCGAGTAGCAGCCGACGGGCGCGCAACGGAGTCAACCGATGTGACCAAATGGCCGGGCGCGATTGCGATGATTCGTACCGGGCCTTCGGGGCACGTAAAGACGAATTCACCACGGTCGTGATCGAACGGCGCAGTGCGGCGACGGCCCCCTGGGACAGCCCCCGGCCCCGGTACGAACTCGACTTTCGCCGCCTTCAGGACCTCTCCGGTTGTAGCACTCACGACCACAGAGCGGACGGACGCTGGCGGCGGAGCGACTAGCCTCACGGGGGCCATACCTACAGTGACTCGGAGTCGATGGGCCCACCCGATCGGCTCCAATCTCAGATCGTACTCTCCCTCCGGCAGGCCCGGGATCGCGAACGAAATCCGTCTAGCACCTCGGGTGGAGAGTAGGCGAGCGCGGCCCATCTGGTGGCGCGTCGCCAGACTGTCGGCTGCGCCATAGGCCAGCACGGCCCAGTTCCGATCCGTCCACGCGGCGGGCACGGCAATGGTCCCCTGAAGCTCGACCTCTCTAATGTCGCGGGGAGCTTCCAGGGGGAGCTTGACCACAAGCTCCCGCCCAGGAAGGACCGTGACATGTGTTCGGCCGTAGATCACATCGAGACTGAAGTCGGAAGCACGACCGACGACTAGCCCAATGGGGCCGACGGGCAAACCAGTGAGGTGGATGGTCCCGCCGCGATCCGCGAGCTTGGAGGCACCAATCGACACCAGACGCTCGCCACGGTGACCGCAGGTCGCGACGAGGATAGGCCGCTGGACGTCGTGCCAGTCCGGAACAACTAGGGTGACGCTTCCGCCACGCTCTAGGCCGACTTGCGCGGCCGGTCCCGCGGCGTGCGCTACAGTAACGCGCTTCCATGCATGCCCCGGCGCGCCGACCAGCCATGTGCATGAGCCGGTACGTCGTGGAAGCTGAACGCGGCCGCCAGAGTCGCTAGTGAGCCTCACTTGATCGCCGACAGGGAGGCTCGGGTGGAAGTACTTGGGTGTGACCTCCAATGGACCGATCGGCCAGCCCGCATCATTGCGCAAAACGACTGCACCTGAGATCGGCTGGCCTGTGTCTTGCGCGACGATGTGAAGGGTCGCCGTTTGTCCACGGGTCGCAATGAGTCGTTCCAGTCCGGTTGAAGTGACGGTGATCAAGCGCGGCTCGATGTCGACCGGGTCGCCGTCGGCTTCCATTTCGAGAATCTCGTACACGCCGATTGGGACCGCTGGACCCGCAAAACTCCCCGCAGTTCCCCGTATGCGCCAACCGTCGCGAGGCCCGGTTCCGCCGTGTCGGACTAGAAGGAACTGGAACTCCTGCGGCGAGGTTCCGTCCTTGTATTCGATCGTCCCGGCTACTCGAGCGAGCCCCACGTCCCCGTGGCCATCGACTGCATCGTGTCCTGTCGCGGCGTCCTCGGGCTCAAGATGAGCCTCAGGCGCCGGCCTTCGTCCCGATAGGCCCTGGGGGGGCGTCGATGGCTTGCCTTCATCTGGAACCGCGCGCCCTGTGCCACCCGTGCCGCGTGGCGGAGTGGCCCAGTCCATCCAGGCGACAATGCCGCAGAGACAGAGGGCTACGCCAAGAATCAGGGGCAGTCGCGGCCGCATGAATCTACCCTCCACTTGGCGAACTCGTCAGCAGGAGCGATGATAACCCGGCGCGGAGTGGGGGGACTTGGACCCGTATCGCGAATGCGGGACTGCCGCAGTCAGATTGGAGAGCCGAGCCGGATATGCCGAGTGCAGAGTACCGCGTGGCCATCGGGGCTACTTGAAGAATGGCCATCGGCGCTACTTGAAGAACCCGCCATAGCGGGCTTGTAGACTTGGGTCTTGCCGGAGCGCCGCAGCAACTGACTCGCTGGCGATCTGCGTCAGCGGCCGGAAGAGCGCTAGCCCTCGTCCGCGCCGACTCAGGTATGGCTCTCCATGCGAGCGCACGATTGAGGCGTCAACTACTCGTAGTATCAACCCCGCCGCCGCAGGCTCGGTCCGCAGCCGGCGCTCAGCGCCCCGGAGGATTCCCGTGAACGCAGATCTCGGGTACGTCGTTCTTGACGCGTAACGCGAGAGGAACAGGAGCTGCAGTCCCTCACTGGTCTGCGCTGCGACTTGCTTCTGGTAGAAGGTGGGCGAGTGGCGGAATTGGGCCAACACGCTGAGATACAGAGCCTCTTGGTCGGCCGAGCTCCCTTGAAGCGCGCGTGCTATCAGCAGGGTTCCTTCACTGCCCGCAGTGCGGACCATGGCGATTCGAAGCGCTGCGTCGGTCGGTGCCTGCAGAGTGCTCGGGACACTACTCAGCAAGGCGGCCATGGATGTGTTGGCTAACGCGAGCCTGAGTGGGGCAAGGGTCAAGCTCGTCGCGGCACGAGTACTGTCCTCAACAGCGGAGTCGACGCTGGCTTCGTCGGGATGAGGCGCATCGCTAAACTGCCCGGCCCATGCCTGGAACTCTGAGTTCCACAGTTTCTGCTCTTGCTCCAGCCCCCAGACTGACTCATGCGGAGGGGATGGGACGACGCGCGGCTCAGCGGCCGACTGCACGGAGGCGCCCGGTATTCCGAGGAAGCTATTGGTCGGTGCGTGGTCAATACGGCGGTTGATGAGTGCGCCACTACTGGGCCCAGCGGCACCTCCGTCATCTTGCGAATCGCCACCGTGCGCGGCCCAACCCGCCAGTGCCGCCACGAGACACGCGAGCACACGGAATGTAAGACTGCTCACGCTCGGCACGTTACGAGTCCTCCGAAAGAAAGTGGCCCGAGACTGGGCATCTGAGTTCGCCGTCCAGCAGCAGGGAGGACACAGACAACTCAGCCTCGACCTCCTCCGGGGTCCTTCGTATGCGGGGAACGTGTAGTTCCAATTCCAGCAAGCGGTTCCGCACCGCCACGAGCTTTACCCACGCGCCCTTGGGTGCGCGCCGAAGCGAGGCTGTGAACGTGCCTATTCCGAGATTTCGCCGAGGAAGCCGAACGAACAGTCGACGAGTGAACGCCCTCCCTGCTGTCCAGCCCAGCCTCACGCCTCCCCCTGGAAGCCACATGCCTCGGAGGCGCGGAGCAAGATGGAACGGAACCAGACGATAGACCGTACTTGCGCCCACGCGGACCGCAATGTGGGCTGTGAAGTGCTCGTGCTGATCGAACAGTTCACGCTTGATGGATACTTCAAGCATCACAGCACCAGCCGCCGTCGCTACGGCAGTCCACGTGACACCCGACGGGACTCCAGTGACATCGAGAACTCTTAGCACTTGGTTGCGGCCAGACTGCAGGCGGATGCTCTGTTTGGCGTGGGGACCGCTCGGCCCGGACAGTCTCGCTGACGAGGGAGAGAGAGTGAGATTCGGTACGATATTGGCTGTTACCCAGACGCGCTTGAGCAAGTTGAGGGCCGGCAAGGCGCGAACGTCAACTGCGTAGCGTACGGCTCCCCTTCGGCTCTTGGGCTTGAACCGCATTTTCAACTCGAAGCCTGTGCCGGGCTCAACGCGCGTGCGGGGGCGGACGGGAGCGACACATCCGCAAGTCCGGCTGATAGCCCGCAGGACCAACACGTCTGAGCCCCTGTTCTCACCCAAAATGGAAAATGCCACACTGCCTGAATCCGAGAAGATGGATCCCAGATCAACGCTGCTGTGCAGATGTATCGCGGAACTGCGCGAGGGCTCTGTGGCAACCGAATCCCCGCACGCCGCTAGGAAGATACATACGCCGACGAGCGATGCGAGGCCCGCAGATGGTAACCAACGTGCTCGCGAAGACGACTCCACGCACGTAGATGCCGGAGGGGCAGTCACTTGGGCTCCCGCCGCGCCGCTGCTTCTCGTGCCCAGGCTCTGACCTGCGATCGCAGGCTTGTCCGCCCGTCGTCTGTAAACTCCACCCTCGCTCGGCACCCTCCGATGGCGGAGCGCAATGTGGTGCGCTTTCCCCTGATGAACTCAAGCGGTTGTATGTCATCCGCCAGCCTGGTGACCCGAGCGCCGGAACGATGACGGCTGTAGGGAGTTCGTCCATCAGGATAGTACGACACGCGATCAAGGAAGCGCGGCACGAACTCTCCGTCAGGCAGCTCCATGAAATCTCGAGCGACCCACCGCCCGACGACCCTTGCATGCCGATTCAAGAGGACAACGTGCGCAGGGAGCGCCCCGCGCTCCAACAGGACAGTCATGCGCACGGAGCCGAGCCTCCCCTTCGTGCCGGCGACTAGATATGGAGGCAGGCCAATAGCGAAGGGGACGTCTACAGCCCTCCCGCCCTCAGTGGGGGCGAGGGGAAACCCCATGGTGACGGCCCTCCCCTCCGGGGTCTGGAAGACTTCTGACATTGTGAGGCGATTCTCAGCGCCAAGAAGTGCCACAAATCGGGCAAGACGTCGGCACTCCTGGCGATACCTAATCGGCCCAAAGTTCCCGAACGAGTCGTAGGCGACGTACTCATCTGAGGCGATGACGGACGTGTCGCGGGAGCCGCCCCGCGTGACCTGCTGGTAGTAATTCCCATCAACGCGCGCCCGAGAGGTGACGCTCCCCTCGGGCCATCCTTGGGCGGTCAAGCTCCAGGCACTTCCCCAGAAGCGATAGGTCTTCAATACGTAGGAGTGCCAAGGTGCCCGGGTCGCCGAGAGGGCCTCTCGAATGGCGCGCTCTGCGTCGCTCCGTGACGGAACTGCCCCCCCGCCACCCCCAATCTCATCGCTCAACAGCGCCGGAAGTACCGAGCCCATCGCGTCGGGCGACAACGGTAGTCCACTCCTCCATCCCATGACAGCGCACTGCACTTCGATGCCTGGTGTAGGGGCGGTATCAAGTGTCCAGCGCGATACGATTGATCGAAGCAGAGCTTGCTGAGAGGGGTCTAGCGAGGCTGGCGGAGCCTGCACGTCAGGCACAGAGTGAGCCGAAGAGGCTGGGCGAGGTGAGTCGGTCGCAGATCCGCGTAGTTGGGGCCCTCCAAGAATCCCCCGAGAAGGCTCCCGGTCCGCCGACCGGCCTCCAACAACGAGAGAGGATCCCGCTCGTCTGCCAAGCCAGCCGGCTGCAAAGCACGCTGCGAGGAGGATGACGAGCGGAAGACCGCGCCAACCCGGACGCCTGGAGCCGATCGCGACCATACAAACCACCCCCGCCGCCAAGAGGTTCACGTCTTGCCGCCATCCTCATGCCAGCCCCACCTGTCGCAGGCGAGTAGCACCAAGCGCTCGGAACCAATCTTGACTAATGGCTACGGAACGTCACCACAGCCGGCAACCGTTTTGCTCTTATGCGTTAGGTTGCTTGAGTCATACTGGCAGGTGTACTGAACAGTAAAGCTACAGGTACCGAAGGCAGGAGCGGTGGGCGGATTCGCGGGAGTCACCTCGGTCCACGTATACCCACCAACCGTCACGGCCGTGATTGCCGCTTCGTCAACCTGCGCGGCATCGATGTGCCAAATCTCATCGCCGAGAATACAGGCCTTCACCTGCGGCCCTACGCAGTCCCCATCGGTCCACGACCCTGTCCGCACGACGGAGCTCGGACAGTTGTAGCCGCTGGGACTGGGGTTGTTGGCAAAGCTCGCACAGACAAACTCAGCGACGCCGCTGTAGTTCTTTTCGTCCGTTGTGACCTGCTGGGCGGGAAAAGGCCCTGCGGGCGGGATTGCGTGCTTGCACTTCAGGGGGCTGCGCTCGGCAGAGCCCCAGCTCGTGTAGAAGTCAATGAGTTCATCCCCAACGGCGAGCGGCGCCAGCGCGAAGCCAGCGACGATGGTTGCAAGAACGAGAATCCCGAACGCTCTCTGATTCTTCATGACAAGTCTCCTCTCCCACATGTGGGGCATTGTCCACGTGACAGACCTTCTCCAACTCATGCGGGGCAACGTTCAGCGTCTTACGGCATCCCCGTACGGTACTGGCGCACGCGCCTCGCTGGAAGGGGCAACCCGCGGGCCCAAGGTAACGGCCCGCGCTTCGAACTCCTGCGGCGGCCCGCCGATCTCCGACGCCAACGATGACAGGCCGACATGTGCAGGAGCCAGTTACTCTATGGAGGCACGCGAGCTTTGCCGGGCTGTTTCGGGCTTGGCCGCCTCGCGGCCACGCCGTTGGGAAGGCGGGCTGGCACAGGTTGAGCCCCGCCGAGCGAGGCGGAACCCACGCTTCCGGTGCCGGCGCGCGGTAGCTCAGCGGGGACAGGTCACCGAGTCCCCCCGGACAGCAGCCGTTCGTGCGAGGTCGTGCAACCACGTGCGCAGAAACAGGGCAATCCACGGCAACATCGGCCTGCGCCAGAATCGCAACCAACGCCCCCACCGCGACTTACGAGGCAGGAGCGCCGGCCTGTCAAGCCGGAGGTCGCGGGTTCGAGTCCCGTCACTCCCGCCACTTCTCCCTGCACGCTGGCGCACCAACTCGCGCCCACATGCAGCGTTACGGCGATCTCCCCCACCACCACGCCGATCCCTTACTTCCGGCAGCAGTGTGCGAGGACGTGCGAGGTAGTGGCGCAGCAGTGTCAACATTTCGGTCATGGCCACTTCGCGCGCTGACCGCAGAGGTCTGTTTCATGCGGAGGCTTGCGCTACCTGCCCTGAGCGCGTCCGGGGGGCAACGAGACCGAAACGCGCGACGCTACTTCCACGTCTCCTGCCCGGGGACCGTCGGCGGCTTCCCGAGGATCGACCAGAGCGCGATGAACGCCTCAATCTGCTCGCGCCACGTCCCGGCCCCGAGAACAGCGCGGAGAGCAGGAACCGCCGGGGCCGCCTTTGAACCTAGCCGGCCGAGTGTCTCAGCGGCTTGGAAGCGCACCACGTCCTCCTGGTCCTCCAGGGCCTTGACAAGAGCATCCACCGCTCCTGCAGCGCCGATCTTGTCGAGCGCCTCGACGGCGTTGCCACGGACGTACTGACTCGGATCCTCAAGCAGCTTCACCAAGTGAGGGACCGCGGCCTGAGCAGAGTTGCCGAAGCGGCCAAGCCCCTTGACTGCGCCATCGCGAACCCACATCTCCCGGTCCGTCAGCAGTGACACGAGCAGTGGGACGGTGCGCGCCGGATCGTGACCGATGGCCCCCAGGGCTTCGGCCGCCTTTCCACGCCTCAACCCCCCGTGTTCGCCTGCTTCGGCCAAGACCCGCAGCAGCACAGGCACAGCCACACGTGCCCGAGGACCAATCTCCGCCAGCGTCTCCAGCGGGTTGGCTATGCCGATTTGCAGGTACTCGTCGAACTGCCGTCCCTTGTCCAGGGAGGCCTCAATGATGCGCACGGCGCGCTCAACTCCATCCGGACGCACCTTCCACAACGTGGAGAGTGCCCGAGAACGCAGCACCCCGCTCTCTCTAGGCGGCGCCTTCGCAATCCGCTCCAGGGCGGGGATGGCCTCTGATGCCGCTGGGCCGACGTTGCCCAAGACCCGCATGACATCGTTGAGCGGGAGGGCACGCCACGCCGTCAGCCCCTTGGCCAGCGGTGGAACGAGTGCGCGCGCAAGGTCGGGCGGCAGTCGAGCGATCGCATCCTTTGCTCGCTCGCGTCTCCAGGCCATGTCCTCCCGAAGCTCGTCAATGAGATGTGCGAGATCGGTGGTTGCCAACCGCTTCGGTGCGACAGCCGCGAGGGCCAGTACCGCAGCTCTTCGCAGGTCAGCAGAGGCGTCGTGTGACGCTACCTTCCGGAGGGCGTCCGCCCCCGCAGCTGCGGACGTCCCCAGCTCGGCAAGTGCGGCAATGCCCCACTCCCGGAGCCCGTCTTCCTGCTCGCCCAATAGGCGCACAGCCTGATCGACTACTACAGGGGGGACCTCTACAGACCATTCATGGATCTGCGCGAGGGACATAACGATGAACCCGCGCGAGTTGTCGTCCTTGATCATTGCCAGCAAGCGTGGAGTCATGGCGTACGCAACGACCCCGTACTTGGCCAAGAGTTCGATTGCCGCGTTGCGATGGGTCTGATTCTCGGCCGTCAGCAGACGCGACAGAGCCGGGATGGCGGGAATGCCCACCTTGCCCAACTCCCAGCGGGCCTCATATCGGCTCTCGTTCTTCTCGTCGAGAAGCGCCCTGATCAAGACCGCGACGCCGTCTGGCGCCCGGATCTGCCCGATGGTTCGCAGTGCAATTTGGCGCACTACCTCGGAGGAGGAGTCGCTGCTGGCGATGACCTCGACGGCAGGCACCGCCGCCAGTGCCTCGGTCCCCATCGCGCGCAGTGCGAGGAGCAGCTCGATCACTGCAAATGGCTCGAGAGCCTTCCGACCGAGTGCCGCAACGAGGGCCCGAACACCGACATCCCCTGTGCCCACGAACGCCTCGTGTCGGCGCGACGGGAACCTCCATGAGCTCCGTGGCGCACCTCTCAGGTGGCGCGCTTCGCGGGTGCAGAGGAACTTCACCATCAGAGGGAGCGCACGGGCATGTGCGGCCGGCATTCGGCCCAAGGCCAGAGCGGCCAGAGCCTTGCCTTCGATCCTACTTGCGCTCTTCAGGTGCAGACTGGCGGAGGTCTTCCCTGTGAGTACGCCAAGCAGCGGCTCCATGGATGCGTTACCCAGGCGCGCGAGGGCAAGCGCCGCGACGTAGCCCAGAGTCTCGTTGTCATAGTCTCCATTCTCGTCCTCGTTGCCGCCACCAAACCGGACGATCTCGACCAATGGCTCGATCATGTCGGGCCCGAACCCTGCGATTCGCTTGGCCATCTCCTGACGGTCCATAACCTCATTGGCGTAGAGCCTTGAGTCGCCGAGGTAGCCTCCCTTTCGAGCGATGTCTCCGAGTACGAGGACTAGGCGCTTCGAGATGGGAGCCGGCGCATCGCCCAGCGCGCCCATGAACTTCTGGATCGCACCGCGCAGCTCGTAGTTGCGCGAGATGAAAGCGTGGGCGTCCCGAGCCCGCACATCGCTCTCTGGATTCGTGATCAGCTCGACGAGAACCGCGTGCGCCCTGTCCGCCTTCGCCGCATCGTCCGAGCCCAGCTGGCGGATCCACGCTTCGATCCGCTGCTCGTCGAGAGGCGCCTTGGGCTCTTCCTCTTCACTGACGGCCAACGGCATCATTGCTGTGAGGAGTGCGGCGAGAGCCAGTACGCAGCGCAAGCGGGGCGAAGCGTTCGGCTGCCAGATGGCCCTGGAGTTCACGTGCGGCCATCATACGCGCAACGGCTCCGCCGTTGCCCCGCCCGCGCCGCAGGGGCAAGATGGGCGCATCGTGAAGCGCATCGCCGTTGCAGTTGTCCTGCTCTGCTACTACGGAGGCGGGAAGTGTAGTCGACATTCCGTGGCGCATGCAGGCGCGTAGGATGGTCGATGACCTAGGCGTCTAGCTGCGCTGGGCCGGTGATTCACGAGAGGAGAGGGGCATGTCTAGAGACGAACTCCTTGCCCTGACGCGCCTTGTCGCGCCTGCCTTCGACGAGGACTGGTTCTATGAGTTCTCCAAGGAGAGGGGATGCGTCGAGGCGCTCGAGGACCTGGCTGATTTTCATCTAACTCCCGCCGACAAGCGGGAGGTCGCCCGCGCAGCTCTGGCGCTGCTAACCACTGCCGACGGCAGCGAAGAGATGATCTTGGTACGTCTGGAGCGCCTCGGGATTGATGTCGACCCGCGAGCCTTCGGCATGACGCCTTCAGAGTGGCTCAGTGAGATGGCATCGATCATGTCCCGCTGAGTTTGGAGCCAAGGGCAATGGGTAGCGGCCCACGAGCTTGAGTCGGCGATTCCGGGCACATCTGGCCCGGATCCACGAACTGGGGCAGCGCGCAAGACACACCTCTCCCACGGCTATCGAAGAACCGGTGAGTCAACTCAGGCTGCGCGACGTAGGCGCAGCACAGGCAAGCGCCGATCTCCTCCAAGGTGCTGGACTTCGAGACGACCACGCTCGAAGTGGCGACGCCGCTTGCGTCTTCGACGGAAGAAGACCTGGTTCGGCGTG
>JAJDEN010000043.1 GCA_029259775.1 Planctomycetota bacterium | reverse complement strand
GTTGTTTCGCGTGCTCGCGTCGCGAGGCGTTCTCGCTGCACAAGTATGATCGCGCGCGGATCAGTGAGTACGGGGCGCTCACCCGATGCGCGAAGACGTTCACGCATGTACCGTCGCTCGCCGAGCAATGCGTCACGCACGCGGCGCGCGAGCGAATCTGTCTGCAGAAGGAGTGCTGCTCGATCGGGCGTGAGCCGGGCGGCGGCCTGCGTAGGTGTGGCACAGCGTTCATCCGCGACAAGTTCCGCGATCGTTGTATCGGTCTCGTGTCCGATTGCCGCGACCACGGGCAGCGTGCTCCGCATGATCGCCTCGGCAACGAGTCGTTCGTTGAATGCCCAGAGGTCTTCGAGCGAGCCGCCGCCGCGGCCTACGATGATGACGTCGGCGCGCGCGAGACGGTCGGCGCGCTCCAGCGCTGCGGCGATCTCCAGCGCCGAGCCCTCGCCCTGGACGCGGGTGGGCACGAGGAGGATCGACACGGAGGGGAACCGCCGCAGGATCACCGTAACCATGTCGCGCACGGCCGCGCCCGTGCGGCTGGTGACGAGCGCGATGCGCCGGGGCATCGTGGGCAGGGCCTTCTTCCAGGCGTCGTCGAAGAGGCCCTCGGCCGCGAGCTTCTTCCGCATCTGCTCGAAGGCGAGGCGCAGCGCGCCCTCCCCGACGGGCTCGAGGCGCCGGATGATGAACTGGTAGCGTCCGTACGGCGGATACACGTCGATGCCGCCGCGGACGAGCACCTCCTGCCCGTCTTCCGGCTGGAAGCGCAGGCGCGCGGCCGTCGAACGCCACAGGACGGCGGGCAGGATCGCGTCGTCGTCCTTGAGCGTCAGGTAGACGTGGCCGGATGCGGGCCGGCGCGGCTGGCTGATCTCGCCGCGCACCCACACGTCACCGAAGGTGGTATCGAGCACGCCGCGGATGTCGTTGGTCAGCTGGCCGACGCTCAGGACGGGCGAGCCGTCCGGCGCGGTGCTGGGCACGACATCCGTCAAGCGGCCCCCTCGGGAAGCTCGAGCCAGAGGCCCTCGCAGGATACGGCCTTGCCCGTCTTCTCGTCGATCTCAGCGAGCACGGCACCCAGGCGGATGTCGCCCTCGGCCACGACGAAGGGTTCGTGCACGTTGAGGCGCATCTTCTTGAGCACGGCTTCCTTGATGCGTCCGATCACGCCGTCGTACGGCCCGGTCATGCCGGCGTCGGTGATGTACGCGGTGCCCTGCGGGCGCACGACGGCATCGGCCGTCGGCACGTGCGTGTGCGAGCCGAAGAGCAGGCCCACGCGGCCGTCGAGGTACCAAGACAGCGCGATCTTCTCGCTGGTCGCCTCCGCATGCATGTCCACGACGACGATGTCGGCCTTGGTGCGCATGCCGTTGATGAGGCGATCGGCCTCTTCGAAGAAGTCGCCCTGCGCGTTCATGAACACGCGCCCCTGCAGGTGGACGACGCCCACGCGCACGCCGCGCGGCCCCTCCACGATGCAGCTGCCGTGGCCCGGTGCGCCGGACGGCCAGTTCGCGGGACGTAGGAGCCGCTGCTTGCGCTCGTAGAGCGGCAGGGACTCGCGGCGTTTGTAGGCGTGGTCCCCCATCGTGAGGACATCGACGCCCATGGCGCGGATCTCGGCGTAGATCTTCGGTGTGATGCCGCTCCCGCTGGCCGCGTTCTCCGCGTTGACGACGATGAAGTCGACGCCGCGCTCTTCACGCAGCTTGGGGAGGAAATGCAGCAGGGCCTTGCGACCCGGGCGACCGACGACGTCACCAACACCGAGGATGCGAAACATGGTGCGGGATCATAGCCCCCCGCCGTCACCCACGGACCTGGGAACAGAGCGCCTGTGCTTGGAACAGGACAGGCTCCTAGCGCTGCTGGACCGCGGGCAGCCCCGAGCCGCTCCAGCCCTTCGCTGCGGCGCCCTGCGCCACGATCAGCGGCATGCCCTTCGGAGGCAGGGGCGAGCGGACGCCGCCGGAGGAGCGCAGGCCATCGCGGAACGTGAACTCGACGGCACCGCGACGGCGGTCGTAGGCGATGCGCACGTCCTTGGCCTCGATGCTCTCGACGCGCTGGTTCGAGCTGTCGTAGCGCGTCATGATCACGCTGCCGAGCGCGTCGCGGCTGACGTCGCCGATGCGCGTCACCTGCCAGCCGGCGCTTCCGCGACCGGCAAGGAGCTGGTTGATGCGGGCGCGGACGGCCTCGGGCGTGGCGGGCCGTGCCGCGGGCGCTGCGCCGACGCGCGGCTGCTCCGAGGGCTGCTCCGAGGGCTGGACGGAGGGCGGCGCAACCGGGCGTGCGCCCGGAACGTCCCCGCCACGAGCAGCGCCGCCCGCCGACTTGGCTGCGGCAGGTTGCGCACCGGCAGCGCGTCGGTCGGCAGGGGGCTGGCGAGCAGCGTTGGTGGGAACAACTCGCTTTCCCCCGACAAGGTTGGTGGGACGCCCGGCAGGTTCGAGGACTCGATCGGGCCGGCGGATCGTGGGCTTGAGGCGGGGGCGCTCGTCCGCAGCTTGGGCCGCGGGCGGCGGCACTGCACTGGCGCTGGCGCCGTCGGCCGACGCACCCCGGGCCTTCGCGAGCGCGGACTGGTCCGTGCGCGCGAGCAGGTCGTCGAAGGGCAGCCCCATCTTCTTGCGGCCCGCGATGAGCAGCCTGATCTCACGCTCGTCCGCGGTCTCGGCCTTCTTGGGACCGAGGCGGGCGGAGAACGGCTCGCCCGTGGCCGGATCCGTGCCGGCCGGGACACCCGGGCGCCACGGCGGATCGTCGTCCGGGATGCCCATGCCGTGGTCGGCCAGACGCTCACGCAAGAACGCGTTCTTGCTCCGCTGCAGCGAGAGGTCGTGCTCGGCCTTGGACGCCACCTTGTTGGCCGCATCGAGCTCGAGGCGCAGGGAGCCGACTTCGTCCTCCAGCGTCTTCTTCGCGACAACCTCGTTCTGGGCGCGACGCACCTGGCCCGCGAACTCATCGCGCTCCATCTCGGCGATGCGGCGGCTGCGGTCCACCTCCGCTACCTGCTCGAGTTTCTGGTCCAGCTCCGCCTGCAGCTTGAGGCTGCGGTCCTTGGCCTCACGCAGCCCCTCCTGGAGGCGCTGCACTTCGCGGTCGGAGTGCTGCGCGCCTTCGCGCCGGCCCTCCTTCCAGGAGTCACGCTCGCGGCGCGCCAGCTCGGCCGGATCCATCCCCGGGCTCACCGCGCTCTTCTTCTCGACCGCGTCGAGGATCACGTACACCCCACCGAGCAGGACGACGAGCAGGCCCAGCAGCATGAGCGGGATCAGCGGCCCGCGGCGGCCCGCATCGTTCTGATGCAGACGGCTGAGCAGTTCGCGCTGCACGCCGGTGAGATTGCGGAACGTCTCGTTCAGCGCGCGGGTCGACTGCACGACGAGCTCGGAGCGATCGCCGCGCTTGACCGACGCCGCGAGGTCGCCCTGCATCTGCTTGAGGGTGTGCAGCGCCTCCGCGTTGAGACGGAAGGCATGAGCAATTTCGCGCAGCGGCGCTTCGGCACCCGGCGCCAGCGAGGGATCGTTCGGCCGGGCCGGATCCGCGGCCGCGACGATCTCCTCCGAAGCGACGCTCGGGACAGGCTCAGAAGCCAACGCGTCGGACGCGGCGCCCTCAGGCGACGTCGCGCCATGACCGTGCGAGGCGGCGGCGTCAGACGGGGGGGGCTCAAACGGCTGCCGCATCAGAGGTCCTTCACGTGCAACTCGTCGGGGTCCTCGACGAGCCGGCGGAACGCCGCCTGCGTGATTTGACGCCGGCGGAGCTCGGTTCCGTCCTTCGTGGCGATCACCCGGGCTGTCTCGATGCTGGCACCGCCGTCAAACGGAACTACCAACTTGGCGAAGCGGCCGGGCGGGATCTTCACCTTGGTCGAGAGCGCCCCGATGCTGCGCAGCGAGAAGGCAAGGCTTCCGGTGAGCTTGATCTCACCGCGCTGGACCATGCGCGCGAGGCTGCGGAGCGGGATCTTGCCCCCCCCGCTCTCCCCGAGCATGACGATCTGGCCCTCACCCAGCTCGAGCGAGCGGGCTTCCTTCGTGGTGTTGAACACGAGGAGGCGGTAGTAGACGAGCGCGCGATCGCCCTCGAGCCCGAGGCCTTCGTTGAGCAGGCCGTCGTGATCGCGGTCGGGCAGGGCATCACCCCAGACGGGACCGAGCACGCCCTTGAGCCCCGGGGCGAGTTGGCCGGTCCAGACGGCGATCTTGTCGACGGCGGCGTGACGCGGCATCGTGGCGCCGGGCTGGCCGTACAGACCGGCGGAGCCCCACGGGCCGACCAGCCACACCAGCCCCGCGGTCACCAGCGAGATCGTTGCCGTGATGAGCACGGCGGGCGTCCAGTCGCTCCGCTCCATTCGCGACAGTGTACGGCTTCCAGGGCGGGAGCCGCGAATCCGTCGCTGGACCGTCGCCTTACGGCGCGCTGACGCTCCGCGGCTTCGAGGATCGGACGCAGGTCGGCCGGCCACCTACTTCTTGAGCTTCGGATCGACCCACGGGGCGCGCTTCATGCTCTTGTGATCGCGCATCCAAGCCTGGAAATCCTGCATCTTGGCCAGGGCATTGCCTTCGGCGTCCGCGGCAGGGTTGCCGTCGGCGCCCTTGGAGTAGTACTGCACGACCGGGATCGTGGCGGTCTTGATGTCATCCCAGAAGCGCTTCTTGGCCTGCAGCTTGGGATCGTTGGAAGACTGCTCGGCCTGCGCCTCGACGCCGGCGTAGCTCTTGGTGAACGTGGCGCACACCTCGTAGCGCACCTTGCCGGGGACGTCCTTGAAGAGGACGAGCGCCTTGTGCGCGGCGACGAGGAACATCTTCTCGTTGTCCTTCGTGTGGGAGTAGTTCTTCAGCATCCAAGCCAGCGTGGTGGGGTCGTTGAGCTTGCCCAGCGCCTCGAACGTCGCCTCGAGATGGTCCGTGCTCACGGTGTGCGTCTTGACCTTCGTGAGGTCCTTCTCGATCGCCTTTGCGATCTTCTTCGACAGGCCCTTGCGGCCCTTGCTGTCGAGGAACGGCCCCATCTCGCCGAGGATGCGCGCGGCCTTCGTGTTCATGTCGTCGCGGATGTTGGTCTCGCTCTTGACCTTGGTGAGCGTCAAGATCTTGAGGATGAGCTTCTCCGCGGCACCGCGGTACTTCTCTTCCTCCTTCTTGAACTTCGCCATGGCGGCCGCGTGCGCCTTCTTCTCCTCCTCGCCGGCGTCGGCGGCGGGAGCTTCCGGTCCATCGAGCTTCTTGTAGGCGGCGAAGACAGCGTCCAGGTACTGGTCAAGGTCCTCGTTGTTGGCCTTGGACTTGGTGGCGCTCTTGAGCTGGGCCAGGTCGTCCCAGGCAGCCTGCAAGTCGACGGCGGACGCGGTCTGGAGAGTCGCGTCGGCTGCGAATAGCAGCGCGAGAAGAGCGACGGGCAGCAGGGCTCGGAAGAAGCGGTGCGGAATCATGGTTGCCTCCTGGCAAGGGCCGTGGCCCCCAGTGTAACGAACGACCCGCACTTTCGGTGGGTCACTCGCCTGCGAGCCGCCTGGGCGGGCCGATCGGCCTCCTGCGGAGACAGATCGTAGGCCCCCTGTCCCCTGGGAGGGACACGGACGGCGACTCGACGAGAGTCAGGGGGGCTAGCGCAAATCGCCTGCCGTTCGGACCCCTGGGGCTCGCGGGGCGCTCCTACAATCCGGCCGTGGCCCCTCCTCCCCGCCCCCCCACCCGCGTCGTGCTCGCCGCGCCCGGGCTGCCAGATCCGGTTTCCGCCCTCGGATCGGCCCGGGACGGCGACCGGGCGTTCCTGCGGCTCGCCAAGGGTCCGGGCCACCGGGGGACCGCGTGGTCCTTCCTGGGGCTGGAACCGGCCGAGATCCTGAGTACGCGCCGGACCACGGCCTCCAGTTCCCTGGCGAAGGCCCTCGCGCCCCTGCGGCCCCAGCCGGTACGCCACGTCGGTCCCAAGCTCCCCTTCGCCGGGGGTTGGGCCGGCTTCCTCGGCTACGAGGCGCGCAGTGGCGTCGAGCGCACGCCCCGGCCGCGCTCGTCCCCGCTCGGGTTCCCCGTCTGGTGGCTCGGCCGCTACGAGGCCGTCGCCGCCTGGAACCACCGCACGGGCGAACGCTTCGTGGCCGGCACCGGCCCCACCCGGCGCACCGCCGAGGGACGGGCGCGGGATCTCCGCCGCCGGCTCGAGGCCGCCCCCGCGATCCGAGGGGCGGGCCCGAGCTCCGATCGCGGCGCGCCGCGGCCGAAGGTCGAGGCCGCGGCCTACCGCCGGGCCGTGCGCGCGGCCCGGGCGGCGGTGCTGCGCGGCGACATCTTCCAAGCCAACGTCTCGCAGCGCTTCGACATGCGCCGTCCCGGCACGGCCTTCGATCTCTTCCGAAAGCTGACGGAGTCCCAGCCGGCGCCGTACATGACCTACGTGGACATCGGCGATGGCCGCGCTGTGGTATCGGCCTCACCCGAGCGGTTCCTGCGTATCCGCGGACGCATGATCGAGACGGACCCGATGAAGGGCACGCGACCGCGCGGCGGCGCGCGCGCCGAAGATCGTGCGCTGAAGCAGGAGCTCGAGCGCAGCGAGAAGGACAAGGCCGAGCTCGCGATGATCGTCGATCTCTCGCGCAACGACCTCGCCCGCGTGTGCGATGCGGGGACGGTGCGCGTGACCGTTCCGCGCAGGCTCATTCCCTTTGCCCGTGTCCATCAGGCCATCGCCGTGGTGCGCGGACGCCTCGCCGCAGGCCACGACCGGGTCGACGCGCTTCAAGCCGCGTTCCCCCCGGGCAGCGTGACCGGCGCACCGAAGGTGCGCGCGATGGAGATCATCGACGAGCTCGAGGGCGAGGGCCGCGGCCCCTACTGCGGTGCGCTCGGCTGGTTCGACGACGCGGGTGGCATGGATCTCGCCGTAGCGATCCGCACGATCTTGGTCACCCGCGCGACCGCGTCCTACCGCGTGGGTGGCGGCATCACGCTCGGCAGCGATCCTCACGACGAGTGGCGCGAGACGCTCGACAAGGGCCGGGGGCTCTACCACGCCCTCTGTGGCCGCGAGGATGCGACGTGAGCAAGGCGTACACCCTTCGCGAGGACCGCGCCGCCTTCCTGCGCCACATCGAGGTGGTGCGCAACCTCTCCGCGCACACGGTGCGGGCCTACGCGAAGGACCTCGAGGACATGGTGCTCGGCCTGCATGGCTTGGGCGTCTCTCACAGCCATGCGGTGGACCTCTTCGGGCTGCGACGCTACCTGACGACGCTGCGCGACGAGAACCTCGCGCCGCGCTCCGTCGCGCGCAAGATCAGCGCGATCCGGGCGTTCTTCGGCTGGCTCGCCGAGTGCGGCCGGCTGCCGTCCAGCCCCGCGGAGACGCTGCGCTTGCCGAAGCGTCCGCGCAGCCTGCCGCAGGTACTGACCCGGGACGAGGTGCAGGCGCTGCTCGACCACCGGCCCAAGGGCGGCGGCTGGCAGGCGGCGCGCGATGACGCGCTGCTCGAGACGCTCTATTCCACGGGCGCGCGCGTGTCGGAGATGGCGCGCCTGGACCTCGGTGATCTGGACCTGCACGACGGCACGGCGCTGCTCCAGGGCAAGGGCCGGCGCGAGCGTCTGGCGGGACTCGGCCGACCGTGCTTGGAGGCGCTGGACACCTACTTCGCCGAAGCGGCAACCGCGCGCGTACGCAAGGACCGGCGCGCCGTCTTCCTCAATCGCTTCGGCACGCGGCTCACGACCCGCGGCATGGCGCGGATCCTCGACAAGCGCGTGGCCGCGGCGGGCATCCGCTCGAACGTCTCGCCGCACACGCTGCGCCACAGCTTCGCGACCCACATGCTCCAAGCCGGCGCCAACCTGCGCGAGGTCCAGGAACTGCTCGGCCACCGCAGCGTGGCAAGCACGCAGATCTACACGCACCTGACCCTGGATCACCTCATGCGCGTGTACAAGAAGGCCCACCCTCGTGCGGCGCGGAGAGACCGATGAGCCCAGAGATCCAGACAGGCGAGGAGCCTCGCGGCGTCCCGCTGCGCTGGATCGTCATGGGCGGCTGGGTCCTCGTCTACCTGCTCATGATGTGGCACGGCGACTGGCCGTGGCAGGCGGGCAGCGTCTGGAACTACGGCTCGCCCGGGCCGGTCACGCTCGAGCGCAGCGGCGCGATGGTGCCGATCCACGCCTCCTGGGAGCGCTTCCTGCTCAGCCCGTGGCTGCACCGCTCGCTGCTCGGACTCGTCATGTACCTCTTCTTCTGGAGCGGGACCGCGAAGCAGATGATCTCGATCGTCGGCGTCGCAAGGTCCTGGATCCTCTTCGTCGTAGGCGGCGTCGCGGGCGCGGCCGCGCACCTGCTCAGCTACCCCGAGTCGACGATGGCTCTCGGCGCGGGTCCGTTCGACGCGATCGCCGTGATGATCGGCGCGTCGCTCTGCTGGGGTTTCCGCAGCCGCTCGGTGCATGGGCCGCGCGTGCGCAACGGTGCGCTCGTGTCGATCATCCTGATCAGCGCGTTCACCTGGTACATGTCCCATCGCGCCGGCCATCCAGAGCAGATCGGGAAGCTGATCGGCCTCGAGGCGATGCTCGCCGCCTTTGGCGCGGGCTTCCTCGTGATGGCGCTCTTCGGCCCGCGCCGCAGCGTGGCGCCGGCGGGCACGGCCGTGCGGGCGCTCGCCGGAGGCCTGGGCCTCCTCGTACTCGCCGCCGCCGTCTCGCAGGGTTCCGCCTTGATCGCCTCGAAGGACCGCTCGGACGTCGGCACGATGCTCGCGCGCCTGCACAGCGCGGAGTTCTACGCCTGGGAGCTGTCGCGCGACCAGATCAACGCCAGCGACGCGAAGCGCGACGATCTCGCCCGCGCCCTCGAGCGGCTGCTCGACGCGCCGTACCTCGACGGCTACGAGGGCCTCGACGCGCTGCGCGCCTACGCCGACGCGCTGCGGCTCTACACCAAGCCCGTGCCCCTGCCCTTCGTGGTCGAGGGCACGTGCCGGAAGACGTTCGGGGTCTGGTACGCCACGTTCGAGAAGCCGCTGCGCGAGGCCCAGGGGCTCAAGCCGCGCACGTACGAACGCTTCTACTGGGGCAAGCCATGAGGATCGTGCGCACGCGGCGCGGCGCCCGGATGGAAGAGGACGGCCTGATCCTCAGCGAGATCCTGGATCGACCCGGCGCTACCCACACGTTGTTCGACGTGCTGGCCGCCGCGATCGCCGCGGTGGCGCCCGGCCCGAGCCTCGCGATGCTGGGCTTCGCCGGCGGCGGCATCATCGCCCCCCTGCGCGCGATGGGCTTCGGCCATCCCGTGCGTGCGGTGGACCTGTCGCTCGCGGGCGAGCCGATCTTCCGCGAGCTCTCCGCGCCGTGGTGCGGCGACGTGCGGGTCTACGAGGCGGAGGCGTCGGCGTGGCTGCGCTCCGCGCGCACGCACTACGACGTGATCCTCGAGGACCTGTCGGCTCGCACGCCCGACGGCAACACCAAGCCGCCCGTGAGCCTGGACGTGCTGCCCGAGCTCATGCGGGCCCGCCTGCGTCCCGGCGGCATGGCGATCATGAACGTGCTTCCCGTGCCCGGGAGGCCGTGGACGACGCTGCTCCCCCACTTGGCCGCGCCGTATGCGCACGCGCGCGTGATCGTGCTGGAGGCGTGGGAGAACCGCGTGCTCTTCCTGGGCGACACGCTGCCCTCCGCACGCGAGATCGGCACGCTCATGCGTCGCTCGCTGGATGTCATCGGCTCGGACGAGGCACACGCGTTCAGCGTCCGCGGCTTGTAGCCGTGGGCGGCCACCCGCTCGCGTCGCTCGCTCAGGCCGCCCCTACGAGCTCCTTGGCACGACGCTTCTCGGCGCGTGTCAGGAAGTAGACCGCGATGCCGATGAGCCCAACCGATACCCACTGGCGCATCGTCGGGTCCTTGCCGCCGTACGCGACGGCAACGATCAGCGTCACGGTGACGCCCGCCAGCAGGGACGTGAGCCGGTTGACGAGGCCCGCGAAGGTGGCCGTACGGCCCTTGAAGAGGAAGATGAACACCGAGAAGAACGCGACGATCCCAAACGGGACCCCGGCGAGAATCGCTGTGATGTCGAGGTTCGTCGCGGCCTCGCGGAACTGCCCGACGCGGTCGTCCGTCCAGCCGAACCACGTCGTCGCGTTGAACGCGAGCAGCGCAAACACCGCCAGCGTCGCCGTGGCGGCGATCTGCTCGCACGCGAAGAAGCCCCGGCTGTCGTGCGGCGTGCCCACGGCGCGCGTGTTCTTGTAGAAGTTCATGATGTAGATGCGCACGGCGTACGCGCCCACGTAGGAGCCGAGGATCACCATCGCGGCGGTGTTCTGCAAGAACTCGAAGTCGCCCTTCTTGCTGGCGAAGACATTCGTGGCCACCGCGAGGATCGCGAGGACCACGCCGACGTTCTCTTCCCAGTAGACCTTCTTGTCGAGGATGCCTTGCTTGATCTGGATGGCGTCGACGATGCGGCTGATCACGATCACGCTGCCGCGCATGATCACCATCGCGACCATCACGGAGATCGGCAACGTGTACATGAGCGTCGTCGTCGGGATGATGATGCCCGTGCAGACGCCGGACGGGACGATGTAGAAGAGCTCGACCGGGAACTTCACGGGCCCGAGCGTGACGAGACGATTGCTCTTGAGCTTCACCCAGCGGAGCGCCAGGATCACGATCAGCACGATGACGTTGGCGCCGAGCGTGCTGTTGACCAGGAACTCGATGCCCCCCATGCCCGGATGGCCGTCGCCCGACTTCAGGAAGTACTTCACGAGCACGCCGGTGAGCACGTAGAAGGCGAAGTAGCCCGTACACAGCTGGAGCAGGACGCCGGTGCTGCTGCCGCGGTCGGTCGTAGCGGGACTGCCGGGCGGGGCCATGCACGTCTCTCCTGGGACGGCGGGACGCGGCCCGCGAGCGCCGAAGCCTACTCGGAATCGCCCCTGGACCGCAGGCCAAGGTGTCGAGCCTAGGCGGTCATCTCGGCGAGCTTCAGCAGTGCGCGCCGCAACGGGCCGTGCGCGTTGAAGCGCGCCACGAATTCGGCTTCACGGCGGCCGCCCTTCGCACGGATCACCTGGGCGAGCGCGCGCCGGTTGGCCGTGCCCCAGCGCGCCACGCCCGGCAAGGACATCACGACCACGCCCCAGCGGTTCCACGCCTGCCGCTCGTCCTGGCTCCAGCCGCGAAACGACCGGACGGCCAGCAGCGCCGCGGCTTCCTTGGCGCAGATGCGGGTTCCCTTGTCGCGATCCGAGCCGAAGCGCTTGCCGACGTAGCGCGCGACACCGAGACAGATGCCGCCCAGGTCGAGCAGACCCAGGACGTCGTCCCGCGAGGGGCCGGCGAAGTAGTAGAGGTTGTCGGCAGCGAGCTGCTCGAGCGTGCCCGTGTCGGTCCGGTGCTTCGGGTTCGCGCGCATCTTCGCGCGCTCGCCGCGCTCGATCTTGCGAATGTCCGCATCGACCGGCTGGAAGCCGAGCTTCCGGTAGAACCACCACGCGCCCGACGCCAGGCCCTCCGCGTTGCCGTAGCCGAGCTGGTACGGATCGATCGTGAACGTGTCGCTGCGAAACAGATGGCGCACGGTCGCGAGCGCGCGGCCGAAGACGCGCCCGGCCTCGCCGCCACGGTTCGTGTCGAACACGTTGTACGCAATCTCGGAGCTGCCGTAGAGGCCGGAGGCCAGGACGTAGCCGATCGGCACGCCGTTCTTGAGCGTCAAGAAGCCGTAGACTGCCTCCAGCAGGATGCGGCGCTCGGGCGTGTAGCCGATGGCCGCGAACTGCAGACCGTCCTCCCAGTCGTAGAGGACGACGTCGCGTGCGTCGCCGTGCATGAAGACGTCGAGGTCGCGGCTGCGCGTGATCATCGCCTCGCGGGCCAGGTCCACGAGCACGCGCCCGTCCTTCGCGCCAAGCCGCCGGACGCGCACGGGATCGAGCGGGACGGTCTTCTTCAGGTTGGGTCGCTTGGCGTCGAGCGGCCTCGTCTGGTAGGTCACTTTCGCGGGGCCGTAGCGCGCGGTCGTGCGCTCGGGCGTGCCGGGCGCGGGCTCGAGGACCAGGGGAATCGATAGCGCATCGTAGAACGCCTCGCGCACGAACGGTCCGGCGTCGATCGCATGCAGCCGCTTGGCGAGGAAGGTGCCGTCGCCTTCGTCGGCCCGCTTGGCCGTGTCGATCCACTGCTTCAGCGTGAGGTCGACCTCTTCGAGGGCCGGACTCTCGGCGTAGGTGAGCAGCAGCCAGAGCTGCTCGAGCACCTTCGCCTGCGTCTCGAAGATGGACCAGTCCACGTGCAGCAACGCGGGGTGCCTGCGGGCGAGCCACGCGGCCGTCGAGAGGTAGAACGCGTAGCGGGTCTGCGTGCCGGCGATGCCGGTGTCGGCAAGGGCCTTGCGGAAGCGCTTGAGATCACCGCGCGCAGCGAAGGCAGCCAGCATCGCCTCGACGAGCGTGAGCACGTCGGCATCGTCCGGATAGGCGCGCAGCCAGCCGAGCGACTCGTGCAGCTGGTGCACAGCGTCTGCGTCGCGGAGCCGGCGCTTGGCGAGCACGCGCAGACACGCCAGCTTGCGGCCCGCGACGTCGCCGCCGTAGCTGCGCTTGATCTGCTCGAGGGTGTCGAGTGCCTCGTGGGCGTCCATCGGTCCTCCGCCGGGAAGGATACGCACGCGGGAGGTTGGATGCAGGTCTCGCTTCGGGACGAACGGGAGGGACCGATGAGCGTCCCCCATGCTGTCTGCGCCGCTGCTCCTGCCGATGACGGCCCGCAGCGATCGGCGCTAGGATGGAGCCATGCGCTTCCTGAGTGTCCTCGTCGCGACGGCTTTTCTGCTTAGCACCGGCTGCGGCGACGCAGACCAGGTGTCTGCCCCCTCGCTCCTGCCGACGCAGGCACCGCGCCCCACCGCGACGCATAGGGTCCGCGCCAACCTCGAGACCGGCTGGTGGGCCGAACAGGGGTCCAACGGCGTGACATCGTGGGACTGCAGCCTGCCGATGCCCGGTTGGGGCGACGGAGCCGGCGCCGTGCCGAGTCTTGCGCAGGTCCTCGCGGCCGACAACAGCGCGAACGTGTACGTGATCTCGCTGGGCGCGGAGGACGGCATCAAGAAGGGCGACCGCTTCGACGTGCTGCGCGACGGCGTCCGGATCGGGGCGCTCGAGATCACGGACGTGCAAACAAAGCAGGCTGCCTGCATCCGGTCCGGAGCAGGCACGACGCCGATCGACACGGGCGACAACGTGATCCCGGCGGCGAAGTGACCACGGAGATTCGCCCCATCACCGTGCCGGAGTGCGACGCAGCCCGAAACGACCTCGTCGACTTCTGGGACAACGACCACACCCTGCGCGTCGTCGGCGCCAAGGCGCTCTGACCATGTCGCGAGGCGCGGCGATCCTCGTGCTGCTGCTGGCGGTCGGCGCCATCGGATTCCTGCTGCTGACCGACGCCGCCTCGGATCGAACGGCCATCACGCTGGGGCCGGTGGACCCGAGTCCAGGACCCGGCACGCTCCAGGCAGGGAGCGACGGGGATGCACCCGCAGCAGGGCTGGGCGGCATGCTCACCGCCGAGGAGCGCGCGGCGCGTGCGTCCCGACGCAAGCCGCCGGCCCCCGACGAGATGCGCATCCAAGGCCGTGTCGTCGACGAACAGGGCCGCCCCATCGCCGGCGCCGATGTTCGGTCGCGTGATTATCGGAAACCGCGCTGGCTCGGTGTCGGGAAGGTACGCGGCCGAGGGGTGATCACGGCTGCGGACGGTTCGTTCAAGCTCAACACGCTGCGACGTGCGTATCACGTCGAAGCATCGGCGGCAGGCTACATGAGCGTTGCCCTGCCCAACGTCGGACCGCACGCACCGCTTGTGATCCAGCTGCCGCGCGCGACGTGCCGCGTGCGAGGTGTCGTGCGCCGCCCCGACGGCACGCCGGCTTCGTTCGCCCTCGTCCGCTGCTTCTCCTACGACGCGGTGCAAGCGACGGCGTTGACGCGCGCCAACGCAGATGGCGCCTACGTCCTTGGGGTCACGCCGGGACAGGGCACAGCGATCCATGCGTGGAGTACGGGCTGTCTCGATGCGCGCACACTCTGTCGCGCCCCGGACGAGGGCGAGGACATCGTAGTCGACATCGACCTGCAGGCGGGCATCCCGCTCTCCGGCCGCGTGACGGATGAGGCCACGGGCAAGGGCATCCCGGGCGCCACCATCGATACGCAGGAAACCGTCGGGCCGGTCCTGCGCAGCGGCAAGGACGGGTTCTTCCGCGGCACGCTGACGTCGAACCGCACGCGGCAAGCGCACGCCGCCGCGCGCGGCTACCAGCCAAGCAGCCCGCAGCCCTACGTCGAACACCCCGAGGGCGGCCGCACCCTGGAGATCAAGCTGCGAGCGCGGCCGCTGGACCGCGCGGGCGGCCAGGTCCTGGACGCCGACGGTACGCCGGTGCGCGGCGCACATGTGGCCCTCTCGGGCGGTGGCTACGCGGTCACGACGACCAACGGACGGTTCCAGATCGCTCTGCAGCATCGCGTAGGCAACTCCGCGATGATCCTGACGGCCCGGCATCCGGATCATGGCGTCGCGATCCACGTGTTGTCGGCGACGGACAAGCCCGTCGTACTGACGTTGCAGCCCACAGGGTCGCTCGCGGGGCGCGTGACCGTCGCGGGCGGAGGGCATCCGGAGGATGCGATCGTCACGGTCAGCTCGACCGGGCTGGAAGGGAGCGCGGCCAGTGGCCACACCGTCCTCATGCACCTGGACCTTGCCTACGGGCATGCGGTCGCCGCCGACGGGAGCTTCGCGGTCCGCGGCCTGCCGCCCGGCACCTACAGGGTCTCGGTGGCACACGGCCGCCGCGGCGGCGTGCCAACGGATGCCGGCGCGGTCCTCATCCGTGCCGGCGAACACGTGCGTGGCATCGACGTCGAGCTGCCGCGGACGCGCGTCATCGCGGGAACCGTTCGCGACGAGGCGGGCCAGCCGATTTCCCACGCACTCGTGCGGATCGGCGTAGGCGGCCGCTCCAACAACATGCTCGCCGATGCGCAGGGGCGCTTCGAGATGCGAGGCCTCACGGGCCGCGACATCTCCGTGGCTGCGTTCAAGGCGGGGTACACGCACGCGACGGCGGGGGGATCTCCGGCTGCCATGCGCCGTGTCGACCTCGTGCTGAAGCGCGTGCCCCGCCTACTGCTCTCGTTCGCGGGCGCCACGCCGCCCGCCGGCCAGTCCCTGATGGTGAACGTCGTTCACGCGGACGGCCGGCCCGGTGGAGGCGGCGAGGTGGCGTATCTCGGCGGCGAGGTCACCCACGCGCTGGATGCGAGCATGGTCGGCACGACAATCGACATCTACGTCACGGGCTTCGGCGTGGAAGGAGGTCCCGTTCGCGTGACGGTGGCGTCGCCGGAGCGCCCTACCCTCGTCGCCATGAAGCTGAAGGCCGTGAAGGGTACGACGCCGATGACCGGCGTGAAGCGCGCCCAAGATGCTGGCAAACGGTGGATGGACGAGCAGCAGCGACGCATGAAGAACCGCCGGAAGTGAAGGCTCTCCCTACGACCAGACAGGCTTCGACCTGCGCTTCGGCTGGGGTCGTCCACGACCACGACGGGAACAGCAGCTTCACCGGGCTGCTAGGGACCCAGGGCCACGCCCATCGGCTGTCCGCCCACGTCCTTGAAGAGCTTCGTGGCGAGGCTCGGGAAGAAGATCTCCAAGCGCGCCGTCGACCCTGCCGCTCTGCTGCATGCGACCCAGTCGCCGGCGCTGCTGTCGATAGCCACCCCGGTCCAGGGCCCGAAGGGCGTACTGCCGCGTAGCGGCGGAGTCCCCCCCGCGGCCGTTCGAGCGAAGACGTTCAGTTGGTGCCCCTGGGCTGTCCAGAGCTCACCGGCAGGTATGTCGAGCGCGATGCCATCGGCATCGCCGCCAAAGCCTCCGCCCCCCAGAACACGCACGGGCGCCACGTTGCCCGTCGCTGTGCGGGAGAACACGCGAACTTCACCAATGTGGCCATCCCCGACAAAGATCTCCCCGTTTGTCGGATCGACGGCGACTGAGACCGGACACACGAGACCCGTGGCAGCCCCCTCGATCGTGCGAAGTGGTGCGACATCGCCGCTGGCCGACTGGCTGAATACGGTGATGGAAGGCGGAGCCCCATTCACGACGATGAGCTCCGCATTCGCCGCATCGACCGCGATACCCGAGATGGGCGGAAGTCCACCGACACAGTTCGCCAGACCGAGGCCCGTGGCCGGACCGGAAATCCTCCGAAGTGGCGCGACATTGCCACTCGCGCCGATAGCGTGGACGACGATCGCGTTGCTACCGACGTTGGATACGTAGATTTCGCCCGCCGCTCCATCTACGGCAATCCCAGCCGGCACGCTCAACTCTGTATTGCCTCCGGAGAAAGCACGGATCTGCGTCAAGGTCTGACGATCGAAGACGCGAACGGACGTATCGCTCTGGTCGACCACGAAGACCGTTCCCTGCCCGGCACCGCCGGTTGCGCCGGGCAGGCCGCCCGCGTGGAGAACGAACGTGCGGAAGGCCGGGTTGCCATCCAGCTGAGCAAGGAACTCACCGCTGCCGACGGAACCCAGAATGAACGACAGGTTGCTGAAGCCCAGATAGACAGGCGCGTTGATGATCGTCAGGCTCGCCGGGCCGTTCTTGACCCACGTGAAGTCGATCGCCACAAAGTCTTGGCTCGAGTTCCGTCCCGAGAACGCACCGGTCCCGTCGGCGAAGAACGCGTACCCGTTGTCCAGCAACCCCGACAGCGTGGAGTCCCAGTGGTGTGTGGCGGAAGCCTTGGTCGCCCCGTTGAGGATCAAGTCCACGGGGTCGGAGCTTCCGCCGCCGCCGCCACCTCCCGTGGAGCCGCTACCGCCCCCTCCACAGCCCAGCAAGACGACGGTAAGGAACACAAACGCGATCCGATGCAATGGAAGCTCCCGTTGCCCGGGCTTCGGGCCAAGGACAAGGCGACGCCTGGCCCCGGGGTTTGCGCAAGAAAGCGGAATCGCCCGTACGATCGGCGCCATGGATGACGCCCCGAGCCGGGAGCTCCGGCCCGTGGAGGCCTACCGGAGCTATCTGAAGGTGCTCGCGCGAACCCGGATTCCTCCGGGGCTGGGGCGCCACTTCGACGACTCCGACATCGTCCAGATGACCCTCGCC
Source organism: Planctomycetota bacterium (assembly GCA_029259775.1). Lineage (GTDB taxonomy): Bacteria > Planctomycetota > PLA2 > PLA2 > JAEUHO01 > JAHEIK01. The sequence continues at coordinate 124,088 of JAJDEN010000043.1, read as the reverse complement.
GAGGCACATCGCGACGAGGCAGCGTTCCGCGGCCGCTCCCGGGGCGAGCAGATGGCCTGGCTGCGCAAGATCCTGGCCCGCAACCTGGCCGACGCCATCAAGGGGCTGCGGCGCGCCAAGCGCGACATCGCGCGCAACGTCTCGCTCCGCGCCCAGGCGGATCGCACGGCGGCACGCATGGAGCACTGGTGGGCCGACGAGCACGGCACGACGCCGAGTGTCCGAGCGCAACGCGCGGAGCGGATTGTCGCCTTGGCAGATGAGATCGAGTGTCTGCCCCTCGGTCAACAGGAGGCCGTCGTGCTCCGCCATCTCCGAGGACTGGACCTGAAGACCATCGGAGAGTTGATGGATCGCAGCACGTCCTCAGTCGCCGCCTTGCTCCACCGCGGGGTGACGACGCTCCGCGAGCGCGTGGCCGGCAAGGGCCACGAGTGAGCGACGCGCCGACGTTTGACAGCGCGCTGGCCGCATTCCTCGAGGCGCGTGACCTCGGCGCGTGTGCCGACATCGATGTGTTCATCGCCGACCACCCCGACCACGCCGACGCCCTGCGGGCATTCGTCGCGGCGGATGCGTGGGTGGCCGACGTGGCGTCGGCTCTCGGAGGACAGCGCACGGGCCCCGAGGAGCGTGTCATCACACCCCCGGAGATCGAGGGCTTCTCGATCGTGAGAGAAATCGCGCGCGGTGGCATGGGCGTGGTGTTCGAGGCGGAACAGCACGAGCCGCAACGGCGCGTGGCGCTGAAGACGCTGCGCGACTCCGTGCTTGCGACGGAGGAGGACGTCCGGCGCTTTCGTCGCGAGGCGCAAGCGGCTGCGGAGCTCGATCACCCAGGGATCGTCCGCATCCTCGAGGTGGGAGCCGTAGGCGGTCGTGTCTGGTACACGATGCCGATGGCCGTCGGCGGCAATCTGGCCCAGCGCATGGGCGCGATGGTCGGCGACCATGAGCGCGGCGCCCAGCTCGTGCGCGACGTGGCGCGCGCTGTCGCGCACGGTCACGCCCGCGGGATCCTGCACCGCGACCTCAAGCCGGCCAACGTGCTTCTCGATGAGCACGACCATCCCCTCGTCGCCGACTTCGGGCTGGCCCGTCGCCTGGAGCCCGGCGTGGATCCGCGTACGCAGACCGGCGTCGTGCTTGGCACACCCGCGTACATGCCTCCGGAGCAGGCCCGGGGCGATGCGCGCGCCATCGACGAGCGCACCGACGTCTGGAGCCTCGGCGCGATCCTCTATCACCTGCTCACGGGGCGCCCGCCGTTCGTCGGCGAGGGACTGGGCGATACGCTCGACCAGGTGCTCAACGCCGACCCCCCACACATCCTCCGCGTCGCGCCAGGCACACCGCGGTCTCTCGCCGTGATCTGCGAGTCCTGTCTGGGGAAGGACCCAGCCAATCGCTACGCGTCGATGCGCGACCTCGCCGACGATCTCGACCGCTATCTGCAGGGTCAGGCCATCCGGGCTCGCCCACCCGGCCCAACGGAACGCATCCGCCTCTGGGCTCGGCGTCGACGGACAGCCGTGAGCCTGGTGCTCGTCTCGCTCCTGGCCGTCGCGGCACTCGGCGCCGCCCTCCTCTACGCGCGGCAGAGCGAGGCGGAAGAGCGTCGCCGGAAGGCACGCGACCTCCTCTCCGCGGCGGTCCGCCTTTCCGATGAAGGCGACATCGCGGGCGCCATGTTGCACTTCGCGGCCGCGGACACCGTGCATCCCTCATGGGAGGCCAAGCGCGGCCTCCTCGCACACGAAGGCGTCCTGCCGTACTCGCTTCACCCCACGAAGCCCGTCGCACTTTGGCGCGTCCGATGGGATCCGACAGGGCGGTATCTGGCGACCGGGTCTGCGGACGGGGTCGTCTACCTCTGGACGGACGACGATACACGCCACGTCATCCCGCACACACCCGGCGCCGACGTACGCAGCATTGGATTCGACCCCGCGGGCGGACGGCTCGCGACGGGCGATGAGTTGGGGGTTCTCCGTGTCTTCGATGTGAGGTCGCGCGAGGAGAAGGCTCGCATCGAGTGTTCAGAACCCGGGGACCCGGTGACCGTGATGGCGCTGACGTGGCTCGATGCGGACCGGATCGCCGCGGGTCTGGGGAACGGAGCCGTGCGGGTCTGGCGCGTCGGTGCATCGACGGCCGAAGCCTACGGGCCGCCGTCCTCCATGCTCGACACTCGATCCCTCGCGCCCGCGCCGGATGGATCCGAGCTTCTTGTGGCCTACGGGAACAAGAACGGCACGGCGGTCCTCTATCGCATGGATCCCGAGGACGGCACGCGGCACGCTGTAGGCCAGCCTCGTACCACTTCGATTTGGGACTGCGCCTGGGACCCGACCGGATCGCTCATGGCAACAGCGGATGAGCAAGGTGTGCGACTCTTCGACGCGCAGACCTTCGCCGAGACGCGCGCGATTGCGCATCCCCACCCCGTCGGTGCCCTGGCCCCTACGCCGGACGGCACGCGCCTCGTCACGGCGACCACGCAGGGAAACGTGCGTGCCTTTGACGTAGCGACCGGCCGGCAGGTCGGTCGAACCTTGCGCCACCCAGGACAGGTCTTCGGCGTCGCCATACATCCCACACGCAGCCGCATCGCCACAGTGGGCATGGATGGCACCCTGCGGCTGTGGGCGATGCCGGTAGCGCCGGCGCGGCAGACACTCCTGCGATCGCGCGTGCGAGAGGCGACCAGCACGGGAATCTACCTCGCCCACGCCGCAGAAGAGGACGACGTGCTCGTCGTCTCCGCAAGTCCTGCGGAGCGGTTGGCGTTCACACGCCTGCATCCGGCGCATGCCCAGCCCGTCGCCGTCACGACGCTAGGCCTGGAGAAGGGCCGCTGGGTCTGCCATGCGATGTCGGCCGACGACGAGGGATGGATCGCACTCGTCAGCGGCGCGGCCGAGAACGCGGCACCCGTGAGCGTCCACGCCGTGCGCCTCAGCGCAGAGGGAGACGCCCTCCATGCGAGGGAGGGACCACCGAGCCGGCTGCCCGCCCGCGCCAATTGGGCGCAGATCTCCGCCGAGGCGCGCGTTGCGGTGGTGGGCACGAAGGACCGCGCCGACATCTTCGAGCTTCGGGACGGTCTCGCGCTCACGGCCCTGCGCCAGATCCAGGGGACCGCTGAATTTTGGCTCTCGCCGGCGGGCACGTGGCTCTTGCGGCTCCATGCAGGGGCTCGGCATCGATTCACCATCGAGCACACCCGCAACGGCGCCGAATCATCCACACACGAGGTCGACGGGGAGGTCGGACGCTGCGCGCTCAGCGACGACGGGGCCTTGGCCGCCTTCTCCATGACCGACGATCGGCGCGTGCTGATCTACGACCTCCGGGCTGGCCGAGTCACGAGCACGATACGGTGGCGCGGTGTACGCCATCTGCAGCTGGCCGGCGACGGAGCATGCGTCTTGACGGCGGGACACGATGCGCGCGTCCGCGCCTGGAGCACGCGGACGGGCGGCCCGGTGGGGCGACCGATGGACGCGACGGAACTCCTGGGCGAGACCCAGCTCACGGGACTGGCTCTCCACGCAGGAGGCCGGAGCGTGGTAGCGGCCGGCCCCGACGGCTCCGTCGTGGAACTCGATGCGCGCTGGATCGGAGCGACGCTCTCCCGCGACGCGTGGGCGAAACGCCGCCTCGCCGCACAACTCGGAGCCATGCGTACGATCGACCCAGATGGCGAGTTCGCCGTCATGACCTTCGACGCGTGGCGCCGGCTCCGCCGAACACTTGATCCCTAGACTCCGGATCCAGCACGGTGTACGGAGTTGGGCGAAACTTCTACGACGTGGGGCCGCCACCATGGACACAATCGACGGGCACTCTCCCTACGACCAGACAGGCTTCGATCATCGCTTCGGCTGGGGCCGGCGTGCGGTGCGCGATGCCGTGACGCGCGGCGACGTGATCGTGATCGTCGACGTGCTGAGCTTCTCGACGGCCGTCGCGGCCGGCGTGGCGCACGGCGCGACCATCTTCCCCTTCGAGCACAAGGACGAGCGGACGGCCCGCGCCTACGCAAGCCATGTCGGCGCGGAGCTGCGAACGGCCGCCCTGGACGCAGACGCCACGCGGCGCGCCCTCTCGCCGCGGGGCTTCTCGGCTTCCGACGCGGGCAAGGCCTGGGTGCTGTGCTCCCCCAATGGAGCCACGTGCTCACGTATCGCCTCGACGTCGCCGGCTGTGTTCGCAGGCGCCCTCGTGAACGCCTCGGCGGTGGCGGCGGCCGCCCAGGCGGTGGGCGGACCGATTGCGGTGGTGGCGTGCGGTGAGCTCTGGAACGAGGCGCGGGAGGGCGAGAACGTGCTGCGCCCGGCGCTCGAGGACGCGCTGGGTGCGGGGGCGATCCTGGCGGCGCTCGAGGGCTCGCGGTCCCCGGAGGCGCGCGTCGCGGCGGCCGGCTTCGAGGTCGCTCGCGACCATCTGGAGAACCTGATCCACGAGTGCGCCAGCGGGCGGGAACTGCTCGAACACGGCCATGCAGGCGATGTGGCGTTCAGTGCGAGGCTCGACGCGCTGGAGGTCGCGCCGCGGCTGCGTGAGGGCGCCTACACAGCCGGCGCTTGACTATCGGGCGCGCTCTGCCACCCTCTCGGCGTCGGTTGACACCACGCGCCCCTATCGTCCAGCCTGGTCTAGGACATCGGCCTTTCAAGCCGAAAACACGGGTTCAAATCCCGTTGGGGGTACCACCTCTACGCATGCCTTGGGCGCCTCGTGGCACGAACGGCGTGGAAGTCCGGGCGTCGAGCACCTCCACAGCTGCCCGCGCCACCTCCTCCGCCTTCCACGGGCTTCGCGCGCTACGAGGAGGTCCGGCCTTGTGCGGGGAGAAGGCTCCCGCTGAAATGGCTGCGCGATGCCGACCGGACGCGTCGTGGAAGGTTGGCACATGCTCCGTCTCCTGCCGCTGCTCCTGCTCGGCTCCTGGCTCCTGCCGGCGGGCGCACAGGCTGACGACAAGAAGCCCGCACCGCCCAAGCGCATCCGGGCACCCCAAGCCGCCACCGAGGTGATCGCCGCGTTGAAGGCCGGTGACGAGAAGGCGCTTCAGGCTCTCGCGGCGCGCGCGGCACCCGATCCCTGGCTCGTCGCGGACGACCTCTGCGCGCGCGGTGAACACGACGCCGCGCAGCGCTTCGCCGACGCCACGTCCGTCAAGGGCACCCAGAAGCTCGCAGCCTACGTCGCAAAGATGCGCGATCACGAAGGACACGCCAGGGCGCGCAAGCTGCTGACTGCCGTGACGGCCCCCTACATCAAGCGCGACTACGCCGGGGTCGTCAAGCTGGCAGACGACGCCGCGGAGCCGACCGACACCGTCGGCGGCATCCTGGTCGCGTTCCTGCGCGCGTACGCCCTTACGTCCTTGCGCAAGCGCATCGCGTCAGGGCGCGCCATGCTCGATGTGGCATCGGCCGCCCACAAGCTCGGCTGGCTGACCCGGGCGAGTGACGCGTACGGCCGAACCGGTTCCGCGTACTTCATGGCCGGCCGGTATGAGCCGGCCTCCGACGCGTGGCGAAGGCTTCTGGCCGTGGCCAAGACCTTGGGCGACACGAGCGCCCAGGCGAGGGCGCATGGCGACCTCGCGGCTGCGGCCAGCAGCATGGGGCGGCCGAGGGAGGCGCTCGCTGCGTTCGAGCAGGCGCTGCGGATTCGCAAGGCCCGGGGTGAGCGGCGGCACGTGGCCTGGCTCTACGACAACATGAGCGTCGTACGGAAGAAGCTGGGTGAGTCCGAGGCGGCGCTGGCCCTCCTCACGCAAGCCCTGGCCATCTACCGTGAGCTGAAGGACGCGGCCGGCGTCGGCAAGGTGCTCGCGAACACCGGGGTGCTGGAGTCCTCGATGGGGCGCCTCCCGAGCGCGCTCGGGCACCTCACCGAGTCGCTCGAGATCATGCGCTCCCTCAAGGACGAGAACGGTGTTGTCATCGCGCTGGGCAATATCGGCAGGATCAAGTGGCGCCTGGGACGTGCCAAGGAAGCGATCGCGGACTACGAATCGGCTCTCGCGCTGGCAAGGAAGCTGAGGCACTGGCCGCAAGTAGCCGACCAGCTAACGGCCCTCGGCAACGCCCGCAGGGCGCAGGGAGCGTACGACCGTGCGCTGGCTCACTACCGGGAGGCTCTCGCCCTGCGGCAGAAGTCAGGGGCCCGGCAGTTGGTCGCCGACACCCGCGGGAGCATGTCCCTGTTGGCCTTGGCCCAGGGGAAGTACGTACTCGCGCTGAAGCACGCCGAAGAGGCCGTCGACATCCTGCGTGCGCTCGAACTGCCCGTGGCTCTGGCGGGAGCCGCCCTCGCGCTGGGCACGGTCCACTGGCGGCTTGGAAATCTGACCGAGGCGCGGGCCCTCTTCGAGGAGGCGGCCGCCCTGAGCGAAGACGCCTCCCATCCCGCAGGCGTGGCTTCCGCACAGTCGAACCTCGGCCTCGTCGCCCTGGACGAGGGGGACCTCAACGCGGCGGCGGCCGCCTACACGGTGGCACTCGCCACGCATCGCAAGCTGGGTGTCCTCACCCATACCGCCGCGACCCTGGGCAATCTCGCCGGCGTCGAGCTTCAGCGACGCAACCTGGACGCGGCCGCGGCAACGTACGAGGAGGCCCTCGCGCTCTACGAGTCCATGGGGCACACCGACAGCCTGGCTCTTCAGCTTGGCAACCTGGCGCTCGTACGGGATGCGCAGGGCAAGACCAAGGAAGCGGTCGCGAACCTCGAACGCGCGCGTCGGCTCCTCGCAGACTCACCCCGACACAACACGCAAGCCCGCCTCGACGCCACGCTCGCGGAGATTCGCCTGCGGCTGGGAGACGCCGACGGCGCCACCGACGTGGCCCTCGCCGGACTGCAGCACGCCACGGCGCTGTCCCAGGGCCTCGCCGAGGGGGAGGGTGCGTCCTCACGCGACCAGCTCCGTCAGGCGTTCGACGTCGCCTACCGGGCCGCGTTCGCAGCCCAGCGTCCCGCCGATCTCGTCGCGGCACTCGAGCTCGGACGAGCCACGTCGCTGCGTGAGGTCCTCGGCGCGCGTGAGGCGCTCGAGGCCGCCGTGATCCCGGAGGAGCTGCGCGCAGCCCTGCTCACCGCCCGGCGCAACGAGCAGCGCGCGCTGGCGGACTTGGAGAAGGCGCGTCGGAGTCGCGGCAGCCGCGCGTTCGCCACCATGCGCAAGGCCCGCGCGTCGTGGCAGACCGCACAAGACGAGGTCGTGCGCGTCGCCAAGCGCGTCGAACGGGAAGCCAAGCACGCGGCGGCCATCACCATGCCCGCGCCCGATGGCATGGACCGGATCCAAGCGCGCTTGCAGCCTGACGAGGCGCTCGTCTACTACGCGCTCACCACCCGCAACGCGCTAGCCGTCGTGCTGACGAGGAACGCGGCGCGCATCATCGACCTCGGCCCCACACGGAAGATCCGCGCCGCCACGGCGAAGTTGCTCACCGGTGAGCACCGGGTCGACGCCGGCGCCGCGCCGGCCCTGGCGGCGCTGATCATCAACCCCCTGGAACTGCCAAAGGCTGCGACGCGGGTGATCATCTCTCCCATGGGGCGCCTGGGCTACGTGCCGTTCCAACTGCTGCTGCCCAAGCGGGTGATCTCCCACCTGCCCTCCGGCACGACGCACGGGCTTCTCCAGGACCTCGTGCAGCCCGGCGGCCAGGGCGTTCTCGCTCTCGGGGACCCCGACTATGGCGCCAAGCAGAGCCGGCCCACGGGCGTGCGGGCGGGGGGCCGCGCCAAGCTGCCGGCGCTCCCGGCGACGCGCGAGGAGGTGACCAAGGTCGGGTCGACCACGCTCCTCGGCTCGGCGGCCAGTGAAGCCGGGCTGCGGGCAGCCCTCGCCAAGCGCGCCGGCACGCCGTGGCGCGCGGTCCACTTCGCCTGCCACGGCCTGATCGACGCGGAGCGCCCGATGCTCTCGAGTCTGGCGTTGAGTCCGGACGCGGAGAACGACGGCTTCCTCACGGCGATGGAGTTGTTCCGCACGCAGATCCCCTGCGACCTCGTCGTGCTGTCCGCCTGCGAGACGGCCCGCGGGAGGATCTATCAGACGGAGGGTGTGGTCGGACTGACGCGCGCCTTCATGTTCGCGGGTACGCCGCGGGTGATCTGCTCCCTGTGGAAGGTCGACGACGAAGCAACGCAGACGCTGATGATCAAGTTCTACGACCTCTGGAACCCGAAGGACGGCAAGCCCGGAATCGACGCAGCGACCGCGCTGCACCAGGCCCAAGCGCATGTTCGCGGTCACGAGAAGTGGAAGCACCCCTACTACTGGGCGGCCTGGGTCCTGTGGGGCCTCGGCACCTAGGTTTCCGGGGACGAATCCCGAGACGGGCACGGCTCCATCGACGTGGAGTCCCCCACGGGCTTCATGCCCACGACGATCGTGACGGCCTAGGACCGCGTTCAGCCGACGAGCACGGCACTGATCGGGCATCAGCACGCGGAACGCGAATCTGGCTCGCCACGCAGGCCCCTCGGATCGGTTCCTCACGGCGAACGGGCCCAGGGCGAGGCCCAGGCGGCCACCCCCGTCGCGCCTCGGTACCCTGGGGCATGCCCAACGATCTCCAGCCAGCTCTCGCCATGGACCTCGATGCTCGTGATGGCGACTGGCGGCCCACGCCACACGGCGCCTTTCTCGGGGAGGTGCTCGCCCAGCACGGGGAGATCGTGGCCGGCCGCGACGTGCTCGAACTGGGCGGAGGCGTGGGCAACCACACAATCCCTCTGCTCCGGCTGGGCGCGCGCAGCGTCGTCACGACCGAGATCCTGCCCGATCGAAGCGAGACCACGCGGCGGAACGTGGAGCGCAACTGCCCCGACGCGGCCAACGTCGAGTACCGCGTGGCCGACTGGCTGGACACCGAGGAACAGTTCGATGTCGTGTTCGCCAATCCGCCGTTCGCCAAGAGCGGGATGCAGAACCGCCGTTACTTCATCGACTCGCTCATCCTCGACGGCCACAAGCGCTTGCGGGAGGGCGGCGACCTCCTCTTCGTCCAGTCCTCCATGGCCGACCTACGGAAGACGAGGACGCGCTTGAAGGAGAACGGCTACGCGGTCGACATTCTCGGTTCGTCGGAAGGACCGTTTCGCGACTACTACTTCGAGGACCATGCATTCATGCGGGAGATGCGGCACGTCGAGGACGGCTTCGAGATCCGCGACGGCATCTACTACGAAACGCTGTCCGTCGTGCGAGCGACCCTCACCACCTGGACACCGGCCATGGGAGCACACCTATCGTGAGAATCGTTGCAGGACTTCTTCTGGCCTTGCTCTCCCTTGGCTGCGGTGCGCAGGACGATGACACGATCGTCTACGCGGGCTCGGCCTGGTACGGACACGCACCGGTGTGGGTCGGCATCCAGAAGGGCATCTTCAAGAAGCACGGCTTCCGCGTCGAAGAGCGCAAGTTCGGCAGCAGCTCGGATCGCATCAACGCGCTCGAAGCCGACAACGCGCAGTTCGCGAGCCTCGGCGAGGTGGCCATGCTCACGGCCATGTCGCGCGACCGGCGCGGTTTCTACTGGATCGGCTGCCAGAACATCGCGCCGGGCAACGAGGGGCTGGTCGCCGTCGGCGGCATCACGTCCATCGCGGATCTGAAGGGCAAGAAGATCGCCTTGCAGCGGATCACCTCCATCCACCTGACGGTGGCGCTCCTGCTCGAGGAGGCCGGGCTCGACATCACCAAGGACGTGACGGTGGTCAACGTCACCGACTCCACCGTCGTCGACATCGTCCGGCGCGGGGATGCCGCGGCCGGCGGGATGTGGGAGCCGTACTACACCGACCTGCGTGAGCTGGATGGCGCCACGGTGCTCGGCACGGACAAGGACACCTCGATCTACAAGCGCTTCCAGACGATGAGCGGGCCGGATGTGATCTGCGCGTCGAAGGCGTGGGTGGACAAGGATCCCGCCCGGGCGAAGCGCTTCTTCGAGGCCTACTGGGAAGCTGTCGCCTGGTGCAAGGCGCACCCGACGGAGCTGCTCGACCTGGTCGTGGCGCACATCGGCAAGGAGCGGGTAGCGGTCGAGATCGCGCTCAAGAACTTCCAGTGGCTCACCTGGGACGAGCAGCGGGACATGTTGTCGAACGATCGGATGTTTGGCCAGGCGCAGGTGGCGAGCGAACTGCTCCAGCGCCTGGGGCAGTTGGAGTCGATCCCGGAATTCAAGAACTGGACGCGACTCGACTGGTTCCAGCAGTGACGTAGAGTCGGGCCGTGCGTCGCTTCCCCCCCACCATCCCGAAGTCCTCGCGACTCCTCTACGGGGCGATCGGGATCGCGATCTTCTTCGCCGTGTGGTGGATCCTGACCGCGCCGATGTTCACGGAAGTCGAAACACGGCGCGTGGCGATCGACGGCCCTACGGGCGAGGTCGAGAGCTACAAGGAAGTGCGCCACGAGGTCTCGCGCGCGATCGTCAATCCCCCCGGCCTCGAGACGCCGGGCAACACCTTCCGCCGCGCGTTCGAGATCGGGCTCCCTCAGCACATCCTGGCCTCGACGCTACGCATCCTGATCGGCTTCCTCATCTCGGTGTCGTTGGCCGTGCCGCTGGGCATCGCGATGGGCCTCTTCCCACGGCTGCGGGCGCTGGTCAGCCCGATCGTGAGCCTCATGCGACCGTTGCCGTCCATCGCGTGGGTGCCCCTCTTCGCGATCTGGTTCGGCGTCGACGAGACCCAGAAGCTTGCCGTCATCTTCGTCGGCAGCTTCGCGGCGGCCTTGATCTACACGGTCGAAGCCACGCTGAAGGTCGACCCCGACCTGATCCGCGCGGCGACGAACCTCGGAGCCGGCCGCCGCCAGTTGCTGACGCGCGTGCTCCTCCCGGCGGCGCTCCCCAACATCCTGAGCGGACTCAAGGTCGTGCTGGCCATCTGCTGGACGTGCGTCATCTCCGCCGAGATCGTCGGCGGGCAGTTCGGACTCGGCACGCTGATCTGGACCAAGAAGGAACTCTCCGACACGGCCGCGGTCCTGGTCGGGATGGCCTCGATCAGCGTCGTCGTGCTCGTCATGGATGCTGCGTTCACCTTGGCCGAGCGGCGCCTCGTCCCGTGGATGTTCCTTCGCCGGGGGGCGTCGTGAGCGACGTGGTCCTGGCCGCCCGAGGTGTCACCCAACGCTTCGGCGAACTCGTCGCGCTCGAGGGACTCGACCTCGAGGTGGCTCGCGGGGGGTTCGTCGTCGTGGTCGGCGCGTCCGGCTGCGGCAAGTCGACGATGCTCAACCTGTTTGCCGGCTTCGACCAGCCCACGGAAGGGCACGTGACGCTCCTGGGGGAACCCGTCGCTGGGATCGAGCCGCGCTGCGGCATGGTGTTCCAGAACTACGCGCTCTTCCCCTGGCTCACGGTGCGCGGCAACATCGCCTTCGGGCCCCGTCTTCGGGGTGGGGCGAGTGACGAGCGCGTGTCCGAACTGATCCGCACGGTCGGGATCGAGGGGTTTGACGACCACTACCCCGCACAGCTGTCGGGCGGGATGAAGCAGCGCGTCGCGCTGGCACGCACGCTGGCCAACGACCCGGAGGTGTTGCTCTGTGACGAGCCCTTCGCCGCGCTCGATGCGATGACGCGGCAGGTCATGCAGGAGGAACTGAGCCGTCTGGCCGCCGCCACGGGCAAGACGGTCGTCTTCATCACCCACAGCATCGATGAGGCCCTGCTGCTCAGTGACCGGATCGTCGTCATGACGGCACGTCCCGGGCGCATCAAGACGAGTCTCGAGAACCCCCTTCCGCGCCCGCGGAGTGCGAAGCAGCAGCTCACGCCCGAGTACCTGGCGCTGAAGCGCGAGATCTGGGAGAGCGTGCAAGAAGAGGTGCTCGCCCACATCGCCGCCGACGCCTGAGCCCGGCACCCCTCGACGCCTACGCTACGTCTCCTTCGCCCACGTCATGCCGAACCACCGCGGCTCAATCGTCATGATGGTTCCCAGGGCGATCGTCAGCCCACGGCCGACCTCGAACATGACATTGGCGCCGGCCGCGCCGGTCCTGTCCCCGTACCACGTCCCCGCCAAGTTCATCAGCGCGTGCGCCGTCACGACGAGCCACAGGTTTCGACCCCAAGAGCATGCCATCCAGGCGAACCACAGGGCGCCGACGCCCGTCACGAGCAGCTTCCACCACTGACTGGAGAACCCGTCGACGCTCCAAGGATTGACGTGCACCGCGCCAAACATCAGGCTGCCGACGATCGCCGCCGCCAGGAACGACACCCCCATCAGGCGCATCATCGCCAACACCAACACGGCGCGGAAGAACCACTCCTCGGCGAACGGCCCGATGATCGCCACGCGGATCATGCGCGACTCGAACCGCGCCTCGCCGGTCACGGCGCCCAGCACCAACATGGGCAGGCAGATCGCAACGCCCGCAGCAACACCGCGCACCAACCCCTGGTGGAGCCCGAAGTCATCCAGCAGACCGAGCGAGGGACGCTGCCCCCGGGCCAGGCGTCGCATCAAGGCCCAGATGGCGACCCCCATCCCAACGAACAGGATCTCGTTGTCGAGGTTGCGTGCCCAGCCAGGCAGCCCGGACTCGGCCGCCCACACATGAAGCCGCCGGTAGACGTCGATGTCGCCGCGGTATCGAAGCAGGGCCAAGCAGGCCGCAGCAACAGCCCAGACCAACGCGAGCCCGAGCCAGCTTCGGCGCCCCCCCGCGATTCGTTCGTCTTCACCGGTCATGCGGGGAAGCATACTCCCCGACCGTCGCGGCATGGAGACCGGGCCCTGTACCCTGGGTTGCGAACTGCGAACCCTGGAAGAGGAACCCCGTTGCAACCGTCGTGAGCCGATCGCATTCCTCATCTTCCGCAGGCTCCCCCGGGAGGCGCACGGCCGTCGCCGTCCTGCTGCTCACCCTGCTCGGCGTCGCCGCGTGCGGGGACGACCCGGCGCCCCGCTCTCAGGAGAGGCCCCGCGAAGCCGCCTCGCCCAAGCGCCCGCTGCGCAGCACGCCGAGATTGACGCTCGCTGTCGAGCCGCGAGAGGCGCGGCCGGGCAGCCCGGAGACCGGCCTGGTCGTGACGCTTGTAGGCACCCTCGACGTCGGGGTCGACGGGCGGCCCGGATGGGACCTGTTCGTGTGCGGTCTCCGCGCGCACTACGACAGTCAAGGCCGATTCAGCGTGCGCCGATCGTTCCTGCGAGCAGGAACGTACATCGTCCTGGCAGAGGTTCGACCTCGCCCCACCTGGCTGGGCATCAGACCCGTGACCGACGGCTCCGGCGCGTGGGTGACGGAGTGCCGGATCACGGTCTCGACCACGCCGGAAGAAACCGCCCACATTCGCAAGCTCTCGGCGGAGGTAGTCGACGCCAACGGCAAGGTGGACGACGGCGCACTGGACGAGCTCGTGCAGACGCACGACCTGCGCGCGGTCCCTGCCCTGTGGAAGGTCATCGAGGCGAACCCCAACAGCACGAGCCTCGCGCGCAAGCGCGCCGTACTGGCGATCGGTACCCTCGCCCACCTGGACTCCGTGCCGCGGTTGATCGGGCTCCTGACCGACTGGGGCGTCTACCGCGAGGTGTACTGGCACGTTGAGCGCTTGGGGCTTTGGGGGTTGGAGGGCGGCTGGAAGCCTGCGCCGCCCGAGGAGAACGAGGTCCAGACCGTCATCCAGAGCCTTCTGCTGACGTGGGACGACCGGGAGCCGGCCTTGCGTGCGGCCCTGTACCAGTAACGTCGCCAGCCCTCAGGCCGTTCGTGGATCTGCTACGCTCGCAATGACGTGGATCGGGAGCGACGATGGCGCGACGACAGCGAGCAGGCCGGACAGCCGCCGCCACGACGTGGTGGATTCGCCAAGGCGACGACATCCAGGGACCTTTTGACCGCGCACGGATGAAGGCGTTGCTCCGCTCGGGCAAGCTCGGCTCCGACATGCTGGTGTCCAGCGACCGGGAGACCTGGCTCCCGGCAACAGAGGTCGACGCGCTGCAGCGGGGCGGACGAACGGTCGCGCCAGCTCGGCATGCCGCTGCGGCGTGCCTGCTACTTCTTGAAGGTCCTCGTGAGCCAACCGGCCCAGCGGTCGACGTTGGCGCCCACCGTGTGCCAGTCGACGACCGCCGTCTTGAAGTCGATGCCCGGACGCCAGAGCAGCGCGGGACGATCCGGAATCGGAACGCCTACGCGCAGGGGAATCTGCGCCGCACGGCTCTCTGCGAGCTCGGCCTCGTTCTTCGCGCTCACGAGCCACGCCAGCAGGCGCGGCGCATCCTTCGCGTTCGGCCCGTTCTTCACGATCGCGACCGTGTTCGGGATGAGCACGGTACCGACATCGTTCGCGCCGCTGTCCGGGTAGATGACCTTGAGCTTCGGGTTGTCCTGCAGGGCGATCCACGCGTCATCGGTGTCGGTGAGGCCGAAGGCGATCTTGTTGCTCTTGTCCTTCACGAGGCGCATCACCTGCCCGTTGCTCAGCACGATCTTCATGGCGCGCGACGCTGCTGCGCGCGTGAAGAAGTCCTTGGCGCCCGCCTCGTCGCGCGTCAGCCACGCGATGGCGTGCGTCTTCGTCGTGCCGGTCAGCGGCGCGGCCATGCTCGTCGCCAAGCCCATCGCTGCGTACTTGGGATCGAGCAAGTCCAGGACGGAGCCCGGATGGTCCTTCGGGTCCGGCAGCAGCTCGGTATTGACGAGCAACACACGCGCGCGCGCGCCGAACGCGATGTACATGCCCTTGGGATCGCGCCAGGCCTCGGGAAACTGCTCGGCCAGCCCCTCTGGCAGAGGCGACATCACGCCGCTGCTGCATAGATAGACCATGTGCATGATCTCGTTGGACCAGTAGAGGTCCGCGCGCGGCCGGTTGCGCTCCATCATGAGGCGCTGCGGAAGACCGATGCTGCGCATCTTCTCGGTCTCACCGTGATAGTCGATGTCGATGCCGGTCTCGGCTTCGAACATCTGTGCGATGCGCTGGCTCTGGTCCATGTCGACGCCGCAATACAGGACCAGCCGGCCCGCGTCGCCGTCCCCGCCGCAGGCCCCCAGGACCAGGGCGCCGAACAGGACGGCCGCGAAGGCCAGGAACAGGCTCGCGAGCTTCATCGTGGATCCCCTCCATCGTATCCCTGCGGTAACACCGTGGTGGCCCCGATACGACGCACGGGCGGCCGTGGTCGGGCCCCCGGCTCTAGAGATCGCGCAGCCGACCTCGGCGTGCGGCCTCCTTGAAGCGGTGGGCGTCCACCCCCAGGGTCTTCAGCTTCTTGTGGAAGTTGGGCCGGCTGATGCCGGCCAGGCGGGCCGCCGCAGCGACGTTGCCCCCGGTCTGGGCCAGCAGCTCCTCGACGTACTGGATCTCGAAGCGGCGCTGGGCATCGCGGAGCGGCAGAGGCCCACCGTCGGCGGCGCGCTCCGGGCCCGTGGACCCGTTGGCCTGGGCCCCATGGCCGGCCGTACCGTTCGAGCCGGACGCCCGCAGGACAGCCAGCTCGGCCTCGACCTCTTCGAAGCCCTCGGGCGACAGACGCCGCTCGACGAGAGCCCGCAGACGCCTGTTTTCTAGGCTGAGACGCGATTCTTGGATCGCGCGTCCGAGGATGCGGGAGACGTCCTCCACACTGAAGGGCTTCTGGACGTAGTCCTTCGCACCGCGGCGCATGGCCTCGAGGGCGACCTCCATCGTGCCGTAGCCCGTCATGACCACGACGGGCACCGCGGCATCCATCTCGACGAGGATCGCCGTGATGTCGAGGCCGGAGAGATCGGGCAGCTTCACGTCGGTGAGGACCGCGTCGAAGCCCCCCGTCACGAACTGCTCCACACCACCCCGGCCGGTCCCGGCCGTCACGGTCGCGAAGCCCGCGCGCTCCAGCCCCTTGGCCAGGGCGTGACGCATGGACTCCTCGTCGTCGATGACGAGCACTCGCGGGCGGGTACCTGCTTGTCCGTTCCTCATGACGGTCGGAACCGCAACTGCCGGGCCGAACGCGTCTAGCGCTTCCTCGGAGGCTTGATCCGCTTGATGGCGTCCTCGGCCTTGAAGCGCACGTTGAAGTCCGGATCGCTCAGCAGCTTCTTCAGGGCGCTGATGGCCCTCTTGGCCGGGGGCCCGATGCCGCCGAGGATCCGCGCACCCTCGCCGCGCACGGTCGCCCGGCTCTCACGCAGCATCTTCATCACGACCTTCACGGCGGGCTTGCCGATCGCGATCAGCGCATCGCCGTAGACGGTCTTGCCCGAGAAGTTGCCATCGAGGATCACCTTCACCAGCGGCTTGGCGAACTTCTTCGCCTCCTCGCCAACGCGGGATACGACCTGCGCGGCGCCGTTGCGAACACGTGCCCGTGCCTCGCCGATGGCCTGCATCAGATACGCGGAGCTGATCGGCCAGAGGCCATGCAGCGCGTCGATCGCTGCGCGACGGACGTTCTCGTCGGTGTCCTCGAGGACAGCCAGCAACTGGGGAATCGCCTGTTCGCCCCGCGCATCCAGCTTGCCGAGCGCCCGGATGGCGGCTTGGCGCAGGTCGGCGCGCTTCTTGTCCTGATCGGCCGCAACACCCATCAGCACGGCTACGGCGTCGTCGGATCCCTTCGCGACCTCACCGATCGCGGTGAGCGCCTCCGTGCGCACGTAGCGCGTCTCGTGCTGCAGCTCGTCCTTGAGCACGGGCAGGGCGCTCGCGGCCGCCGGGCCGATGGCGCTCAGCGTGCGCAGCGCTCGGTACTTGGGCTTCGGCTTCGTCGCCTCGCGCAGGTACTTGGTGACGCCCGGGACCGACGCGTCCGCTTGGCGGCCCAAGCGCCGCAGGATGTCGAGCATCCAGGCGTGGTCCTTTCCATCCTTCAGCGTCAGCCGGTGGACGAGCGCGCCGACGATCTCGCGTCCCTGGAAGACCAAGGCACGCGCGGCCCCCTCGAACAGTCGCTGGTCGGGCGTCTTCGCCTCGAAGACAGGCAGCAGGTGCTTCTTGGCCTCGCGAGGGTCGAGCTCGAGTGCCTCGAAGGCGTTGCTCGCGGCCTTGCGCAGGGCGGACGGGCCGTTGGCCGAGCACCAGGAGAGCGCGGCCGCCGCGGGGCGGGCGCCCAGCTTCGCGGCTTCGAGGGCCTCGGCCGCCTTGACGCGCAGCGTCGTCGAGCCTGTGAGCAGTTGCTTGGCCAGCTTGGGCGTTGCCTTGGCCGAGCCGACGGGAAGGAGCCGCTCCATCGCCAGGAGTCGGTCGCGGCCGTCGACGGCGTCGAGCGCCGAGATCCACGCACCGATGCACGCGTCCGGCACCTTGCCGGCGGCGTGCAGCGCTCCCGCGGCGTGGACGCGCACGCGGGGCGCGTCGTCGACGAGCGCGTCGATCAACGCCTTCTCGGCCGCGTCGATCCCGGGAGCCATGGCCTCGATGGTGGTCGCGGCCTCGATGCGGACGCCGACGTGCTCCTCCCCCTTGGCACCGAGGCCCCGGATGAGGACGGGCAGCGTGGCCGTCTTGTCCTGCGTGAGCCGGAAGACGGATGCCGCGGCCGCGACGCGCAGCGCGATGGCGCCGTCTTGCAGGCGCGGCTGCAACATCGCCGCCACCTCGGGGATGCCGCTGACACCCAGCGCGCGCGCTGCGCCGGCGGCGACCTGGACATCCGGGTCCCCCATCGACTTGACGAGCGTGTCGACCAAGGGGCGCAGGTACTGCCCCTGACCCGCCAGCGCGCGCACGGCGGCGCGCCGCACGGGGAGGCGCTTGTCGGCAAGGAGCTTGCCGATGGCGCGCGCCCCCTTCGCGCCGGCGTCCAGGCGCCCCAGCGCCTCGGCCGCCGCGGCGCAGATCTCGGGATCGTCGTGCGCGATGTAGCTCGCGACCGGACCGCCTGCCTTCGGCACCTTCAGGATGCCGAGGCCGCGCAGGATGCTCGGCACACGCTCCGTGGCGAGGCCCTTCGACTCGAGCGCCTGCAGCAGGTCGGAGCGGTCGTCGGGCAGGGGTCGCATGCGGTCCGGGGTCTCGAGCATGAGCAGGCACATCAGCGTGGCGTAGATGCGCCCGCCGTCGTCCTTGGACCACACCCCCTCGGGATCCCAGGAGCCCTTCACGTTGCAGACGTCGCCGTCCTGGCGCTGGCTGTTGAGCAGCGCCGTCGCCAGGGCGTCATCCCAGGTCTTCCAGGCCTTGCCGCCGAGCTGCCGCATGACCATGGTGCCGTAGTACCAGTAGTACAGATCGATCGTGCCCTGGCCGGGCTGCCAGAGCGGCGGCAGGTCCAGCATCAGCTGCGTGCCCTTGTCGACCATCTCCAGGGACTGCTTCTTCATCTCGCGCGTACCGTCCCAGCCGGGCAGCAGCAGCCGCATGAGGACGGCGATCGCCGTGCACGCTTCGGACTTCTCGCCTGGGAAGCTGTCGATGTGCTCTATCGGCCGTGCCGGACCGGTGCCGCGGGTGACGTAGCCGGCGCGGCCGTAGTCGGGGTCGACGACGCGGTCGATCCAGTTGCGGATGCCGTCGAAGACCGTGTCGTCAAGACCGAGCGGCTCGAGCATGCCGGCACGCTGGCCCGCGCGGTTGAGTCGCAGCGCGATGTAGAGGGGCACGCCCATGCAGCCCGTGACGGAGGTGTCGTTGTCGCCGGGCTTGATGCCGTAGCGCCACGCCATGAACGGATTGCGTGCGATCGCGCTGAAGTCGATGGCCTTCTGCGCCGGCTCCCGCAGCTTGGCGTCGCCGGTCAGCGCGTAGGCCTCGACGAGGGCCATCGTGGCGAACGCGTGGTTGTAGATGTACTGCTGCGTCGAGCGCGGGCCGAAGCAGCCTTCCTTGTCCTGGTGCTTGACGAGCCAGCCGATGGCGTCGCGCACGTTCTTCGCGAAGGGATGCTTGCCACGATGCGTGTAGCCCGCACCGAGATAGGCGGAGACTGCCATGCCGGTCACGCCCGTCTCGTAGAGGTTCTTGCCCTTCCCCGGGGGCTCCTTGCCCTTCTCCAGCTTCTTGCTGCGGCACCAGAACAAGTCGGCAGGACGCCACGATCCGTCGGGCGTCTGATGCGCGCTGAGCCATGTCAGGCCCATCTCGATGGCCTTGGGTCGCGCGTCCCCGCCCGACGTGCCCTTGTAGGCGTCGGGCAGGCCGCGCACACCGAACGGATGCAGCGCGGCGATCGCGCGCGCCTGCTCTTCTTCAAGCTCGCCCGCGTCCGCCCGCAGCGGTCCCGCCGTGGCACAGATCAACAGAAGGAGCCCCGCGGCCGCACCTCGCATCATCGCTCACCCCCTGGAAGGGTGTCAGCGTAGCAAGGAAGCAAGGTTCCTAGGTCGTGCCCGTCCGTGGCAGCGAGACCGTCAGCCGTGCGCCGCCGCCTGGAGCGTCGTCCGCTGCGATGCGGCCGCCGTGGCGCTCCACGATGCCGTAGGAGACGAACAAGCCGAGGCCGGTCCCATCCTCGCGGCCCGTGAAGAAGGGCTCGAAGATGCGGTCGCGGTCCCCGACAGGAATGCCCTGGCCGACGTCCCGGACTTCGATGATCCCGCGGCCGTCCTCCACGCGGGTGACGACCGCAATCGACTCGCCGTCGTCGACCGCCTGAAGCGCGTTGGTCACGAGGTTCAGCACGACCTGGTGGAGCTGCCCTTCGTCGCCGTCGACGACGACGTCTTCGTCCGACCCCTCGTGTGTGATCGCGACATTGCGGCGCGACGCCGTCGGCTCGGCTGCGCGCAGGACGTCGGCTACGACCTCGCCCAGCACCACAGGGCGGAACGTGCGCTGCCCCGGCCGCGCGACGTCGAGCAACGCGCTGACGAGTACGGCGGCGCGCTGCGCGGTCTTGTGCGCCACGTCGAGATCCTCGACCACGGACGGGTCGTGGCTCTCGGCGCGAGCACTCTCGAGGCAGCCGAGGATGCCGCCGAGCAGGTTGTTGAACTCGTGCGCCACGCCGCCGGCCAGCGTGCCGAGGCCGGCCATCTTCGCGGCCTGGACGAGCCGATCGCGCGTGGCCTTGAGTTCGTCCAGCGCCTTGGTGCGCTCGGCGAGCGTCGTCTCGAGGTCCTTCGTCTTGCGCTGCACCTCGGCCTCGAGACCGCCGGTGGCGGCGCGGATCTGGTCGCGCATCCGCTCGACGTCGTGCGCCAACGCACGCAGTTCCTCGGCGCCGCCGCTGCGGAGCGGCACGGGCGTCTCGAGGTCGCCTTCGGCGATGCGATCCACGGCGGTGCGCAGGCGCCGCACGGGACGCACGACGAGCACACCCATGGTCAGGGCGAGGAGGACGGCCATGCCCAGCAGCAGCAGGCCCAGGCGGATGGCGAGCGAGCGCCCCCGGTCGCCGGCTGCGAGCTCGGCGCGCCGGCTCGCGTCCGCGCGCTGGGTCGCCATGGCCGTGTTGATGCGCGCGCGACTCCAGTCTTCCATGCGCTCGCGCAGGACGGCGACGCGCTCGTCTTCGACCATGCCACGCGAGCGCACCTCGGAGACGAACGCGTTGATGATCGCTTCGACGTCGACGCGCTCGGGATCGTCCGCCCGGCGGTAGAGCTCCAGCGGCTCTTGCTCGAGCCACGCACGCAGGCGCTGCGTGTGGCGTTCCGCCAGGCCGCCCGTGATCTCCTGCGACAGCTGCACGAGCTCACCCGCGAGCGCCTGCATGCCGCGTTCGGCCTCGTCCTGCTGGGCGACCGCCTGCTGGCGGGCGGTGCGCGCATCCTCCGTCGTGATCCAAGCGACGACGGCCGCACCGAGCAGCAGCACGACCCCGCCCACGAGCAACAGCGTCAGCGTGACGAGGGAGCGCTTCATTTCCCAGCCCGCTCGGGGCGACGGGCGCCTCGCTTGAGCTTGTCCGCACGCGCCAGCAGCCCCATCGGCACGCTGACACCCGTCGCGTCCGCGCTCTTGAGGTCGATCCAGACCTCGACACCGGCGACACCGCGCGGGGCGAGCTTCGTTGCCGGCTTGGCCCGCAGCCTCAGCGCCGCCGCCGCCACGCGCCGTCCCAGGAGCGCGTGCCGACCGACGAGGGTGACCACAGCGCCTTGGCCGAAGCGTCCGCGGTCGTCCGAGATGAGCGGGACGCCCAACTCGCGCGCCAACCGGAGCGCGTCCGCGAAAGGCAGGAGGGTCTCCCCGACACCAAGCCGGAGGTGCAGCAGGGCGGAGGCGCCGTTGGCCTTCTCCGCACCCGTAAGTCGCAGACCGGCCGCCTTCGCGAAGCGCATGACCGGCTCGTGCCCGCTCCTCGGGAAGCGCTTGGCATCCCACGCCCAGGCGACGGACGGCCGGTCCGAGCCGCTCAGGTCACGCAGCAGACGGCCCACGGCTTCCACGCCGAGGCCAGCGTAGACGATCGCGGCGCCTTCATCGGCAGGCAGCGCACGCATGGGCTTCCGACCGATGGTGTAGCGCTCGACCGCGTAGACCCGCGGCAAGCGCGAGCCGGCGGCGATGACCTTGCCGCAGGCGTCGTCGCCAATGGCGAAGATGGGCCCGACGGGCCGGCCCGCTTGGCGCTCGATCGACGCCTGTGCACTGAGGCGCTCGAGAAACGCCGTCGCTCCGCCTTGCGGGTCGTCGACGCGGCAGACCCGCGGCAACTGCGCCAGCTCGAGCCCTTTTCGGAGACCGTCGTAGACGGCGACGACGCCGCTGTCGTCCGCATCGACGAACGCATGCAGGCCGCACGTGGTGCCCGCCTCGTCCTTGGCGTAGGCCGCGGGCAGTGCGCCGAGCAAGGGCACAAGGAGCGCCAGCCACCTCATCGGGCGAGCTCCCCGGTCGCGCTGACGTCGAGGTCGAGGTCCGACCTGATGCCGCTGCGCAGCATCTCGGCGCCGCGCAAGGCGATCATGGCGCCGTTGTCCGCGCAGAGAGCGGGGCTCGGGAAGCGCACGCGGAGGCCCTCGGGCGCACGCTCGGCCAGCACCGCGCGCAAGCGGCGGTTGGCCGCGACGCCGCCGCCGATGACGAGATCGCTGACCCCCGCCTGCTCGGCTGCGAGCAACGAGCGCTGCACGAGCACGTCGACGACCGCCTGCTCGAATGAGGCCGCCACGTCTTCGTAGGACACGTCCAGGTCCGCACGGTCGGGTGCGTCGCGCCTGCCGCCGGGGCCCTTGAGGTAGTAGAGGACTGCCGTCTTGACGCCCGAGAACGAGAAGGCGAGCGGGTCGTGCTTCACGCGGGCGCGCGGGAAGCGTACGGCCTTCACGTTGCCGTGCTCGGCGAGCTTGCTGACGGAGGGCCCGCCCGGCTGGGGCAGGCCCAGCATGACGGCGACCTTGTCGAAGCACTCACCTGCGGCGTCATCGATGGTCTGCCCCATCAGCTCGACCGCTTGCGGGCCGCGGCAGTGGTAGATCGCCGTATGGCCGCCGGAGGCCACGAGCGCCAGGAAGGGATAGTCCAAGTCCTCGTGCTCGGCCATCGCGGCCGTGCAGTGGGCCTCGATGTGGTGCACACCGACGAGGGGGATGCCGAGGGTCAGCGCGAGACTCTTCGCGGCGGCGACGCCGACCATCAGCGAGCCGACGAGGCCCGGACGGTTGGTGACGGCGATCGCGCCGAGGTCGGCCTGGCTGATGCCGGCGGTGTGGAGGGCGCGCTCGATGACGAGCGTGACGCGCTCGGCGTGCGCGCGGCTGGCGATCTCGGGCACGACGCCGCCGAAGGCCGCATGCAGGTCGTACTGGGTGGCGACTTCGTTGCTCAGGACCTCGCGCGGTGCGCGCAGCACCGCCGCGGCGGTGTCATCGCACGACGTATCGATTCCCAGCACCAGCACCAGACCGGACCTCCTCTTGGAACCTGGCTCGATTCTGTCACAAAGCACGCCCAGGTCCCCCTGCCGCCTCCGTGGCGTCTCGGGGCGGAGGCCGCGCAAGGAGGCGTGAGGCGTGGCGTGGTCTGCCACGCGAGCCTCGCGACGACGCCGCCCGGCCCCGCATCCGTGACGCCACGGGTTAGCCGTTGCGGCGGCTGGGGCGTCGCCCGCGCTGGATCTTCTGCAGCACGAGCTCACCCTCGAGCAGCTTCAGCGCGCGGGTGAGCTGGGGATCCACCCAGTCGTCGGCGATGTCGGGCCAGCGGACGATCTCGTCCCACGCCTTGCCCTCTTCGTTGGCCCAGTGCCTGAGAAGCTTCTTCTGCTGGTCTTCGTCGAGGTCCAGCACGATGTCGGGCACGAGGCCCGCGCCGGCGGGGCGGCCGGCGACGCGCACGAGGCCCTTGGCGGGGCCCTGGTAGCTGCGGCCGGAGGGCGTGTAGTAGCGCGACGTCGTGAGCTTGACGGCGGCGCCCTTGCGCGGGATCTCCGTGATGCTCTGCACGAGGAACTTGCCGTACGTGCGAGATCCGACGAGGACGCCGCGGCGATGATCCTGGAGCGCGCCGGCCACGACCTCGCTGGCGCTCGCGCTCCACTCGTCGACGAGCACGACGAGCGGGAGCTCGAGGTGCTTGTCGGTGCCTGCGAGGGCGATGTAGTTCTTGGTCGCGTCGCGGCCACGGCCCTCCATGCGCACGACGAGCTTGCCCTTGCGCAGGAAGCGGTCGGCCACGCGCACGGCGACGCCGAGCACGCCGCCGCCGTTGTGGCGCAGGTCGAGAATCAAGCCGTGGACGGGCTTGCTCTTCGTGAGCCCGTCCATGAGACGGTCGAACTCCTCGGCGGTCGCCTCGGTGAAGTCGGTCATGCGCAGCTGGAGGAAGCGGCCGTCGGGGCCGACGCGGCGCGTGAACACCGTGGGCGGACGGATGACGCCGCGCGTGACGGTCAGCACCTGTTCGGTGCCGGTCGGCGGCCCCTTCTCGGGCCGCGGACCGCGGAGGATGCCGACGGCAACCTTGGACCCGGGCGTGCCCTTGAGCAGCGGCGTGATCTGGTCCACGTCGAGGCCGGCCAGCAGTTGATCCTGCGCGCGCACGATGGTGTCACCGACCTTGATGCCCGCGAGCGCGGCGGGGCCGCCGGGGAACACGCCGACGACGTGCAGTCCCTCCTCGACGGAGTTGATCTTGACGCCCAGGCCGGCGTAGCGACCCGCCGTGTCGGACTTCCACTGCTTGTACTCCTTCGGCGGGATGTAGTCGCAGTAGGCGTCGAAGTCGACGTAGGCGTCCATGGCGCGCTCGAAGGCGTCGATGGCGGTGGCTTCGTCGAGTTCATCGACGTAGGTCTCGGCGACCTTGCGTCGAATGAAGGTCTCGATGGTCTCGTCCCAATGCTTGGCGGCGGCGCCCTGGGTTCCCGCGCCGGCACCGCGGCTTGCGAAGAGGAAGGCCAGCAAGAGCGCCAGGATGGCCGTGGAGAGCAGGATGGCGATGCCGGGGCGCATGGAACAGCGGTCTCCTGGGAAGCGGACAGTCTACCCCTGTCTGTGGCAACCGCCCTCGGCGTCTCCCACGGACACGGGCACGGGCACGGGCACGGGCACGGACGCCCGCGCTCGGACGTCGTCAGCACCCGGGTAGGGGCGTCCCTTGTGGGCGCCCACACCAGCTTGATGCTCGACCTTGGGCCATGGCGTGACGCATCCGGCTGCTCGCTTGCGTCAGCTCAGGTCGATAGGCGTGGCGAGGTGGGAAGCGTGTGGTGCGGCGGAGGGCGACCACGAGGGTCGCCCCTACAGGTAAGGGCGCACAACGGAGGACGCGTCCCGGGCGACCACAAGGGTCGCCCCTACCACGGTGCGTCCGCTCAGCGGACGCACCTAGTCGAAATCCCCGCGGCCGAACTCGACGGGATGATCCGAGCCGACGTTGAGGACGAGGCCCAGCGCCGCGAACGACGTGAGCATGCTCGAACCGCCATACGAAAGGAACGGAAGAGGCATCCCCACGATCGGCAGCAGGCCCAGCGTCATGCCGAGGTTGATCGCCGTCTGGCACGCAAAGAGGCTCGCCACGCCAACCGCAAGCAGGCGCCCCGATGGCTCGCGCACCTTCAACGCCGTACGCAGGATCAACCCGATGAACAACAGGTAGATCATGAACAGGAGCGTCGCCCCCATCAGCCCGAAGGCATGGATCATCACGGGGAAGATGAAGTCCGAGTGGCGTTCCGGAAGGAATCGGATCGCCTCGCGGGTGGTCTCGCTCACCCCACGCCCGAGGAGGTCGGATGTCCCGACCACCATCTTGCTCTGCTCGATCTGGTGGTTGTGGCTGCGCAGCAGGGCCGTGTCGTCGCTGCCCTGCATCAGGAAGGCGCGCACGCGGTCCTTCTGGTACTCGTTCAGCAGGCCCGGCGTGAAGAAGAGCACGCCGGCTGCGACCATCCCAGCGGCGGCCACGATGCCCAGGTGGGCGCGGTTCGCGCCCGCGACGTAGAGCATCACGAAGAGCACAGGCAGCAGCAGCAGGGCCGTACCGAGATCCGGCTGCTTCATGATGAGCAGGAAGGGGATCAGCGTGAGCGCGAATGGCGCGACGAGGCCGAGGAACGTCCGGTGCCGTTTGTCGTAGCGGATGTAGCCGGCCAGCGTGACGACCAGGATCAGCTTCATGATCTCGCTGGGCTGCATCCGGAACGAGCCCAGGGAGATCCAGCGCCCCGCGCTCTTGCCGCGTCCGACGACGAGGACGGCCAGCAGCAGGAGGATACCACCCACGTACCAGAGGTAGCGCCACTGCACGACCACGCGATACGGCATCGCCAGCATCAGCAGGCAGACGGTGACACCGATGATCGCCCAGCGCATCTGGATGCTGCCGTAGTCCACGCGGCCGTCGGCGGCCGTCTGCACCCCCAGCACACCCGCGAAGGCCAGGAGGACGCCCAGCCCCAGGAGGAGCCAGTCCGCGGACTTCAGCCGTTCGCCGAGGGACATGCGGCGCATGGCTACTTGCCTCCCCGGGAGGCGGGGTCCTGATACCAGCGGGCGAGGATGTCAGCCGTCGCCGGCGCCGCCGTCATGCCGGACGCGGCTTCCGCGCGAGCGTGCAGCACGCAGGCGAAGGCGATCGTGCGGCGTCCGGGCGCCTCGGCGAAGCCGACGAACCAGTGGTGCCACGGGCCGCCGTCCTCGGTCTCGCCAAACGGCTGCCACGTCCTGCCGACCTGCGCCGTGCCGGTCTTGCCGTACACGGTCGCGGGCACCTGGCCCCAGTTGGCCTTGCGCGCCGTGCCCTCTTCGTTGACGACGCGGTACATGCCGTCACGTACGGTGTCGATGTGGCCCGGATCGATGCGCAGGCGGCGCGGCACGCGCTGGACGGCACGCCCCCCCACCGCACGAACGACATGCGGATCGACGAGCAGGCCGCCGTTGGCCAGCACGGCGATCGCACGCGCCATCTGCAGCGGCGTCACGAGAACCGGCCCCTGGCCGATCGCGACGTTGCGACCGTCGTCCGGTCGAATGACCGGCGGCTTGCTTCGATCGGTGCGCCCGACCCGCCGCGGCATCGTGGCGCGGAACCAGACCATGCCGCCGCGCTCGAGCTGCCCGCGGATGCCCACGCGGTGGCGCGGCAGGCCGCTCAGCGCCGACGGCAGCGCGGTTCGATCGGTGCCGGGCAGCGCGGACCACGGGCGGGCGCCGGCGGCGCGTACGCCGAACTCCATGACGACGTCGCGCTCGATGGTCTCGACGCGCGTCGCACTCACGAGCAGCTTGCGGGCGCGCGTGCGCTTGGCGACCCACGCCGCGACCTTGGCGAGGCGGCTGCCCAGGCGCGCGGGATCACCACCCACACTGGGAGGCGTGCCGGGCAACGCCGCG
The DNA here is from genome assembly GCA_029259775.1 of Planctomycetota bacterium. Lineage (GTDB taxonomy): Bacteria > Planctomycetota > PLA2 > PLA2 > JAEUHO01 > JAHEIK01. Next base: position 97,366 of record JAJDEN010000043.1, on the reverse strand, counting down.
AGCTCGAGCGTCGGTGCGTCGTCGCCGCCGTGCTCCTGCAACCACGCCTGGGCATGCCCCAGCATGTCCTTCATCGTGAAGTCCACGTAGGGCCAGAGCCACTGACCGCGCGACCACTCGCTGATCTCGTCGGTCGGCGCGCGGCCGATGCCGACTTCCTCGATGAAGCCGCCCAGGTACGTGCGGTACGTCGGCCAGTACTTCGAGTCGCGCACGGAGTAGGCGAAGTAGCGGTTGCAGGACTTCTCGATCGCACGCACGAGATCCACGCTGCCGCAGGCGTGGCAGCCGGGGGAACGTGTGCTGTTGTGGCAGTGGTAGCTGTGAAACGGCAGCGGCAGACCGCTCTGGAGCAGCCCCAAGGCGATGAGCGGCTTGAAGGTGCTGCCCGGCTCGACCGCCAGCTGCGCGATGCGACTCATGCTGACGGGCGCGGGCTGCACGAGGCGCGCACGCCACTCCTCGATCGTCATGCGCTTGTCCAGCGGATGGCGCGGGATCCAGAGGCCGGCGTCGAGGTCGCGCTTGGCTTCGGTCAGGCGCTTGTCGTAGAGGTCGTCGAGTTCCGTGTTGAGGTCGTAGCGCGGCGCTTCGGACCAGATCAGGACCTCGCCGGTGTAGGCATCGAGCGCGACGAACGCACCGGACGGCTGCCCCTGGGGCACGTAGCCCGCGGGACCGCGGCGGGGATCGCTGAACAACAGCTGCTCGGCGATGCGGCTGATCTTCGCGTGGATCGAGAGCGCCACGGGCTTGCCCGGGCGCGGCGGCCGGTCCTCGACCGTGATCGAGAACTGCCCGCTCTCGTCGAGCTCCATCAGCCGGTGGCCCGGCTCCCCATGCATCTGCCAGTTGCAGGCGCGCTCCACGCCGGTGCGCCCGATGCGCGTGTTGAACGTCACGCGGTCGCCGTGCTGCTCCCGCAGGGGGCCGTACTCCTCGGGCCCGAGCTGACTGGTGAAGCCCAGGAGCTGCGGCGCGAAGTCACCAAGCGGGTAGTTGCGCCGCAGGGCGCTGCGCACGCCGAAACCGCGGAAGGTGCCATCTTCGTTCGTGAGCACGAGCTGGGCCGCCGCATCGGGCAGGTTGCCGATGATCACGAAGGGACGCCTGAGAAGATCCTGCGCGCGCAGCTCCAAGCGCTTCTCGCGGAACGAAGTGTCATCGCCCTCGCGGTCCATCCGATCACGCAGCTCCCGGATGATGCGCTCGACCTCGGCCACGCGCTCCTTCGCGCGGATCGCGAGCGAGCCGGGTGCGATGTCCAGCACCTTCTCGAGGGGGCGCAGATCGGCGGGCGGCAGGCGCTCGAGCTGCGCGCTCTCTTCCTTGGGCACCTTGCGCGGATAGGCGTCCTCGCCGCTGCGACGGATGAGTTGGCGTCGACAGGCACAGGTGCGCGGGAAGTGCAGCTTGCGGCGACCGCTCTGGAAGTAGATCGCTCCGCACCCCGAGCAACGCGCGCGCGCGCGGCGCTGGAAGTCCCAGGCGACCACGGTGAGTTGGAATACCGGCGCGTCCTCCGCGAGGACGACGCCGTCGGCGGAGACGATCGGCCCCCGCATCGCGTCGAGCCGCTCCGGACGCTGGCGCAGCTTGCGGGCGGCCTGGGCCCACACATCGCCATCGATCCACTGCAGCTGGGTGGCGCGCAGCCAGACCACGCCCATGACGCAGCAAAACACCACGTACAGCAGGATGAGCCTACGTCTGAAACGCATGCGTCCTCCCGCAGATCTCGTCCAGGAGCCGGTAGCGATCCAGGACCGGATAGAGGCCGATGGCGAGCACCATCGACCAGAGGGCGATCGGGAAGGCGTCGACGAAGGCGCCGAAGGTGACCACACCGCCGCCCAGCGGCAGGATGCGGACGAGGTAGATCCAACTCGCGATCAGGACGCCGAGCCCGGTCAGGGCCGCGCGCGACATGCCCTCCAGACGTCCGCGCGAGCTACGCCCTTCGCAGAAGAAGAAGGCGAGGCAGCCCAGCACGAACGCGTGCGTGCCGAGCGGATCGAGCGAGACGCAGTCCCGCGCGACGCCGATGCCGATGGCCCAGCCCACCGCCTTGAAGCCGCGGGCACGAAAGGCGATGTAGAGCACGGCCACGGCCCAGAGGTCCGGCGGATGCCGATGGATGCTCAGCACCTGGGGCATCAGGTCCGGCAGCGCGGCGGCCAGCAGCATCAGGACGAAGAGGACCACGAGGCTCAAGCGCACGGCCTTTCGGGAGACGGCCCCGCAGGGCCCGGGTCGGGGTGGTTGTCACGGGGCATGTCAGGGGCAAGGTATGGGGTGATGTCAGAAGCGGCGGGACGCCCTCAACGTGAGCTCTTTCGAGGTGCTTTCCGAGGGGACGCCGCCCCGGTCGGGACCTCGCGCGTCTGCAGCACGATCACCTCGGTTGAAAGATCGAGATCGAGAGCCGGCCGCAGGTAGAGCGTGGGCATGCGATCCAGGTCGGGGTCGGAGACCTCGCTCACGAGGCCAACCAGCAGGTGCGCGGGCACCCGCTCGTCGAAGTTCGACGTGAAGACGGGTGCCTTGCGCCCGATCACGCCCACGTCGTGCTTGAGCCGCACGAAGTCGACGCGCAGCCGATCACGCCCGTCGCTCGACCCGTCGCGCATTGCGTAGCCGCGCAGCAGCTTGCCGGTGCTGGTGCGGACGAACACCTCCAGGCGGGAGCGCGGATCGGTGACGAGCTGCACCACGGCGCTGCTTGCGTGCACAGCGCGTACGCGCCCCAGGAGGACGGAACCCATCACGACGGGCTGACCGACGCGCACGCCGTCGGCCTCGCCGCGGTCGATGAGGATCGAGCGCCGGAGCGGCACAGCGGCGTGCGCGCGCAGCACGCGGGCCAGTACCGCCTTGGGCAGGCGGTCGAGTTCGGAGCGATCCAGCACGCCTTGGAGGGCACCGATCTGCTTGAGGCGCTGCTGCGTCTGCAGATGCCGATCCCAGAGGATCCGGTTCTCACGCTCGAGTGCGCGAACCAGGTCGGCGTCGGCCGCTTCGCCGTCGCTACCCGCGAAGACCTTGGGGCTGGGCGTCAGCTTGGCGAACCAGCCGAAGAGAGCGCCTGCGGGTTCCTCGATGAGACCGACGCCGTCGGGCTTCAGGACAGGGAGCGCAAAGAGGGCCACCAAGACAGCGCCCCATGCATGTCGCTTGCGTAGACGCATGCGACCCCCTGCCCGCCCGGATTCCGGGCACTTGAGGTCCGTCCGGCCATGCGCAGGCCGTCGAACCACTTCACTTTGGGGTCAAACCGCCGATCGACCCCCACAGATTGTATTCAACCGGGGGACGGCGTGAGGTCAAGACCCCGAATCCGGCACAGCCGGGCAGGGTTCGCTCCCCATCCCCTCGGCAGGCGGTCTGGATGGGGAGCGGAGGGTCGCCGTGGAGTGCGTAGCGTGGTCAACCACGCGAGCGCGACACGGTGACGCGACCGCCCCCAGCCCAGGCCGCCGACCGCTAGTCGTCGTTGGTGTCGAGGGCAACCCTGAGATCGCGGATCTTCTCGAGGAAGACGCCGGTACCGCGGGCGACGGCCGTCAGCGGGTCCTCGGCGACGCGCACGGGCAGGTTGATCTCCTCGCCGATGACGCGGTCGAGGCCGCGCAGGAGCGCGCCACCGCCGGCCACGACGACCCCGCTGTCCACCAGATCGGCGGCCAGCTCGGGCGGCGTGGCCTCGAGCGTGTTCTTGACGGTCTCGACGATGCCGCGCACGGGCTCCTGGAGCGCCTCGCGGATCTCCTCGCTCGTGACGACGACCTTGCGGGGCAGGCCCTGCTTGAGGTCGCGGCCCTTCACGTCCATCGTCATCTCGCGCTTGAGCGGGTAGGCGCTGCCGATGCCGATCTTGATCTTCTCGGCGGTCTGCTCGCCGATGAGCAGGTTGTAGGTGTTGCGCATGTGGTTGACGATGGCTTCGTCCATCGAGTCACCGGCCACGCGCATCGACTGGGCCGTCACGATGCCGGCCAGCGAGATGACCGCGACCTCCGTCGTGCCGCCGCCGATGTCGACGATCATCGAAGCCTGGGGCTCGGTGATCGGCAGGCCCACGCCGATGCCGGCCGCCATGGGCTCCTCGATGAGGTAGACCTTGCGAGCCCCGGCGCGCTCGGCCGAGTTGATGACGGCGCGCTTCTCGACGGGCGTGATGCCGTACGGAATCGCGATGACGACCCGCGGGTGCACAGCCCACGTCCGGTCGTGCACCTTGTAGATGAAGTAGCGCAGCATCGCCTCGGTGATCTCGAAGTCGGCGATGACGCCGTCCTTGAGCGGGCGGATGGCGACGATGTTGCCTGGCGTCTTGCCGAGCATCTCCTTCGCCGTATCGCCGACCGCGCGGCCTTCGAGAAGCACCTTGTTGGTGCCCTTCTTGACCGCGACCACGCTGGGCTCATTGAGGATGATGCCCCGGCCCTGGACGCATACGAGTGTGTTGGCAGTACCCAGGTCGATCCCCATGTCGATGGAGAACTTCCCAACCAGCCATTCGATCATCTTCGGCATCGATCGCCTTCCCAGGCCCCTGACGTCGCTCCTGCTGCACATGCAGCAGGGAGGATCGCCTGGACCACTGACCGCCGTAGGGGTACGCGACGACCGCTTGCGCGCCGCTCCCCTAGGCGGCGTCTATGTACACCGGCCAGGGGACGTCGCCGGGGCTCCGGGGACGCGCGACCGATCCACGCAGTTGTCCCTCGGGCCCGATCTCGGCGGGCCGGTACCCTTCAGAGGTCGGTCGGGAAGGCCCCGGACCGGAGCGTGAGGCGGTTTTTGGTGCTCGAGGAGCGACAACGGGGGCCTGGTAGGCGGCGGCGGCTGGTCGCCAATGGGCGGATCATGTATCCGCCCACACCAGCGTGCGCTCGGCCTTGGGCCATGGGTGGCACAACCAGCAGCTCCGGCTCGGACACGATGCCCCAAAAACAACGATGCCCCAAAAACAACGACGCCCCCGGCCCGAAGGGCGGAGGCGTCGAGACTCCGGTCAGAGTCATGCTGGTCGAGCGTGCCCCAAAGGGGCTCTGAGGACGGGCTATTCGCCCGAAGCTGCCTTCTTGTCGGCCAGCATGCCCTCGTTGTAGTGGTTCTTCAGGGCCTTCTGCATGAAGAAGCAGGCGGCCAGGAGCACCAGCGTCGTGACGATGACAAGGCCGCTGCTGAGACGCTCCGGGGGAGCCTCGCTGACCTCGTCGTGGTCTTCGTAGATGTCGCGTGCCATGGGGTATCTCCCTCTCGTGGGCGTGACGGGGTAGGCCGGAGCCTACTGACCGTTCATCGCCTTGTCGCCGCGGCGGACGTCGCCCTTGGAGATGTCCTTCAGAGCGCGGCCGGCCGACTGCTTGGCCTGGACGTCCGTGATCTGGACCGTGGCGATGTACTCGCCACCACGGGACACGATGTAGGTGAAGCCGGCCTTGACGCCGTCTTCCTCGCCGAGCGAGAGGACGAAGACGTTGGCCTTGTTGTCGGCCGCGAGGACCTGACCGCTGTGGGCGGGCTGGTTCGAGGCGCTGGCACCCGGGAAGCGACCGTTCCACCAGCGGAGCTGGAAGTCCTGACGCTTGATCGTCTCCTGCGAGCCCGCGAGGCGGGTCTCGAGGTTGCGCCGGTTCTCGGTCTCGTTGCCCAGCTGCTGCTGAAGCGCGTTGACCTGAGCGACCTTGGCATCGCGATCGTCCTGCGCGGACTTGAGGTTGTCGCGCAGCTGGTTGTTGTCCGTCTGCAGCGAGCTGATCATGTCGCGGGCCGCGTTGAGGCTGTTCGTCAGCTGGTCGACCGCACGCGCACCCTTGGTCGCGTTGGCGGACAGCTGGTTGTAGGCCTCACGCAGATGCGTGATCTCGCCCGTCATGCGCTGCGACTCGACCGTAGCCTTGTCGCGCTCTGCCTTGACGGTGTTGAGCTGGGTGTTGGCACTGGCGATGCGCGTGCGCAGTTCGCCAATCTCCGTGTCCTTCAACTCACGCGTCGTGTCGTGGCTGGCCTTCTCGGCACTCAGCTGGGTCTTGAAGTTGTCCTGCTGGCCCAAGAAGTTGGACGCGGAGGCCAGGAAGAAGACGGCCAGTCCGAGGTTGAGGACGACCAGGATCTTTGCGACTGTGCTCATGGAACTCTCCTTGGGGCGCCCTTCCCTGAGGGACCCGCTGGAACTCGACCGAAGCGAGGTAACGCCTCCCTCCCGAGAAGACGTCGATCTCGCGCAAGCGTCGGGGTTTATGGCAAATCCCCCGAAGCGAGTCAAAGGATTTCAGATTCTGGCCAAAGGTCCAGAACCATACCGATGCCTTGCCTGACAGATGCCTTCCGGGGGTGGGACCCCCAGAATGGTGCCGACGCGGGAGTCTAGCCCGAGGGGGCGTCCGGGTGCGAGGCCTTGTCGGCCCGGATCCGGGCAAAGACGAGCATCGCCAGGACGGCAAGCAGCCAGGGCCAGTCCCCCCACTGCGTATAGAGGGTCTGACGCGTACTTGAGAGCCTCAGAGCGGCCGACGCCCAGCCCCTACGATGCGTCGTCGAAATGGGTCCTGCGGGCTCCACGTCGGCCCCGCCCCTCTCGTGGCCCATTTCATGAAAGGTCCCGTAGGCCTGCCCGAGAGGTCCATAGAAGGCCGTCGGACCGGTATTGCCGGCCATGACGACGGTGACGCCCAGCTCAGCCGCACGCAGCTTGGCCAACGCCGAGATCTGCCACCGGAAGCCGGAGCGGCCGAACCAGCCGTAGTTCGAGGCATTCAGCAGGACCTCGGCGCCGGCGCGACGCCAGTCCCTGCAGCGGGCGGGAAACGCCAGCTCGAAGCAGATGATCGTGCCCGCGCGGACCGCTTTCTCGCCCGATCCGATCGGGAAAGGCTTCTGGTCGTAGGCCCCGCGGTCGAGCTCGGGGATCACGGAGACGAAGTTCCGGAACCACCGGAGCGGCGGCAGGATCTCGCCCAGCGGGGTGTATTCGCCTCCGGGCACGAGCTGCACCTTGTCGTGACGCGCGACCACCCACGGAGGCGGCGTGCCGGCCGGCGGCGGGAGCGGCGTGGGGTCGTCCATGCCGGGCGCCTGCGACGGATCGACGAGCATGAGGCTGTCGTGCGTGCCATGCGCCCGGTGCCAGAGGTTCCAGTGCACTTCGCCCGGCCGCTCGAACTTGTGGATGACGCCGAGGAGCCACGGCAGCTGCTGCGCCTCGGGTACGTCGGTCTTGATCCGCTTGAGCACGCCGACCTGGTGCTCCCAGTAGTCGGGGAAGCGGTGCGCCAAGGCCGAGTCGAGGAAGGGCCAGGGCACCATCGTCTCGGGCCACAGCACACCCAGCACGTTCCCCACGCCCGTCTGATCGATCGCCGCCTTCGAGATGCCGAGATGCCGGTCGAACATCTCCTTCACCTCGCCGTCGAGGCCGTGCTTGAGGCTCTGCGGGATGTCCGCCTGGACGACGAGCAGCTGCTTGCCGGGCGCTGCCTTGACGATGGCCTGCGCCGAGGTCACGGCGGCCAGGACGAGCAGGACGAGCAGCGTGGCCATCGGCGCCAGCAAGGCCCGCCAGGCCCGGAGCGGCGCGACCTCCGCCTCCCCCGGCAGGCCCGACCGCACCTTGAAGTGCCCGTAGATCGCTCCTGCGCTCATGCCGGCGAGGAAGCTGAAGGCGTAGGCGCCGAACCAAGCCGCCGCCGGCAGCAGCATCGAGAGGCCGAGATCCAGCGGCATGCCGCTGGCGAAGGAGAGCGAGCGCGACGGCCAGGGCATGCCGCCCATCCAGAACGTGCGCACGAACTCCTCGAGCACCACGCAGGTGCCGACGGTCAACGCCCAGGGGACGCGCCGGGCGATCGCCCAGCGGATCGCGGCGCCAAGGAGCAGGTACACGGGGCCGAGCACGAGGGCCGAGCCGATCACCTGCACGGGGTGGATCTCGCCGAGCCAGCGCAGGGCGAAGCCGAAATGCAGCATCCCGTAGAGCCAGGTCCAGCGCTTCCAGCGGACGCCGCCCTGGAGGAAGAGGACGACCAGGAGCGGCACGTCCGCGATCAGGACGAGGAAGGGAAACGGGCCCGGCGGCAGCGAGAGCAAGCTGAGGGCCAGCCCGATGCAGAGGAAGCCCAGGTAGCCGAACGCGCCCGGATGCGCGTAGCCCAGGATCGGCGCCAGCGCGAACCGGAGCGGCCGAGGCAGCTGCTTCTTCGTCCGGCGCACGCGCGGCTGGGGGGCCGGCTCGGGCGGAGGGGGCCCAGACGCAGGCGTGTCGTGCGGCTCGCTCATCGCGTGCCCCAGAGCAGGTCGGCCTCGTGCACAGGAATGACGTCCACCAGCGCATGGTCGCCGGACGGCAGGGGCGCCGACTCCGGGAAGACCGCGAGCGCATCGCCACCGGCGAGGCCAAAGGGATCGCCGGATCCCCTCCAGGGTGCAGCGCGCGCGACGAGCATGCCCCGGTCATCGGTCGCGAGGATCACGGGCCTGAAGCGCCGCCGGGGTCCGGGCTTGCCCCAGGGTCCCTGGTAGCGCGCTCGCAGCGTGCGCCGCGGCGCCAGGCCCATGCCGAGCAAGGCGCGCAGGGCGGGTACGACGAGCACTTCGAAGCCGACGAACACGCCGGCCGGATTGCCCGGCAGGCCGAAGACGAGACGCACGCCGCCCGGGGTCTGCTTGGCTCCGAGCCAGAGCGGCCCCCCGGGCTGGACGGACCAGCGGTGGAAGAGGCAGCGAACGCCCTCGGCCTCGAGGCAGCCGGGCACGAGGTCGAGATCGCCGCGGCTTACGCCCCCGGACAGCACCAGGACGTCGTGCTCGAGCCCGGCGCGGATCGCGGCGCGTAGCGCGTCCTCATCGTCGGGGGCGATGCCCAGGTCGACTGCGTCGGCACCGGCCCGGCGGCACTGGCCGGCGATGGTGGCGTTGTTCGAGTTGCGGATCGCGCCCGGTCCGGGGGTGTGGTCGACGGGGACCAGCTCGCTGCCCGTCCCCACGATGGCCACGCGCGGACGGAGCGCCACCTCGGGCGCCGCGACACCGGCGGACGCGAGCGCACCCAGCGCCGCGGGCGTCACCGGCGCGCCGGCGGCGAGCACGACGTCCCCGGCGGCCACGTGATCGCCGCGCTCGACGATGTGGACGGGCCGGCGGGGGACGCGGTCGATGGTGACGGTCTGCCCGTCGTCGTGCGTCCACTCGAACGGCACCACGCAGACCGCGCCGTCGGGCACCGGCGCACCGGTCATCACGCGCGCGGCCGCGTCGCCGGCGATCGGGCCGCTGGGGACCTCCCCGGCCATCACCGCCTGCTCGATCCGGAACGTGGCGCCCGGCTCGACCTCCGCCGTGGCCAGCGCGAAGCCGTCCATGGCGGCGCGCCGAAAGGGCGGGACGTCATGGTCCATGCGGACATCGGCGAGCAGGACGCGCCCCAGGGCCTCGGCCAGGGGCACCGACTCGCCACGGACGCGCACCGCGCCCAGTGCCTCGGCGATCTGGGCGAGGGCCTCCTCCACGGTATGCATCGCAACGGATGGTACGGCCGGGCTGGATCCGGCCGCAGCATGGTCCGGTCGCGAACGACATCGGAGGAAGCCCGGCACACGGGTACGATCCGCCTTCCCTACCGGATCTTTCCCAATGACGCCCGAGACGATTCCCGCCCCGCTCGAAGGTGAAGGCCTTCGCGTCGCCGTCCTGACGGCGCAGTGGCATGGTGATCTCACGGCGCGTCTGCAGGCCGCAGCCCTCGAGACGCTGGCGTCCGCGGGTGTGAAGGAAGAGGACGTCGTCGTCCTCGAGGTCCCGGGCGCCTACGAGTTGCCCCAAGCCGCGGCCTGGGTCGCGCGCGGCGGCGAGGTCGATGCCGTCGTCGCCCTCGGATGCGTCATCCGCGGCGAGACCCCGCACTTCGACTACGTCGCGGCAGGCTGCGCGGAGGGCCTGCTGCGCATCGGGCTCGAGACCGGCATCCCCGTGACGATGGGCGTCATCACCGCCAACACACGCGAACAGGCCGAGGCGCGAGCGAGCCACGGCAGCGGTCTTTCGCGCAAGGGCGGCAACAAGGGCGTCGAGGCGACCGACGCAGCCGTGCGCATGGCCGCCCTCTACCGCACGCTCGAAGCGCGCAGGCGGCGACCGTGAGGATCCGCACCCGTGCCCGCGAGCTGGCGCTCCAGTTCCTGTTCCAGATCGACTTCCAGGGCGACGGCTTCGCGACGGAGCTCGACCGGTTCCTCGACGAGACGCTCTGGGGCAAGGCGGGCATGGCGGACGCCAAGATCTACGCCCGCGCCCTCGTGGCCGGCGTGATCGAGCATCGCGTCGAGATCGATGCGCTGCTGCAAAAGGCTGCCGCCAACTGGGATCTCGACCGCATGGCGGGGGTCGACCGCAACGCGCTGCGCATCGGCTGCTACGAGATGCTCTACAACGACGACATCCCCACCAAGGTCGCCATCAACGAGGCGATCGAGCTGGGCAAGCGCTACTCCACGGAGGCATCGGGCGCCTTCGTGAATGGCCTCCTGGACCGCATCCGCAAGGATCAAGGTCTACGTACGTAGGCCTGAAGGGACGACGATGGGACTCTTCTCCAAGCTGAAGGCCGGCCTCTCGAAGACGCGCACCAGCTTCGCGAGCGGCGTGAAGTCCGTGCTGACGCTGGGCCGCGCCGTCGACGAGACGCTGCTCGAGGAGCTCGAGGAATCGCTGCTCTTGGCCGATGTCGGCCCGCACACGACGAGCGAGCTGATCGAAGCCGTACGGGGCGCGAAGGAGCGCCTCAAGACGGCCGAAGACGTACAGGCCTTTCTCCAGAAGGAGATCGCGGAGCGACTCCACATCGGAGGCACGGACCTGGCCAAGGCGGAGGAGGGACCGACGGTGGTCCTCGTCTGCGGCGTGAATGGATCCGGCAAGACGACCTCGATCGGCAAGCTGACCAAGTTCCTGAGCACCCAGGGCCACAAGGTGGTGCTGGGCGCCGCCGACACGTTCCGCGCCGCGGCGGTCGAGCAGCTCACCATCTGGAGCGAGCGCAACGACGTGGACATCGTGCGCCAGGCGACCGGCGCGGATCCCGCCGCGGTGACCTTCGACGCCTGCCAGGCCGGACGCGCCCGGGACGCCGACTACGTGATCATCGACACGGCGGGCCGCTTGCACACCCAAGACAATCTGATGGCCGAGCTCGGCAAGATCCGCCGCGTCGCCGGCAAGGCGATCGAGGGCGCGCCGCACGAAGTGCTGCTCGTGCTCGATGCGACGACCGGCCAGAACGCCATTCGCCAAGCCGAGCTGTTCAACAAGACGGCCGCCGTGACGGGCCTCTTCGTCAGCAAGCTCGACGGCACCGCCAAGGGCGGTGCGATCATCGCGATCCGCGACACCCTGGGCGTCCCCGTCAAGTTCATCGGGTTGGGCGAGCAGATCGACGACATCGAGCCGTTCGATCCGGACGCGTTCTCGGCCGCGCTGTTCGAATGAACGAGGGCCCGGCCGGCGTCCGAGGCCCCATGCCTACGGGTCCCGACACAGCCGATCGACGTCCCTGGCTCGCCGGCCTCCTGGCGCTGGGCGCGGCGGCCATCCTGCTGGCCGGCGTTCCCTCCTTCGTCAGCGCACAGGTCTTCACGACGGGCTTCGCGCTGCGCGCCGTCGTCTTCGCCCTCGTGACGGCCGGCGCGCTCTTCGCGGCCTGGGCCGGACCGGGCACGCGCCCCGCGCTCGGCCGCCTGCACGCGATCTGGCTCGCCTTGCCACTCGGCGTGGCGCTGCTCGGCCTGCCCGCGTTCGATCACACGTGGGCCGGGGCCGCGCGGGGCAGCTACACGTGGCTCCTGCTCGGGCTGTGGCCGCTCGCCCTCCTCTGGACCTGGCGTCGCAACGGCGAGCCTGAGCACATGCTGCGCGTGCTCGTCGTAGCCGGCGCCTTCGCCGCGTTCTGGGCGCTGCTGCCGGTGGTCTCCGGGGGCGTGGCCATCGGCCCCTTCGGCCGCACGGGCGTCGCCGGCCCGGTCTTTGGCGCCCTCATCGCGCCGGCGCTCCTCTTCCCGCCAACGCGGCACAAGCTCCTGCGCTGGCTGCCGCTCGTGCTGATCGCGGCGGCCTGCCTCGCCACGCGCAGCCGCACGGGCGTTGCCGCGGCGGTGATCGGCACGACGCTGGCCCTCTCGCTCGGCCTGCAGACCGAAGCCGCGCGTCGGCGCATGCGCATGGCCACGGCGGCCGTGGCAGCCTTGTTCGCCGTCGCGCTCGGCCTGCTCGCCGACGGCGTCTCCGTCGCGCCCGGCACGAACCGCACGATCGAGGTGCGTCTGGGCCTGCACCGCGCCTCGCTCTCGGCCATCGCGGACCGGCCGGTGCGCGGGCACGGCCTGGGGTCCTACCCGACGCAGGCGATCCAGCATCGCGACCTGGCGGAGGCGCGGCTCGAGCAGCGCCGCCGTCCGTTCCACGCCCACATGGACTACCTGCACGCGAGCGTGGAAGGCGGCGTGCCGGCCGGCGTGCTGCTGCTCGTGTTCGTCGGCGGTCTCGGCGTCCTCGCGATGCGCGGCGACGGCCCGAGGCGCCAGCGCGCGGCCGCGGCGGGCATCATCGCCACGCTCGGTATCGCCGCGCTGGGCGACGGCGTCCTGATCGATCCGGCCCCGGCGCTGCTGCTGGCCACGGCCGCCGCGATCGCCCTGCGCCGCGCCACGGCGCGTGAGCGGCCTACGGGTGTCCTACCGCAGATCCCGCTGGTCCTCGGCGCGTTCGTCGCGCTGGGACTCGGCTACGTGCTGGCCAAGGACGCGCTCGCGGATCGCGAGCTGATGCGCTACCGCGCCGCAATCCAGCACGACATCACGGCCCGCGACGCCGAGCTCGCCGCCCGTCGTCACCTCCAAGCAGGCGCGCTCACCTGGCGCGCCGACCATCCCGAGGCGCTCTACCGACTCGGCGTGCACCAGGCCAGCCAGGCCGCGTACGAGGCGGCGCGCGCAACCTACCGGCGGGCCTTGCGTGCCGACCCGGGTATGACCGAGGCGCGGCTCGACCTCGCGCAGGTCTACCAGCTCGAAGGCCGCTACGACGATGCGCGGAGCGTCCTTGCCGAAGCGGAGCGACGCGATCCCACGCGCTACGACATCCCCCGCCGCATCATGGAGCTCGTGCTTGGGCCGGAGCCCGTGCCGGGCGATGCCCCCGTACCGCTGGATGAGATCGAGGTGCTGCGCTGGCTCAACAAGGCACGCAACCTGGCACCGGACCGCTTCGAGAACGAGCTCGACGAGGCACGCTTCCAGCGCCGGCGCGCGACCAGTGCCTCCGGGCTCGCCGGGGCCGGTGCCCTGGTGCGCGCCGCCTTGGCCAAGGCGCCGGGCGATCCGCGCAGGCCCCCCGCCGAGGTCCTGATCGAGTCGTTCCGCTTGGCCGAAGCCGAGAACCGCTCGTCGGATCTGGTCAACAGCACGATCCTGATGGACGCGCTGCGCACGAACCCGCGCCCGTCGCGCCGGTTCCGGGTGGAAGCCGAGCGGTTCCTGGACGAGGGCAAGAGGCGCGAGTACGCGGCGCTCGAAGCCGTGAACCACCAGCGCGCCAACGCCGACTTCACGTCCGCGGACCGCGCGTACGGCGCTGCGGCAGTGCGCTTCACCGCGCTGCTCTACGCCGACCGCGTCAATCCCGTCGAGGTGCTCGCGCTGGCCAAGTCCGACAAGGACCGCAGCCTGTGGCGAGCTGCACTGGCGCGCTACCGCGCGTTGCTGGCCTGGACGCTGCCGCCCCACGCCGGCAACCAGGTCTCGGCCCTGGCGCCCACCGAGCGACTGGCGGCGCTGGCCAAGCAAGGCGACCTGCTGCTCGAGGCGGCGGGGGTCGCGTATCACGTGGACCGGCTGCTGGCGTCCTTCTACCGCACGCGCGGCCAGCTGCGCATCGGCACCGAGCTCCTCGAGAAGGGCCAGCCGAAGATCGCGGAGACCAAGCTGCGTGCGGCGCTGAAGACCGATCCGAACCTGGCCGAGGCCCACTTCGGGCTCAGCCGTGTGCTCGCCCGGCTCGGTCAGGAGGCGGAGGCCGAAGCGGCCCTGCTCGAGGCCCTCCGGCTCAAGCCCGCGCTCAAGGGACCCGCGCTGGCCGAGCCCGATCTGGCCGGGATACGCAAGCGTACCGGTGTCAGGACACGTCTGGGCCTGCCGTAGAAGGCGTCTTGGCCCGGTGCCGGTCGGGGAGCGTCCAAGGGTCGGGCCCCGGATCAGGCTCGGGGCCGGACAGGGTCCCGCAGGGATCGTGAAAACCCCGTTTTCTGCACGTTCCTATAGAGTGGCCCCGGTAGCGGAAGGAACGCCCATGCGGATGAACCCCGAGAGCGAACGTCGTTATGCAGCCCGGAGGGTCATCCTCCCCATCGTGCTCGGCGTGTGCTTCGCCCTGGGGCTCGGATTCGCGCTGGCCACGGCGCCGGCGGACGAGGCGGTCGCCAAGAGCTCCACGTCGACCAGCCCGCGTCGCCTCACGACGCGTGAGCAGGCCCGGGTCGAGCTCGGCCGTCGGTTGTTCTACGAGCCGCAGGCCAGCAAGTCGGGCGCCGTCTCGTGCGCGTCGTGCCACGCTCCGGATCACGGCTTCTCGGATCCCGACCGGCAGAGCATCGACGACGTCGGCTCCACGCCCCGCCACAGCCAGACGATCATCGACAGCGCACACAACCCGACCGTCCACTGGGACGGGGAGTTCGGCTCGGTCGAGGAGCTCGTGTCGCGCCGTCTCGGCACGGACGTCGTCGTCTACTACGGCAACGAGTTCACACCGCCGCGCGCGCCCCGCGGGCCCGTGACGCCGCGCGTCATCGCGCGCATGGACGGCAACCTGCTGGAGGACGGCGTCCTTGGCAAGCCCGGCCGTCGCAGCTTCCTCAAGGAGTTCGAGCTGGCGAAGACGATGCGCAGCAACGTGCCGGGCCTGCTCGCGCGCGACGGCCGCTACGCCGAGGCGTTCAAGGCCGCCTTCGGCAACGACACGCCGACGCTCGAGCGCATCTCGCTCGCCATCGCCGCGTTCTGCTACACGCTCGACAGCACCGAGTCGCCCTACGACCAGTACCGCGCCGGCAAGAAGAAGGCGATCAGCGAGCAAGCCAAGCGCGGCCTCAGGCTCTTCGTCGGCCGCGCCGGCTGCGCCGACTGCCACACGGTCGAGGGCAAGCACCCGCTGTTCACGGACTTCGCCTTCCACAACACGGGCCTCGTCTTCGAGAGCCTGCGCACGGCGTCGACAGGTGATCTGATCACGGACGACAGGGGCCGCCTCGTACGCCGCCCGCTCAAGGCCAACCTGCCCCTCCGGCCGATCGCCCAGGACCGCGGCTTGGCACGCCTCACGTTCAAGACGAACCACGAGCGTGCGTTCAAGACCCCCACCCTGCGCGACGTCACGAAGCGTGGCCCCTTCATGCACGATGGGCGCTTCGACAAGCTCGAGGACGTCGTCCGCTGGTACGCCGCGGGCTGCGGCACGGATCCGAAGAAGGACCACCGCCTCGGCAAGTTCGACTGCGATGAGAAGGACGTCCAGGACCTCATCGCGTTCCTGAAGACCCTCGAGGGGCACGAGCGCCCGGGCTTGGCGAAGAAGGCCTGGAAGCGCCGCGCCGCCAAGACGCGCCTGCGTATCGTCCAGGGCGACGTCCCGGTCGCCGACATCAACGTCAAGCTCATCCCCGTCGGCGATCCCCAGCCGCTGGACAAGCCCCGGTCCAACAAGACCATCACGCTGCGCACGGACTCGAACGGCGAGGTTGTCTTCACCCCGGCCGCAACCACGCACATGCGCGTGGTCCTGCCGGACGACATCCCCGTGCTCAACAACGCCCTCGTTCCGGACACGTGCCGCAACGCCACCATGAAGGTCCCGCTCGTCGGTCGCATGACGTTCGTCGTCACGTTCCCGAAGGAGTTCCAGGCTCCGCCGGTGCTGGTCGCCGATCACCCGACGTCCTCGCCCACGGCGAAGAAGCGCCGCACGGTCTTCAAGCGCGGCGACGTCGTGGAGATGAAGGACCGCCGCATCGCCAAGTATGTCGGCTGGGTTCGCTCCGACCTGCCGCGCAGCGTGACGCTCCGCCTGCCGGGCATGAAGCGCAACCGTCGCAACCCGAGCATGCGCTACGCCAGCCTCGCGGTCACCCTCGAGCCCGGCATCACCAAGCGCATCGACCTGACCGCCAACTAGGGGATCAAGACCGACCGATTCGACGCCGGGTGCCGGCCCGCGTCAGGAGACCTGCCGTGAACGTACGCATCCTGATCGCCGGACTCACCCTCGCCGCCTGCGCCCTGCCCCTCGTCGCGAGCGCTGACTCGTCGTCGAAGGCGAAGAAGCCGCGCAGGAAGGCCCTGACACCGCGCCGCTTCGCGCGCATCGAGCTCGGCCGTCGACTGTTCTTCGACCCCCAGGTGAGCCGCTCCCAGGCGCGCTCGTGCGCGTCCTGCCACGCCCCGGACCACGGCTGGTCCGACCCCTCGCGCATCAGCGAAGACGACGCGGGCGAGACCCGGCGTCACAGCCAGACGATCCTCAACAGCGCCTTCAATCCGTCTGCGCATTGGGACGGCGAGTTCGCCACCGTGGAGGACCTCGTCGTCGCCCGCATCGGGACCAACCCGAGCAGCAGCAGCGGCAGCAGCTATGGCGGTACGCCGCCTTCGACGCCGCGCGACCCCGGGAAGGGCCGCGGGGCTCCCGGCCGGCCGACCACCCCCGTCCCGGGCAAGCCCGTACGGCCTCGGCCCCACGGAGGCGGGCTCGCCGCAGGCGGCACGCCCGGCCAGCCCGCGGAGGACCCGCTCAACCCCCAGCGTCGCTCCCTGCCGTCCCAGGTCTTCGTGCCGGCGAGCGTGAGCGAGGTCGTGGCCCAGCGCATCAACGAGAACGGGCGCTACCGGGAGGCCTTCCAGGCTGCCTACGGCAACAAGGACGCGACCATCGCGCGCATCGCCCGTGCCATCGGCGCCTTCACGCATTCCGTCGAGAGCACCCCCTCGGCTCTCGACCGCTACAAGGGTGGCGACGAGAGCGCGCTGACCGTGTCCGCCAAGCGCGGCCTCGACCTGTTCCTGGGCCGCGCCAAGTGCGCGACCTGCCACATCGCCACGGGGGACCACCCGCAGTTCACGGACTACCGATTCCACAACACCGGCATCGCCTGGGACACCAAGGTGGGGCTCGGCTCCGAGAACTCCCCCGAAGCCCTCCGCCGCTCGATCCTTCGCAAGCGCCTGCCGAACGAGGCGGACTTCAACAGGGCGCTCGCCTCGATGATGGACGGCGGACGCCTGGGGATCAGCAGGCGGCCGCGTGATCTGCGCGCATTCAAGACCCCCACCCTGCGCGACGTCTCCCTACGCGGTCCGTACATGCACGACGGGCGCTTCGGCACGCTGCACGAGGTCGTGAGCTACTACGCCAAGGGCTGCGGCGACGACAGGGCCAAGGACAAACGCCTGAAGCCCTTCGAAGCCAGCTCCCAGGACATCAACGACCTCGTCGCGTTCCTCGAGTCGCTCGAGGGCGAGACACGCGCCGGCCTGGCGACCAAGCGCTGGTCCCGGCGCGCGCGGAACACGACGCTGCGCTTCGTCGACGCCAACGACAACGCGCTGAAGTCGATGAAGGTCAGCCTCGTACCCGTCGGCGACGAGGTTCCTGGCAAGAGGATACCCGGCAGCAAAGTGCCCGGCATGGAAGGCGGCGATGACCGCATCGACTGCGTCACGTCGCGCCAAGGCACGGTGCGCTTCGCGGTGGGCCTGCGCACGCACATGCGTGTCGTCCTGCCCGAAGAGATGTCGATGAAGGGCGGCGAGCTCATCCCCGATACCTGCAAGGACGCGAAGATCGTCGTACCGGTTTCGGGCCGCATGACGTTCGTGATCACCTTCGGCAAGGGGGCCTCGCTGCCGGAGGCGATCATCGGCCGGCACGACGTCGCCGTGCCCGCCGGCCACCCGAACCTGCGCACCCGCTTCACGCGTGGCCAGGTTGCCAAGCTCGGCGACAAGCAGGTCGCGCGCTACGAAGGCTGGGCGCGAACGGACGCCGGCGTCTCCGTCCGGCTGCTGCTACCGGGCCAGAAGAAGAGTCGCGACCTCGTCTTCAACGTCGGGGCGGGCCGCGAGATCCGCATCGACCTCACCGCCGACGAGCGGCCGGCTCGTTCGCGGCCGGCGCGACCTGCCCCCCGCTTGCCGGGCTTGCCGCCGCCCCCCCCGCCGCCGTCCCGGCGCTAGGGTCCCCCGCGCTGCGTAAGTCCCCGAAGGGGGCGTTCAGACGATGTCGCTGCCATCGAGCGCGATCGTGCCGTTGAGGAACGGGTTCTCCCGCCGCTCGACGCCGATCGTCGTGTCGGGCCCGTGCCCCGTGTAGACGACGGTCTCGTCGGGCAGACCGAGGATCGTCTCGCGGATGGTCTTGGCGTAGACGGCGGCATCGCCGCCGAGATCCGTGCGTCCCACGGACATGCGGAAGAGGCTGTCGCCGAAGAAGCCCTCGTCGCCGTAGAGGAAGGTGACGCCACCGGGCGTGTGGCCCGGCGTATGCACGACGCGGATCTCGCCCGCGCCGAAGGGGATCGACGTGACTTCGCTGAGGTCGATGTCGACCTCCGGAACCTCCAGGCCGGGCATGCCGAACATCGCGCCGTGCTGGGGCAGGGCCTGCAGCAACTCGAAGTCCCCGCGGTGCAGCGCGAACGGCACGCCGAGCGCACGCTTCACCTCGGCCACGGCGCCGACGTGATCGAGGTGGGCATGCGTGGCGAGCAGGTGCGTGATGCGAGCACCGGACGTCTCGGCGGCGGCGAGGATGCGATCGGCCTCAGCGCCGGGATCGACGATGACGCCTTCGCCGCTGGCGGGGTCCTTGACGATGCGGCAGTTCTGCTGGAAGGCGCCGACGACGACGGTGGTGACTTCGATGTCCATGGAGGCATCTTGCCGTGCGCAGCGCGCTTGCCCTAGCCCGAGCCCGAGCCCTTGACCGTGTCCGTGTCCGTGTCCGTGTCCGTGGTCTCGTCGGGGCGACCTACTTGGGCGCGCGCTGCTTCAAGACCTTCGGGTCCAGGTCTGAGAGCTGCACGTGCACCAAGACCACGCGCTCGACCCTGCCGCCGTCCTTCGACGCGACGGGCACGCCTCCACCCACCACGACGTACCCCCCGACGGGGATGCGAGCGCTGGCCTTCATGCGCGCGATGTCGACCTGCGGCACCTGGATCGTCACCTGCGTGCCGGGCATCCCGCTCACCTCGATCTGCTTCTCGGGGATCGGCCGCTGCACGCCGGCCAACGTGCCTGTGAACGTCACCCGGATGTGCTTTCCGCCCGCGTCCAGCACCGGCTGGAAGTCGAGGATCAGGCCCTCGTTCACCGTCCCGAGGATGGGATCACCGAGCACCGCGCCTGCGTTCGTGGTCTCGAGGTCGTAGTCCTGGATGTAGCTCACCTTGTTGCTGATCGTGACGTTGGCGTGCTGCTTGTTGAACACGGTCAGTCGCGGTGCCGAGAGGACGCTCGCGGCGGCATCCTTCTCGACCTTGCCAAGCAGGGTGCTCGCCTCGGCCTTCGTCAGGGACACCGCGGTGGTCGTCGCCGTCGGTCGATGCTTGCCGAAGAAAGCCGCGGCCCGCTGCGCGTCGACCTCGATGATGCGCACGTCGGCCGTGATCAGGGGCCCCGAGGGCTTCGGATCGGGCTTCGGGGCGGCGATGGGCGCCGGGAAGCCCGGCTGCGGCTGCGCCAGCACGTGCATCAGGATCAAGGTGCACGCGCCGCTCGGCCGCGCGGGGCCGGAGAGCAGGGCGAAGCGGCCGTTGGGGATGCCGACCGACCTCTGCATCACCGTGAGGTCCGTCTGCGGGACCTGGATCTTCAAGCCGCCGCGCTGCTTGGTTGCCCCTTGGAACACGGGCAGCGGCGTACGCAGGTCCGCCCAGGTCGCGCGCAGGTCCATGTCGATGACCCGGGCGACCGAGCTCGGCCGGCCCTCGAGGCGTAGGACGAGTCCGTGGTTGATCGTGTCGATCTGCGGATCGGCGATCGTCTTGCCCGCACGCCGCAACTCGCGATAGCCGCGCACGTAGTTGGCTTGATCCTGCAGCTCCAAGCTGGCCATCGTGCCTGCCAGCATGCTGAGACGCGGAGCCGCGAGCAGCCTGCTGCCCTCATCGGCTTGGACGGCGGTGCGGAAGGCCTTGGCGCCCTTGGCGTCGAGAATGGCGGCCCCGTCCTTCAGGTCCAGCCCCACGCGCTTCAACAGCGCCTGCCGCTGGACAGGCGACATGTGCACGACCCACGTCTCCGTGTGGATCACCGCCGGGCGCGGCGTCGCGGGCTGCTTGCTCTCGCGCATGCGCTGGATGGCGAGCTCGACGAGGCTCGTGCGTTCGTTCTCCTCGGCTAGGCCCATCCGCCTGCGCAGCCCGTCGAAGAACGCGAGCACCTCGGAGCTGCTCGACTGCTGCAGCTTCTGGGCGGCCAGCTTGCGCTCCGCGTCCACATCGGACAACGCGAGCAAGAGCAACTCGCCCGTCGAAAGACCGTGCGCCGCGCCCGCTCGTTCCCCACCGCGTACAGTCGACACGGTGAGCACGACGATCAGGAGGATCGAGAACGAAGACAGGACACGGCGCATGGCAAGACCTCCAACGTGCCCAGATTAGGCCTCAGAGGTCATTCGGGCGTCATTCCGCTGTCACCCCCACGTGCGGAGACAGCCAGAACCGCCTCCGCGGGTCACGTGGCGGGCGGCCGTGTCACGGCGTGGACGCTGCGGTGATCAAGCGGGAACGTCGACCTCACCGGTCGTCTCGCCTTCGCTCGACACGTCCGCGCTCGACACGTCCTTGCTCGCGGCGTTCTTGAGGCCTTCGGGCGGATGGGACGCGAGCCAGCGAACGAGTTTCGTCATGACGTAGACGAGGACGAGGGCCGCGATCAGGAACACCGCGATGCGGACCCACGGCGGCGTGAACTGCTGGAGCCGGTTGAGCGCCTGCTCCAGTTCGTTGGCGAGCAAGGCGTAGGCGAGGCTGACGACAACCCCGGCGATGCTGACCGAGATGAACGTCGCGCGCTTGGACACGCCGACGATGCGGCCCACGAGCGCGCCACCCAGCGCGCCGCTGCCCGGCAGAGGCGTGATGACGAAGAGGCCCACGCCGATCACCGCCCAGCGCCGGATCCACGGCCGCTGCTTGAGCATGACGGCCGCGTTGCGGCGTGCGCGGCGCAGCGTCGGGCCGACCTTGGGCACGCGCTGCAGCAGGTCGAGGTTGTAGGTGTAGAAGAACGTGCTCACGGCGTTCACGTACATGACGATGTAGGCGAGTTGCCACGTGCCGAGCTTGGTCGCGTCGCCCAGCGCCGCCTTGCCGAAGATCACGGTCGTGCCGGCGCCCAGCAGGCTGACCGTGCCTGTTATCCAGACCTCGTGGAGCATCCAGAGACCGGCGAACAGGTAGATGACGCCCAGCACGGCGGCCGTCGCCGCGAACGGCCCGAGGACATAGAGCACGCGCAGCCAGAATCCGACCGGGGCGTCGATCGCGGGCGGCAGGGGCTCGTGGTCGGGGGCGCTCATGGGACGTCACTCGCGGACGGGAGGGTGGGGACCCTCCGGGGGGGCAGGCAGCATATCGGCGTTTGCGGCGGGCGCCCGTATGGTGAGCAGCCCATCCGGAAGCTTCCATGAAGACCGTGCTCGTCACCTTCGGAACGCGCCCCGAGGCCATCAAGATGGCCCCGGTCGTGGACGCCCTGCGGGCCCGGCCCGACGACATCCGCTGCGTGGTCTGCGCGACCGGCCAGCACCGCGACATGCTCGACCAGGTTCTGGGCCTGTTCGGCCTCGAGCCGGACATCGACCTGGACCTGATGCAGCACGGCCAGACGCTGAACGACCTCACTGCGCGCGTCCTCACGTCGATGACCAAGGTGCTGGCCGACACGGGGGCCGACGAGATCGTCGTCCAGGGCGACACGACCACGGCCATGGCCGGCGCCCTGGCGGCCTTCCAACGTGAGGTGCCCGTCGCCCACATCGAGGCCGGCCTGCGCTCGGGCCGCATGGACGCTCCCTTCCCGGAGGAGATGAACCGGGTCGTCATCGACAAGCTGGCGACGCACGTCTACCCCCCCACGCCCGGCGCCGCGGCACATCTGACCGCCGAGGGGATCACCGGCCCGAACATGCTCGTCACAGGCAACACCGCCATCGATGCCCTCCTGGGGCTGCGCGGACGTCTGAGCGAGCTCGAGCTCCCGGTCCGGGCCCGCTTCGAGGACGCCGAGCGGCTCGTGCTGATCACGTGCCACCGCCGCGAGTCCTTCGGCGCGCCCATCCGCGAGGTCTTCGCGGCGCTGCAGGCCGTGGCGCTGGCGCATCCGGACATCACGTTCGTCTACCCGGTCCACCTCAACCCGCAGGTGCAGGGGCCGGCGCACGAGATGCTCACGGCCCCCAACCTAGCGCTGATCAAGCCCGTGCACTACGGCGAGCTTGTCTGGTTGTTGGACCGCGCCGAGCTCGTGATCTCCGACTCGGGCGGACTGCAAGAGGAGTCGCCGACACTCGGCCGCCCGCTGCTGATCCTCCGCGAGGTGACCGAGCGGCCTGAGGTCGTCGAAGCCGGCGCGGGGATTCTCGTCGGCACCGACCGTGCGCTGATCGAGAGCGAAGCGGCGCGCTTGCTCGGCGACGCCGACGCACGGGCCGCGATGGGCCGCGCCCAGCAGCTGTTCGGCGACGGCCGCGCGGCGGAGCGCATCGCTGCGCACCTCGCGGGCGAGACGGTGGCCCCGTGGGAGCCCGCCCCCCTCGGCGTCACGTCATGAGCCGCAGGATCTGGGTGCTGCTCCCGGCCTACAACGAGGCCCTGAACCTGCCCCCGCTGCTCGAGGGCCTCAAGACCACGCTCGCCGCCTGGCCGGGCGGCGCCCCCGACTGCAAGGTCGTCGTGGTGGACGACGGCAGTACGGACAACAGCGCGGAGGCCGCACGGTCGGTCGCGGGCCTCGACACCGAGGTCATCGTCCACGATCCCAACCAAGGGCTGGGCGCCGCGATGCGCACGGGCATCACGCATGTGCTCGAACACGGCGAAGATGACGACTACCTGATCGCGCTGGACGCCGACAACACGCATCCCACGCAGCTGATGCCCGGCATGGTCGCGAAGGCCGACGCCGGCGCGGACCTGGTGATCGCCTCCCGCTTCCAGCCGGGGGCGGAGATCCACGGCCTCGACGCGTTCCGTACGTTCGTGAGCTGGGCGGCGTCCTGGCTGCTGCGCGTGATGTTCCCGGGTGCACGCGACTACACGTGCGGCTACCGCTGCTACCGGATGGGCCTGCTGCGCTGGGGTGCGGACCACTACGGTCGCGAGTTCATGAACCAGCAGGGCTTCTCGATCATGGTGGACATCCTGCTGAAGCTGCGCCGCAAGGCGAGCCGCATCGAGGAGGTGCCGCTGCTGCTGCGCTACGACCTCAAGCAGGGTGCTTCGAAGATGAAGGTGATGCAGACCGCCACGACGACCCTGCGGCTGCTGGCCCGCCGCTTCTGCGGCAACCCGCGCGGGCCGTAGGGTTGGCCAGCGCAGGCGGGCAGCCGGTGGCGTCACGCCACGGCCCACGGTCGAACATCAGGCTGGATTGGGCGGGCACAAGGCCCGCCCCTACCCGGGTGCTGACGACGGCCGAGCGGGGCGATCGTGCGTCGTCGGGCGGCGGCGCATCTAGACTCTTGGCGTGAGCACCCCCTGGGACAAGGCCGCCTCGACGTTCCGCAGCGACCTCGCCGCCGCCGTGCCCACCGAGACGCTGCGCGCGCTGCACAAGATCGTCCCGTGGCGCCACGCGCTCATCGTGCTGCGGCAGCTCGTGGTCCTGGTCGCCGCCGTCATCGTCATCCTCGCCTACAGCGACCTCTGGTACGCGTGGGTGCCGGCCTCGATCGTGATCGGCTTCGTGATCTTCGACTTCACGGTGCTCGTCCACGAGGTCGTCCACGAGGTGGTCGTCGCCGACCGCAAGAGCGCGTGGCACCGCGTGCTGGGCCACCTCTACGCGCTCCCGAGCGGGCTCTCCTGCTCGCAGTTCACCCGCTGGCATCTGGATCACCACGATCACCTGGGCACGGACGACGCCGATCCGAAGCGTCACTACCTGACGCCCAAGATCGTCACGCGCAGCTACAAGGCGCTGTACCTGACGGCTGCCCTGTTCCCGATCTACTTCCGCGCGGCACGCGCCGCCGCGCGCGACTACCCGGCGGACCTCACGCGCCGCATCGCGTGGGAGCGTCGCGCCGCGATCCTCCTCCACCTGGCGATCCCCGCGCTGCTGTGGTGGCAGCTCGGCTACATGGCGGCGCTGCAGTTGCACCTGCTGCCCGTGTTCGTCGTGTTTCCCGTGGCGTTCACGCTCAACCGACTCGGCCAGCACTACGACATCGATCCCGAGGACCCGGCCCAGTGGGGCACGGTGATGCGTCCGAGCCCGCTGCTCTGGGACCGCATCTTCCTGTGGTCGAACTACCACCTCGAGCACCACTACTTCCCGCGCGTGCCCATGTACCACCTGCCCGCGCTGCATCGCGCGCTCAAGCCCTTCTTCGACGAGCGCAAGATGCGCCGGCGGACGTACGGCGGCCTGCTCTTCGACTGGCTCGTGCGCAACCGGACGCCGCACACGCGGTGGTAGGTGTGCCTGCGCCGCAGGCACACCGGGTAGGGGCGACCCTTGTGGTCGCCCGGGACGCCTCCTCCGTCGTATGCCCTTACGGGTAGGGGCGACCCTTGTGGTCGCCCTCTTGCCTTCCCCCCGGACGCCGACGAAGAAGGGCGGGGACAA
The DNA here is from genome assembly GCA_029259775.1 of Planctomycetota bacterium. GTDB lineage: Bacteria > Planctomycetota > PLA2 > PLA2 > JAEUHO01 > JAHEIK01. Next base: position 72,467 of record JAJDEN010000043.1, on the reverse strand, counting down.
GCCCCGCCCCTACCTGGTACGTCCCGATGTGGCAGCACGCGCTCGGGCGGGGACAAGCCCCGCCCCTACAGGCGCCCCGAGCATGCGAGCGGCGCGATGCGGCGTCGCATCACCGCCGGACGTAGATGCCGCCGTTGTCCTTCGCCAGCGCCTTGAGCAGCGCGGACTCGCGACCGAGGGAGACGCAGTGGATCGCCGCCCGGTTGCGCCGGTTGAGCTTCGCCGTCTCCCGCAGGATGTCCCGCTGGCTACGCCAGCGGCCGCCATTGGGGGCACCGTCCGAGAGCAGGTAGATCGCATCGACGTCTCGCGTCGTGAGCGCGCGCTCGAGACCGTCCCAGAGGTTCGTACCGTTCTCCGGCTCGAGCCTGGCCAGCCACTTCGCAAGTTCCTTCCGCGTGTGGACGTTGAGCTCGACCAAGCGCGGCTTCCACGCCTGGATGCCCGACTCGAAGCAGATGATGTTGAGACGCGCCCCGTCGCCGAGCGTCTTGATCACCCCCGCCATCTCCTCGACGGCCTTCTCCCACTGGGTGCGTCCCTCGACCTCGCCCTTCGGTCCGATGTGCGGCGCGGCCATCGAGCCGGACTGGTCCACCACGAACACGATGCGCTCCGAGCTCACGGGCACGCCATAGAACGTGGTCGCGTACGTGCCCTCCTGCACCTCGACCTTCAGCGCAGGGATCTCCTTGGGCACGGCGAACGTGGAGCCCTTGTCCTTCCACCAGCGCGTCCAGACCGCGAGGTCGTCGTAGAAGTACTGGCCCGTGGTGAGGAAGAGCGTGTGCGCGATCGCGTCGCGGATGCGTTTGTCGTCCTCCACGGCCAAGCGTGCGAACAGCGGCTTGATCGCCCCGCGCACGCGCAACTGGCCGAGCCCCTCCACCGCGCCGAGCCGAACGCGGCGGTCCGCATCCGCCAGGGACGGCTCGAGCACGGCAAGGGCTCCAGCGTGGCCGCCGGCCGCCGCCGCGTCGAGGATGTCGACGCGCTGGTCCCACGGCCGGCCCTTCATGCGCGCGAGGAAGAAGGGCGCGACGCGCGCGTCGGCGAAGCCGATCTTGGCGAGAGCAAACGTCGCAACCCACGGCAGGTTCTCGTCCTTCGACTCGCGCGCGGCCACGGCGAGGATCGCGTCGACCGCCGCCTGGCAGCGAAGCACGCCGACCGATTCAAGCAGTTCGTTCAGGACGCTGCGGTCCCGCTCGACCCCCAGCCGCTCGGTCAAGAGTCGCGGCGCCTCCGGGCCGGGCCAATGCCCGAGCACTTCCGCCGCCATCGCCCGCACGACGGGCGACGGCGCGGCCACGGCCGGCGCCAGGACGGCCGCCGTACGGGCCTCGCGCATCGCGCTCAGCATCTGGACGAGACGTCCGCGACCGGCGTTGTCGAGCCGCTCCGCGATGCGGAAGAGAGCGCCGACGGCATCGGGCTCGGCGCCGGATCCCAGGATCTCGACCAAGGCGCGGGCGAGCACGGGGTCGTCGAACTTCATCGCGGCCTGAGCGAGCGCGAGGTCGCGTAGACCTAGCAAGCGGCGGCGGTGGGCGTCCTCGAGGCCGTGGGCTCGCAGACGCGCCTTCTTGGACTGAATCACCTGCTCCACGAGCGTCTTGCGAGGCAGCGGCGTCGTTCGGCTGTCGCGGATCGCGCCGTAGAGCCTCGAGATATCCTCCGGGAGCTTGGCGCGCTTGAGCGCCTTGTTCAGCACGTTGCGCCCGTAGTCGGTGCGCGCATAGCCGAGATGCTTGATGAGCGCCTCGACCAGCTTCTCGTCGCCGCGGCGCTTGGGTTCGAACTTCGCGAGGATCTGCGCGACGACCTTGTCGCGCTTGGGATACCCCGCGGCATGCATGGCGTCGAGGGCCGCGATGCGCACCGGCACCGGCTGATCCTCCTTCGCGATCCGGGCCACCCGGCTCGCGAGGGCCTTGAAGTTGCCGGACCCGGTCGCACGCAGCGCGGCCACGCGGACGTCGACGCGGCGCGCTTCCTTGTAGATGCCGAGCAGGTAGTGGAACGCGCGCTTCGACCCGGCGCGCTGGAGGGCGTCGAGTCGCGCTTGCTGAACGGGGTTGAGGCTCGGGGGATGCGGGCGCGCGAGGTAGGCCTCGTAGGCCTTCTTCGCGGCCTCGAACGCGCCCGACGCAACCTCGCGGACCACACCGGACGGGGGAATCTTGCGCGGCGCCCAGCGCGGCTCGATGGCGGCCGGCAACTCGGGGGTCGCCTCGAATCGGACGCTCGCGCCATCCGCGGTCGGTACGGTCGCGACATAGCCCCGCGTCAGCACCCGGAAGGCCACCGCGATCTTGATCGCATCGCGATCGCCGCGGAGGCGCAGGTCGCCGTCGACGTCCAACCACATGCGGTCCTTGAGGTCGTCCCCGAACCCCAGGTCCGCGTTGCCGTCGACCAAGCGAACGGCGCGCAGGCGCCCGTCGAGCTCGATCGTCCCCGCTCGATGCGCGCGCACGCTGACCGTGAGCTTGGTGGGTACCGCCTTCTGTTCCGGCGTCTCGCCCTTGGCCGGCACGGCGGCCTTGGCCGGCGTGAAGGTGAAGAGCAGCGGCACCTCTGGCAGCGAGCCCCGCGCTGCAAGCGGGTGGCGGACGCGAACCGTCGCGGTCCCGGTCGGCGCGTCCTCCTCCACGAGGAGGCGCACCGGCTTCTCCTTGCTGAGGTCGCCATCGAAGTCCGCGTCGACCCACAGCAGGGGCTGATCGGTCGTCTCCAGGGCGACGAGCAAGTGAGCCTCGCCCACCACATCCAGGGATGCGTAGCGGACGTTCGCCTTGCTCTCGACGGGCTTCAAGCCGGGGATCGACGCCAAGTCGAGTGCGACATCTCGCGACCCGTACCCGGCTCCGGGGGCCTCGGACCAGGCCAGTTCCGCCGTGCCCCCCTCGCCGGCCAGGGCGGGCAGCGGGGCCAGACCGGCCAGCAGGATGGCGAGGCAGGCTGCGGCGGGGAGGAGGCGGGGCGGGCGCACGGCGAGATCGTAGCCGCATCTGCCCGGGCGGCGCGTCCGTGAGTTCGTGCGGGAGGAAGGCCCCTGCCTGCGCGTAGACTCGCCGCCCGTGCAGGTCCACGTCCGATACTTCGCCGCGGCCCGTGAGGCCACCGGGCGCGAGAGCGAACTCGTCTCGCTCGAGGACGGCAGCACCGTAGACACCCTGCTCGAGGCGCTCCAGACCCGGCACGAGACCCTGGCTGCGGCGTCGACGTCCCTGCGCGTTGCGCTGGACGAGGACTTCGTCGGCGGCGACGCCCCGCTCCGCGACGGCGCGACCGTGGCCCTGATCCCCCCCGTCGGAGGCGGCTAGTGAGCGCCTTCCAGATCACGAGGAGGCCGATCGACGCCGAGCCCATCCGGCAGGCGGTGCTCGGGCCGGAAAGCGGCGCGGTCATCGTCTTCCACGGCACGATCCGCGAACGCACGCTGGATCGCGACGTCACCTTCCTCGAGTACGAGGCCTACGAGCCCATGGCGATCAAGCAGATGCAGGCCATCGGCGACGAGATGATCGAGCGCCATGGGATCGCGGCGATCGCCTGCACGCACCGCATCGGCCGGCTCGAGATCGGCGACGACGCCATGGTCCTGGCCGTCGCCTCCCCCCACCGCGCGGCGGCGCTGGCCGCGACGGCCGACTTCATCTTGCGCCTCAAACAGGACGTGCCCATCTGGAAGAAGGAGCACTTCGTCGGCGGCGCCGTCTGGATCGGCACGCCGGAAGACCCGCAGGGCGAAGGGAGCACACCGTGAACCCGCCTCCGCTGAGCGAACCGCTCGTCGTCGCGATCAGCGACTCCACCGGCGAGACGGCCGAGGCCGCCGGCAAGGCGGCGCTGGCCCAGTTCGGGCAGCACGACGAAGCCGCCGTGAAGACGTTTTCGAACGTGCGTACGGTCGATGCGCTCGAGACCGCCGTCGTGGCCGCCCAGAAGATCGACGCGCTCCTCGTCTACACCCTCGTCGAGAAGGAACTGCGTGACGCAGTCCGCGACCTGGCCCGCACCCACGGCGTCCGCGCGGTCGATCTCATCGGTGGGCTCATCCGCGGCCTGGCCGAGCACCTGGACAAGACACCGCTTTCCGTGCCGGGCCTCAGTCACGAACTGGACGAGGAGTACTTCCGACGCGTGGCGGCCGTTGAGTTCACCGTCAAGCACGACGACGGCAAGAACCCCCAGAACCTCGGCAAGGCCGACATCGTCATCGTCGGCATCAGCCGCGCGTCCAAGACGCCGCTCTCGAACTACATCGCCCATCGGGGCCTGAAGGTCGCGAACGTGCCCATCGTGATGGGCATTCCGCTGCCGGCGCAGCTCGACAAGGTCGATCCGCGGCGGGTCTTCGCCCTGACGATCGATCCGGTCGTCCTGATGAAGATTCGTCAGGCCCGCATCGAGAGTCTCCGCATGAGTACGGACGACGACTACGGCGACCTGCGTCAAATCCGTCGGGAGATCAACGAGGCCAAGCGGGTCTTCGCGGCCCATCCGGACTGGACCCTGGTGGACATGTCGAGAAAAGCTGTAGAGGAAGCTGCGTCAGCCATCATCGAGACGTATCGTGATCGCTTCGCGGAGGGCGCCGACGTCCCCCCGAAGAGGCGGGCCGCGAAAAAGAAGGCCTCCAAGAAGAAGACAGCCAAGAAGAGGGCCTCAAAGAAGAAGGCCGCGCGCGGACCGAAGGGCGGCAAGAAGAACTAGCCATGTCGATCGTCGCCCTGCGCAACATCACCAAGGCCTACGGCAGCCGTCCGCCGGCTCTCCGGGACGTGACGCTGGAGATCCAGCCCGGCGTCACCGGCCTGCTCGGCCCCAACGGCGCGGGCAAGAGCACCCTCATCCAGTGCGTGCTGGGCCTGCTGCCCGACTTCGAGGGCGACGTGAGCGTCCTCGGCTTGGACGCCCGCCGGCAGCGCCGCGAGGTGCGTCGCCGCGTGGGCTTCATGCCCGAGTCCGACACCTACCTCTACGAGATGACCGGCATCCGCGCCGTGCGGCTGCTCGGCCAGCTCACGGGCATGCCGCGCAGCGAAGCGCTGCGCCGCGCGCACGAGATGCTTCACCACGTGGGCCTCGGCGAAGCGGTCTACCGCGACGTCAAGGAGTACTCCACGGGCATGCGGCAGCGCTTCAAGCTCGCCCAGGCCCTCGTGCACGATCCTGAAGTCGTGTTCCTCGATGAGCCGCTGGCCGGCCTCGACCCGCAGGCCCGTGACGAGTTGCTGAAGCTCATCAGGGACCTCGCTGTCGATCACGGCAAGCACGTGATCTGGTCTTCGCACATCCTGCCGGACGTGCAGAAGGTCGCCGACAGCGTCGTCGTCCTCCATCACGGTCGGTTCCACGGCACCTTCCGCCTCGAGGATCTGGCCCAGCGCACGGGCGTGTTCCACGTCGAGGCCGAAGGCGAGCTCGAGAAGTTCGAGCAGGCACTCATCGCCAGCGATGTCGCGGTGCTGGGTGTCGACGAGGTCGAGAGACGCGAGACCGTCGACGGCACGCTCGCGGATGATCGCCGCGGCTGGACCGTCGAAGTGCCCGAGGGCCAGGGACCGTCGCGCCTCTTCCACATCGCCGCCGACACGGGCGTGCGCGTGCGCAAGCTGAACCAGGTCGCCGAGGACCTCGAAGACGTCTTCCTCCGCATCCTGGGCGAAGCCGCCGTCGAGGGCGCCGCAGAGGGCGCCGCAGAGGGGGCCGACTAGTGGCTGTCTATGCGCGCGGCTACCGGGCCTACGACGGCGGATTCGGCGGACCGCCCGTGGCGTGGACCATCTTCCGCGAGGGCCTGGCCGCCGCGTGGCGCAGGCGCGGCTACCGCTGGATCCTCAACATCACGGCGTTCGCGATGCTTGCGTTCGCAGGCGTGATCTACACGAAGGTCATCGTCGAGAACCAGGTCGAGAACCTGTCAGGCGGTCGGTTCGCCCAACAGATCGTCGAGCTCGACTCGATCTTCCTGGGCTTCCATACCCTCTCCATCGTGCTCGTGTCGCTCGCTGCCATCCTCGTGGGCTCGGGTCTCATCGCCGACGACTTGCGCACGCGGGCGCTGGCCCTGTTCCTGGTGCGGCCCATCCGACCGATGGACTACATGGTCGGCAAGGCGCTGATCCTGCCCGCCCTGTTGATCCCGCTCGCCCTCGTGCCTGGGTTGATCCTCTGGCTGCTCGTCGGCATGTGGCAGCCACCGGGCGAAACGTGGACCTTCTTGAGCGACCACAGCGACGTCGCATGGCGTATCCTTCGCTTCTACCTGGTGGCCGCCGCCCAACTGACCGGGCTCTTGCTCCTGTTCTCCTCACGCACGCCACGACGTGGCTTGGTGATCGGTCTCGCCGCCGCCGCGCTCTTCGGCGGCATGGTGCTGCGCGGCATCGGCCGACTGATTCTCGGCTCGATCGGCGATCTGCTCAAGTCGCTCGACTTCATGTACAACGCCCTCTGGGACTTCAACGCCGTGAACCGCCAGTGGCAGTTCGCCCGCAACGAGGGCCAGCGTTGGAACGAGGGTCGCCGCGAACGCTGGGAAGCGTGGCAGCCCGACGGCGACCTCATCCTGATCGTGTGTGTGACCCTCTTGGTAGCGGGTCTCTACTCGGTCTGGCGCCGTGCTCGCAGTGTGGAGGTGGACGCATGACCGTCCCCACGAACGCAGGCATCCAGCTCGACCGCGTCTCCAAGTGGTACGGCGAGGTCATGGCGCTCAATGAGGTCAGCGCGGAGTTCGGTCCGGGCGTGACCGGTCTGCTCGGCCCCAACGGCGCCGGCAAGAGCACGCTCATCAAGATGATCTGCGGCATGCTGCGCCCGAACCTGGGTCAGATTCTCGTCAGCGGCAAGACGCCGTTCAGCCGGCCGGGGGTGATGCGCGACATCGGCCTCTGCCCCGAACAGGACGCGGTCTATCCCCACACGTCGGCGTGGAGCGCCTTGACGTACCTCACTCGCCTCCAGGGCTTCGGAGCCAAGGACGCCCGCACGGGGGCCCGCCGTGCTCTGGAGCGCGTCGGCCTCGAGAACGACCTCGGCCGCAGCGTGGGTGGCTACAGCAAGGGCATGCGACAGCGCTTCAAGCTGGCCCAGGCCCTGGCGCACGATCCGTCCGTGATCGTGCTCGACGAACCGCTCAACGGCCTCGATCCGCCCGGCCGACGTATGTTCGCCGACCTCATCCGTGCGCTCGGCGCCGAGGGCAGGTGCGTGCTCGTCTCGAGCCACATCCTGCACGAGGTCGCGCCCGTCGCAAAGCGCATCGTGGTGCTGAACTTCGGTCGCGTGCTGGCCGACGGCACCTCGCGCGAGCTGCGTCGTGAGCTGCCCGAGTTCCCCCTGACGATCCGACTCGACACACCGACGCCGGCCCGCCTCGCGGCTCAGCTCGTTGCCGTGGACGGCGCGCGCCGCATCGAGCATGTAGCCGGGGGCATCGAGGTACTGACGATCAAACCCGCGGAGTTCTTCGATGCCGTTACCGCGATCGCCACAGGTGGCGACATCGAGATCGGCGCCGTGACGCCCATGGACGAAGACCTGGAAGCGGTGTTCCGCTACCTCACCCAGTAAGAGAGCCGAGCGATCCCCCCAAGACATGCCCGACGACGCCCTCCCCCCGCAGCCCACCCCCGACGACGCCGTGCCGGACAATGCCGCTCCGGAGAGTGTGCAAGCTACCGACGCGAGCGCGTACGCGGAACGCCCCGTGGACATCGCATCCCACGCGCCGCGCCGGGCCATGGGTGCGCCCCTCGCTGGCTTCTCCATCGTGCTCGTCCAGGGGCTCAAGGAGAGTCTGCGCCCCAAGCGCCTCGTCGCGACCGCCTTGATCCTGCTCGGCTTGGCGGCGGCCGTCGCCTACGGGGCCAGGGCCGAGGCGGGTCGGCCTCGCCGGGGCGACCTGCTCTTCCAGATCTGGGAGGCGATCGACACGCACGTCTTGATGATCCTGCTGCCGCTCATCGCACTCATCTTCGTCGGCCCGATCTACTCGCGCGAGACGAGGCAGCGAACCATGGTCTATCTGCTTGTGCGCCCGGTCTCACGCACGACCGTGTTCCTGTCCCGGTTCGCCGCGGGCGTGATCCCGGCGGCTCTATGGTCCTCGGTGCTCTGCATCGGCATCGTCCTCTTCGCCTCGGCCGATACACCCCCGCAGTTGCTGACGGCTCTCCCGCTGACATGCTTCTTCGGCACGCTCGTGCTAGGTGCCATCTACTGCACGCTGGGCGCGATCTTCAAGCGCGGCCTTGTCGCGGGCCTCCTCTACACCTTCATGGTCGAGGTCGTCGTGGCGGGGCTGCCGGGCAACATCCAGAAGTTCAGCGTCCGGTTCCATCTCCGCGGGCTCTACCACGGCTTGGTCGACGGTCCCCTCGGCGAGCGGTCCCAGGACATCCAGACGAAGGTGGACGGCGTTGGGAGCAACGACCTCAACCCGTTCGTGGAGACCCTTGCGTGGGACCCGCCCGGTACGGCGATCGTCGTTCTCCTGGCCGTCACGGCGGCCGTCCTCGCCTTCGGCGTGATGAAGGTCCGCGGGCGCGACTTCGCGCTGAAGGACTAGGCCGTTGGTGGCGTCACGCCATGGCCGCGGTCGTGGGACCGCGATCGCTCGCCCCGCTCGGGCGTCGTCAGCACCCGCGTAGGGGCGGCCCTAGCGACGGCGGAGCCGGAGCGGGTGGCCGCCCACACCAGCCTTCGTGCGGCCCTGGGCCATGGCGTGACGCCACCAGCTGTCCACGTGCGACATGCCCGCCCACGACGACCTACGGCTCCGCGTACCGCTTGGCGCGCTTGGCCAACAAGCGCTTCTCGTTCGCGGTCCACCACGAACGCCACGCGCCGACCTTCGCGCCCTTGGGCACGCCGCCGAGCCCCTCGAGGGCGCCCCGGAACGTACGCACGGCAGCCAGGTGCTGAATCTGCTCGGTGGCGATCACCTTCACACCGAGGGCGGTCGCGTCCTGCAACACACCGACGATCGGGTCCGCGATGAAGGCCGTCGCGGCGACCTCCACGTCGAAGTCCTGGATGTAGGAATGCTGGCGTGCCAACACGAAGTAGACGCGCGGGAAGTCCCCACCGCGCCCCTCCCACTTGTAGATGAGGTACGGGTAGGCCAGTTCGTCACCCAGTGCCACGAGCGCCTCGGCCGCGCGGTCGCGATAGGTCTCGTAACGCGAGCGAAGAGCGCGGCCGAGCACGTGCACGGCGTCCTTGTCCTTCATGGACCGGACGGCACGGACCATCGCGGCGCGGGCGTCCTTCTTCGGCTCGCGGATCAGGCGCCAGAGCAGCGGCCGCACGACCTCACGGTTGCCGAGCGTGGCCAACGCGTCCGCAGCAAAGACCCGCAGGGAAGCCGGCTCGCAGTGCAGCGCCTTGACGAGCGGCCGCAGCTTGGCCTTGGCGGGCAACACGGCGAACTGGCGCCTCGCCGCGACGGCCTTCGCGGCCGCGGCCTTGGACTTCGACGCCGCGCCGATCTGCCCCAGCCAGGCGAGGGCCAGTTTCTCGTCCTTGGTGAGTTGCTTCGTGACGGCCTGCTTTGCGACGCGCCGCTTGCCCGGCGCCGCCTTGGCCTTGGGCGTCGCGTTCGCCGTCATGGCGAAGGCCAACATAACGCAGACCGGTAGCGTGAATCGGAGCATGGGTCATTCCCTTCTGGGGGTCGTGTCGTTCTCGGCCGCCGTGCGGTAGCGCGCCGTGCGCGCCCGAAGCAAGCGCTTCTCGTTCTGGTCCCACCAGCGCCGCCAGGCGGCGACCTTGGTGCCGCGGCGCGTGCCCGCGAGGGTCTCGAGGCTGGTTCGCAAGCGCGAAGCCGCCAAACGGCCTGTCTGCTCGGTCGAGAGGATCCTGATGTTCTGCACCGCGCCACCTGACACGACGCCGACCCACGGGTCGGCAAGGAAGGCGTGTCAGGCGACCTCGACGTCGTACTCCGAGATGTGGGCATGCTGCGTGATCTGGGCGAAGTAGCTGCGCGGGAACTCCCCCGAGCGCCGCTCCCATGCGTCGATCAGATACGGGTAGGCGAGCTCGTCCCCGAGGGCGACCAGCGCCTCGGCGGCGCGCTCGCGGTAGACCGCGTACCGGGAGCCGAGCGCTCGCCCCAGCACGTGCACCGAACCTTCGTCCTTCAGGGAACGAACGGCGCGCACCATCGCGGCGCGCGCGCCCTTCTTCGGCTCCCGGATCAACCGCCAGAGCAAGGGGCGCACGACCTCACGCTCACCGAGAGCGGCCAAGGCCCGTGCCGCAAAGATCCGCAGGGCAGCCGGTTCGGTGTGGAGCGCCTTCACAAGCGGCCGCAGCTTGGCCTTCGACGGCAGCACGGCGAACAGGCGCTTCGCCTGGACGGCCTTCGCGGCCGCGGCCTTGGACTTCGATGCCGCGCCGATCTGACCGAGCCAGGCCAGCGCGAGCTTCTCGTCCTTGGTGAGCTGTTTGGCCGCAGCCTTCTTCTTCGTCGGCGCGGTCTTGGCCTCGGGCCGTGCGTGCGCCGTCGAGGCGAGCGCGAGCAGCAGGCAGAGCGGTAGCGCGATGCGAATCATGTCGTTTCCTCAGGTGCCCGTGTACCGATCCGCTTCGAGGCGAGCCGGTGAGAGACCGTGGCGATCAGTTCGCCGAGGCCTTGGCCGTCGCCTTGCGCTTCTCGGCGAGCTCGCGGTAGCGCTTGGCACGCTCGTCGAGCAGGCGGTCCTTGTTCTCGCGCCAGAACTTCACCCACGAGCCGACCTTGTTGCCCAGGTCCGTGCCGGCGAGGGAGGCCAGCGCGCCGTTGAACGCAGGGCGCTCGTGGATGAAGAACGTCTGCTCCGTCGCGTGGATCTTGATGGCCTGGACCACGCCTTCCTGGATCACGCCCACGATCGGATCGGCGATGAACGAGGTCTGGGCGACCTCGACGTCGAAGTCCTGGATGTAGGAGATCTGGAGGGACTGGGCGAAGTACACGCGCGGGAAGTCGCCGGCGCGGCCGGTCCACTTCTTGATGATGTAGGCGTAGGCCAGCTCATCACCCAGCGTCGCGAGTGCCTCGGCGGCACGGACGCGGACCTCGCGGAAGCGGCTGTCGAGCGCACGACCGAGAGGATGCACGCTGGACGGGGAACCGATCTCGCGGAGCGCCTCGGCGACCGCACGACGAACGTCGGCATCCTTGTCGTAGATGGCGCGCTTGAGCAACGCGGGCCCGGCCAGCGGATCGGCCATGCGGGCCAACTCCTGCGCGGCGTAGATGCGCAAGGACGCCGGCTCGCAGCGCAGCGCCTTCGCGAGCGGGGCGAGCTTGTACTTGTCGTCCGCGACGGCCATGAGGCGCTTGCCCTTGGTCATCTTCGCGGGGATGCGCGACGCGATCATGCCCAGGTAGCTGAGGACGAGGTTCTCGCCCTTTTTCTGGGCGGCAGCCTCGCGCTGCGGGCGCGTGGCTTCGGCGAACTCCTCGGAGGTCATCCAGGTCTTGCCGTGACGGACGAAGCCCTTGGCCCGCTTCAGCTCGTCGCCTCGGTACCAGCGCGCGCCGATCTTCTCGAAGCCGAGCGCGCGGCGTGCCGCCTTGTGCTCGGGAACGATGCCCACGACGATCTCGTAGGCCTTGGTGGCAAGGTCCTTCGCGCCGGCGGCCTCGAGCTCGAGGGCGAGCTTGTAGGCTGCGATCGCGTCGTTCTTGTCCAGCTTCTTGAGGCGCTTCTCGAGCGCCGGTCGCTCGCTCGTTTCGTCGCCGGCGTACGCGGTCTTGTGGCCGGGCGCGAAGGCCAGGACGGTCATCGCGGTGAGCGCCAAGATCGCGCAGGTTGCGACGGTCATCAGGCGGAGGGTCATGCAGGACTCCAGACTTGCGGGCGGGGGTCTTGGTGGTGCGTGGCCGATGCCACACCCCTTGAAACGCCCCGATCGTCCCGAGGTTACACTCCGAGTTGCGCGGAGCCCATGGGGACCGATTTTGGCCCGGGGGCGCCGCAGGCGGGGGTTGGACGATGAGGACACAGGTCACGGCGTGGGCCGGCATCACGATTTTGGCCCTTGCTGGCGCCCTGCTGGCGGGCAGCCCGGCCCGGGCCGACGAGAAGAAGGCGACCGGCGTCTGGGTCTACGACCTGCGCATCGTCCGCGTCGACCCCCCCACCAAGGAGGGTGCTGAGGCGCCGCATCCCTTCGAGAGCCTGGCGGGCACGACGACGAAGAAGAGCTGGGCCGAGCAACTGGCCATGCTCAAGAAGCGCGGGCCGACGTGCCTGCTGATGGACCAGCGCGTGACGACGATGCCCAGTGAGAAGGCCACGGCCGCGAGCGATCGAAGCGTGCCGATCCTGGCGCTCAACTTCAAGGACAAGAACAATGCCCAGAGCCGCGCGGCCAACGTGAAGACCGGCTGCAAGCTCGACGTGACGCCGGGCCCGGACTCGATGCGGTACGTGGTGCAGGTGCGCTGGGCCACGCCGGGCGCCTCGAAGGACGACGCCCCCCAGGAGCTCTTGGCCGAGTGGAACGGCAGCCACCCCAACCTGCGCGGCGACACCCTCGTGCTCCACTACCGCGAGCAGGTGCCGACGAGTTCGGGGACCGCAGCCCGCGCCGTCGAGATCTACGCCCTGCTCACCGGACGCCTCCTGACGAACCGCTGACGGGCGGCGGTTTGCGTGTACCCTTCCGGCCCCTCAGGAGAAGCACCATGTCGACCGCCACCATCGAGACCACCAAGGGCACCATCCAGTTGGAGCTCTTCGACGCCGACGCCCCCGGCACCGTCGAGAACTTCCGCAAGCTGATCAACGACGGTTTCTACGACGGCCTCTCGTTTCATCGCGTCGTGCCGAACTTCGTGATCCAGGGCGGGTGCCCGAACACGCGCGAGGGCGCGAGCGGCGTGCCCGGCACGGGTGGCCCCGGCTACAAGATCAAGTGCGAGGTGGCGAACAACCCCCAGCGCCACACGGAGAAGGGCGTCCTCTCCATGGCGCACGCCGGTCCGAACACGGGCGGCAGCCAGTTCTTCATCACGCACCGCGACACGCCGCATCTCGATGGCGTGCACACGGTCTTCGGCCGCGTCACGGAAGGCCTCGACATCGTCGACGCGATCCGCGAGGGCGACCGCATGACCAAGGTGACGGCGGCGGAGTAGCCGTCTAGGGAATCGGCTTGACCGGTTCCGCTTCGGCCCGCGCTCGCGCGGCGAGTACCGCATCGATCCAACCCGGCATATCGCGCACCCAGCGGACGACGCCGGTGTGGAACGGGCCGCGCGTGATCTCGTGGATCTCCACGCGGGAGCGACCTGGCTGGTCCGGCACCTCGTGCACGACCGCGTACAACGCGGTACGGAACGCGGCCTCGTAGCCCTCGTCCTTGGCCTCTTCGCCCTGGCGCTCCTTGGCGACGACCTCGCGCTTGCGCTCGCTGACGAAGATGGCGCGCACCGGCTCGTCGCCGCGGATCCGTGCCATCCGCGCGGCCTCCTCGACAACGCCGAGCATCACGTCGGGCGCAAGGTCGTAGGTGCGGAAGGGGCCCTTGCCGCGCATCAACCGCAGCTCGGACATCGTGCCCGACTGCAGGGTGAGAACGGTCTCCGCCGACTTGAGGGCGTCGTCGCTGAGGCAGCCGGCCAGCGGCATTGTGAGCAGGAGCGTCACGAGGGCGCGGATCATGCGGAGACCTCCCGAAGACTGACAGCGGCGAGCGCGGCGATCCCCTCGGCGCGGCCAGGGGCCCCCACCCCGCCGGGGACGGCCTTCACGCTCACCTGGGACGCGTCCAAGCGCAAGAGGGAGGCCAGGCGCTCCTGCATGGGCGGCCGGAGTTCGCGGAGCGGGGGCCGCTCCGCCACGAGGGTCACGTCGAGGTTCACCACCTCGAAGCCGGCCTCGGCCAAGCGCTCCAGCGACGCCGCGACCTGCAGGGCCGAGGGGCCGGCGCCGACGTGGGGATCGTCCGGCGGGAAGTGGTCCCAGCGGTCCCCGAGCCCTGCGGCCCCCAGCAGCGCATCCGTGACCGCATGCAGCAGCGCGTCACCGTCGCCGTCGCCGCGCAGCCCCCACGCACCTGTGATCTTGATCCCGCCCAGCATGAGGACCCGCTTGGGGTCGAAGGCGTAGGTGACATGGCCGAGCCCGATGCGCATGCGAGGGAGTGTAGCGGAGCGCGGCCCGTAGGATGGCGTCCATGAGCGAACGACGCATCGGCCGACGCGGCTTCTGGCGCGCCTTCCTGGGCAGCGCCGTCCGCGCCGGGGAAGCGGCCCAGCACGCATCGTCCGGACGCCGGGATCTCGCCAGGGACAGGGCGTCAGCCCGGGACGGGCCCGCCGAGGCGCTGCCCGTCCTGCGACCGCCCGGAGCGATCGTGGCCGACGCGTTCCTCGCCACCTGCCAGGAGGGTTGCCGGATGTGCGTCGAGACGTGCCCGGTCTTCGCCATCGTCCCGTCCTACGACGCGGAGCAGCCCGGCGGCGGGGACGGCCGGCCCTACCTCCTGCCCGACCGTCAGGCGTGCGTGCTGTGCGGGCTCTGCATGCTCGCCTGCCCCACCGGCGCGCTCCAGCCGACGCCAGCGGACGACGTCCGCATCGGGCGGGCTGTGATCATCTACAACGACTGCCTGCGCGTCGAAGACAAGGCCTGCGACATCTGCATCGAGCGCTGCCCCTCCACGCCCCTGGCCATTCACGACGGGGAGCGCGTGCCGACCATCGTGCTCGAACACTGCACCGGATGTGGCCTCTGCGCCGAGGCCTGCCCACCCCACGCCATCGCCGTGGTGCCGCGGCCGTAGACTGGCCTCATGGCACGCCCCACCAAGGCCGATGACCCTGACGCGGATCGGCGCCGCGTGCTGGGCATCGATCCGGGCACGCGCGCGGTGGGCTGGGGCATCGTCGAGCGGCGGGGCAACCGGCTGCACGCGCTCGACCATGGCACGCTGAAGGCCGACGCGAAGTTGCCCATCGAGCGCAGGCTCGCCACCATCGCCGCGGGTCTGCGCGAGATCCTCACGCGCCACGCGCCGACCGAAGCCGCCATCGAGGAAGCGTTCTTCGGCCGGGACGCCCGCGCGGCGCAGCGCCTCGGCGAAGGCCGCGGTGCGCTGTTGCTCGTGCTCGCCGAAGCGGGGCTCGACGTCACGGGCTACGCGAACAACGTGGTCAAGAAGGCGGTCACAGGCGTCGGGCGCGCGAGCAAGAGCCAGGTCCAGATCATGGTCACCCGCGTGCTGGCACTGGAGGTGCCGACCGACTCCTTCGACGCCGCGGACGCCCTGGCCCTCGCCGTCTGCCACCATCAGCGGCCGCGCCTGCCGGGCGGCACGGGCCTCCCGCCCCGCTTGACGGACGCGATCCGCGAGGCCAAGCGGCGTCCGCGGGGCCGAACGAACCGCTGACAGCCCCTGGCCCAACGCGAGCCGGGTCCTCCGGAAAGGGATCATGGGGGCCGTCCCCGCCGTAGAGTGTCCGCGACCGCTCCGCAGCGAGCGGCCCCATCCCCACGGAGCACATCAGGTCCATGCCCTGGCATCCACCACGCGGCTTGTTCGCGTTCAGCGCCCCCGCGCTCTTCCTTCTCGCCGCCGCGGTAACGACTGCCAGCGTCGCCGCCGATCTCGCGTCGGCCGCGTACCTGATCGTCGCTGAGATTCTCGCGGCGTTCGGCAGCGCCACCGATATGGCGCTGGAGCGCCATAGCCGCAGCCGCGTCCTGGCCCTCGCCGAGAAGGTGGGCAAGACCGACCGCACCATCCGACGGCTGCGCCAGGTGCCCACCTACAACGTGACGGCGTGGTTGGTGCGCTTTCTCGGCCAGGCCATGCTCGTGCTGGGCATCGCCTACCTCGCGCTGAGCGATCACTTCGGCGACGGCGCCGTGGCCGCTTCGCCGCCGTGGGGCACGTTTGCCTGGCTGCTGTTGCTGCTGTTCTTCGTGATGTTCATCGTCAACGACGTGCTCGTGCGCCTGTTCACAGCACGCCGCCCGCACCGCACGCTCCTCGCCGCGCTGCCCTACCTCGAAGCGCTGCGCTGGATCCTGGCGCCGCTGCGCCTGCCACTGGTCTGGGCCGTGCGCTTGCTGTTCCGCGTCAACCTGGATGCGAACGCGCCGACCGCGCGCGAGGAGATTCTCGAGACGGTCGAAGAAGGCGAGCGCGAAGGCAGCTTCACGCCCGAGGAAGCCGAGATGATCGGTTCCATCATCGAGATGGAGACGTCGCTCGTGAAGGAAGTCCTCACGCCGCGCGCCGACATGGTGATGCTCCAGGCCGACGCCACGGTCGATCAGGCGGTCGAGCTCGTGCGCGGCGAGGGCTACAGCCGCGTCCCGGTCTACGGCAAGGACCGCGACGATGTGATCGGCGTCCTCTACGCCCACGACCTGCTCGGCGAGTGGGGCAAGGCCGGTGCCGACGAGCGCACCGTCCAAACGCTGATGCGCACGCCGTTCTTCGTCCCCGTGAACAAGCCGCTGAATGACCTGCTCAAGGAAATGCGGGCGCGCAAGGTGCACCTCGCCGTCGTCCTGGATGAGTTCAACGGGACCGAGGGTCTCGTGACCATCGAGGACCTGCTCGAGGAGATCGTCGGCGAGATCGAGGATGAGTACGACGCCGACGACGTGGCGCCGCCGACCAAGGAAGAGCTCGACGCCGGGCCGCTGGAGGTCGAGGCGCGCATGTCCCTCGAAGACCTCAACGAAGCCCTCGAGGTCGACCTGCCCATCGAAGACGACGCCGAGACGATCGGCGGCCTGGTGTTCCACATCCTGGGCAAGGTGCCCGCCGTGGGCGACCGGGTCGCGGTCGGCAGTGTCGTCATCACGGTCCTCGAGGCCAACGAACGCACGGCGCTGACCGTGCGTGTCGAGGTCGGAGAGCCGGGGGCCGGGATGGACGACCCGGCGCCGAGTGCCTGAGGCGGCGACGCGTAGCAGCATCCGGCAGCAGCGTCCGGACCCTGACGGAGAATGGGCAGCGTGGCCCGTTCCCATCGATACACATCACCCGCGATCGTGATGCGCGTCCGCCCCTTCGGTGAGACGAGTCAGGTCGTGCATCTCGCGACGCCGGATCACGGCATGATCTCGGCCTTGGCCAAGGGCGCACACCGGCCGGGGCCGGAGCTGCAAGGCGGCGTCGCGCTCGCGAGCACGGGCGAGGCGCACCTCCTGCGCCGTCCGCGCTCGGAGATGGAGTTGCTGAACCGCTTCCGGATCCTCGAGGACCTGCGCGGGCTCCGCCAGGATCTCGAGCGGTTCTACGCAGCGTGCCACGTCCTCTCCCTCCTGAGGGCTTGGATGAAGCCCATGCTCCCCAACCCGGCGCTCTTCGGCGCGGCGCTGACCGCCCTGCGTGCGCTCGCTCGCGCCCCGCGTGGCAGCGCCGGGGCGTGGATCGCGTGGTTCGAGGCGCGCGCACTCGCCGCCACCGGCCATCGACCCCTGCTCGAGGCCTGCGCCTCCTGCGGCGGTGCGGTGGAGGGGGGGGCGCTCTTCTCCGCGCCGGCGGGCGGCGTCGTCCATCGCCACTGCGCCCCGCCCGGTCCCTCGCACAGGTTGGATGCGGCGTCCCTGGCCGGGCTGGTCCGGCTGTACACCGCGCGGCTGCCCGATCTCAAGCGGGAGCCGCCGACCCCGGAGGTCGTGCGAGCGGCCCGGGCGGTGCACGACCAGTTCGTGCCCTACGTCCTCGAGCGGCGACCTGCCTCGCTGGGCCCCCTGCCGGGGCGCACCGTGACCCGGCGGTGAACGAACCAGCGGCCCGACAGGCCGCAGAGGGGCCCGCAGAAGGGCCCGCGCCCCGAGCTCGGACCTTGTCTCAGCCGGGACGCGGATACCCTGGCGGCATGCGGCCCGCCCTCTTGCTCCTCGTTGCTCTGCTGCTCGCGACGCCCGTGCTCGTGGGCTGCAGCTCCGCCCCCACCCCGCCCCTCCCCCGTTTCCTGCGCGGGGACGATCGCGCCGAGGTGCCGGGCCAGTACGCGGGCGGCTCCACGCAGCCAGGGACCGTCCCGCCGAGTGCCGCCGCGCCCGAGATCGTGCGCGCCGGCGACGCGTTGTTTGCCCGCGCTGCCGCGACGCAGGACTTCGAGGACAAGGCCGACATCTACGGCGACATCGTCTCCGACTACCCGCAGCATCCGCGCGCCTCCGAAGCCCGCTACCTGCAGGGACTCAACTTCTACCGCGCCGGCGCGTGGGCTTCGGCCATCGAGACGCTCAAGGAGTACATGTTCGACGCGCCGGTCAACCCGCACGTCGGAGACGTCGAGGAGATGCTCTACCAGAGCGGGCTCCGCTACGTGGCGAGCGACCGCGGCGTGCTGGGCATCTTCGACGACAACAGCACCGGCCTGGAAGCCATCCGCTACGTACCCGTCGGCTTCCCCGCCGGCAAGTACGCCGATGACGCCATCCTGTACCTGGCGCGCTACTGGCGCGACGACGGCGACCTGCAGCGTGCCTCGCTCTACTACAAGGAACTGCTGCTGCGCTACCCCGACAGCGAATGGAGCTTCGAGGCGCGCCGCGAGCTGGGTGCGACCTACGCCGCCCGCGACGTCGGCGACGTCTATCACGCCGGCTTCGTCGATCGCGATCCGCGCGAAGAGGTCCCGAGCGACGACCCGAAGGCCGCGGCGCAGGCAGGCCCCGTGCGCAGCAGCCTCGAGATGGCCATCGCCGAGTACGACAAGTACCTCGAGCGCATCGCGCGCGATCCCGGGCGCCAGGCCGAGTACGCGCAACGCGTGCGCGAGGTCGAGGCCGAGAAGGCCCGCCTGCGCGAGAGGCTCGCCCGCAAGGACGAGCGCATCGCCGCGTGGTACGCGGGCCAGGGGGATCCGCGCGCGGCCGACGTCTACCGTCGCTCGGCCGCCGCGCTCCGCCGTGGCGCCACGTCGAGCCCGATTCCGATCCTCCAGCCCGAACCGACCCCCACGGCGACAACGCCGCCGGTCGTGCAGCCGCCCGTCAGGCAGCCGCCGAGGGGCTTCCCGACGCGGCCGCCGCCGCCGAGCGAAACGCCTCCCAGCACGACGCCCCCTGGCAGCAGGCCGCAGCCGCCGTCGCCCACGCCGGCTCCTACGATCCCCTACCGCGCGGCCCCCTCGAGCGGTGCCGGCGTCCCGCCGCCGCCGCCTCCGCCCTCGTGGCCCGCCGGCCGGTGATGCGACGCGCTGCCTGGACCGTCGCCCTGCTGCTGCTGGCTGGCTGCTCGGGCTACAGCACCGAGCGGCTGACGGACTTCCCTGGCGCGCGCACGATTGCCGTCCTGCCGTTCGAGAACACGGGCTTTCGCCGCGACCTCGAGCTGCGCCTGTCCGCGGCCGTGGCGCGCGAGCTGCGCGCCCGGACGTCCCTCGCCCCGGCCACGGCCGCCAGCGCCGACCTGTTGCTCACGGGTCGCATGGGCGCCGAGGAGGTGCCGACCATCCTCGATGAGGCCGGCCGGGTCGTCCAACAGCGGCTGGCGGGCTGGCTGGAGGTGCGCGTGGTCGAGCGCGCCACAGGCCGCGTGGTGCGTGAAGAGCGCCTGGGGGGCTTCGAGGAGTTCCGCCCGGGGACCTACGGTGAGAGCCTCGAGGGCTCCGGGACCGACGAATGGGTCCGACGGCTGGCCGAGCGCGTAGCGCAGGTTTTGGAGCGGCCGCTGTAGTCCCTACCCTCGCGACCCAACGAATCGGGCGATCCCCACGTAGGTACGGCGAAACCGGAGCGGCGGCCGAACCGTCGAATAGACTCCCTACGACACCATGAGAGAACAAGACAACCAGCCCCCGCGTCCGCCCTCTTCGAAGTCCGGACCCCCGCGCCCGAGACGCAACGCACCGATGCTCCTGCTCATGCTGGGCCTCGTCGCGATCGTCGTCCTCGTGATCGGCTCAGGCGACCGCGACGTGCTCACGGCCAACGTGCTGCAGGTGGACGAGTTCATCAAGCAGCAGATCGTCAAGGAACTGACGATCTACGACAGCGAGCGCGTCGTCGGCGTCTTCCGCGACATCGACCACAAGCACAAGAACTACAAGAAGTTCGAGATCGAGTCGCTGGGCAAGCCGGGCGAGTCGAGTGCGCTCACGTCCGCCCGCCGCGAAGAGTGGATGGGCGGCCTCGCCGCCTACGACGCCAAGTTCACCGAGAAGAAGACGAGCGGCTTCCTCTCGCAGCTGCCGAGCCTCCTGCTGTGGGTCGGCCTGCTGCTCTTCTTCTGGTTCTTCGTGATCCGCAACATGATGGGTCGCGGAGGCGGCCAGAACGTCATGCAGTTCGGCCGCTCCAAGGCCAAGCTGCACTCCAAGGAGCGCAGCAGCGTCACGTTCGACGACGTGGCCGGCATCGAGGAAGCGGAAGAGGACGTCAGCGAGATCGTCGCGTTCCTCAAGTCGCCCCAGAAGTTCAAGCGCATCGGCGCGCGCATTCCTCGGGGCGTCCTCCTGGTCGGCCCTCCCGGCTGCGGCAAGACGCTGCTCGCCAAGGCGATCGCCGGCGAAGCGGGCGTGCCCTTCTTCTCGGTGTCGGGCTCCGACTTCGTCGAGATGTTCGTCGGCGTCGGCGCGAGCCGCGTTCGTGACCTCTTCAAGCAGGCCCGCGAGAACTCGCCCTGCATCATCTTTCTCGACGAGATCGACGCCGTCGGTCGTCGCCGCGGTACCGGCCTCGGCGGTGGCCACGACGAGCGCGAGCAGACGCTCAATCAGATCCTCGTCGAGATGGACGGCTTCGAGACCGACCAGGGCATCATCCTCCTGGCCGCGACGAACCGCCCCGACGTTCTGGATCCCGCCCTGCTGCGCCCCGGTCGCTTCGATCGCAATCTCGTGATCAACCTGCCCGACATCCAGGGCCGGGAGCAGATTCTCCGCATCCACAGCCGCAAGGTCCGCATGTCCCCCAGCGCCGACCTCACGCGCGTCGCTCGAGCCACGCCCGGCTTCTCGGGTGCGGATCTCGAGGCGCTCGTCAACGAAGCCGCCCTCATGGCCGTCACGGCGGGACGCGAGACCGTCACGCTGCACGACATGGAGGAAGCGCGCGACAGGATCCGCTTCGGCCGCTCCCGCAGAAGCATGTTGATGACCGACAAGGAGAAGCGCGTCACGGCCTATCACGAGGCCGGGCACACGATCCTGACGGTGATGGAAGAGCACGCCGACCCCCTCCACAAGGTGACGATCATCCCGCGCGGCATGGCGCTCGGCGTCACGATGGCCCTGCCCAAGACGGATCGCCACGGCATGGGCAAGAAGGAGATGCTCGCGCGCCTGCGCGTGTGCTTCGGCGGCCGCATCGCCGAGGAGATGATCTGCGACGACATCACCAGCGGCGCGCAGAACGACATCGAACAAGCGACCGAGCTGGCCCGCCTGATGGTCACCAAGTGGGGCATGAGCGAGAAGGTCGGCCCGGTCTCCTACTCCGAGGGCCAGGAGCACCTCTTCCTCGGCCGTGAGGTGACGCGCTCCCAGAACCACAGCGAGGCGACGTCGCAGCTGATCGATGAAGAGGTCAAGCGCCTCCTCACCGAGGCCTACGCCGACGCCACGCGCGTGCTGGAGGGGAACCGCGAGGGCCTCGAGAAGGTTACCGAAGCGCTGCTCGAGTTCGAGACCCTCTCCGGTGAAGAGGTCAGCGCCATCCTGCGCGGCGAAGATCTCGTTGCGTGGCGTGAGGCGCAGGAGAAGAACAAGCCCCAGGCCCCGACCGCGCCCTCGGACCCGAAGGACGAGCTCGCTGGCGGCGAGGAGCGCTCCGACGACGGACGCCCCGCCGAGGGATTCGCCTACTAGGGCCGCCAATCGCCCGCCGCGGTGCGGTGGAGCCCAGGCTGCCACTCCGGAGTTGCATCTTGGCTGAGCAGACCGCAGCCTCCCCCACGGCGGGCCCGCTCGTCTGGGGCATCGTCAACGTCACGCCCGACAGCTTCAGCGACGGCGGGCGCTTCCTACGGCCCGATGCTGCCATCGCGCATGCGCTGCGTCTGGCGCGCGACGGCGCGGACATCCTGGACATCGGCGGGGAGAGCACGCGCCCCGTCGCGGCCCCCGTGTCGACGAACGAGGAGATTGCCCGGGTCGTCCCTGTCATCGAGGGCGTCCTCGCCGCCGGCGTGGACGTGGACGTCAGCATCGACACGCGCCACGCCTTGGTCGCCGACGCGGCCCTCGCGGCCGGCGCCACGATCGTCAACGACGTGAGCGGCGCGGCCGATCCGCGCATGCTCGACGTGACCGCGCGCCACGGCGCCGGGCTCGTGCTGATGCACATGCGCGGAACGCCTCAGACCATGCAGGACCGTCCGGTCTACGACGACGTCGTGGCCGAGGTAGCGACCTACCTCGACGAGCGCCGCTCGGCCGCGGTCGCCGCCGGCGTCGCGCCTGACCGGATCTGGCTCGACCCCGGCATCGGCTTCGGCAAGGCCCTCGAGCACAACGTCGAGCTCCTTCGGGGCCTCGAGGCGCTCGTGCGCATGGGCGCGCCCGTCTTGCTCGGCGCGTCCCGCAAGTCGTTTCTCGGCTCCCTCACGGGCCGCGACATCCCGGAGGAGCGCTTGGCGGGGTCCCTGGCGTGCGTCCTCCGCGCCCTCGAAGCCGGGGTGCGTGGGGTGCGCGTACACGACGTGCGGGAGACGCGCGAGCTCCTCGACGTCTTCATGCGAATCCGCTGATTCCATAGGCCGCGCGCGGCGCGGGGAGACGGTAGGATGCGCGGACTGATGCCGATCGTAGGGCCCGCTATCGTTCAAAACCTCACGCCGAAGAATTGGCTGGAGCTGGCGCTGCTGTTCGTGGCGATCTACTTCCTGCTCCGATTTCTTCGGCGGACGATCGCCGGAGGCGTCTTCAAGGGCCCCGCGATGCTCTCGTGGGTCTTCGTCATCGGCCTGTTCCTGCTGCTTCGCGAAGCCGAGCTGGACGTCCTCAACTCCATCCTGGGCAGCGCGTTCCCCGTGATCATCCTGGCGCTCGTCGTGACGTTCCAGATGGAGCTGCGCCACGGCATCGCGCGCGTCGGCAACGTGGGCTTCCTCCGGCGCATCTTCGGGCGCAAGGCCGCGCGGCCGGAGCAGATGCAGCCGGTCGACGAGATCATCCGCGCCTGCCGCCAGTTCGCCGAACGACGGGTCGGCGCGCTCATCTGCATCGAGCGCAACATCGATCTCGGTACCTACATGGACACCGGCGTCCCCATGGATGCGATCATCCGCGCCGAGACGCTCGACACGATCTTCAGCACGCACACGGTGTTGCACGACGGCGCGCTGCTCGTGCGCGGCGATCGCATCGCCGCGGCCGGATGTCTGCTGCCGCTCACCGAGCGACCTGCGCTCGCTCGTGACTACGGCACGCGCCACCGCGCCGCCATCGGTCTGAGCGAGCAGAGCGACGCGGTGGTGTTGATCGTTTCCGAGGAGCGCGGCGACGTGCACAAGGCCGAGCGCGGTGAGATGGAGGAGGTCACGGACTGGGAGTGGCTGCGCATGTACCTGAGCGTCGTCTTCGCCGAGCAGACCGGCCTCCTGCCGAAGGCGAGCGACTGACGTGAGGTCCAACGTCTCCCCCGACCGTCCCTCGCTCAAGTCCGCGCGACCGCGTGACTGGAAGGTGTGGTTCTTCCAGGAGTGGGGTCTGCTCCTGCTGGCGGCGGTGCTGGCGATGTTGATCTGGGAGATCACGAGCCGCCGCGTCGTGAAGAGTCACGTCCTCGGCCCGGTGGAGATGCGCATCGAGGTCGACGAGGCCCTCAAGGGCCGAATCGGCGCCGTGCTCACCGGCAACCGCACGCGCAGCTTCGAGCTCGTCTGCTCCGAACGGGAGCGGTTCGAAGCGCGCGAGGCGCTGGACCAGGACGGCCGCGCGGTCGTCGTCGTGAAGGTCACGGACACCGACGTCAGCAAGCCCCGCGACCTCACGCGCAACGACAAGTACGCCTGGCCCTTCGCGAACCACGAGCGCATCCTCCCGGGTGGCCTGGCCCTCCCGCCCTCCGGCGGCAAGGTCTTCCCGCTCACGGCCGCGAGCCCGCGTGTCGCGTGGCGTGAGGATGACGACGCCACACGCCCCACGCGGAGCGAGTTGCTCGCACGCCAGATCGGGATCTCCTGGACGTTCTCGCAGCCGACCGTGGCGTTGCTCGCCCCCGCGGGCAGTGAGCAACAGCCGCGCTGGGTCTTCCTGGAGCCCGATCCCATCAACCTGATGACCGTGGTCGGCAGGGCCGACGGCGACATCGAGCCGAGGGACATCCCCTTCGGGCGCCCGCTGCCCTACAAGCTCACGTTCAACAACTGGCGCGAGCGCGGCGGCGAGAAGTGGCAGATTGCCTGGCGCCAGGGACTCACCCTGCCCGAGATCACGGCCACCCTCACGCTGACGCAGAACGGCGAGCGCAAGCTGACGAACCGCCTGCTCGTGAACCTCCCCGACGAGTACGAGGCCGACCCCCCGCGCGACAGCGTGCCTGGGATCAACCCCGTCAGCATGCAGCTGCAGGGCACCCTCAAGGGGCCCAAGGCCGTCCTGGACGCCCTCGAGGGCGACCCGTCGGGTTGGGCGTGGGTCATCGAGGTGATCGACGCTTCCGAACTGAAGGACGGCACGATGGGCACCAAGCCGACGCCGTGGCAGAAGCTGCAAGCCCGGATCGAGTTCAGCCCAACGAAGGCCGAGTTCCTGAACAAGGGCATCACGTTCGTGCCGGAGGACGGGCAGGACCGCTTCGACCTCAAGGTGCGCTGGAACCCCCGCGCCAAGTGACCCGATCGGGTCACTTGCGTTCCGCCTCCTGGCGGGCCACCTGCGCGAGCGCCTCGACGGCATCGGCCACCAACGCCTCGTCGCGTCCTTCGGCCATGATCCGCAGAAGCGGCTCCGTCCCGCTGTAGCGGATCACGAAGCGGCCGCTGCCGGCGAGGCGCTCCTCCTGGAGCTTCCACGCGTCCTGGAACGCCGGCCACGCATCGAGCGGCTTGCGCTCCTGCATGCGCACGTTGATCAACGTCTGGGGACGGCGCGCCCGCAAGCCGCGCAGCGCGGACAGCGGGGTGCCCAGGCGGCGGGCGGCCTGGAGCACGCAGACCCCCGCCACGAGCCCGTCGCCGATGAGCGTGCCGCCGGCGTCGGGCCGCGGCAGCACGACGTGGCCGGCCGGCTCCCCGCCGATCGCGGCCCCGAGGGCCCGCATGCGTTCGGCGACGTGGCGGTCCCCCACCTTGGTCCGCTCGAGCGTCACGCCGAGGCCCGCGAGGTACTCCTCGAGGCCCAAGTTGGCCATGACGGTCGAGACGACGGCGTGCGCCGGGACGCCGCCTCGCGCGTGGGCATCGGTCGCGAGGATCGCCAGCAGGTCGTCGCCGTCGAGCAGGCCGCCGGCCTCATCGGCCACGAGCACGCGGTCGGCGTCGCCGTCGAAGGCGAGGCCGCCATCGACGTTGCCGGAGGCGACCGCCGCAAGCCAGGCCTCGGGGTTCTCGGTGCCACAGGCCTCGTTGATCGGACGCTCACCGGCCGGGTGGAGGAACGCAGCGTCCACCCCCAGGGCGTCCAGCGCTCGAGCGGCCGTGGTGCTGGCGGCGCCGGCCGAGAGGTCGACCACGAGACGCAAGCCGGCCACGTCACCTGCCTCGCCCAACACGGCAGCAGCCTGGTCCGCGTAGCGTTCGGCCGCACCCTCGTCGAGCGACGGCGCTGCGCCGGCGCGCCCCTCGTCCAGCGCGGCGATGCGGGCCTCGACGTCTTCCTCCTCGGCGATGGAGAGCTTGCGGCCGTCGGCGAGGAAGGGCTTGATGCCGTTGTAGGGCGGCGCGTTGTGCGAGGCGCTGATCGCGAGCCCGAGCTGGAAGTCGCCGACGGCCGTCATCCACGCGAGGGCGGGCGAGGGCAGGACGCCCGCGTCGATGACCTCGAGGCCCTCCGCGGCCATGCGACCGGCGAGCTCCGCGACGATGCCGGCGCCGCTCGGACGCGGGTCGCGTGCGATGACGGCGCGGACCGCGCCGGCGCCGGCCTGCTCGAGCGCGAACTGCGCGAGCGCCCGGCCGATGCGGCGGACCCCACCGTCGGTCAGACGGCCCTCGC
Source organism: Planctomycetota bacterium (assembly GCA_029259775.1). Classification (GTDB taxonomy): domain Bacteria; phylum Planctomycetota; class PLA2; order PLA2; family JAEUHO01; genus JAHEIK01. The sequence continues at coordinate 46,378 of JAJDEN010000043.1, read as the reverse complement.
CCGCGAGGTCGCGGATGCCGTCCGTGCCGAAGAACCGTGCCGGTTCTGTCATCGTTTCTCCACCGAGGTGTCTCCCCAGGCGGCGCCTTTCTACCACCCGACGCGGTGCGTACGGCCGCACGCGCGGCCGATCCAAGGAATTGGCCCGACGCCCTCCTACGATGCACGTCGTGCCCCTGCCGGCGGGGCAGAGAACTCCCACGCAGCGAGGTGAACGTGGCGATCCTGGCCCTGGCGACGAGCGGACCGAACGGCGGACTGGCGCTCCAGACGAGCGACGGCACCCGGTCAAACACCGCCCTGGCCACAGGCCGCGGGCGTGGACGCGACGTCATGCCGGCCGTGCAGCGGCTGCTGACGGGCGCGGAGCTCGAGCCCTGCGACATCGGAGCGATCGTGGTCGACGTCGGGCCCGGGTCCTTCACCGGCGTGCGCGTCGGCGTCACCGTTGCAAAGACGCTTGCCTGGTCGCTCGGCCTGGATGTCCACGCATTCCACAGCCTCGAGGTCCTGGCCGCGTGCGTGCGCACGAACGGAAGGGTCGTGGCCGTCCGCGATGCCGGCCGCGGCGGGGTCTACCACGCGCGCTGGCGGGATGGCGTACCGGACGGCGCACCGGGCCGCACGCCGGGACGTGACTTGGGCGCGCTGACCGCAGGGGCGTGCGTCGTCGGCGACGACGCGGCGGCCTTGACCGCGAAGTTTGGCTGGAGCGCGCGCCCCGTGGACGTGGCTCCCGGCGCCGAGATCCTCCTCGACCTGCTCGGCGACATGCGGCACGACGGCAGGGAAGCCTGCCCGGCGCACGAGCTCGTGCCGCTCTACCTCCAAGCCTCGGCGCCTGAGCGCAAGGCCGCAGGCGAGGTCGACTGAGCATGCTGCACGAACGGACATGGGCCGAGATCGACCTCGGCGCGCTCGAGCACAACATGGAGCTGGTCCGCGCCGAGGCCGGCGAGGACGTCGAGATCATGCTGGTCGTGAAGGCGGACGGCTACGGCCACGGGGCGATCCCCGTGTCGTGGCACCTGCTCGAGCATGGCGCCGCGGCGCTCGGTGTCGGCGACTCGACCGAGGCACTGGAGCTCCGCGATGCGGGCATCACCGCCCCCATCGTCATCCTCGGCGCCGTCGTGACGGGCGAGATGGAAGACGTCGTGCGCGGCGGCATCGACGTCACGGTCCACTCCGGCGACCGCGTCCGTCAGCTCCGACGCCTGCTCAAGGGCAGCGGGCCCAAGGTCGGCGTGCACATCAAGGTCGACACGGGTATGGGCCGCCTCGGCTGCCACCCCGAGCGCGTTCCGGGCATCGCGCGCGAGGTCCGGCGCTCCCGCCGGCTCGCGCTCAAGGGCATCTCCACGCACCTGGCGGCGGCCGAGCCCGGGGGCGGCAAGCTGGCCGATCTGCAGCTGCGTCGCTTCCGCAAGGTGCTGCGCGCGCTGGACGAGGAAGACCTGCTTCCCCCCTGGCGCCACGTGCACGCCAGCTCCGGCGTGATGAGCAAACTCCCCGCCGCTTTCAACATGGTGCGTCCCGGCCTCGCCGTGTACGGCCTCGACCCGCATGGGCGCAAGGCGAGCGATCTGCTCCCCGCCCTGCGCTGGCGTACGCAGATCGTGTTCCTCAAGGACCACCGCCGCGGCACACGCATCGGCTACGGCGCGACGTGGCGGGCCAGCCGCAAGTCCCGCGTGGCCACGCTGCCCGTGGGCTACAACGACGGCTACCGGTACGCGTGGTCGAATCGTGCCGACGTGCTGGTACGCGGGAAACGCTGCCCGGTGATCGGTCGGGTCTCGATGGACTACATCACGATCGATGTGACGGACATTCCCGATGCGAGCGTCGGCGACCCCGTCACCTTGCTCGGTACGGACGGCGACGCGACCATCTCGGCCGAGGAGCTCGCGGGGCTGGCGGAGACGATCCCCTACGAGATCTTGTGCGGCATCGGCCGACGGGTGAAGCGACGCTACGTCCGACGCGGCCCCAGCCCCGCGCGCGCCGAGGAGAGCTGACCCCTTGCGCCGACGCCTCATCCAGACGCTGCTTCTCGTCGCGATCGCCTGGGGCGGGATGCACCTCTGGCAGAAGCACGTCAAGCCGCCGGCAAATGCCCTCCAGTCACTCGCCAAGGCGCCGCTCGCGGAGATGTTCGGCCCGTACGCCACGCATGACGAGCCGATCGAGTTCGATCTCGCATCCGGCGCCGTGATCCGCAACCTGCGCGTGCCGAGCACCGGGGGCCGCATGACGGTCCCAGGGGAGGACGGTACGCCGCGCGTGCTGAACGGCTTCGAAGCCGAGCGCGTGGCGATCACGCACGACGCGCTCGCCCTGGCTGCCGGACGCTACCGCCCCCTCACGATCACGATCGAGGGTGCGACGATCCTCACGCGCGAGACCGAAGGCGGTATCACGCCCGACTTCCCCCTGGAGCTCTCGTCTGAAGGCGAAGGCGGCGTCATGCCGCGCATCACCTTCCGGGACGCCACGCTGCTCTACCGGGCGATGACCAACTCGAACCGCCTCGCCGAGGGCGGGGTGCTGAAGGTCCACGTGCAGGAGTTGGACCTCAAGCCCGATGCCGAAGGCAACGTCGAAGTGCGCGGCCGCCTCCGGACGCTCGGCCTGGGACAGGACGACACCATCATCACGCTCGACGGCACGCTCGCGGCCGACGGTGGATCGTTCGATCTCGCCGCGCGCTGGGATCCGCTCGAGGTCACCGACGAGTTGCTGGCCCTGCTGGCGGAGGAGCTGGCGGCCCCGCTGCGTTCGCGCTCCATCCGCTCGGGCACCTTCGCACTGCGCCTCGTGCGCAAAGGAGGCGTGGCCGAGGGCGCCGTCGACGTGCGCGTGGACTGGGACAGCGATCTCGAGACCGGCGCCTTCGCAGATCTCCCGGGGCTGGACGCCATCGACGCGAGGACGCGGGAGCAACTGCTGGAGCTCTTCGGTGATGCGACCTTCCAAGCCGAGGCCGCGCTCGGCGAGGGCCGCATCAACATCAAGTCCCTCGTCGCCGAGATGGCGGGTGGCCGCGTGCTGGCCACGGGCTGGGTCCTCGCCGAGACGGGCGAGTTCCACATCGACTTCGAGATCCGCGATCTGCGTCTCGAGGATCCCGCGGTGCGGCGCGCGCTCGGCGCCGAGGGCGCCTCCCTGCTCGACGAGTTCGATCCCAGCGGCGTCGTGGATGCCGACGGGCACGTCACGCGCAACGCCGACGGCAAGGTGACATGGAGCATCGACGTCCTCGTCGAGGACGTGGACCTGCGCTACGTCGGAGCCCCGGCGGAGGACGGCACGCGCTACGGGTTCCCGTACTGGGTGCGGGACGCGACCGGCCGCGTGCGGATCCGTCCCGACGGGGTCAGCTTCGACGAGATCGTGGGCTTCAACCGCGGCGCGGAGATCACGATCGTCGGCCACGGCAAGAAGGGCTGGACGGGCATCGACACGGGGCGCATCAAGTTCTCCGAGGAAGGCACCTACCTCTGGCTCTCGGTCATCGCGACGAATGTGCCTGTGGACGCGCAGCTCGAGACGGCGATCGGCGGCAGCGAGTTCGCCGACATGCTCGAGAGCTACGACATCCGCGGCATCGTCGACAAGATCGAACTCGACTTCCACAAGGACCCGCGCATCGAGCAGGCCGCGAAGGCCGAGATGCGCATCACGCTCGAGGGCGAGCAGTTCCGCTACAAGCCCTTCCCCGTGCCGCTCGAAGACGTGCGCGGCACGGTGACAATGCGGCGTCCGATCCTGGGCGAGAAACGCGGGAGGGTCTACGCCTTCGACGTCACCGGCTGGACAGAAGGGGCGCCCGTCCAGGTGAGCGCGGAGATCAAGGAACACCTCGCCACGGGCCGCCTGCACATCCGCGCCGATGGCCTGCCGCTCGCCGGCACGGTCACCGATGCCGTTCTCACGTCCCCCACCACCGCGGAGGGCCTCGGCCGGGTCTGGCGCTGGCTCGGCCCGCGTGGCAAGGCCAACGTGCACATCGACCTGCCCCTCTCCGATGACCCCGGACCGATGCAGCTGGACGCCGAGCTGCAGGGAGCCTCGATCCGGCTCAACGCCGAGGGCGAGGCGCCGCTGGAAGTTTCCGAGCTCGTGGGCCAGCTCGCGGTGCGCGACGAGAACATCAGCCTGAGCGAGGTGCAGGGCGTCGTCGGCGGCGCCAAGGTCGCGCTCGAGGGAACGCTCGAGGGTGGCGTCGACGGGGTCTGGACCCTCGACGCCGAGATCGCCGCGTTGAAGCTCACGCCGTCGCTGATCCGTTCGCTCGGCGCCTTGACCCCCGGCGGCCGGCTGCTCCCCGGCGGCATGCGCTTCGAGTCGGGCAGCCGCATGGCCCTGTCCCTGGAACTGCGCAAGGCAGCTGGCGTCGCGGCCGATCCGGCCATTGCCTTCACGGCCACGAACCTGGACACGGTCATTCGGCTGCCCGACGGCACGCCGCTCAGCCTCTCCGGTCGCTCGCTCGGCGTGGACGACGGCGTCGTGACGGCCCGGGACATCACCGCCGAAGCGGAGGGCCTGACGGCGCGCATCCCCCGCGCCCGCGTGGTCCCCGGTGAGACCACGAAGATCACCGGTCGCTTCAACCTCGCCTTCGACGACTACCGGCTGTCGCCCGGCTTCCTCGATCTCCTCCCGACGCCGGTCGTGGACATCCTCACGACATGGATGGACAACCGCACGCTGCGCAGCCGGTCCTTCGTCATCGACGTCCCCGAGGAGGGACCGGTCACCTTGCGCGGCGATCTGGCATTGATCGCGCCGCGCGAGGGGCAAGTGGGTGACGGCGCGCGCGGCGGGTTCGTACTCAAGCCACTCGTCATCACCACGCAGGAGAGCGGCGACGTCGTGCTCGCGGGGCTGATCGAGCTGCGCAGCTTCACGATCGACGTCGGCGTCGAGCTCAAGCAACTCAGCGGACGCATCGAGATCGAGCAGCTCATGCTCGGCACGGGCGGCGGTGGCCGCGGACGCATCGAGGGCATCGCCGGCCGGATCGCGGGCCTCTCGGTGAGCCGGCTCTCCGCGCCGGTCGACTGGACGGGCGGCGTGCTGCGCATCCCGGCCATCAGCGGCGTGTTGGTGGGCGGCGAGCTCGTCGGCGACTTCGTCATGCACACAGCAGAGCCCGTCGCCTACGAGGGCAACGCCACCGTGCGCGGCTTCAACGTGGCGGCGCTGCGTGACGACCTCGCGCCGTCGGGGGCCGCTTATGAAGGCAAGGGCATGGCGCGCGTGACCTTCCAGAACCGCGGCGGCGAGGCGCGCGACCTGACAGCCGCTGGTGAGGTGAAGATCCGGGGCGGACAGCTGGGCGATCTGCCGCTCGTGGCCAACGCCTTCACGCTGTCGGACGAGATGTTCGGCGTCGAGGATCGCCCGCAGTTCGAGCGCGCCGATGTCGAGTTCAAGCTGGAAAAGGAGGTCTTCACCTTCAGCCGGCTCGACCTGGCGGGGCCGCTCTTCGAGATGCCGGGGACGGGCACGCTCGACCTCAACGGGGTGGTGGACCTGCGCTTCACGCCCGACTTCATCAAGGGCATCCTGCTGCCGGGCGTGATGCAGATCCCTGGCCTCGGGCCGTTCCTGCGGGGGGTGCTGCGCGAGGAGGTCCTCTACGCGGTGCGCATCCATGGTGATCTGGGCTCGACCCGGACCGACGTCGTACCGCTACCGCTCTTCGGCTACGAGCGCGGCAGCGACTTCGAGGGCACGGGCGCGCGCAAGCTGCCCCGCCGCCGCTTGCCTCGCTGGTTCCGGTAGTTCATCTGAGGCGCTTGTGCGCCTCAGAACGGCATCACGCGTCCTCGCTCCGCTCCTCGCGCATGACCTCCGCCCTACGCGCTCCGGCCAGATCCGCGCAGGGCGCGTCCATGCCTTGAACTGCATCTGCCGGGGGGAGGGCTCCCCCCTGCGGGCAGGCTGCGGCGGCGCGACGCACCTACGCAGCGCCCGCCCCCCCTCTCCTGGACTTGTGCCTCTAGAATCACGCCTCCCCGGAGGCTATTCATGCATCAGCGTCGCTTCGTCCTGCTCGCGCTCACGGTGTGTCTCGCCGCTGCGTCCACCGCTCGTGCGGAGGATGAAGCTCCTGCCAAGCCCGCGCATCACCTGCCCGTGTTCCGGTCGGTGCTGGACGGCAACGCGCGCATGATCACGATCCCGCTGCATCAGGACATGTGGCTCGCCTACGACGCCGAGACCTGCGCGCTGGTGAAGGTCTGGGGCGGCAGCGTGAAGCTCGACGGCGCGGTGTACACGACCGTGCACGGGCCCCAGCCCACGAGCCGGGGCCCCGTCTACTTCCACACGAAGAACGGCTGGCTGAGCGGCGTCGGCACCGGGGGGAAGGACGCCGCACCGCGCTTCCTCGGCTATCGCGTGAGCAAGGGTCGCGTCACCCTGCGCTATGGCTTCAAGAGCGCGAAGGGCGCCACGCGCATCGTCGAAGAGACGCCGACGTTCGAAGGCGTGGACGACCGGGTCGTCGTGCTGAAGCGCCACTTCCGCTGCACCCCGGCGACAGACCCGTCGGATCTCATCGCACTGGCCTCCTCGCACGGCACGCTGGCCACGGTGAAGGTGGACGGCGCGGTGCTCGAGACGGAGGGCGTATCGAACCTGGTCCTGGGCGCCGAGAAGGAGGCCTCGATCACCGCCACCTTCGATCGCAGCAAGGCCCACCGGCAGTGGACGATCGAGAAGGCGCTCGCGAAGCTCGCCAAGGAAGAGGAAGCCAAGAAGGCGGCCCAGGACGACCCGAAGAACCAGGTCGAAGCGCACCCGACCGACACGCCGGTCGGCCATGGGGTCTCCGTGCGCATCTACTACATCGGGGAAGGCATCAGCCGCCTGCCGAAGCTGGTGAAGGGACAGACGCCCAACGTGTCGCACGTGCTGCCGGTGCTCGACCTGCGCACCGAGCGCGGCGACTTCGGCACGGCCGAGGACGAGTTCCTGACGCACGTCGACGGCTGGATCGAGATCGAACAGCCTGGCATCTACGGGTTCCGGCTCGTCTCGGATGACGGCTCGCGCCTCTTCCTCGACGACAAACTGGTCGTCGATCACGACGGCCTGCACGGCTCCACGGAGATGGACGCCCAGGTCACGCTGACGAAGGGGCGCCACAAGCTGTTCGTCGAGCACTTCGAGAACGGCGGCGGGGAGCAACTGACGCTCTCCTGGCGGCCGCCCGGTTCTACCGCATGGTCCGTGGTGCCCAACAGCGCGCTGCGGGCCCCCACCGGCGAGGTGCGCGTCACCTCCCCCGGCAAGAAACAGATCCAGGCGATCGCCGAGATGGGCGTGCCGGGTGACGGCCAGCCGCTCACGGGCGTGCATCCGGCGTTCGATCTCGCGCAGGCGCGTACGGTCGACTTCAAGCCCCGCGTCGGCGGCATGAACTTCCTGCCGGACGGTCGGATGGTCGTCTGCTGCTGGGAGCCGGACGGCGGCGTCTACGTGCTCGATGGCGTGGCGGGCGACGACCCGAAGAAGATCACGGTCAAGCGCATCGCCGCCGGCTTGGCCGAGCCCCTTGGCCTGGAGGTCGTCGACGGTCGCATCTTTGTCCTGCAGAAGCAGGAGCTGACGGAGCTCATCGACCGCGACAAGGACGGCATCATCGATGAGTACCGCTGCGTTGCCGCGGGTTGGGGCGTGACGCCCAACTTCCACGAGTTCGCGTTCGGCCTCGTCCACAAGGACGGCCACTTCTACGCGACGCTCGCCACGGCCATCAACCCGGGCGGCGCCAGCACGCAACCGCAGGAGCCCGACCGCGGCAAGGTCGTCAAGATCGCGATGGACGGCACCTACAAGCTCATCGCTCAGGGGCTGCGGACCCCCAACGGCGTCGGCCTCGGCGTCGACGGCGAGGTCTTCGTGACGGACAACCAAGGCGACTGGCTACCGGTCTCCAAGATGGTGCATGTGAAGGAAGGCGCCTTCTACGGCGGCCGCAGCGTCGACTTCGAAGGCACCGAGGGTCTGGAAGTCACGCCGCCCGTCGTCTGGCTACCGCAGGGTGAGATCGGCAACTCGCCCGGCGAACCGGGACTCCTGACAAAGGGCCCCTACGCCGGGCAGATGGCGCACGCCGACGTCACGCACGGCGGCCTCAAGCGCGTCTTCGTCGAGAAGATTGGCGGGCTCTACCAGGGTTGCGTCTTCCGGTTCACCCAAGGGCTCGAGGCGGGCATCAATCGCTGGACGCGCGGGCCGGACGACGCGATCTACCTCGGTGGCATTGGCAGCGCCGGCAACTGGGGCCAGGAAGGCAAGCTCACGTACGGTCTCCAGCGGCTGCGCTTCAACGGGAAGAGTGTGTTCGAGATGCTCGCCGTGCGCGTTCGGCCGGGCGGCCTGACGATCGAGTTCACCGAGCCGTTGGCGCGGGCGTCGGGCAACGACGTGGGCGACTACCTCGTCCAGAGCTGGTGGTACGAGCCGACCGAGGCGTACGGCGGTCCCAAGAAGGACGTGACCACCCTCGAGGTGCGAGGCGTGGTGGTTGCCAAGGACCGCAGGAGTGCATGGCTCGAGGTCGAAGGGCTGACGGCTGGACACGTCATCTACGTGCGGCTCGCACGCACGGTGCGCAACGCAAAGGGCAAGCGCCCCTGGAGCAGCGAGGCCTGGTACACGCTCAACAAGCTGCCGCATGACAATGGCGACGCCCCGATGGCGCTGCCCCCCCTCCGGCCGAACCGCCTTTCGCGAGCCGAGCGCAAAGCTGGGTTCGAGTTGCTCTTCGACGGCACGAGCACGGACGCATGGCGCGGCTTCAAGAAGGAGCGAGTACCGCCCGCCTGGAAGGCCGAAGGCGGCGCGCTCAGCTTCACCAAGGAAGGCGCCGGCGGCGACCTCATCACGAAGCGCACGTTCGAGGACTTCGAGCTGCGGCTCGACTGGATGGTCGCCACCGGTGGCAACAGCGGGATCTGCTACCGGCTTACCGAAGCCGGTGGCGCGATGTGGATCACCGGGGCCGAGATGCAGATCCTCGACAACGACCGGCACGGGGACGGGGTGTCGAAGCTCACGACTGCCGGGAGCAACTACGCGCTGTACGCGCCGGCGATGGACGTCACGCGTCCCGCCGGGCGCTGGAACCAGGCGCGGCTCATCGTCCGCGGCACGCACGTCGAGCACTGGCTCAACGGCTGGAAGATCGTCGAGTTCGAGATCGGCAGCGAGGACTGGAAGGCCCGCCTGGCGAAGAGCAAGTTCAAGGACACAGACGGGTATGGTGTGCAGCCCAAGGGCCACATCGGCCTGCAGGACCACGGCGACCGCGTCTGGTTCCGGAACATCAAGATCCGCGATCTGAGTGCCTCGAAGGACGCACCAAAGAAGGCCAAGTGATGGAACGACGCCGGTACTTCGCCGCCTGCGGCAAGGGCCTCGAGCCCGCGGTGGAAGCCGAGCTGCGCGAGCTGGGCGCCGAAGGCATCGACGTGCGGCGCGGCGGGGTCGCCTTTCGTGGCGACCAACGCATGGGCTACCAGGCAAACCTGTGGCTGCGCTCGGCCATCCGCGTGCAGGAGGAGTTGCTGGAGGCGCGCGTGGCCGACGCGAACGACCTCTACGATGCGGTGGCCGGCTTGGACTGGAACCGCTGGATCACACCGGATCAGACCTTCGCCGTCTACGCGAGCACGCGCGACAACGAAGACCTGCGCCACTCGGGCTTCACGGCGCTACGTACCAAGGACGCGATCGTCGACGTCATCCGTCAAGCCAAGCAGCGCCGGCCCAGCGTCGATACGCAGGACCCGGACGTGCCGATCAAGGTGGTCGTCCAGCGCGAGCGGCTCAGGCTCTACCGGGATCTCTCCGGCGCCAGCCTGCACAAGCGTGGCTGGCGCCCCATCCAGGTCAAGAGCCCGCTCAACGAAGCGACGGCGGCCGCGCTGCTGCGGATGGGCGGCTGGGACAAGAAGACGCCCCTGGCTGATCCGATGTGCGGCTCCGGCACCTTTCTCGTCGAGGCCGCGATGTGGGCCACCAACCGCGCGCCCGGTCTGCACCGCTACTACCCGTTCGAGCGCTGGATCGATCACGACGTCGACCTCTGGGAGAGCCTGCGCGAGGAGGCGAAGGCCGCCGCGCGGTTCGAGCTCGATGTGCCGCTCATGGCGGCCGACCGCCACGGCGGCGCGCTCGAGCTGGCGCGCCAAGGCGCCTTCGAGGCCGACGTCGACAAACTGATCACGTTCCACAACAACTACGCGGCGGACTGGGTCCCTCCCACGCCCCCCGGATTCGTGGTGACGAATCCGCCGTACGGCGAGCGCCTGGGCTTCGGCGACGACCTGATCGGTTCGTGGAACTCGCTGGGCAAGTTCCTCAAGGGGCAATGCCCGGGCGCCACGGCGTGGGTGCTGTCGGGCAACCCCGAGCTGACCAAGCACCTCGGCATGCGTGCCGCAGAACGCGTCCCCGTCATGAACGGCGCCATCGACTGCCGCTGGATCCGCTACCAGGTGCGCGATCCGTCGGAGGTCGAGGACGGCCCGTCCCAGGTCGGGGACAGCGCATCCGAAGAGCCTGCCTCCTAGGAGCCTGTCTCCTAGCGGAGCTGCTTGATGACCTTCTCGTCCTTGTCGTAGATGCGAACCGACGAGGCGGCCTCGTAGGCGCGCAGCACGACGCCGAGGTCCCCCGACTTGCGCTGGACCTCGACCACGCCGTCGTCGGCCGCCTTGCCTGTGGTGGCGCCGAGGAATAGGACACGCTTGTCGACGCTGTTGCGCACCGACATGTAGCCTCCGCCCCCCGCATTCGCGCCGGACTCCACGATGCGCTGCCCCGACTTGTTGGCGACGTAGATCAGGCCGTTGCCAGCCGGGTCGGCGCTGACCCCCAGGAACGCGGCCCTCTTGCCTGCGCCGTTGAGCGCCATGAGCTGCCCGCCGTCCTCCGTCACGTACGCGCCCACGCCCGCCTTGCCTTCCTTGCTGGCGATGGCGAGAACGCCGGTCCCCGTGTCCGGCGCCGTCCCGAGGCTCGTCACGCGCTTGTTGGTCGCCACATTCCGGGCAGCGAAGGCGCCGCCGAACTTGTTGACGGAGATCTCGGCAGCCTTCACCTCCTTCGGGCCCCAGACGGCGACGTAGCCCGCATCCGCTTCGCTGTCGCCGCCCGCATACACGGCCAGGTCGCCCTTGCGGTTGTAGATGTTGGCGTAGCCGCCGGTGTCGTTGCCACCGATGTTGGAGCGTAGCTCGCCGTTCTCGTCGTTGAGCTGCAGCTCGCCATCGTGATCGTTCCGCGCGTAGAGGCGCGTTGCCAGCTTCCCGGCCTTGTTGAACACATCGATGGCACCGCCCCCCGAGGCGCGCGCGTACATGCGCACGACGAGCGTCCCGTCGGCGTTCACGAGGTTGATCTCGCTGGTGGTGACCGCGGCAGGCGCCGGAGCGACGGGCTTGGACTTCGACCCCGCAGCCGGCTCTTCGTCCGCCCGGGCGCGATCGAGAAGGGTCAGCGCCGCGTAGGCCACGACCAGGTACAGACAGATTCGTTCGACGACGCGCATGATGGCACTCCTGGGGCAGGAACCGGCGGCCTCCGGTCCCGACGAGGACCTAGGGTAGCCGCGCGACGTACAATGGAGGGATGGCCAGAGCCCCCACACGCATCGCGATCCTCGCCGGGGGCAGCGGCACGCGCTTCTGGCCCGCCGGCCGGGCCTCCAAGCCGAAGCAGCTCCTCGCGCTGGACGGGGACGACAAGCGACCTCTGCTGCGCGCCACCGTGGACCGTGTGAAGCCGCTGTCCAGGCGCCCCCCGCTGATCGTCGCGCCCGCCAAGTTCAAGCGCGCCTTGACCAAGCTCCTGCCCGAGCTCCCGGCCGACGCCTTCCTCTGGGAGCCGGAGCCGCGCAACACGTGCGCCGCCGTCGCGCTCGCCGCGCATGCCGCCCAGGCCGCGGGCCACGACGGTCCGCTCGTCGTCGTCCCGGCCGATCACCACGTCGCCCCGCTCAAGGACTACCGGGCCGCGCTGCGTTCCATGGCCGAGCGCGCTCGCGTCTTCGACGGCATCGTCACGCTCGGGCTCGAGCCGGACCACGCCGCCACGGGCTACGGCTATCTCGAGCGCGGCGTCAAGCTCGCCGACGCCGCCGCCGGACCGATCCACAGCGTCCGGCGCTTCATCGAGAAGCCCTCGCGGCGGCGCGCCCAAGGCATGCTCAAGCGCGGTGGCTTCCTGTGGAACGGCGGCACGTTCGCCTTCCGGCCGTCCGTCTTCCTCTCGCAGCTCGATCAGCATCAGGCCGACATCGGCTGGCCGCTCGCCCGCGCGTTCCAACGCTACGGCGGCAAGGCCTTCACCGCGGCGCTCCGGCGCGCATACGACGGCATGCCGTCGATCTCCATTGACTACGCTGTCATGGAGAAATCGCGCTCCGTCGAGGTGCTCGCCAGCGACATTACCTGGGACGACCTCGGCTCCTGGGACGCCGTCGCGAGGCGGCGCACCGCGGACGAGGACGGCAACCGCCTGCGTGGCGACGTCTCGGTCATCGCGAGCAAGGACTGCCTCGTCGACGCCGAGAGTGGCCATGTGGCGCTGCTGGGCGTGAAGGGCCTCGTGGTCGTCCGCCGCGGCGACACCGTCCTCGTGGCGCGCCGCGGCCACGGCGAGGAGGTCCGGAAGGTCGTCCAACGCCTGAAGGACGAGGGTCGCGAGGACCTGCTTCGGTGAGACGGACGGCAGCCGTGGACTACGGCCGGCGGCGCATCGGCCTCGCCGTCGCCGACCCGCTGGGCATCACCGTGCGGGGCCTCGAGACCGTCGAGCGCGGGCCCGACCTGGCCGCCGCAGCGCGCAGGGTGGCGGAGGCCCTCGCCGCCGAGGGCGCCGACCGGGTGCTGGTGGGTCTGCCGCTGCACGCCAGCGGCGACGAGTCCGAGATGAGCGCCGAAGCTCGCCGATTCGCGGTCGAGCTGGCATCGGCCTCCGGCCTGGAGATCGGTTTCCTCGACGAGACCCTGACGACCTGGGAGGCGGAAGAGGCCATCAAGGCCCGCGGCATCCGCCTCCGCGAGGCCAAGAAATCGGGCCTCCTGGACCGGGAGGCGGCCATCGCCATGTTGCGGGGTTGGCTCCGAGACGGCGAGAAATGGCCCTCGGAGGAGGATTCCTGCGACGAGGAGGTCTGACGAGGCCTGCAGGGACCGGCGCATTCCCTTGCCGGGCCCCCAGGCAGGGGTACCGTTCGCGCTCACAACCAATTGAACCAAAGACAGTACATCATTCGGATTCCCCCCCAGACCACGGCTCAGCGCCGCCCCAAGCAGGGCGGAAGGCTTGGCCGCAGGTGACGGAGGCCCACCATGGCCGTAAAGAACCCGCGCAAGGCTGCGATCATCGAGAAGTTCCGCGAAGGTGAGGGCGATTCTGGCTCCACCCGCGTGCAAGTGGCCGTCCTCACGGACCGCATCGTGCACCTGACGGAGCACCTCAAGAAGTTCCCGAAGGACCACGCGACCCGCCGAGGACTACTACGTCTCGTCGGCCGGCGCGCGGCTCTTCTGCGCTATTACGCGCGCAAGAACGTCTCTGCCTACCGCGAGCTCATCCAGGAGCTGGGGATCCGTAGGTAGGAGGACATTTGTCCATTCATGAAGTGACGATCGATATCGGGGGACGCTCCCTGATCATCGAAACTGGCCGCATGGCGCGGCTGGCCGCCGGATCCGTCGTCATCCGGCTCGGCGACACCATGGTGATGTCGGCTGCATCCGCATCGCCGCCTCGCCCCGGTCTCGACTTCTTCCCGCTCACGATCGATTACCGCGAGAAGACCTACAGCGCCGGCAAGATCCCCGGTGGCTTCCTCAAGCGTGAGTCCGCTCCTTCCCCGAAGGAGATTCTCACGATGCGGATGGCCGACCGCCCGATCCGTCCCTTGTGGCCCAAGGGCTTCAAGATGGATCTGCAGTGCCAGTCGTTCGTCATCAGCTACGACCAGATGAACGACCCCGACATCCTGTCGATCAACGGTGCCGGTGCAGGCGTCGCCCTCGCCGACACGCTCCCCTTCCTGGGGCCGATCGGCGCTGTCCGCGTCGCGCTCATCAACGGTGAGTACATCGCCTTCCCCGACAACGTGCAGCGCGCCGCGTCGGAGATGGACATGGTCGTCGCCGGCACGAAGAACGCCGTGACGATGGTCGAAGGTGGCATGAACGAGGTCAGCGAGGAGGTCGCTATCGCAGCGATCAACTTCGGCCACGAAGTCATCAAGAAGATCGTCGCCGCCGTCGAAGAGCTGCGCGAGATGACTGGCTGGACCGCCCCCGAGTGGAAGATCCCGCAGGACAACGACGCGTGCAACGACGCCGTCGCGAAGCAGTTCGGCGAGGCCTTCACGGCTTCCGTCTACGAGCCGATCAAGGTCAACCGCAACAAGGCCAAGCGCGCCGTCGTCACGGCGATTCGCGAGGCCCTGGTCGCGACCGACGACGACAAGGACGGCCGCTTCAGCCACAGCGACGTGAACGCCGCCATCTCGAAGATGGAGAAGAAGATCATTCGCGACGCCGCCCTCAGCGGCAAGCGCATCGATGGCCGCAAGACCGACGACGTCCGTGACATCACGGTCGAGGTCGGTCTCCTGCCCCGTGCGCACGGCTCCGCGCTCTTCACGCGTGGCGAGACCCAGGCGCTGGTCGCCAGCACGCTCGGTACCGGCCACGACGAGAAGATGGAGGACGGCCTCCACACGCACGCCTACTCACGCAAGTACTACCTGCACTACAACTTCCCGCCGCTGTGCGTAGGCGAGACCCGGCCGATTCGCGGCCCCTCGCGCCGCGAGGTGGGTCACGGTGCCCTGGCCGAGCGCAGCTTGCTGCCCGTCCTGCCGGCGATGGAGGACTTCCCCTACACGATTCGCGTCGTGTCGGACATCCTCATGTCGAACGGCTCGTCCTCGATGGCGTCGGTGTGTGGCACCACGCTCTCGATGATGGATGCGGGCATCCAGATCAAGCGTCCGGTCGCCGGCATCGCCATGGGCCTGGTGCAGGACGGCGATGACTTCGCCGTGCTGTCCGACATCCTCGGTGACGAGGACCACGCGGGCGACATGGACTTCAAGGTTGCCGGTAGCCAGAACGGCATCACCGCGCTCCAGATGGACATCAAGATGACCGGCGTATCGGAGGAGATCCTCAAGATCGCGCTGGCCCAGGCCAAGGAAGGCCGGATGTACATCCTGCGCGAGATGCTCAAGGCCATCGACAAGCCGCGTGACGAGTACAACCAGTACGCGCCGCGCGTCGAGGTCGTGCACATCAAGCCGTCCAAGATCGGCATGCTCATCGGGCCTGGCGGCAAGAACATCCGCCGGATCCAGGAAGAGAGCGGCGCCACGATCGAGGTCAACGACGAGGGCATGGTGAAGATCTTCTCCACCGACGCCGCCGGCGCGCTTCAGGCCCGCAAGCAGGTCGAAGCGATCGCCGAAGAGGCGACGCTCGGCAAGATCTACGACGGCAAGGTCACGTCCATCAAGGACTTCGGCGCCTTCCTCGAGATCATCCCGGGCATCGAAGGTCTCTGCCACATCAGCGAGCTCGCCGACGGCTACGTCGGCAACGTCGATGACGTGCTCAAGATGGGCGAGATCACGCCGGTCAAGGTCGTCCTCGTGGACGAGTCCGGCCGCGTGAAGCTGAGCCGCAAGGCCGCGCTGCTCGAGCTCGGTCAGGATGCGTCGGCACCGGAGCCCTCCGGTGACCGTCCGCCCCCGCGTCGCGATGGTCCTCCGCGTGGACCCCGCCGCGATGGCGGTGGTGGTCGCGGTGGCGACCGCGGTGGCCGCGGTGGCGGTGGCGGTGGCGGTGGCGGTCGTCGCTAGACGACCCCGCCCACCAGACAACGAACCGAGAAGGGCCGGCGCAAGCCGGCCCTTCTTCGTTTTGCCCTGCCGGCTCCCCCACCCAGGGCAACGCGGCTACTTGGCGCGCGGGGGCTTCGCGCGCGGATCCTTCACCTCGGACCACGGATCGCGCAGCTTCTCGCCGGAGGTCCACGCCCGGTAGGTGGCGGGGTCGAGTTCGGCGGGACGGCGTCCCGGCGGGACGAGGCGCGGACGCACCAGGAACACGATCTCGGTCTCGGCCTGATCGCGCACCTGGGAGCTGTGCAGCGGATCGAGGGCTCGCAGCGCGCGCGGACGTGGCAGGCCGCGACGATCGCGCTCGGTGCGTCGCAGCACAAGTCCCCCGATGAGCAGCGGCTCGCGGTCGCGCACCGTGATGCGCGTCGTGACCTGGCGCAGCTTGAGCCGCAGGGTGCCGGGCACGGTGCTGCTGCCGCTCACTTCCTCCGGCAGCCGGAGCCAGACGTCGAGATCGAGCACGGCTTCCTCACGTCCGATGCGAACCGGTGTGACGCGCAGCTTGAGGCCCGTCTCTTCCGGCACCGTCGTGAACGACTCGTTGCCGTCGTCTTGGAGCAGGAACTGCGGCACGACCCGGGTGGCCGTCATCGACGCGGCTTGCCCCTCGTTCACGAGCAGGTTCGGCCAGGCGAGGAACTCGGCCTCCCCCTCCTTCTGCAGCAGGCGCAGCGTGTACTCGAAGGCCGACCCGAGGACGTTGCTGTTGCCGAACGCAACCGACGTGCCCTCGAAGGGCGTCGAGCCCGTCAGGCTCGAGCGGATGAAGTCATCGGGTTCGAAGCTCGTCGAGAAGCTGCGAAAGAGCGCGGCGTCGGGGGAAGCCACGCCGGCCTTGTCGAAGAGCAGCGATCCGCCGCGCGCGTTGCGTTTGTGGCGGACGACCTCGGACACCAGCAGCGACACGAACACCGCGCGCGGGGCCAGGTCGTGCTCGCGGAGGATGGCCCGGGCCTGCATCACGAGGGCGAGCGTGCCGCGGAGCAGGATGCGGCCCGCCACGGGAGCGGGATCGGCTTTCGCGCCGGGGGGGCGTGCCACGGCGACGACGGGCGTCACGAGTTCCGCGACGAGCCCCTTCAGCGCGTGATGGCCCAGTTGCTGCTTGAGCCAGGGCGCGGGTCGGAACTCGGGCTGGTAGATGCTGCGCGCTGCGCCGTCGGCGCCGACCTGGATCGGCTTCTCCCGGTCGAGCCACGACGGCGGTGCCGGGTCGCCGGCGTGGGCTGGCGCCCCGAGCAGGAGCGAAAGCACCACAGCCGCGAGGATGCGGCGACTCACGCTGGAGGACACGACGCTGGAGGACACGACGCTGGAGGACCGGCAGGACAGCGCGGTGCCCACCAGGCGGGCCTAGTCGAGCTTCTTGATGACGTTCGCCGTGCGGTCGGGGATGTCCTTGGCCTTCTTCTTGGCCTTCTTGACCGTGCCCTTCTGGGCCACGAGATCGTGATTGTCGGCCTTGGCCATCTTCTTGATCGCCTCCGTGAAGCGCTTCGTCGCCTTCTTCATCAGGAGGTGGTAGTGCGCGTCCTTCTCGGTGAGGCCGCGGCGGACGATCTCCTTGTACTCGCTGATGCGGCTGTAGACCTTGTCGCAGTCGATCGTGGCCGGGCGCTGGAAGAGGCGGCTGTTGCCGAAGTAGACCTTGCTCGCGTTCGTGCAGTTGTAGTCCCCAACCCCGGCCCATGCGATCGGCGCGAGGGCAAGCAGGGTTGCAAGGGGGAGCACCGTGGCGACGGCGAGGGCGAGCGTCAAGGCGAGCGAGCGCGGTCGTCGAAGCGTCATGGGAGAAGGTCGATCCACGTGGGCGATTGCGTCATGGCGGCGGAGGTGCCGAGGAACACGATGACGAGTCCAAATGCCGTGCCCGGGGCAGCCGGTACCCCCTGGATCGGTGCGATGGCCGTCAACCTTCGCCGCGAGCCCGGTTTCTTCCCACTTGGACGCCGTTGACCCCTACAGGGCGGCAACAGAAGCCGCGCGGCACCCCGCCATTGCGTCAGAATCCGCCAGCCGCGCCCGAGGCGTGGAGACGGCGGCGCATGTCGGATTGCGTCCGCCGTCCAAAAAAGCGAACGGGCGCCGAACTCCGAAGAGTCCGACGCCCGCTGAGAAGCATCTGGAGGAGTACAGGGTGAGCGGCCCGTCCGACCCGTTCCCGTTCGGCCTCGCGCCCTGTCCCGCATGTCTCCCTTCGGCCTGAGCCAAGTTGGGAGGATGTGTTCTCCTGACCTTCTCGCGATCGGGGTCCTCCAGACCTTCCGGAGGCGTCTCGAACCCGATGCACACAGCCTATGATAACTAACAAGTTTGTCAACATCAGAATCCTCATTGACCAGTTTGTGATGATGAACCCCGGTGGCGCTAGCATCGGGGCGTGTCCGAGAAGAGCTTCGCCGCCGCCCTGAAGCGCTCCCGCGAGCGCGCCGGCCTTTCGCAGAAGGCCCTGGCTGCCAAGATCGAGATGACCGGTTCCTACATCTCGCAGCTCGAGTCAGGCGCCCGACGTGCGCCGCGCCCCAAGGTCATCGCACGGCTATGCAAGGCCCTCAACATCGCGGAGCGTCGGCTCCAGGACCTCGCGGCGCTGGAGCGCTCCCCGCCCCCCATCCGCAAGCGTCTCGAACGCGCCAACCGCGAACGGGGCAAGGTACGCCGCTCGCGCGACCGGCTGCTGGTGACGACGCTCTTCCACATGGCGCGCGGCCCGCGAGTGATCGACCCGATGTCGGAGTTCCTCGATCTGCCCCCGGACCAGCGCATGCTCGCCGGCCGGCTGCTGGGGCGCGCGCGCAAGGTGCGTTCGCTCGCCGAGGCCGAAGCCGAGAGCGACGATCTTCTCGCCGAAGCCGACGACAAGGAACGCGAGCTGCTCGCGCGCGTACTGCCCGGCGTGCTCACGGGCAACGCACCCGCCTCGACGTCGAAGGACAGCTCGCGGCGCATGGTCGAGGTCTTCGCGGACTCAACACGCGACGGCACACCCGAGGACATGATCGAGTTGGACGCCCGCCTCGGGAGCGCGGCGGCGTTCTTCGTGCGCATCGCCGACGACGAAGCGCACCCCCGCGTCGAAGCAGGCGATCTCCTGCTCGTCGATCCGGAACGCACGCCGCACGGCGGCGACACGGTCGTCGTGCGCCATGAGAAGCGCGACCTGGTGCGGACGTGGCACCAGCAGGGCGGCGGCATTCGTCTGGACGCCACGCGGCCCGACGTCGCTCCGATCCGCATGGCGGAGGACGCGTTCGAAGGCGCTGTCGTCCTCCTGTTGGTCCGCGCCCTTCGCTAGCAGACTGGCGCCGAGGGCGAAGGCGCCGCAAGGCCATCCGAGACGACGCGTGGTTTGTCACGCGAGGAGGGGATGGTGAAGCGCCGCCGAGTACAGGGGCAGGCTCCTAGCTCTTGGCTTCGGCTGCTAGCCAAGCGAGCCAATCGGAGGCCTGTTGCCGGCCTTCCGAGTCGGTGGCGGGGGCGAGCTCGAGGAAGCGCCGCAGGTGGATCGCGGCCGCCTTGGGATCGCGCTCGCGGGCAGGCGTGGCCGGATCGGCGAGCAGCATGCCCAGCGCCAGCCGGGCCTCCGTGAGGTTCGGGTCGAGGCGCAAGACCTCTTCGTAGGCTCGGCGCTCAGCACGGACGTCGCCCGAATCGCTGCGCGCGAGGATCGCCAGGTTGTAGCGCACCGCCGCGTCGCGCGGCGCAAGCCGGGCTGCACGCTCGAAAGACTGGCGCGCCTTCGTCACATCGCCACGCGAGGCGTGCACCACGCCCAGGTTGTAGTGCGCGCGGTGGAACTTG
Organism: Planctomycetota bacterium; assembly: GCA_029259775.1. GTDB lineage: Bacteria > Planctomycetota > PLA2 > PLA2 > JAEUHO01 > JAHEIK01. The sequence goes on along the minus strand of JAJDEN010000043.1, from coordinate 26,622 downwards.
GGGTCCTGGCGGATCAAGTCGTTGAACACGCTCTCGGCCAGATCGAGCTTGCCGCGGTGCACGTGCACGATGCCGATGTTGTTTTGCGCCACCTTCAGATCCGGCGCGATGTCGAGCGCCTCCGTAAGGTGCAAGAGGGCCTCGCGATCCATCGCGAGCTGGTCTTCGACGACCGCCACGTTGTTGAGCAGGTTCGTGTCCCGCGGCGTGAACCGGAGCGCCTGCAGGTAGAGAGACCGTGCGCGCTGCCAGCGACGCGCGACGGCCTCACGGCTGGCGCGCAGCGCCAAGACGCGCGCCTTGAGCGCCGGCGTCGCCCCCGGCTTGGCCGCGGCGGCTTCCAGCCGCGCCAGGAACTCCTCCCCGCGGCCGCCGTCGGGGTCGAGCAGCGCGAGATTGAGCGCAGGGGCGCCGAAGTTGGGATCGAGCGCGGCGGCCTTGGCGAACGAGGCTGACGCCTGCTTGACGTTGCCGGCGCGCAGCTGCGAGGCGCCGAGGTTGTTGTGTGCCTTGGCGTGGCGCGGATCGAGGACCGTCGCGACCCGGTAGTTGCGGCGCGCGGCCTCGACCTCACCGAGGCGCTCCAGGGCGGCGCCGAGGTTGTTGCGGGCATCCGCGTAGGAAGGATGCAGCGAGAGCGCCGCTGCAAAGGCGCGACGGGCATTCTGGGGCCTGCCCTGGTCGAGGAGCACGGTGCCCAGGTTGTTGCGCGCGACGGCATCCGTCGGTTCGAGCCGGATGGCCTCGCGGTAGGCGGCCTCGGCGCCGGCCTTGTTGCCCGCATGCGAGAGGATGTAGCCGCGGACCGACCACGCCGGCGCCGAGCGGGCGGACTCGCGTACGGCCTGGGCGCTCTCGGTCTCGGCACGTCGGAAGTCACCGCGCAGGAAGGCGGCGTAGGCAGATCGCGCCCGCGCCGGCATCTGGCCGCGAGCCTCCGCGGGCGCGGCCGTGTGCAGCCCAGCCCCTACAACCAGGAGCAGGATCAACAGGGCGGACAAGGGACGCAGCAATGCCAAGGACGGGGCTCCCGTTCCCAATTCACCTCTACAGGGTGCCCCGCTTTCGGGCATGCCGGAAACAGGAAGTTGGGATCCAGTTGGGATCGCAACGCGGCCGTGGCAACCGGCCCGTACGGACCCAGGGTCCGATCGGGCCCTCTCGCTACGGGCGGGACTGGAGTGCTTCGAGCACCTTGTTCAGGCGCTCCCGCCCCACCGCGCTCACCGCGCGCCGCGCGTTGATCTGGCCATCCCCCGTGAAGACGGGCTGGTCGATGTCCTTCCAATAGACGATTTCGGCGGCCTCGGCCGTGCCGGCGTGGATGGTGAGGAACGCCTCGGCCAGGCGGCGGGCCTCCTTGGCGACCTCGCCAGGCGCGGTCACGGCGCGCCCCCGCATGAGATCTGCCATCGTGGCCTTGTAGTCGAGCAACGCGCGGTGGGCGATCGGATCGCCGACACGCACGCGGCGGTCCCCGCCGCACGTCACGGAGTCGCCCGAACCGAAACAGCACGGGCACACGTCGGCCTTCGCCAGATCTTCGGAGGCCAGGTCCTTCTTGCTCCCGCCGCACAAGCCGCAGTCACCGCGGCCGACGTTCTGCAGGAACTCTGTCGCAGCCGCGTCCGTGAGACCGAGCGCCTTGGCGACCCGCGCCGCGGCGGGCTCGAGCCCGAGTTCCTTCACACGCCCGTGCACCCACTCGGCCTCGAGCACCGACAGGCTGTTCGTCGAGATGGGACTCTGCGTGCCGCTCGTCGCGGTCCAGTCGAACTCGCTGTTGCAGTCCGCGCAGCGGTGGCTGTAGGCCGCCACCTCATGCCGGCAGTGCGGGCAATGCGGTTTGAAGGCCTCCCACACGACGTTGGGACGGTCCAGGGCGAGCGACGAGATCAACAGCAGCGTGCCCACGATCAGGATGGTCACGAGCCACCAGCGGTACTTCACGGGGATGCCCATGGTCTTCTCCACAGCGAACCGCGAGGGTACCCGCTCCGCAGCCGCCGATGGCAGATCGGCCCGGGGGCGTCTCTACGAGAAGCCGAACGCTCCGGCTCAGGCTCGACCGTGCCCGCCGCCCCCCGGCGTCTCGATGCGCAGCACGTCGCCGGGCTCCACGCGGACGCTGGACCGGGCGGTGAGACGCTTGCCACGACCGCCGGAAATCAGCGTCAGCCGGCCCGGGGTGCCAGCCTGTCCGCCGGCCACGCCCGGCGGCGGCTCGTCGTGCCGCGTCATGAGGCACGACACGATGGCCGGCGCCAGGAACCGGATCTCGCGCACGAGGCCCTGGCCCCCGCGCCGACGCCCCGGGCCGCCACTGCGTCGACGCAGAGCCATGCGCTCCACGCGGACGGGCCACTGGGCCTCGAAGACCTCGGTGGGCGTCGAGTCGGTGTTGGTCATGTGCTGCTGGATCGCGTGATGGCCGGGGCCATCCGGACCCGCGCCCGCGCCGCCCGGCAGCGTCTCGTAGTAGGTCGGAAACACGGGGCCGCCCGGCACGGGACCGAAGGTCCAGTTCGACATGGTTCCGCAGCCCGGTGCCGGCATGCGGTCCGGCCAGAGCTTCGCCGCGGCGAGCCAGAGCACATCGACGATTCGCTGGCTCGTCTCCACGTTGCCGCCCGCCACGGGTGCCGGCGAGCGCGCCGCGAGCAAACTTCCTGATGGCACGCGTAGGTCGACATGCCGGAGGAGCCCGTCGTTCGTCGGGGTCTCGTCCGGGCAGAGGCAGCGCACGAAGTAGTACACCGCGCTGCGGGTCACAGCCTCGGGCGCATTGAGGCCCCCGCCGACCGGCCCCGACGTGCCCTCGAAGTCCACGCGCAGGCGCCGTCCCTTCTTCGTCAGGCGTACGGCGATGCGCGCCGTCGTGCCGCGCGCGTCCGGCACTTCGAGCGACGCATCGGCGCGGGCGTCCCCGGCGGGGAGCGCTGCCAGCGCACCCGCGGCGATGCGCGCGGCGTAGTCCACCAACGCACGCCCGCGCCGTGCGAGACGCCGCAGCCCTGCCGCATCCCCCGCCATCTGCTCGAGCCGGCGACCACCGAGCGCCAGCGCCCCGGCCTGCGCGGCGAGGTCAGCCAGGCGCTGGTCCGGGTCGCGCATGTTGGCCAGCAGCAGCCGCGTCACATCGGGATCCTGGACACCGCCACGGACCCAGCGCACGGGCGGGATCCGCACGCCTTCGGCGTAGATGTCGTCCTGCGGCGCCATGGAGCCGGGCACGGCGCCGCCCACGTCGGCGTGGTGGGCCCGCACGGCCACCACGAACACGGGTACGCGGCCACGCGGCGAGGCGAAGATCGGCATCACGGCCGTGATGTCGGGCAGATGGGTCCCGCCTGCAAACGGGTCGTTGAGCAGCGCCACGTCGCCCGGACGAAGCGTCAGCGTGTCCAGCGCCGCGCGGACGGAGAGGGGCATCGCGCCCAGGTGGACGGGGATGTGCGCCGCATGCGCGATCATGAGCCCATCGCCGTCGAAGACGGCGGCGCTGAGGTCGCGACGCTCCTTGATGTTGGGCGACACGGCCGTGCGCATGCACACAGCGGCCATCTCGTCGGCCACGCTCTCCAGCAGATCGCGGGTCAGGGCCAGGTCGACGGCGTCGATCGTGGTCCGGCTCATCGCGCCCCCCTCATGAGCCGCAGCGCGCCGGCGCTGAGGACATCCGCGGACCAGCCGCGCGGCACCCACGTCGTACCGGAGAGTTCCTCGATGCGCGCGGGCCCGCGCACGCGGTCGCGCGGCCGGAGGTCGGCACGCTGGAACACGCTACCGCGCCGCGCGCGAACGCGCCCGCCCGAGGTGCGGGCCTGCGTGGCGCCTCGTGCCACCGACGTCGCCCCCTCGCCCCGCACGCGGACGCGAACGACCTCGACGTCGCGGTCGGGCGTCGAGAAGCCGTAGCGATCGGCGTGGCGCGCGTGGAACGCGCGCTCCCACGTTGCGCTGTGCGGCACGGTCACCTCGAAGGCCTGACCCGCGTAGCGCGCGTCGAGCTCGGTACGGACGCGCACGCGGCGGGCACCTTCGCGCTGAAGTTCCTTGCGGACGCGCGCCGAAAGCCGGCGCTCGCGTCGGCCGAGTTCACTGCGATCGCCGACGACCTCGGCCGCGTCGGCGCGGAGCGGCGCCAGGAGCGTCCCTTCCGCAGCGAATGTTCCCGGATCCGTCGGCACGATCACCGCGTCGATGCCGAGCAACGCGGCCGTCTCGGCGGCGAGCACGGCGCCCGCCCCGCCGAAGGCGATCAGCACCGCGCGGCGGGGATCGTGGCCCTGCGCCACGGAGGCCAGGCGCAGGGCACGTGCCGTGGCAGCCGCCGCGACCGCGACGACGCCCTGGCAGAGCTCATCGATCGTGCACCGGGCGGCGCGGGCGACGCGCAGCGCGGCCTTCTCCGCAGCGGCCCGCACCAGGGGGAAGGCGCCGCCGAGCAGCGCCTCGGGGACGCGTCCACTGAGGAGCCAGGCGTCGGTCAGCGTGAATGGCCCGCCCCGACCGTAGGCCGCAGGCCCTGGATCGGCGCCGGCGCTCCGCGGCCCAACGCGTAGCGCGCCGCCAGGATCGATCCACACCTCGCTGCCGCCGCCGGCACCGACGGTCTCGATGCCGACCGACGGTACGCCGGCCTCGAACGGACCGACGCGCAGCGAGGGTCGCACGGCGAGGTCGTCGCCCTCGATCCACGCAACGTCCGTGCTGGTGCCGCCGACGTCGAAGGACAGCACGCGCGGCACGTTCAACTCGCGGGCGAGCGCGCGGGCCGCGGCGACACCGGCCGCGGGACCGGAGAGCAGCGTGCGCGCAGGCCCGCGGGCGACCTCACGCACGGACATGCGTCCGCCGTCGCTGCGCATGATCGTCAGGGCGCGACGGGCAGCCGGCGCCAAGCGCTTGGCCACATCGCCGAGGTAGGCGCCAAGCACGGGCGCGACGTAGGCGTCCAGCGCCACGGTGGTGGCGCGTTCGACCTCACGCGGATCGGCGCACGAGCGCGAGCTGAGGTGCACGGGCACACCGAGCGTACGCACGGCCCGTAGCACGGCGCGCTCATGCACGTCGTTGCGTACCGCATGGAGCAAGCACACGGCGACGGCGTCAGGCTTGGCGCGTTCGAGGTCCCCGCGGAGGCGCTGCAACCCGGCCGCGCTCGGGCGCACCAGCACGCGTCCTCCCGCATCGATGCGCTCCTCGACGCCGAACACGAGCCGGCGAGCGAACAACGGAGGTGTCCGCGACGGCGTCAGGGCGTGCAGATCATCGCGCCCGCCGCGGCCGATCCAGGGCAGGTCCTCGAAGCCGGCGGTCGTCACGAACGCGATGCGCGCGCCGCTGCGTGTGAGGACGGCGTTGGTGCCGACGGTCGTCCCGTGATGGACGTGCGCCCCGGCGCCCACGCCGCCGACCGCCGCAAGGCCGGCGAGGAAGGCCTCGTCGGGCCGTGCGGGTGTCGAGGGGACCTTCGCCGTCCGACGCTGGCCCCGCTCGATCCAGACGACGTCCGTAAACGTCCCTCCGGTGTCGATGCCCACGCGTGTCGTGCCCTGTCGGCCCATGCGAGCATTGGACCCGTCCCGCCCTCCGGGTGCCAGGGGGGAAACATCGGGCATACAGAGCAGGCCCCCATCTTCCGGGCTGGTGACCTGGTAGCCACCCGGCCGATGAAGTGTGAGCGGGCTCGCTACACCGTGTCCCGCTGCCCAACCATCAGCGGTATGCTCTGACCCCCCACCGGAGATTGCTACATGGACATCGGCAGCCCCTTTGCCGAGATCCTGATCGTCCTGGCCGCCTACCTGGTAGGCGGCATCCCCTTTGGTTGGCTGATCGCCAAGGTCTTCAAGGGGACCGACCTACGCACGGTCGGCAGCGGCGGTACTGGCGCGACGAACTGCTCACGTTTGTGGCAGGGCGCGCCCTCGGTCGGCATCTTCCTCTTCGCTTTCGCGCTCGACTTCGGCAAGGGCCTGTTCGGCGCGCTCGTCTCGCTCGACATGGCCGCCTGGATCGGCTCCCGGATGGGGTCCTCCACGGACGAGCTCACGCTGCAGACCGTCTGCGGACTCGCGGCCATCCTCGGCCACATGTTCACGCCCTACCTGCGCTTCAAGGGCGGCAAGGGTGTCGCGACGGCCTTCGGCGTCGTCACCGCACTCGCGCCTCTCTCCGCGCTCTGGGGCTTTGGCGCCTGGGGCCTGCTCGTCGGCCTGACCAAGTACATGAGCCTCGGCTCGATGGGTGCGATGGTCGCCATCCCCGTCCACCACTGGGCCTGGCGTGGCGAAGACGCGTGGAAGACCTACCTCGCGGTCTCACTCTTCCTCGTCACCAGCGCGGTCGTCGTCGTCTGGCGTCATCGCGGCAACATCGTCCGCATCCTCGCCGGCAGCGAGCGGCGCGTCGGCGAAGTCGACCAAAAGCTCTAGGCGCGTATGGAGCGCATGCGTCGCATCGTGGTCGTAGGAGACGGTGGCTGGGGCACCGCGATGTCGATGGTGCTCGCCGGCATCGGCCTCGAGGTCGGCCTGTGGTCCTACGACGAGGAGTACGCGGCGCACATGCGCGACACGCGTACGAACCCGCGCTACCTGCCCGGGTTCGACCTGCCAGCGGCGATCGAAGTTGCCTCGGACCTTCCGAGCCTGCTGCCGGGCGCCGACATGCTCGTCTCGGCGGTCCCTACGTCGTTCCTGCGGAGCGTGTGGACGGCGCACGCCCCCCATCTGCCGGCCGAGCTGCCGATCCTGAGCCTCTCCAAGGGCCTCGAGAACGAGACCCACTTGCGCGCGACGGAGATCTTGCAGGAGGTGACCGGCGCACAGCGCACGATCAGCGTGCTCTCCGGCCCGAACATCGCACGTGAGATCGCGGCGGGCATGCCCGCGACGACCGTCGTGGCCTCACCCGACCCGGAGCTTGCGCGTCGCATCCGCATCGACTTCTCGGGCGACACGCTGCGCGTCTACTCCAACCCGGACCTGATCGGCGTCGAGCTCGGTGGCGTACTCAAGAACGTCATCGCGCTCGCCGCGGGCATGTGCGACGGCATGGAGCTGGGTGTCAACGCGAAGGCGTCCCTCGTCACGCGGGGCATGATCGAGATGGCCCGGCTCGGCGAAGCGCTCGGCGGCGAACGCCGCACCTTCTTCGGCCTCTCCGGCCTCGGCGATCTCTACACGACATGCGAGTCGCGCTCGAGCCGCAACCGCACCTTCGGCGAACGCATCGGCCGCGGCGAACGCGTCGCCGACATCGCGTCGAGCATGAACCAGGTGGCCGAGGGCGTGAAGAGCTCCAAGCCCGTGCACGAGATCATGCGCAAGCACGAGCTCGCCTTGCCGATCTCGCACGAGGTCTTCCAGGTCGTGCACGAAGGCAAGCCGCCCGCCGACGCGCTCCAGGCGCTGATGCACCGCGAGTACAAGGACGAGACGACGGACTTGATCCTCTAGGCCTTGGTTCTCAGCCCCTGCTCCCCCCGAGGCCTTCCCCGGGGCGAATCCATGAGCCGGAGGCCTCAGGCCGCGCTGGGGACCCCCATGGGACCAGGAACGGGCAAATCCCCCGCAGAGGCGCGTTGGCTGGGCCTGCGCGTCGCAACGGGCCTCAGAATCGACGGCCGGGAGCTGCCGCAAAATGGCTCCGACGCTCGCAATTCAGCGGTTTTCGACGTGCAGGGCGCTGTAGCCTTCCATCTGACAGAACTACTTTCGCTCTTCGGCGCAAACCGATCGGGACTCCGTCCCGCTTCTCCCTGCCCGGTTGCTTCAGCAGCCATGTCACTTACAGCAGAGCCCCGCAGCGTCCGTCTCGAACGGACAGGGGCAGACTTTCAAGGATTCGACGAACGATATGTCTCAGAACAAGCTCTACGTGGGCAACCTCTCTTTCGACAGCACCGAGAACGACGTCCATGACGCCTTCTCCGCCCACGGAACGGTTACCAGCGTCAACCTCATCACTGACCGCGAGACCGGTCGCCCGCGCGGCTTCGGCTTCGTGGAGATGGCAAGCGACGCGGAAGCGCACGCGGCCATGCAGGCCCTCGACGGCCAGGACCTCGGTGGCCGTAGCCTCAAGGTGAACGTTGCCAAGCCCCGCGAGTCGCGTGGCGGCGGCGGCGGCGGTGGCGGTGGCGGTCGCTGGTAGCACCAGCCCACACCATCAACACGACTACGGCCGGGTTCCACCCGGCCGTTTTCATGTCTACTGCGATCGCGGCCTGGCGCCGCGATGCGAGAGGGCCGGGTTCCACCCGGCCGTTTTCATGTCGACTGCGACGCCGGGCGACCATGCGCGGCGGCTGCGGCATCTCCGGTTCGCCGCCCGCTTTGCACATGCACGCCCACGCCGACACGCGCGTGCGAAGCACGTGGGCGACCACGGGTTGCTGTAGGGGCACATGTGGGCGATGGCGTCCGGGGCGACCACAAGGGTCGCCCCTACCGGAGAGCAGGCACACGGGCTAGGGCGGCGGCCCAAAACGAAAAAGGGCCCGGAGCGCGGTTTCCCGCGCTCCGGGCCAACGAAGCGTGACGAAGGAGTTGATCAACGTTCTCGTTCCGGTCCTCCAGAGTCTTGAGGCTCCGGGTGAATGCGTCCCCCGCCTTGCAGCGGCTTTCGCAGGCTCTCTTGAGGTTTCGCGGTCCTTCGAGGACACCTGCGCACCTGCCTAGGGTGGATATGGGTTCCACCCGACCCGTACGGCGTTCAGCGCCCTTCGGGTACTCAGCTAGCGCGCCGTCCCCCAGCCGAAGCTGCGGGCGGCCCTCCATGAACTTACGATCCTCTTCAGAGCTCGATCACCGGGACCCCGTGCCGTCTCGCCGTTTGCACGGCATGTCAGACGACACTTCCTCTCCTGGACTTCTTCGACCCTACGACACAGTCTCAAACCGGCGGTTCCGTTTGCCGGCGGCGGATCCCTCCGCCACCGCGTGTCGCGTGCGAGGTTTGGTTACCTCCTGCGCGACGTACACCACCGGTCCTCCCAACGCGACAAGCGCGCTGGAGCGTCCATGGGCTTCACCCTTCAAGGGTTTCCCCTCATCACGATCGGTGCCCCTCTCAGGGCCCATGCCTTCCTGCCGTTACCCGCCTCACTCAACCTCCCCGAAGGGTTGCGAATGCGACGTGGCCGGCTTCAAGGCCTTCTTCCCGTGACGAGTCCGTGCTGACGCCAGAACCACAAGTGGTTCCGGCCGTCGATCCCTTCGTGGGGTTTTCCCCTCCAGAGCTTGCTCTCGTTCGACCTGGCGCCCGCTTTGATCGCGGCGCCTCCCCCCTCGCCCTCAGGCGGCTTGACGTCCAGGCCCGCCAGGACCTCGGGGTATTGCAGTACGAACAAGTGGGATGATCCGTCTCCGGACCTCCAACTCTCATGAGGTTTTCTACCTTTCGGCGACTCGGCGCTCCGTTCGCTGCTCCTTGGGGCGGGCTAATTTTTTCGCCTCACACCAGTCCCCGCCAAAGCGGTTCCCAGCGATCCATGCCCCTCGGTCACAGCGCAACAACACATCCCGGGCGTGCTGCCCGGCACCGGCGCCCCTCGGTCTACGATCTGGTGACCTCGTCCGTTCGTCAGTGCTTGTTTTTCAAAGATCGCGCCGTTGTCGGCGGTGGTGATGTAAGAGCAACGCGGGGGCCAAACGTCTCCACGCGCGAGCGAAATTGGCTGCACACCGCGCAAGCGCCAAATTCACGCCAACGAAGGCCGCTGGCTGTCCGCAGCGCATTTCTCTCAACAATGTGCGCAAACGTCTCATGGGGTGCCGCGACCCCAACGTCGTCGTGGAAGGCGTGTGGACAAGCGACGCAACCCCTTCCGCGACAAGACGTTGGCCGATGGGAAGCGCTGGGACACATGATGGGCAACGAGTGCCCCACGGCCGACCTGTGGTTTCTCCAAGGGTTCTCCACAGGCACGGTGCCCCCATGGCCCGTCTCGTCCATTCCTCTGCCGTGCCCGCCGCCGTCATGCCTCGTGGAGGCGCGCTCGGGCGCCTCATCCTCGGGGCGCAAACGCTGAGAACGGCCCCGCGACGGAGCGTCTAGCGGAAGTCCTCACGCCGCAGACCGTGCGTCTGCATCTTGCTGTACAGCGTGCGGCGGTTCACGCCGGCGTGCTCGGCGGCGGGGCTCATGCGGCCGTTGTAGCGCCGCAGCAGGCGCTTCAGGTACTCGCGTTCGACGGCGTTGCGCACGCGTGTGACGACCGAGAAGAGCGGCTCGTCGAGGTCGAAGGTCGGCACGGTGGTGCGCCGCGCCTCGCCGCGCTTGAGGCGTTCGGGCAGGTCGACCTCCGCCAGCCGGGGGCCCTTCGTGAGGATGAGGGCCCGCTCGATGACGTTCTCGAGCTCGCGCACGTTGCCGGGCCAGGGGTAGCTCTTGAGGCGGCTGGCCGCGAGCGCCTCGATGCCGATCACGTCGGGGCGGCCCAGGCGGTCGGTGAACTTGGCGCGGAACACTTCAGCCAGGAGCGGGATGTCCTCGGGGCGGTCCCGGAGCGGCGGAATCTTCAGCTGGACGACGTTCAGCCGGTAGTAGAGGTCCTCCCGGAAGCTCCCGGCCGCGACGGCGTCCTCGAGGGTTGCGTTCGTGGCGGCCACGATGCGCGCATCCACCTTGAGGGTCTCGGTGCCGCCGACCCGGCGAATCTCCTTCTGCTGGAGGACGCGCAGCAGCTTGACCTGCATCGCGCGCGAGATGGTGCCCAGTTCGTCGAGGAACAGCGTGCCGCCCGACGCGAGCTCGAAGTAGCCCTTCTTCGTCTGGATCGCACCGGTGAAGGCGCCGCGCTCGTGGCCGAAGAGCTCGCTCTCGAGCAGCGTCTCGGTGAGTGCGCCGCAGTTGATGGTGAAGAACTCGCCGTCGGCGCGGCGCGACTGGCGGTGGATGGCGGCGGCGACGAGCTCCTTGCCCGTGCCGGTCTCGCCTGTGATGAGCACGGGGCTGTCGGTCTGGGCGAAGCGCGGGATGAGGTCAAAGAGATCGAGCATCCGCGGGTTGCGGCTGTTGAGGTCCTCGAACTTGTAGCCGTGAAGCGGCGTCTCGTAGCTCTCGGCGTCGTCGTCGACGGGGCTGACGTGATCCTTCAGGTCCTGTTCGATGGCGGCAACGAGGAGTCCTACGTCTTCGGGCCCCGCGCTATCGGGCGGGAGCTCGAGCACGACGACGGAGGGGAACTCCTGCTGGACCATCTCGCGGAAGGCGCCCGCGCCGACGCCGGCGCCTTCGACGTCGAGGATGACGGCTCCGATGGGCGAACCGCGGCCGCTGTCCGCGCGTCCTTGCGCGTCACTCAGCGTTTCGAGGGCGACCCCACAGTCCGACGCGCCGCGCACTCGCATGCCACGGCGTGCCAGATGCGCTTTCAAGCGCTTGGCGGTGGGACCACCCCCACCGACGATCATGACGATCGGCCGAGGCACGCGCTAACCCTCCCGAACTCTTCCGACTGCGCGTCGCCCACCAACCGCGCCGAAGAGTGCGCGGAGGGTACCGCTCCGTGAGGAAGCGATCAAGGGCGTGGGCGCGTTCATGGCGCGTGCTGCGTCAGTCCTTGTCGACATCGCCAAGGGCGATCGTGCCGCCGATATCGAGGCACGCGTAGAACGCCGTCGCCCCTGAGCCTTTGACCTTCCAGACGAGCCACTCGCCTTCGCCCTCGCGGTTGGTGCGGAACTCCAGGAACTCGACGTCGCCCTCGCTGATCCACGCCCCGGCGCGCTTCACGAGGGCGTCGACGCGCGTCTTGTCGACCTCTTGCGTGTAGTCGCACAGCGCCTTCCACTTCCGGTCCGTGTCAGGCCCGCGGTAGACGATCCGGCCCGCTGCGGCGGCACCATCGCCGGCGCGGATGGCGGCGAACAGTTCCTGCAGGGCTGCTTTGGTGCGCTCGGCCTTCGAGGCGGGCTCCTGGGCGTCTCCGCAGCTGGTGGCGAGGAGCAGGATGCCGGCGGTCAGGAGTGTGGTGAGGCGTTGGTGCATGTCGCCCTCCGGAACTTGGGGCGGGGAGCCTACCACCCGGGCCGCCGGGGCCCTCGGGGAGCCGGGGGCCGGCGGGGGCGGACGGGGGAGGGGTGCATTTGCTCCCGGCTTGCCGCGGAGCGAGTAGACTTCGCCTCGCGAGCTAGAGCGTCGGGGCGTGGCGCAGCTCGGTAGCGCGCCTGACTGGGGGTCAGGAGGTCGCTGGTTCGAATCCAGTCGCCCCGACCACACATATACGCGACCTCCCCGCGGCGCCACGCGCGCCGCGGGGCGCCGCGATCTCCTCGTCCTCCGGCGTCGGGCCACTGGATTCTGTCGTAGGCGACGGCTCCGTCGGCCCGTCACCGTGGCCCGGATCGGACAGTAGCGTCAGGTCGTCGCTTCCAAGCGGCCCCTCGCCCACGAGCAGCCAGAAGCTGCCGTCACGGCGACCTTCGATCCCGATGATGAGTTCGCGCAGCGCGAGGCGTACTTCCTGCAAGTCGGGTGCGCTCAGCACCTCGCGGAGGTGACGTACCCGAGTGCTCTTCAAGTGCTCGCTGATCTGAGCGGCCTGCGCCGCCTCGAGCTTCGCGAGCCGCGCGACTTCGCCGCCGATCTGCTGCCGTCGTTCCGCCAGGTTCTCGGCCTCCTCCCGGAGGCCCTTCAGTGGAAGGCCGGCCTTGATGGCGGTCAGGACGCGGTCCTCGCCCTCCTGAATCTGCGCCCACTCAAGCTGCAGTTCGCCATGCTTGCCGCTCGCTTCACCGAGGTACTGGTTCAGGTACTCGCTGCGCTTGGCCTCGAGGTACGAGAGTCCGTCGGCTGTGAGGACCCTCTCCTCCAGGGCGTCAAGGCATGCGCGCTCGAGCGCCGATGTGTCGATCGACGTCCTGTTCGCGCACAGGTCTCCGCCGCTACTGCGGGCGCGGTTGCACGCGAAGCGTTGGTGCCGCCTACCTGTCCCGTGCCTGCGTTGCTTCGTGTTCGGGCTAGAGGTCCACACGACGAAGTTCCCGTCGCAGCAAGCGCAGCGAACCAGCCCGCTGAGAACCGAAGCCGGAGCCCGCCCCCCCTTGGCCACGACCCCGTCCAGACCGAAGGCCTTGCCGCGGCTCTCGGCGAAGCGGGCCTGGACCACGTCCCACGTCTCCTCGTCCACGAGCGCCTCGTGTGCGCTGTCCACGACAACCCATTCCTCAGGCGGGACGGCCCGCTTGCGCCGCTTGAGTTCGTTGCCCACCCGCACCTTGCATTCGCGCGTACGCCCGTACACGAGCTGGCCCCGGTAGACGGGGTTCAGGAGGAGCGAGCGCAGGAAGCTCGGCACGAAACCTTTGGGCTTGGTGTTGCGGTGGGGACCGTCAGGCGCGTTCAGTTCCTTGGCGATTCGGCGCAGCCCCAAACCCTGGGCATGGCGCCTGAAGATGTGCGTCACGACCGGGCCCTGGAGGGGATGGGCCTTCAGGCGCACGCCCAACTTCAGCAGCCTGCCGTCGCGATCTGTGTCCGCCTCGGAGTACACCGGTTCACGTAGGTAGCCGAAGGGCGTCTTGCGTCCCGAGATCCAGCCTTGGCGCGTACGCGCCCCGACGCCCCGTCGGACCCTGCGTCCGGTCTCACGAGAGTCCGCCTCCGCCTTGATCTCACGGATGCCCGTCAGGAAGAGCCCGGCCTCGGAGTCGGGATCAACGTAGCCATCGGCGGCCGAGAGGATCGCGACGCCCGTAGCGGCGAGTTGCTCGCGCAGTCGAAGCGCATCCGACCGGTTGCGCGCGAACCGACTTACGTCTTCTACCAAGATGGCGTCGAAAGGCGGCCGTGCGTTCGCGGCAAGCTCCATCAGCCGCGCCAGCCCGGGTCGCCCCGCTGTGGACGTTCCGGAGACGGCCTCGTCCCGCTCTTCGGTGACGATGCGCCAGTCCGGATGCCTTCGCTCCAAGTCGATCCTCAGCGCAGCCAATTGATCCGACGCCGACGTCGGGTTCTGCAGGTCGGAGGAGTAACGCGCGTACAGCGCTACGCGTTTGGACATGGCGGGCCCTCCGGCTCGAGTTCCTGTTTCGGTTCGCCTCCAATTGTAGGGGCACGCCACCCTGTCTCCGTCAGGTCGTGCCGCGGGGAGCCGCCGACGACCTCGTCCGCATGCTGCGCATCTGGACTCGCGCCCATCCGGTGCGAAGTACTTCGCTCTCCCCCACCGTGAGCGGCGCCGGAGCCGGGATCCTGGAGTGCCAGAAGATGCTCGAGATCACGCCTGGCGAGGGCGCGGGCAACAGCCTCGATGAATCGGCGGTGGGTGGTGGAAGCAGGCGACATGCGCGCGAGGGTCGCGCCATTTCCGGACCGATCGCCGACAACGGGGCGCGTCAACGCCACGGTGTCCTGATACTTGGGCGCGAGAGCCAACACCGACACCGAGCGCGTCTGTCGGTGTCGGCGGATCGACTCACGGGAGCCATCCCCAACGACGCGACTAGCTAGCCGGATGGACGCTCGCGAATAGAACGCACCTTGGCTCCGCCGAACGGAGCGAGAGCCGCCTGCAAGACATCCATGTGCACCACGCCTTTGCGCTGCTCCAAGCGGATGAGGCCCTTCTCCCCGCTGCCGCCGAACACCGCGTTGAGTGCCTTGCGCAGTTCGCTGAGGTAGCGACTGAGCGAGCCCATCTCCTCGGCTGGGATCTCCGCGTCCCGAAGGGATTGCGTTAGCACGTCGATCGGAACCCTGTCGGGCGCTTCCGATGCATACCAACGTTCATCCAAGATGATCGTCGCCAGCGCCCACGGACCGCGGTGAAGCAGCAGGCTCGTCCGATATGGGCCTTTGGGGACTGTGAAACGCTGTAGAAAACCGCGGTTCCCGTCGACAGGGATCGCGTAGAGCTCCGGTCCATCCAGGCTCCTGTGCGGCGCTTCCGGTGTCCGTGGACGAGCCGGCTTCCTCACTGCGGAGGGCGAAGCAGCGGCGGCCGAACGCGCGTAGGACGCGAGCTTAGCCTCGAGGGCCAAACGCTTGGCCTCGAGGCTAGAGAGACGCTGCGAGCGAAGCGAGCTGAGATCCTCGAAGAGGGTCAGGAGCGCCTTCATGTCTCCAGCCGAGCGTTCCCTGGGCGACCACGGCAGGACGAGCCAAGCGCCTTCGCCGGGGAACCCAGCAACGGCGCACGGCTCCTCCAGGGCACTCTCGAAACCAGCCAGGGAGACGCTCTCGTCCTCGGAGATGGCCATGGGCGGTACGTTCTGATCGACCTCGAAGCGGCATCCGGGATGGTTGTGTGAAAGATGATCCTGGATTCCGGCGGGACAGTCGGATGCGACGTCGACGCGCGCCGAGCTGCCCCGAGCGACAGCGTCCAGCCGAACGCCCGTGACCTGCTCGACCACGAAGCGCGCGCGACTCCAGCCTTCGTCGACACCCTCGCTTGTGAGATTGGCTTCGGGCACGAACAGCACGACGAGGGCTCCGGCGCGCATGCGCCGTCGCAGACGGCTGCACATCTCCTCGCGGCCATGTTCGACGACGTCTGCGGGGAACACCGCGGGCAGGCACAGGAATCGATCGTAGCGCGCGAATCCGAGTTGCCCGTCCTGCTGGGCCTCAGCCCAGGAGCATGAATCGCAGTCGAAGCCGGTGGCTTCCAACTCGTCGGGTGAGCGACAGAGAAGGAGGGCGTGGGGATGGTCGGGTGCTCGGGCCATGTCCTCTTTCACGCCTACGCGGCGCGTAGAGAGTAAACCCGCAACCGGCGACGTGCCGCGGACCCCGACCCGGGCTCGTCAGTCCCCTCCAGGGAAACAGTGGCATGCGAGCGCGCCAGGGGCGCTCGCCCCGTAGCCTCCAATCCATGAAGCACCTACGCGATCAACACGACGACGACGAGTTCGGCCCGGTCCTCCGTCCCTCGCGCGTCGAAGGCTGGGGTGGCCTGGCTGGCTACCTGGAGATGATCGGCATCTCAATCTCGGCGAATGCCCTCGAGATCCGTTGCAGACGCTACGGTCTACCCGCTCGAGGCGGCGGCGTGCAGGGACGGCCGGTCTCCTTCACCACCCAGGACCTCGACGCCTGGGTGCGCCACCTCAGGGGCCTCTCGCTTGTGTCGTGGCTGCGCAAGTACGGTGCTTCCCGGCGGTCGATGCATGCGCCCGTCCGCGTCTCCCCCGGACAGGGCGGACGAGCGGCGATTCTCCCGCTCTACGACCTCTACGCAGTCCTCGTGCCGTACCAGACGCGGGGAGAGCAGGTGCTCCGCACCCCGCGGGGCTCCCTGTACGCATCGAAGGACGCTTGCTTCTTCGAGGACGTCTTCAGGGGAGAAGACCCGCCCCCCGGCCACTGGAGCTCCTTCCTGTTCCGAGGTGCTAGGCTCGCCACCAGCTCGGACCTCCGGCCCATGAGTGTCCGCCAGCGCAAGCGCGTGGGCCACCGAGCCTCACGGCTCGTCGGAGCGTTCTCCAAGGACGAAGCCCGTCTCCGTTGGGTCCAAGTCCCCGGTGAGTTCTTCGGGCTCGAGGCAGCGACGACGCCACTCCTGGCATCCAGGGCGCTGCCGAAGTTCGGCGAAGCCGTGGCGTGGATTAGCGCAACCGTCGAAGACCCAGTCTTCGTCACCTGGCCGAGGAGGGTGAGGGTCCTCCCCGTGACCCTCGAGGAAGTTCCCGGCGCGGGATGGACCGACTTCTCGGACCTCATCTTCGAGTAGCCGCGCCGCGAGCGGCTGCCCACGAGAGCCTGCAACGCCGGCTACCTGAACCGTCACTCCGGGGGTCACCGACGGGCAAAGCCCTCACCAAACCGAGCGACGTTAGAGAGTTACGACGGCCAAGGCACTGAGGGTCAGGAGTGACGGATCTCCGCCAGGCCTTTGGCCGCTTCCGAGTTGGCTGCCCCCAGGAGTCCGAGGATGCTGACCCGTCAGCTTCTAGGGTCTCAGCATCGACTGGCTGCCCAGACGGCCCTGGCGTAGCACACGCAAGACAAGGCGCAGCCGTGCGCTACGCAGAGATCGTTGAACGCATTCCGATCGCAGGTTGGTGACCTGCCACCAAGGACGGTCAGGTTCAGGGGCGACGCTGCCGACGCCGGTCATCCCGGCTCTGCTCAACGCGTTGACGGGCACGAGCCTTCTGCTTACGCGCGATGACGAACCATGGGATGACGGCGGCCGTCGCGCCACGCGCTCAGCCGCGAAGGCGACAACCCGATGGCACGGAGCATCCGGGCGAGGCTGGGGACGGCGCGGCCTCGTTGCATAGCGCGCAGAAGACGGAGCTTGTCCTGGCGGCGGCATCCCGAAAAGGGACCCCGCGGCACGCTGAAAAGGGACCCCCTGGCGCGCTGAGCGGGCAGAGAAGTCCGGGTCCTCCCCGGCGGGTACGCCCGTGACGATGCTGCAAGACAGCACGGGCAAAAAGCGTCAGGCTCGCGTGTGGATCTACCGGGACATCCAGGGACGTTGCTTCTTCGAATTCACGGAGACGCGCAGCCGGGACGGGCCGCGGCAGATCTTCGGCGACTTCGATGGCTACATCGTTGCGGATGCGTTCCCGGGCTACGACAAGTTCTTCACGCACGGCTCAACGCCACGGAGCTGCCCCCCTGACCAGGGACCGACATCCAGGCGCAGGGTCACTCGTTTAGAGATGCCCCCCGAGAATTGGTCCAGTTTCCGGGGATCAGCTCACCCGTTGGTTCCCGACGAGCTGCTGATTTCAGGCGACCACGAGCGGCTCGAAGGCAGGCCAGGCGCCTCGTGCGGGACTACTTGGGGACCAGTTCCCCTGTACTCCTGCCGTCGGCCACTTCCACGCGGGGCACCTTCTTGCGGTCCACTGTCAAGGAGATGCGCCGCTTCTTGCCACTCATGAGACTGTGAAAGGTCGATTGACCCGGCTTGAAGCCCAGCTCCTGGGACACGCCTCTTCCGTCGTCCAACCGCAGCAGGAGAGAGTCTGCCTTCTTGCTTCCGGTCTCCGAACCGCAGGCCAACTCGATGGCCACGGACTCATCAGAGGGGCCCATCCGAAGGGACGGGCCGTGATTGTCCAAGCCGAGTACCAACCTGTCGTTGCCCGACGGATCCAGCAGCGCAACGCGTGCGTGCCCATGTGGTTCGACAGAAACGGTCAGGATGGGGTTGCTGCGTGTGTCCCTGATCGAGAGCGTCGCCGCACCCTCCTCATCGACGAACCACCTCGCCCTCGTTGCACCCCGCGCGTCCACAAGTACGAACTCTCTTGCCTTTGTGACGCCGGCATCTCGTCCATCGACCCGGCCCGTACTCCACGCGAGGAGCAACAGTGCGATGGTCATAGCCGCAAGGCCTCGAACGTGGGTCGGTCGTCGTTCTTGGTCTCTCATTTGATATGTCCTCTCCTAGGGGCTCCGACGGGCTGGGTCCCGTCGAGGTGGGGAAGGGGCTTGCTCATTCGGGGTGGGCATTCGTGGAACAGCTCAGGCTTCACGACGCGCCTCCGGGCAAACCGCCTAGATGGCCTCGGCCTCGCCGGGGAGATCGATGTGATCGATGTGGTGGATCAGGCCATCACTGGCTGCCATGATCCGCTGGCGGCAATGATGGAGCAGCGCGCGACGGTCCAGCGTCAAACTGTCCTCGAACTCGATCGTCGCTGTGTCCTGCGTGATTTCGTTGATGGCGCTCGCGTAGGTGTGCGTGTCGAAGCTCCTGCGGGCGCGCTCGTCCGCCTCGCGGTAGCTCGAGACGATCGCGTCCGGGCCGTGCAGGACCTCGCCGCGCATCGTGTAGGCGCACGACTCGTGCAGCAGCGCGTGAACGTCCGCGAACGCGTTGGCGTCCAGGGCCGTACGGAAGGCGTCAGCGAGTGCGCTCGTGTCCATGCATGGTCCTTTGCCGATGTTCGTTGGCCGTCGCCCCATCAGGGCGTGACGCGGATCTTCAGGGGAGCTGTCTCTATGGAGCGTCCCCTCCACGGGCGAACGGACGGCTCCGGCGGGGCTTCCTCCTCGAACAACACATCCGGATCGCCGCTCATGTCTGACGGCTCGCTGGCGTACACGCCGACGAGTTCGTACGTGCCCGGCTGCCGCATGCCTCCGTATCCCTCGCGCAGCAACCGCGTCATGTCGCGCTCCAGCGACGCTCCCGGTGCCAGGACGGTGTGCCGCAGCAGGGGCAGCTCCATGTCAGCCGCTGGGTAGATGTCGCCGTGGACGGACATCGTGGTACGCACCTCGTCAGCGCCCACATGCGCGACGCGCAGCTTGAAGAAATAGTAGCGCTCGTAGGACGAGTGGGCGAGTTGGAGGGGATTCGGGCCGGTATTGGTCAGCACCAGGCGCACGCGCCACAGCGTGCCTTGCTCGGCCCTTCTCTTGGGGGCGCCCTCGCTGGACGATCGTGTGGCAACGAGCCGTGCACGCAGACTTGGGCGTACGATCTCCGTCGACGGCCTGCAAGGCGGCGTTGACGACATCGTGTTGCACGCGGCCAGCGCTAGGTACACGAGCCACGCCGCGGGACGCCGCGGCCGGATGATGACATGAGCCGGGTTCATCGTCCCGTCACCACGGCCGTCGTCCCGCGCTTGAGGAAGAGCAACGCGAAAGCGTTGCCCCCGGTGGAGGCGCGCCAGCTGCCCTGCTCGTCCTGCGAGAGGAGGAGCTGGAGGGCGCCCTCCCAGTACCAGTCGTGAGAACCGATCCACGTCACGCCCGACAGCATGGCCGCGCGCTCGAGGCTGTAGAGGTAGTACAGGTAGTAGTAGCGGCCCCGCGCCGGGTTGGCCCAAGACGACCAGTGCTTGTCCAGGAATGCGAATCCATCGCGGATGGCCTGTAGCACAGCCGACCGGCGACCGCGCGCGTAGCCCGGCGTGCGCGCGCGCATCATGGCACCGTCAGCGATCGCCAGACTTGAGATGCCGGCGCACGTCATGCTGCCGTAGGCGGAGGTGCGCTCGTCCTCCTCGTCGCCGTCCATGTAGCCGTAGCTCCACCCGCGGACCCGCGCGACCTTCGCACGTCGTGACAGCGCATACCGCCCGCCGTCGGCGCCGGCGCCCAGCTTGAATGCGCGCCACGCGGGACCGTCGGCGCGCTGATGACGGAGGAAGTGGCCCGCCACCTTCGGCCAGACGTAGCGGGGCACGCGGATCTCGCACAACGCGGCCGAATGGAGGCCGAGGACCGCGTATTGGGAGTTGCTGTTGTCCCAGTACTCGCGTGCGTCCCGGTCAGCCCGCGGCGGCCGCGCGGCCCGGAGCTGATGCGGCCCTGGGTAGCCCCAGCACATGTAGCCCGTGGAGCCTGTGACAGCGCCGCGCTTCGCCCCGCCAGGGACGCGAGGCGCCGTGTGTCTGCCTCGCGGGGCGTCGGCATCGCTTGTGAGCGCGCCATCGAGCAAGAAGGTCGTCACCTTCGAGGCCAGCCCGCGCTCCGCCTTCGTGAGCTTGCGGGACCCGTGGACGCCGGAGGCCTTGCCCTCGCCAAATCCTAGTTCCTTCGCAGGGGCACGCCACGCTTCAAGTGCCGCTAGGACGATGCCTGCCGCATAGGTGCACCTCGGCGGATTGCTCACGAGCCAGTCCACGACGCCCTGGAGCCGCCGGTCATCTCTAGCGGCGCCGCCCTTGATCAACGCGAGGAGGTTGAGCGCCGTCTCGCCGACGGGATCATGACTGCGGGCTGCCCAGACGCCCTGCGGGTCGCGCTTCGCCATCAAGGCCTTCTTCGCACGTTCGATGGCGGAGCCAACGTCGCGCTTGAAGCCGTCGTAGCGGTGGGTGTAGGTGCGGCGAAGTGTCAGCGTGCCGTCGAAGTGCAACCGGTTGGCCTTCACATGACCCTTCCCGTGGGGATCGCTGAGAGCGCGCGCACGGTCGAGCGAGAGCCCGAAGGACGCGCGCTTCATTAGGCCCTTCGTCACGTCGAAGGTAGCGCGCCAGTGCATGACTCCCGCGCCGCGCGGCAGCGCATCGCGCCCGTCCGTCTCGCCCGGACGCGAGGTGAAGCGAACCAGCCCCGTCAGGTCCACCTCGTGCGCTGCCGTGCTCTTGCGCACGCCCGCGACCGAGACCTTGCCCCGCCCTCGCAGCGTTGCGTGCTGCTCACCGAACGTGTTGAACGTGTCGCTGATGCGTAGCGAGGCGCCAACCCGGACGAGGCTCCGCGGCATCCACAGCGCGTAGGCGAGGACGATCCACTCCTCTTCGTGCATGGGCCTGCGCGGGCGTTCTCCACCGACGAGTTCGTACCCGAAAACGCCGCATGCCGAGCGAAGGGGGTCGAACAGGGTGCCGTCGGGCGATCGCTCGTCACCGTAGCTCTCCACGTCGAGCCTGTAGTGCGCGAAGTCGTTGGCGGCCAGCTTCCACGGGCCCTTGGCGCCGCCACCCTGAGCAGGAGCTGCGCCGAGTAGCGGCAACCACACGATGGCTGCTAGGTACAGCAGCTGCGCTCGACCCATCAGGGCCCCCGTGCCTCGTGCGGCGGAGCCTTCTTCTTTGGGGCCTTCTTGCCGTCGTCGGAATCCGCCGGCCGGGGCTTCTTGGAATCCCCGCTTGCGGGCGTCTTGGCGGGGGGCTTGGCGTCCTTCTTGGGCGGCCGCTCGCGGGAACGAATCGTGGCGAGTACGGCCAACTTGCCTTTGGCATCAGCGCGGCGCACACGCATGTCCTTATGCGTCATGCGCCCGCTCTCCTTCACGTACAGGCGGCCCTTCGTGTCGAAGGCTAGGCCCGAGGGGTATTCGAGCCCCTTGGCCAGGACCGCGCGCTTGGTCCCCTCCATGCGAATGACCTCGCCGCGCTTCCAGTCGCTCACATGCAGCCGACCCGCGCGGTCCACAGCGATGCCGAAGATCTCACCGAATCCCGTCGCCAACAGCGTGACCTTGCCCTTGGGAGTGACGCGGTGCACCTCTGTGCCGTTTCCGAGCAGCAGGGAGCCGTCGATACCAAGACATGCCGCGCCGGCGCCGCTGCCACGCTTGGCGACGGCGGTCGGCTTGCGCTTGCCCTTGGCCAGGTACAGCGTGCTGGAGGCGGAGATCAGGAACAGCCCACCCTGGCGATCCGGCACTACCGTCTCCAAGACGAAGCCCTCGGGACACGTCCACGGGAGGTCTTGGACCGCGCCACCCGGGCGCAGCATCGAGATGATGTTCTTGCCTCACCCACTAGGAATCCAGAGCGTGCCTTCACGGTCGAACGCGAGATGGTGCGAGTGCCGGCAGGTCTTCGAATCCACGTTGCCAGCCACGAGCACGCTGACCTTGCCCTTGTCATCGACGCGCCAGATCGTGCCGTACTCGGCATCGACCACGTACGCACGGTTCTGCCCGTCGATGGCCAGGCCGTTCCAGTCATGAGCCCACGCGGGCGCGGTGAGGAACAGCACCACGATGAAGCTGACGGCATGGCGCATGAGGCCTCCTTCACGGCTCGCCGCGCTCACGAGTTCGCCGCTCGGAACCTGAGATCCGCGGCGCTCCAGTCGATATGTTTGCAGAATGCCTTCACGTAGGCGGCTTTGTCTGTGCGGTAGTCGACGTAGAACGCGTGCTCGTACATGTCCACGAGGATCAGCGGGCGGGCAAGCCAGAGCGCACCGACATCATGCGCATCCGATGTGACGTGGTAGAGGCGGCCGTTGAGCGGATGGGCCGCAAGCACGGCCCAGCCGGCGCTGGCCAGCGCGCAAGCCTCGAAGTCCGCGCGCCAACGGTCGAGGGATCCGAAGCGCAGTTTGAGCGCGGCGGCGAGCTGCTTGCCCGGCGTCCCGACGCCCACGCGCATGCCAGTGAAGTAGAGTTCGTGCAGGATCACGGAGTTGGCCTTGGCGGACTGCGCCCTGCCGAGCTCGCGGCGCGCGGCGACGTCGCCCACGACGCCCGGGCCGTAGAGCCGGCTCTCGATGCGCTGCAAGCCCTTCAGCGCACCGCCGTAGTGCCGCTGATGGTGCAGCGCGACCTGCTCCTTAGACAGGAAACCGGGGATGGTCGCGTAGTTCAAGCCGATGAGCTTGCCGTCGGCAAGGGCCGAGGGTGCACGCCTGCTGGGCGCTTCTTCCGCGTGCGCCGTGGCCACGCGGCCTAGCCAGGTGCCGGCCGTCGCGGCGATGCCGGCGAGCGTTGCCCGACCGACGATGTCGCGGCGCGTGAGGCGTGTCGCATCCATGTCGACCTCCATTCGGTATCCGAGCGCTTCGTCGGACGTGTGACCAGCAGAACAGCCCATGCCAGTCCCGTCACCTGACATTGGCGTAAGGAACTTGTCAGGAGCGCGAGCCCGGGGGACCGCGTACCCCAGAGGCGCGGCACATCTACCGCCGGGAGCCCCCATGAACACCACATGCCTACGAACCCTGACCCTAGCTCTGCTCCTCCTGGGCGCTGCCGCTGGGGCCCGAACGGAGGAGCCCGCGAAGCAGAAGACTCGCGCCGTGAACCTGGTGCGGGACGTGGCTGCCAGTCCGATCGACCTGTGGCAGGCGGTCGACCGGGCCGAGAAGTCCGGCGGCGTTGCACTGCGCGCAGCCTTCGCGCACGACCCGGGCGGGCAGCTCACGTTGTGCGTGCTGCTGCGGGCGCCGAAGGAAGAGCCGCCCGCCTACGAAGAGTGGTGCGGACCGGTCTACGAGGGATGCTGGGTACCTAGGCGGCGCACGTCCTTAGCGGAGGCGGAGCGCGCCGAGGCCCGGCGCTTGGACGCGGTGATGGCCGCAGCCACGCGCTCGCTGCGGCGCGCGATCACCAGTTCGCGCGGACCGCAGCGCGCGGACAAGACCTGGCCTGGGCTGGCGCTCTCGATCGAGCCGGTCCTCCGCGAGGGCACCGCACAGGCGACCTCGCTCGTTGCGCACGACGGGCGTATCCAGCGCGTCACCCACACAATCGACACCGGCGTGATCCTGTCGAGCCGCGCGGCCCCGGCGCCCGCAGGCCACACTGCCGCCGACGGGGACCCAACTGCCTCCCGTCTGCCGAAGCTCGAGGTGGAGGGCGGGGCTTGGTTCCACGCGCAGACGCCGCCCACGCTCACCAGCCTACGCGGGCATCCCGTACTGGTCTCGATCGCCGACCCCGGCTGAGACACCTGATACGGCATCACGCCTCACCTGGTCAGGTGGCACGAGCAGTACGCATCATCCGGGCTGAAGATCGTCTCCATCCAGAGCGCCGAGTCCCGGAAGGCGGAAAAGACGGAGCAGTGGATCAGGGGCAAGAAGGTGGCCTTCCCGGTGCTTCTGGATCCCAAGGGCTCGTATCATCGAGGCCTGGGCCTGGCCGACGGGCCCTACCCGATCGTGTATCTCTTGGACGCGCAGGGCCGCGTCACTTGGATCGGGGCTCCCATCAACCGCAAGCGCTTCGCGAAGGCGTGCACGGACCAGCTAGAGCGCGCCGTGAGAGCCGTGAGAGCCGTGAAGGGCGCGGCAGCCGGGCCGAACACGTCGGGGCGCTGAAGCCGAGCCCCGCTCATGCAAGGCAGGAATGTGCGCATCCTCGTGATCGAAGACGAGCAGAAGATCGCTGGGGCCTTGGGCAAGGGCTTGGAAGAGGCGGGCTACTCAGTCTCGTTGGCGCGCACCGGCGAGGACGGCTTCTTCCACCTCGCCGCCGATCCGCATGACCTCGTGATTCTGGACTGGATGCTTCCGGGCCGGGACGGCATCGAGGTGCTCACGGCCATCCGGGCACAAGGGCAGACGATGCCTGTGTTGCTCCTCACCGCTAAGGATGCGATAGAAGACCGTGTGCGCGGGCTCGACGCCGGCGCCGACGACTACCTCGTGAAGCCGTTCGCCTTTCCCGAACTGGAGGCACGTGTGCGCGCGCTGCTGCGGAGGACGCCGGTGACCGAACCCCGCCGTTTCTCGGTCGGACCGCTGGAGCTCGACACGCAGACACGGCGAGCACTTCGTGATGGCGAGGAGATCACCCTGACGTTGCGCGAGTTCGATCTGCTGCGTTGCTTGATGCAGAACGCCGGGCGTGTCGTGGCGCGCGAGATGCTTGCGCGCGACGTCTGGGACGAGGTCGGACGCGCAACGCCGCTGGACAACGTAATCGACGTCCACATGGCGCGCCTGCGCCGCAAGGTGGACCCTGATCCGGCGTCCCGCCTGATCAAGACCGTGCGCGGCGTCGGCTTCATGCTCCGCGTGGAGCCTGGAGCATGAGGCTGATACCCCGCAGAATCCGCTCGCGCCTCGCGCTCGGCTACGCACTCTCCGTCGCCGCGACCGTGCTGATCTACGCCGGTGTGATCTACGCCTTCGCTCGGTCCTCGCACATCGACCGGCTTGACGCGCGGCTGCGAGATGACTTCGAGCGCATCGAGCACGCCTTCGAGATTTCGGCCGACGGGACGATCAGCTGGAAGGAGGTCGAGCGGCCCGGCCACCGCGACGCCGCCGCCGAACGCCCCTGGGCCGAGGTGTTTCATCCAAGCGACGGGACGAGTATTCGCTGGCCATCGAAGCCCGACCCTGAGGCGGGACCATTCAGGACGCACGAGAGGAGCCACGTCATCGCGGGCGACGCGTACCGGATCCGTCTGGGGCGCTCGCTGGCGCCGATGCAAGCTGAACTTGGCGATCTTCTCGTGCTGCTAGCCTTGTGCTTTGTGCCTGTCGTGGGACTGGCGTGGTTCGCCGGACGCCTCCTCGCACGCCGCGCTCTGCAACCGGTGGATATCATGACCGAGCGCGCGCGCTTGATGGGGGCGGAGCGCCTGTCCGAACGCTTGCCCGTGGGTGAGGGGGGCGACGAACTCGACCGTCTGGCCGAGGTGTTCAATCAAGCCTTCGAGCGTATCGAGACCGCCTTCATACGACTCAACCGCTTCACGTCCGATGCCGCGCACGAACTGCGGACGCCTCTTGCCGCGCTGCGCGCTGTGGGCGAGGTCGGGGTTGTTGGCCTCGGGGACGAGGGCGAGCACCGCGAGGTTATCTCCAGCATGTTGGAGGACACCGCGCGCCTCACGCGCTTGGTGGAGGAACTGTTGGAACTCTCTCGCGGCGACGCGCGCTCCGCACCTGCCGTCACGGCGCGAGTTGACCTCGTTCCATTGGCGCGCGATGTCTGCGCTCGGCTCGCGGTGCTCGCGGTCGAGCGCCGGCAGGAGATCTTCTTCGAGGGATGCGATCACGCACCTGTCGAGGCGGACGCCGATGCCCTTCGGCGCGCACTGATGAACATCGTCGACAACGCCATCCGCCACGGCCCAGCAGACGCGCCGATCCATGTGTCCGTCGACGCGGACGAAGACGCCGTAGTCATCCGCATTCGCGACGAGGGGCCGGGCATTGCGCCCGAGCACCGCGCGCGCATCTTCGACCGCTTCTATCGAGCCGATCCCTCGCGTGCGAGCACGGGAACGGGACTTGGCCTGTCGCTGGCGGCGCAGGCCATCAGACTCCACCGAGGTCGTCTGGATCTGGAGGACACCGACGGCGCAGGCACGCTCTTCCGCGCGACGCTTCCGCGTTCGGTGCCAGCGGGACCGTGAGCTAGGAGCCTGTCCCGGAATCCCGTAGATCTCGTTCTGCGCGATGTGGGGGCGAATTGCTAGGCTCGGGCATGAGCAAGCGATTCCGTTCGTGGGACGTGGAGCAGACGTGGCTGTTCCCGCCGTCGGTGTTGGATCT
>JAJDEN010000042.1 GCA_029259775.1 Planctomycetota bacterium | reverse complement strand
AGCTCGGTCGTCGAGAGATCACGCAGTACGCGGATGCGGGCGGCGAGGTCCTTGGTGGGGGGGCTGCTCACTTCGTCCCGCCCTTCTTCTGGCTCGCGGCATCGACACCGAAGAACCTCGGACCGCTGACGGCCTTGTAGCCGGTGACCTCCTTCGCCACCGCCGTGAGCGAGGCGTAGGTCTTGCGGCCGTAGCGGAAGCCGTCGGGCGTGGCGGTGACCTTGTGCAGCTTGCCCTTGTAGGTGCGCTCAAACGTCTCGCCACCGGGCTGCACCTTCGTGCGCGTCCTGGCGCTCTTGTTCTTGGCTGCCATCACTTGCCTCCGTCTTCGTTCAGCCGCCGACGTAGGTCGCGCAGTACTCGCTCTGCCTCCTCGCGCGTGGCGCACGGGATCAGGTGCCCTCGACCGATCACGTAGCAGCCGTCCTTCCTGTGGATCACTCGCGGGGCACCGCTCGTATCGAACGTCTCCCCGTCTGAGAATCGAAGCGTCATCGCCATCTCCTTTCTGGCGGGCCTTCCCCGCCGCGGAGACACACACACGCTCTGTTCGCGAGAGACATCCACTTGTGTTTGAAGGGCAATCTGCGCCGGCCACAGAGGGCCAGAGGTGCGCGAGCGATGGGCGTAGTTCCGAAGTCACATGCTGCGGGCCGGGTCGCCATGGCCGTCCTCATCCCGCCCATGATCGGCGTGTACGCGGGCGAGAAAGCGGGCCAACGGCGCTTCGTAGATGCACTCCACGATGCCGACGGCGCCTCCATCAGGTTGCAGCATGTTGATCTCAGCACCCACGCCCCCCGCGGGGGAGTCCAGTTCTGTGGGAGCGGGCCCCGGGCGGAGTTCGATCTCAAGGAGCAGGTCGGGGCGAGTGTAGAGATCGATGAGGTCGCGGATGGCGTACCCCCGACCAAACAGGCCCGGCGTGATCGAGCGAGGACACCCCGCGACGATGGTCACGCCCTCCGATTCCGCAAGCCTGGATAGGGCCCGAGCCGTCAGCGCCGCGCGCTTGGCGGCATCGCAGGTGCCATCGACTCCGGCGATTCCTTGCACCTCAAGGTGCATCAGGGAGTCGATGATCACGTACCGCAGATCCAGATTCAGTCCTCGGAACTGTTGGATTCGCTCGAGGCGGGGCAGCCACGCATCGGGCTCAGAGCATTGGATCCACGGCGCGTCCCGGGCTGCATCAGCGACGCCTTCTCGAACCAACTCGTCGGTGAACGCCCCCCCTGATTCCTGAACGAAGTCCACGGTCAAGCCGTACACGTTCGCTTCGACGATGGCGCGCGCGTCGCTTCGCGTTCCAGCAGGCTCGACGAACAGCGTTGGCATTCCCTCGTCCAACGCCTTGTGATTGACGAGGTTGAGGCACAAGACCCGCGCGAGGTGCGGATCGTCGGCGGTGACAATCACAAGCGATCCGCGAGGCACTCCGCCGACTGCTCGCTCGAGCGTTTCCCAAGCGGGTTCCGTGCTTGAGGGTCGGCCCCCGTAGCTACGTGTGGATCTGATCCATGGCGCGTGGTCGGTGTTGGATGTGCTTGTCGTAGTCATGATGATCTCCTTGAAGCTTTGGGATGGTTGTCGTCCCGCCAGATCACGGCCGGTTGTGGTGCGCCGGCTGTGGTGCGCAGGAAGGGCCAGGGGCGCGTCACGGGGCCACCTCGGCGCCGGGGGCGGGTGGGTGGCAGACGCGGCAGACCCGCTTGCCGGACGCGCCCTGCCAGAAGACGGTCCCACGGCAGGCGTTGCAGGGAGCGGGATCAGGCGGCGGCGGGGGCTGGCCATTCCCGGCCGGGTGAACCTGTGAACCAGGGTGAACCTCCCGCGGCCCCACCTCCCGCATGTGCGCGCGCGCGTCACGTGTAGGGGCCGCGGATGGTTCACATAGGTTCACCGCGGGGTCCGAATCCATCGGAAGCCCTTGGGTCCCATCACCTTGTGGCGTGTGAACCTCCGCGTGAACCTGGGGTGAACCTCGATCGAGGTTCACCATCTTCCACTGACCGGCACGCCGCTTGGTGCCGCACGCCTCCACTCGCCACTGGCCGTATGCTCGATCGCTCGCATCGGTGAGGACGCTCCCGAGGCTCGTCTTGCGGCCGTGATCGGTGTTGCCGTTCAGCGTGACGCCGGCGATCTCGGCCAGCGGGAATAGCTTCTGCACGCCCACGCGCTGGCCCTCGTAGTGGGCCCACCACAGCTCGAGGAACTCGGTCCACGCTCGGCGCTCGGCGTCGGGCTCCTCGTGAAGCGACCTCAGATTCCCAAGGAACCCGGTGATGCCAGCGACGTCGAGGATCCCCCCGATCGTGTGACGCCAGCCCTCGAACATGCCCATGGGCGGCGCTTCACTTGGCCCCGGCCTCCCCGCGGCGATCCAAGCCCGCGCCATGACCAAGTACGCCCAGATCAACTCCCCCCGGTGCTGGTAGCCCCACGCCGGGAGCTCATGCTTGAAGCCATTGCGCAGCCACGGCCTGCTCATCTTGGCGTCGATCAAGAGGCGGACGGATCGGCGCGCGAGTTCGTCGGAGAGCGCGACGTTGTTCCCCGTCGCCATCCAGACGCAGCGGACGGGAAGCTGCCGCATCTCTGAGAGCCCCAGAATGCGGTCCTCCCAGATGTTGGACGTGATGGCGCTCGCCACTTGCGCCGAATCCAGCCGAGACCTCAGGTTGTCGAGAACGACTGCGGAAGGCGCAGAGAGCAGCTTCGCCGTCATGCGCTTGCGCCACTCGTCCTCGTCGCGCCCCTCGGTCATCTTCGGGGGTGGCCTTCCAAGCGCGGGATGGAGCAGGACATCTGCCAGGAGCGTCCCGCCTGTGCCGGGTTCGGGCTTGTCGATCAGATGCAGCGGGGAGGGGCCATCGAAGAGCCTGCGCACGAAGGGATGGAGCCCTGCGGCGACAGCGTGCGCTCGGTCGGAGTCGCTGCTGAAGGGGAAGTCCCCGAGCAAGTCGTCGAGGATCAACGACCTCGCGCGCTCGATCTCCTCGCGGGTCGGCTTCTCCGGTACGGGTGGCACGTGAAGGCCGGCTGCCAGATCGAGGTAAGAGAGCGTCGCTTCGTCGTAGCCCGGCTCGGTCCTCAGGCGACCGTCGGCTGCGAAGAGCGGCGCGTGCACGACCTGCGTCACCGCGGGCAGCGGCGGCTTGGGGTCCGCGAGCATGTCCTCGATCAGGTCCCGAGGGGGAGCGACGATCTTCGTCCTCCTCTGGGTCTCTTTCGTGAAGACGCAGGCTCGTGCAACGGCATGAGACAACCTGTGCCGATTCAGGTGTCGCAGGACGACAGCGTGGTCTTCACCGCGCTCGATGCGACTCACGATGCCCCCGTACCGGAACAGGTGCGGAGGCTCGTTGTGCGCCGCAAGTGCCTCCCAGACCTGGAGCGAGAGAAGCCTGAGGTCCAGGTCATCGACGGGGAGGACCTCACGGTCCGCCGCGGTTGGCTGGCCACGGGGGGCGGGTCCCCTGGGCTTCTCGATGCCGGCGCGGATCCCGCTGTCGAGGGTCTTGTCGATCTCGGGCGCATGAAGCCCGGCGTCGAGAGCTGCGGCGCTCAGGCGCTCGCGCGCCTCGATCTCGCAGACGTGCCCCCCAGCCGTCAACTGTCCGATGCTGAACGCGGTTCTGTTGAGCTGCTCGTTTCGCTCACCCTCCGGGGCCCGTGCGACCTTCTGGGCCTCCTGGTCCAAGGCCGCACGGCCGTAGGGGGTCATGCTCGACGGCCGCCGATCATCTTCCTGCTCCGCCGTGCGGCCGTGCGTTGCGAGATCGAGCAACTCGGCAGGGGCGGGTTGTGGAACCAACTCTGCCGGCGAGATGTGCCATTCGTAATGCGTCCGCTTGGAGCCAGGGGATGCCGACCGGGAAGGCGGGAGCACGACGAAGCCGCCTTCGCCGCGGATGTCCACCTCGTCCATGAGCTTGCCGTTGCGGACGGGCCGGGAGGGATCCCAGGCCCAGAACATGTGCCGTCCGGGCCGCGGGGTCAGGCTGGTCGTGGTCGCGGGGAGATCCAATGGATCGAGGGCGCCCAGTCGGTCCTCATCGGTGACCCAGATGCCCGAGCGCGGGCCGCACACGACTCCGATGCCGAGCCGGGTCCCGTCCGGCCACCACTCGGCGACCTGCGTCGGATCGGTCGTCGCCCGGTTGGGCCAGTCCTTGATCGTTGGACGCTTGCCGTTCACCGGGAAGAGCGGCCAGCCCAGCTTGGCAAGTGCGAGTGCGTGTTCTCGCGTCGCGGATGAAGGCACTACGACCTCGATCGGCGGCGGGCGTCTTCGATGAACCGCTCGACCTCGGCCTCGTCGATACGGGTGGATCGCGTCCCGATCTTGATCGCAGCGAGCCGATTCAGGGCGATGAGTTGCCAGATGGTCCGTGTCGAACAAGACAGGCGAGCTGCAGCCTGTGCGACCGTGAGTAGCTGCGTGGGATTCTGGGAACACGTGTTTTCACGCATGGGTGCCTCCTGAAGAGTCGCGCTGCTGCGCTACCACTCAGGGGGCGTAACTTCCGCGGGTTACTCCGTTACGCGGGAAGTAACAACCGCGCTACCGGGCCTCTGTGATCGACACCATCCAGTTCAGGCCCGACGGCGGACCGTACTTGCAGCGACTCCCGCGCCGGATGTGCAGCTCGAGGTGGCGCGCCAGCTCTTCATCGAGCGTGCGGCGTATGAGCTCGATAGCCTCGCCGATCCGCTTCGTTACACGCACTCTCACACGCTCCAAGTCCGTGTTGACCGATCGAATGTGTCCGCGCTGGTCCAGCATGCGCACAAGTTCGGCACGAAGCTCGACCGCCTCGTCGGACCTACCCCCCTCTGGTGTGCCTTCAAGATCAGAGAGTCGGTCCCTCAGGCTCCGGACTTCGTCATCACCGCACAACTTGAGGGCGTGGTCCGAAACGAGGTCTTCGCAGTCGTCCAGATCAACGGATGCGATCCAGGTGTTGGGGCGCAGCAGCAGCTTCGCGACATCGGCTAGGCCCTTCCTCTCAGGCAGAACCAGGTCAGCAGCCCCACCATCCTGATAGGGGAAGGACACCTTCCACCCAGTCTTGGTCTTGAGCCACTGAGCTTGGCGAGTCGCGCGCTCCGGGGCCGGTCCGGTCTCGCGCTCTCGGTCGGGCGCGCCCTCCGCCAGCAGTCGCCGCAGGGCGACCTTGGAAGCGTAGATGACGTCGTGAATGGCGTAGCAGACTTGCAGCCCCGGAGTCTCGCTGCGTTCAACGGGCACGACCGTCTCCACGGGCGGGGGGCGCGTCTCTCCTAGAAGTCGAAGCGCGTCACGTCCCCACGTAAACCGCTCGTCTGGTTCGCAGATGTCAACCAGGGCAACGAACCAACCGTAGTGCGTCTGTTCCGCACTGGCGAGCAGCCTCGGGCCTTCCATGGACTGCACGAGCCGGCCTGCGCGCTCGAACAGGTCCAGCAACTGCCACGTCTCTGGTCGATCGCGCCCGCCTGTGAGCCAGTCAACGGGACCGGCGGGATCAGGATCATCCAGGTCGCAGACAACGATGTAAGCGCCCCGCCCGTCGGGGCGCGGCAGATTGTCGGCGACTCTGAGGACGCCTGTCAGCGCGAACTGCAACTGCAGTTCGGGTGAGTCACGATCGGCGCGCGGATGGCGGTAGCCGCGGGGGCCCTCGATGACCGGGGGCAGGAACCCATCGGCAGACGGAGGCCACTCAACCAACACCATTCTGATGCGCGGGAATCGCTGACCGACAGCGCTCAGGTCCCCTATCAGCGTCTCGATCTCAGCGCGTCTCAGATCGGCATCCTGGGTCGGGTGGTACTTGGTCATCGCCAGGTGGGGCAATCCATGCGGAGGCTTGATACGTGCTCATGCGTGCACGTTGAGGCTTAGAAGAGTAACCGCGAGCGCAGACGCGACGGTCCGTGCCCAGGTGCGAACAGTTGCAGGAAACCCCGGGTCCACGCATCCACAGCACAGAGCCGATCGACTGCCCCGCTAGCGTTGGATGGCACGGCCGCTCGTCCGCGGTTCCGTCGGCGCGCTTGGGCGTCAGCGAGGTGCGTGAATGGTCCAGTTGCAGGTCGAGAACCTAGCGGCCTCCGAGTTGATGCCTGCGGTCTACAACCCCCGGCAGATGCCCGAGGCAGAGATGCAGGCGCTCATGCGCTCCCTCTCGGAGTTCGGCTTCGTGGACCCGGTGCTCGTGCGCCGCGGCGACCGCATGATCATCGGCGGACACCAGCGCGTGGCGGCGGCCAAGCGGCTCGGCATGACCGAGGTACCCGTCATCGAACTGGACCTCACGGACGACCAGGCGCGTGCCCTCAACGTCGCGCTCAACCGCATCGGCGGCGAGTGGGATGTGCCCAAGCTGCACGAACTGCTAGTGGGTCTGCCGGATGATCTCGCCACGCTCACGGGCTTCGATGAGAAGCAGATGCGCCGCATCGCGCACGAAGCCGACGCCGCGATCCGCGCAATGCGGGAGGATCAGGGCGACGACGTCGTGCCGGAGGCGCCGGACGATCCGATCACGAAGCCCGGTGACCTGTGGCTGCTTGGCGAGCACCGCCTGCTTTGTGGCGACAGCACGAACGAGGCCGACGTCGCGCGCCTGATGAACGGCGAGAAGGCCAGCCTGCTGGCAACCGACCCGCCGTACTTGGTGGACTACCAAGGCGGCAACCACCCGCAGTCCTGGCACAACCGCCCCGAGGTCAAGGACAAGCATTGGGACGATTACACCGACCCCACGACGGGCGCGGCGTTCTTTGAGAACTACCTTCGGCATGGCCTGAAGCACTGCAAGGACAACATCGCCGTCTACCAGTGGTTCGCAACGAAGCGCCACGACATCGTCGAAGCAGCATGGCGCGCCGTTGGACTGCTCCCGCACCAGGAGTTGGTCTGGGCCAAGGCGCGCGCCGTGCTCACGCGATGCGACTTCATGTGGCAGCACGAACCCTGCATGTACGGCTGGGTCGAGGGCAAGCGCCCGACGCTCAAGCCCCCGCCGAACGAAACCACCGTGTGGCACATCAACCAGCAGGGCGAGCAGGACGGCATCCATCCCACGCAGAAGCCCGTGGAGTTGTTTCTGCGCCCGATCCGCTGGCACACGCTGCCGGGCGAGGTCTGCTTGGAGCCGTTCTCTGGTAGCGGCACGCAGATCGTTGCGGCCGAGCGACTGGAGCGGCGCTGCTACGCGATGGAACTCTCGCCCGCATTCGTGGACGTTGCGGTGGCTCGTTTCGAGAAGCTCACGGGAAGCAAGGCGGAGCGCGTTGCCGCGAAGTCAGCGACGTGATCTATCTGGCGTCCCCCTACAGCGACCCGGACCCGATCGTGCGCAAGGCGCGCTACGAAGCCGCGTGCGACCGTGCCGCTCGGATGCTGGCGGAGGGGCAACTCGTCTACGCGC
Source organism: Planctomycetota bacterium (assembly GCA_029259775.1). GTDB lineage: Bacteria > Planctomycetota > PLA2 > PLA2 > JAEUHO01 > JAHEIK01. The sequence goes on along the minus strand of JAJDEN010000042.1, from coordinate 449 downwards.
CGGTCGTCTACGGCCACGCTCTGGCCGAGCGCGGGCTGCCGGGAGACTGGGCGTTCTGGGAGCAGCACAACCACGCGATGCTCTCGCGCTCGACGTCGCTCCTCATCCTGACGCTTCCCGGCTGGCAAGAGAGCGTGGGCGTGCGCGCTGAGATCGCCATCGCTCGTTCGCTGGGCCTGCCCGTGCGCCATGACGCGCTCGATGACGTGCCGCTGGAGGCGTCGTGACTGGCGCCCGTTCCGTGGGACCGGAGCCCGCCGACCTCGAGCGCGAGGCCAAGGCAACGATCGAGGCCTACCGCGCCTACCTGAACTCCCCCGCGTTCCAGCACTCGGTGGACCTGATCGTGCTGGTGAAGATTGCGGGAGACGACAGCGCCGACATCCGTGAGCGTCGTCGCGCTGCAGAGGTCCTTGCGAAGTTGCGCCTCCAGGCCATGCAGGGACTAG
>JAJDEN010000041.1 GCA_029259775.1 Planctomycetota bacterium | reverse complement strand
GATTCCGATGGTGGCTTCCGGATCGCGCCGCGCAATGACGGCCGCGGCGAGCCCGACCGCATTTGCCGTATCGCGCCCCTCCGGTTCACCGATCAGATTGGCGGCTGGGAGCTCCGGAATCTCTTCGGAGACAATCGGCAGGTGCTTCTGGTTGGTGATGACGTGGATCTGCTCAGGGGGGAGCATTGCTGCGACCCGCTCATAGGATTGCCGCAACAGGCTGGTTCCGCTGAAGAGCTTGAGAATCTGCTTGGGACGACTTTTCCGACTCAGCGGCCAAAGTCGCACACCGGCACCGCCCGCCATGATGACTGCATGTCGCATGGATCAATCCGCCTGAAAGCCGTCGACGTCGTCGATCTCGTCCGGGTCGACACGGGTGAGCTGAGCGAATTCCAACGCCCATGTCCTGTGGAGACCGTCGGTGAACTCCACGTCGACAATGGTCCTTTGCGCGCCGCGGTCGATCGAGAGAATCCGACCGAGGTCATACCTGGGATGACGCACGAGTGTGCCGACGTCCCACCTGTCGAAATCGTTCGGCAACCCGCCGGCATGCGTGGTCACGCCACGACGAGCCCGCGGGGCTTCGAGCCGGTGCCATTCTAACTCATTGCGGGGCAGTTCGTCGAGGAAGTCACTGGCGGCAGTCCGCTCGGTCACGCCTCTTCGCATTCGATACCGGGCCCGGGAGAGCGTCAAACGCTTTCTCGCCCGCGTGATCCCAACAAATAACAGGCGCCGCTCTTCCTCGTCATCCCCCTCGTCGCCATTGCGATAAAAGGGGAGCAGTCCCCGTTCCAGGCCAATGACGTAGACGTGGGCGAATTCGAGCCCCTTCGCGGCGTGCAGCGTCATCAGCGTCACGACCCCCGAGGTGTCCTTCACCGCGTCCACATCGCTGACCAGCGCCGTGTGTTCGAGCCAGTCCACCAACGTCGTGCCAGGCTCCTGCATCTCGAACTCGGCAGCCGCGTTGATCAGCTCGTCGATATTGTTGATCGGGGCGTCGTCCGTGCCCTCGATCGCTCGGTAATGGGCTCGAAGACCCGAGTGGCTGATGACGAATTCCAGCGCCTTGCTTGCCGGTTGGTTGACGGCTGTGCCCAGATGACGAACGAGCTCGGCAAACGCCTTGACCTTCGCGGCGGAGCGACCCAGGTCAGAGACATCACCCGCTTGGCTCAGCACATCAAAGACCGACTGCCCGGACGTCTTGGCCTGCTCGACGAGCCGTTCGATCGTCTTGGCGCCGATTCCACGCGGCGGCATGTTGATGATCCGGAGCAGCGCGATCTCATCGGCTGGGTTTACCAGAAGACGCAGATAGGCGAGGACGTCTTTGATTTCCTTTCGAGCGTAGAACTCGACACCCCGCGCAATCTGATAGGGGATCACGGACTTGAGCATGGCCTCTTCGAGAACACGACTGAGCGAGTTCACTCGGTAGAAGATCGCGATGTCGTTGAGGCTGACACCCTCGCGCGAAAGGCGTCCGATGTCCTCGGCGATCATGGCCGCCTCCGCCATGTCGTTCTCCGACTCGATCACGCGAACCGGAGTTCCCGCTTCGTTTTGGGTCCAGAGCGTCTTCTCTTTTCGGTTCTCGTTTTGCGCGATCAGCGCATCGGCCGCGGACAGCACACGCCGGGTCGATCGGTAGTTCTGCTCCAAGCGCACGACTTTCGTACTGGGATAGTCACGCTCGAAGTTGAGGATATTGCCGATGTCCGCGCCGCGCCAGCCGTAGATCGACTGGTCCGGATCACCCGTCGCGCAGATGTTCTGGTGTTCCCGGCTCAGATGACGCGCGATCTGATACTGTGAGACGTTGGTGTCCTGGTATTCGTCGATCAGAACGTACCGATACCGATCCTCCAGGGTGGCACGCATCTGCTCGTCCGTCTTGAGCAAAACGGCGACGCGCATGAGCAGATCGTCGAAGTCCAGCGCCTCCATTTCGGCCAGCAATCGCTCATAAACCGGGTAGATTCGTGAGATCGTCTGCTGGCGCCAGTCGTTGGCGGTGGCCGCATACGCCTCGGGCGAGAGCATCGCGTTCTTGGCGTGGCTGATTTCCGCGTCGATCGCCGCCGGCGGCCAGTTCGCCTGTGACAGGTCCGCCTCCTCGACCGCCTTCTTGATCAGCTTTCGTCGGTCGTCGCGATCGAAAATCGTGAAGTTTCGTGAAATGCCGGCCAGTTCATGGAATTCCCGCAGCAACCTGGCGCACAACGCGTGAAACGTGCAAACGGTCATCCCGCCCGTACCGCCCAGCGCGTCGACCCGCTCGCGCATCTCGCGGGCGGCTTTGTTCGTGAAGGTGATGGCCAGAATGTGCCACGGCTTCGTTGTGGTACACGCCAGATAGGCGGCCCGCCGCGTGACCACGCGCGTCTTCCCGCTACCCGGACCGGCCAGAATCAGCAAGGGGCCATCGGTGTGCGTGGCCGCCTGCCGTTGTGGCTCGTTGAGGTCCTCGAGCAGGGCGTAGATTGTCGCTTCCGTGCTACTTTGCATCCCCTTCCTTGTATAACCGCTTTGACGCTTGTCGTCCACTCGACCGTTCGCTGAGACGCCGTTCGCGGACAAGTCGATCGACTTTGCCGTCCAGCGCGACTTCTAGTAGCCTGAACGCATGTCGATCCTCGCACACGGTATCGATCTGATCGAGTGCAACCGAATTGCCGATGTGCTCGAACGCCACGGGCAGCGGTTTCTCAAACGCATCCTGACCGAGTCCGAACGAGAGCGCGCCGAGCGGTTCAAGGACCCCCGCATCCATATCGCCGGTCGCTGGGCCGCCAAGGAGGCCATCCTCAAAATGCTCGGAACCGGGTGGCGAGGACAAATCGCCTGGACCGACATGGAAATCCTCCCGGACAAGCTGGGCCAACCCCTCGTGACGCTGTCGGGCGAATGCGCGCGGATCGCCGCCGAGAAGGGCATCGCCCGCGTGCTGCTCTCGATCACCCACACCGAGCAATACGCAGCCGCATCGGCGCTCGGGACGGGCGAATAACGCCACAGTGAATCCAAAGACCTTGAAACAAACCACAGGTTACGAGGTCTAAAGAATCAGAACGCACGTCCGCGTTCCCTGATCCGGAGAGATCATGCATCGAGAACTGATCAAGCGAATCGCGCAACTCACTGCGGTATCACTCGTTGGGACCCTACTGGTGTGGTCGCAATTTCGGTCAGCCGAGCCGAAGACCTTCCGCGGTACGCTGCATTATCCGATGATGAATATCGGCGGCGAAGGCTCCACCGCGAAGCTGGAGACCGCCGGCGGCGTGTACGACCTCTTCTTCAAAACACGACAACCGCCCGTAATCGTAGATCGCCTGACCGGAAGACGTGTCATGGTCGTCGGTCATGCGCGAAACGCGCATGGCATCGAGCGGCGCAAATACCGCGCGATCGATGTGATCGAACTGACGATCGATGACGGCCACGATGAACCGACAGAGTAACTGATCCCGCAGCAATACGGCATCCTCGTGGGGCGCGAACCTGCCTCGACTCCGTGGCGCTGCCAGAAGCATTCGATTCCTTCCACCTTGACACTCGCTCCCGTTCCGCAACGATATCGCAAGAATCGTGACAAGACCGGGCCGGTCGCAAAGGAGGTACGAAACATGAACTGCAAGAGAATGACCACAGCCGCCGCGTCGATCGCACTATGTTGTGCGGTCTTTGCGCAACAGGCCGCGGCGAAATCGCCGGAGAAACCCAACGTGTCGAACGCCTCCATCTACGATTTCACCGTCAAGGACATCGACGGCAAAGACGTCGACCTCTCGAAGTACAAAGACTTCGTGCTACTCGTCGTCAACGTCGCGAGTCAGTGAGGACTCACCGATTCCACGTACTCCGGTCTGGAGTCCATCTACAAAACGTACGAGGCCAAAGGCCTTCGCATCCTCGCCTTCCCCGCCAACAACTTCGGTGAGCAGGAACCTGGAAGCAACGCCAAGATCAAGAAGTTCTGCGCCAAGAAGAAAGCCAAGTACGACATCTTCGCCAAGGTCTCCGTCAAGGGCGATGATCAATGCCCGCTCTACAAGTTCTTGACCAGCCATCCCGATTCGGAAATCACCGGCGACGTCGCCTGGAACTTCCAGAAGTACCTGGTTGGTCGCGATGGGGCGGTCATCGCCAAGTTCTCACCGCGTGCCCTGCCACAAAGCAGGGACGTCATCGCAGCGATCGAAAAGGCACTGGCGGTCAAGCGGAAATCAGCGGACTGACGCCAAACCGCCCATCGCACGGATGCAATGAGCAAGAATCCGCCGAAACGGCGATCGGCAAAGCGCCACCCCCAGCGGGCGATGGAACGGGACCAGACTCCCCCGAAACCGCAGACGCCGGATGGATCCCGCGCGCTCGCGATGGTGACGGCCAGCGCCTACGTGATGTGGGTCATCGTCGTTCCCCCGCGCTGGATCAGCCCCGAACTTCGCCGAGTCTGGCGCGCCCCCCAGCTGGCCGTTCACAAGCTCGTGGCATTACTCTACGATGTCGTCGGACTCGATGCCCCCTCCCTGCAACTGCAGGCCGCCGGATTCTACGTTATCGCCGCACTGATCGTTCCGTCCGTCATTGCGATCCTGCTCTGCCGAGGTCGCCTGGCTGACATCGGGTGGCGCCGTCCCAATCGCCTCTTGCTGCGCGTCGTGACCTGCAGCTTCGTCGTATCGATCCCGTTTCTCTATTGGATGGTCAACAGCCCCGGATTCGTCGCCTTCTACAAGCCCTACCTTGACGCCGGCCCGATCCGCGTGATCCTCTACTACCTCGTCGTGCTCCTCTGTGAACACTCCCTCATGGAGGGCATCATGCTCGGCGTCTTCCGCCGGGGACACCGCTGGCCCGCACCGCCCTCACTCGTGAACGACGCCGAAACGCGAAGAAGGCGAGCGCTCCAGTGGATAGGGCTGGCCCAACCCACGAGTGGTGCGAAAGGCGTGCAGGCCTTCACACGGTGGGTCGGCCTGCCGGATGGCTGCGTCGCTGCCACACTGCTCTCGGGCGTGCTCTTCGGAATGGTCCACTGGGGCAAAGAGGGGCGCGAGTTCTTGCTTTCCTTTCCGGGCGGCATCTTCCTGGCTTACCTCGCCTATCGCTGCAACTCGTGGCACGCGCCCTACATCCTGCACGCCTCCACCGTGGCCGCCGCGGGTGTGATGTTGCTCCTGTTGCGCGGCGGCTAGGACAGGGGGGCGATCCCGGCGAAGGCCCTGTTTGCGTCGATCGCGTCTCTGCGATCCAATATCCCGCATGACGGAGCGCTTGCCATTCAATCCCGATCTGATCCAGGCCCCAGCCGACAAGCCGGTCGGGTCATCGAGCGGGCTGCTCAGCGTGTCGCGCGTTACCGCGCTGGTCAAAACGGCCATCGAGACATCCCTTCCCACGACGCTTCACGTGGTCGGCGAGATCAGCAACTTCAAGCGTCACGGCAGCGGCCACCTCTACCTCACCCTTAAAGACCGATCCAGCGAACTCTCGTGCGTCATGTGGCGAAGCGCCTCCTCCTCCTTGAAGTTCGAACCGGCCGACGGACTGGAAGTCATCGCGACCGGACGCATCGAAGTTTTCGAACGCGCCGGACGCTATCAGCTCTACATCCGAAAGCTCGAACCGCGAGGGGTGGGAGCGCTGGAACTCGCATTCCGTCAGCTTCGCGAAAAACTCCAGCAGGAAGGACTCTTTGACGATCGCCACAAACGTCCGCTCCCGGCTCATCCCCGGCGGATCGCCATCGTCACCAGCCCCACGGGGGCAGCCATCGCCGATATGCTACGCACGATCGCGCGACGCTACCCCTGCGTGGGCGTCTGTGTCTACCCCGTTCGCGTTCAAGGCCCCGGCGCCGCCAAGGAGATCGCCCACGCCGTTCGACGAATCAATGCCAGGAAAGCGGAACTGGGCGGCGTTGATCTTCTCATCGTCGGGCGCGGCGGCGGCTCACTCGAAGACCTCTGGGCCTTCAACGAAGAGGCCGTGGCACGTGCGATCCACGCCTGCCGCACACCTGTCGTGGCGGCCGTTGGCCACGAGACGGACACGACGATCGCTGACCTCGTCGCCGACGTGCGCGCGGCGACACCGTCCCAAGCCGGCGAGCTGGTCGTGCCCGTGCGTGACGAGTTGGTCGCCGCCCTGCGCCAGGAGCGGGACCGGCTCGTGCATCGGATGCGCGTCCGTCTCGAGCGCGCGTGGCAGCGGGTCGAGTCGCTGGGGGACCGCCCGGCGCTGCGCGACGTCTCCGGCCTGCTCGGGACCCGCCGCCGCCACCTGGGGCAGCTGGCGGAACGACTCGTAGCGAACACCCCCGCGGCGCAGCTCGAGCGGCGACGGCTGGACCTCGCCCGCCTCGCGGCACGGCTCGCACCGCCGATGGGCCGGCGCCTGCGGCGCGCCCGCGACGACATGCAGGAACACCACGATCGACTCGGGCGGGCCGCACGCTTGCGCTACGAGCGCGCCGATCGCGCGCTGACGGGCCTGGACGCTCGGCTGCGTGCGCTCTCGCCGCTCGCGGTGCTGGGCCGCGGCTATGCGATCGCCCAACGCGTGGACGGCGCGGGCGCCGCAGGCGCGGTCGTACGGACGCCGGACGACGTGGCGCCGGGCGACCTCCTGCGCACGCGTGTGGGCGGCGGGATCATCGACAGCCGGGTGGAAGCGGTGGAGACTGTGCGCCCCGAGGGGGCCGATCCGGTCGCCTCGCCCGCGGAGGACCTGTGACCTCGTCGCTACTGCGCATCGGATCCCGGGCCAGCGCGCTTGCGCGCGCGCAGGCTGAGTGGACGGCGGGCCGCATCGACGGCTGTACGGCCCTCGTGTGGATCAAGAGCACGGGCGACATGGACCAGACGACCGACCTCGCCGCCATGGGCGGGGTGGGCGTGTTCACGGTCGAGTTGCACAAGGCGCTCTTCGAGGACCGCATCGACATCGCGGTTCACAGCCTGAAGGACCTACCGGCCAAGGAAGAGGCGGGCATTCAACTCGCCTGCGTACCGGTACGTGAGGACGTGCGCGACGCGCTCATCGCGCGCGACGATCTCACGCTCGCGTCCCTGCCCTCCGGTGCCCAGGTCGGCACGGGCAGTCCGCGCCGCGTGGCGCAGCTCAAGCGGGCCCGTCCCGATCTCGAGTTCCGCGCGATCCGCGGCAACGTCGACACGCGCTTGGCGAAGGTGCGTGACGGCGAGCTCGACGCGGTGGTCCTGGCGTGTGCTGGCCTGCGCCGTCTCGGGCTCGACAGCCAGATCACGCAGGTGCTCGATCCCGAACTCTGCGTGCCGGCGGCGGGCCAGGGTGCGCTCGGCTACACCATGCGCGAGAACGACACGCGGGCCGCCGCCTTCGTCGCGCCGCTGCGCGACGTGAAGGCGGCGGCTTGCACGACAGCCGAGCGGGCCGCGCTCCATGCGTTGGGCGCCGGTTGCCACGCACCCGTCGGAGCCCATGCCGTCGTGAACGACGGGCGCCTTGCGCTGCACGTCCGCCTGGCGTCGCTCGACGGCACGCAGGCCTACGACGCGCGGGGCGACGGCGGGCTGGCGGAAGCCGCCGCCGTCGGCCGGCGCTGCGCCGAGGACTTGCTGGCGCAAGGGGCGGGGCCGCTGCTGGAGCCCGCGTGAGCGCCGCGCCCCCGGTCGTGTGGGTGGTCGCCGCCCGCGCGTCGGCGGTGCGCTGGGTCGCCGTCTTGCGGGAGCACGGCGTGGCGGCCGGCGCCCTCATCTGGGCCGAGGCGCGGCCGCTGGTCGCGGACGACGTCGCCTTGCCCGAGGCCGAGCTGGTGCTGTTCACCAGCCGCCAAGCGCTCGATGTCCTCGCCTACGGGGCCGGCGACGGACGTCGGGCTGCGTGTGTGGGCGCCGGGACGGCGCGGGATGCGCGCGCCAAGGGCTTCGAGGTCGTGCTGGTCGGCGAGCAAGGCGGTGCGCACGTCGCCGCGCGGATCGGCGAGGAACTCCCGGGCACGTCCAGCGTGCTCTGGCTCCGCGGCGAGGCCGCCCGACCCGAGGCGCGCGACGCGCTCGTCGCCCGGGGCATCGAGGTCCACGAGCTTCCGGTCTACGCCATGGTGCCTGCGGAGGACTTTGGCGCGCGGGTCGCCGCGGCACCCCCGCCCGACGCCGTGATCGTGGGCAGCCCCCGGGCCGTCGATGCGCTCGCGGCGGCAGGGCGCGCGCTGCCTGAGGCGGCGCACGTGATCACGCCGGGCGCGCTGACGGCGGAACACGTGGCCGCCACGTGGAAGCGGTACGGTACGTGCGCGCCGAGCGCGGATGCCGACGGCCTGGCCGAGGCGGTCCTCGGTGCCCTGGATCCATCGAAGGCGTAGGCAGCACGACGGGGTAGGCACATGACGGATCACGCGAGCGGCGTCGGGCCGCGCAGTCGCGAGCTCAATGCGCGTACGGCGCGCCTCTTTCCTGGCGGCGTCTCGAGCCCCGTGCGCGCGTTCCGCGGGGTCGGCGGCGAGCCGCCCGTGATCGAGAGCGCGAAGGGCGCCCTGCTGACCGACGTCGACGGGCGCGAGTACGTCGACATGATTGGCGCATGGGGTCCGATGATCCTGGGCCACGGCCATCCCGAGGTCGAGGACGCCATCATCGCGCGTGTCCGCCAAGGGATCATGACAGGCACCCCGTCGCCGGACGAGGCCGAGCTCGGTCAGCTCGTGATCGACATGCTTCCGTCCGTGGAGCGCGTGCGGTTCGTGGTTTCGGGCACCGAGGCTTGCATGTCCGCGCTGCGGCTCGCGCGCGCGGCGACAGGTCGCAGCAAGGTGATCAAGTTCGAGGGCTGCTACCACGGACACGGCGACGCGTTCCTGGCGAGCGCCGGCTCGGGTGCGCTGACCTTCGGCACACCCGACAGCCCCGGCGTGCCGCCCGACGTCGCGCGCGACACGGTCGTCGTGCCCTACAACGACCTCGCCGCGGTCCGCGCGGCGCTGGAGAGCAATGCAGGCGAGATCGCCGCGCTGTTCGTCGAGCCGGTCGCGGGCAACATGGGCTTGATCAAGCCGCTCGACGGCTTCCTCGAAGGCCTGCGCGCGGCATGCGACGAGCACGGCGCCCTCCTCGTGTTCGACGAGGTGATGACGGGCTTCCGCGTTCACCTCGGCGGCGCGCAGACGCTCCATGGCGTGACGCCCGATCTGACGACGTTCGGCAAGGTCATCGGCGGCGGCCTGCCCGTTGGCGCCTATGGAGGCCGCGCGGACCTGATGGCCATGATCGCTCCTGAAGGCCCGGTCTACCAAGCCGGCACGCTCGCAGGCAATCCCGTGGCGATGAAGGCCGGGTACACGACGTTGACGGTGCTGCGACGCGAGGGCGTGTTCGACACCATCGCGCAGGCGACGACGGACCTGGCCTCAGGACTCCAGGATGCGGCGCGCGAGGCCGGTGCCTCCTGCACGACGGTCAGCGTCGGAGCGATGATGGGGCTCTGGTTCGCCGACGAGGCGCCGACCAATCTCCGCGAGGCGCAGGCGACCGATCTGGACCGCTTCCGGCGGTACCACGGCCTCATGCTGGCGGGTGGCGTCCACCTGCCGCCAAGCCCGTTCGAGGCGTGGTTCGTCTCGCTCGCCCACGACCAGGCAATGCGCGAACGCATCCTCACTGCGCATCGCGAGGCCCTCGCCGCGCTCTAACTTGCTTGCGCGTATGCTGGCTCCCACGGAGGCCGCGTCGGCGGCTGGGACGGGAGACCCGCATGCGCTGCATCGCCCTTTGCTTCGTCACGATCTCGAGCTTGCTCTTCACCGCCTGCGGGGATGACAGCAACGCGTTCGCGTTCAAGAGCATGGCCAAGCCGCCGCAGGGCGCGCCGGTCAAGATCGCCTACGACTTCAAGGTCGGTGAGGGCGTGCGCATGAAGATGTCCATGAACGGCACGATGTCGATGAGCGGCGACGTGGACATGGACACGCCCCTGGACATGACGCTGGGGATGCTCTTGACGTGCGACGAGATCACCGCGAGCGGTGACGCTGTGTTCAGCATGGTGTTCGAAGGCGCGAAGATCTCCGGCTTGGACAACGCGCTCACGAAGGCCGGGATGCACGGTGTCAAGGGACGCATGACGATCGGCGCCGATGGCAAGCTCAAGGGCATGAGCATGGACGGCTTGGATCCGGCGATGGAGAAGCAGGTCTCGCAGCTGCTCAACAACCCGGGCTTCCAGTCCTTTGTCAGCATCCCGCCCGAAGGGATGCGCATCGGCGAGGCCATCGACCTCGCCAAGGTCATGCCCGCGGAGAGCTTCGCGAAGCTCCTCGAGATGGCCGCTCCGGGTACGAACCTCAAGCCGAAGCTCGAGGGCGAGATCGTCCTGCTCGGTACGACCGAGATCGATGGCACGCCCTGCGCGGAGTTCGGCGTGAACATGGTGATGAACCTCACCGGCACGATGAGCCAGGGCAGCAACGGCATCGAGATGGACATGGGTATGAAGGTCCAGGGCACGCAGTTCACCTCCCTCGTCAATGGTCTGCCGCTGGGCACCGCGACCATGACGATGGCCATGCGGATGTCCGCCAGCGGTGGGGGCTCCGACGTCGAGATGGAGATGAAGGCCGACATGACCATCACCTGCGAGCGACTCCGGTAACTACGTCTTGAGGTAGGCGCGGCAGGCCTTGCGCGTGCGCTGGATGGCATTCGGGATCAGCTTTCTCAGACTGGGATTGTCCGCCCGGCTCACCAACCACCCCACCAAGTCGAGGTTGCGCGCCACGAAGAACGGCTGGACGTAGTCGAGGTCGTCCTGCTCGAAGGCCAGGACCTCACGGTAGCCCTCGAGGAAGGCCTCCATCGTGGGCTCGTACGCCGGCGTGGCCCAAACGGGGGACGCGGCCGCGATCATCATGTCGTAGACAAACCAACCGGTGCCGCAGTCATCGAAGTCGATCGGCCGCAGGGTGCCTTCGTGCCGTAGCACATTCCAGCAGTGAAGATCCGCGTGAATGAGCCCCCACGTACGCCGACTCTTGCCGAGGCGCTTGACGGCGCGGAGGACCCTGTCGCACGCGGCACGGAACTGCTCGCGGTCCTTCGCGCGGAGGCCGGGTGCCGCGAACGGGTCGCCGAAGGCCGGCTCGAGCAGCAGCTCCTTCTCGTCCCAGGCACGCCGGGTGAAACCGCGCGGCTTCTTCCAGGTCTGTCCGTGCGCATGCAGGGTCCCCGCGAGCTCGCCGACCGCTCGGTAGTAGGCAGGACCCCGACGAAGGCCAGCCAGGCGGCCGTCGCTCCAGCGCATGAGGACGACGCTGCGCTCGCCCGGCACGCCCGCATGCGCGACGCGCTGGACCAGCTCGCCGTCACGGCCCTGGCGCGGCTGCTGCACATGGAGATCCGTATCGCGGTCGAGCGCGGCGAGCCACTCCATCTCGGAGCGGATGGTGGCGGGGGTCTGATAGTCCAGACGGTGGATGCGCAGCGTGTAGGGGCGCCCGCGCCCGTCGCGTACCTGAAACACCGTGTTCTCACCGTGGCCACACAGCTTGAGAGGTGCGTCGCGCTTGAGACCCCAGCGCGGGAGGGCGATCCGGGCCAGCGCCCGCATGCGGGCGACCTGGCCGCGGTAGGTGAGTTCCTCGAAGGCGCGCATGCGCGGGATTCGACCACGCCGTTCGCGCGTGCGCCAGCACGACCCTCGGTTGCGAGCCGCATGCAGGCGTAGAATGCGCCGCGCTCATGCACCTCCTTCGCCACCTCTGCCTGCTCCTGCTCGCCGCGGTGCCGGTGCTGGGCGGCGGGTGCGGCGACGAGGCCGAGCCTTCGCGCCACGGCGGATCGGCGACCGGTCCCGACGCCGACGCCGTCCTCGTCCCCCTCTCGGGAACCAATCCTTCGCACGTCGTCGGAGCGAGCAACTTCCACCGCTTCCGCTTGCTGACGACGGGCGACGGCTTCAAGGAGAAGGCCGGGAAGGACCGCCTCCCGGAGGCCGTTGCCAGCGCAGATATCGAGGGCCGCGGGCACTACGCGGCCCGCCGCTGGCGGTCGGCCGCACGGTTCTTTTCCGCCGCGGCGGATGCGGCACAGCAGGCGGCGCTCCCGAAGGCGGAGGAGGGCGCACGACTCCGGGCACTGCACTGCTCGGACCGCATCGGGGAGGACGGCGACGTGCTGGCCGCCGCGCGTCGCGTGGTCGTCCTGCGTACCCAGCGGCGGGACGGCCTGGGGGCCGCGCGCAGTCGCTGCGACCTGGGCGCGATCTACGGTCGCGTGGGCAACTACGGCCGAGCGCTCGACCAACTGGGCGCCGCCGCCGCCGCCTTTGCCCGCTTCGGCCTCAAGCGCCGCCAAGCGCATGCCCTCGGGTCGATGGGGCTGGTACACCTGCGACGGGCGGAGTACGGCCCTGCGCTGGATGTTCTCGAGCGTGCCCAAGCGCTGCTCGCTGGTACGCGCAACAAGGCACACAAGGCCTATGTGCTGAACGTGCTCGGGACCGTGCACCAGAACCTCGGCGATGCGGATCGTGCCCGGACGCTCTACGCCCAAGCCCGCGCCTTGCACGGGGACGTGCGCACCGTGGACGCCGCCGACGTGCTCGGCAACCTGGGCAGCCTCCACTTCCACCTCGGCGAGATCGCCGACGCGTTGCGCTGCTTCGAGGAGGCACGCGCCATCTACGAGGGCGCTCGAGATCACCGTGCCACGGCGAAGGCCCTCTTCAGCCTGGGTCGTGTGCGCAAGGTCCAGGGTGGCTACCGCACGGCCCTCGACATCTACCGTCAGGCCCTCGATCTGCAAGACGCCGACGATTCCGACGCCGTCCGGACGCGCTGCGCGATGGCCGAGACACTGCTGGCCATGGACCGGCCCGACGACGCCCTGCAGCAGATCGACACGGCGCTCGAAAGCGTGAGCTCGGAGACCGCGCGCATCGTCGAGGTCGAGTTGTTGGTCGTGCACGCCCTCGTCTGGCTGCGCAAGAAGATGCCGGAGCGCGCGGTCCAGCGCATCCGGCGTGCGCTCGATGTGCTGCTGGAGGTGACGTCGGGGCTCGCGGATGAGCACGTGGTCGGCCTGCGGGAGCGGCGTGGCTGGGTGTTCGACGCCGGCCTCGCCGTGGCGCTCCGCACGGGACGCGTCGACCTCGCGGTGGAGTTCCTGGAGCATGGCCGCGCCGGCGCCCTCCTCGAGGGGCTGGGCGGTCGGGGCGGCCATCGCGGCATTCCGCAGGACCTGCTCGAAGCCGAGCTCGCCGCAGGACGCCGCCTGGCGGCTGCCGGGCGCGAGTATCTTGCTGCCCGCGCGGCGCGCAAGCGCAAGGAGCTCAGTGCCGCGGACGACGAGGTGCGGGCCGCACGCTCGGCCTATCGTGCCGTCCAGCAGCGGCTGCAGCGCGAGGCGAAGAGCGTCGCGAGCGTCTTCCATCCCGTGCCGGACTCCCTGGCCGACATCCGCGGGAGCCTCGCGGAGGGCGATGTGTTCGTGCTCTACGCGCTCCTGCCGTTCCAGGCCCATGCGCTGGTCATCACGCCTGCCGGTGCGCGCATCGTCTGGCTGGGCAACACCTCCGTGCTGCGCAAGGCCTGCGAGGGGTTGCGTGCGGGCTCCGCCGATTCGGATGACGGCGAGCACGCCGTGCTGGCGCGCGCGGGCCGACTGCGTGAGCTCGTGATCGATCCGCTCGAGCTGCCGCCCGGTACCAAGCGCCTTCTCGTGAGCCCCGACGGCCCTCTCTGCTACATGCCGTTCCCGCTGCTCATGGAGAAGGAGCCGGCGCTGCAGGTGGCCTGCCTGCCTTCAGGGACTACGCTGCGCCTGCTCGGCGACGAGAAGAAGCGCACGGGCAGCCGCGTGTTGGCGGTCGGCGACCCGGTGTACGTCATCGAGCATCAGGGCCACAGCCTGAAGGTGTACGCCGAGGGTGTGCCCCTCGAGGCTCTGCCGGCGACGCGCGACGAGGTGACAGCCATCACAGGCCCCAAGGATCAACGCCTGCTCGGCACGTACGCCACGGTGCGCAGCCTCACGGAGGTTGCCGCAACCAACGAGCGCTGGAGCACGATCCACCTCGCCTGCCACGGCCTGATCGATCCACGCACGCCGACGCTCTCCGCGCTCGCCCTGACGCCCGAGCCGGGCGATGACGGTTTCCTCACGGCGCTCGAGGTCTACGGGATGCGGCTGCCGGCGGATCTCGTCGTGCTCTCCGGCTGCAACACGGGCCGCGGCCGGTTCATGAAGGGCGAGGGGCTGGTGGGGCTCATGCGCGCCTTCATGTGCGCCGGCGCCCCGCGCGTGGTCGTGAGCCTGTGGAAGGTCGACGACCTGGCTACGCAAGCGCTGATGACGCGCTTCCACGCCTTGTGGCGCGCGGGACGTTCCTCGGCGTCCCAGGCGCTCCGCCAGGCCCAGGCAGAGATCCGCGCCCAGCCCCGCTGGAGCCACCCGCGCTACTGGGCAGCGTGGGTCCTCTGGGGCCTCGCGGACTGACGCGAGCGGCCGGGACTTCTGTCAAAGTCCCGTTGGAATCGGAAACAAAGTAACCAACTTGATGTCAGCCTCATGTTCGCCTCAGTTCTCATAAGGTCTTCCCGCGCAAGCTGATAGCCCTAATTTACAGGTGCAGCCTCAATCCGGAACGCGATTTGTTACATTGGTCCCTTGGAAGTCGGGTAACCACCCGGCTCCAAGAGACACATCGCGGCGGGTGCGCCCTCCAACGCGAACCAAGGGCTACGGGCGCAGCAGGTTGGTCCCGTGAGGGTCCGGCCCAACAAGGAGGACGAAGATGACGCATCTTCGAAGCATCGCGGGGGTCTTGACCCTCTCGCTCGCGCTGGCACTCATCGGGTGTGGCCAGGCGGATCAGAACGCATCGTTGACGGTGAAGAGCGTGCCGCAGGCCGAGGTCTTCATCGACGGCGTGAGCCACGGACAAAGCGGACAGGTCATTGCCCTGCCGGCCGGGGCCCAGAAGGTCGAGTTGAAGGTCGACGGCTTCAAGACCTTCGAGACGACCGTGACGCTCGCCGCGAGCGAAACCAAGACCATCGAAGCCTCGCTCGACTCGATCGACCCCTCGGGTCCGAGCGTGCTGGCGAAGCTCATGGCGTCCGAGGGTCTTGAGATGGCCCCGTGGGTCGCTCCGGAGACCACGCGTGGTCGCGCCGGCAAGCAGGCCGTCGCGGTCCTGCTCTGGCCCGCCAAGGACGTTCGCAAGGACGGCCTGATCAACTTCGCCGTCGAGGCGGATGAGGCCTACGGCGGCGACGCCAGCCTCGAGTTCCGTAGCGGGCGCAAGGTCCTCTACCGCGAGAAGTTCAACCCCGAGAGCGTGACGACCGTCCGCCCGATCCCGGCCGAGGTGCTCGAGCACGTCAAGGTCAACAGCAAGATCAAGTGGGGCCTCTACTTCGAGGACAGCCGTCGTCCGATCACGTCCGACTTCAAGGTCGTCCGCCGCACCAAGGCCGAGCGTCAGCTCGAGAAGGTGCGCAAGAGCCGACACATGAAGCGTCAGCCG
This sequence comes from Planctomycetota bacterium, assembly GCA_029259775.1. GTDB lineage: Bacteria > Planctomycetota > PLA2 > PLA2 > JAEUHO01 > JAHEIK01. Next base: position 181,012 of record JAJDEN010000041.1, on the reverse strand, counting down.
GTGATCACGCGCAAGATCGCGGAAGCGGTCATCCTCGAGAACAACCGCCTCTACTCCGAGGCGCTCGTCGCCAACCTGTCGATCATCGCAGCGCACCCGAACTCCTCGCAGCCGCTGCGCGGCATCGTGACGACCCTGCGTCGCCTCGAAGCCGAGAGCTCGGAGCTCTTCGCCACGGTCGCGCCGCACGTCAGCGGCAAGGGCCAGCGTGGTCTCGTCGCTCGTGAGAACGGCCTGGGCATCACCGCCTGGTCGCCGATCCAGAAGGGCGCATTGCCCACGGCCACGATCGCCGACGCCACCGGTGGCGCCAAGAGCGACGGCCGCGGCGTCACCCCGACGACCGGCTCCAAGACCGGCTCCAAGACGGGCTCGACCGAGACGCCCAGCGAAGGCACGACCTCCGAGGATGGCATGAAGGCCAACCCGATGGCGGACGCGCAGCGCGCGCAGAAGCAGCTCGATGGGATGACTGCCGAGCGCGACACAGTGCAGCAGGACGTCACGAACGCGCAGCAGGCGTCGGTCATCGCTGCGGACACGGCCACGGCGGCCGAAGCCAAGGCCAAGGATGCCGAGGCCGCCGCGACCGAGGCGCGCAAGGCCGTCGAGGATGCCGCTGCGCCGACGCGCGAGCAGCAAGAGCAGATGGTTCGTTCTGGCATGGCAGCGGAGGAGGCCCGTGAGGCGGCGAACACCGCCCGCGAAGCAGCCCAGGCCGCCGAAGCCAAGGCACTTGCTCTCGAGAGTGACATGGATCGCTTGAACCAGAACATCGCTGACATGCAGCGTGTCCTGGATGCGACCAACGGCGCTGGCACGCCGAGCACCGGCGTTCCGAGTACGGGCGTTCCGAGTACGGGCGTACCGAGCACGGGCACGAGCCCGAAGACGGGTGCCGAGCCGACCGCGAAGGCGCCCACGGACGAGGAACTCGGCAAGGCGTTCAATGCAGCCAAGACCGCTTCGGACAACGCCAACACGGAGTTGACGAAGGCTGCTGCCGCGTTCCAGGCCGCTCAAGAGGAGCACAGCAGGGCGCCGTCCGCCACGACCGAGGCCAACCTCGAGAATGCGCAGCGCGCCGCCAACGCGGCCAAGGCCGAGGCCGATCGCACCCGCAAGGCGCTGGAAGCAGCGCAGCAGGCTGCGGGCGGTATCGGGTCGCAGCTCGGCAAGTAGCGCTCTCCAGGCGCATGTCATGAGGGGGCCTGATCGGTCCCCGAGGTGGGGGGGCTCACGCCCCTCGACTTCGCTCGAGCCCTGGAGTGAACCCCCGGGGCCGACAGCCCTCATCGGGCCGCGACGCGCAAGCGTCGCGGCCCGCTTTGCGTTCGTGGCGCTGGCCCCTTCGCGGGGGCCTAGGATTGCTCCGAGGAGGCAGAGCATGCAGCGCGTCGTTTTGGGGCTTTCGATCGTCGCCGCGCTGGTCGTCACGCTGGTCGGGGCGGCCAAGTCCGCGCACGCGCGCGGCTACGCCACGGACGAGGGCGGACGCATCTATCGTGTCCTCCCGGACGAGAAGAAGACCGAGCTGCTTGGCAAGGTCGTCATCACCGAGACCAGGGGTGCGAAGACGAAGAGCTTCACGCCGTCGCTCACCGACCTCGCCCTCTCCGACCTGCACGGCCTCTACGCCATCTCCTTCACCACGCTCTACAAGATCGACATGCGCGATCCCGCCAAGTCCAAGCGCATCGGGGAACTCAGCCGCACCGTCTTCGCCCAGTTCAATGCGCTCGCCTTCGATGATCAAGGGCGTCTCTTTGCGCTGGAGGGAGGTTCGCTCTGCCAGGTCAGCCTCAAGACGGGGCTGGCCACGGTGCTCGGCGACATGGGGGACTCGTGGGGGAGTGACGGCGACCTCGCCTGGGTCGGCGACGCGCTCTATGCCTCGGTCAACCGTGGAGCACGCTGCCATCTCGTACGGCTCGATCCCAAGACCTGGAAGGCCAAGGACATCGGCATCTTCCGCCGCGCTCCGAAGAAGGTCGCCGGCGCGAAGGTCGCCGGCAGGAAGGGCGTAGCGCCCAAGAAGAAGGCGGCCCCCGGAACGGTCGCGCCGACGCCGGAGGCGAAGAAGGGGGCTACGGCCGCCACGAGCATCACGACCTTCGACGACGTCTGGGGCCTCATCTGGGATGGCACGACGCTGTACGCGCTCACGCCGAAGGGCGAGGTACTCGAAGTCGACTGGAAGACCGCGGTGGTCCGATCCAGCTACCGCACACGCGTCACCTACTACGGCGCGTGCCCGATGCTGCGCATGTGATCGCCGGGCCAGGCTCTGTCTGAAGACGCCATGTCGCGCGTGGATCGTTCGGCCAAGCAGGAGGGCGCTTCCGACCGAGGCTAGGGGTCGGCGCGTGCCGGGTCCACGGAGCTGGGAAGTTCGACGCGCGAACCCTCGCCGAGGCCATGACGGTGGAAGAAGCCGGCCCGCACCTCCAGCACGTAGCGCACGGGCGGCGACCGTCGCGTCTCGGCCGCTTCCCCGCCGGCCCGCACCGGCGGATCGAGCGTGTCGAGCTGCACGACCGTGCCGGCGTCGTCCAGGAAGGCGATGTCGAGAGCGATCAGGCAGCCGCGCATCCAGAACTGGCGTGCGTCGGGCTTGCGGTAGACGAAGAGCATGCCCTCGTTCGCCCCAAGCGTAGCGACGCCACCCAGCCCGCGGCGGCGCTCGGCGAAGCGGGAGGCCACGCGCACGTCGACCGGGACATCGCCCACGTGCAGTCGGACGCGCGCCTCCGGTGCGGGGCGGCCGGTGTCCGACGTGTCCGCACATCCCCCGAGGAGCGTGAGGCACGCTCCGAGGAGGACCGGCACGAGGCGAAGGGGCGTGTGGCGGCGTGCCGTCATGCGCGCACCAAGCCCGCGGCGAGCGGCGCGCGCAGCGGTGCGAGTGGCCGGCAGCAGTCGTTCAAGCTCACGCCTGTCGCATGCGAACCCAGCGGGCGTAGCCGGCTGCGGGCGAGATCGGTTGCGACCTCCGCCATGCGAGCGCGGTGGCCGGGTGCGAAGAGCGGGATGGCTTGCGACCAGCGCCAGATCTGGAAGAGGTCGGGTTCGACAGTGCCGCCAAGCGCCGTCTCGAGATCGCCGAGCACGACGCGGCGCAGCTCGTCGTCGGAGAGATAGAGCACCTCGGGATCTTCGCTGCCGCCGAGGTAGCACGTCACCAACTCGTGGCCCGTCGGTGCGACGCCCGGACTCAGCTGCGCATTGAAGGTCGCGCCCAGCACACGCGCGCGCGAGCGCGGCCCGCGCAGGGCGCCGAAGCCGGCAGGCACCGAGGGGCCCTGCGTCCGCGGGTAGCCGACGGCCACCACGACGATCGGAACGTAGGTCACACCCGAGAGCAGGTCGGCCGCGCGCGGATGCGTCTCGGCCACCAGGGCCTGCTGCGCCGGGGCACGGATGGCCAGCGTGACCTCGTCTCCCTCCAGCGCGCTGCCGTCCGCGAGATGCACGATCGCGCCGTGACCACGGCCGCCCGGCTCGAGCCGCGTAACGGGCATGCGGAGCCGGACACGATCTCCGAGGGCGCTGGCGATAGCGCGCGGGATGGTCTCCATGCCGCCTTGAGGCAGCAGCACCTTGCGCTTGCCGGCGCTCGGGTCCCGATCCGCGAGCAGGGCGCGGAGCACGCTGCCGCGCCGGCGCTCCATCGCGACGAGCTTCGGGAACGCGTCCGCGGCGCCGAGGCGGTCGGGGGAGGCGCCGTAGATCCCGCTCGTGAACGGGCGCAGGAACGCCTCGGCGACGCCGCGCCCGAAGCGGCGACGTACGAAGTCGTGCAGCGTCTCCGCTCCGGTGACGCGACGACGGCCGCGCAGCACCTCGCCGAGGATGCGTAGCTTGCCGCGCGACGTGAGCAGACGTGTCGTGAGCAACGACGGCAAGGAGCGAGGCACGTCGACGAGGCCCGTGCGTCCGAACAGGAACTGTCGCTCGGCCGCATCCTCGGACGCGACCAGCGGCGGCGGCTCGGGCAGGCTCGCGAGCAGGTCGAGGAGGTGCCTGGCCCGTGAGGGCACCGACGTCGCGGCGCGTTCGTAGCGGTAGCCGCTCGTCTCGGCCGTCGCGATGACGCCGCCGACGCGCTCGCCGGCTTCGAGCACGACGACGCGCTCGCCGCGCCGGGCCGACCACCACGCGTGAGCCAGGCCGGACATCCCGCCACCGACGACGATCTGGTCGTAGCGCTCGCTCATGCTCTGGCGTCGGCCCCGGCCTCCTGGGTGGGAACGAAGGACTGCGCGGCTTCGATGAAGGCGGCTGCGTTCTCCGTCGGTGTGTCCTTGTGGATGCCGTGACCGAGGTTGACGAGGTGCGCCTTGCCGGCGGGGACGCGCGCGAGCATCTCGTGCGTGCGGGCGCGGATCCTCTTGGGGTCCGTGAGCAGGATCGCGGGATCGAGGTTCCCTTGCAGGCGGACCTGATCGCCGACGGTGGCATAGGCACGGGCGAGATCGGTCTGCCAGTCCACGGAGAGCGCGTCCGCGCCCGTCTCGACCCCGGAGCGCAGCCGGCCTTCGCCGCCCAACCCGCCGAAGTAGATGACGGGCGGTCGATCGGCACCGAGGCCGTCGATGACGCGGCGCGTCATGGGGATGACCCATCGGCGGTGGAGCTCGGGCTCGAGCACAGCACCCCACGTATCGAAGAGCTGCAGCACGTCGGCGCCGGCTTCGAACTGCTCCCGCAGGTAGGGGATGAGCGCGTCCGCCACCAGGCCCATCAGGCGTTCGAAGGCCGCGGGATGCGCGTGGGCGAAGCGGCGCGTGATGAGGTAGTCACGGCTCGAGCCACCCTCGATCATGTAGGCGCACAGCGTGAACGGCGCGGCCGAGAAGCCGATCAGCGACGTGCTCTCGGGCAGCTCGCGGCGCAGGATCGCGATCGTTTCGGCGACGCAGCGTGTGCGCTCGTCATCGGCTGCGTGGATCCGGTCGACGTCCGCCGGTGTGCGGATCGGGTCGAGAAACTTCGGCCCGCCCGTCTCGGGAAACGTGACCTCACAACCCATCGCATCACCCGTCAGCAGGATGTCGGCGAAGACGATCGAGGCGTCCATGCCGAACAGCTCGATCGGCTCCAGCGTGACCTTCGCCGCCAGCTCCGGCGTGCGGCAGAGCTCGAGGAAGGGCGTCTTGGCACGGATGGCGCGGTAGCCGGGCAGGTAGCGGCCCGCCTGGCGCATCATCCAGACGGGGAAGCGCTCCACCGGCTCACCGCGCACGGCACGTTCGAACAATCGCGTCACGTGGACTCTCCCTCGTCCAGGCCGAAGACGCTGCGGAGGTCGTCGGCTGTGGGCAGGTTCGGATCTTCGGCCCCGTGGCCCTTCACGACCCGCGCCGCGGCGCGGCCCATGAGGCGCTTGACGAGGCGTCGGGTCAGGGTCTCGATGCGTTCGCGCATCTCGTCGGGCGTGTCGTCGGGCAGCCAGGCCAGCTCGCTGCGGCGGATCGACTCGGCCCACTCGTTCAGCGTGCGGATCGCAGGCAGGGCCCGGCGTCCGCGCTGCCACGTGCGGAAGTCCTCGAGCTCCTTCGTGACGATGGCTTCGACCTGCGGGATCGACTCGCGGCGGGCCGCCAGGGCGCCCGCCACCATCTGCTCCAGCGACTCAAGGTCGTAGAGGAAGATGCCGGGCAGGTCCGCCGCCTTGGCGTCCACCAGCCGCGGCACGCCGAGGTCGACAAGCAGCAGGTGGTCGCGCCGCTTGCGTACGGCCGCGTCGATGGCGTCGACGCCGAGCGTGCCGGCGCCGCCGCCGAAGATCGCGACGTGCGCGTGTTCGAGCAAGCCGGGCAGTTCCTCCAGCGCGTGGACGTCGGCCTGCCGCGAGAGGGCCTGGGCCAACGCTTCCGCGTGCGCCCGTGTTCGATTGACGATGGCGAAGTCGACGTCGTCGATCTCGGCCACGGCGCGCGCGGCCTGGGATGCCATCTGGCCCGCGCCCACGACGAGCACGCGGCGCCCCTGGAGCGAGTCGAAGATGCGCCGGACGACCTGGGCCACGGCGCTGCCGTGCGACACGCCGCCGTCGCTGATGCTGGTCTCGCTGCGGGCGCGCTTGCCCGCGCGTTGGGCCGACTGGAAGAGTCGGTCGAGCACGGGGCCAATCGTGGCTGCTTCCAGGCAGCGCTCATGCGCGCTGCGCAGTTGGCCCTGGATCGCGGTCTCGCCGATGATCGCGGACTCGAGCCCGCAGGCCACACGCAGCATGTGCTGCGCCGCGCTGCGACCACTCTGGTGGCGATAGCAGCCGCTCGACGGTGCCGGCGCGCCGGGCACATTGCGGATCCATGCGCCCAGTGCCAGGTCGCCGCCTTCGGCTTCCGGCGTCGCGACGTACATCTCGGTGCGGTTGCAGGTCGAAAGCAGCGCAACTTCGGTCGCCCAGCCCTCGGCCACGATCGCCTGCGCGACGCGCACGGCATCGTCCGCGCCGAGGGCGATGTGTTCGCGCACATCCAGCGGCGCGAGGTGGTGATCCACCCCGACGTGGAAGATGTTCGCGCTCATGCACCGCCTCGCAGCACGAGCGGGTGGACGACGCCGAAGCCCACAATGAGCACGAGCACGGCGATCACGTTGAGCCACGCGGCCAGTGCGCCGCGGCGCGGGCGACGCCACCAGATGGCGAAGGCCGCGCAGACCAGCGTCATGACGACGCCCATCGTGACGGTGAGGGGAGTCATGTCGACCGCGCCGGCGACGCGCTCGACGCGGATGCCGAGCGAGAGCGACGGCACGAGCAGGACGATGCCGAGCAGGGACGCCAACCGGGCCAGCCGCTCGAAGCCGCCGAGCGAGGGCCCGGTCGTCCCTCCCGTGAGCTGGCGCGACTTCACCCGCCGGTACGTGCCGAGGTAGCCCATGGCCAGCAGCCCACCGGCGAGCACGGCGGAGGAGCCCATGAGCGAGAGCCCGACATGCAGGCTGCGCGCGGCGTCCCGGGGGATGTTCGCGAGCGTGGCGGGGCCGGCCTCAACGAGCCCCGGGACGCTCATCGCGGTCAGCGCTGCCGCCACCGCGTAGAAGCCGCCGCCGTGGGTGGCGACCTGGCTACGGATCTCGAGCAACAGGTAGAGCGCGACGAGCGAGAACGCCAGGAAGGAGATCGCCTGGCTCCCTGTCGCAAAGGGGCTTCGGGACATCGAGGCGCTGAGCACCATCAGCCCGGCGAGGTGGGCCGCGACGGAGATGGGGCCGGCCCAGCGCGCCCACGTGGGCGGGGCCTCCCGGCGGCGGCGCGCCTCGAGGTAGCCCGTCGCGACAGCGGCGTAGAAGGCAACGACGAGGACGAGGAGAGATACCGACACGCCCGTATCTTCACGCGGTCGGAGGAGTCCGTACACGAAACGTCTGGGTGCGCCGCCAGGGCGGGGCGCCCGGGAGTCGGACTGGTATCCTTCGCGGCATGGCTGCCAAGCGCACATCCAAGGGACAGAAGCCCACCTTCGAGCAACGCCTCGAGGCCCTGGAGAGCGTCGTGCGTGATCTCGAAGGCGAGGAGTTGCCGCTGGAGACCTCCCTCGGCCGCTACCGCGAGGGCGTGGAGCACCTGCGGGCCTGCCGGGCGCTGCTGGACGATGCCGAGGCTCGGCTCGCGGAGCTCGTCGGTGAGGACGAAGAGGGCAACGCGATCGAGCGCCCGCTACGCGTCGGCGACGAGCTGCCCCTGACGGGCGTCAAGGCGTCCGAAGACAGCGACGCCGCCGACGACCGGGGCTAGGTCGCCATGTCCACGCCTGGGGGTGGTTGGCGCGCACGCACGTTTGCGTCGTTCCAACAGCCCGTCTTCCGCCAGTACTACTTCGGCCTGCTCTTCAACATGGCCGGGTTCTGGCTGCGCATCGCCGCGACGGCCTGGTTCGCGTTCGAGCTCACCGGCAGCCGCGAGGCTCTCGGCTGGATCACCGTGGCGAGCCTGCTCCCGTGGGTGCCCATCGCGCCGCTCGCCGGCGTGCTGGCCGAGCGCGTCGACCAGCGGACCTACCTGGTTGTCATCTACTTCGCCGTCGCCGCTGTGAACGGGCTGCTGGGGCTGGGGATCCTCCAGGGACTCGTGGGGTGGACCGAGCTGATCGTCATGACGTTGCTCATCTCGTGCCTGCGCGGCATGGAGCTGCCAGCACGCCACGCGATCGTCCGCCGTCTCGTGAACGTGCGCCAACTGCCGAACGCCATCGGCCTCACGGCCGCCGGCTTCCACATGATGAACGCCATCGGCAACGCGGCGGCGGGCATGATCTACGCGCTGGGCGGGGCCGGTACATGCTTCCTCGTCGTCGGCGCATCCTCCGCGTTGATGGCCGTCCAGCTCCTGCGCATGGATCTTCCGCCCCAGGTCCGGCCCGCGGAGACCAAACATCCGCTGCGGGAGCTCGCCGATGGCTTCCGGTACGTGGCCGGCCACGAGGTCACGCGCACCCTCGTCCTCTGCGCCGCGGGCGTCGTGGGTCTGCTGCTCTCCTTCCGCGTGCTCATGCCGGCGATCGCGAAGGAGATCCTGCACCTGGACGCGCGCGGCTACGGCTGGCTCATGGCCGCGTCCGGAGCCGGCTCCTTCGCGGCGGCGCTGTGGGTCGCGTCGGGCTCGGGAGGGCGCGGGCGCCGCATCGGCAACATCTTCGCGATGGTGTGGATCGGCTGCGGTGCCGCCTTGCTGATGGCGTGGACGACCGCGGTCCCCCTCGCCTGCATCGCGATGATCATCGCGGGCTTCACGCACGTCGGCTTCATGGCGAGCGCGAACACGACGGTCCAGGAGACCGTGCCGGATCACCTGTGCGCGCGCGTCATGGGCATCTGGGCGCTCATCTTCGGCGCGGCGTTCCCGCTGGGGGGCATGCTGCAGGGCTTCGTCGCGGAGCGTACGGCCGAGAGCGTTGCGATCACGGGTGGCGCCGTGCTCGCGCTGGTGTTCTCGCTGCTGCTCTTCGCGCTGGGCTACCGCCGCCTAACGGTCGCGGTGCGCGACGAACTCAGCAAGCGCGACGAGCAGCTCACGGCCGGGGAGCTGGCCGCCGAGGCCAGCGAGAGCCTCCCGAGCGCGTAGGATCTCGCGGTCCGCCCGGGCCTGCGCGCCGTCCACGCCTTCGAGCGCCACGTACGTCATCTTCTGCTCGCGCTCGTCCTTGCCCGGCGTCTTGCCCAGCGTCTCGGCCGTGCCGGTCACGTCGAGGATGTCGTCGGTGATCTGGAACGCGAGGCCCATGGCTGCGCCGTAGGCGCCGAGCGCGTCGAGCTGTGCCTCGGATGCGCCCCCGGCCCGTCCGCCGCCGCGCACCGACGCACGGATGAGCGCGGCCGTCTTGCGCTCGTGGATGCGCTGCAGGCGATCGGCGTCGGGGGCGATGCCGCCCCCGGCGAGGTCATCTACCTGACCGCCCACCATGCCCATCGAACCGGAGGCGGTGGCGAGCTCCCGACCGAGCGCCGCGGCGATGGCGTCGTCGTCGGTGTGCGTCAGGAGCACGTCGAAAGCGAGCGTGTGTAGGGCGTCGCCGGCGAGGATGGCCATGGCTTCGCCAAACATCTTGTGACTCGTCGGACGGCCGCGGCGCAGATCGTCGTCGTCCATCGCCGGTAGATCGTCGTGGATGAGGCTGTAGGTGTGGATGAGTTCCACCGCGCACGCGAACGGCAGGGCCGCCGCATCCTCGCCGCCGACGGCGCGGCAGGCTGCCAGGGCGAGGGCCGGCCGGAGCCGCTTGCCGCCGGCCTGGACGGAGTACCGCATCGCCTCGGCGAGGCCGGGCGCGCCGTCCAGGTCGTCCGGCAGCCAATGCTCGAGCGCACCGTCCACGATGACGCGCGCCTCGGCGAGGAAGGCGACGGCCTGTCCCTGCCGGGTCGTGTCATCTTGCCCGGGGTCATTGTGCCCCATGGGGGAGGGCGCTCCTCTTGTCGCCCGCCTTAGTAGCGGTACCAGTCAGGCTTGTACGGGCCACCGAGGGGCAGGCCGAGGTACTCGGCCTGTTCTTCGGTGAGCGTCGTCAGCTCGACACCGAGCTTGCCGAGGTGCAGGCGGGCCACTTCTTCGTCGAGCATCTTCGGCAGGACGTGCACGCCGAGCTCGTAGGCCGGGTCGGCTTGCCAGATGGCGAGCTGCGCCAGCACCTGGTTCGTGAAGCTGCTGGACATGACGAACGACGGGTGGCCCGTCGCGCAACCGAGGTTCACGAGCCGGCCGCGGGCCAGCAGGATGATCCGGCGGCCGTTCGGCAGGGTGAAACGGTCGACCTGGTCCTTGATGTTCTCTTCGCTGCAGCCGTCGGTGACCTCGAGCCAGCGGACGTCGATCTCGTGATCGAAGTGGCCGATGTTGCAGACGATGGCGTTGTCCTTCATCTGCTCGAGGTGCGTGCCGTCGATGACATGGCTGCAGCCCGTGGCGGTGACGAAGATGTCGCCCTCCGCGGCCGCCTTCGCCATGGTCGTGACCTCGTAGCCCTCCATCGCGGCCTGCAGGGCGCAGATCGGATCGATCTCGGTGATGAGCACACGCGCGCCGAGACCCTTCATCGACTGGGCGCAGCCCTTGCCGACGTCGCCGTAGCCGGCCACGACGACCACCTTGCCGGCGATCATCACGCCCGTGGCGCGCTTGAGGCCGTCGGCGAGGGACTCGCGGCAGCCGTAGAGGTTGTCGAACTTCGACTTGGTGACCGAGTCGTTGACGTTGATCGCCGGCACCTTCAGCTCGCCCTTGTCGAACATGCGGTAGAGGCGGCTGACGCCGGTCGTCGTCTCTTCGGTGAGGCCCTTGATGTCATCGAGCAGCTGGGGATGGCGGTCGTGCACGATCGCCGTGAGGTCACCGCCGTCGTCGAGCAGCATGTTCGGGCCGCTGCCGTCCGGCCAGACCAGCGACTGCTCGATGCACCACTCGTACTCTTCCTCGGTCTCGCCCTTCCAGGCGAAGACGGGGGTGCCGGCGGCGGCCATCGCAGCGGCGGCGTGGTCTTCGGTCGAGTAGATGTTGCATGAGGACCAGCGCACGCTCGCGCCGAGCGCCTGCAGCGTCTCGATGAGGATCGCGGTCTCCACGGTCATGTGCAGGCAGCCGGCGATCTTCGCGCCTGCCAGGGGCTGCTCGGCGCCGTAGCGCTCCCGCAGGGACATCAGACCCGGCATCTCCGGCTCGGAGATGTCGATGTCCTTGCGGCCTTCGGCGGCGAGGTTGATGTCCTTGACCTTGTAGTCGTGTGTGCTCACGGCGACGTCCATGGGTGGATCTCTCAGGCTGGCGCGGCCGTCTCGGAACGCAGGATCCGGACGGCGGGGCGCGGTCTTGGGGCTGTGCAGATTATCGCAGGGCACCTACGGCTTGCGAAACGCTGCCCGGGCTCCCGAATCCGCCGCGGGCGGGCTACCCTGCCCGCATGGCGGACCAACGACCGCATGTCCTGATCGTCGGCGACAGCCGTCGCGCCGGCGTTGCCGCCGGCGTGGAGGCCCACCTGCCGTTCCTGGAGGAGCACCTCCAGGTGGATGCCGTGGACCTCGAGGAGGCCATCGACCTCGGCGAGGTCCATCCGGACCTCATCCTCGTCTTCGGCGGCGACGGCTCGATCCTGCATGTCGCCCGCCGCCTGGGCACCAACAGCGTGCCGGTGCTGGGCGTGAACTACGGCCGCTTCGGCTTCCTCGCTGACGTCGCGCCGGAGCAGCTGCAGGAGGGCATTCGCCGCTGGCTGGCGGGCGACTTTCGCACCAGCCTCCGTTCGCGGCTGCGCGTCGAGTTCATCCCGGAGGACGGCGCGTCGCAGGAATGGCTCGCGCTCAACGACGTCGTCGTGGGGCGGGAGGACGTGGGTCGCATGGTCGACGTCAACGTCCACATCGACGGTCGGATGGCCGTCAGCTACTCTGGCGACGGACTGATCCTGGCCACCGCGACCGGATCCACCGCCCACGCCCTGGCGGCGGGGGGGCCGCTGGTCGATCCGACCGTCGACGCGCTCGTCATGGTGCCGATCGCACCACACTCCCTGGCGACCCGGCCTGTCGTGCTGATGGGCTCGCACCGCGTCGAGCTGACCGTCCGCGGCAGCCGTGCGCCCGGCCAGGTGACGGTGGACGGCGCGCCCCCCGTCCCGCTCGGCGATGGCGACCGCGTGGTCGTCCAGGACGGCCACTCGCCGCTGACGCTGGTGCGCGTGTTTGGCGGTCCGTTCTACGAGGCCCTCCGCACGAAACTCGGCTGGCGCGGCCGCCCGGTCTACACGGATGACGAAGCTTGAGCGCGTCCGAACGGCCGCCGCTCCCGACCGTTGAGACCTGGACATGAGCAGCGTCATCACACCGCCGTCCGTGGATCCCGAGCTCTTTCCGAGGTCGTTCCTGAGGCTGCTCTCGGTCGTTCCTGGCGCCGTCCGGCGTCTCCACGCGGGTGTAGCGGACGGCCGCCGCGCCGTCCGCGGCGAGGGCGGTCGGTTCCTCTTCCGCGGCCACCGCGAGTACCGGCCCGGCGACGACATTCGGCGCGTGGACTGGCGCGTCGAGGCCCGCCTCGGCCGACTCGAGGTGCGGCAATTCGACGCCCAGAAGGACGTGCTCACCGAGGTGTGGCTCGATGGGAGCGCCTCGATGGCGCCCTGCGGCGGTCGCGGAGCGAGCGCGCGCGCCGCCGCCCTCGCCTGCGCCACCGGCCTCGGCGAGGGGGGCAAGGTCCGCCTGGGCGTGCTCCGCGGGGGCGCGGCCGATCCACTCGTCGAGGCGTCGGAGCCCGGCCACGTCCGCCGTGTGCTCGAGGCCCTCTCGCGGGACCGGCCACGCACGCGTGCCGACCTGGCGTCGGCGCTGCCGAAGCTCGTGCGCCGCGTGCCGCGCGGGGCACGCGTCATGCTCGTGTCTGACCTGCTGACGCGGGCCGACCCCGGTGTGCTGCGTGCCTTCGCCGGTCGCGCGCTGCGGGGCGCGTTGCTGCATCTGCGTGTGCCCGAGGTCCATGCGCCCTCTCCGGGCAGCACGATCGTGGCGCACGACGTCGAGTCCGGCGCCAAGCGCACGGTGCGTCTCGACAGCCACGCCGCCGCGCGCATCGCCGCGCGCGCCAAGGCCCACGCCGACCTCTGGGCGCACCACGCGCACATGATCGGCCTGCTCTACATGCCGTTCGCGCCGTCGGTCGAGCCGGAGACGCTCCTGCGTCGGCTTGCGCTGGAGGTGCCGTGATCCTCGCCGTGCCCGTCGCGCTGATCGGCCTCGCCGCACTGCCGTTCGTCTGGTGGCTGCACCGCAAGCTGCGAACGCCCCCCGAGATCGAGCTGCCGTCGCTCATGTTCCTCCAGGACGAAGCGGACGCGTCGAAGCTGCCGCGCGGCCGACGCATCGACGCGGAGCTGTTGCTCGCCCTGACTGCGACCGCCCTGCTCGCGTTCGCGGCAGCCGGGCCCGAGATCGTGCAGCGCGAACCGCGGCGCGTGGTCCGCGTCGCAATCGACGTCCGCACGGCGCGCCCCGACGCGCGGGGCTACGCCGAGCGCGTGCTCGCCGCGCGCGCAGCCATCGCCGCGGCGATGGACGAGGCCGACCGTCTCGACATCGTGAGTGTTCCCGATGCGCGGGACGCGGTCGGCGCCCGTCGCCCGACGGCTGCGGCCCTGCTCGGCGCCGCGCAGGCGGGCGAGGCCTCCGTGCGCATCGTGATCTCGGACGACGCGCCGCCGGCTGAGACGGGGGGCGTCCAGTGGATCGCCGTCGGCGACCCCGAGGTCGAGAACCAGGGCATCGTGTCGATCTCCGTCCGGCCGGTGAACGGAGAGGTGAGCGTGTTCGCCACCGTGGCCAACCACGGGCCGACCGAGAAGCGGCTGGCCCTGAGCTTCGGCCACATCAGCCCGAGCGGTCCGGTCGAGAGCCTGGGGCCCGAGCTCTCGATCCCGCCCGAGGGCATGCGATCGCAGATCTTCGCGCTGCCGCAGGGAATCGAGCGTCTCAACGTGCGCCTCGTGGGCAGGCAGGGCGATCCCCATGAGGACGCCATGCCGCAGGACGATGGCGTGTTGCTGCTGCGCGTCGCCTTGCTGACCTACCTCGATCCGGGCCTGCCCGCGCCACTCGCCCGCCGCATCCACAGGGCGCTCGACGCGATCCTCGGTGCCGACGGCGCGACGCGCCTGACCGGCGGCGACGCGGTACGCGCGGAGCTGGCCTTCCTGCGGCGCGGTGCTCCGTCCGCCGCACGTGGCGCGTGGGTCCTGGACCTCGAGCCGATCGGCGAAGGCGCGCCGGCCCTCGAGGCAGGTGCCGGTACCGATGCGCTCGGTCGGGACGCCCTCAGCGAGGACCTGTCCACGGCCAGCGCGGGTTGGATCTACGCCGCGGATGCCGAGTTGGTTGCCGAAGGCGAGCAGGTGCTGCTCGCCCGGCGCGGTGCGCGGCGCCTGTGGCCCGTGCTGTTGCGCACCGGTCGGCGGCTGCGCCTGGCCCCCGATCCGCTGCGCGGCGAGCCGGCGGCCATCGACACGCCGTTCTGGCCGCTGCTGATCGAGAACCTCGTGGAGGCGGCCGGTGGGCGAGGCATCGGTGGGGGCTACCGTGCGACGGGTGTGCTCGACCGCGCGTCGACGCGCCCGGGTCGGGCGCGCATGCCGCTGGACGCCGCGCGCATCACCGCAGCTCCGCCGTCCGTGCCTGGCCGCTCGCGCCCGCTTCGGCCGCTGCTCATCGGCGCGGCGCTCGCCTGCCTCGCGTTGCTCTGGGCCGCGCCGCGCATCCGACGCCGATTCACCGCGCGCCCGGCGCTCGGTGTGCCCACCTCCCGGTAGTTCGCGTCAGGCCTTGGGTCGGCGCATAGCCTCTGGCGCATGCGCATGCGTGCCGTCGTTGCCGTGGCACTGCGCCGCTTGCGTCAGCGGCCGGTGCGGACGTTCCTCCTCCTGCAAGGGACGGTGTGGGGTGTCGCCGTGGCCATCTTTCCGAGCGCGGTGCTGCAGGGCACGCGCGAGGCCGCTCGTACCCAGGGCGCCGAGCTCGGCGCCGACCGCATCTCGGTCGCCGCCGATCCGACCGCGGCGCGCCGCACCGACCTCCGTCCCGCGGACATGCTGGAGCTGCGCAAGGAGGTCGAGAGCGCAGGGATTCCGGTTCGGGCCCTCGGAGGTGTCCGCATCGTGCGTCAGGTGCCGAAGCCCGGTGCCGAGGATGCGCGCGACGCGGCCACGATCCTCGAGGCAACGCCCGGGGCTGAGCTCTCCCGCGGGCTGGCGCTCGCTGCGGGGCGGTGGCTGCGCGCCGGCGATGGACCGGAGCGGTGCGTCGTCGAGGGGCGCCTGGCCGCGTGGCTGGGCCGCGAACAACTCGCCCCCGGCACGACGTTCCGCCTGCCCGGGCTCGAGCGCGAGTTCGAGGTCGTGGGCGTCGCCAAGGCGCGCAGCGCCCAGGTGCGCCGTACGAGCGACCTCGGCTTCGACCTTGAGCACCCGATGTATGCCCGGGTCGGAGGGCCGCTGCTGCTGGCCATGGGCATCCCGCTCGTGAGCGATGCGTGGAAGCGCAGCGACGCGTGCCTCTACACCCCCCTGCCGGCCGCGACGGGCGCCACCAAGGCGTCGCTCGACTGGCTGTTCGTGCGCGTGGATCCCGCCAGCGTGTCGCGCACGGCGAATCTCGTCCGCGAAGCCTTCGCCAAGCGCGAGAAGGCCGCTGTCACCCTGTACCCGCTCGTGCTGCCCATGATCATGGGGGACGCGGTCGATCGCTTCGATGCGGCCCGCCTTGCGATGTTTCTCGCGTGCCTGTTCATGGGCGCAGTCGTGATGATGAACCTGGGCCTGCTCAACGCCATGACACGCGCACGGGAGATCGCGATCCGGCGCACCGAGGGAGCCACCGAGCAGGACATCGGCCGCCAGTTCCTCATCGAGGGTTTCGTCCTGGCGGCGGTGGGGGCCGTGCTCGGTTGCTTCCTCGGCATGGGCCTGGCCTACGTGCGCGTCTCGCTGGAGCCCGTGACGGGCTTCGCGTGGAGCTTCCCGTGGCAGCACGCCCTGTGGGCCAGCGGCGTCGCGCTGGTCGTGGGACTGCTGGCGGCTTTGCTGCCGGCCATCCGCGCCGCGCGGCAGGATCCCGTCCGGGGGCTCGCCGATGAGTAGCGCAAGCGCGAGCTTCATCGACATCTGCCGCGAGGGCCTGCTGCATCTCGTGCGCCGGCCCATGCGCACCGCGCTGATGGCCATGACGAGCGCCATCGCGATCGCCGTGACCGTGAACGTGATCTCCCTGTCCTTCGGCTTGCAGGAAGACATCCGCGGCGACGTGAACATGTTCGGCACACGCACCGTGGACGTGGGGCGGCTGCCGGTGCTGGTGCCCGGTGCCGCGCGTCCGTCGCTCGGGCCCGCCGAGGAGCGCAGCATCCGTGGCGTGCTCCAGGGGCTGGACGCCCTGATCGTGCCCCGCCGCCAGGCTGCGGCGACCGTCACGCTGGCCGCGCGGAACGGCGCCGAGGCGCACACGGAGCGCTTCCAGGTCGTGGCCAGTCAGCCCGCCTACCTGAAGACGCTCACGGTGCCCGTTCAGCACGGCCGCTGGCTGAACGACGGAGACAACGTGGTCGGAGAGCAGGGCGTCGCCTCGTGCGCCCTCGATCACGCGGCCGCCAAGCGCATCTTCGGCGACGAGGATCCCGCGCAGGCGGTGGGCAAGGTCTTCGAGTTGACGCTGCGCGGGCAGGCGCGCGCGATGACGGTCGTCGGTGTCCTCTCGGATCCACTGCGCTACCGCGAGCTGTTCGAGACGTTCGACGAGGGCAAGGGGGCCCGCACCCTCACCAGCTCCCTGCTGTCGTTTCGCAACATCTACGTGCCCGAGCGCCTGCTGGCCGGCGAGGAGTACTCGGGCATCTCCATCGTGCTGCCGACCGACGTGGCGGTGGGCCAGACGCGCGACCGCCTGATGACCATCTGGTCCCTCGACGCGACCGATCCGATCGCCCTCATGCGCGGCGGCATCGGCGTGTTCGTCCGCAAGGACTGGATGGACGCGCTCGGCGCTTCGGCCAGCAAGGGGACCCTCGTCGGCAACGTCGTGTGGATCATCATCGTGCTCGTCGCGATCGTCATGATCTCGACGCTCAACCTGATCACGATCCGCGAGCGCTACGAAGAGGTCGCGATCCGGCGTTGCGAGGGTGCGCGTCGGCGGGACGTCGCGCTGCAGATCACCGCGGAAGGGGTGATGACGTCCTTGGTGGGCGGCCTCGCCGGCCTGCCGGTCGGCTACGTCGGCGCGGCGATCTTGCGAGAGATCGTGCAGTTCCCCTTCCGCTTCGAGTTCAAGTACGCCATCGCGGCGACGGGCATCGCGATCCTCCTGGGGTTCTTCTCGTCCGTCGTGCCCGCGCGCCACGCCGCTCGCCTGCAACCTGCTCGCGTGCTCGGCCGTCGGCTGAACTGAAACGGAGATACGGTCTCGACATGCACGACCCCTTCGACATCACCGGCCACGCCGAGGCGACCGACACACTCGCCGTCCTCGACGGCGCCGGCCGCACCTACCAGGCTGGCAGCGTGGCGGTCGAAGCGCTGCGTCCGCAGGACCTGATCATTCGCCGCGGGGACTACATCGCGGTGATGGGGCCGTCGGGCTCAGGCAAGTCCACGCTGCTGCATGTGCTCGGGTGTCTCGATCGCCCGACGGCGGGCCGCTACCTCTTGGAGGGGCGTGACATCTCACGGCTCGCCGACCGCGAGCTCGCGGCCGTCCGCAACCTGCAGATCGGGTTCGTCTTCCAGCGCTTCCACCTGTTGCGTGATGAGTCGGCGCTGCGCAACGTCGAGCTGCCGCTGCTCTACGCCGGCATCGCACGGTCCGAGCGACGCCAGCGAGCCGCGGAGGCGCTCGAGGCCGTGGGCCTCGCGCCGCGTGCGCGCCACGAGCCAGGGCGACTGTCCGGCGGGGAGCAGCAGCGGGTGGCGTTGGCCCGCGCCTTGGTCAAGCGGCCGCGCCTGTTGTTGGCCGACGAACCGACCGGCAACCTCGATACGGTCTCCGGTGCCCGCATCCTCGAGCTCATCGAGGCACAGAACGGGCACGGCACGGCGGTGGTGATGATCACGCACGACCCCGAGGTGGCGGCCCGCGCCGCGACCCGGCTGCTCATGCGCGACGGGCGGATGTCCCGCGCAGACGCCTGATTCCTGGGGCAGCAGCGGGGGGGGGCGTCTCGATCTGAACGGATCGCGGCGCGGGGCTCCAACCCCACGGGCATCTGGTCGAAAGAGAAGAGGCTTCCCCCATCCGGGGCGGCTCTCTGGACTCCCTCACCGATGTCGATGCGCTTGCTGCTTCCTGCCCTGCTGATCGCGGTCTTGACGACCGTGTCGGCGTGGATGGCCCCTCCGGCCGAGGCCGAGGAAGTGTTCGTGCTCGACAAGGGCTCGATCGTGCGCGGCATCGCCGTCACGGAGACGGACGAGAAGATCGTGGTACGCCTCAGCGGCTTCCTCGAGGAGAACACGATCACACTGCGCCGTTCGGAGATCACGCGCCGGTACCTGCTGAAGGACCCGAACGCTGCCCCGCGCATCGTCGCCTCCGATGTGGAGGCGCCGACCGATGCGCCGCCGCTCACGGGGCGGCCGGGTGTGCCCCGCACGATCCGGCTCTCGGCCGACGGCAGCGTGCGCGCCGAGCGTCCTCTGCCCGCAGAACAGCGCGAGCTCGAGGACGAAAGCTTCTCCGAGCGCCTGAGCCGCCGCGCGCGCCTGGCGCTCCCTGACGCGCTCGAGGGACGCCTGCTTGTCGGCGCCCTGCTCCTCATCGTGCTCGCGACCCTCGTCGCCGGTGGCGCGCGCATGCTCGGCATGAAGGCCGTCTCCCTGCAGGCCTCGACGACGCTGGGCGTCTTGATCGGGATCTTCTTCCTGGCGGACATCCTCCTCCACGGCGAACTCCTGCGGGCCGACCGGGCGCTCTGGGTCCTCCCGCTCCAAGCGGCCATCTGGCTGGGTGTGGCACGCAGCAGCCTCGAGGCGCCGCTCTCTCGGGCCATCCCGCTGTTCGCCTTCGTGTTGTTCGGCTCGACGTGCTTCGTCTTCGCGACCGGCACCCTCTTGGTGAGCGTCTAGACACGGGATTCGCTCCGTCGGGTGTCCACCGTCTACAATCCGGGCGTGTCCCTCACCCTCGCCATCCTCGCGCTCGTCGCTGCTGCCGTCGCCATCCTGCTGGCTTGGCGCAGCTCGCGTGCGTCACATCGCCTGGCGCTGGAGATGGTGCAGCTGCGCGACCGGCTCAGCGCCGCGGAGACGCACTACCGTGAGCTGGCGGAGGCCGCGGCCCACGCGCCGCCGCAAGCGCGCGCGCCCGATACGACCCTCGCGCCGCGTCTCGAGGCGGTCGAAGATGCCCTCGAAGCGCGCCTCCGGACGGCGCGCGCGCACCCGACCCGCGCCGTCGTTCCCGATGCCGGTGAGGATCCGCGCGAGCGCATCCGCCGTGGGCTGCGCAAGCAGGGCTACACCCACGTCGCCTTCTTGACGGTCGAGGATGACGCCGAGGATGCGGACGTGCTGGTCGAAGCCGAGCGCGAGGGCGTGATGTCGAAGGGTCGCGTGGCCCTCGCCGCGGACGGGAGCGTCAGCTTCCGCTCCGTCTCCTCCCTGCGGGCGTTCCCGTAGCGCGCATGGCGGACGTGACCCTCCACCTCTCGGCGTCCTTGCTCGCCGTCGTGCGGCCGGCGGACGGGGTCGCGCTCGCCTTGCTGCTCGCCTTCACCTGGTGGGGCGCGCGCAAGGGCGGCCTGCGTCAGGCGCTCTCGCTGGGCGTGCTCGCCGGGGCTGCGTGGCTTGCCGCGCACCATGCGGCGGACGCGGAGCCCACGGTGGGCAAGCTGTTCGAGCTGCACGCCGGCGAGCGCCTCGCGGCCGCGTGGGCGGCGGTCCTCTTCGGAGGCCTCGTCGCCGGGGCGATCCTCATCCGCCTGCTGGCTCACCGCTTTCCGGATCGCAGCCGTGGCGGCGTCGATCGGGTCCTCGGCGGGCTGCTGGGTGCGGCCAAGGGCGCGGTCGTCCTGACGGTCGTCGGCTATCTCGTGCTGGCCCTCGGGAGCGGCCCGGCCGGCCCATCCCTCAGTCGGACCGACGGCCCCGCGGCCGATCCGGCGGGCCTGAGCGACCGGGTCCGCGGCTCCGTCGCCAGCGTGTGCCTCACGGAGTGGGGCGGCGTGCTGCGCCGCGTCACGTGGCTCCCTCCCTGGATCGAGGGCCGCGTCGAGGACGTCAACCTGCGCCTGCAGGAGAAGCTGCTGGAAGGCCCGCCCCGCTAGCGTCCAAGGGACGCTCCGCTCGCGACGCCCGCGGAGGACGTAGGATCGAGCCGACTTGGAGAGCACGATGCGCCGCGAAGGCTGGATCTACGCGCTGGCCTTCCTCGCCATCCTGGGCGTGGGCGCACTGGTCATCGTCCCCCGGCTGAACCAGCCCGCGGGTTCGGACGAGACCGCAACGTCGGACTACGAACTCCTGCCCGAGGCGCCGCGCGAAGCCGGACCGGCCGTACAGGCCTTCGAGGGCAAGCCGGCCTACGCGTGGGTCGAAGTCAGCGTGCGCGGAGTATCGGGCGGACTGCGTGGGCCGCTCCGGACGGTGCACGGCGCGGACGTCGAGGCCTTGGCGGAGGCCGGCGCGCGCGTGCAGAAGCTGCGCGTGCGTCCGCGCGAGGCGGTCGTCGTCTTCGGCGCGGCGGGTCACCAGTGGCTTGCGCGCTCGGCCGCGAGCCTGACGGATGGTGCGACCATCGAGTTGCCCGAGGCGGCGCCCGCGCTCGTCGTACGGGTGCGCGAGGTGGACGGTCGTCCGGCCGAGGATGTGCCCGTGCGCGTCGAGCCCGCCCCTCCGGGGCCGGCACCACGCACGGATGCCGGCGGGACCCTCGTGCTCGACCATCTACCCCCCGGGCTCGTGGTCATCGATCTTGCGAGCGACATGCGCCATGGCCCGCGCTTGCGCCTGCGCCCCGGCGTCGACCGGGATGTGCGCGTGACGCTCGACCCCGCGTGGACCGTGACGGGACGTGTCGTCGATCGCAGCGGCACACCGCAGGGCGGGGCGCGGATCACGGCCTTCGGACCGGGCGGCGTGGCCGGTCCCATTGTCGAGACACGGGCCGACGGCACGTTCCGCTGGCACGGCCCGGCCGTCGCGCGGCTCTCGCTCCGTGTGCGCGCCCCCGGCTGGGGCGAGCACAGCGTAGCCGTCCAGCCGCCCGCTGTCGGCGCGCTCGCGACCGACGCGGGCGACATCAAGCTCGAGACGGCGGGGGTGACCATCTTCGGCGTCGTGACGTCCGAGCTGCGTGAAGCCGATGCACACGTCGAGATCGAGCCGCAGGTTGCCGCCGTCTTGCGCGAGGTCTACGGCCCGGGCCAGGTGCTGGACCGTCCGCGCCGCGCGCCGATCGGCGCCGACGGCCGCTTCCGGCTGGACGACCTGCCGGCTGAGCTCGCGCTGCGCGTCTCGGTGCGCGGCGCCGGCGTGCCGGTCGATGTCATCGTGAAGGGCCGGCCCGGCGAGGAGATCCCCGTGGAGCTCACGCCGGCACCGGGCGAAGCCTTGGTGGGCATGCTGGCGCGGCCCGACGGGACTCCCGCCGCGGGCGTCCGCCTGCTCGTCTCGCACGAGCCGCGCGACGGCGACCTCGAGCAACCGGGCGACCTCGTCGTCGTCAGCGGCGCAGACGGCTCGTTCGCGAAGCGCGGCCTCGTGGGACGACTCTGGTTCCTGCGCGCCTACATGCCCGGTGCGCGCAGTCTTCTGCAGCGTGTTGCGTTGCCGCTGCGGGATCCGCTGAAGCTCCGGTTCGATGCGCCCGTCGTGGATGCGACGCGGCGCGTCGAGGGACGCGTGCACGACGGTGTGCGGACCGACGTGAAGACGACGAAGGCCGACCCCTTGACCGGTCGGGCGACCGATGTCCGCTACGGCCGGGGCCTGGCCGGTGTCACCGTGCGCGCTGCCGGGATCGAGACGCTGACGGATGCCGAGGGGCGCTTCCGCCTCGACAGCGTCGAGTCGCTGGCGCCCAGCGTCGGCCTGGCGTGGGGCTTCGAAGCGGGGCCCTTGAGCGAGAACGCGGCGGACCCGGGCCCGTTCGTCGCCAGCGGGACGATGGCGGTCACCCCGGGCGGCAAGCCGCTGGACCTGGTGCTCCAACGAGCCGCAGGTCTCCGCCTGCGCGCCGTCGACGCCATCACCGATGCGCCGCTCGGCTTCGTGCAGGTGGTGGTACGAACCGACACGGGCCATCTCGTCTTCGATCGTGGGTTGGCGCCACGGGATGGCGTCGTCGAGCTGCGCGGCTTGCCGCCGCGCGGCGTCGAGGTCACGGTGCTGGCGCGCGACCGCCGCTTCCAGCGGTCGCCTGTCGTGCTTCGGCCCGGTCAGGTGAAGGACCTCGGCGACGTGCTCCTGCGCCATGGCATGCGCATCGAAGGTCGGGTCGTGGATGAGGAGGGGGCGGGCATTCCGGGTGCGCGCATCGGCGCCTTCGGCAAGGGCTGGCAGCACGGGAGCAGCGATCCCGCGGCCGAGCGCGAGCTGATCTTCCGCACCGCCGTGGCCGATGATCAGGGGCGCTTCCTGTTGCGCGGCTTCGATCCGCGCAAGCCTGCGGACCTGGCCGTGTGGGCCAAGGGCTACGCGCCGACCGCGACGCGCGTCGAACTGCCCAAGTTCAGCGACGTCGTCCTGGCCGAGCCCGAGGTCAAGCTCGTGAAGGGCGCCTTTCTGGCCGTCGATCTGCACGTGCAGGGCACCGTGCGGCGTCGAGGCTCCCGCATCCGCGGCGCCCTGATCGACGTCGAGTTCGCCTACGGCGGCTTCGACTACCTGGACCTGCTGCATCGCGGCATGCTCGGCGGCGTCGTGTCGTCGAGCGAGGGCTGGCGTGACGCCTCCGCGCATCTGCTGTTTGAGAGCCGCGGCATCGAGGGCTACCTGATCGGTCCCGTGCGGCCGGGACCGTACGAACTCTGGGTCGAGCGCCTGGGCTACAAGCGGCTGCGGCAGAAGCTCACGGTGATCGACCCGAAGCATGCGCGCATGGTGGACGTGCGGACCGGCAAGGACACCTGGCTGCTCGGTCGCGTGACGCGCCTGCAGTTCGAATTGGACCCTTCTCGGTAGGCCCGCTCGCTAGCCCCGTGCAGGCAGGGACTTCTTGGCGGCGCGCGTGGCGCGGTTGCGCTCCGACTCCAAGCCGCGCAGCACCTCGGGGGTGATGTCACCCGTCGGGTAGTTGCCGTCCATGCAGGCATGGCAGAAGCCGCCGACGCGATCCGTCGGACCCTTGACGGACTTCACGAGGTCGTTGATCGAGAGATAGACGATGGCGTCCGCGCCGATGCGCTCGGCGATGACCTTCTCGCTGCGGTTGTTGCGTGCGACGAACTCGTTGCGCGTCTGCATGTCGATGCCGTAGGGGCAAGGGTTCTTGATCTTCGGCGATGCGACGCCGACGTAGACCTCGGTCGCGCCGGCCTCGCGCACCATCGCGATCGTGGCCTTGGTGGTCGTGCCGCGAACGACGGAGTCATCGACCAGCAGGACCTTCTTGCCCTCGAGTTCCATCGGCAGCGTCGTGAGCTTCGCGCGCACGTTGCGTTCGCGGTTGCCCTGGTCGGGCATGATGAACGTGCGGCCGACGTAGCGGTTCTTGAGCAGCCCCTCGCGGTAGCGCACGTCCAGCATGCGAGCACACTCGAGCGCCGCGGGCCGTGCGGAGTCCGGGACCGGCACGACGACATCCGGCTTGATGTGACGCGCCATGACACGGTGGGCCAGCGCTTCGCCAAGACGGATGCGGGCCTTGTAGACCGAGATGTCGTCGATCACGCTGTCGGGCCGCGCGAAGTAGACGAACTCGAAGATGCAGGGGCGGTGCTGCTTCTTGCCGCGACCGGCGACGATCTTGCGGTCCAGCTTGCCGGACGGATCGATGACGACGACCTCGCCCGGGTCCAGGTCGCCGACGATGTCGTAGCCGAGGACGTTCAGCGCCGCGCTCTCGCTGCACACGCACCAGTGCCAACGCCGACCGACCCGGCGCCGGCCGAGAATCGCGGGCTTGATGCCGTACGGATCGCGGAAGGCAACGAGGCCCTTGCCGCCCACGAGAGCAACGCCGCTGTAGGAGCCGCGCACGCGCTTGAATACCTCGGCCATGGCCTTGTAGACCGCGTCGACCCAGCTGCCGTTGCGCTTGCGGTGCAGGGCCGAGGCGAAGACGTTGAGGATCGCCTCGACGTCGCAGTTGGTGCCGAGGCGGCGCTCGTCCTTCTCGGACAGCTCCTTCTTGAGGTCCCCGAAGTTGGTGACGTTGCCGTTGTGGGCCATCGCGATGCCGTACGGATGGTTCGTGTACAGCGGCTGCGCGTCGGCGTCGGTGCCGCCGCCCACGGTGGGGTAGCGCGTGTGGCCGATGGCGAGGCTTCCTTCGAGGCTCTCGAGCATCCCCGGGCTGAAGACCTGCTGCACGAGGCCGCCGCCGCGATGCGTGTGGAACGCATCGCCGTCGAAGGTCGTGATGCCCGCGGCGTCTTGGCCACGGTGCTGCAAGACGAGCATGGCATCGGCGGCGTCAAACGCCGCGCGAGGCCCGCTGAGAAGTCCGATGAATCCGCACATGCGAGGTCGCACGCTCCGGGGGCCGCATTGGGCGCGCAGTGTACGCCAGGGGGGCCTCGCCCCACCGCCGCGCGCGACCGGCTAGAGTGGGGAGCACTGGGAGGGAACGCATGCGGAGTCAGGGACTGTGGATCGTGGCGGCGCTTCTCCTCGGGATCGGCGCCGGGTACGTCGCCGGCAGCCAGGCCTCGGCTTCGGGGGGTGGCCCGGAGACCTCGCTCGAGAGCGACCCGGCGACGACGGACGATCAGCCGGCACCTGAGCTCCTGCCCGCCACCCGCCCGGAGACGGCCGCGGGGCAGCCAGGCCGAGCCGCCGAGCGCGCGCTCCGCGGCGACGGCGTCATCCAGGGGACGGTGAACGACAAGGAGGGCCGGCCGGTCGCCGGGATCGTGGTCATCGCGCGGCCGTACCTGACCTGGCCCTTTGGGAGGCCGGGCCCGGGCAACATCCCCCCGCCTGTCCGGACCGAGGCGCAGGCGATGGCCGAAGCGGCCGAGCAGGCACGTCGCTCGCACGGTGCGATGGGGCGTGGCGTGACCGATGCTGCAGGCACCTACGTCATCGAGGGGCTTGGAGCCATACGCTTCTGGGTGCAGGCCTACGGCCGGGGCTACCAGCTCCGCCAGGTCCACCGCGGCTCGCCCTACGGCGGCATCAAGCCCCCGGCCACGATCGACTTCACGGCGACGGCGATCGTCCCCGTCCACGTGCGTGTACTCGGGCTCGACGGGGAGCATGTCCATGAGGCCACGGTGCGCGCCAACCGCAGCCCGAAGGCCTCGCGGGGGGGCGGCATGCGCTTGAACGCCGAGCGTGACTGGCTCGATCTCGAGCCGGGCGCCTACTGGCTGACTGCGGTCGCCGGTGAGGAGCAGGAACTCGGCTCGGACCTCGTGCCGATCACGGTGGAGCCTGGTGGTTTCCCAGGTCCCGTCACGATCCAGCTCAAGGGAAGACCCGGCCTCATCGGGACGGTCGTCTACGGCGACGCGCTCGCCGATGTACGCGGCAATGTCTGGGCGAAGCGCTTCGAGACGCAGGAACCGCCGGCGGCCGAAGACGTCCGACAGGATCGCAAGGCCGTGCGCGGACGCATGGACCGCGGCGGCAGGGGCTTTCGCTTCGAGGACCTACCTCCGGGCCGCTACCAGGTCGTCGTCGAGGTGAACCGCAGGCTGCCGGCTGCCTCGGCGGTCGTTGAGATCCGGGACCGGCGCGAAACGGTCGAGATCGAGGTCCCGCCGCTGGATCGCGAGGAGTTCGTGCCCGTGTTCGTTATGGGGGCAGGCGGCAAGCCCGTGCTCGATGCGCGCATCGATGTCAGCTACGAGGCACCCAACGTGTCCCTCGGGGGAGGCGGTACATCCATCCGCCTGCAGGACGGAAGCTACCTCGCCTCGCGCCGGCCGCGCATCCCACGCGGTCCCGCCGGCCGGACGAGGCCCACCATGGATCCGGCCGTTGGCACCTTCTCCATGCGCATCTCGTCGCGGACGCACGGTCGGCGCGAGATCACGATCAATCCCGATGCGCGCGAGATCCGCGTCGTGCTGGGCGAGCCGATCGATGTCCGCGTCCGGTTCCACGGCGCTGCACAGAGCATGGTGCCGCCCGACGCCCGCGCCTACCTGCGTGAGAAGGTGACCACCGTAGGGATCTCCGCCGGCGGGGAGGGCCAGCCCGTTGTCGACGTCGCCGGTGCGCTCTTCGAGCAGACGCAGCCCGGCAAGCGCCGGCTCGTCATCATCTCCCCCGGCGCCGGCTCACACGAGATGCGGCAGATCCTCGTGTTGCCGTTCACTGTGCAGCCCGGCAAGACGGACTACGACATCACGCTGCCCGACTTCCACACGCTGAAGGTGTCAGGCCTCCCCAAGGGCGCCGAGCTGCACTGCATCGACGCCGGCGGGAACTGGGTCCACCAGTTCGTTCGCCAGACCACGGACGGCGTGGCCCACTTCTCGCACGTCGCGCCGGGTACCTACGAGGTGCGCGCGCGCGTCGACGGCAAGCAGAAGGTCATGCGGGTCCTGATGGCCCCGGAGGATCAGACGATCCCGTTCAAGTAGCGCGGCAGGCTATGCGGCCGGAGGCTCGGCGAGCTCGGCCGACTGCAGCGCGACCGCGCCCGGGTCGAGGCTCTCGTCTTCGGTCACGACCAACTCGGCGATGCGCGCGGCGGCCTTGACGTCCTCCGCCACGGCGGCAGCGCTGGCGGCCACATCGGCCCCCGCACGCACTTCGACGCGGCTGAGCGGCTTTCCGGGCGACACCTTCTCTTCGGAGCGCCAGCGGCGCACGGCGGTGAGCACGCTCACGCCCGCATCCCACGCCGCGGTTGCCTCGTTCGCCCCCTCGGGCGCTTCGGCGGACGGCCAGGGCGCCTTGCCAACGGACGTCGTGCCCTCGCTCGCGCGGAACAGCGCCTGGTAGACGGCCTCGGTCACGTGCGGCGTGAACGGCGTCAGCAGGCGGATCACGCCGTAGAGCACGTCGTAGAGACCGGCGCGCGCCGCCTCACGGGCCTCGGCGCCCTCGGGCGACTCGTCGTAGAGCCGGTTCTTGATCATCTCGAGGTAGTTGTCGCAGAGCTCGCCCCAGAAGAACTGCTCGATCACGCCCTTGGCGATACCGAACTCGTAGCGGTCGAGATCCAGCGACGCCTTGCGGACGGTGTCGGCGAGGGACGTGCGGATGGCCGTGTCCACCGGAAGCGGTGCCGCGGTCACGGCCGAGCGGTCGAAGCCTTGGAGGTGGGTCTGCGCCAGCTTGCTGGCGTTCCAGAGCTTCACGCAGAGCCGGCGGCCCTGCTTGAGGTCGTCCTCGCTGTAGACGTAGTCGTTGCCGAGCGTGGCGGACAGCGCCCAGTAGCGGGTCGCGTCGGCACCGTGGTCACGCACCATGTCGTTGGGGTCGGTGGGGGCGTTGCCCTTGGACTTGCTGATCTTCTTCCGGCCACCTACCTGCACGTGGCCGCTCACCATGACGTCGGCCCAGGGGATGTCCCCGAAGTGGATCCACGACTTCACGATCGTGTAGAAGGCCCACGTGCGGATGATGTCGTGCGCCTGGGGGCGCATCGTCATCGGCAGCGGGCACGCGTCGGGCGGGGTCGGCTCACCCCACTGCGCGTTGATCTCCGGCGTCTCGCTGGAGGTGGCCCAGGTGTCCATCACGTCGTTCTCGGGACGCCATGAGGTGCCGCCGCACGACGGGCACGGATCCGTGATCTCGTGGTTGCTGTGGTCGAGCACGGGCAGCCATGCTTCGGGGGCCGTGAAGACGTGCTCGCAGCCCTCGCAGAACCACACGGGGAACGGCACGCCGAAGAAGCGCTGGCGCGAGATGCACCAGTCCCAGTCGAGGCCTTCCACCCAGTTGCGGTAGCGCTTGCCCATGTGGGTCGGGTGCCAGCGGATCTTCTCGCCGAGTTCGACGAGCTTCGCCTTCTTGTCGAGCACCTTGATGAACCACTGCTTCGTCGGCAGGAACTCGATCTCGCGACCCGTCTTCTCGAACACGTTGACCGCGTTCGCGATCTCTTCCTGACCGAGCAGGTGGCCGGACTCGGTCAGGCGCTCAAGGATGGCGCGCCGCGCTTGGTTGGCGAACAGGTTCGCTTCGGGGCCAGCGAGGTCCGTCATGCGACCGTCGCGGCCGATGCCCTGACGCAGGTCCAAGCGGTGCTTCTGGTACCACTCGACGTCGGTTTTGTCGCCGAAGGTGCAGCACATCACGATGCCGGTGCCCTTCTCGGGGTCCACCTTGTCGTCGGCGAGGATCTCCACCTCGATGTCCTGCAGCGGCACCTTGGCCTTCTGGCCGAGCAACTCCGCGGCCTGCGGATGCTTGGGGTGGATGAAGATCGCCACACAGGCGCAGAGCAACTCCGGCCGCGTCGTGGCGATCACGATGTGACCTCCATCTACACCTCCGCCAGCAACCAGGTCGAAGCGCAGGTCGTTCATCTTCGTGCGCTTGTCTTTCGACTCGAGCTCGGCCTGCGCCACGGCGGTCTGGGTCTCGGTGTCCCAGAGCGTCGGGCTCGTGTGCTGGTAGACCTGGTCCTTGGCGTAGGCATCGAGGAAGCCGCGCTGCGAGATGCGGATCGCGCGCTCGTCGATCGTGCTGTAGACGAGCGACCAGTCCGACGAGAAACCCAAGCTGCGCCAGAGCGCCTCGAACTCCTTCTTGTAGCGGGCGCTGGTCTCGCGGCAGAGCGCGACGAACGCCTCGCGCGGCATCTCGCGGCCGAGGACGCCGTGCTCCTTCTCGGTCAGGCGCTCGGTCGGAAGCCCGTTGTCGTCGAAGCCGAAGGGGTAGAACACGTTCTTGCCGAGCATGCGCTGGTAGCGCGCGATGCACTCGGCCTGGGTGTAGCTGAAGACGTGACCAATGTGCTGGGAGCCCGAGACGGTCGGCGGGGGCGTGTCGATCGAGTAGATCTCGGCCGTCGAATCGCGATCGTAGCGATGGACGCCCTCCGCTTCCCAGAGGGCCTGGGCGGCGGCATCGAGTGTTTCGGGGTTGTACTTGCCTTCGAGCATCGGTCTGGCTCCAAGGCGGTAGCGTACGGGCGGGCCCCGGTGGCGGCCATGCCTGCGGAGGCGTGCCCTTCGGAGATGGGCGCTCGCCAGCCGCTCAGTGGTGCGCGGCTTCGTCGCCCTCGCCCTCGAGGTCGGCCAGCTTGCCGCGGGCCAGCAGGCGTGCGCGGATGCCGTCGAGCTTCAGGCCTTCCTCGATGCGGCTGCCGTACGTCTCGACGGTGTCGTCCTCGTCGCGCTTCAAGCCGAGCATCTCGCCGATCTGCTTCATGAGGATCGGGTCGTCGTCGAGGCGGTAGCCCTGGCGCACCATGTAGTAGCCGAGGATGTCGAGGAAGATGCGCCGTGCGAAGTAGGAGCAGACCCAGTGCATCAGCGCCGCGATGAACAACATCACGACGATGCCGATGGCGAGGTAGGTGCTGATCTCGCCGAGCGCTTCTTGCGGGTCGTTGGCGCCGGTCTCCTTCTGGGACTGACGGATGACGACGTAGATGTGCAGGCCGACGCCGATCAGCATGAAGAGGAAGCCGACGACGCGCTCGAGCCGCTGAACGAAGAAGTTGCGGAAGCGCTTCACCTTGTCGGTGGGGAGCCCCAGCAGCTCCCGCATCTGGCCCTTCTCCCGCCGCCTGGCGACGGACTTCGCAAGGAAGAAGGCCCCGATCAGGATGGCGAGCCAAGCGATGATCTGGCGCTGGTAGTACTCCATCGCGGCTCACGCTAGACGGGCTCTGTCACCGGAGCAAGGCGCGTGTCGGGCCGATCGCGGCTGGTGGCCGGAGGCGGAGGAAATTGAACCACAGAGGCACAGAGGACACAGAGGGCGGCCGGCGGATCGGCAGGGGGCGGAAACCAGGGGATGGCTGGGGCATCGCGTAGGCTGGCCGCCCATGGAGGCCGTCCGCGTCGAGCTCCGGAAGCTGGCCCGCGGCTACGCGGGTGCCCTGGGAGCGATGCGCGCCGCGCGCTGGCACCTCCTCGTCCTCGTCGCAGCGATCCTGCTCGCCTTCGTCCATCGCTCGATCCACGCCCTGCCGGGCTTCGATCGGCTCGCCGGCCACTGGATCCCCGCCATCCTCGCAGGCGTCGCGCTCTACTTCGCGGCACCGCTCCTGCACTTGGCTGCGACCCTCTTCGGGCGGCCGCGCGTGGACGCGCTCGCGCGCGAGCTCGACGATCGCTTTCGCTGGGGGGACGCAACCGAGACAGCGCTCACCCTGACGCCCGAGGAACGCGAGCTGGCCGTGCCCGGCTTCCTGATCGAGCAAGCCCGCGGACGGGTGCGCGAGGTGAATCCCAGGAAGCTTGCCCGTGTGCGTACGCCGCGCCGCTGGCCGCGCCGCGTCCTTGCGTTCGTCTTCGTCGCGCTCCTGCTCCTACCAGGAGTCGATGGACTCTTCGGCCGCTTCGGCGCCGGCACCCAGGGCGACGGCTCCATCGGCAGCGAGGGCCCGGAGGATCCCGTGGGCGCGGCGAGACCCATGGCCGCGGACTTCTGGCTGCAGACGTTCGTCGAGAATCCCCTCGCCGTCGAGCCGCTTCCAGAGACCGGTGCACCTCCAAAGGACCAGCCGAACAAGGCGGGGGGCAAATGATGCGCGCCCTCGCCGCATGCCTCGTGGCCTGCCTCGTGCTCGGAACCGCCTCCGTGCGCGCCGACGCCAAGGGCGGCGGCGCACCCAAGGCCGCTCCGGCCCACACCCCGAAGACAGGGCCGCGCATCGCGTGGTTCCACCGCATGAGCGACGCGCGCAAGATCGCGACCGAGACCGGCCGTCCGCTCTTCGTCGCCATCCACGTGCGCGGCAGCGTTGCCTCGCCCGCCGCCACCGCGCGTATCGAGCGCTGGTCCGCGCTCTACGACGAGCCGTCGATCGTCGAGCTCAGCCGACGCTGCGCTTGCGTGCTGCGGGTCATCCAGGCGCCTGAGGGGGCCGATCCCGACAAGGACGGCAAGCCGGCCGCGTTCCACCTGGTCGTGGATGGCAGCAGCCGCGTGCTCGCGCGGCTCGACGTGTCCGCGCCCGAAGCCGGCGAGGCCGGTCGGAGGCAGCTCGGCCGGATCCTGCGCGGTGGCTTGAAGAACTTCGGCGCGATCGCCACGGACGCGCCGCTCATCACGCAGGCAATGGTCGCTCGCACGAAGCTCAAGCTCGACGGCATCAGCCCGAGCAAGCCCGTCGCCGTGCCCCTCGGCGTGCCCGGCGTGCGCCTGCGCCTGCGCTGGGAGCTGCCGGCACCGACCCTCCAGGGTGCGGAGGCGGATCGCATTCGTGCGACGGTGCGCATGCGCTGGGACGACCGTGGGCCGTTCGACATCGGGCAGGTCGAGTTCGGCGCGGGCGAGGAAATCGACCAGCCGATCGACGTGCGCTTTGACGAGATCGAGGGGCTCGCGGAGTTGGCAACCCAGGGCACGCACCGGGTGGACCTCTACCTCGTAGCGCTGCCCGGCTCCTACCCCTTCAGCAAAGGCCCGCTGCACGTGGGCCGCGTGTGGATCGAGCTCGGCGACGGTGGGGGCGGCGGCGGCGCCTCCACGGAGAGCGAGAGCGAGCCCAAGCCTGACGAGACGCCGCCGCCTCCGCCGCCCAAGCCCGACGAGGGCAAGGAAGAGCTGCCGCCGCCGCCGCCGCCCGAGCGCGAAGAGGTCGTCGACCCGTTCGTGAACGAGGGCGATGCGGTGCAGAAGGACGATGCCGTCGTCGCCGTGGAAGACCCTGACGGCGGCGTCAAGCCGCCGCAGCAGGTGCCGCTCGAACTTGCCCTGCGCGAGTTCGAGAAGCTGAAGGAGCGCGAGGTCTCGCGCGCCGGGTTCTCGTCGCGTGACCGCGATCTCCTGCGCCGCTACTTCGAGGCCCTGGCGCGCACGGTGGGCGCCAAGCCGCCTCCGAAGGACAGCGGGAAGCATGGCGGGAAGGGCGGCGGCAAGTGAGCGGCGAGCCGCTCCTCTCCGAAGACGAGCTGCGCGCGCTCGATCGGCTGCGCATCACGCGCCGCCGTCCGACGCCTACGGATCAGCCCGGCGACTGGCGCACGGGACGCGTCGGCTCGGGCGTGCTGTTTGCCGATCACCGCGACTACACCCCCGGCGACGACCTGCGCTACGTGGACTGGAACGTGTATGCGCGGCTCGGCCACCTCGTCGTGAAGCGGTTCGAGATCGAGGAGAACCTCGAACTCACGCTCTGCGTCGATCGCAGCCTCTCGATGGCGGGCGCCAAGGCGCGCGCGGCGCGCAGGCTCGCCGCCGCCCTCGGCTACATCGCGCTCGGACGCATGGATCATGTGCGCTTGGCCTTCCTTCCCACGGTCGCAGGCGCTCCCGTCGAGCTGCACCGTGGCAAGGGACGCGCAGGCAAGTTCCTGGCCGCGCTCGAAGGCACGCCAGATGACGGCGCGACCGCGCACGGCCACGACGTGGCCCGCATCCTCTCGACGACCAAGCGGCGCGGCCTCGCCATCGTCCTCTCGGACTTCTATGAGCCGCAGAACCTCGTCGCCAGCCTTGCCGGGTTGCGCACGCGCGGGATGGACGTGGTCGCCCTGCATGTGCTCGACACGGACGACGTCGATCTGACGCTGGGGGACTCGCTCCTCGCGGTGGATCGCGAAACAGGCGCCGAGGTCAAGGTCGACGTGACCCCGACGTTCCTCGCGTCCCTGCGCGCGACCTGGCATCGCCGCGCCGACTCGCTCGAGCGGTGGTGCGTCGGTCGCGAGATCCGCTACCAGCGGCTCGAGGTCCACACGCCGCTGTGGGATGTCCTCGCCGAGATGCTTGGCAGCGGCGCCGCCGTCGGGAAGGCCACGTGAGCGCGGTCCTCCTCGTGGCCGCCTTCGTCCTGGCCCAGCCCACGGCGCTGTGGGGGCTCGCCGCGCTCGTGCCCATCGCGCTGTTCCATCTCTACTTCCGTCGCCGCCGGCGTGTGCTCGTCCCCTTCACGCCGCTGCTGCTCGAGAGCATGGGCCCGGTGCGCCGCGAAGCGCGGTTCAAGCGACTGCGCGAGGCGGCCTCGCTGCTGGCGCGCATGCTCGCCCTCGTGTGCGCGGTGCTCGCCCTGGGCGGGCTGCGTCCCGCCGAGGCCGAGGCCCCCGTCGCCGATCTGTTCGTTGTCGTCGACGCGGACATCACGACGGCCGCTCGCGAGTCAGGCGGCGCGACCCGGCTGGCGCACGCCCAGGAGCTCGCGCGCGCCTTCGTGCGCTCCGTGCCCACGCGGGGCGCGGGACAGCTCAGCGCCCTGGTGAGTGTGCTGGTCGCGGGCCAGGCGCCGCGCCTGCTCGTGCCGCCGACCCGCGACCTCGCTGACGCCTTGAAGCGCCTCGAGCCCGCGCTCGTACCCGCACCGGCCGAGGCCGACCTGGGCGCGACCGTGGCGCTCGCGCTCGAAGGAGCGGCCCGGCGCGAGGCGGCGCGGGTCGTGGTGCTCACCGCGCGCGCCTTCGAGCCGCCGCGCACCGCCATCGCGCTCGACGTGCTGGGCACGGGCACCACCCGGCGTGATCAGCGCATTGTCGAGCTCGGCGTCGACCACGCCGAGGACGGCGGCGGCTACGCCGTGCGGCTCGCAGCGATCAACGACGAAGAGAGCGCGCGCACCCGCCGTGTCGTGGTTCGCGTGGATGGCGAGATCGTCGCGAGCGAGGACCTCACCCTGGAAGCAGGCGATGCGCGCGAGGTGCAGTTCGAGGTGCCCTCGCCGCGTCAGGCCGCGTGGCTCGAGGTGGAGCTGGAGGGCGACGACGCCTTCCCGGGCAACGATGCGGTCGAGGTCCGCCTGGCGCCTGTGCCCAAGCCCTCCGTGCTCGTCGTCCACAGCGGCCGAGTCCGGCCCTATGTGATGGCGACCCTCGAGGCGCTCGGCGCCGAGGGGCTCATCGACAAGGATCGCAGCGGCTACGTCCGGGCCAGCGACGTCACGAAAGCCCGGCCCCGGGACGTGACCCTCGTCGATGGCGTGGGCTTGCCGAGGGACGCGCTCCGGCCCGGCGCCTACGTGTTTCTCGCGCCGCTGGCGGGAGCCTTGCCATTCGAACTGGGGGAGGAGGTTCGGAAGCCCCTCATCTGGCGCACGGTGCCCGGGCACCCGCTCATCGACGGTCTCGACTTCCGCCGCGCGTTCGTCGTGCGCGGCCGCGCCCTGAAGGGCGCGGGGCTCGAGCCGCTGGCCTACGCGGAAGGGCGTCCCATCATCGCCGAGGGGGAGCGGGGCGGCGCGCGCTACGTCGTGCTGGGCTTGGACCCCGAAGGTTCGATGTTGCCCGTGCAGGGGGCGCTCGTGTTGCTCGTGCGCAATGCGATCCTGCGGCTGGCGCGCGCGCCCGTCGCGCCGCTCAAGCCGTTCTATCGACGCGGGGAGGCGCTGCGTCCCGAGGTCGATCTCCCGGGCGGAGCAGACGCCGACCTGGTGTGGGACGGCGTGCGCAAGGACGCGCTCCTCGCCGGGGCCGGGCGTGGTCGCGCCCGCGCGCGCATCGCGTCGGACGGGGTGGTCTGGCGCGTGCCCGCGGGGGCCGTCGGTCGCGTCCGTGTGGCCACCGGCGCAGGGACCGCGGCGGCGTGGAGCGGCTGGACGTCCCTGGTCGACCTCGACCCGGCGCGCACGATCGCTCCCGCGCGTCCGGCCGCCGAAGCGCCCCCGGCCGCGGCCGCGCGCGCGGACCAGGCCACCCGCTGGCGGACCCTGTTGCTTGCGCTCGCGGTCCTGTTCCTGCTGCTCGATCTCGCCCTGGTCGCCCGCGCGCGGTCGGCGGCCGCCCAGGGCTGATCTTGACCCTCCGGGGGTCCTGCGATATCAGACATCATGGAAGATCGAATCCTTGCTACAGCGCTGACGTTCGACGACGTCCTTCTTGTTCCGCAGCTGAGCTCCGTCATCCCCACCGAGGTGGACGTGCGCTCGCGCTTCTCTCGGCGGGTGCCGCTCAACATCCCTGTCGTGTCGGCCGCGATGGACACGGTCACCGAAGCGGAGATGGCCATCGCCCTCGCTCGGCTCGGTGGCATCGGCGTGATCCACAAGAACTTCGCGCCGATCGACCAGGCCGCGCAGGTCACGTTGGTGAAGCGCAGCGTCAACGGGGTGATCAACGATCCCGAGACCTTGCCGCCCGACGCGTCCATCGAGCACGCCCGCGAGTTGATGCAGGTACACAAGATCTCGGGGATCCCGATCGTCGAGGGCGGCGACCAGACGGAGCATCCGAAGGTCGTCGGCATCCTGACGTCGCGTGACCTGAAGTTCGTCGACGGCGAGCGCAAGGTCAGCGAGGTGATGACGAAGGATGACCTCGTCACGGCGGCGCCGGAGACCGAGCTCGAGCAGGCGCGCCAGGTGCTTCAGGAAGCCAAGGTCGAGAAGCTTCTCCTCGTCGACGACGAGGGCATGCTCCAAGGCCTGATCACCATGCGCGACCTCGACAACCTGTCGCGGTTCCCGAACGCCAACCTCGATCCCAAGGGCCGACTCTTCGTCGCGGCCGCCGTCGGCGTGAACGACGACGAGCGCGTCGAGGCGCTGAGCGGCGCGCACGTAGACGTCATCGTCGTCGACACCGCGCACGGCCACTCGAACAACGTCATCTCGGCGGTGAAGCGCTACAAGAGCGCGCACCCCAACCTCGACGTCGTCGCGGGCAACGTCGGCACGGCCGCCGGTGCCTTGGCGCTCGTCGAAGCCGGCGCCGACGCGGTCAAGGTCGGCATCGGCCCCGGCTCGATCTGCACCACACGTGTCGTGGCCGGTTGCGGCGTCCCGCAACTGAGCGCTGTCGCCGCCGCTGCCGAAGTCTGCCACGCAGCCGACGTCCCGGTCATCGCCGACGGCGGCATCCGCTTCAGCGGCGACGCCGTGAAGGCGGTCGCGGCGGGCGCTTCGAGCGTCATGCTCGGCGGCCTGCTCGCCGGCGTCGATGAGAGCCCCGGCGAGGTGATCTACCACCAGGGCCGCACGTTCAAGAGCGTGCGCGGCATGGGCAGCCTCGGCGCGATGCTCGACGGCAGCGCGGATCGCTACGGTCAGGGCTCGATCAACCAGCTCGACAAGTTCGTTCCCGAAGGCGTCGAAGGCCGTGTGCCCTACAAGGGCGCACTCGGTGGGTTCATCTACCAGATGGTCGGCGGCATCCGCAGTGGCATGGGCTACAGCGGCTGCGAGAAGGTCCGCGAGATGTGGACCAAGGCGCGCTTCGTGCGCATCACCGGCGCGGGCATGCAGGAGTCGCATCCGCACGACATCCAGTTGACGCGCGAAGCCCCCAACTACCTCGTCCAGAACTTCTAGGCGCCTCCTCCCTCCACCGGGAACGCAGGGCGCACGCAGGAACCACCGCATGACTGAGGCAACGGCCGTGAAGGTCGAACACCAGCGCTTCTTCGTCGTCGACTTCGGTAGCCAGTACGCGCAGCTGATCGCCCGCCGCGTGCGTGAGCTCGGCTGCTTCGCCGAGATGGTGATGCCGCACGATCTTTCGGCCCGCATCGACGAGGCGACCGGCGTCATCTTCTCCGGGAGCCCGTGGAGTGCGTACGACGACGCATCCCCCAAGATCGATCCGAGCGTCTACGAGAACGGCGTGCCGATCTTGGGCATCTGCTACGGCATGCAGCTCACGACGCATCTGCTCGGTGGCGAAGTCGACCGCGCGGTCGCCCGGGAGTACGGGCCCGCCACCATCGAGGTCCTCGAGGGCGACACGAAGCTCTTCGCGGGCCTCGACGGCGAGCTGGACGTCTGGATGAGCCACGGCGACCGCGTCGAGTCGTTGCCGGAGGGCTTCGTCGCCATCGCCAAGACGCCGAACGCGCCCTTCGCTGCGGTGCGCCACACGAGCAAGCCGATCTACGGGGTGCAGTTCCATCCCGAGGTGACGCACACGCCGCGCGGCACCGACATCCTCAAGAACTTCCTCTTCGGCGTCTGCGCCGCCGCCGGCGACTGGACGATGAGCTCCTTCGTCGAGGAAGCGTGCGCGAAGATCCGCGCCCAGGTGGGCGAGACGGACCAGGTCATCTGCGGCCTGTCCGGTGGCGTCGACAGCACCGTCGCGGCGATCCTCATCCACAAGGCGATCGGCGACCGGCTGACGTGCATCTTCGTGGACAACGGCCTGCTGCGGAAGGACGAGGCGCAGGAGGTGCTCGAGAACTTCCGCGAGCGGTACCAGATCCCGCTGCGCTTCGCGGACTCCGGCGACCTGTTCCTCGACGCGCTCGAGGGCGTGACGGATCCCGAGGCGAAGCGCAAGCACATCGGCCGCATCTTCGTCGATGTGTTCAAGGAACACGCCAAGGAGGTGGAGAACGCCCGCTGGCTCGCCCAGGGCACGCTCTACCCGGACGTCGTCGAGAGCCAGTCGGCCTTCGGCGGGGCGTCCGTCACGATCAAGACGCACCACAATGTCGGCGGCCTGCCGGCGGAGCTCGGCTTCGAGCTGCTCGAGCCCTTCCGCGATCTGTTCAAGGATGAGGTGCGTGCGATCGGCCGTGAACTAGGTGTGCCGGACCACTTCGTCGAGCGCCAGCCCTTCCCGGGGCCCGGGCTCGGCGTGCGCATCGCCGGCGAGGTCACCCGAGAGAACGTCGCCGTCCTGCAGGAGGCCGACGCGATCGTCCGCGAGGAGATCGAGCGCGAGGGCGACCACAAGAAGCTCTGGCAGTACTTCGGCGTCCTCGTGCCGGTGAAGACCGTCGGCGTGATGGGGGACGAGCGTACGTACGAGAACGTGATCGCCGTGCGCGCGGTCGAGAGCACCGACGCCATGACCGCCGACTGGGCGGATCTGCCGCGTCGCGTCCTGGCCCGGATCAGCAACCGGGTCATCAACGAAGTGCGCGGCGTCAACCGGGTCGTCTACGACATCAGCACGAAGCCGCCTTCCACGATTGAGTGGGAGTAGCCGAGCCGGGTAGGCTGTCGCCCATGAGTGAGGCGCTTTCCAAGGGACAGGCTCCGGACGTGGGCGGGCACACGATCCCGACCCTCGAGGACGTGCTGGCTGCCGCCGAGCGCATGGCCGACGAGGTCCACCGGACGCCGGTGCTCAGCTGCGCGAGCCTCGACGAGATCGTGGGCATGCGCCTGTTCTTCAAGTGCGAGAACCTCCAGCGGGTCGGCGCCTTCAAGTTCCGCGGCGCGACCAACGCCGTCCGCATGCTCTCAGACGACGACGCGGCCAAGGGGGTCGTGACCCACTCCTCGGGCAACCACGCCCAGGCGCTGGCCTTGGCTGCGCGGCGTCGCGGCGTCCCGGCCTGGGTCGTGATGCCGACGAACGCGCCCGGCATCAAGCGCCGAGCCGTCGAGGGCTATGGTGCCACCGTCGTCGACTGCGAGCCGACGCTCGCCGCGCGCGAAGCGGGTGCGGAGCAGGTCGTCGCGGAGACGGGGGCGACCTTCATCCATCCCTACGACGATCCGCGCATCATCGCAGGCCAGGGCACGGCCGCGCTCGAGCTGCTCGATGACGTGCTTGGCTTGGACGCCGTGATCGCACCCGTGGGCGGTGGTGGCCTGATGAGCGGCACGTGCATCGCCGTCCACGGCCTCAACCCGAGCGTGCGCCTCTACGGTGCGGAGCCCGAGAACGCCGACGACGCGCGCCAGTCGCTCGAGGCCGGGCGCCTCATCCCCGTGGGGGCAGCCAACACGATCGCCGATGGCCTCCGCACGTCGCTGAGCGAACTCACGTTCGAGATCCTGAAGACGCACCTCGATGGCCTGCCCACCGTGACCGAGGACGAGATCGTGAACGCCATGCGCCACATCTGGGAGCGCATGAAGATCGTCGTCGAGCCTTCCGCGGCCGTGCCGCTCGCCGCGTGCGCGCGTCTGCATCCCGAGCTCGCGGGCAAGCGCGTCGGCATCATCCTCTCGGGCGGCAACGTGGACCTGGACCACCTGCCGTGGACCACGTCCTGAGCGGCGGTCCGGCCCCGCGCGTTTGGACGGCGCTCTGGAGCGGGCGCGCGCGCCCGATCCTCATGGCCCTGTTCGTGCTCTTCGCGCTGCAGATCACGTGGTGGTGGGTGCCGGGGCGCGACGCTGGGGCCTACCTCTCGATCGCGCGCTCGATCGCCGACGGTGCGCCCGCTCGCTTCGGCGATCCGCACCTCTACTACGCGCCGGGCTATCCGCTGCTTGCGAGTCCCTTGTTCCTCGTGGGCGAGCGTCCCTTCCTCCTGCTCTCGCTGCTCAATCTGGCCCTCGTCGCGTGCCTGGCTGTCGGGGTCCTGCGCTGGATGCGGCGGCTGGTGGGGGAGGCGGCCCCAGCACTGACGGCGTTGGCTCTGATCAATGTGAGCCTGTGGTCGCTCTACCGCGGCACGCTGAGCGAGATCGCCTTCATGACGGCGCTCGTCTGGTCTGCGATTCTTCTCACGGACACGGACACGGACACGGACACGGACACCCAGGGCGCTCCGCTCGCGCGTAGTCGAACGCGCACCCGCAGCCTGCTGCTCGGGGCCCTCCTCGCCGCTCTGGCCCTCTTCACGCGTCAGGCCGGTTTGGCACTGCTCGGTGGCCTGGGCCTCGTCCTGTTGTCGTCGGTGCGCGCCCGCGAGCGACGACTGCCGGCCGCCGGCGCGCGGTGGGCGCTGCTGGCCCTGCCTGCGCTCGCGGTCTTCGTGGCCGTGATGCTGCATGACCGCGCGATGGCCGCGCCACGCATGAGTGTGCCGTGGAACGCCGGCTACCTGGAGCATGCCGTCAACGCAGGCCAGGGTCTCGGCGCACAGCTGCTCGAGGGGCTGCGCCTGCGCATGGCCGAGGTCGGCCGCCTGCTGATCCCCGGCATGCACAAGGCCTACGCGCCTGCGCACGCTTGGCTGCACATCAACACGCTGCTGTACGGACTCGTGACGCTCGTCGTCGCCATGGGGTGGTGGCGGCTGGCACGCCGAAACCGCGACGTCCTCCTGTGGTCGGCGCCGTTCTACGCCCTGCTCTACGTCATCTGGCCCTTCGATCAAGGCACGCGCTTCTTCGCCCCGCTGCTACCGGTGCTCGTCGTGTCGCTCTGGAGCGTGCTCGGGTCAGCGCGCGTCGTCCGCTACCGCCAAGCGGCCGTCGCCGTACTCCTGGTGGCGCACCTCGCCGTGGCGGTCGGCGGGTGGGTGCGTGACCTGGAGCGTCGTGAACTGCACGGGCGCTGGCCGGCCATCGACCGCGCGGTGGAGACGATCGGCGCCGATCGCGGCTTCGTGACGGCGCCGGATCTCCCGCGTGCGGAGGCCCTCATGCTGCAGCTCGCACTCGATCGCGCTTTCGTGCCCGCCGGCAAGGAGGTCGAAGCCCGTTGGGTCGTGGGGAAGGACCTCGTCCCCCGCCGTCCCTAGCAATCCGGAATCCCACGCCCACCGCCTGCCG
This sequence comes from Planctomycetota bacterium, assembly GCA_029259775.1. Classification (GTDB taxonomy): domain Bacteria; phylum Planctomycetota; class PLA2; order PLA2; family JAEUHO01; genus JAHEIK01. Next base: position 140,437 of record JAJDEN010000041.1, on the reverse strand, counting down.
CTCGACGTTATCTCAGGGTGTGCGTCGCGCCGCCCTGCCCGCCCTGCTGCTCCTGCTGACGTTGTGCGGGCCCGCGTGGGCCGAGGGCTACGAAGAGACCGAGGCGCGACTCAAGGCCGCCGGCATCAAGCACAAGCTGCGGCTCGAGATCCACGAGGCGATTCGCAAGGGCGTGGCCGTGCTGCGCAAGGTGCAGTTCAAGAACGGCAGCATCCTGGGCCAGGGCAGCCAGACCGTGCTGGGTGGCCTGGCACTCCGGCATGCGGCGATCCCTGAAGCGCAGAAGGGAGCCCGCGCGGCGACCAAGTACCTCATGCGGTTCCACCGCAAGCTCCTGCGCAACCGAACCTACGAGGCAGGCCTTGGCTGCATGCTCCTCCAGGCCATGGAGGTCGAGAAGGCCGAGAAGAAGTTCCTCTTCCAGATCCACGATCGGCTGCGCCGCGCGCCGAAGAGCGATCATGGGTACTGGAGCTACCGGTCGGCGGGTGGCGATCCGACGCCCAATCTGTCGACCGCCCAGTTCGCGGCCCTGGGGCTGTGGTCCGCGGAGCGTGCCGGCGCGAAGACCGCGACCAAGGCCTGGCGCACTCACCTCGAGGCGCTGCTCCGTCTCAGGCCGAGAGCGGGTCCTGGGGCTACTACCCGGACGGCTACCAGCTGCACGTCAAGCCCCTCGCCAAGGCTGGCTACCCGACGGGCACCTTCATGGGGGCCGCGAACCTCGCGCTGGCGCGGGAGGCGCTGAAGGAGGAACTCGCGGCCAAGCCGGAGGACGCGGCCCGCATGCGCATCGCCGTCGCCAAGGCCAGCGCGGCGCTTCGGCGTCACGCGCAGTGGATGCTGAGCACACAGGGCGTACGAAGCGGCATCGGCCATTTTCCCTACTACCGCCTGTACGCGCTCGAGAAGGCGTGCATCTTCCTCGACCTGGAGGATGTCGGCGGCATCCGCTGGTACCAGGAAGGCGCACGCTGGCTGCTGGACGAGCAGGCCGGCAAGCACGGTGGCTGGGCAGGTGCCCGGGCACCCGAGCGCACGGAGAAAAAGGGCTGGTTCGCGCAGCCCAACGCGCAGGACACGTCGTTCGCCCTGCTCTTCCTGCTGCGCGCTTCCGCCGCCTACCACCCGGTGACGCCGCGGCCGATCGATCGCCCGAAGGTGACGACGCCGAGCGGCGGGCCCGCGCCCAAGGACGACGGCAAGCAAGCCGCTCCCACGGCGCCGCCGCTCACGCTCGCGCGCGGCGCCGTCGAGCGGTTGGAGCAGGCGCTCGCCTTGCCGCGCTTGACGACGCTGCGTCCGCTCACCGACGCATTGCGCCTCGTGGGGCGCGTCTACGCGTCGTCGCGCACGAAGGACGGCTTTGTCTCACCCGGCCACGAGATCTGGGCGCGCCGCGTGGACGACGTGATCCTGAAGCTTGCGGTGCGCTTCCGTCTGGCGAAGGCGAACGACCGGCTGCTCTGGCAGGCCGTCGCGCTGGAGGCCCTGGACACGCTGCCACGCCTGCATCCCCGCATCGCGCCGCGTGCCATGCGTGCGATCGAGTCGCTCAAGCGCGACGTGTCCTTCCCGGCCGCCTACCGCATCGGCTGGTACGGCTCGGCGATGGAAGCGCTCCGGCGGCTCGATCCGCCTGGTCTGGCCACGTGGCTTGGCGAACGCATCCTCTCCGCGGACCCGAAGCTCTGGTGGCGGACGTCGCCGGCGCTGACCGCGCTGGGGGGCATGGCCCCGAAGCTCTCAGGGCGCGCGCGCCACGGCATCATGCGCTCGATGTGGCGGCAGCTCGTCGGCTTCACGCGTCGGTCCGCAGGGCACCACGTGATGGCGGACCTCATGCGCGACATGCTCGTGCTCATGCACCGCTTGGCGGCGGTCCAGGGCAAGGACGCCCAGCTTCCGAACCTTGGCATGCTCGAGCCCGCCGAGACGCTCAAGCGGCTCCGGTCATGGTGGGCGCAGCACAAGGAGCCAGACGACCCGCTCTGGCGCTAGTGCGCCCGGCTACTTGATGCCGTCGGTCTCGCGCAGCCAGCGCCGCACCCGCGCCTGGGTCGAGGCGACATCGAAGCCCAGGTGCTTGCCGAAGACGCCGTCGAAGCCCGCGCCCTTGACCTTGGTCAGCTCGCGCAGGAAGGCCGGGAGCTTCTCCTTGTGACCCTCCATCAGGTACATCGCGAAGACGTAGCTGTAGAGGACATCCTCGGGCGTGAGGGTGTTCACCGTCTTGCCGAGAAGCAGCCGCAGGTCCGGCGCGAAGCGGCCTTCGACCAGCTTGCGGGCTTCCGCGACCCAGTCCGTGCCCTGCTCGCGCAGGCGCTTGGCGAGGTTCACCTGCTCGGGCTTCTCGCCGTACTGCGACTGGCGGACGGAGTTGATGAGACGCGTTCCGGTCAGGTTCCAGACGAGGTAGAGCGCGAAGCCCTCCGTCGCCCAGCCCTGCTTCGGGCTGATGCCGAACGCGCCGCGAATCTGGGATCCCATCACCTGCCGCGCGCAGGCTTCCAGGCGCGTGATGGCCATGGGCGCCTTCACGATGATGCCGTTGGTCTTGGGCAAGCCGCAGGCGATCAGCGGCGTGACGAACTTGAGCCAGCTCTGGGTCACGCCCGGCCGGCCGGCCATGAACACGTTGCCCTTCGAGATCGTGTCGAACACGTACAGGGTGTAGCTCGCCGGCCCCGGTGACGTGATGCCGAAGGCCTCCTCGAAGACGGGGAACGTCGCTTCGGCGTTGACCAGCCCCTGCGCGATCTCCTTCGCGTCCGGCAGTCCCAGGATGCGCCCGCGCCCGCTGGCGAGGGAGACCTTCCACGTGACGGTGCTGTGCTTGTCGCGCTCGCGCTGCTCGACCTGCTTCGGCTTGGTCACCGCCTTCAGCGCCTTCTTGGCCAGCTTCTGGAGCGCGGGCCTGCGCTTGCGGCTGTGGATCGTCTCCATGAGCAGCCACTGCTTCTTGCCCTTGGGTCCCTTGCCCATCACCTCGCCGTTGCGCTGACGCAGCTCGGCGTAGGTGGGCGCCAACTCGACCGCCTCGCGCAAGGCACGGCCCTTCCATGCGGCGGCGTCGCCCGGTGCCAATCCGCTGACGGCGCCGTCGATCTCCTTCAGGTACCAGTCGGCGGCGTCGGCTTGCATCGCCTTCAGGGTCGGGATGCCGGCCGCCTTCATGTTGCGCGGACGCTTGCGACCGGTCTTGGACCAGTCCATGTCTTCCTTGGTGTAGCCGTTGGACTTGCGCGCCGTCACGTCGGCAGGCCAGATCGAGAGGATGAGCTCGTAGATGTCGAAGCGCGAGCCGAAGAGCTTGGCGGACGTGCAGTAGGCAGCGATGTCGTGCAGCTTCTGGCGCAGCTCGTCATGGACGGCCTGGACCTTGGGCGGCTCGCCCCGCGCCTCCGCGGTCCGACCGCCCAGCGGCAGGAGCACCGCGGCCAGGAGCAGCAGCGCGAGACGGCGTCTGGGGGGCATGGGGTCCTCCGGTCGGGGGGTGGATGGTACGGGGCAAATGCCGCCGCGTCAGCAGGTCCGCCCGCGGGGCGCCGAGGGTCGTTCCGTCGGGTACAACGGCGGCTTCCCGCCCGGAGCCATGACCGCCCATGCACCCTTCTCGCCTCACGCGACACGCCGCTCTGGTGGCCCTCTTCGTCCTCGTCCTGGCGCTCGGAGCCGGCGCCGAGGAGGAGGGCGCGCCGGCGTTCCCCAAGGACGGGCTGATGCCCAAGAAGGAGATCGGCGCGGATCGCTTCCTGGCGAAGCATCCCGAAGCCGATGGCCGGGGCATCACCGTGGCGATCTTCGACACGGGGGTCGACCCGGGCGCTCCGGGCCTGCAGACGACGCCCGACGGACGGCCCAAGATCGTCGACCTGGTCGACGGCTCCGGCAGCGGCGACGTCGACACCTCCATGGTGCGCAAGGCGAAGGACGGGAAGCTGAAGGGCCTCTCGGGCCGTACGCTCACCCTCGGCGCGCTGACCTGCCCCAAGAACGCCTGGCATGTCGGCATCAAGCCGGCGTTCGAGCTGTTTCCCAGCCGACTCGTCTCGCGCCTCAAGCAGAAGCGTCGCAAGCTCTGGGACGAGACCCAGCGGGCGACGCAGATCGCACTCGTGCGCCAGATCGCCGCTCTGGAAGATGCGAGCGCGGCCAAGGATCGCAAGCAGCGGCGCGAGCTCGGCAAGCGACTCGAGCAACTGAAGGCCCTGCAGAAGGGCTACGACGATCCGGGTCCGGTCTATGACTGCGCCGTCTTCCACGACGGCAAGGTCTGGCGCGCCGTCATCGACACGGACGAGGACGGCGACCTCGGGGACGAGAAGGCGCTCGCCGCCTTCCGTCTCGAGCACAAGTACGGAACCTTCAGCGACGAAGCGCGCCTCAACTACGGGATCAACGTCTACGACGCGGGCAAGCGCCTCAGCATCGTCGTGGACTGCGGCGCGCACGGGACGCACGTGGCGGGCATCGTCGCCGCGCACTACCCCGACCAGCCTGAACTCAACGGCATCGCCCCGGGCGCGCAGATCGTGGCCGTCAAGATCGGCGACACGCGCATGGGCTCCAGTTCCATGGGCACGGGCGAGGAGCGTGGCCTCGTCGCGGTGCTGCGCAACAAGTGCCAGCTCATCAACATGAGCTACGGCGGGCCGACACCGACGCCCAACAGGACGCGCATGGAGAAGCTCTACGCCGAGGTCGTGAACGAGCATGGCGTGATCTTCGTCTCGAGCGCCGGCAACGAGGGACCCGCGCTCTCGACCGTCGTCGCACCGGGCGGCACCTCCTCCGCGATCTTCGGCGTCGGCGCCTACGTCTCGCCGGAGATGATGAAGGCGCAGTACGCGCTCCGGAAGACAACGGCCCCGACGCACTTCACGTGGTCCTCGCGCGGCCCCACGGCCGATGGGGATCTCGGCGTCGACTTCAGCGCGCCGGGCGGCGCGGTTGCGCCCGTGCCCAACTGGCTGCTGCAGGGCAGCACGCACATGAACGGCACGTCCATGTCCGCGCCCAACCTCTGCGGCGGCGTCGCGCTGCTGCTCTCAGGGCTCAAGGCCAAGAGCATCGGCTGGTCCGCGCACCGCGTCCGCCGCGCGCTCGCCAACAGCGCGAAGCAGGTCGAGGGCATCGATCCCTTCGCGATGGGGCGCGGCCTCATCCAGGTGCCGGAGGCCTTTGCCTACCTGGAGCGCTGGAAGGACAAGCCGGAGGAGGACGCCCGCTTCCAGGTCACCTTCCCCCGGCGCGACGACGCGCGGGGCCTGTACCTGCGCGAGCCGGGCGAGACGAGCCGGGTGATCGAGGAGCGCGTTCAGATCAAGCCGCACTTCCGCGAGGACGAAGATCACGAGACGCGCATCGCGTTTTCGATGCGCCTGCGTCTCGAGGCAACCCAGCCCTGGATCGAGGTGCCCGGCCATCTGGCGCTCCAGCACGGCGGTGGACGCTTCGAGGTGCGCGTCGACCCCACGAAGCTCGAGGCCGGTCACGTGCACTACGGCGAGGTGCTCGCCTTGGACGCGGACGCTCCCGAGCGCGGCGCGATCTTCCGTGTCCCCGTGACCGTCGTGCGCCCGGACTCATTCCTCGCGCCCGAAGCCCCGTGGAAAGAGACCCTCCGCTTCCGCGAGGGCACGGTCGAGCGGCGCTTCTTCGCCGTGCCCGCCGGCGCCACCTGGGCGGATCTCAAGCTCACGCGTCTGCGCGCGGCCGGATCGGAGGGGCCGAAGCCCGCGGAAGCGGCGCGGCTGATCGTGCTGCAGACCCAGCAGCTCGTGCCCGGCCAGCACTTCAAGGAGAACAACCTCGAGGACTACCTGCGGCTCGACCCGGGCGCGTCGGTCGCACGCAGCTTCAAGGTGGCAGGCGATCGCACCCTCGAGGTCGCCCTGGCGCAGTACTGGTCAAGCCTCGGGGACGCCGAGATCGAGGCGGAACTCCACTTCCACGGTCTGCACCCCGCGAACGAGAAGGTCCACATGGACGGTGCCGACCTCGTGACGCACGTCGATGTCACCGTGCCGTTCGGTCGGGAGCAACTGGCGCCCTCGGCCAAGCTCGAGACGCTCCGGCGCCGGTTGCGCCCGGTGAAGTTCGAGGTGCAGCCGGGCGAAGCCTCGCGCGACACGCTCTCGCGTGGACGCGTGATCCATGAGGCCGTGTTGAGCTACGACATCGAGCTCGAGGAGGACGCGCGGGTCCGTCCGACTTCGTTCCAGGGCTTCTTCGAGGACATCTACGAATCCTGGTCGTCGGCGCTCTGGATGGTGTTCGACAAGAACAAACGGCGCGTCGCGACCGGTCCCGTCTGGGGTGACAAGACGGTCAAGCTGGCCAAGGGGACGTACCGCCTGCGACTGCATCTACGCCACGAGGATCCGCTACGGCTCGAAGAGGTGCGCGGGGCGATCCTCTACCTCGACATCAAGCTCGGCAGCTCCGTGCGGTTGCCGATCTACCCGAGCGGCGAGGCGCTGCTCGGGAGCAGCCCGCGCTTCAAGTCCCGCGAGGTGCAGCAAGGCGATCGCGTCCGCCTCTACCTCGCCCCGCCTGCTCACAAGGCCCTCCCCAAGCTCGCCGAGCCGGGCGACCTGCTTCTCGGGAAGCTCTACCTGGGCGAGAAGGACGACAAGCGCTTCGGCGCCGGCCGTCGGCCGGGCGGGTGGCCGCTGTCGGTGCAGGTTCCCCCGGCCCCGTCGAAGAAGACGGAGAAGAAGGACGAGGCGGAGCCCGGAGAGAAGGCCAAGCCGGAGAAGCCGCTCGATGCACTGAAGGACGAGGTCATCGAGCTCAAGGTGTCCAAGCTGCGCAGCCTGCGCCGGGCGGGCGACAAGGACGCCTTCGCCAAGCTCGCTGCCGAGATCCTGCGCGAGCGCGCGGGGCACCTCCCTGTGTTGGTCGAGCAACTCAAGCTGGTCGACGGCAAGGGCCCCCCGTACCGGTCGAGCCGCACGGCAGACCGCGTGCTCAATGCGGCGAAGCGCATCGTTCGCCAGATCGACACCGCACGCCTCGCCGCCCACCTGGGCCGCAAGGACAAGGCGACGACGAGTGCGGAGAAGGTCGTGGATCGGCGGATGAAGATGCGTCGCGACGCGCTGATCGACGCGCTCGTGCGCAAGGCGCGTGCGGAGGCGTCGGGTGGCGAAGCCAAGCGCAAGGCGTTCCACGGTACGTTCGCAGAGCTCGAGACGTGGGCGGATGTCGAGGGCAGCCGGTTCCTGCCGCTGCGCGTGGACCTCGAGCGCAGCCGTGGACGCTTGTCGTCCGCCCTGGCGCACGTGCGCGCGCAGATGGCGAAGCAACCCGATGACCGCGGACTGCAGGAGATGAAGATCGCGTTGCTCAAGGAGTTGGGCTGGAAGCACTGGGCGGCGCGTGAGCGCGCGTGGTTGGCGATCCGCTTCCCGAGCGCCTACCCGCCGTTCTAGGCCGCGCGATCGGCCATCGGTAGGGGCGGATCATGTATCCGCCCGCGAGGCTCCTGTCTGCCCACGTAGCCCCCTGGGCCGTAGGGGCGGCCTGAGCGACGGCTTGGCCGGAGCGGTTGGCCGCCCACGAAGACCAGAAGAGATGAACCACAGAGGCACAGAGGACACAGAGGGCGGCCTGAGCGACGGCTTGGCCAGAGCGGTTGGCCGCCCGCGAAGACCAGAGAAGATGTACCGCAGAGGCGCAGAGGCCCAGAGGCCGCAGAGGGATCCCCTTGGCTCGCGTGCAACTGCACGTCGCACCGCTCGGGCATGCCCGCGCGCGCTACGTCACTGCCTCCGCGGCTGCGCCGCTTCGCTTCGACGTTCCTCCGCACGCACGTCCATGCCCTCGCTTCGTCTTGCGCCGCCTCTCCTCTGCGGCCTCTGCGGTTCGATTCTTGAACCGGTGGCGCCGAGTCATCCGTGGAGGCGATCAGCGACCCAGGGCGAGGTCCAACGCGTCCGCGCGCTCGTGACGCCACCACACGTACCAGGCGATCGGGAGCGTGATCAGCGAGAGCAACAGCATGATCGCGCCAATGCCCGCGAGCGAGCAACCCAGCTGGCCCGCCGCGCGGATGAAGTCCTGCATCAGACCGAAGGAGCCGTTCGAGGCGTAGGCCGCGCGGGACGCTTCGCTGGTCATGAGACCGAAGTTCATGATCACGTTCTTGCCCATCAGGAACCACGCGCAGCACGCGTAGGTGATCCGCTCGGGGACCGACTCGGTGAAGCCACCCGAGAGGGCGCGATAGAAGAACACACCCGCGAACGCGAGCTCGCCCCCGTGCCCCGCGAGGAGGTGAATGACGTCGTGCGCTTGCGTGAAGGCGAAGAGCGGATAGAGCAGGACGGAGAGGCCCAACACGACGCGCAGGATGGGCCGCGCTCGGAACGTCCACGTGAGCCACACCAGGCCGAGGAGTACGGCGACAGCGATGAAGACGCGCTGCTCGCTGTGCATGGCCGCGGCGTGGCCGTCGATGCGGATCGCCGGGTACGCCGGCGCCCCGAAGAACCACGCCACGATGCAGTGACCCATCTCGTGGACGAGCGAGGCGAGGAACCAACCCACGTACTGCAGGATCGGCAGCATCGCCAGCGCGGGGGCGAAGAAGGCCCCCAGGCCCATCACGAACGCGGGGTTGGCACCCGTCGGCTCCGGGAGGTCGGATGCGTAGAACATGCGCGCCGGTGCGGCCCCGGCCCGCATGGCGGTGCCACAGATCGAGCACGCCGTCGCCCAGGAGACGTTGCGGTAGCCGCAGTCCTGGCATGAGCGCGTGCGCTGCGCGGTGCGGGTGGGCGTCGGTTCCATGCACCACCCTTGTCGACCGATGGGGCCCCGGGGTGGAGGATCACGCCGCGAGATCCATTGGTTGGGAGCTGCGGGTCGGGCGGATCAGGCTTCCGTGCTGCCCTCAGGAGCACGCACGTCAGGCCGAAGAAAGGCCTCGCGGTAGTAGCGCAACTCGTCGATCGACTCACGGATGTCGGTCAGCGCCTCGTGGAGCCCGGCCTTCTTCGGGGGGGCATACGCCTTGGGGTACCAGCGGCGCAGGACCTCCTTGAAGCTCGAGACATCCACGTTGCGGTAGTGCAGGTGGTCGTGGAGCTCGCGCATGTGCGCATACAGGAAGGCGCGATCCGTGTGGATGGAGTTGCCGCACAGCGGCGCGCGGTTCTTCGGGCAGTGGGCCTCGACGAACGCCAAGGTCTGGCGTTCCGCTTCCGCCAAGCCGACCTCCGACGCCCGGACGCGATCGAGGAGGCCCGACCTCGTGAACGTGTCGCGGCTCCAGTCCGAGAGGGTCTCGAGCTGCGCCTCGGAGTTGTAGACCACGATCGAGGGGCCCTCGGCGACCAGCTCCAGGTTGCTCGTCGTGATCAAGGTGGCGATCTCGAGGATGAAGCAGTTCTCGGGCTCGAGCCCCGTCATCTCGAGGTCGATCCAGACGAGGTGCTTCCCGTTCGGTCGGGCGGCGGGGGTAGGCATGTCGGCAGGCACGTACGGCTCCGGTTCCGGAGCGGCATGCTACCCCGATCGCGCCCCGTGCAGGGGGCGCCTTGATGGGGGACTACTTGCCGTCGCCCTTGCCGCCGCGATCCCGACCGCGGCCGCCAAAATCACGGCGCCCGACCTCGAAGTCGGCCTTGGGCTCGAACTTGGACTTGTCGCGCCCCTTGCGCGCGTCGGTGTGGACCTCGTCCGTGCCGCCGACGAAGCCCAGGGTGCCCTTGACGCCGTCGTCGACCGCGCCCTTGACCTCTTCGTCGCCCTCGCACATGCGCGCGACGTCTTCGTAGTAGCTCATCACGGCGCCCTTCCACCAGGACTGCGTGTTCTCAAGCGGCTTGAGGAGCTTCTCGCGCATGAAGGTGGCGCTCTTGGGGTCGCCGATCTGGCCGAGCGCCCAGGCGAGCATCGCGCGCTTCATCGTGCCGCGGCCGCCGCCGCGCCGGCCACCGCCGGGCGGGCCGATGGCCTTGAGCTGCTTCTCCACGCCCCGGGCCGCCTTGGCATCCTTCGCGAAGTAGGAGATGCCGACGATCGGGCCGTACGTCGCCCACTCGCTCTTGGCGCCCTTCGTCTTCTTCAAGAGCAGGGCGCGCACTTTCGCGTCACCTGCGCCGCAACGTCCGAGCGCGCGGTAGAGGTGGTTGGCGATCGCTTCGACCTTCTCGCGGCCGGCGCGGGCGGTGAGCGGCTTCACGCTCTCCTTGCAGCCGATGTACTCGAGCGTGACCGCCGTGTTGGCGCGCAGTTCTTCGTTCTTGTGCTTGAGCAGGTCGTGCAGCGCCTCCGCGGCCTTGGCCATCTCGGGCTTGTCGCTCAGCGGGACACCCAGGCCCCGCACGATGGTCGTCGCCTCGGGGAGCTTCTTCTCCGCGACGAGCGTCGTCATCTTGGCGAGCAACGGCGTGAGGCAGTCGGCCTCCTTGTCGTTGTTGACGAGCGAGCGGACGGCTTCCTCGCGCTGCGCCGACGCGCCGTTCTCGGTGATCGCAATGAGCTTGGCGATCCACTTGCTGCGCGCATCGTCGCCGTCCGGTGCGGCGGGCGCGTCTGGCTCGTCGGCGGGTGCCTCCGGCGTATCCGGCGTCACCGGGCTGCCCTCGACCTTGGCGAAGTCGGCCAGCGCGGTGTCCATCATGTCGAGCAGCGCCTTCACGGCGTCCTTGCCCTTGCCGTAGGGCCAGTACTGCTTGCGCGCGAGCGGCGTCTGCCCGGACTTGTGATCGGGGTGCGCGAAGATGTGTTGCGGCGACACGATCAGACCGTCGATGCCGAAGCGCGCGCGCAGCTCGCCGTAGTCACCGGACGAGCCCGCCGACGTGAGGAAGACACAGATGAACTTGCGCGACTTGCCGACGACGCGCAGGTCCTTGTAGACGACCTCGCGCAGGCCCTTCGCCGCCGGCTCTTCACGTCCGCCGTCCACACGCTGCGAGTTGATGCAGATCATGATCGGCTTGCGCGCCTTCGCGCCCTTCGCGAAGGCCTTCTCCACGTCGTTCGTCCACGTGATCGTGTCGCCCGGCATGGCCTTCTCGTCGGCCACCTTCCCGCCGGCGTTCTTGGAGGGCGCCTCCTTGGCGAGCGCGAGGCCCTGGGTCATGACGAACTGGCTCATGACGAAGACGAGGCTGACACACGCAAGGGTTGCGGTGGCACGGTGGGTGATCAATCGCATGCGGCTCTCCCGGGGCTGGACTCCCAGGATAGGACGCCCGACCCTGCCCCTGGGTTCTACCCGCTCGCCTTTCGCCGGTTTCTGCGCCTTCGGTCCGGTAACCGCGATTCCACTGCGATGGGGCAGCGCTCGCCGACGTCAGCCCAGGAGTTCGTCCAGGACAGAGCCCACCAGCTTGGGGTCGCCGCGTCCCTGGAGTTGCTTCATCGCTTCACCGAAGATGCGTCCGCGGGCCTTGGGGTTGCCGCCCCGGACGTCCTCGACGGCCTTGGGCTGGGCCTCCATGGCCGCCCGGACCGCATCCTCGACGGCGCCGCGGTCCGATACCTGGCCCAGGCCGCGCTCCGTGACCAGGGCCGTCGGGGAGGCGCCGGACTCGACGACCTCGCGGAAGAGCTCCTTCGCCGTGCGCGGATTGATCGTGCCGGCGGCGAGGAGATCGACGATCTCGCCGAGGCCCTCGGGGGACAGCGCGACGTCGGCCAGGTCCATCTTGTGCTCGTTGAGGTGGCGGAGAAGCTCCCCCTGGATCCAGTTCGTGACCGTCTTCGCGTCCCGCGGGCCCGCCGGACCGGCCAGCGTCGCCTCGAACCAGGCCGAGATCACGGGGCCTCCTGTGAGCACGACGGCGTCGTCCGCGGACAGCCCGTACGCCTCGCGGTAGCGCGCGCGGCGGGCGCGAGGCAGCTCCGGCAGGGCCGCGCGTTCAGCCTCGACCGAGGCGCGGTCGATCGTCAATGCGGGCAGGTCCGGCTCGGGGAAGTAGCGGTAGTCGTCCGCGGACTCCTTGTAGCGCTGATGCACGGTCACGCCTCGATCGTCGTCCCAGCCGCGTGTGGAGCGCGCCGTGTTGGCCATCGTCTGGCCTTGCTCGAGGTACGCACGTGTCTGCCGCTCGGTCTCGTACTCGATCGCCTTGCCCACGTTGCGCACGGAGTTGATGTTCTTCACCTCGACGATGGGGGTCTTGCCGCCGTCGTCGAAGATCACGTTGATGTTCGGCTCGCAGCGCAGGTTGCCTTCCTGCATGTTGCCGTCCGAGGTTCCGAGGAACGCGACGATCTCCCGCAGCGCGTCGAGGTAGCGCTCCGCCTCGCCGGCGGAGTTGATGTCGGGTTCCGAGACGATCTCGAGCAGCGGCGCGCCTGCGCGGTTGAGGTCGACGCGGCTCTTGTTGCCGCCCTCGTCGTGCGTCGACTTGCCCGTGTCCTCTTCGAGATGTGCGCGCGTGATGCGGACGATCTTGGGGTTGCCCTCGTCGTCGTCGATCTCGATGCCGCCGCCGACGCACAGGGGCTGGTCGAACTGGCTGATCTGGTAGCCCTTGGGCAGGTCGGGATAGAAGTAGTTCTTGCGGTCCCACTTCGTCGTCTCGGCGATCTCGCAGCCCAAGGCCAGGCCCGTACGGATGGAGAGACGCACGGCTTCGCGGTTGAGGACGGGCAGGGCGCCGGGCAGGCCCATCACGACGGGATCGATCTGCGTGTTCGGCTCAGCGCCGAAGCTGTACGGGCTCGGCGAGAAGCACTTCGTCTTCGTGTTGAGCTGCAGGTGCACCTCGACGCCGATCAGGACGCGGCCCGTGGGCGTGGCGGCGGGCGTATCGCTCATGCCGTACGTCCCGTCTCGAGGCTGGGGGCCAAGTAGCGATGGCCTGTGGCGTCCGCGAGATCTTCGGCGATGTCGAGCAGACGACCCTCGCTTCCGGCAGGGCCCCAGAGCTGCAGGCCGACGGGGAGCCCCTCGGCGGAGCGCCCGCAGGGAATGGACACGGCGGGGATGCCGGCGAGGTTCGCAGCCACCGTCAGCACGTCGCAGAGGTACATCGCGAGCGGATCGCCCGCCTTCTCACCGATGGCGAACGCCGGGGTGGGCGTCGTCGCCGAGAGGATGACGTCGCACGTCTCGAAGGCTTCTTGAAAGGCCACGCGGAGCGCGCCGCGCGCGGCCATGGCGCGCTTGTAGTACGCGTCGGCGTAGCCCGAGCTCAGCGCGAACGTGCCGATCAGGATGCGGCGCTTGACCTCCTCGCCGAAGCCCTCGTCCCGCGTGCGGGCGTAGAGCTGCTGCAGGGTCTCGGCGTCGGCCGTGCGCTGGCCGTAGCGGACGCCGTCGTAGCGCGCGAGGTTCGAGGAGGCCTCGGCCGGCGCCACGATGTAGTAGACGGGGATCGACGCCTCGACCAGCGGGAGCGAGAGATCGACCGACGTGGCGCCGCCGTCCTCGAGCAGCGTCCGCACGCCGTCGACGACGTCCTGCGTCGGAGCGCCGCCCGGTACGTCGCGGACGTCGAACTCGCGCGCCCAGCCGACGCGCAGGCCGTCCAGCCCCGTCTGAGGACCGCGCGCGACCTCGCTCATCCTGCGGGTCGTTGCGTCGGCCGCATCCGTGCCTTCGATCGCCTCGAGCAGCGCTCGTGCGTCGGCGGCGCTGCGGGCCATCGGGCCGACCTGATCGAGGCTCGACGCGAAGGCCACGAGGCCGTTGCGCGAGACGCGGCCGTAGGTCGGCTTGAGGCCGACGATGCCGCACAAGGCAGCGGGCTGCCGGATCGAGCCGCCGGTGTCGCTGCCCAGCGCCAGCGGGGCCATGCCGGCGGCGACCGCCGCCGCACTGCCGCCCGAGGAGCCGCCGGGCACCCGGCTCGTGTCGAAGGGGTTGCGTGTGGCGCCGAACGCCGAGTTCTCCGTCGAGGAGCCCATGGCGAACTCGTCGAGGTTGGTCTTGCCTACGATGCAGGCGCCCGCGTCGACCGCGCGCTTCACGCTCGTCGCCCAGGTGGGCGGTACGTAGCCGCCGAGGATCTTCGACGCGCACGTGAGCGGCACGCCGGGCACGGCGATGTTGTCCTTCACGGCGAGGGGTACGCCGGCGAGCGGACCGGGATCGCGTCCCTCGGCCACGGCCGTGTCGACGGCCTCGGCTTGTGCTCGCGCCAGGTCGGGTGTCGTGCAGAGGAAGGCGTGGATGGCCGGGTCGAGCGCCTCGATCCGCAGCAGCGACGTCTCGACGAGCTCGCTCGCCGTGAGCGGATCGTCCGCGTCGCGTACGCGCGCGGCCATCGTTGCTACCGGCAGGTCGAGGGGATTGTCGAAGCCCTTCATGACGAGGCGTTGCCTTCGGAGGCGCTGCCTTGGGGGGCGCTGCTCTCCGCGGACGGCTCGTCCCCGTCGAAGAAGCGCGGCACGACGAGGAAGGCCCCGTCGTGCGCGGGGGCGTTGCGGAGAATCGCGCGCGGGTCCAGCGTCTCGCCGACGGTGTCGTCGCGCAGGCCATCGAGGTCGATGGGGGCTTGCGTCGCCGGGTCGTGGGAGCCGACGTCCACGGCTTGGAGCTTGTCCACGTGCGCGAAGATGCGCGCGAGCTGCGGCGCGATGGCGTGCACTTCGTCGTCGGTCAGCTCCAGGCGGGCGAGTTGCGCGACGTTGCGTACCAGGTCTTCGTCGATGTCCACGGGGCCACTCCTCCGGTCGTGAGAGAAGCTAACCGCCGTGCGGGTGGATGGCGATAGGTGGCAGCCCCGCAGCATCCTCCTCGCCTCGCCCTCGCGGCGAACCGTCATATCCCCGGCGCTACGCGCCGAACAGCTGGGCGGGTGAGAGTTCGAAGCCCTCGAGGGCTCGCGAGGCCAGCGCCAGCCTCTCCGACGCCAGCCTCTCCGACGCCAGCTCATCCGACCCACGTTGCGCCACCACCCGGCGGGGCTGATCGCGGTAGCGGTCGCGGTCGTAGACCTCGATCGTGCGCGCCTGACGGTCGACGAGCCAGACTTCGTCCACACCGGCGTCGAGCAGACGGACGCGCTTCACGGCTCGATCGCGACGGGCGGTCGAGGGCGAGAGCACCTCGACGACGAGGAGCGGGATGCCCGCTTCGTCGTAGGGCGTGTCGTCCGCGAGAGGCGCTCGCCACACGACGACGTCGGGCTGGAAGACATTGAACGCGTCGACAGGAACGTCGACCGGCGCGAGGCCGACGCGGCGAGGCCCGACCAGCCGCTTGAGGTCATGGGCGATAGCGAGCGCGATGCGCTGATGGCCGAAGGCCGGCGAAGGCTCGCGCACGAGCCGGCCTTCGATGAGCTGGGCCGGGAAGCCCTCAGGGAGCAGGTCCCACTGCCGGCGTGTGTAGAGCGCGCTCATCGTGTCCATGCAGTGTACTCGCGCGGCCGAGGCGCTTGGTCACCGCGGAGGCTACGCCAACGCGCCTCGCCTTCCCGGCGGACGCTTTCGCGCCCCGCCGCTTGGGGCGCCCCTACTCGCATGCTGACGAGGGGCGAGCGCGGGTCGTGTGGGACGCGCCTACTCCTCGGAGAGCGAGCGCTCGAGCGCCAACTGGCCACACGCTGCGGCGATGTCCTCGCCGCGCTGCGTCCGCAAGGTGACCGAGACGCCGTAGTCGCGCAGGCGATTCGCGAAGCCCGTCGCCGCGATGCCCGACGGAGCCTTCAGGTCGGGCCGGTGCGTCACGGGGTTCAGGGGGATGAGATTGACGTGGATGTGGCGGCCAGCCGTAAGGGAGGCGAGCGAGTCCGCATGGTGGGGGGCGTCGTTCTCGCCGGCGATCAGGACGTACTCGACCGTGACGTCGCGCCGCGTGGAGCGGGCGTAGCGTGCGCCGGCATCGATCAGCCCGCGCGTGCGCCCGCTCGGGCTGCCCGGCACGAGCCGTCCGCGCGTCTCGTCGTCCGAGGCGTGCAGCGAGATCGCCAGGTTCACGCCGAGCTCGCTCTCCGCGAGGCGATCGACCTTGGACGGCGTGCCGGCCGTGGAGACGGTGATGCGCCGTGGCGAGAAGCCGAGGCCATCGCGGTCCATCCACAGACGGATCGCTGCGATCACGTTGTCGATGTTCAGCAGCGGCTCGCCCATGCCCATCATGACGATGTGGCTCGGGCGCTCGCCCAGGTGGGCGCGTACGTGCAGCACCTGCTCCGCGATCTCGGCGACGGTCAGGTTGCGGATCAGGCCCGCGACCCCCGACGCGCAGAACACGCAGGCAATCGGGCAGCCGACCTGGCTCGATACGCAGACCGTGTTGCGGCCCGCCTCCGGGATCAGCACCGACTCGATGCGCTTGCCGTCGGCCAGTTGGAAGAGGAACTTTGTCGTGCCGTCCTCCGACGCCTGCGTCTCGACGAGTTGGGTTGCAGGACGGATCGTGGCCGCCATGCGTTCGCGCAGGGCGGTCGGGAGATTGGTCATCTCGCCGGGATCGATCACGCCGCGCTGCTGCACGGATTGGTAGACCTGCTTCGCGCGGAACGGCTTCTCGCCCATCTCGACGAGCACATCGCGGAGTTCGTCGAGCGTGAGGCCCGCCAGGGGAGGCCCCCCAGGCGAGGGCAATGCCGCAGGCGCAGGCTGCGGCGCGTCACCTTCGTGAGGTGACATCGCTACCCGGCGCTCTTGCGACGCTTGGCGGCGATGCGGCGCACCTGCTCCTTGCCGAGCACCGCGGCCTCGGTCACGCGGTAGGTCGTGCCGTCCTCGCTCTCGGGCAGGTCGAACATGACGTCGAGGAGGAGTTCCTCGAGGATGGCACGGAGGGCGCGTACGCCCGTCTCGCGCTTCTGCGACTTGTCGGCGATCTGCACCAGGGCTTCGTCGTCGAACTCGAGTTGGCAGCGCTCGAAGGCGAAGACCTGCTCGTACTGGCGCACGAGGGCGTTCTTGGGCTCCTTGAGCACGCGGACGAGGTCTTCGCGCGACAGGGGGTTGAGCGTGGACAGGACCGGCAGGCGACCCACGAACTCCGGAATCATCCCGTACTCGACGAGGTCGTGCGGCTCGACGAACTGGAGCATGCGCGCACGCTCCTCGGCCCCGAGGTTGACGGTCTGTTCCTCGCCGCGGCCGAAGCCGATGAGGCTCGTGCCGAGGCGGCGGGCGATGACGTCTTCCAGCCCGGAGAACGTGCCGCCGCAGAGGAAGAGGATGTTCTGCGTGTCGAGCTGGATGTACTGCTGCTCGGGATGCTTGCGGCCGCCCTGGGGAGGCACGTTCGCGACGGTGCCCTCCATGATCTTGAGCAGGGCCTGCTGGACGCCCTCGCCGCTCACGTCCCGTGTGATGGACGGGTTCTGCGTGGTGCGGTTGATCTTGTCGATCTCGTCGATGTAGATGATGCCGTACTCAGCGCGCTCGCGGTTGAAGTCCGCCGCCTGGAGTAGCTTGAGCAGGATGTTCTCGACGTCCTCGCCCACGTAGCCGGCTTCCGTGAGGGTGGTGGCGTCCGCGATGGCGAACGGCACGTCGAGGAAGCGCGCCAGCGTGCGCGCCAGCAGCGTCTTGCCGCTGCCGGTCGGGCCGACCATGAGGATGTTGGACTTGTCGAGCTCGACCTCCGTCTCGCCTTCGTAGAGCGCGCGACGGTAGTGGTTGTGCACGGCGACGGAGAGCGTCTTCTTGGCGCGCTCCTGCCCGATGACGTACTCATCCAGGTAGCCGAGGATCTGGCGCGGCGTCTTGAGCGCGCCCTGCTCCCAGCCGGCGCCGGCGGTCTCGAGCGCGGCCGGGCCCTTGCCGCGGCGGTTGGCGGGACGCCCCGAGCGGCGCAGCTCCTCGAGGAGGATCGTGTTGCAGAGCTCCACGCACTCGTTGCAGATGTTGATCCCGGGAGGGCCCGCGATGAGGGACTCCACGTGCTGCCGGCTCTTGCCGCAGAACGTGCATTTCTCGACGGGTCCGCGACGCGAAGTCATCAGCGTTGCCTGCTCCCTAGGAACTCACGATCACAAGCCGGAACGTAGATCCCGCGGTCGATCGCCGCAGGCCCTCCGCACCAGGCGCACAGTGTAGCCGCGCCCTGGGCCGCAACCAGGGGACCTTGTCCCAAACGGAGACGCGCGCTGCCTGGAAAGGTTGTTCGGTCCCGTTTAGGCCTTCTCGGACGATTCCGGCTGCGCCTTGGGCGACGTGATCACCTCGTCGATGATCCCGTACTCGCGGGACTCCTCGGCCGACAGGTACTTGTCACGGTCCGTGTCCCGCTCGATCTGCTCGATGGGCCGGCCCGTGTGGCTCGCGAGGATACGGTTGAGCAGGTCGCGGGCCTGGAGGATCTCCTCGGCCTGGATCTCGATGTCCGCCGCCGTGCCCTGCGCTCCGCCCCAGGGCTGGTGGATCATGATCCGCGAGTTCGGCAAGGCGTAGCGCTTGCCCTTGTCGCCGGCGGCCAGAAGGATCGCGCCCATGCTGGCGGCGCTGCCGATGCACACGGTCTCCACCGGGCAGCTGATGTACTGCATGGTGTCGTAGACCGCGAGGCCGGCCGAGATCGAGCCCCCGGGGCTGTTGATGTAGAGATGCACGTCGCGCGTGCGGTCCGTCTTGGCGAGCACGAGCAGCTGCCCGATGAGCATGTTGGCGACGCTGTCCGTGATCGGCGTGCCGAGGTAGACGATCCGGTCCTCGAGCAGCCGGCTCCAGACGTCATAGTGGCGCTCGCCGCGGCCGGTGCGTTCGATGATCGTCGGGTTGGGGACGATGAAGTTCGAGTTCAGCGTCTGGATGTCGGCCAGGATCTCGCCGTGGGGTCGTCGGTCGGACATGGGTCGCTCCGTCGGTCTTGCTACTTGTCGGCCTTCTTTGAGGATGCAGCGTTCGAAGAGGCTGCCTTCTTCTTGGCACTCTTCTTCGCGGACTTCTTCGAAGATGACGCCTTGGCGGGCTTCTTCGAAGATGACGACTTCCCGGCCTTCTTCTTCGGCGCGGCATCATCGTCAAGCATCGAGGGGTCATCGATCAGCTTCGCGGCGAGGCGCATGACCTGGGCCGCCTTGCGCTGGCGGATCTGCGATTGCAGCTCGGCCAGCCGGCCCTGGTCGCGGTACTGGCCGATGACCTGCTCGACGGGATGGCCGTAGGCGGCGGCGATCTCCTCGATCGCCTGCATCATCTCGGCCTCGGACACTTCGAGCCGCTCTTCGTCGGCGACGCGCTCCAGCAGGAAGTGCCGCTGCATGTCCCGCTCGATGGCGGCCTTCGTGTCGTCGCGGGCGGATTCGATCTGCTTGGAGATCTCTTCGTCCTCGACCTTCTCCATCTGGAGACTCATGCGCTTGCGGGCCGACCAGTTCTCGACCTCTTGGTCGACAAAGTCCTCGGGGAGGTTGATCTCGATCGAGTCGAGCAGCTGATCGACGAGCAGGCCCTCGGCCATGCCGTCGCGCTGGCGCGCCTTGGCGCGGGAGATGTTCTTCTCCATGTCCTCGCGCAGCTCGGCTTCGTCGTCGTAGTCGTGCTTCTTGAGGAACTTGGCGTCGAGGGGGGGGAGCACGTAGCGCTTGATCTCCTTGAGCTCGACCTTCAGGTCGAGCTCGCGGTCGCGCAGCTCCTCACGGGGGTCGTCGACCGAGACGCGCACGGTGGCGCTCGCTTCCGCGCCGACCTTCGTGCCTGCCAGCTGCTCGTCGATCGGCTCGGCGACGAAGCCCGCGATCACGCCGCGGCCGTAGGGGTAGTAGGCGTTGTCGTCGCGCGCTTCGACGCTGTCGCCGTCGAGCGCCCTCCAATCGACGATGAGGACGTCCCCGTCGGTGACCTCGCCGCCGTCGACGGTCTCGAGGGTCGCGCCACGGCGGAGCAGGTTGTCGACAGCCGCGTCGATCTCCTCCGCGCTCACCTGGATCGGCGGCACCTTCACTTCGAGGTCCTTGTAGGTCGGCGTCTCGAACTCGGGCTTCGTCACGAGCTCGAAGTCGAACTCGAGGGCCTCGTTGGGCTCCAACTCGAGGGCTTCGACGTCGATGTCGGGTGCGCCGAGCGGCTCGAGCTTCTCCTTCTCGAAGAGTTCCTCGAGGGCCGCCTTGATGAGGTCGTTCTTGACCTCGTCACCGAGCTTGCCGGAGAAGCGTCGCTCGAGCAGCTTCCGCGGCGCGCGGCCGGGACGGAAGCCGGGCATGGCGACGGCGTCGTTGATCTCCTCGTACTTCTTGTCGTACTCCTCGCCGATGCGCTCCGGCGGGATGGTGATCGCGATCTTCTTGCGGCAGGGACCGAGCGTCTCGACCTTGAAGTCCATGGGGTGCCTCTGGTTCTCGTGGGACGGCGTGGGCGCGTCACCCGGTCGCGACGCGCAGCGACACAAGGTAGCCGCTCCCGTCCTGCCTACGAACCAACGCGCAGGGTCCGTCGCAATCAGGATCCGCCTCCGGGCCCGGGGCCGGCCCTGGAGCGATTCGCGCCGATTCCCGATTGTTTGGTTGCCCGCCCCGGGGCAGGCAGTAGCATCCTGGGCGGCAGAGGCCCCCGGGGATCGAAGCAGGGCATGCAGAAGCCCGCCCCCCGGGACGTCCGACGAGAGCGCCCGAAAAGAGCGCGCCGATAGAGCGCCAGTGTCGCTGCCAGCTTCTTCAGAAGGCCGGTCTTCTTCCGAAGGCCAGTTTCCTGGGAAGGCAGTTGTCTCCAGCAGATGGCGGATCGTCATGGTGCCGGCAGCCCCGCCGAGGTGGGGCATGCCAGCGGCCGGGCGGTCCGAGGACCGAGGGCTGGTGGCGCGTGGCTCACCGGACCGGGATGGCCCTGGCCCAGCCAGCGCGCCTGCGCAGCCCCCACAGAGAACTCTCACACACAGGCATGAAGCCCCCCGATGCGCACCCTGACGTGCGGCCGGCGGGACCAGGAACGGATCAGAGCATATGGCTACAGGTAGTCGCAGGCGCCGACGGCGCCGCGGGGGACGCGGTCGCGGCCCCGGGAACTCAGGCGGAGGCGGCGGAGGCGGCGGCAACAACCGCGGCGGACGCGGCGGACGCAGCGGCGGACGCAGCGGCGGCGGTGGTGGCGGTGGTGGCGACCGGGCCCCGGCCTTCGACGAGGCGGGGCTGCCCTTCGGCGCCATCTACGAACCGCCCACGCCTCCCGCACCGGATGCAGACGCGCCGCCCTTCGAGGCGCCTCCGATGGATGCGCTCTACACGATGGGCGTGCTCGACCTGACGCGGGACGGCCACGGTTTCCTGCGCAGTCCCGCGACGGGCTACGAGCCGTCCGACGACGACCCCTACGTGCCCCAGGCGATCGTGCGCGAGTACGGCCTGCGGGACGGTGTCACGATGGAAGGCGAGATGGGCCCGCCCAAGCGCCGCGGCCAGAACCCGCAGCTCCTGCGCCCGACATCCGTCTGCGGCCTGGCGCCGCACCTCTACCACAACACGCCCAGGTGGGACGAGCTGACCTCGATCGACCCCGAGGAGCGCATCGACCTGACGGCCGAGACGGACGACATCACGCTGCGCATCGTAGACATGCTCGCGCCCATCGGCTTCGGTCAGCGCGGGCTGCTGACGTCGCCGCCGCGCGCCGGCAAGACGGTCATCCTCCAGACGCTCGCGCGGCAGATCGAGCACATCCATCCCGACGCCTACCTCATGATCCTGCTCGTGGACGAGCGGCCCGAGGAAGCGACGGCGATGCAGCGCGCCACACGCGGCGAGGTGGCCGTCTCGACGAACGACCGCACCCCCGAGAACCACGTCCGCGTGACGGAGGTGGTCCTCAAGAAGGCCAAGCGCCTCGTGGAGACGGGCAAGCGCGTCGTGATCCTGATGGACTCGCTCACCCGACTTGGCCGCGCCTACAACCTGCTCCAGCGCGGCGGCGGGCGGACGATGTCTGGCGGCATGGACTCGCGCTCCCTCGAGAAGCCCAAGGCCTTCTTCGGCGCGGCCCGCAACATCGAGGAGGGCGGCTCGCTGACCATCGTGGCGACGGCGCTCATCGACACCGGCTCGAAGATGGACACGGTGATCTTCGAGGAGTTCAAGGGCACCGGCAACATGGAGCTCGTGCTCGACCGGGAGCTGGCCGAGCAGCGCCTCTGGCCCGCGATCGACGTGAACATGTCGGGCACGCGCAAGGAGGAGAAGCTCCACGACGCGGAATTCCTCGAGCGCGTGTACCTGCTCCGTCGAGCCCTCCAGCCGCTCAAGCCGATCATGGTCATGGAGCACCTGATCAGCCGGATGCAGGACACGCCGGACAACGACTCGTTCCTCCGGGGCCTGGGCGGCGGGCCCAGGGATCCAGAGGATGACGTGTTTGATCACTCCTCGTAGGTGGCGTGGATGCGGTTCCTCGCGGCGTCGGCGTCGTCCTCGCGTGGCTGACCACGCCACGGACTAGCCTCCTTGCGCGCAATCCACCCCACGCGCCCTACCGCGTGTTGGCGGGCAGCACAGGTCCCACGAGATGTCACGAGCCGGGCCGTGGGAGTGGCATTCGAGTCAGCCCCCGAGTCAGCCCCCGAGCCAGCGCAGGGGGCATCAGCGTCCAAGTTCCTCCGGTGGGCCCCGTTCGACCGCAGGTCGAAAGGGATTTCGCCCCTTGTTCGGGACGTCGCCGTGGGGGAACTCTGAGCCAGCCGCCCCCGGCCGCAGGGCCATCTGATAAAGTTTCCGGTTCCCCCTATGAGAAAGCCGGGAGACCAGTTCATGTCTCGATTCACGCGCTCGATCGCGCTCGCGCTCTTCGCCGCCCTCGTCATCCTCGCGGCGGCCCCTGCGCACGCCGCCGAGAAGTACACGCGCGGCCTCCGCTACCCCTCGCTCACGCCGGACGGCAAGCAGGTCGTCTTCTGCTACCGCGGGGACATCTGGGTCGCGGACACGGACGGCAAGAGCCCGGCGCTCCGCCTTACGATCCACGAAGCACAGGACACGCTCCCGCGCGTGAGCCCGGACGGCAAGTCCATCGTCTTCGCCTCCACGCGTGAGGGCGGCTACGACCTCTACACGATGCCGATCACCGGTGGCGAGGCGAAGCGCATCTCCTTCCACAGCGGGCTCGAGATCGTCTGCGATTGGTCGCCCGACGGGAAGCACATCCTCTTCGCCTCGAACCGGGATCCGACGCACTTCCGCATCGATCTCTACGAGATGCCCTCCAAGGGCGGACCGGCGCGCCGCATCACGCGCGACGGCGGCCGCGATGGCATGTACTCGCCCGACGGGAAGACGATCGTGTACGGCCGCGGCTTCAACACGATCTACCAGGACAACTACGAAGGCTCCGCGAACTACGACATCTACACGATCCCCCGCTCCGGCGGCCTGCCCACGCGCCTCAGCAAGAGCGGGCGCAACGAGCGCTATCCGCACTTCTCCAGGGACGGCAAGGAGATCTGGTTCGTCGCCGAAGCCAAGGGCGTCGCGAACTTCTACGCCATGCCGATCGACGGTCTGATGAAGAAGGGCAGCAAGGCGCGGCAGGTCACGATGTTCACCGGTACCGACGTCCACCGTCCCGACCTGTCGTGGGACGGCAAGACGATGGTCTACGAGCGCTGGGGTCAGCTCTACACGTCGGACCTCACCCAGAAGACGCCCAAGGCCAATCTGATCAAGCTGGTCGTCAAGGGCGATCGCCGCCACAGCGGTGTGACCCGCCGCACCGTCACGAGCGGCGCCGAGCAGGTGCACCTCAGCAAGGACGGCGCGACCATGGTGTTCGCCCTCCACGGCGACATCTGGCGCAGCGCCGGCAACGGCGGCAAGGCCAGCCGCATGACGAGCGGCCCCTTCAAGGACGAGTGGCCCCGGATCAGCCCCGATGGCACGACCGTGGCCTTCCAATCCGATCGCAGCGGCAACAGCGACATCTGGCTGCTCGACATGCGCTCCGGCGCGACGAAGCAGCTCACCAAGGACAAGAGCGGCGACTTCTTCCACAACTGGGCGCCCGACGGACGCAAGTTGGTCTTCTGCTCCGAGCGCAGCGGCAACCGCGACATCTGGACGATCGATGCTGACGGCAGCAACCCGACCCGACTGACCAAGCACCGCGCCGGCGACGACGACCCGTCCTGGTCGCCCGACGGTCGCTCGATCGCGTTCGACAGCGCGCGCGAAGGCAACCAGTCCATCTTCGTCATGGACGCCGACGGCAAGAACGTGCGCCGTGTCAGCAGCGGCACGGCGTTCTTCCAGGTGCCGTCCTGGTCGCCCGACAGCTCGCTGATCGTCTACGAGGCCTTCAACCAGGCCAACGGCGGCAGCGGCGGCCTCTTTGTCGTGAACGCGGCCGGTGGCCCCTCGATGCGGATCTCGCGGGACGGTTCGACGGCCTGCTGGAGTCCGCGCGGCGACTACATCTACTTCTCGGTCGGCGCCCGGGGCCGTCAGGAGATCTTCCGCATCCCGGCACCCACCACGGTCGAGAACCGCGAGAAGGTGCCCTTCATGGGCAGCATCGATGTCGACCTGCGCAAGGAACTCGGCGACCTCTTCGAGGAGGCCTGGCGCATCCTCGGCATGGGCTTCTACGACGCCAAGATGCACGGCGTCGACTGGAAGAAGATGAAGGCGAAGTACCGCGACATGGCGGTCGATGCCGAGAACAAGGACGAGTTCCACAACATCATGCGCCAGATGCTGGCGGAGCTGAACGCCAGCCACCTCGGCATCGGCGGCGGCGCGCGTCCTTCGAACGCCGTACGCGCTCGCGCGAAGCCGACGGGCTACATGGGGCTCGAGCTGGCCGATGGCGTCACCAAGGCCGGCGGTCGCAAGGTCACGACGATCTACAGCAAGGGCCCGGCCGACCAGGCCGGCCTGCGCGTCGGGGACGTGATCGTCCAGCTGAACGGGAAGACGCTCAACGCCAGCACCGACATCGATCGCCTGCTCGGCGGGACGATCGGCCAGGAGGTCCGCGTCCGCTTCCGTCCCTTCACCGAGGACGGAGAGGGCTCGATGCGCAGCGAGACGGTCAAGCCGATCTCGGTTGGCCAGCTACGCGCCATGCGCTACGCCCAGTGGGTGATGGGCAACGTCGGCAAGGTCGGCAAGGCCACCAAGGGACGCATCGCCTACATCCACTTGAGCGGCATGAACCCGCAGAACCTCTCGAAGTTCCAGCGCGCCGTCTCCAACTGGAACCGCCGCTCGCGCATCAAGGGCATGATCATCGACGTCCGTGAGAACGGCGGCGGCAACATCCACCAGCAGCTGATGCAGATCCTCACGGCGCGTCCGTTCGCGCATGTGCGCCTGCGCGGCTCACCGATCAAGATCCCTCAGCCCTCGCTGTACTGGGACAAGCCGGTGGTCGTGCTCATCAACGAGCGTTCCTTCTCCGACGCCGAGGTGTTCCCCTACATCTTCCAGTCCCTGAAGGTCGGCAAGGTGATCGGCGTGCCCACGCCCGGTGGCGTGATCGGCACGAACGACATCACGCTGAGCGACGGCACCACGTTCCGCATCCCCCGGACGGGTTACTTCGGCATCGACGGCACGAACCTCGAAGGGTACGGCGTCAAGCCGGACATCCTCGTCGAGCACAGCGCCGAAGATCGCATCAAGGGCAACGACCGCCAGCTCGCCAAGGCGATCGAGGTCGTGATGGCCGAGGTCCGAAGCGGCGGCAAGACGCCGGCGCCGACGAAGGCCACGCCCACGAGCCCCACGCCGGAAAAGCCCACGCCGGAGAAGCCGACGCCCACCGACACGGCGCCGAAGCCCCCCAAGGAGGGCGGCGCGTCGGCCGGTCGCAAGGCGGGCGCGCTCGACCCGCTGTTCGACGCCCAGGCCGGCGAGTGGGTGCGCTATGCGGCGCAGCTTCCCGGTGGCACCGAGCAGACGATCCTGAAGATCCGCTGCACGGGCGTGAAGGACGGCACGGTCACGTTCGAGCGTGAGGTCGAGAAGGGCCCGCCGCTTCCGCTGCCGCTGCCGAACGCAACCGCACAGGAGCCGCTGCTCGACACGCTCGCCACCATGGGGCGCGTGGTCAGCCACGAGACGCGCACCGCCACCGTGAAGGGCGAGCAGGTCGAGGTCGTCTTCGTGACGATCGAGGCCTACGGCGGGGAGCTGCGCATGCAGTTCAGCAACGCCGTGCCGTGCCTGGGCCTGATGAAGATCGAGCTCGGCAAGACCGTCCTCATGGAGGCAACCGAGTGGGGCGTGGCGACGTCCGCCGAGGCGGACGAGAAGCCCGCACCCGCACCCGCGAAGCCCGATGCTTCCGCGCAGCCCGCGACCCCGAAGGCACCCGCCAAGTCCGGTCCGGCTCCGAAGGCCGGGAAGGCTTCGCAGGGTCCGGCGAACCCGATCTTCGACGCGAAGGTGGGGGAGTGGATCCGCTTGCGCAACGTCGTGCAGGGCGAGGAGACCGTCGCCACGCTGCGCGTGACCGAGGTCTTGGACGACGAGGTGCTGCTCGACAGCCGGGTTGCCGTCGGCGGCTCCGAGATCAAGGGCGCTACGCTGCGGCGTCCGCGCCGGGAGCACATGGCCCTGGGGGGCCGCCGGGGCGGCGGCAAGGTCACGCTGGGGCGCGAGATCCTCGAGATCAAGGGGCAGAAGCTCGACTGCTTCACGATCCAGCGCACGAACCGGCGCGGCACGACGGACAAGCGTTGGTACTGCCCGGATGTCCCGGTCACCGGCATGGTGCGCCACGAGCGCGCCGGCCAGGTCGTGAAGGAACTCCTCGACTGGGGCACCGGCACGCCGCCGGCCGTGAAGGCGGCTACGCAGGGGAACTGACCGCACGTAGGTGGGGCCCTGGCGTCGGCCATCCGGCGCGAGCCAGCGCCGCTTCACGATCGTGGCCCCTGCCACGGCTCATGTCCCGGATCGTGGGAAGTCCTTAAGCTGGGCTGAAGCGTCGCGTGGGCCGGTGGTTGCGGCCGCGGCGTCCGCGGCGTTCTCCTAGAGGTGGAGGATGTCGCGATGCGGACGCCCGTGGTCCTGGTCCAGCCGGCCGCGCTCGCGCTCCTCCTCTGCGTACTTGTCGGCCTCGTCGCAGATGCCACCCCGGCCTACGCTCATGGGGGCCAGTTCGGTCCGCCGCCCAACCCACAGTTCAAAGGGCCGCCCGGCGGCAGCGGCGGCCCGCCCGACCACGCCGACCCGGGCTTCGGCGGCCCCATCGTGACGCCCGGCTCCAGCGGCGGCGTGACTCCGCGACGCGCGAGTCGCCGCAAAACCCCGATCACGCCCACCTACGAGACCTCGTGGCAGCTCTGGTGGCATCTCCACCGCGACGCCTTCCTGCCGGCGCGTGCCCGCGGTCGGCTCGCTGTCATCACGCCCCTGCCCAACGGCGTCCATGCGAGCGCACCGACCGCCTGGGAGGGCGCGCGACGGGCTGCGGTCGAGACCCAGGCTCTCCCTTTCCTGCTCGCCCTGCTCGACCCCGCCACGCGGCAGCCGGACGATGTTCGCGCCTCGGCCTGCATCGCGCTGGGCAAGATCGGCCGCGACGACGCGGTAGCCAACGTGCTGCTGAAGCACCTCGAGAACCCGAAGGCACCGGAGATCGTGCGCGAGTCCGCCGCCCTTGGCCTGGGCTTCCTGCGCCGCACGGATCCGAAGCTGCGCCTCAAGACGCGCAGCCTCGACGTGATCCGCGCACGGCTCCTGAAGGTCTTCGACCAGTACGTCGGCGGCGTGAAGTCGAGGGTGCCGGTCCGCACGCGCGCCTTCGCCATGTTCGCGATCGCGCTGCTCGGTGATCAGCCCTTCCAGGCTGATCCCCTCATCAAGGATGGCCGGCTGCTGTCCAAGCTCCTCTGGGAACGTCTCGGCGTGCCCTACCCCGACCGTCAGCTGCACATCGCCCTGCTCACGGCGCTGGGGCGCCAACCGCGTGCCGGCATCCCCGACGGCATCCATGCCGCGCTCAAGCAGATCGTCGCCGGCAAGAAGACGCACGGCCACAGCTGGGATCTGTTGAAGCGCGCCCACGCGGTGACCGCCGTCGGCCGGCTTGGTGGCAGCCGCGGGCAGGCCTTCCTGCTGCGGCTCAACATGAGCGCGCGCGAGCCGCTGCTCGTGCGCATGGCCGCCGAGCTCGCCATCACCGATCGCGCCTCGCAGTTGGCCGCCGCGGAGCGCAGCGCGGCGCTGCGCGTGCTGGCGCGCACCTTCCTGCAGGAGCAGGAGCTGCTCTCGGTAGGGCTTGCGAACATCGCGCTCGGCCGTCTCGTCGGTGCGGACCTCGCGGCCGGTTCCTTGCGCTCGCTCACGACCGACAAGGCCGATGCCCTGCTGCTCCAGCGGACCGAGCAGGCCCCCTGGTACATGCGCGGCTGGGCGGCCATCGGCCTGGCTCTCGCCGCGCGCGAAGGCGACCCCACGAACGAGGCCGTCGGCGCCTTCCGCACGAAGGCCGCCGCCGCGATCCAGCGTCTGCTGGTCGACGCGAAGACGCAAGCGAGCGTGCGCGGCGCGGCGTCTGTCGCGCTGGGCCTGCTCGGCATGAAGCGGTGCGTCCCCGCACTGCTCGCCGTGGCGCGTCGGAGCGGCGAGAACGCCGAGATGCGTGCCCATGCCGCGCTCGCCCTCGGGCAGATCGGGGACACGACCCGCGGCGTCGTCGAGGCATTGAGCGACCTCGCCGCCGGCTCGGGGCCCGATCAGGTCCGCGGCCATGCCGCCCTGGCGCTTTCGCTGCTGGGCGAACGTAGCGTCTCCGGGAGGCTCATCGAGAGCCTCGAGAGCGACGCCTCCACGCGGCGCCTGTCCGCCTCGGCGCGCGCCCTGGGCCGGTTGGGCGACCTCGGCGCGGTCGCGCCGCTCATCAAGCTGGCCGGCCGCAGCGACGCGAAGCCCCTCGTCCGCGCGATGGCGATCGTCTCGCTCGGGCGCCTGCTCGAGAGCGAACCCAGGCCCAGCCTCTTGCGCCTCACGCTGGGTAGCTGCTATCCCGCCCGTTCCCACGCCTTGCAAGAGGCGTTCACCATCCTCTAGGACCACCACCCAAGGACACCTCCCCCAAGGACTCTCCCATGCGCCTCGCTTTCGCCCTCCTCGTCGCCCTCGTCACTGTTTCTGGTGCGGGGGCCCTCGGTGCGGCGTCTGCGTGGGCGCACGGCGGCAACTTCCGCGAGGACGGCCCGCAGGGCCCGCAGCAGGACGCGCCCGAGATGGCACCCCAGCGCGGGCGTCCGACGGTGACCGAGCGCGCGGAGTGGCTCGCGGGCGACTGGGCGACCTGGTGGCGCCTCAACCAGGGAGCCCTCCTGCCGGACAAGCGCCTCGTGCGTTCGCGAGCGCAGGGCACGGTGTCGCGCGGCCTCTTCGAGGTCGGCGAGAGCGGCGGCTCCGGCGGTCTCTCGCAGTGGGAACGTGCCGTGGCGATGGGGGCCGGCGAGTTGGCCGTGCCCTTCCTGCTCGAGTTGCTCGATCCCGCCGAGCCGCAGGACGAGCGCATCATCTCCGCCGCGCTGGTTGCGCTCGGCCGCATCGGCGGCGATGCGCAGGTCGTGCGTCTGCTGCAGCGCTACGCCGTCCGCACGAACGTCCGGATGGAGGTGCGCGAATCGGCGATCCTAGGCCTCGGCCTGATGCGCCGCACCGATCGCGCGACGCAACTGCGCGCGAAGACCCTCACGAGCATGCGCAGCTTCCTGCTCCGTCTGTTCGGCGACAAGGATGCGCCAACGCGCGCGCGTGCCTTCGCGCTCTACAGCCTCGGCTTCCTCGCCGACCAACCGTACGAGGACACGACCCTCCTCCGCGACGGCCGTCGCGTCACGCAGGCATTGTGGCGCGGACTCTGCCGCCACTACCCGCAGGCGGAGCTGCCCGTGGCGTTGCTCACGGCGCTTGGCATGCAGCCGCCTCGGGGTGTCCCGACAGGCGTGCGCCAGGGCCTGCGTGCGATCGCCACGGACAAGCCGTTCAAGGGCCGCCGCTGGGATGCACTGCGTCGGTCGCACGCCCTCACGTCCTACGTGCGCCTCGACGGCGACGACTGGCTGCCGATCGTGCTGGCTACGATGCGCGGCGCACGCGAGCACGTCTCCGTGCGCGCTGCGGCGGCGATCGCGCTCACACGTCGTGCGGGCGATCTCGGGGACGACCAGCGCGGGATCGCCATCCGCGCCGTCTTCCGCTCCATGCCGCGCGAACCGCATTGGTTCGCGGCCGGCCTCGAGCAGATCGCGCTCGCGCGGCTGCTGCGCGAGGACGTCAACGCCGGCGAGACGCGCTTCCTCGAGTCGTACCGCATCGACAGGTACTTGCAGCGCCAGACGCTGCGTGGCCGGACCCTCACCCGCCCCTATACGGCGCTCGCGCTCGGGCTGCTCTGCTACGACCTCAAGCCCGTGAACAAGGCGGGCGCGCTGACCCTCAAGGCGTCACGCATGGCGCTACTCAAGGGGCTGCAGCGCGGGCGCGGCAGCGACGAGGTGCTCGGAGCGTTCGCTGTGGGCCTCGGCCTCGCGCACGCCCAAGGCGCGCACCACGATCTCCTCAGCATCCTCCAGGACCGCACACGCGGCGCCCGGCTGCGAGGGCACTGCGCCGTGGCCCTGGCCCAGATCGGACGTGACACGCCGCAGGTGCGCGCGGCCCTGCACAAGGCCGCCGAGGAGCGCGTCTCGCCCTTCGTGCACACGGGCGCGGTACGCGCTCTCGCGCTTGTGGCGCCTCCCGAGACGACCGAGCAACTGCTCGCGCAGCTCGCCAAGACGCGCTCGCGCTTCGCCGTCGCCGTCGTGGCGGGCGCCCTCGGACGGTTCGGCGATCCCGCGGCGGCGCCCACGCTCGTCCGCCTCGCGCGGGACAAGATCGAGGGCATGGGCGTGCGCGTCATGTCCGTCGTCGCGCTGGGCCTGATCTTCGACCCCGAGCCGCGACCCAGCCGGGTGCGCATGACGACGCATGCCAACTACCCGTCGCGCACGTCGGCGCTGAACCAGGTGTTCAACATCATGTAGCGGGCCGCGTGCGGCACGTCGTCCGGCGCAGCGGCAGTCTGCCGTGACGCGTCGCTCACGCTGATCGAACGCCTCCAGGTACCCCGCGCCAGACGCACCTGATCCTGCGGACGCCCAAGGGCGCGACTACTTGCCCTTCGCCTTGCGCTCCGCCTCGATCTCCTTGCGGATGCCTTCTGCGATCGAGTTCGGCACCGCCCGGTACTCGTGGGGCTCCATCGTGTAGACCCCACGACCCTGCGAGAGACCGCGCAGGACCTCGGCGTACTTGAACATCTCGGCCAGGGGGACCTGACCGTAGATGCGCATGGCGTCACCGCTGCCCGACTCGGTGCGGTCGACCTGGCCACGACGCTGGTTGACGCTGCCGAGCACGTCGCCGAGGTTTGCCTCGGGCGCCGTGATCATGACGTTCATCCAGGGCTCGAGGATGTCGACGCCCACCTTGGCTACCGCGTTGCGCAGCACCAGACGGCCCGACTCCTTGAAGGCCATCTCGGAGCTGTCCACCTCGTGGTGCTTGCCGTCGTAGAGATCGAAGCCGAGCTTCACGAAAGGGAAGCCGAGGGGGTAGCCCTCGTCGCAGCCCCACATGAGGCCCTGACCGACCGGGCCGATGTACTCCTTCGGCACCGAGCCGCCGACGATCGAGCTCTCGTACTTGTTCTCGGTCTCGTCGTGCACCGTGATGCGGACGCGCGAGACGGCGAACTGGCCGCGACCACCGGACTGCTTGACGTGGCGGCCCTCGATGTCGCAGTCCTTCTTGAGCGTCTGACGGTAGGCGACCTTCGGCCGGCCCACCTCGCAGTCGAGCCGGAACTCGTTGAGCAGCCGACTCACGAGCACCTCGAGGTGCAGCTCGCCCATGCCCGAAATGATCGTGTCGCCCGTCTCGTCGTCCGTGAACGCGCGGAACGTGGGGTCTTCCTTCGCGAGGCGCGTCAGCGCGAGGCCGAGCTTGTCACGGTCGCCGCGGCTCTTCGGGTGGATGGCCATCGAGATGACCGTCTCGGGGAAGGTCATCGACTCGAGCAGGATCGGCGCGTCCTTCGTGCACAGCGTGTCGCCTGTGTACGTGTCCTTGAAGCCGACGACGGCACCGATCTGGCCGGCGCGCAGCTCCTCGACCGCTTCACGCTCCGCAGCATGCATGATCACGAGCCGGCCCACGCGCTCGCGCTTGCGCCGCACGGCGTTCCACAGCTGCATGCCCTGCACGAGCTTGCCGCTGTAGACGCGAACGAAGTAGAGGTCGCCGTTCTTGTCCGCGACCGTCTTGAAGGCCAAGGCCGCGAGCGGCTCGTCCACGTCCGCTTGGCGTTCGATCTTCTCGCCCGTGTCCGGGTGCTCGCCCACGATGCTCGTGATGTCGAGCGGGCAGGGGAGGAAGTAGCAGATGGCGTCCATCAGACGCTGGATGCCCTTGTTGCGCAGCGCAGAGCCGCACAGCACCGGCACGATGTTGCCCGTGATCACGCCCTTGCGGATGCCCTGCAGCAGGTCGTCGCGGTGGAGTTCCTCGCCGGCCAGGTAGCGTTCGAGCAAGGCGTCGTCGGTCTCGGCGGCGGCTTCGACGATCGCCAGGCGCAGCTCGTCGATCTTCTCGCGGTACTCCTCCGGAACCGGCGCCTCGTGCCATGAGCGGCCCTGCGAATCGTCGTCGTAGAAGATGGCCTTGTTCTCGAGCACGCTGATGATGCCGCGGAAGTCGTTCTCCTGGCCGATCGGGTACTGGATCGGGAACGCGCGCGCACCAAGGCGCTCGCGGATCGACTGGACCGCGTTGTCGAAGTCGGCACCGGCCTTGTCCATCTTGTTGAGGAAGCAGATGCGCGGCACGTTGTAGCGGTTGGCCTGACGCCAGACCGTCTCCGACTGGGGCTCGACGCCGGCCTGGGCATCGAAGACCGCGACCGCGCCGTCGAGCACGCGCAGGCTGCGCTCGACCTCGGCCGTGAAGTCGACGTGGCCGGGCGTGTCGATGATGTTGAACTGGCAGCCCTTCCACGAGGTGTTGGTGGCAGCGCTCGTGATCGTGATTCCGCGCTCCTGCTCCTCCTTCATGTGATCCATCGTGGCGCCGCCATCGTGGACCTCGCCGGTGCGGTGGATGCGGCCGGAGTAGAAGAGGATGCGCTCGGTGACCGTCGTCTTGCCAGCGTCGATGTGGGCCATCACGCCGAAGTTGCGCACGTCCGCCAACGAGCGGCGCTTGCCCTGCTCGTCGTGGAAGGGGATGTGGATCCTGGCGTCAGGGTCCTGGCTCTGCTTACCGGACTGGATTGCGTCGGGGGTCGACATGGCATTCTCTCACGGAACGGGCTGGTAAAGCTGGCGAGCGTACCCGTGGCGGTGCCCGGCCCCCAGGAAAGCCTTGCGCTCCCGGGGGGGTTCCGGCGGCTTTCCAGCCCCCTGTTCCTGGGCCTCGCAGGCCCCTGGTGCCAGGCGCCGAGCCCTGTCCCTTGCGGGTGGGAGACTCCGCCGCGGAGGCCGGACCGGACCATGTGGCACGACGCCGAGGATCGACTCTCGAAGGCTGTGGAGCGCTTCGAGGAAGGGGCTGTGGAGGCCGCGCGGATCATGCTGCGCAATCTCGACCGCCGGGGCGTCATCAGCCCCCGCATCGACCTCTACCTAGGTCACTGCCACCTCGAGGACGGCGAGCACCGTGCGGCCATTCGTCGCTACCGGCGCAGCATCGCCCTCAGCGCGGACAGCCCGGCTCCGTGGATCGGCCTCGGCCTGTGCTACGGGCGTCTGGGCCTTCTGGAGCGCGCCATCGAGGCGTTCCAGGCTGCCCTCGAGCGCGGCCCTGAGATCGAAGAGGTGCACTGCAACCTCACGCATTGCCATGCCCTGGCGGGGGAGCTCTCCAAGGCTCAGGAGCACGCCCGGGAGGCCGCCCGGCTCGACCCGCGCTGTCCTCATGTCCATCGCCATCTGGCCCTGGCCTTTCTGCTGGCCGGTGATGCCGAGCGGTCGCTGCGCGCTTGGCGCCGGGTGCGCGTGCTGGCACCTGAGCACCCCGAGCTGCTCGTTGGCGTCGGGCGCGCCTATGCGCACCTCGATCGCCGCGACGAGGCGCGCCGCTGCTACAGCCAGGCCCTCGACGGTCCGTTCGCCGCCGACGCCCGCTTCGGCTTGGGCGACCTCGCGCGTGCTGCGGATGACCCGACCGAGGCCCGCGAGCACTACCGCCTCGCGCTCGAGGAGGACGAGGACTTCGAGGAGGCCCGCTTGCGCTGGGCCGAGAGCCTCGCTGCGTTGGGCCGCTACGACGAAGCCTGGGCTGTGCTTGCGCCCTTGCTCCGTGGCGACGCGCGCGGCGACGAAGTGACAGCGGCAGCCGCGTCGATCCTGCACGGGTGCGGGCATCGCCGGCGCGCCGTGCATCTCCTGCGCGAGCTCGTGCAGGCCGAGCCGTCGTCCGCGACGGCCTGGATGCGCCTCGGTCGACATCTCCTGGAGGTCGGCCGCATCCACGCGGCCGTCAACGTGCTGCGGCGTGCGGCACGGCTGGATCCGGGCGAGACCGAAGCGCCGCGTCTGCTCGCCCGAGCGCTCGGGCGCAGCGGGCAGGGTCGGGCGGCCATCGCCGTCCTCGCACGCGCCGCGCATCGCCACCCCGGTGAAGAGCAACTGCACGTCGACGTCGCGGCCGCGCTCGTCGCACGCGGTCGGCCGAGCGCCGCCGAGCGCGCGCTCCTGCGCGGACTGTCCTGGAACCCCGAGGCCGCCACCCTGTGGGCCGCGGCCGCGGAGCTGGCGCTCGAGGCAGGGCGCCTGCCGCTGGCCCGTGCACGCTTGCGCTCCGCGCTGCGGCGCAACCGTCGGCTGCCGCATGCGCTGAGTCTTCTCGTGCGCTGGCTGCGCGCCACGGGTGCGCCGCGACGCGCGTCGCACGCGGGCCGGGCCGCGGCACGCGTGCTGCCGCCCGGCGACGAGGCCATGCGCGAGTACGGCCATGCCCTGCTCGAGTCGGGACGGGCGCAGGAGGCCCTCCTGGCCCTGCGCCGCTACGTGCTTGCTGCACCGGACGACCCCGCGGGCTATGGCGTCCTGGCCGAGGCGATGGAAGCCTTGGGCGACGAACGCGGCGCGCTCACGCAGCGCAAACTGTGCACGCTCGTCGCTGCGCCCATCTGATGGCTCGTCGCCTGAGTCATGTCCCTTGGGCCCAGAGCCCCGGGTTGGCCTGAGCGCAAGCGCTCGGCAGGCGCCGCGTACCTCCGGCATGCCTCACGCGTCGGCCTGACGCGCGGCCGTGAGAACGACCGAAACGTCGTCCGTTACAACCGCGCTCTCCGGCGCTGCACCGGTACCTACGTTACCGATCTTCGCGACGAGCGCGCCTGCACGGCCTCAGGCCGCGGCGTGCTGGGCGTGCGCGGAATGGGCTTTGCGGCCCTTCGTTTCCGCGCCCTCCGGAGATCTCCCATGTCGCGACCTGCCCACCGGCGCCTGCCTGCCTTCCTCTGCTTCCTCGCTCTCGCCGTGCCCCTCGCAGCCTGCGGCGGCGCCGGCGGCGGTGCCGGTCCCGGCGGCGCAGGCCAAGGGCTCGTGCTGATGAGCTTCGTGCAGGACGGCTTCGACAACAGCGCGCTGAACACCGTGCTTCGCTTCGAGTTCAGCGAAGACGTCGACCCGTCCAC
This sequence comes from Planctomycetota bacterium, assembly GCA_029259775.1. Classification (GTDB taxonomy): domain Bacteria; phylum Planctomycetota; class PLA2; order PLA2; family JAEUHO01; genus JAHEIK01. The sequence continues at coordinate 104,932 of JAJDEN010000041.1, read as the reverse complement.
CGTGAGCGCGGCGGCGATCCAGATCCGCCAGGGTCCGTCGTTCGGCGAGAACGTCGCCGGTGTGTTCCTCATCCAGGGGTCGACCGTGCTCTTCGAGCCGCGCCTTCCGGGCCACTGCGACCTCTCGGACGGCGGCCTGCAGCCGGACACCGACTACCGCGTGCAGATCGTTGGATTCCCCGAGGAGTTCGCTGTGCGCAACACGCACGGTCAGCCCTTGCGCACCACGGACACCTTCTCCTTCCACACGCGCAGCGAGAGTGACCCGGACACGTTCCTGGACGAGGTACCGGCGGTCGCTCCGACCGTCCTCCTCAGCTCGCCGAGCAACGGGGCCGAGGCGGTGGCCGTGGCCCCGGGCAACCAGGTCGTGCTGACGCTCAGCGAGAACGTCGACCCGTGCACCGTCACCGAAGCGAACGTCCGGCTCCACGTCTACCAGATCGGCGACAAGACCAAGTTCACCCCCGCACGAGGTGGCACGGGCAACGCCAGCGGCTTCGCCTCCCCCGGCGGCATCACCGCGGATCTGACGCCGGGGGACCCCTTCAGCTGGGGTTCGGCGGAGCAACTGCCCACGGTGACGACCTTGCCCGCGCCGCAGCGCATCCTCGCGGACATCGAGCTCGTCCAGGCGTTCGGTGCTACGCAGATCATCCTGACGCCGCGCTTCGGCTTCTCGTCCGATCCTCTCGCCAACGGCTCGCGCTTCCCCGAGAACGCGCTCGTCGTGGTGCAACTCACGTTCGGCATCTCGGACTTCGGCGGCTCGCCGCTGACGCCCTTCGTGATGTCGTTCACGACCGAGAACCTGCCGGCCCAGTCGGCCGCCTACGACCTGGAGGTCGACGGCGAGACCCCGTTCCTGGACGACGAGAGCTCGATGGACATCAACTCGAGTCGCGCGCCGAGCCGCGTGCAGGGCTACATGTTGTTCGCGGGCGACGGCGACAACGGGGCGAATCAACTACGGCCGTCCCTGCCTGAGACGATCGCCAGTGGATGCACCCTCGACCGCCAGCCGAACAGCGGCACGAAGGACGACTTCGACCCCGTGCAGGACGTGCTGCTGGACACGGGCTCGACGCGCAACACATGCGCGAACCAGACGGACGGCTCCGAGGCCGTCGTCTGGGAGTTCCGCACGCTGCGCATCCGCAACGGCGTCACGGTGCGTGTCGTCGGCGTGAACCCGGCGATCCTGCTCGTGCAGGGCGATGTCACGATCGAGGCCGGCGGGCGCCTGCTGCTGCGCGGCGATGCCCTGAACGGTGCGCCGCAGGGGCGGGGCGGCAACGGCTTCAACAACGGTCGCGCGACGACCGTGACGGCGGCCAAGGGTGGTCTCGCCGTCGCCGGTGGTGGCTCCGGCGGTGACGCGACGAAGCCGCACGCGATCCCGGCGTACGGCAAGGACGGCGTCACGGCGTCAGGCTCCCCCGATGGCCCGGGCGTGGTCGGCGGCGCCGGCGCGGGCCAAGGCGGCGTCTCGACGCGGCACACGCAGACCAACAACCCCTGGCCCTCCGGCTCGTCGCAAGGTGGCGGCGGCGGCGGGCACGCGGGCGTGGGCGGCAGTGCGACGGCGCTGATCGCTGCGCGCATCGCCCTCCTGGGCACCGCGCGCGGCGCGGGCGGCGCCGTCTATCCCGTCGGACCCGGAAGTGACCGCATGCTGCGTTCCGAGGGCGGTGGTGGCGGCGGTGCGGCCGGCTACGGCGACGAAACGACGGCCACGACCACGTTCACGAACGGCGGCGGGGCCGGTGGGGCCGGCGGCGGCTTCCTCGACATCACAAGCGCGGGCAACATCAACGTGTTCGGCACGATCGACGCGGCCGGCAGTCGGGGCGGCAATGGTGGCAACGACACCTTCTACGGTGCCGGCGGCGGCGGCGGTGGCGCCGGCGGCGGCGTGCGCCTGCTGACGCCCAACGACATCGACATCAGCGGCGGCACGATCACGGCGGCCGGTGGCGCGGGCGGCACGGCGACGAACGGCACGGGCGGCGGCCTCAACGGTCCGCTCAACCACGGCGGCGCCGGCGGCATCGGCCGCCTCGTCATGGAAGACGCCGACTCCGTGATCGCGGGGCAAGGCGCGGCCACCCTCGCGCCGAGCGAGGGAGGTCCCGGCTTCTTCCGTGGCCTCTTCGACGCCACACGCTTCCAGGGCGGCGGGCTCCGGCCGCAGGCCCTCTCGGATGTGTTCGCTGTCGGCCCCATGAACCCGGTGTTCCGCGACCCCGTGCAGAACCCCGGCGTGCAACAGGACTTCGTCGCCGGCATCCCGACACCGGGTGCGCCGGGCATCGGCAGCACGGCCTTGCTGATCGAGGCGCGCGGCTACCAGATGCGCGCGGACGGCACCGCCGACCCGGCCAGCCGGACGGACTGGTTCTCGGTGGGCTCCTTCCGCGACACGGGCATCGAGAACCTGCCGGCCTGGCAGCTCGGCCATCCCGGCGACATCGTCGTCCCCGCGGACAACGCGCTCGATGCCGCCTCCCCCGAGGGCCACAGCGGCTCGGGGTTCGGCGCGCTGAACGGCATCGAACCGGGCGACGGCTTCGAGTTCCTGCAGCTCCGGATCACCGTCTACCTGCCCACGTCCGTCGGGCCGTTCGACCCAGGCGCGTTCCTCGACCACTGGTCCATCCGGTTCGATCACGACCAGTAGCAGGGCATCCGGTGCAGCCCGAGACGTCCCACGTGGACGATTCGGGCCCTTGCATCCGGCGACATGGCTCCCCAGGATGGGTAGGGCAAGACCGCTGTTCGTTGGAGTTCGTGCTCGCAGGCCCCTCCCCCGGGGCTCGCGACGGAGGTGATCGATCGCAGACCTGCGCGCCAGAGGCTGCCCTGCGCTTCCCGATCGGACCGTCGTCGTCGCGGCGTCACAGCCCGCTGCGGCCAGCCGCAGCTGCCGCGGGCTGCGCTGCCTGCGGCCTCTCACGCGCGTCGCCCTCATGCTCCTGAGCTTCGCGCTCCTCACCGGCACGCTCGGCCTGACGGCCTGCGGTGGCGGCGGGGCCGGGGCGCTGCCGGGCGGTGGAGGCGCTGCGCTCGAGCTGCTCGCCTTCGAGCAGGAGGGGCTCGACAACGTGGCGCTCAACACGACCCTGGTGTTCCACTTCAGCGCGCCGGTCGATCCCGCCACCGTGACAGCCGCCTCGTTGCAGTTCCGCGAGGGCGGCGTCTTTGGCCTCCCGCTGCCGGGTACGTTCACGGTCGAAGGCCACACCGTCCGGTTCGAGCCGCAGCTGCCGGGTCGCTGCGATCTCAGTGACAGCGCCTTCAAGCCCGATACGACCTACCGCGTCGTGCTCGTGGGCGCGCCGGAACAGTCCGCGATCCGCGCCATGGGCGGGCGGTCGCTCTCTGCGACGACATCCCGCGACTTCCAGACACGTGACGACACGGCCCCGGGTCCGTTCCTCGACCAGGTCCCCGCCGCGGCGCCGTCCGTGATCGGTAGCGCGCCCAGCGCCGGCGCCGAGGCCGTCGCCGTGCGCGACGGCAACCGCGTCGTGCTGACGCTCAGCGAGAACATCCAGCCCTGCACGGTGAGCGACGTCACGGTGCGCTTCCACATCCATCAGATCGGGGACGCGGCCGTCGTCGTCGACGCGGAGGGGGGCGCGGGCCGACCGACGGGCTTTGCGACCGACGCCGACCAGGACACATCCGACCAGACCCCCGGGGATCCCTACACCTGGACCACGAGCGGCCTGCAGGCCGGTGTCCGCACGCTCGGCGAGGCGCAGAAGATCCTCGCCCACGTCGAGCTGCAGCAGTCGAGCGCCTCCACGCAGCTCGTCGTCACCCCGATCTTGGGCAACCCCGCGCAGCCGCTGCTCGCTCGCTCCCGCTTCCCCGAGAACGCGCTCGTGGTCCTCGAGCTGACGTCGGGCCTGCAGGACTACGGCGGGCAACCGCTCGAGCCGTTCGTGATGGCGTTCACGACCGAGAACCTGCCGATCCAGCACCACGCGTTCGACGTCGACACGCGCGGCGAGACGCCGTGGGACCGCAGCCTCACGACCGCCCGTGTGATCGAAACGGGCGCCGGTCGCGTACAGGGTTTCCTTCTCTTCGCGGGCGATGGCGACAACGGCGGCGATGCCTTGCAACCCTCGTTGCCGCACTCCGACGACGGCACATGCCAGACGCCGTACCAGGTCGACGACGGCACGCTGGATGACTTCGATCCGAGTGCTGACGTGCTGCTCGACACGGGCAGCACCCTGAACACGTGCCCGAACACGACCGACGGCTCGTTCGCCGTCGTGTGGGAGTTCAACAGCCTGCGGATCCGCAATGGCGTCACCGTGCGCATCGTGGGCCGCAATCCGGCGCTGCTGCTCGTGCAGGGCGATGCCGTCATCGAAGCCGGCGGCCGGTTGCTCGCGCGCGGCGACGGGGAGGGCGGCGCGCCCCAGAGCGACGGCGAGGGTGGCAAGCGCGCCTCGACGACCGCCGGTACACGCGGTGGCATCGGCGTGGCCGGCGGCGGTCTCGGCGGCAGCGGCCCGAGCGGTGCGGGATCCTTCGTTCCCCCGCGTCTCGGCGGCCACGGAGCCCAGGGCTACTACCACGCCTCCGACGGTACGCTCGCCGGCGACGTCGGCACGCGCGGCGTGCGTGGCGCAGGCCACGGCAACATCTCCGCGCGCTGGAACGAGCAGAGCAACCCCAACAACCGCAACACGCCCTCGGGCGGGGGCGCCGGTCACGCCGCGGCGGGGGATGCGGGTACTGCGCTGGGGTCGGGCTCGACGCCGACCTCCTTGGACGGCGACGTCGACGGTGCGGCGGGCCGTACGTATGGCGAGGCCTCCGGGCGCATGCGCATGCCGGAAGCCGGCAGCGGTGGCGGTGCCGGCGGCGAGCTGCGTACGTTCAGCAGCACGGTCGGGCGCGGGCCTGGGGGTGCCGGTGGCGGCGGAGGCGGCTTCGTCGACCTCACGGCCGGCGGCAACATCACCGTGCTCGGGACGATCGACGCGGCAGGTGGTGCGGGCGGTTCGAACGCCGACGGTGCGTTCACGCCGAACTACGCGTGGAACCCCGGCACCGGCGGTGGGGGTGGCGGCTCCGGCGGCGGCATCCGCTTGCTCACGCCGGGCGACATCGTCCTGCAGAGCTCGACGGTCCTCACCGCCGCAGGCGGCCTGGGTGGTGCCGGCGGCGCGTCGCAGGGCACCAACCCGCCGTTGAACGACGGGGGCGACGGCGGCGCGGGCCGCATCGTCCTGGAAGACGGCGACTCGGTCATCACGGGGCTCGGCAATGCCTCGGTCACACCGAGCGAGGGGGCCGGCGGCTTCTTCCGCGGTGTGTTCGACGGCGACCGCTTCCAAGGCGGCGGGCTGACGCCTGTCGCCGTCTCCGACGCGTTCGCGATCGGTGTGGCGGATCCGACCTACGTCACGCCGCTCGCCGCGGATGTCGTGGCGTTCGCACCGCTGCTCGCCGTGGCCGGGGCCGGCAAGACCGTGATGCTCATCGAAGCGCGAGGCTACGAGATGCTCCCGGACGCGACGCCCGACGTCGCGGGAGCGGTCGCCCCGCCGACGCCATGGCACACCGTGGCCTACCTGCGCGATACGGGGGTCGAGGCGACGCCGCGGCTCGAGCTTGCCCAGCCGCCGCTCGCGGACGTCGGCGGTGCGTTGCCCGAGGGCAACACGGGCGTGTTTGGCATCGCGAACCTGAGCGGTCGTGAGTTCATCCAGCTGCGGATCACGATGTTCCTCAAGGACTCGATCGGGGCGGCGGACCCGGGGCACGCGCTGGACCTGTGGACCATCCGGGTCACGAGCGACCAGTAGGGGATGTGGCGTCCGCGTCCCGGCGTGGATCGGGTGCCATGCACCGGCGTGGATCGGGTGCCATGCACCGGCGTGGCCGGGGCCGGGTCGCCGGGAGCCTCGGTGCGAGCCGTTGAGCGGCTTGAGCGTGCGATCTTGCTACACGCCGGCCCGATGCGGGACTATCGACTAAGGCGCAGCCCACGTGCTGGAGGGCTGATCCGGCGCTCCTTCGCTGCGCAGCCCCCCTGCGAGGGGATCTTCACAAGTCCTTGCTTGGCTAGGCCTTGTGACGGGACTCTCGTCACGCCGTGCCCTAGGGCCCAGGCTTCGCGACCGACGCGCGGCTTCCCTCGGCGCCCCGGCCTCGATATGGCCGGGGACTTGCATCCCCACCGGTGCGCGGAATGCCGCACAGGGCGCTGAAATCGTAGCTCCCGGCCTGTAGCATCCCGGGTAAGGGTTTCGGACAGCTAGCAACCCATGGGGGTTGGCAGGGCAGATTTCGATGATCCGGCGGTGGGTACCCCGCCCCGGAATCGTCAGGAGACGATTTGATGAACTGGACCTCCAAGCGTTCCTTGTCGATCGCGTTTTTCGCGGTCCTCGGCCTTGCTGTGACGCTGACGCCGGCCTGTGGCGGCGGCAGCGCCAACGGTGTCACCGGCCGCGGCCTCGTCATGCTCAGCTTCGAGCAGGCTGGCGTCGCGAACACGGTGCTCAACGAGGTGTTGGTCTTCCGCTTCAGCGAAGCGGTTGACGTGAACACCATCAACAGCGCTTCGGTGCAGATCCGCGAAGGTAAGCAGTTCGGCAAGACCGTGCCGGGCACGTTCATCGTGAGCGGCTCGACGGTGCAGTTCCAGCCCGTGCTGGCGTCGCTGTGCGACAACTCCGACGCGGCGTTCAAGCCCGACACGCAGTACCGCGTGCAGGTCATCGGCCACCCGGAAGAGTTCTCGATCCGCAACACCGCGGGCCAGCCTCTGAGCAACACCGAGACCTACGAGTTCCACACGCGCCTCGACACCGATCCCGACCGCTACCGGGATGCGATCCCGGGCACCGGCCCGATCGTGACGAGCACCTCGCCCGCCAACGGCGATGCAGGCGTGGCCGTCGCCGCGGGCAACCGCATCGAGGTCGTGCTCACCGAGAACGTCAATCCCTGCACCATCACCGACGACACGGTCCTCGTACACATGTACGAAGGCGGCGCCGCGACGATGGAGCCGATCCCGGGCACCGTGCCCCAGCGCTACTCGGGCTTCGCCAAGGGCGGCAGCGTCCTTGACCAGACCCCCGGCGATGCCTTCACGTGGGGTGCCGATGGCACGTCGGACTACTCGGCCGCGCCGCGCAAGATCCTCTGCAACATCAAGCTCGTCCAGGACTTCGGCCAGACGCGCATCGAGATCACGCCGCTCTTCGGCTACAACCCCGACCCCCTCAAGAGCGCGCCGAAGTTCCCTGAGAACTGCTTGATCGTCGTCCAGATGTCCTTCTCGATCTCGGACTACGGCGGACTGCCGATGGTGCCCTACGTGTTCGCGTTCACGACCGAGAACCTTGCTCCGCAGGAGAGCTCGTACCTGATCGAGAACAAGGGCGAGACGCCCTACATCGACGCGCAGACCACCGCGGCCGTGCACCCCGATCCCCGCTCCCCCGAGCGCGTGCAGGGCTTCATGCTCTTCGCCGGTGACGGCGACAACGGCCCGCTCCAGCTCCAGCCCTCGCTCCCGAAGGACGTTGACCAGGCCTGTGGGGTCGACTTGCAGGACAACGACGGCATTACGGATGACTTCGATCCGGCCACGAGCGTCCTGCTCGACACCGGCAGCACGCCCAACACGTGTGTGAACTCGACCGACGGCTCGACGGCCGTCGTCTGGGAGTTCAACACGTTCCGCATCCGCAACGGCATCACCGTGCGCATCGTGGGCAGGAACCCGGCCATCATCCTCGTCTCGGGTGACGTCGTCATCGAGAACGGCGGACGCTTGCTGGTCCACGGCGACGGCACGGGTGGCTCTCCGGCCCACAACGGCCAGAATGGTCAGGACCGCTACACGAGCAGCAGCTACAACGCCAAGGGCGGCATAGGTGTGGCCGGTGGCGGTGACGGCGGCGACGGCAACACCGTGGCGCAGGCGCAGGCCGGCTCCTGGGCCTACGGCCAGGACGGCTTCGCCGGCTTCGGCGCGACGAACTACGACCCCAGCATGAACCCGGCTGGTACGGGCCATGGTGGTGACGGTGCCGGCGGCGCCGGCTCGCCCAGCGGCTCGAACACCAGCTCGCAGTACAACCCCTGGGACGCCGGCTCGGCTGGTGGTGGTGGCGCAGGCCACGCGACGGCGGGTACGCCGGGCGAGACCAAGCAGGGCAACATCTACAAGCACAAGAAGGCCACACGTAGCTTCGCGGGCGGCGTCTTCGGTGACACCGACAGCAAGATGGCGATGCCCGAGGCCGGTTCCGGTGGCGCTTCGTCCGGTGCAGGCACGGTCTACCCCTTCAACTCCAGCTCGAGCTACGGCGCCGCGGGCGCTGCGGGTGGTGCCGGTGGTGGCTTCGTCGACCTGACCTCAAGCGGCACGGTCACGATCCTCGGTGGCATCTACGCCATCGGTGGTCGCGGCGGCAACGGTGACGGCTGGAGCGCCTACGGCGCGAGCGCCGGCGCCGGTGGTGGTTCCGGTGGCGGGATTCGCGTGCTCACGCCCAACAACATGACTGTTGGTGCGACGGCGGTGATCAGTACCGCCGGTGGCTCCGGTGGCTCCGGCTACCCGCCCTACAGCAACGCCGCCAACCGCAACCTCGGTGGTTCGGGCGGCACGGGCCGCATCGCGCTCGAGGACGATGACTCGATCATCAGCGGGATCGGTGCGGCGAACATCGTCCCGACCGAAGGCGACGCCGGCTTCTACCGCGGTCAGTTCAACGCGGGCCGCTTCCAGGGTGGTGGGCTTGCGCCCCAGGCCGTCAGCGAGCTGGTGCCGATCGGCAACTACGCGGGCTTCAACCCGACGTTCATGGAGCCGACCCAGAGCTACGGCGTGAAGGAAGACTTCAAGGCCGGCATCCCGGTCTCGGGCACGCCCGGCCCGGGCAATACGGCCATCCTGGTCGAGGCTCGTGGCTACCAGATGAACACTGACGGCACCTCGGATCTCGGCAGCGAGACGAGCTGGGTGAGCGTCGGCTACTTCCGCGACAGCGGCGTCGAGAGCTTCCCGACCTTTGCGCTCGGACACCCCGGTGACAAGGCGATTCCGCTCGGCAACACGGGCGGCGCAGGCGGGTTCACGGAGCTCAACGGCCTCGGCGGCGGCGGGCACGAGTTCCTGCAGTTCCGCTTCACGATGTACCTGCCCAGCTCGGTTGGCCCGTTCGACCCCGGCGCGTACGTGGATGACTGGTTGGTGCGCTTCACGCACGACAACTAAGCTACGCAGCGCGATCCTCTCGCTGCGCCGGGCTGACACTCGGACGGTCGTCCTCGACGTGCAGGAAGCACGCCTCCGGCGACCGTCCTCCCGTCAGCTCCGGCTCGCTTCGGTCTCCCGCTGCTCGCGGCGGTCAGTTGCCCAGGCGGAGTGATAACCTGACGCCCCGGCGCGACCCGCGCCGGGGCGTTTCTCTTTGGGTACGATCTCGGCATGACGCCCCAGCCCGATGCTCCGGCCTCCCTGTCGTTCGCTTCGCCCGAGCAGGCGGAGGCGGTCCTGCTGGCGCACCTCAAGTCGCTCGGCGGCGGCGGGGTCGTCGCTCTGTCGGCCGGCGTGGACAGCGCCCTGCTGTTGAGCCTGGCAGCCGAGGCCTGGGGGCCTGGGTCGTGTCTCGCGGCCACCAGTCGCAGCGAGAGCCTGCCTGCGGCCGAGCTGGCCGAGGCCCAGGCCCAGGCGGCGTTGGCGGGGGTCGAGCACGTCTGCCTGCGCGGCTCGGAGCTCGATATCGAGGCGTTCCGGCGCAACAGCCCGGACCGCTGCTTCCACTGCAAGGACCACCTGTACGGCGAGATGCGCACGCTGGCGGCGGAGCGCGGACTAGCCCACGTGATCGACGGCACCAACGCCGACGACGCGGGCGACCATCGGCCCGGCCTCGGCGCGGCGCGTACCCACGGGGTCGCGTCGCCCTTCTTGGAGCTCGGGGTGGGCAAGGCCTGGGTGCGCGCCATCTCCCGCCACCGCGGCCTGGCGACGTGGGACAAGCCGGCGGAGGCATGCCTCTCGAGCCGCTTCCCGTACGGCACCGAGGTCACGCGCGAGGGGCTTCGCCGGATCGAGCAGGCCGAGCTTGTGCTCAAGGACCTGGGCTTCCGCAACGTGCGTGTGCGGGACCATGATCCGGTGGCACGACTGGAGGTCCCGGTGGGGGAGCTGGGTGCCGTGTTGGCCCCTGGGATGCGCGAGCGCATCCAGGAGGGCATCCGCGCCGCCGGGTTCACCTACGTGGCGCTCGACCTCGATGGCTTGCGTAGCGGCAGCCTCAACGAGGTCCTCGGCCGCGCGTCGCGGCCTCCGGCGTGAGCATGGGGCGGGTGGGAGTGAGGGGCAGTGCGAGTGTTGCTGGTGTGAGTGTGCGTGCGCCAGGGGGCGTGGGAGTTGGGGTGGGGGTGGGAGTGTCCAGAGCGATCCCACCCGACCTTCGGTCGCGCGGGGCCGAGGCGTGCGTCTGCACGTTGAGGCCACACGTCTTCACGGGGGCCCCGCGCAGCGAGAGGATCGCCGGACTACCTAGCGCTGGAAGATGGGGATGACCTCGTCGGGTATCGCCAAGGTGAGAATGGCGAAGGCCGTGCTCAGGACAGGGCCGTAGTCGTAGCGGCCGCTGTCGGGTTCGAAGGAACCATCGGTCGTGCGCTGCCGGTCCAGCAGGTCGGGGTAGACCTTGCGATGCCACCAGCCCCACAGGTTCTTGCCCTTCGGCGCCCACGTGTGCCCGTCCCACTGCCACGCGGCCCACGCCGCATAGAAGTGGCCGTAGTAGTACCAGGCCACATCCGTGTGGCGGGACAGCTTGCCGCGCATGTACTCGATGGCGCGGGTGATGGTGAGCTTGCCGTCGTCCTTGTACTTGCCGTAGAGGAAGAACGACGAGAGAGCGGCTGCCGTGAGCGCGTAGGAGGACTGATCCTGATGCAGGCTGTACTGGAACGACCCGTCCGACTTCTGACTCTTCTTGAGGTAGTGCAGGCCCTTCTTGATCACGTCGCCATCGACGACGATGCCGGCATCGCGCGCGGCACGCAGACCCTGCGCGACGGCGACCGTGACGCTGCCCTCGTGGTCCGTGCTGGGCTCCGGTTGATAGCCGAAGCCGCCCTGCGTCGTCTGCGCGCCCTCGATGCAGGCGACCGCCTTGACGAGCGCCTTGCGGATGCGCGCGGCGCGGTCGCCCTTGGAGGTGCCGAGCGCTGTCGCCAACGCGAGCGTCGCAAAGCCCTGGCCGTGCATGCGCGAGGTGCCGTCCTGCGGGAACCAGAAGTAGCCTTCCGGGTAGCGCTTGCCGGGCTTGGGCTTCTCCACGAGCTTCAGGAGGAAGCTGATGCCGAGCTTGACCGCCTTGCCGTGCCGCCCGCGGCCGTCGGTCGAGCCGTCGGCCATCAAGGCCAGCACGGCGAGGGAGGTCAGGGCCACGACGGCGCGGTTGTCGCCGAAGCCGCCGTCGGCGCGCTGCTTGCCCTGGTACTTGGCGCTGCCCGGCTGGCTGCCCGGCTTGCCGCACAGGAAGTCACAGCCGCGGCGGATCGCCTTGCGGCGACGGTCGCGCTGCTTCCGGGGCTCCAGCGTGCGACCTGTCAGGGCGCTGTCGTCCTTTGCCAGCACGACAGACGAGCCGGACAGCAAGGCGGCGGGGAGCAGGAGCGTCCCCGCGAGCACGAGGGTGAGGAGACGGCGGGGACGGGACGGGCTGGGCACGCTCGGACTCCGGGTGGCTGAGCCTGGAACCCGGTCAGTCTACGTCGGGATCGGGCACGCGGCCGTCTCAGGTCCCGAACCGTCGCGCCTACAACACGCCGTCCCGCGAGCAACGCGTGTCGCAATCCGAACTACGTGACCCGATCGCCAATTCGCACCGAATCCCCTCGGACGCAATCGGCGTGCTGGATGGGGCGCGGAGGGCCGCTGCGGAGGACGTCGCGTGGTCTTCCACGCGAGGACGACGAAGCGGTCTGATCGCCCCCAGCCCAGCGCGCAGCACGTGCCGATGCCAACAGGCCCCGATCGCCCAACCTACCGCTTGCGGTTCTTCTGGAGCCAGAGGTGGTACTTCTTGATGAGGGGCCGGTACTTGGCCGGCACGTCTTCCGCCCGGCCGCCGGCGAGGGCGTCGCGGATCTCGGGCGGCAGCGTCGCAGCCCACGGCGGGACGTTGTCCTTGCGCTGGGCCTGGTCCACCTTCGACGCGTCGGGCTTGCCGCCCTTGGGTACGCGCTTGGCCGGGTCCTTCGGCTTGTCGCCGTCCTTGGGATCGTTCTGCTCGTTCTTCTCGCCGAGCTCCTTGCGCGCGTCGCGCGCCTCTTGTTCCTTCTGCTCCTTGGACTTGGGGTCGCCGCCGTCCTGCGGCTGGCCGCCCTGCTGTCCCTTGCCGGACTTGCGCGGGATCATGCGCATCAGCTCGCCCATCTCGCCGGGGATCTTGCCGCCCTTGGACTTCTGGCCCTCGATCAGCTCGCGCATCTTGCGGCCGATCTCCTTGGCCTTCTCGCCTCCGCCGGAGGAGCCACCGGAGCTGCCACCCGCGGAGCCGCCGCCTGAGGAGCCTTGGCCCGACCCGCCTTCGCTGGAGTTGCCGCCCTTGCTCGACGTGCCGCCCTTGCCTTTCGGGTCGGGAACGTCGACGTCGACGCGGCGGGCCTTGCCGGAGGCACCGGTGCTCACCTTGAGGAGGACGCGCTCGTTTTCCTCCATGAGCTTGATGATCTCCTGCATCTTCTTCTTGATCTTCTCCTCGACGCTGCCCTCGGCCTCGCCTTCGCCCTCCGCGTACGCGGAAACGCCGGAGAAGAGGACACACGCCGTTGCGAGGACGAGCAGCATCGTGAGCTTGCGCAGCGTCGCGCCCAGCTCCGGCTTCGTGATCGTGTTCATGATCGCCTTCCTCATGACTGGCTTCCCTTCTTCATGACAAGCTTCCCTGTCTTCATGACTAGCGTCATCGCGTAGCTCCTGTCTCGTCCTGCTCTACTAGCGGGCGCCGCCGGGACCGTCGCCGGACCCGAAGACCTTCTTCATCAACTCGTCGAGGTTCTTCTTGATGCGTCCCTGCTGGTGCGAGAGGCGCTCGAGCGTGCGGCGTTGACGATCGTCGACTTCACCCTCCTCAACGCCGGGGTTCAGCTTCCAGAAGCTGTCGATCTTCCGGTTGAGGTCCTGCTGCAGGCGCCGGAGGAGCTTGATCTCGACCATGGGGGGCACGAGCGGGGGCTTGCCCTGCGCACCCTGGTTGCCATCGTCGCCTTGCTGGCCGCCGCCCTGCTCGCCATCCTGCTGCTTCTGCTCGATCACGTCGGAGAAGCCGCCGATCAGCGAGTCCAAGCGGTAGATGACCTCGTCCTCCATACCCAGCACGACGGGACCCAGGTCCGGACGGCGGAGCATGGCGGAGATCTCGCGCATATCCATGCCGGTCTCTTCCAGCACGGAGGCGAAGGCCGTTGAGCCTTCGTCCTTCACAGCCTGGAAGCGCTCCTCGACGTTGTCTGCCAACTCGCCCTCACGGTCCGCCATGCGGCGCGCTTCGATCTTCTGCGCGCGCGGGAGGCGGCCAGCGCGCTCGAGGGCGTCGTTCAGCTTCGCCGTCTCCTCGCGGATCTTCTTCTGCTCGTCCCGGTAGCGCGTGAGGTCCTTGACCAGCTGGTAGAGCATCTCCTCCTGCTGGAGGCTCTCGTAGCGGCGCTTCTCTTCCTCGAGCTTCTCCTTCATCTCCTCGAGGTACTTGCGCGCGTCCTCCGCCTTGGGCTGGGCGCCCTGAGGCGAGCCGGCCTGCATCTGGTCCTGGGCATCCTCCATGGACTCCTCGGCCTGCTGCGCGCTTTGCTGCGCGCCCTGCGAGTCGTTCTCGTCGAGCTGCGCCCGAAGGCGCTTGAGCTCGTCGGCCACGCGCTTCTGCTCGGCCTGGAGCTGCTTCATGAGCTCGTCCTTCTCGGCGGAGTCGGTGCTCTCACCGGACAGTTCGCCCAGGGCCTTCTTCGCGTCTTCGAGCGACTTCTGGGCGTCCGCTTGGCTCTCGCTCGCACCCTTCGAGTTGCCCTTGCTGGCCTCGGACGCGGCCTTCTGCATGGCGTCCTTGGCGCGGCTGAGCGCGTCCGTGGCTTCGCTCGCCTGGTCGCGACCTTCGTCGGTCAGCGGCTTCAGGTCGCTTGCGTCCTGCTCGATCTGTTCCGTCTTGTCGGCGAGACGGCGCTGCGCCTCCTCGAGCTTGCGGCGCGCTTCCTCTTCCTTGCGCTGCAGGCGCCGGCGTTGCTCCTCGAGCTCGCGCCGTGCGCGGGAGATCGCGTCCGCCGCTTCCTTCTGGGCGTCGGCGCCGGACTCCAGGTCCCCGCGCTCCAAGCTCTCCTCGGCCTTCTTCATGGCCTCGGTTGCCTTCTCCATCTCGTTGCCGGACGGCTCGCCCTCCTTGGACTCACCGCCCTTGGACTCACCACCCTTGGACTCACCACCCTTGGACTCGCCGCCCTTGGACTCGCCGCCCTTGGACTCGCCGCCCTTGGACTCGCCGCCCTTGGACTCGCCACCCTTGGACTCGCCGCCCTTGGACTCGCCGCCCTTGGACTCGCCGCCCTTGGACTCGCCACCCTCGGACTCGCCGCCCTTGGACTCGCCGCCCTTGGACTCGCCGCCCTTGGACTCGCCGCCCTTGGACTCGCCGCCCTTGGACTCGCCGCCCTTGGACTCGCCGCCCTTGGACTCGCCGCCGGCGCTCAGGTTCTCGCCGATCTTGCCGGCCAGGGCCTCGGCGGCCCGGCGGATCCCGGCCTGCTCCCGCGCGAGATCGCCGCCGGCGCTTCGGCCGCCGCCCTGGAGGGCGTCGGCGGCCTTCTCGAGCCGCTCCGCCGCCTCGGCCTGGGCGTCAGCGGCGCCCGCGCTGTCGCCCTGCTCCGCGGCCGTAGCGGCGCGCTCCATGGCTTCGGCAGCGGCGCGCGCCTGCTGCGCACCCTGAGCCGCTTCCTTGGAGCCCACGGCGCCCGGGGAGCCGCCTGTGGCTTCCTGCTCGGCCTTGAGCGCCGCACGGAGGGCGTCCATCTGGTCGGCAAGCTGCGCTGCTTCGCCGGCACGGGCCCGCTCGTCTGCAGCCTTGTCGGTGGGGGAAGCACCGCCCTGGGGGGAGGTACCGTCTTGCGGGGAGCCCTTCGAGGACGGCCCATCCGATGACGGATCCGCGCCGCGCTCCAGCGCCGACGCGGCTTGATCCAGCTCCGCGCGCGCGCTCTCGGCCTTGGCCGCCGAGGCAGCGGAGTCGCCTTGGCGACCGGCTTCCGCCGCGCGCTCGAACGCCTCGGCTGCGGCTTTCAACGCCGCGGCGGCCTCGCGCATGTCCTTGCTGTCCTGCCCGGCCTGCGCTTGCGCTGCGGCGGTGGGGCTCCCGGCCGCGCTCTGCGCGCGCTCCCCGGCCTCCTGCGCGACGCGTTCCATCTGCTCACCGAGCTGCTTGGTCAGGCCGCCCGCGTTCTGGCTCATGGCCGCGTCCTTCGCGGCGGACTTCTGCGCAGCATCCGCGGCGGCACGTGCGGCCGCGGCCTGCTTGCGCACTTCGCTCTTGGCGCGCTGCGCAGCGTCGGCGTTGCTGCCGGCGCGCGCCTTGGCGAGCGCCTTCGAGGCCTCCGCCATGGCTTCGAGGGCGGCCTGCAGGTCGGCGGCTTCGGGGCTCTCGGACGCACCACCGGGCTGCCCATCCAGCTTCGCGCCGTCCTGACTGCCGCCCTTCGTGGAGGCGTCGCCCTTCTTGGAGGCACTGCCCTTGGGCTCGCCCTTCGTGGTCTCACTGCTCTCGGCGTCACTGCCCTTGGCGTCACTGCCCTTGGCTGCCGCTTCCGCGTCGCGCTTCTGCTGCGCCGCGCGTCGCTCGGCGGACATGCGCTCGGCGATGTCCTTGGCGGCCGCGGCGGCGTCGTTGGCCATGGCGGCGGCTGTCCGGTCGTCGTTGGCCGCGGCAGCTTCTTCCGCCGCCTTGGCGGCGGCCTTGGCCTCTTCGGCGGCCTGCCGGGCGCGCTCGCCGTCGCGGACACGAGCCGCGATGCGCTCCAGGTTGCGGGCACCCTGGGCGGCCTGCGCCTTCATCTCCTGCAGGCGTGAGGCGGCCTCGGCAGCGCGCTCTCGCGCCGCGAGATCGCGCGCCTTCTGGGCGGCCTGCGCGGCGTTCTGCTGGGCCGCGGCCGACCTGCGCGCGGCGTCGGCCTTGCGTGCGGCTTCCTTCGTGCGCTGCAGCGCCTCGGCCTGGGCACGCTGCAGCCCGTCCAGATCCTCGATCTGACGCTCGAGCTCGGCGGCGGCGTCCTTGTCGAGCGCGGCCTGCAGGTCGGCCTGCGACTTCTGCACCTCAGTGACGGCCTTCTGCAACTCGGCGGCCTGCTGTGCTGCATCCGACGCGCTCTTCTGCGCGACGTCCTTCAGCTTCTGCTCGATGTCCTTCTGCTGGTCGATGAGCTCCTGCGTGCGCTGCGCCGCTTCCGCGGCAGCCTGGGCCTGCTCCTGGAGTTGCTTGCGCGTGAAGTCACCGTCGCGGTCCTCGAGAATGTCGAGCAGCTTCTGCAGCGTCTCCATCACGGTGACCATGAGTCGGGTGGCCTTCTCGGTCCGGGCGTCCTTCAGGGCTGTGACGACTTCCTGGAGGCGCGTCTTCACGTTGGACGTGCCAAGGTGGTCCAGCGCGGACTTGAGCAGACCTGCTTCGTGATCGAAGCCGGTTCGCTTCATGGAGTTGGCGAGCTCACGCAGCTCACCCTCGAACTGGTTGATCTTCTCCTTGATCTTCGCCTGCGTCTTGCGGCGGCGCTCGAGGACGTTCGGGTCGTCCTCCGCTGCGGCCTGCAGGCCGCCCGTGGCGATCAGGCCGGCACAGAGCAGGCCGAGGAACACCCGCGCGAGCGTGGAAACACCGGAGGTCCGCTGGGGTGTTGCGGAAGGGGACCGGGAGTTCACGTACGTCATTTCGTGTCTCTCTTCTCGGAGTCCGCGCCGCCGGACTCCATCTCCTTGTAGAGGCTCTTCTGCTCTTCGATCACGCCGCGCAGCCAGATGGTCACGTCGCTCAGGTTCTGCCAGCCCTTCATGGCCGTCAGCAAGCGGTCCAGCGCCTTCAGGTTGGCGGTCTGGGCGCGGATGAGCGTGGCGATCGCGGTCGCTTCGCCGGTTACGGCAGCGGCTGCGTCACGGTGCGCGGCGGGGGCGAGGCGCGATCCGACGTCGGTGCCATCAGCCAGCACCGAGCACATCTTGTCGAGCAGGCCCTTGTCGTAGATGACCTTGCTGCGCCACGCGGCGACGATGTCGTCGTACAGCGCGTACGGGAAGACCGGGTCGCCCAGCCAGGCGTCCCCCAGCCCGTCGCTGCCTCCGCCGGGCTGACGGCCCGAGGGCGCGTCGGCCTTCTTCGCCACGCCGTAGCCGGTTCGGTGGTGGCGGTCGAGGAAGCCGAGGATCTTCGCGTTCGGGTTCTGCGCGCCGAGACGGTCGTAGACGAAGCCGTTGAAGACGGTGATCAACTCCTGCACGGCCCGATCGGCGTCCTGCGCGATCTTGCTCTGGGCAAAGCGCACGGTCTTCAGTAGATCCAGCTCGGGTCGGCCGATGGCCGCCGACTCCAGCGTCTTGATGTCGGCGAGACGCGCCGCTTGCTCGCGCTGCACGGCCTCGAGGGCCGTGCGCACGTTGGCGCGCTGCGTGGCCAGGCTGCGCTCGAGCGCGCCGGGCGGCCCGATGTCAGCGCGCACCCACTCGCTCTCGCGGGTCTGGCCGCGAGAGTCCGTGGCCGTCAGGCGGAACCCAATGACGTCGCTCGCCTCCAGCGGCTTGCCATCGGCGCGCCGCAAGGCCGCGATCTCGACCGGCACGTAGCTGAACACCGCCGGGCCGCCGAAGGCGACGTTGTTCACGGCCGTGGGTATCTCGCTCCGCATCCCCGTGGGGGCGTCGTCGCCATCCGGGCTGCTGCCGACAAAACGTGTCAGCTCGAAGCGCCGCGGTTCGTCCGCGTTGACGCGCAGGTCCAGCGCCAGCGAGACCACACCGTGGTCGTCCCCCGCCCGGGCGAGCAGAGGCAGACGACCGCCAGGCGTGATCTCGAGGCTCGTACGGGGCCAGATCCAGTCGACCCGCGGGGCTGCATCGGCGCGCACGCGGACGTCGAAGGAATCGGCGGAGGCATCGTTGGACTTGCCGCTCGGCGTCTTCAGGACCAAGCGGCCGCTGCGGCTCTGCTTGGCCTCGTAGGCGAACGTGAAGGCGCGTCCGTTCGAGCCCGTCACGGCCTGGGCCGGCAGGATCTCGTCGCCGAGCGCCGCCTGGGCGAGGGCGATCTCGAGATCCGTCGTGAACCGCACCGCGACCTTCGAACCCTCGGGCACGGTGATCGAGCCGTCCTGCACGACTTCGGGCTCGCGCTTCAGGTAGGCGGGGAAGGTGATCGTGCTGGTGATCGACAACACACGCGGCGGGATGGTGATCTCGACGCCGTAGCGCGGGATGTCGTCATCGTCGTCACCGCCACGCACCACGAACGAGAACGGCCGGCGCACATCCAGGAACTCGTAGGCGAAGATGCCTGCCTTGCCGGGCACGCCGAACATGCGGCGGGCGAGGGCGTCCTCCCCCGTGACGAGGTCGAGGACCTGCGGGTCGTCCGGCACGGTGCCGATGGCCTGCGCGTAGATCGTGAGCGAGCGCCCGATCGGCACCTCATACGGCGTGGCGGGATCGTGCGGCAGGAACGTGCCGTCGGCCTGCAGCGCGACGGCCACCATGTGCGTATCCCGCGGCCAGGCAACGTCTTCGAGCAGCAGGGAGCGCCGCGCCCAGAGGCTGACGTCGTCCTTCAGCGCGGCGGTCGCGCCGGCCGCCAGCAGGACCACGAGCAGGGCCGCACCGCTCCAGCGCAGCGCGCGCCGCCCT
Source organism: Planctomycetota bacterium (assembly GCA_029259775.1). Classification (GTDB taxonomy): domain Bacteria; phylum Planctomycetota; class PLA2; order PLA2; family JAEUHO01; genus JAHEIK01. Next base: position 85,995 of record JAJDEN010000041.1, on the reverse strand, counting down.
GTCACGGCCTGGGAGAACCGCAGGCCGCGGGCGGCCTCGGCCGCTTCGTGGACCACGTGCTCCATCATCGCGGTGCTCTCGCCGCGGGAGGGCGCCGAGAGCTCTTTCTGGAAGTCCAGCGCTGCGGCGAGACGGTCGTTCAGATCACCGAAGCGCGCTTCGACGGAGAGCGCCAGGTCGGCGTCGGGAAGGCGCGCGCGCAGCGGCATGAAGACGCGGACGGCGAGGTAGACGAACACGCCCGCGAGCCCTGCCACGACGAAGGCGAAGAAGGGGGCCGCGCTGTGGCGGCGGCGGGTCAAGGCGATCGCCAGGAACGCCGAGATCGCGAACAGCGGGACCAAGACGAGCCCATGCATGCCCGGGGGTGGCTGGAGCAGGCCCAGGCGCACGAACTGGCGGACGCCGAGCGGCAGGTCGAGGAACCGGTCCGCGAGGAAGAAGAGGGCCAGGCACCCGATGGCGTACACGACCCAGCGCGAGATGCCGATGGTCGCGAAGATCGCGCGGATGCGGGTCCGGAGGGTCCCGAGACGGGACAGGATCCGGCGCACGTCCTTGCGACGCTGCTCGGCGGACGCTCCGGCGGCGGATCCGGTGGATTGGTTGGGGGAACTCATGCTCTAGCGCACCTCGAGGTCCAGCGGGGTCGAATGCACGCCCGGCTGCCCCTCAGGGCGGTAGAGCGCCCTGCAACGGTACGCGCCGGGCGAGCCGACGGGGGGCAGGATCTTGAGGGTGAGGGAGCGACCTTGGCCCGGGGCCAGATCGAGCCCGACGCCCGGTTGGAGCAGGTCCGCACCGGCCGTCACGTTGGTCCCCAGGACGGGCAGCTCGCGCAGCACGCGGCCCCCCGCGGTCTCGAAGCTGAGCCAGATGGCCGTGCGCGCCGAGGCCGGTCCGCGCAGCTTCAGCGGCACGTTGCCTGCGTTCTGGAACACGAGGCGCATCTCGATCGCCTGGCCCAGGGCGTGGGGGGATGCCCCGACCGCTTCCAGCCGCAGCACGGGCTGCTCGAACCAGGCTCCGATGCGGTCGGCGTCGGGGCCGACGGTACCCAGCGAGAGCCTCTCGCCGGGGCCGATCTCGTGGCCACCTGCCGCGACGCGCCCGTGGGCGACGCCGACCTCGAGCCGGCCGCCCCGAAGGTCGACCTCGAAGGCGGTGCCGAGCACGCGCACGGGACCGTAGGGCGTGCGGACCTCGAACGCGCCGGGCGCGACCTCGAACCACGCGCGGCCACGCTCCAGCGTCACGACGTCGGGCAGGCCGATGGACAGACGCGCACCGCCGTCGAGCACGAGCCGTACGCGCTCGCCCAGCCGCGCCTCGGCGGCCGCTTCGCAGTGCAGCACGTCTCCCGGGGCGACGGACCGGGTCCCGAGCGCCGGCGCGGGGATGTCCTTGCCGGCGCGCTCGAGGTGGAGCCCGCGGCCAGCCACGAGAGCCGTGTGCCCGATGTCGCACACGGTCTCGTTCCTGGTCAGCTTCGTGTAAAGCCCGAGCCCGAGCACGAGCATCGCCGCGGCGGCGGTAGGAAGGAGCCACCGAGGGCGCACGCGGCGCCGGGGCGTCTGCAGGCCCAGGACGCTCAAGTCCGGCGCGGCATCTTCGTCCAGAACCGCGGCGATGCGCTCGAAGGGCGGCGGCGGCGGTGCGGGCGGCAACTGGTCGTACTGCAGCAGGTGGCCGGAGATCTCCTCGAACTCCCGACGCAGGCGGGCGTCGCGCTCGAGCGCCAGATCGACGCGCGCACGCTCGTCCTCGGCCAGGGCGCCCAGGGCGCGGGCGACGAGGTCTTCGTGGGTGACGTGGCGCGACATGGGGTGTGTCTCGGTCCTTCCGGGATGTCTTCGGGTTCTCAGCTCTGGTGACTCTCAGCGTTCGTGGCGCCTGAGCCGCTTGCGCAGGGCCGCTTCCGCGGCCGCGGCACGGCTCTTGACGGTGCCCACCGGAATGCCGGCGATCGCCGCCGCCTCGGCGTAGGCGACGCCTTCGAGTCGGACGAGTACGAAGACGAGCCGAAGCCGCGGCGAGAGGTCTCCCAACGCCGCGTGGATCGCGCGCGCCGCTTCGGACTGCGCGAGGCGCTCCGGAGCGGGCATGGCCGCGTCGGCGGGCTCTCGCCTGCTGCCGACCGTGGCTTGGCTGGTCCCTTCCACGGGAGCGCGGCGCTTGCGCTTGGCGGCCTGGTTCCACCAGTGGCGCTTCGCAATCTGGAAGAGCCACGTGGAGACCTTGCCGAGCGGGCGCCATCCTGCCGCGGCCCGCCAGACTTTCAGGAACACGTCCTGGGTGAGGTCTTCTGCGAGCGCGCGGTCGCCTGAGAGGCGATGGAGGAACCGCATGACCGGTGAGCTGAATCTGGCATAGAGCGCTTCGAACGCCTCCCGGTCGCCGTCACGGACGCGGGCCATCAACTGCTGGTCAGCGTCCATCTGGGATTCCGGGGGGCACTCCGTCAAACCGGCGGGGGCCCTGGGGGTTCGGTGGAAACCTTCATTGTCCCAGAAACGGGGGTCTCTTGGGTTGGCGAAGCCACACCCTCACACCCTCACACCCACCCCACCTCCCACGCCCACCAGCGCACTCGCACCCACACGAGCAACACCAGCCCTACCTCGCACCACCTCTCACTGGCACCTGAAACGGCGCTTGGTGCGAGTGCCCCGCGTGCGAGTGCAGGTGCGTCCGTGGGCGTGGGAGTTGGGGTGGGCGTGTGCGCCGAAGCGTTGCGCGCTTCAGCGCTGATGAATCGGCAGGTGGTCCAAAGGAAACTGCAAGATGAGCAGCGCGCAGGCCGTGCCGTAGGCGTGCGTCGTGTCCACGTTGCTGCGCCAATACACCTCGGGCGTGCCCTTCTTCGGTGTGCGTCCCTTGCGTCGCATACCGAGCAGGTGGTCGCGCACTTGCACGTACCAACGGGCCCACAGCTGCGGGTCCTTGCCGCCCATCTGGTACATCGCCTGGGCCGCGTAGTAGTTGCCGTAGTAGTAGAAGTAGTGCTCGGGACCACCGGGCCGCGTGTAGATCGTCCAGTAGTGGCGCTGCATGTACTCGACCGAGCGCTTGATGCTCGGCGCCGGCACCTTCTGGATCTTGTGCGCCTTGATGTGGCGGCGCACGGACTCGTCGTCGTAGAGGCCGGCTTGGAAGAGCGTCGTCAGGCCCGCCGCGCACAGTGCGAAGGACGGCCGATTGAAGCGCTGGTCGTGCGGCTGGTACCAGAATGCGCCGACGCCCGCGCGGCCGCCCGGACGTGTCACCGCGCTCTCGATCACGTACTTGAGCGCGCGCTCGATCGTCTTGCGCGGCACTTTGATGCCGACGTTGCGCGCGGCACGCAGCGCGACGACGCAGCAGACGGTGACGCTCATGTCGGAGTCGTTCGTGAAGGGCACGTAGCGCCAGCCGCCGGTCGCGTTCTGCGACTTGACCGTGTACTCGACGGCATCCTGCAGCTTCTCGCGCACCTTCTCGCGGCGCGCTGCGCCGTAGATCTCGGCGAGGGCTAGGGTGGCGAAGGCGTGCGAGTACATCCGCGTGCCGTTGGACGCGATATAGCCCGAGGGCTGGACCTGCCCGACGATGAAGTTGATCGCCTTGTTCATGGCGCGGCCGTGGGGGCCGCGGCCGGGCGTGTGGCCGCCGGCGAGCAGGGAGAGGACGGCGAGCGAGGTCACGCCGACGTGCGACACGTCGCTGCCCCCCGTGAACTTGCGGTAGGTCTCGTTGACCTTCTTGCCCGCGTCGCTGGGCCATGCCCCGTCCGGCTTCTGCAGGCGCATCAGGAAGCGGGTGCCCCGCTCGATGGCCTTGCGGGCCTCGGCGTTGACGAGCGTGCTCGCAGCGATCGGCCCGTCGTCGGCGCGCTCCTTCGGTCCGGCTTCGGTCGTGCCGGCACCAAGGACCACCAAGATGGCCAGGAGCGCGAGCAGCGAGGGCAGGAAGAGGGCGACGCGGCGCATGGGAGGACTCTATCAGGCGATGCGGGCCGTTAGCGGTCCGACCCGGCCCCCTTTGCCTTCGGCGCGCGCAAGATGGACGCGCCCGACTTGCCGAAGATGACCACGGTCCCGTAGCCGGCTTGCACCGTCGGGACCCAGTTGTCGCGCGACAGGCCCTCCGGCTCGATCACCTGGATCGGCTTGCCCGTGGTGGCGTCCAGGATGCGGAGCAGGATGTGCTGCGCGTCGCCCTCGCGGTAGGCAATCATCGCGACCAGGCGGTCGCCGATCTTCTGCAGGGCCGCCTTGGACAGCGTGAGCTTCGGCTTGTACGGGGACTCCCACTGGAGCTTGCCCGTCTTGCGGTCGTAGCAGACGACACTCAGCGCAGGCCGCCGGACCCACGGGATGAACGTCACGTGCTTGCCGCTGGCGATCATCGGCGTGCCGGGGAAGGGCCGCGCGTTGCCGCCTTCGCCCACGTACACGCGCGTCTCGTGCAGGGGCGTACCGTCCTTGAGCGAGTGCGTGGTCAGCGTGCCGTCTTGCTGGAGCACCAGCAGGTGCTGGCCGTGGTGGACGAGGGAGCCCACCATGTAGCTGCCCTTGAGCGTTCGCTGCCAGCGGGCCTTGCCCGCCGCCAGGTCGTAGGCGGTGAGCACGCGCCGGCTGCGACCGTCGGCCGTGCCGGCGACGCACCACAGGTCTCCGGCGACGACCGGGGTCGTGTCGACCTGGAGCGGGACGGGCACCGCGTGCCGGCGGCGGCCGTCAAAGGCGTCGAACACCAACAGCTCGCCTCGCGCACCGCCGCGGTCGTAGCGGACCTGGCGCAGGAGGATGCGTTCGCCCCAGGGCTTGAGGTTCCGGTAGTCCGACCGGGCGAGGGTGACGGTCCAGATCTCGATGCCGCGGAACGCGTCGATGGCGATCAGTCGATTGCCGCGATTGCCGCGCACGACATCTTGCACGAGGGCGTACACGACGCCGCCGCTCACCTGCAAGTCGCGCGTCAGGGCGCCCGTCGCGCGCGTCCAGAGGGGCGCGCCGGTCTTCGCGTCGTAGCCGCGCAGCTCGCGGTTGACCGCCAGCACGACCACGCCGTCGAGCCAGGCTGCGCGTTGCACACCGCCGACCTCGGCCGTCCACGCCACCTTGGCCCGCGGAAGGTCGATGGTGACCAGCTCGCTGCCGCGCATCATCAGCGCGACCGGAGCCGTGCGCGGGCTCCCGGTAGCGTCCGTGTCCGTGGCGACGTCGAGCGGCCGCGCGTACTCGTCTTCGCCCACCTTCTCGAAGTGCGCTTCGACCAGCGGGGTGCGCAAGGTCTTCTCGGACGCGCCGTCCGGGTGGGGCACGCTCATGGCAGCGGCCTCGGCGGCGGCGAAGGTCGCCCCGCTCCAAGACGTGCCGTCCCAGGAGAAGCGCGACCGTGCGTAGCGATTCGCGAGCCGGCCCAGCGCGGCCCGACCCGCCCCCAGCGCGCCGGCGGTGCGGTAGGCCTGGGCCAAGGCGGCCAGCGCGGTGGGCACGAGGGGATGTTCCTTGGGCGCGCCCAGCAGCAGACGCCGCAGGTACGCTGCCGCGGAAAGCGGCCGCTCGGAGCTCAGGTGACGGCGTGCCCGCTCCAGCAGCGCGTCGCTGACGACCGCGGCATTGGGGTACTCGTGCAAGATGCGGTCGAGGAGCTTCGGATCGTTCTCGGCGACGGCGCGCTTGAGCAGCGCCTTGGCCTTGGCTTCGTGGCGGCGGTACGGGAGCGCACCGGACTGCGCCAGGATCTCGGCGATGCGAATCTGCGCGCGCTCGCCCGCGAGTCCGCCCGGCATGGGCGCGTCGCGCTCCTCGCGCAGGACCTGCTGCAGCACGTTTACGGCGTCGGAGGGCCGCTCGCGATCGAGGTGCAGGTCCGCAAGGAGGAAGAGCGCCGCCGCGCGGGCGGGCACGCGCCCCTCGGTCGGATCGAACACGGCCAGTGCGTCGCCGGCTTCATCCACGAGGGCCTGCATGTTCTTCAGCCGGACGGCCGTCTCTTCGCCGTCCAAGAGACGATGCAGGCGCAGGCGGACGCGCACGTACTGCTCGGGCGTGCGGGCGAAGGTGAGCGCCGTCTCGTAGGCCTTGCGGGCCTCGTCGGGGAAGGAGACGTTTTCGTCGCCTTCGCGCAGCCACGTCTGGTGCAGACCCTCGATCGCGCGCGCCTCGAGGTCCGGTCGTGCTCGCGCGGCCACCTCGCGGGCAGCCTCGAAGGCCTTGCGCGCGCGCTCGGTCTCCCCGCCGCCGCGTAGGTACATCTCACCGGCTTCGAGCAGGATCGTCGGATCGTTCGGCCGTTCCTTGCGCCGCTTGGCCACGTCGCGCTCGATCGCGGCCCAGTCGTAGAACCACTGCAGGTCTTCCCGGCCCGTGACGATGAGCACGCGCCCTAGGGGCAGCAGGTTGCCGCGGTCGGCTTCTTCGGGCCACGGCACGGTCCCGCGGTAGGCGCCCTCGCTGCTCAGATCGAAGCGCTGCAGACCCTCCCGCGTGGGGACGAGCACGTCGTTGGCCGCCACGGCCCCGCGCCCGACGACACGGTCGTCTTCGGGATCGAAGCGGCCGCGCCAGACCTCCTTGCCCGTAACGAGGTCGCGCGCGCGCAGTTCCTTGTCGGTGAGCAGGAGCACGTCACGCTTGCCGTCGTTGGCGACGCCCAGGCAGTGCCCGGTCACGTCGTAGACCATGCCGTTCGTCACGTACGGCTGACGCCAGAGCAGCTTGCCGGTGCGTCGGTTGAAGGCGTGCACGTGCCTGCCGTCGGTCGGGCAGACGATGAGGGTGTCGCCCCGCACGATGGGGGGCGAGGCCGCCATCTTCGGTGTCCGCACGGGCGCGTCGTACCAGAGTTGGACCTTGCGGACGGGGATGATCTCGTAGGACGCGAGCCAACGCGGTACGCCGGAGCGGATGTCCACCGCGGCGACGAAGCCGAGGCCCGTGCTCGCGTAGGCGACGCCGTCGGAGATCGCGACCGGGCTTGCGGCCAGTTCCTTCAGGGGCGAACCGAAGAGGTTCAGTTCCTGCTGGCCGAAGCCGAGGGGCCTGCGCCAGCGCAGCGCGCCGGTTCCGACGTCGAACGCCATGAACGAGACGTTGTGGTTGCCGTCGTGGTACGCGCCGACGGCGAGGACGAGGCCCTCCGCCACGGCGACGGGCGAGACGATCGAGGTGTCGGCCAGCGTGAGCCGGTCCATGCCCTTCGCGCCCATGTACCAGCGGACTGCGCCGGTCGCGCGATCGAGGCCGACGAGTACGCGCCGCGGCAGGTAGGTGCTGATCTCGATGCCTTGCAGGTGCTCCGGGTCGTAGGGCATCGACACCTCGACGGTGGCGATGACGAGATCCCCGGCGACCACGGGCGAGAAAGCACGCTCGAGGCTGGTCCGGCCGTAGGCACGTTGCCCGGTCGGAAAGAGCGCCAGCTTCGTCTCGTTCGACTCGGCGTCGAAGCTCCAGACCTTGCGGCCCGAGTAGATGTCGTGGGCGCGCACGGTGCGGCCGTCGCCGACGTACACCGTGCGGCCGTGCATGACCGGATGCATCGCGCGCAGCGTGCCGAGCATTTCACGGAAGACCTGCGAGCCGGTGTTGCGGCCCCAGAATGCGCGCGTGCGGTCGCCTCCGCGCTCGCGCCAGTCGGTGCGCTCGCGCCAGCGGCGGCGGTGCGGCATCGGCGTCTCATGCGGCAGTTGGGCGTCGCGGGCTGGAACGCCGCCCCACATGGGCCACCCTTCGAAGCCCTCGGGCTCCGGCACGCGGGCGAGTGCCTCGTTCCGCAACGTGAGGAGCAGCTTGCCCCCGGCACCCTTGAGGTCCGCCGGCGGCTGCAACTGCTCCAGCGTGCGCCGGTCGCCGCCGGCGGCCAGCGCCGTGAACAGGCGGGTCCACAGCCCCACGTTGTCCGGCGTGTAGCGCAGCCCCTCCCGTAGGTAGCGCGCGCAGTCGCGCCATCGGCCCGCCTCGGCGGCGATCGTCGCGAGCAGGAACGCCGCCCGGGTGCCGGCGCGGCTCGCGCCGTAGCGGCGCAAGACCGTGCGCAAGCTGGTTGCGTCGCGGCTCCTGAGGGCCTCGGACAGGAGCGGGGCCGCGCTCGGGGCGGTGAACACCTCGTAGGCCTCGCGCTGGTCCGGCGTGAGCCCCGCGAGCAACTCGCGTACGACCTCGGGCGCGGCGCTCCATAGCACCGACGCTGGCGTGCTGTCCTTCACCTCCATGAAGAAGTCGTCGGTCATGCCGTCAAGGACGCGCTGGGCGGCGCGGAGACCGCGCAGGGTCTCGCCCTGGGCGAGCGCCCGGCGGGCCTCGGCGATCGCGTGCAGCGCCGCGTTCGTGTCGCGCACCGCGAAGAGCCGCCGCTGATCACGCGGATCGAACGTATCCGGGGCGGCACTCGTACGTACCGCCGTCCCGATCACCAGCAGCAAGACGGCCAGGGGGAGCGTGCGGCGCATGCGGACAGCCTACCTGTTCGTTCCGGGGCGGGTCGGGTCTGGCCTGCTGGGGGCCTGTTGGGGGAGGGCGGGTCAGATCATCTGGAAGCGCTTGCGGAGCAACCACTCGAGCGCGAGCAGCCCCGTGATCAGGAGCAAGACCCAGGTCTTGTCCCACTGGGTGCGCTCACGGCGGTCCAGCACGCGTTCGCGCGGACGGTCCTGCATGCTCGCCACCACGTTTTTGAGATCGTAGAGCTTGTGCACGACGGGATCGCCGCCGCCCGGGTTCGTGACGGCGACGATCTGCTTGAGCGACTCGTGGTCCGGCACCTTGAGGATGTCTTCGCGCGCGCGGAACGTGACCTCGAAGCGCTTCTCGGCGCGCTCCTTGCCCGCCCGGCCCGCACCGGGTGTCGAGCGGTCGATCCAGATGCGTACGAGGCCCTTCTTCTTCAGCGGCAGCATGAGGCTGTAGGTGCCGACGGTGCCCTCGTCGCGCATGTTGCGCGGTCGCGCGTCGCCCTCGAGCAGCGTCGTCTCGGCCGTGGCCGGGTCGTCGCCCATCTCGATGCGCACACCGTCCAGGCGATCGTCCTCGAGCGGTTGGAACTTCTCATCGAGCGCGGTGATCGTGACCTGTGCCGTCTGACCGACGAAGTAGCTGTCCTCGTCGGTGAAGATCTTGAAGCGTCGGTTGCCGCCCAGCAGCCGGTAGGTCGCCAAGTAGCGGATGATCTGCTCCCAGAAGGCGCCGTAGACGCGGTCGCGCTGGGCGCGGCGGATGCGGCTGATCGAGTCGAGCGACGACCAGAACACCTGACCCTTGCCGTAGGCCATCGAGGCGAAGACGACGAGCGGCTCGCCGCGCTGGTCGCGGAAGCTGCGGTCCGTCGCGCTGCGCTTGACGCGTGCGAGGTCGATCGCGCCCGGACGCAGGCCGCCGATCGCGCGGTAGAGCCACCACCAGTACCACTCGCGCGACATGTCCATGTCGCCGGTCCACGTGGCCGCGATCTCGGCGATCGTCGGGACGCCGCCCTCGCTCCCCGGGATCACGGCGAAGATCGGATGCACGGCGCCGGCCTCGGTGAGGCGCAGTCGGAACGAGACGTCCAGGTCCACCTCCGAGGCAGCGCGGTCCTGCTCGCGGACGTTGAGCGGCAGCAGCGGGGCGAGCGGCGTGTCGAGCAGATCGAGAGGATTGTGGTAGTCGACGCCGGCTTGCAGCGCCAGGCCGCCGCCCTGCTCGACGAAGTCCGCAACGAGCTGCAGGATCTTCTTGCTGCCGTTGGGATTGACGGGGTCGAGACGCCTGAGATCGACGTCGCCCCAGATGATGACGTCGTAATCGAACAGCTCTTCGCGACGGTTGGGGAACCGTCGAATGGGCGTCAGGCCGAGGCTCGCCGGCTGCCGGAAGGCCGGATCCGCGCTCTGGAGCAGCACGTGCACCTCGAAGCGACTGCGTGCCTCGGCCATGCGGCTGTCGGTCAAGTGCCCCGGCTCACGCGTGAGGTAGTTCGAGAGGAAGCGCCAGTCGTAGCGCGACTCCTTGTCGATGTAGAGGACCTTGATGCGCTGATCCTTCACGAGGATGTCCACCCAGCGCGCGTCGTTGCCTGGCACCGAGTCGAGCGCCGCGTCTTCCGCGTCCTCGAACTTGGCCTTGATCCAGACACGGAAGGTCCCGGTCTCGTTGAAGGGCGCCTGCAGGCGGATCGGCGTGGGGGCTTGGGGATCGCCGCGGAACCCCAGCCGTTCGACGCGCGTGCGCGTACCGGGCTCCATGTCCGCCGGGACCCGGTAGCGCTCCGGCGCCATCCGGTTGCCTTGCTCGTCCGCGACCTTGAAAATCTCCATCGAGACCCTCACGGGCCCGCGGTGGTCCTCGAACTCCGTGTGGCGCAGCGACGTCTCGAACACGACGTTGTCGCGTACGAGCACGACTTCCTTCGCCCGAATGCGGTCGACCCAGAGATCCTTGCCGCTCGCCGGGTTGCCGAGGCCCACCGCGGCGACGCGGAGCTTCTCCTTGATCGGGCCCATGGCGGCGAGCGCCTGCTGGGGCGGCTCGCCGTCGCTGGTGTCGCGGCCGTCGCTGATGAGCACGACGCCGGCAAGGTGCTGGTCCTGGCGGCGGGCGAACTCGTTGGCGACGCTCCGGAGTGCCGCGCCGAGACGCGTGCGACCGCCGTCGTAGACGAGCCCGCGCAGGGCGTCCCCGATCGGCTTCACGAGGTCCTTGTCGTCCTCCGTAGCCCGGTCCGCATTGCGGCGCTGGGTCGAGCCGAGCGAGCGCCAGTCTCCATCGAAGGAGAACACGTGCAGGACGAAGCGCTCCGCCCAGCTGCGCAGCAGCTTCTCGCCCCTCGGCGAGAGGATGGCGCCGACGAGATCACCGCGCGGCGTCTCGTCCAGACTCGACGGGCGGGGCCCCGATCCGTCCGGGTACGCGGCGTCCAGCAGCTTGCGTGCCTCCGCCGGCGGGTACGTGTCGGCCACCTTCATCGAGGCGCTGCTGTCCACGAGCACGACGAGATGCGAGCGCTCGACGGCACGCGTCTCCTCCTGGCGGTAGGGCCCGCCGAGGATGAGGAGCACGAGGATGAGCACGGCGGTCCGAATCAGCGTGAGGCCGAGGCGCGCCCAGCGGCCGGCGCGGCCCCGCTCCTGGCCGTAGAGCGAGCGGATCCATAGGAAGCCCACGACGACGATCACCGTCAGCAACCACGGCGGCGGGAGGTCGGCCCACTTGAGCGGACCGGTCTCGGTGCGCGCGGCGACGAGCTGGGTCAGCGTCAGGAGGCTGGGCGTCATCGAGGCTCCGGTGGGCTATTCGGTCGCGCCCGCGCGACCGCGGCGTCCGAACTTCATGGCCAGCAGGGACTCCAGCAGGAGGACCGCAAGCAAGGCGTAGAGGATGAAGCTCGTGATCTCGCCCTCGCGGGCTTCTTCGAGCTCGGAGCTGACGTCGCCGTAGGACGGCAGGAACTCGAGGTCAAGCTCGCCCGGGATGCCGTCTCGGACGGCGTCCTGGGAGGCCGCGATCAGGGAGCCCTCACGAGGATCGGGGTTCACGGCGAAGGTCTCGGTGATCTTCTCGGGCTCGCCGGTGATGGAGACCATGTCGTAGGTCAGGCGCCAGATGCCGCTGCGACCCACGCCGTCGTACTGGTACTCGATGCGCCGCGGCGCCTCGCCTTCGGCCGTGTCTTCGGGCGTGCGGCGTGTGGGGGCTACGGCGCTGCCGCCCGGCGGGACGACCCGTACCTGCTCGGCGTCGGCAGGCGCGGTCGCGCGCAGGATGCCGCCGACCTCCAGGTTGCGCCCGGCCTCGGCCGGTCGCGTCAGGTACATCGCCGCTTCCTCGAGGAAGACCGGAAGGAACAGCACCGACGTCGCGAGCCAGCCGTTGTCCACGCTCGTGCCGACCCACAGGGTGCGCCCCTCACCGAAGCGACCGGAGACCACGGCCGCGGGATGGCCGTCGTCCTTGAACCGGAGCACGACACGACCGGGAGCGGGCGTGGTGCCCGTGGCATCCGAGCCGTCGCCCGGTTGCGGGATGGGCGGTTCGACGACGAAGGTCGTGCGGCCCCAGATGCGGGGGGGGACGCGCTTGATCCAGTCGTCGGCCTTCACGTTCGTGAACGGCTCGGCGAGGGGATGCGGATCCTCCTGGAACGCCAGGTCGAGCCCGAAGTAGCCGCTCTCATCGTCGTTGCGGGAGCGCGTCTCCGCGCGCTTCAGCCGATAGGGCATGAGCCGGGTCGCGGCGTCGTCGGAGTAGAACGCGTCGTTGAGGACGTCGGCGCTCGTCTTGTCGCCCGTGAAGACCAGCAGCCCGCCACCCTCGCGCACGTACTTGCGCAGCGCCAGACGCAGCTGCGCGTTGCGCGGACGCACGTTGGCCAGGACGACGAGGTCGACGGGTTCGCGCGAGCGCCCCTGCAGACGCACGAGGAGATCGTTCTCCGTCGTGGCGGAGCGGTAGCGGTAGATGGGCGGCAGGGCGCCGGTGGGGGTCGAGTCGGTGTCCGAGGCGTCGCCTTCGTAGATGCCGCGCAGGTAGAGCTCGGCCGAGACGCTCGGGTCCTCGTTGGCGCTGGTGCGCGCCCACGCGAGAACGTTGACGCGGCGCCGGACCTGAAGCGCCAGCCAGCGCTCGCTCGAAAGGCCGAGCGCGTCTGCGCCCGGATCCGTCCTCGGCGGGGCGACCGTGACCTGCACGGCATGCGAGCCAGGCCGCTCGAAGGTGCCGCGGGGCAGATCGACCTGCACGGTTTCGAGCACCGGCCGCGGGACGCGGACGCCGATGTCGGCCCCGGCCAACTCCGGCACAGGGAAGACGCGCTTGCGTTCACTGTCGCCGACGCGGACCTCGATGTATGCGCCCGTGACCGGCGCGGCGCCGTAGTTCGCGACCGTGACCGCGAGGCGCAGGGGCCGGCCGACGAACGGGTCCTGCCCGGTGCGGTTCTCGATGTTCACGACGGCGAGGTCGCGGCGGTTCACGCCGCCCACGTCGATGATGCGCACCTTCGTGGGCCGCCGCAGCAGGGACAGGAGCTGCTTGCGCAGACGGTCGCTGCCGCTGTCTTCGGTGTCGGCGCCTTCGGTGTCAGCGTCTTCCTTGTCCGCGTCCTCGCCGCCGCTGCCGATGCGCTCGCGCGGCGGCTTCAGCCAGTCCTTGGCCTGCAGGTCCGTAATGACGACCACGGTGCGATTGGGATCCTCATCGGTCATCTGGCCTTGGACGGCCTCGATCGCCTTGACCCAGTTGGCTGCGGCGTGGCGCGTGCGCAGGGCGGCGACGGACTCGCGCGCGCGGGCCGCGCCTTCGTCTCCGATCGAGCGCGCCAGCAGCACGCGGGGATCGAGACCGCTCGTGACGTCTTCGTCATCGTCGTTCGTCACGACCACGGCCGCGGCATCCCCCGGCGCGATGCTTTTGAGTACGAGGTCGGCCTCGTGCTTCACACGGTCGAACACCGAGCGGGCGTCGAGCTTGGCTTCCGTGCTGAAGGAGTTGTCGAGCACGAGATAGACCGAGCGCTTGCTGCCGAGCAGCGGCGCGATCGTGCTGTCGGTCAGGACCGGGCGGGCGAGCGCGAGGCCGAGCAGCAGGAGGGCCGCGACGCGCAGGGCCAGGATGAGCCAGTTCTCGAGCCGCATGCGCCGCTGGTGACGCTTCATGGCAGCGAGCAGCCAGGTCATCGCAGCCCAGCGCACGCGGCGCACGCGGCGCTTGCTGAGCAGGTGGATGATGATGGGCACCGACGCCATCGCACCACCGAGGGCGAAGAGCTGCCACGTCACCAGGTAGGCAGGTACCAGGTAGGCCGTGACGAGTTGGGCGAGGGTGGGGAAGGCGGCGACGATCATCAGCGGCGCCTCACGGCGGCACGCTTGGCCAGGTAGGCCGAGAGCACGACACCGAGCGACTCGGATGTGTCCATCTCGACGAGGTCGATGCGGTTGGCCAGGCACACGCGCTTCAACCGGCGGCGGAACTCCTTCACCTCCGTGAGGTAGGCGGTTCGCAGGGCCACCGGATCGGCCGTCACGCGGCCGAGGTCTTCCATGCCCTCGAAGCGCGTCAGGCGCTCGAAGGGGAAGGTGATCTCGTCGTGGGCGAGCACGTGGAAGAGGAGCACCTCGTGACCGCGATGCCGTACCTGCTTCAGGCCGCGCAGGATCTCGTCGGCATCGTCCATGAGATCGGAGAAGAGGATGATGAGGCCGCGTCGGCGCACGGCTTCTCCGGCCTCGCCGAGGGCGCGCGCAATGCCCGTGCCCCGCGCCGGCTCGGCTGTCTCGAGCTCGTGGATGATGTTGCCCAGGTGGGCGCGGTTGCTCGCCGGAGGCACGACCTTGCGGACGGCCTCGTCGAAGAGCACGAGGCCCGCGCCGTCCTGCTGCTGGCTCATCAGGTACGCCAGCGCGGCCGCTGACCAGCAGGCGTACTCGAACTTCGACGGCCCGTTGTCGTCACGGCTCGTGTAGGCCATCGACTCGCTGGCATCGACCACGAGATGCGCTTCGAGGTTCGTCTCTTCCTCGTAGCGCTTGATGTAGAGGCGGTCCGTCTTCCCGAAGACCTTCCAGTCCAGGAAGCGCATGTCATCCCCCGGGACGTATTCCCGGTGCTCCGCGAACTCCACCGAGAACCCACGAAAGGGGCTCTTGTGCAGGCCGGAGATGAAGCCTTCGACGATCAGGCGGGCCTTGAGTTCAAGCCCGTCGACCTTCTCGATGACCTCAGGATCCAAGTACGTTCGGGAGTCGCTCGTCACTGAGGGTCTCGCTCTCGGCGGCGGGGATCATGTCCAACAGCTCGGTGATGAGGCGATCGCTCGTGTAGCCCTCGGCCTCGGCACCGTACGTCGTGAGGACGCGGTGACGCAGGACGGGCAACGCGACGGCCTCGACGTCCTCGGCGGACACGTAGAGACGACCCCGCAGGAGGGCGCGAGCCTTCGCGCCCAGGATCATGAACTGGCTTGCGCGCGGCCCGGCTCCCCAGGCGACGCGTTGCTTCACGAGCTCCGGTGCGCTCGCGTCGTTGACGCGCGTGGCGCGCACGAGCCGGAGCACGTACCGCACGAGGTGCTCGGAGATCGGGACGCGGCGGACCACATCCTGGATCTCCATGATGTCCTCGCCGGTCAGGACCTGGTCCAGCTCGGCGGACATCGGCTTGGTCGTCATGTTGACGATCTGGAGCTCCTCTTCGAGGGAGGGGTAGTCGACCTTGACCAGGAACATGAAGCGGTCGAGCTGCGCCTCGGGCAGGGGGTAGGTGCCCTCCTGCTCGATCGGGTTCTGCGTCGCGAGAACGAAGAACGGAGGCTCGAGGACGTGCTTCTTGCCGCCGGCGCTGACCTGGCGCTCCTGCATGGCTTCGAGCAGGGCGGCCTGCGTCTTGGGCGGCGTGCGGTTGATCTCGTCGGCCAGGATGACGTTGGCGAAGATCGGGCCCTTGATGAACTTGAAGCCGCGTTGGCCGGTCGTCTTGTCCTCTTGGATCACCTCGGTGCCCGTGATGTCGGCGGGCATCAGGTCCGGCGTGAACTGGATCCGGTTGAAGGACAGCGAGAGGCTGCGGCTCACCGTGCTGATCAGCAGTGTCTTGGCCAGGCCCGGCACGCCCACGAGCAGGCAATGGCCGCGGGCGAAGATCGAGATCAGCAGCTGATCGATCACCTCGTCCAGGCCGACGATGACCTTGGAGAGCTCGGCGCGGATCTTGTCGTGGGCGTCCTTGACGCGCTTGGCGGCGGCGATGTCATCCGGCGTCAGGTCGCCCTGGGTCGGTTCGAGTTCCGTCGGTTCAGGTTCGGTCATCGCTGGGCTTTCCCTCAAGTTCGGGTCGGTTGGGCGCGGGTCGGTTCTGAATGAGGTCGGGTCACGGGCGGCCGGTTCGCGGGGCGATCCGGCGAGGCATTGAACCACGCGCCGGGGGCGAGCGGTGCGGCCCGGGTCGATGAATTGGGCCTTCGGGGCTACTTGCGTTTCCAGAAGGCGACGGTGGTGGCGCTCACGGCCACGATGCCTTGCCCCGGGATCGGGATCAGGTTGCCGAACGGGCGCGGGGGGGCCTGTTTCGCCGTCGCGGTATCCATGTCATCCCGGTTGAGCAGGCCGAGGAAGTGGCTGCCGTTGGCGTCGCGATCGAACAGCTCGTAGATCGCGATCCCGTCTGCTTGGGGGACGAAGATCTCGGCCTCGGTCACGAGCGCCCGACCGTAGGGCTCGGGGCCGAAGCCCGTGGGACTGCCGCCTGTCCAGAGTTCCTTGGCCCGCAGCGGCCGTTCCGCGTCCTGGGGCCAGACCTGGTCGTCGCCCAGGGCATGGTGGACGACCACCATCGGGCCCGGCAGGCTGCCGCTCTCGCCCTTGCCCACAAGCACGATGGACGGCGGCCACGTCGGACCGCCGGGGGCGACGCCTGCGATCTGTTCCGGCATGAACCAAGCGCCGGCGTCATAGCGATCGCGGGCTCGCACCACGAGCCGGCGGTTGCGTCGCACGGGGCGGTTGAATGTGGACAGCACGACGTTGCTGTCCGTCGGCGTCACGTAGCAGCGATCGAGGGCCAGGATCGGCGGCTCGTTCACGAAGCTCGTCGTGCGCAGCCCGCGGTCGCGGGCGTCGCGGTTGCGCCGGCGGCCGCGCTCGGTCTCGACACTGCGGTCGTAGCGGTGGATCCAGCGCATGCGGCCATCTGCGGCGTCCACCGCCGCGATGATGCCGAGCGAGGTGGAGACCACGACGCGTCCATGCGAGGCGGCGGGGGAGGACGGGATGACTTCGTCCATGCGACCCGAGCGCATGGGGGTGCCGGTTCCCAGATGCGTCCGCGTCGCCACCTGACCCGTCACGGGGTCGAACGCGTAGAGCCAGACCTCCCAGCGATCCTGGGTGGCCTTGGCCGGGCGGACCCCCGCGACCCACATGCGGCCGCGGTAGACGAGCGGTGCGCCGTAGAGGCGCGTGTCGTTCGGCAGGCCGCCGCGGAAGGCCCGGTCCGAGGCCTTGTCGCGACTTGTCGCGCCGCCGACGCGCCACAGGTACGCGAGACGCTCACCGTTCCAGTGGTAGGCCTGGATGTGGTCGTCGCGCCGCGTCGGGCCGCTGCTGCGCGAGCGGTCCCACGACCACTTGTCGCCGTCGGGCACGGCGGCCAGGACGAGGTGGCCGGCTCCCAGGTCTTCGATGGTCCCGTCGGCAGCGGGACGTCGGAAGTGCCGCACGGGGTGCAAGGAGAGCGTGTGGCCCTCGAGCAGGCCGAAGCGCAGCCGGCGGTCGACGTCGCCGTCTTCGCCGACACCGCCCTCGCGCATCCCGGCGTACTCCGTCTCGTCGCGCTCGAAGAGCCGGGCGCCGGTCGCCAGATCGTAGATGTGCAGGTACTGGCCGTCGGAGACGAACAGGTGCTTCTCGGTCGCGGCGGCCCGCGGCGGCAGCCAGAGGCTCGGCCGGTCATGCTCGCGGCGCTGCGGGTCGCGGGCGTCGGTGAGGTCGTCGTCTGTGCTCGGAGCGCGGAACCAAGCCAGCCGGAACTCGCTGCCGAGGCTGGCGGGCAGCGCGGCACGCGCGGCGTTGCCGCCCGTCGTGAGCCAGCCCGTGCCGTGGATCTCGGGACGTCGCAGATGAGGCGGGACGGCGTCGAGCGAGGCCCCCTCGACCGGCCGTGCGACGGCCAGGGCCTTCGCGACGAGCGGGATCGACTTCGTGTCGCGGGCCAGGGCCACGGCGTGGCGCCTCACGCGTGCCGCACGCCAGGGTGCCAGGGCGTCCTTGCTCTCCCCGCTGACGGACTCGAGGTCTTCGAGGGCCTCGATCCACTCGAGGGCCGTGTCGAAGTCGGCACGCTCCAGCGCCAGGTCCGCTAGGAGCAACGCCGTGCGGCGGCCCGCCTGGGTCGGCAGGAAGCGCGCGGCGACGCTGCGGAGCAGGCCGGTGTCACGCCGCATGGCGGCACGGTCGAGCAGGGCCTTCGCCGCCGCGCCGTACTCACGTTCGTACGCGGCCACCGCCTCGTCGCCGCCCCGGACGATCGTGTGGTGCGCGACGATCCAGGCGCCCTCGTAGACCGAGGAACCGTAGACGGCGCGCACGTACGGCGCGGCGTCGGTCGGCGAGGCGCGGCTCTTGCGCGCATCGACGACCGTCTGCAAGGTGCGCACGGCCGAGGGCCAGTCGCTCTTCTTCGCGTCGGCTGCGGCGGAGGCAAAGGCCTTCACGATCCAGTCGGCCTCGTCGTGGATGTTCGAGAAGTTCTTCGACGGCGCAGCGCCGGTCGGCGCCTCGGTGTCGCGGGCGGCGGCGGGACCGCCGAGCAGCAGCAGCACCACCAGGGAGAAGGGGAGATGCCTGGAGGGGGATCGCGTGCGCCGCATGCCCCCGGATCATCGCATGATCTGTGGCCACCGCGCGACGCGAGGCCTGCTCGGGATGCCGGTTACCGGCCGCCGGACGTCTGGTCCTGGCCCAGCTTGCGATCGCGCTCGCGGATGTAGTCGCTGCCATGGTGGAGCAACTCGCGCGTGGCCTTGGCGCGCAGGTAGCGCTGCTCGGTGCCCGTCCGCAACTCGCGCTGGAGACGCTCGACGCGCTCCTCCGCGGCGCGGGTTTCCCGGCCGAGGCGCGCGTGATCCCGTTCGAGCTGCCGTTGGGCGTGGACCGCCGGCAGCGTGCAGACGCACAGCACGACGAGGCCCAGGGCGGCCAGCAGCGGTACGGAGGCCGGGAGCCCCTCCCGACGGCCCTCGGGGGCCAGGCGTCTCCCCGGGGCCAGACGTCCCTCCAGGGCAGGCGTCGGCGGCTCGTCGGCCGGGCGTCTAGGCACGCACGACACCACGCACGCCCGCAGGCAGGCCGAAGACCGGCGCTTCCCCTGCCTCTTCGAGGGCGGCTTCGATCCGCAGCAGGCGGTTGTACTTGGCGGTGCGCTCGCCCCGGCACGGCGCGCCCGTCTTGATCTGGCCCGTGGCTGTGGCCACGGCCAGATCAGCGATGGTGGTGTCGCGCGTCTCACCCGAGCGATGGCTCATCACGGCGGTGAAGCCGCCGGCGTAGGCGGTGCGCACGCAGTTGAAGGTGTCGCTGAGGGTGCCGATCTGGTTGGGCTTCACGAGGACCGCATTGGCGACGCTCTCGTCGATGCCGCGCTGCAGGCGCTTGACGTTGGTGACGAACAGGTCGTCACCCACCAGCTGTACGCGGTCACCGATCCCAGCTGTCATCTGCGCCCACCCGCTCCAGTCGTCTTCTGAGAGACCATCTTCAATCGAATAGATCGGGTAGCGATCCAACCAGCTTTCGTAGAAGTGAAGGAGGTCCGTGGAGCTGACCCGCTTGCCCTCGAAGGTGTAGCCGGTCGCTCCGTGGAACTCGGAGGCCGCGACGTCGAGCGCCAGGCGCACCTGCGTTCCGGGCTCGTAGCCGGCCGCTTCGATGGCGCGCGCCACGAGCTCGATGGCCTTCTCGTTGGAGGCCACGCGCGGCGCGAAGCCGCCCTCGTCGCCCACGGCCGTCGAGAGCCCACGCTCGGTGAGGATGCTCTTCAGCGCCTGGTAGATCTCGGCGCCGGCACGGAGCGCGTCGTGGAAGCGGTCGAAACCGCACGGCGCGATCATGATCTCCTGCACGTCGAGGCCGTTGTCGGCGTGCGCGCCGCCGTTCAGGACGTTGAGCATGGGCACCGGCATGCGCAAGCTCTCGCCGCCGAACGCGGAGGCGAGGAACACCCAGAGCGGCTCGTTGCGCGCCGTCGCGGCGGCGCGGGCGGCGGCGAGGCTCACCCCCAGCACCGCGTTGGCGCCGAGCCGCTTGAGGCTGGCCGTGCCATCCGCCGCGCGCAGCGCGGCGTCGACGGCTGCCGTGTCGGTTGCGTCCAGGCCGCGGACGGCGTCCGCCAGGGCGCCGGTCGCATTCGCCACGGCCTGGAGCACGCCCAGGCCGCCGAAGCGCTCGTCGCCGTCACGGAGCTCGATCGCTTCGTGGATGCCCGTGCTGGCTCCGCTCGGAACGCACGCCGCGGCGTGGGCGCCGCCTTCGAGCTGGACCTCGACCTCGAGCGTCGGATTGCCCCGCGAGTCGAGGATTTCCCAGGCCTTCACCGTGCTGATCGCCGTTGCGTTCATGTTCGCCTCCGTCGCAGGCGCAAGGATACGCCCCGGCGGTGTCGCTTCCGCGCGCCGTCCGGGGGATACGATGGGGGCCATGCGCCTGCAGACGATTCCCCGCGATGACGCGCCGGATGGCACCCCGGGGGGGCCCTCCTCCGATCCCGCGCCGCCGCCCCGCCGCCGTCGGACGCTGCGTACGGTCCAGCTCCTGCCCAGCCTGATGACGGCGGGCAACCTCGTCTGCGGGGTTTTGGCCATCTCTTACATGCTCGACGCCGCGGCCATGGACGCGGCCGCCGCCGATCGCGTCTTCGTGAAGGCGAGCTGGCTCATCTTCCTCGGCATGTTCCTCGATGGCCTCGACGGTCGCGTGGCGCGCCTGACCGGAAGCACGTCAGACTTCGGCGCCCAGCTCGACAGCCTGGCCGACTGCGTCACGTTCGGCCTCGCGCCCGCGATGATCGCCAAGACCCTGCTCGGGCCCGCCTTCCCGGTCATGAGCACGAAGCTCACCTTCTGCTTCTGTCTCGTGTACGTGCTCGGTGCCACGCTCCGACTGGCCCGCTACAACGTCGAGTCCGATCGCATGAAGAGCAGCGGCCGTCCGCACGTCACGCATGTGTTCCGCGGTCTGCCGAGCCCGGCAGCGGCCGGTGCGGTCGCGGGGCTCGTCCTCCTGCGCCACCACTATGCGGTGAACGATCTCGTGGAGTGGTCGCTGCTGATCGCGATGCCCATTCTCGGCATGCTCATGATCAGCCGCATGCCCTACACGCACGTGATGAACCGCTACCTCGGTGCCCGCCGAGCCCACCCCCTCGCCGTGGTCCTGCTCGTGCTGCTCGTCTACCTCACGCTCGAGCACTTCACCGAGACGGTCGCAGGTATCTTTGCCCTGTATGCGCTCTCGGGACCCGTCCTCACGCTGACCCATCGCTGGTTCGGTGTGCCGGCCTGGGTGGACCACGAGGAGGCGGACGAGGTCGAGGAGGACGACATCCTGCCCTCCGACCCGTTCGCCGACGATCGGGGCGAGCGTCGCCCAGAAGCCCCCGGGGACGCGTAGTGTCGGCGCACCGGGCCTTCGTGGCGCTCGGAAGCAACGAGGGCGATCCGCGCGCCCGGCTCGCGGCTGCCCTCGCAGCGCTCGACCGGGACGATGGCCGGGTCGCTGCCTGCTCCCTCCTGGTGTGGAGCACCTACGAGGGCGCTCCCGCCGCGGCGCGCCAGGCGCGCGTACTCAACGGCGTCGCCGAGGTGCGCACGGATCTCGACGTCGACGCCTTCCATGCGCGCCTGCACGCCATCGAGGCGGAGCACGGCCGGGCGCGAGACGGGCGCGCCGAGCGCACGCTCGACCTCGACCTGCTCACGTTCGACGACGTGGCACGCGCCGACGACGACCTGACGCTGCCGCATCCGCGGGCGCTCCAGCGTGCGTTCGTCCTCGGCCCGTGGTCCGAGATCGCGCCCTGCCACGTCGTGGCGGGCGCCACCGTCATCGAGCATGCGGCCGCGTTGCACGCGCGTGTCCCGGCCCGCTTCGACGACCTCGAGCCGGCCCACGCGCCCCCGTTCGCCGAACGCGGAGGTGAGCTGGCGATCCTGGAGGACCGTGCCGCGCTCGAGGCGTGGCGCGCCCGTCAGGAAGGCACGGTGGGTGTCGTGATGACGATGGGGGCGCTCCACGCGGGCCACGCCTCGCTCGTGCAACGCGCCGCCGCGGAGTGCGACGTCGTGCTGGCGACCGTGTTCGTGAATCCGACGCAGTTCGCGGAAGGCGAAGACCTCGACCGCTACCCGCGCACGTTCGAAGCCGACTGCGACCTCGTGCTTCACCACGGCGCCCGGGCGATCTACGCGCCCCGACCAGAGGACATCTACCCCGACGGCGTTGCGTCCGACGTCGAGACGGGCAGCGCGGCGGAAGGCTACGAGGGTGCCGTGCGTCCGACGCACTTTGCGGGTGTTGCCAGCGTGGTGACGAGGCTCTGGGACCAGACCCGTGCCGACGTCAGCTACTTCGGTCAGAAGGACGCCCAACAGCTGGCCGTACTCCGTGAGGTGCGCGATCGCTTGGGCCTGCCCGTCGAGATCGTAGGCGGTGAGACCGTGCGTGAGGTAGAGGGGCTGGCCCTCTCGTCGCGCAACCGCCACCTGGCAGAAGGCTCGTCGCGTCTCGCGCTGCGGCTCTCGCGCACCCTGTACGTGCTGGTCGTGAGCGCGGCCATGGCCGACATCGGCGGCGAGACCTACGATCTCGACCGCGACCTGACGTGGGCGCGCGACTCGCTCCAAGAGCAGGGCCTCCTCGTGGACTACGTGGATGTCGTGGATCCCGACACGATGACGCCGGTACGCGACCTCCTCGGGCCCGCCCTCGCGATCGGCGCCGTGCGCGTGGACGGCGTGCGCCTGATCGACAACCGCTGGATCGCGCGACCTCCTGCGAGCATGGGGGCATGATGCGTCTGCTGCTCCCGCTCCTGTTGCTCGCGTGCCTGGCGGGGTCTGCCGCCGCGGCCGACGTCCCCGCCGAGGCCCAGCGGGCCTACCTGCGCGACCGCGACATCGCCCGCTTGCTTACGCGCATGGAGGCGGCCGACGCGCCCCCCGCGGCGCTGCTCAACCTGGCCCGCCTCGCCGCCGGCAAGCCCGTGCGGAAGACACCCGACGGCGTCGGGGGCGTGGACGGGATCCCCGCCGCCCTCGTCGCCCTGCGGGCAGGCCGTCTCGAGGACGCACGACGCATCGCGGGCCGCATCGATCCCGACGGCGGTCTGGCCGGTGCCTGGCTCGAGGCCTTGCTGCGGCTGCGCCGAGGGGACGATGCCGGCGCGATCGGGCGCCTGCTCGCGCCGCCCTTCATCGACTGGGACCGGGACGCGTTCCCGCTCGCCTTGATGGGCGCGGCGCTGCCGGACCAGGACCGCTGGATGCTGGCGGCCGGCGCGCGCGTCGCGCTTGAACGGGCCGCAGCCCGCGGCCGTACGCGCGGCGTGATCGCCACCGCCCTCGGGCTGGCCGCCCTGGAGCCTGAGGCCGGCCTGCGCGGCTTCTCCTTCGCGATCGACGCGCTGCGCCGCAGCGGCGAACCCGCAGAAGCGGCGCGCCTCCTGGCCCTCGGTCCGCGTGCCGGTGTGAGCCCGATGGATCCGATGCTCTCGCTCCAAGCCGCGCTGCTCGCTTGGGAACAGGGTGAGATCGCGCGCATGCCGGCGCTGCTTGCGGGTCGGCCGCCCCCGGGCGCGCAGGCGGTCTACCTGCCGCTGCGGGGGGCCCAGCGCCGCACGCGCACCATCCCGACGGGCCGGCCCGTCGGCCACGTGCCCGGAGCGCGTGGGCACGCCGTCGTGATCGCCCGTCTCGCGACCGGGCTCGGGCGGGTCACGAGCGCAGCGGAAGTCGAGCGTTGGTGCCGGCAGCACAAGCGCCCGCCGCAGCATGCGGGAACGCCCCGCGCGTGGCTCGAGGCGCACGGTTTCCACGTGCTCTCCCTTGCCGGCGACAGCGCCGCCGGAGATGCCATGCTCATCGCAGGACTGCCGTTCGTTGCGGTGCGTCTTGCGGCTTCCGAGCTGGGCTACGGGGACGGCCCCGCCCTCGTGACGGCCTTCGATCGCCGCACGGGCCTGTGGCTGCTGGACGAGCCCGATGTCCGGCGTCCCGACATCGCCCTGCGTGCTTCGGCGCCCAAGTTCCGGTTGCTCTGCGCCGTGCCGAAGGGTCGTCGCTCCTTGCTGACGCACTTCGAGGGCTCGGCCGCCGCACGGGCCGGGCGCTTGCTCGAGGCCGCGCTCGACGAGGCGGACCGCGGCGCGCTCGAGGCGGCGCTCGCCCGTCTCGGGCCGGCCGCGCCCGCGCGCGGGGGCGTGGTGGACCTCTATCGTGCCCACCTGCTGCACCGCTCCGCTCTCGTGAAGCGCGCTCCTGCATTGTGGAAGCAGCTCCGTGAGGCGCTGGATCGTTCCCGTACGGTCGCGCCGATGCTCGCCTTCGAGGCGCGTGCGCGAGGCGAAGCGCTGATCGTGGAAACGCGCATCGACGACGCGCTCAACGACCTGGATCGCGCGGTGCTGCTCGAAGGGCAGACCGCCGGCATCGCGCTGACGCGCTTCACGGCCCAGCGTGCGAAGGGCGCACGTGTCGCCTCGCTCGCCGCGCTCGAGACCGCCCGCCGCCTGGCACCGCTCGATGTCAGGATCCTGCAGTACCGCGCGAGCCTTCTTGCCGCCGACGGGGAGACGGCGCGTGCGCGTGCGGATCTGCGCCGCGTGCTCGAGCGGCGCCCGGACGCCCTCGGCGCGGCCATCGCGTTGTCGGCGATCGAGATCGAGTCCGGTGACCCGCAGGCCGCGCTGGCCGTCCTCGAGGAGGCCGAGCGGCGCAGTCGGACCCTGAAGAGGGACCCCGTGTTGCGCGCGGCCCGACGCCGGGCCGAGCTCGCGGCGATCGAAGCGGCGAAGACCGTCGACGACCTGCGCTCGTCGGAGCGCAGCCCGGATCCCGCCGTCCGCCGGAGCCTCGCCTACGCGCTGGCCGACCGCGCCGCGGAAGGGGACGCCGCCGAGGCCCTGCTGCGCAAGCTACTCAGCGATGAGGTCGCTGAGGTGCGCGCGACGACGTTGCGGCTCTACAAGCGCCCCTGGCTGCGCACGTCGATCGAGACCGACGCAGTACTCGCGCGAGAGATCACGCGCTTGCTGGAGAAGGACCCGAGTGGTGACGTGCGCCAAGCTGCGGCCGCGTTGCTCGGACGCGTTCGTTCCCCGCTCTCGTGCCGTGCCCTCTCCGCGGCGGTCGGGGGCGAGACGCGCGACATGGACGCAGGGGTTCGGCGCGCCGCGGCGCGCGCTCTGGGTGGGCATGCCGTCGAAGCGTGCCGCGCCGTGCTGATCGTGGCCCTCGAGGACGACGACGGTGGTGTCCGGAAGGCAGCCATCGACACGCTGTTTGAGCTGACCGGCGCCAAGCACGGATTCGAGCCGGACGATCCGGCCGAGAAGCGCAAGGCCGCGGTGGACGCGTGGCGGGCTTGGCTGACCGAGAAATAGGCCTCCCGGGCGCGTGCCTGCTCCCCGCTCGAGGCACGTGGCTCGCCCCCGCATTCATGCGCCTCCCCAGGGCCGTCCCGTACCATCAGCAGGCCATGCAGCGAACCATGCTCAAGTCCAAGATCCACGGCGCCCGCGTCACGCACGCGGACCTCAACTACATCGGCAGCGTGACCATCGATCGCGACCTGCTCGAGGCCACGGATCTCATCCCGAACGAGAAGGTCCTCGTGGTGAACCTCGAGAACGGCAACCGCTTGGAGACGTACGTCTTCGAGGGTGCGTCGGGCTCGGGCGTCATCGGGATGAACGGTGGCTGCGCGCGGCACTGCCAGCCCGGCGACCGCGTCCTGATCATGGCGTTCGCCCAGATGGACGAGGCCGAAGCGCGCAAGCACAAGCCGCGCGTCGTGTTCGCGGATGAGCGCAACCGCATCGAGCGGACGCTCGAGACCGTCTGAGCGGTGCTTCCCGTCGGCGGACCGATCCCGCCGGTCGGCCGTCCTCACGTTGGCACTCTGCGTGTCGTCAGCGCGGCCCCGCCCGCGGTGCGCGCCCCCGCTGATCTTGTGGACATTGCCGGCGCCGCCGACGTGATCGAGATCCGCTTCGACCTGCTGCTCGATCGCGATCCGGACCTCGCGGTGGCGAGCTGGGTGGCTGCGTCGCCGCGGCCGGTGCTCGCGACCGTGCGCTCCCGCGCGCAGGGCGGTGCGTACACGGGCTCTCCGGAGGACGCCGCCGCGCTGCTGCGCAAGGCCGCGGAGGCCGGCGCAGCCTGGGTGGACGTCGAGGCACGCGTCGCGCCGCACCTCGGAGCGCTGCCGGACGGCGTGCGGCGCGTCGCTTCGGTGCATGGTCCCGCGGAACTCGATGCGCCCGCGCCCGAGCGCGGCGACGCCGACCTGCTGAAGGTCGCGCGCCCGGTCGACACGACGCGGCAGTTCCTCGATCTCCTCGCCGAAGCGGCCGCGGCGGAGCCCCAGACGTTCTTCGTGCCCTACGGCACGTTCGCCGCCACGCGCGTCCTCTTCGCCGCCCGCCCCGGTGTCCTCCTGTTCGGTGCGGGACGCGCGGATGCGCAAGCTGCGCGCGGTCAGCCAACGCTCGACGTGCTGCTCGATGAGTTGCGTGCCGGCGAGATCACCCCCGACGCCGCGCTCTACGGGTTGGTGGGCGATCCGCCGGCGCGCTCGCCGTCGCCGGCCATGCACAACGGCGTGTTCCGCGCCACCGGACGCGACGCGCTCTACGTGCCCCTGCCCGGCGTGTCGCTCGACGAGGCCATCGGCCTGCCCTTCGTCGGCTTCAGCGTCACCCATCCGTACAAGACGCGCGCGCTGGAACTGGCCGATCACGTCGATACCGTCGCGCGGGCCGTCGGCGCGGCGAACACGCTCGTCCGGCGGGATGACGGCTGGTGGGCGGGCAACACGGACGCGACCGGCTTGCGCGGCATGCTCCCCGACGCGAAGGAGGGCGGCCGGGCGTTCGTCTACGGCGCCGGCGGCTACGCGCGGGCGGCCGTCTGGGCCCTGCGCGAGCGCGGCTACGAGGTCCGGCTCGGTGCGCGCGACGATCGGGCCGGTCCGATCACGGCTGCCACGTGTGGCGCGGCGTGGGCCGGGCCCCGCTACGTGCGTCAAGAGGGCGACAGGGTGGTCGTGAACGCGACGCCCGCGGGCGCATCCGGAGAGCCCGTGCCGGCCTTCGAGGGCGTGGCGCTCGCCGGCCTCCTCACGCTCGATGCGCCGTACCGTGAGGGCGACGCGCCGACCGGGCTCGTGGCCCAGGCCACCGCCGAGGGCGCCGCGTACGCCGATGGACGCTTCTTGCTTCAGGTGCAGGCCCACGACCAAGCGGAGGCCTTCGATGCCGCTGCCGCGGATGTGCTGCTGATCTGGGCGCTCCGCACGGCTGTCGAGGTGCCGCCCACGTTGGTGCTGTTGGGCGCACGCGGCGCCGGCAAGACCAGCGTCGGTCGCCGGCTCGCCCGGCTGATGGGCCGGCCGTTCGTCGACCTCGACGACGAGGTCGGGCGCGTCACCGGTCGCAGCGCCGCAGACTGGATCCGCGCCGAGGGCTGGGAGGCGTTTCGCGACGTCGAGTGCGAGCTCTTGTCCCGGGCTCTGGCGCGGCGGGGAATCGTCCTGGCTACGGGCGGCGGCGTGGTCGAGCACGCCGCATCCCGGACGCTCCTGTCCGACGCGGGGGTGCGCGTGCACCTGGCCGTCGAGGCCGGGGTGGCGGCGCGGCGCGTGGCCGCGTCGGCCGAGGACCGTCCCCGTTGGCCGGGCGCCGCGGAGGAGCTCGAGGAAGCGGAGATGCTCCTCGAGCGACGCGGCGCGTGGTGGTCCGAGCTTGCCGAGCACACCGTGAATGCGAACAACGCACTCGACGACGTCGTGGAGGAGGTGCGCCGGTTCTGGCAGCACGGGCACCTCCCCGAATGAAGATGTACCCAAGACTTGCAATCGTCGCTCTTGACCCGCCCTGGCTGAGGTCTAGACTTCGATGGTCGAGTCATCGCCGGCCGTGCTCTCGGGCCGCCGTCGCTCGTCACTGCGTATTGCCCGGGCTCCCCGTCCCTGCCGACGGAAGCCCACCAGCTGTGGAAGGCTCGACAGGTCCGTGCGTTTCCTCCGTCCCCAAGCCGTCATCCTCGCCGTCGTCCTCGTCCTGATCGGGCTGCGCCCCGTGGAGGCGAAGGGCGATCCGATTCCCGAGGCGCGCTGGCCCGAGCTCACGCAACGCATCTTCGACGCGCCGAACGAGGACAAGCGTGATGCGGTCCTGAACATCCTGCTGCGCTCCCCGCGTGAGACGCACGGCATCATCTACGGCAAGGTCGTGGGCCCGGTCTTCCACGACCGTGCGCGCGCCAAGGACTTGACGCCCGAGCAGCGGCGCGCGATGTATGCCACCGTCATCGCTCATCTGGCCGATGACCAGCCCGATGCCGAGACCGTCCTCCTGGTACCCGCATTCCTTCCGCTGCTGGCCGACGACGAGGCGCTGGTCACCATGTTGCGCCGTGACAAGCTCGATCCGGACATCAACGGAAAGCAGCAGGGCTGGGTCCGCGTGCTCAAGAGTGTGCAGCGCCTGCTCCTGGACACGGATCCGACCCTGCGACGCTCGGCCGTCCGCATCAGCGCCCACTGCGAGTGTGTCAGCGAAGCCGACACCCTCGCCGCGCTCTATGAAGCGCTCAAGACGATTGGCGCGGATGCCACTCAGGAGGATGCAACGGCATTCCTCGGCGCGGCGGAGCGCCTGCTCAAGTACCGCTTCGCGGACACGTCAGCCCTTCTGAAGTTCCTCGGAGATCGGGCGGCGCGATTCGAGAAGCGCGCCACCGGCTGGACCGACACCGACCGGTATCGGATCCGCAGCGAGTTCCTGGCCGACATCATCAGTCTCTATCAGGAAAAGGGTGGCGAGGGCATCCAGAAGGCCCGTACGGCCGCCTTGGTGTACGGCAAGACGCTGATCGAGAAGGCTGACAAACCTGCGGACCTGCTCGACTTCTTCGACCCGAAGAGCGAGCGCTTCGAGGAACTCCAGCGGCTGGCGATCGCCGCGACGGCGCCGCCGCGGATGAAGCCCACCGCCGACGCGGCGTGGGCTGACCTGCTCGTGGCGGCGCTGGACCACAGCGACGACGCCGGCGTACTCGACCGCGTCGTCAAGCTGATCGGCGGGACCTTCACGGAGCAGACGAAGGACAGCCAGCAACTGGCGGCCGCGGTGGCGCGTCGCCTCAAGCGCGGCATCGCAACCGACACCTTGCCGCACCGGCTCGACCTCGCAGGTCTGCTGGGCCGCATTGGGACCCGGGGCGACGTGCGTGCAGCGCTGCCGGAGCGCCTGGGTGAAGCCCACGCCGGACAGAAGGACGTCTGGGCGCGCTTGATTCGCGCGTTCGGCATCGTGCAGGACGGGCTCGTCATCCAGGTCACGCCCTACTACAGCGTTGCGGGCAACAACCATACGCCGGAGTGGGCACGCCTCGCGGTAGCCCAGTCCCTTGGCTCGACGGGCTTCCGCACGAGTCAGGAGCAAGGCGGCCCCGCGTCGATCATGCTGCTCCACATCCTCACCGGGCAGGCCGTGAAGGCCGTCAAGGTGCCGGTCGAGGGCACGACCGACAAGTTCGTCGTGCTGACCTACGTCGGCACCGCTGTCAAGCAGGCGAAGGATGGCGACGTGCAGCTCGATCTGCCCGAGACCAAGGCAGAAGACGCTCCTTCCGTGGTCGCGGCCGCGATCGACAGCCTGGAGTTCTACCCCTCGGAGAATGCCGCCACGGTGCTCGCGACGCTGATCGCGGGTGGCGAAGCCTCGGCGGATACGGCGCTCAAGGTCCTCGGACGTCAGCTTCATCGCGACGATCTGTACGCGGCGCGCGCGATGGCGGGCCTGCTCCGGGGCGGGGATCTCTCGGCGGCGCGCCTGGGCGCGGCCCTCGAAGCGATCCAGCAGGCGACCCGGCCCACGAAGGCCGACGCACGGACCGTGCTGGCCGACGCCGTGCGCGGGATCATGGCGCACGCCGACACGAGCGAAGAACTCCGTCGCGAGGCGGCTGGCGTCTCGGCGCATCTGGGCGACGTGCTAGCGGTCAAGCCGGTCTACCTCACCTTGGGGGGGCTTCGGGAAGACGATGCCGCTGGCCGTGAGGCGTGGGGCGACCTGCTGCAGAAGCTGGTCGTGGCCGTCGCCAAATCAGGCAAGCAGGTACCGGGGCTCGACAAGACGCTTGGTGGAGTCCTTCGGGAGATCGCGAGCGAGAAGCAGGCCGCGCTGGTCCTCTCGTTGTTCCAGGCCATGGGCCAGGATGCGGATCGATTCGCGCTGAAGCGCGATCACGCCGATCTGCGCGTCGAGCACGCCAGCGACAGCGAGGGCCGTAGCCGTGAGGACCGTCGCAAGGACCTCGACGGGGCCGCTCAGTTGTTCCGCGAGTTGGTCTCCGAGGCCGCGACCGAGCCGGATCGCGCTGACCTCAATACCTCGCTCTATCGCGTCCTGGTGCGCCGTGCCGAGCCCGATTGGCTCGCATCCGGGGAGAAGGCCGAGGCGTTCCTGCTCGAGGCGTTGAAGGTTGCCGTCGCCAGCGGTGGTGCGACCTTGGCCAAGGAGGCGCAGGAGCAACTCGTTGCTGGGTTGCGCAAGAGCGGTGGACTAACCCAGGCGCAGAAGAGTGAGCTGGAGCAGGCCGCGAAGCAACTCCAGGAACTCGTCGACGGCAAGGCGCCCGAGAAGAAGTAGGTCCTGGCCGTTCGGCCAGGACCGGGTAGGGGCGACCCTTGTGGTCGCCCGAGCGCGTCCTGCTACGTCGGGACGTACCAGGTAGGGGCGGGGCTTGTCCCCGCCCGTCTTGCACACTTGCACCCGGAGCTCACCAAGTAGCCCGGCGGGCAAGGCCCGCACGGCCTACTCGGGGCCCGCTCCGATCCACGTGGCGTGAGATCACGAACCTGCACGAGCTACCCGCTCGTGCGTAGCGTCACGATGTACCGCGACCTGGTGGTGCGTCAGCCCCTCCTGACAGGGACGCGCGTCCACGAAGCACGTGGGCGACCACAAGGGTCGCCCCTACGCGTAAGGACGCACGACGGAGATGGCGTTCCGGGCGACCCGTGTGGCCGCCCCGTACGCGTTACCGGTTGTCTGAAGGCGGGTCTTCGCTGCCGCCCGTGACGGAGCCGAACGGGATCGAGCCCTTGGTGGCGCGCTTGAGGAACAGCAGCGCGAACGCCGTGTCGAGCGTGTCCATCGGAGCGTGGGACGACCTGGTGTTCCAGTGGCCGTCGCTCGCCTGGCGGTTGAGGAGTTCCTGACCCATCTCGTTGTACCAGTTGTGGGAACCGACCAGACGGAGGTCGAGCAAGTCCATGGCGCGCTCGAGCGCGTACAGCCAATAGGCGTGATAGACGTTGCTGCTCTTCTTGCCGGGGTTCTCGAAGGGGCTCCAGTTCTTCTCGAGCCACGCGATGCCGTCAAACAGCGACGCCTGGACCTTCTTGGCATCCGCGCGCTTGTTCCACGCGTCGCGCTTCTTGCCGCCCTCGCTGAGCATGAAGCGGGCCATCTCGATGTTCGCGAGGCCACAGGCCGTCATGCCGCCGGTTGCGTTGCCCTCATCGGGCTTCTCCTGCCCCTTGATGTAGGCGAAGCCGCGCGCACGCGCCGTGCGCTTCTGCTTCGGGTCCACGGGATCCGTGTAGGTGACGTCCGGGCCGTCATCCTCCTGGTTCGCCATGGTGAAGCTGAGGATGTCTTCCCAGACGTTCTTCTTGGTCCTGATGCTCATGCGGTCGGCCGCAAAGAGGGCGAGGGCCGCTAGCTGTGTGCTCGACACGTCCTCCGGACCGCCGGGGGCGCCGTCGCCGGACTGGCCGGTGTGGTTGTAGCGCCAGCCGCGAGCCACGCGCTTGTCGACGAGGTAGTCCGCAAGCTTGTTGGCCCATGCCCGGTAGCGGCCGGTCAACTTCGGCTTGACCTTCTTGTTCTTGAGCGTCTTGCTCATCTTCGAGGTGTCGGCCGTGGCGGTCACCGCGAGGAGGAGCATGCTCGTCTCATACGAGGTGCCCGGCTTCTTGTGGTTCTTGTAGAGCCAGTCGAAGCCCTTCTTGATGACCGGATCCTTGAGCGGCTGCTTGCACTTGAGCAGCGCGTAGAGTGCGAGCGCGGTGGGGCCGGCAGGGTTCTCTTCGTTGCCCTTCGACTCGCCGCCGCCGTAGACGCTGTTGCCCTTGGTACCGCCCCACGAACCGTTGCGGCCCTGCTTCTTGCGCAGCCAAGCGACGCCCTTGTCGATGGCCTTCGTGACTTGCTTGCCGCTGAAGGTGGTCTCGTCCTCGTAGAACTCGCCCTCCCCCTCATCGTCCTCCTCGTCGGCGGCATCCTCGGCCTGGACGGGAGATGCGGACGGGAACGCGGCGCCGAAGACGACCAGGCCCAGGAGGGCGACCAGGAAGAGCAGGGGCACGAAGGCTAGGTTACGCATGCTGCCAGAATAGCAGGGCGGGACCCTTCCGCAGGCCCTGGAGGGCAAGGACGGGTGTCCCCCCCTGGGGACATGGTGCCGCCCATGGCAGAGGAGCGGCATACAGGTCTGGTGGAGCTGCTCGGGATCGAGGAGGAGACCCTCGGCCCGGGGCGGATCCTGTGTCGGCTCGAAGCCGACGAACGCCATCAGAACATCCAAGGCGTGGTCCACGGGGTCGTTCCGGTCGCTCTCATGGACACGGCCATGGGGCACGCCCTGGATGGCCTGCTGGCGCCCGGGGAGTTCTGCAGCACCACGCAGATCTCGATCCAGTTCCTTCGGGCCGTACGTCCCGGGCAGACGATCGAGGCGGTCGGGGAGGTGACCCGCAAGGGCCGCCGGATCGCCTACCTCGAGGGCGTGTGCCGGGACGCCGGCGGCGAGCTCGTCGCCCGTGCGCACGGCACCTGGTACGTGGGGCAGGTGAAGTAGGGGTCAGGCCGACTTCTTGTTCTTGAGGCGGCGGTAGAGGGTCGCGCGGGCGACGCCCAGGGCCTTGGCGGCGCGCGTCGTGTTGCCGTCGTTCTCCTCCAGCGCGAGGTGGAACGCGAGCTCTTCGATCTGGCGCAGCGGCAGCAGCCGGCCCGTCGTGGGATCGTGGATGATCGAGGCATTCGATCCGCCCGGCGCGTCGGACTCGATCAGGCGCGGGCCCGTGTGCTCCTCGCCATCCCGGTCCGGATGCTGGACCGACTCGGGCAGGTCGCTGGCCATGATCCGCGTTCCAGGCCGCGTCGTGAGCAAGGCATGGAGGATCGCGTTCTCGAGCTGGCGCACGTTGCCCGGCCACGGGTGGTGGCGCAGCAGTTCCATGGCCTCGTCACCGATCCGCGCAATCTCAGGTCGACCGGCTTCCTCGCGGTGCTTGTGCAGGAAGTGGTAGGCGAGCTCGGCGATGTCCGTCGCGTGCTCGCGCAGCGCGGGCAGGACGATGGGGAACGCCACGAGCCGGTAGAAGAGATCCTGCCGGAAGCGGCCGTCCGCCAACTGCTGTTGGATGTCGCGGTTCGTAGCAGCCACCACGCGCACGTCGACGGGAATCTCCGCGTCCGCGCCCATGGGCATGATCGTGCGCTCCTGCAGCGTGCGCAGCAGCTTGGCCTGCAGCTCGGGCGGCATCTCCCCGATCTCGTCGAGGAAGAGTGTGCCGCCGTCGGCCATCAGCACGCGGCCACGCTGGCTCTCGATCGCTCCGGGGAATGCACCCTGGCGATGGCCGAAGAGCAGCGACTCCAGCAACTCGGTGGGGGCCGCCGCGCAGTTCAGGGCGACGAAGGGGCCGTCACGCCGAGGACTCTCGTGATGGAGCGCGCGGGCGAACAGTTCCTTGCCCGTGCCGCTCTCGCCGAGCAGGACGACGTTGATGATCGAGCGCGAGGCCTGACGGATCTGCTCGTAGACCTTGCGCATCGGCGGCGAGCTGCCGACGACGGCCTTCAGACCTTCGCGGCGGTCGCGTTCTTCCCGCAGCACGCGCACCTCGCGGCGACGCAGCCACTCGTGCTGGGCGCGGTGCACGACGGCTTCGAGCTTCGGGTCGGTGACGGGCTTGGCGATGTAGTCGTACGCGCCGCGGCGCATCATCTCGACGGCCCGCTCCAGGCTGTCGTCG
Organism: Planctomycetota bacterium; assembly: GCA_029259775.1. Taxonomy (GTDB): domain Bacteria; phylum Planctomycetota; class PLA2; order PLA2; family JAEUHO01; genus JAHEIK01. The sequence continues at coordinate 52,217 of JAJDEN010000041.1, read as the reverse complement.
GCGGTCACGATCACCACGGGAATGCCGGGGTGGTGGCGGGCGAGATGGGCCACGAAGACATCGCCGGACATGCCGGGGAGGCCGAGGTCGAGGAAGAGCATCGAGATGCCGTCTTCGAGCAGCGGGCGGCCTTCTTCGACCGAGACCGCTTCCACGACAGACAGACCGAGCCGGTCCAGCGCAGCAACGAGGCTGCGCCGGCACGTAGCATCGTCTTCGATGACGAGTGCGCGCACGGTCATGGCATCCTTCCTGGCCGGTGCGAGCCTGCGCGCCGGTCCGGGAACCCTGTCGAACCAACGGGGGTCCGGGGTGTAGAGCAAACTTGCTCGGCGGGCCGGGAACGCCCATTTCTCGGCGGCTGGAGCGCCTACCGACCGGCGTAGTTCGCCTCGAGGAAGGTACGCAGGTCCTCCCCGGCCGTCGCACGGCTCCATGCATCGTTGTCCAGGTACCAGGCCACGGCGCTCGCGAGGCCGGCCGCGAAGGGCACGATGGGGGCCCATCCGAGCGCCGCGTGGGTCGTCGAAACGTCCAACTGGTAGCGCCGATCGTGGCCCGGACGGTCCCGCACATGCTCGATCCGCGCCCCGGTCGGGCCTACGGCGTCGAGCACCGCGCGGACGATGCCGAGCGTCGATTGCTCGTTCGATCCGCTGAAGTGGTAGAGGGCGCCGGCCTTGCCGCGCTCGAGGGCGGCGAGGATGCCGTCGCTGTGATCATCGACGTGCAGCCAGTCACGCACGTGGGTGCCGTCGCCATAGACGGGCAGCGACGCCCCGGCCCGTGCGCGCAGGATCATGAGTGGCACGAGCTTCTCGGGCGTCTGGCGCGGACCGTAATTGTTCGTACTGCGCGTGATGATCACGTCCTGGCCGTGCGTGATGAACGCCGCCTGGGCGAGGAGATCCCCCGCCGCTTTCGTCGCCGCATAGGGGTTGCGCGGGGCCAGCGCGCAGTCCGTGTCCGCCTCGAGCGGCGCTTCCAGACTGCCGTAGACCTCGTCGGTCGAGATGCAGATCAGGCGGATGTCCGCGGCGCGACAGGCCTCGAGCAGCACCTGTGTGCCGAAGACATTCGTGCGCAGGAACGGCTCGGCGTCGAGGATGCTGCGGTCGACGTGTGTCTCGGCGGCGAAGTTGACGACGGCGTCGGGCGCAAAGCTGGCGATGGCTTTCCGCACGGCCGCGGCGTCGGCCACATCGCCTTGGATGAAGGTGTGCCGCTCCGCACCGGGCAGGTCCTCGAGGTTCTCCTCGTGGCCGGCGTAGGTGAGCGCGTCGAACGTGCAGACGGAGGCGTCGGGCCGCTTGCTGAGCACGCGGCGGAGGAAGGCGTTCCCGATGAAGCCGGCCGCGCCGGTCACCAGGATGCGCTGGCAAGGGGTGTGGGGGTCGGGCATGGGGGTCAGATTACACCGATGCCGACCCGCCCGCGGCCACGATCACCAGCGGCCGGCGCACGCCAGGGCGCCGTAGGGGCGGGCCTTGTGCCCGCCCGAGCGCGTGCTGCCACGTCGGGACTTACCACGTAGGGGCGGGCCTTGTGCCCGCCCGTCTTGCACCCGCACTTGCACACGCTCCCACGAACTCCGTGGGCGACCACAAGGGTCGCCCCTACCCGTAAGGGCACGTGACGTAGTTCGGCCTACGTCGGCGCGAAGCGCACCGCGGGGTGGGTAAGGGAGCCGGGCGACCACAAGGGTCGCCCCTACGGCAACGTGGTAGGCGACCGAGCCAGCACGCGAGCTGGCGAGCGTGCACGGGCCCACCTACGCCCCGTGGGCCCCGCGCGACCGCAGGTCGGGTGGGACGCCCCTACAGGCAGCTTGGCGTAGTCCTACTTGGCTGCAGGCTTGTCGCCCATGCGGATGGCCTCGACGGCCAGCGTGATGTGGATGTCGTCGCCGATGGCCTTGAGCATCGTCGTCATGCCGTACTCGGAACGCTTGATGACGAGCTGGCCCTCGAAGCCGATGCGGTAGTTGCCCTTCCAGTCCTTGCCCTCGCCGATCTTCGTCATGCGGAAGGTGACTTCCTTCGTGACGCCGTGCAGCGAGAACTTGCCGACCACGCGGTACACGCCCGTGCTCGGCATCGTCACGGCCGTGCTCTCGAAGCCGATCGAAGGGTGCTTCTCGACGTCGAAGTACTCGGCGTTGCGGAGGTGCTTGTCGCGGGCCTCGTCATTGCTGTCGATGCTCGCCGCGTCGATGTCGATCTCGACCTTGGCGTTCTTCAGGTTCTCGTCGTCGACGGTGAACGTGCCATTGAAGTCGTTGAAGCGGCCGTGGGTGTAGGACACGCCCATGTGCTTCACCTTCCACAGCATGGCCGAGTGGCTCTTGTCGATCTTGTAGGTGACGGCGGCCGTGTCAGCGGTCGGCGTGTCCACGACGAAGACGGCCGTGAGGGCGATGGCGAACAGCATCACGGTGACGAGACCGAGGAGGGGCTTCTGAAGATGGGACATGGGGAACTCCGGGGGAGGGACGCGGCGTCGGCATGGTAGCCGCGGACAGCTTACCTGTTGCAACAGGTACCGCAAGGGCTGCCGCGGGACAGGGACGGAGGTCAGGGCTGCTGCGCCTCGCTGGCCAGCTCGTTGCGCCCCGTCGGGTAGACGGGCAGCGGCGCCAACGCGCGCGGATACTCGCCGACGTCCTCGGCAAGGCGCTCGAGCCTGATCGCGAGGGCCCCGACATGCCGCGCGCCGGGCTCCGCCCATCAGCGAACGGGCCGATTCGGCCAGATCGGCCCCTGGGCCGGAGCAACTCGGCGCAGAAGGGCATCCACGGGGGCTTCCCAAGCTCTTCGCTTGCAAATTGTCGCAGCTTTTGTGGCGCCTTTCTCCGAAGGAGCGGAGAATCGACGGGCATGTTTTCCCTCCGGCGCGGCGACGACGCGCCGGGGGCTGGGCAGGAACCTCGCGCTGCGCGCGCGTGTCTCGGTCTGGGAAGCGTGCCGGTGGTGGGGGCCCCGTGAGCTGAGTGTCGAGGCGGAGGCGTGTGCTTTCGCGGAGAGGTGTGGAGAGTCGGCGTGTCTGAAGATGTCGCTTCGAGGAGGCAGAAGGACCAAGAGTGCGCCGCCCGCGGGCGGTTGGGTCCGCATCCGCTCCTCGACCCGGGGGCGCTGGCGGAGTCGCATGCGCACCGGCGCAATGGCCGGTCCGTGGAACAGAAGCCGTCGGGTGCGCCCGGAGGCCCCACACGAGGGCGCAGGGCCGTACTCGTCCTCGCCGCAGCCTTGGCAGGCGCCACGGGGCTTACCCTGTGGCGCGGCGCGCCCACCGCGCTCGTCTTTCTCGGCTGCGCCGCAGCCACGCTGATCCTGCTGCCCACCGCGCGCCGGCTCGCGCGTCGTTTTGGCGCGGTCGCCCTACCCGGCGGCCGCGACATCCACGAACTGCCCACCCCGCTCATCGGCGGTGCGGCCCTGTTCCTGCCCGTCGCGGGGACCCTGCTGGTCGTAGGCCTCATGGGCGATGTCAAGGCCTTCGGCTTGCTCGTCGGCGGATCGATCGTCTTCACCTCCGGGCTGCTGGACGACCTGCGGGGCATCTCGGCGCGCCTCAAGATCCTCGCTCAGCTCCTCGCCGGCGTGGCCCTGCTCATCGCCGGCTTCCGCCTGCCCGGCTTCGGCATCCCCGACGTGGGCGTGCTGGCCACGGGCCCGGGCATCGTGGGCATCGGCGCGCTGCTGTTCTGGGTGGTGCTGGCAACCAACGCGCTCAACCTGAGCGACGGCATCGACGGCTTGGCCACGTCGCTCGCGATCCTCGGCCTGGGCGTGCTCGCCGCGGCGGGTGTCGGCGGCCTCCTTCCCGTGGCGCTGGCGGGTGCGTGCCTGGGGTTCCTCTACTACAATCTGCCGCGAGCACGCATCTTCCTCGGCGACGGGGGCAGCTTGCTGCTCGGTTTCCTGCTGGCCGCGCTCGTGTTGGAGCTACCGGCGCGCGCCAACGTGCCGCTGGCCGTTGCCGTGCTCAGCTACTCCCTCGGCGACGTCACCCTCGCCGTGGCCCGGCGCTTCATCCGAGGGAAGCCGCTCTTCGCACCGGACCGCAGCCACGTCCACCACAAGGCCGTGCACTACCTCGGCTCGCCGTTGCGCGCCCTGATCGCCGTGCTCTGCATGGCGACCCTGCACGCGTCGCTGTTGCTGCTCTGGCCGGGCGTCGCGAGCCTCTTGATCTGCGGCGCCATGTGGCTCTTCGTTGCCGTCGCCCTCCTCAAGCTCGGCCACTACGAGCCGGCCAACGTGTTGGGCGGTCGCCGTCCCATGCGCCGCCTGCACCTACTCCAACGCTACGTCGCCTGCAGCTTGGAGCTGGCCACGAGCCGGGTGGAGGTCGAGCAGGCCCTGCAACACCTCGCGGAAGCCACGGCCGTCGATTCGCTGGGCGTGGCGGGGCTGCGCGTGGCCTCTCGCGACGCCACGTGCGTTCACGACCGGATCGACTGCGCGTGCGAGGATGTTCCGGTTGCGCTTTCGGCCGCGGAACCGCACTCCGCCGCACGGTTCTGTACATGGAGCGCTGCCTCTACCATGGGCGGCGCGACGCTGGACCAGGAGCGGGAGACGATCATGGCGAGCCTGCTGCGGCAGGCTGCCCGGCGCCTCGACAGCCTGGACCGGTCGTCGATCGAAGAGCCCCGGCGGAGTGCGCGTCCATGTCAAACAGTGTTCGACCTCGATGGGCAACCGGGGGACCAGGCTCAACTGCCGGGGCAGGCATGACGCGACGGACCCGTCGCCTTGCCTGGCTGATCGTGCCCGCCTTGGTGGCGCCCCTGGTCTTGTGCGCCTGCGCCGCGCAGAAGTCCCGGCAGCACACGGCGGCGGTCGAGCAGTTGGTCGCCGACAGCCCCGCCGCCGTCGGCAGCAAGTTCGAGCCGATCTCACCGGAAGAACGCCTCCAGATCCTGGGCGAGAACGGCCACGCGCCCTACACGATCGGAGTAGGCGATGGCTTGCGGATCACCGGCGACACGGCGTTTCTCAAGAACTTCGGTGAGACGAGCGGAGGCGAGATCCTGCCCTCGACCGTGAAGCCCGACGGCAACATCTACCTGCCTGAGCTGGGCGCCGTGCCCGCGCGCGGCCTCACGGTGATCGAGCTCCAAGCCGAGCTGCGCAAGCGAATGCTGAAGTACAAGGAGAACCCCTTCGCCTCGGTGGACGTCGTCCAGCACCACTCCCAGAAGTTCTACGTGCTCGGCGCCGTCAACAACCCCGGCGTCTACCCCGTCGACGGCTCCGTCACGCTGCTGGGGAGCTTCGGGTTGGCCGGGGGCGCCTCCAAGCAGGCCGACATGGAGCAGGCCTACATCGTCCGCGAGTCCAAGATCCTGCCTGTGTCGCTCGCCGACATGATCAAGCGCGGCGACATGAGCCGCAACATCACGATGCGCGCGGGCGATCTCGTGTTCGTCCCGGAGCGGGCGGACGCCAAGGTCTACGTCGTCGGGGAGGTGAAGAACCCCGGCCCCGTTCCCCTCGTCCACGGCCGTCTCACGCTCGCGGCAGCCACCGCCGCCGCTGGCGGCCTCAACGCGGAGAGTGCGGACATCAACCAGGTCCGCATCTACCGCGGCGGCTGGGGCAACCCGCGCGTCTTCACCATCTCCGCCGAGGAGGTCTACAAGTACGGCGAGTCGATCTACCTGCGGAGCGGCGACCGGATCATGGTCGCGCCCACAGCCAACGCCAGCAACGCGCGCGCCGCGCAGCTCGTGCTGCCCTACCTCAACACGGCTCTGGCGACGGTTCTCGGCGTCGTCGCCGTGACCCGGTAATGCGCCAGCATGCTACACACCGACATCCACTGTCACCTCCTCCCGGGGCTGGACCACGGCAGCCGCAACCGCTCCGAGACGCTCATCATGGCCAAGGCCCTCGCGCGCCTCGGCGTCCGGCGCGTGCACGTCACACCGCACCAGTTCCGCTTCGGCAACGACCTCGATCCCGCGGACGTCCGCGCGCGCACCGTAGAACTCCAGGGCTGGCTCGACGACGCCCAGGTGCCGCTGCAGGTCCATCCTGGGGCCGAGCACTACTACGGCGAGCGCCTGCTCGAGGCGGTCGACGGCGGCGAGGAGTTGCTGACCTGGCCGGCCGTGTCGGAGGAGGGCATCGGCGAGTACGTGCTGGTCGAGCTGCCGCTGCGGGATCCCGTCGTGGGCGTCTCCGGCCTCGCGCGACGCCTAGCCAAGCGCGGCATCCGCGCTGTCATGGCGCATCCCGAACGCATGCTCTCCGTGCAGCACACGCCGGCGCGCGTGGACGCCTGGATCAACAGCGGCTGGCGCCTGCAACTCGATCTGCTCTCGCTCACCGGCGCCTACGGCCGGGACTCGAAGCGCATCTCGCGCTGGCTGCTCGAGCGTGGTTCGTACGCATTCACCGGTAGTGATCTTCACCGTCCCATGGAGATCCCGGCCTTGGGCAAGGCCCACGAGGTGTTTCGCCTCATGGCCGGTACGGAGTCTGACGCATGAGCCCCTCCCGTCGACAGCATCAATCCGATGGCGGCTCGGCACCGCGTTCCGTCTTCCAGTACCTCGACATCCTGCGGGATCGCTGGATCTCAGCCAGCATCGCCTTCGCGGTGGTCGCAGGTCTCGTGGCCACGCACGCCCTCTTCTCGACGCCGACGTACGCGTCCCGCGCGATGATCCAACTCGACACCGGCACGTCGGGCGGCGACAGCCTGGGTGAGATCGCGCTCTTCAACTCCCAGGCCAACGTCGAAGCCGAGCTCGAGGTGATGCGCTCCTACAGCGTCGCGAGGCAGGCGGCGATCGAGGCCCAGGTCGGCGTCGCGATCAGCCAGGAGAACGCCTACCGGCCTTGGAACTCGCTGCTGCGGTCGCTCGCGGGAGGTGACGAGCCCACGCGCCTCAAGGCGAGCGTCGTCGACGGCGGCATGCCCGAGCAGGGCGGCAGCTTCCGCGTGACCTTCGACGCGGCGGGCACGAGCTTCGTGCTCCAAGCGACGGGCAGCGAGGAGGACCTGGGCACGCACGCCTTCGCCCCGGAGGGTTTCACGAACGTCGAGATCCAGGGGGCGCAGATCGCCCTCGCGCTGGACCAGGGTGACACGGCGGGACGGACGTTCCTGCTCCAGCTCCGGACCGAAGAGCAGGCAGCTCTCTGGGTTCGGGAGATGGTGCGCGCCAAGCAGGTGGGCAACTTCACGGGCATCGTGCATCTGGGCGTCGAGACCGAGAATCCCTACCTGGCACAGCGCCTCGCCGACGCGCTGTCGGAGAGCTACACGCAGCACAAGAAGGCGCACCGCAGCAAGCAGGTCGACAGCCGCATCACCTGGCTCAAGGCCGAGAGCAAGAAGCAGAACGTGAGCCTCAAGGCAGCCCTCGACGCGCGTGACAACTACATCACGACGCACGGCGCGGTGCTGCTCGGCGAGAAGGCCACCGCCGCGTTCGAGGCCCAGAGCCGGCTCTTCGAACAGCGGCTGCAGCAAGAGCAGATCCTGATGGAGCTGACGACCTCGCTCGACGCCCTGCAAGGCACGCGCACGCCGGACAAGGTCCTGGCCGCCATCGGCGGAACCAACGTCGACGCCCAGACCCAGGCCATCGCCGACAGCCTCGTGCAGTTCGAGGTCGAGCGCGGTGTGTTGCTGCGCGGCGGGCGCACCACCGAAGACCTCAAGGTCAAGGGGCTCGAAGCCGAGATCGCCGAAGCGCGCGCCATGCTCGACAAACGCATCAGCGCCCTGCGCGGCGAGGTCGAGGCGCAGATCAAGCGCCGCATCAGCGCGGTGAACAACCGCCTCAAGCAGATCGGCGAAGAGGTTGCCAGGCACGACGCCGTGCTGGCCGACCTGCCGGCCGAGGAACGCGCGCTGGCTGAGCTCACGCGCAACGTCGAGACGGCGCAGGCCAGCTACGTCTTCCTCGAGCGCATGAAGGGCGAGGCCGAGCTGGCCAAGACGAGCACCCAGGTTCAGGCGCATGTCGTGGACAAGGCCTTGCTGCTCACCGCGCGCCAGAGTCCGGTGCTGTACCAGCGGGCGCTCGTGGCGATCTTCCTCGGGCTGTTTGCGGCGTGCGGCATGGCGCTGCTGCGCCACGCTCGCGACCGCACCGTGCAGAGCCCTGGCGATCTGGAAGAGGGGCTCGGCCTGCAGCTCTATGCGGCCATTCCCGAGTTCAGCTCGGTGCCGCGTCGCCAGCGCAAGGGGCTCGTCAGCAGCCTGGTCGTGCGGGACGCGCCGCAGTCCACGCTCACGGAGAACTACCGCACGCTCCGAGCCAACATCCGCTTCGCTGATACCGGCGAACCGATCCAGGCGCTCGCGATCACCTCCGCCCTGCCCAAGGAGGGCAAGACGGTGACGACGCTCAACCTCGCCATGGCCATGGCGCTCGCGGGCAACTCCGTGATCGTCGTGGACGCCGACCTGCGGAGGCCCATGGTCAGCGCCCATCTGCAGGGCGAGGCCGCGCCCGGCATCGTCGAGGTCTTGCGCGGCGACATCCCGTGGCGCGACACGGTGCAGGCCTCCGAGGTGAAGGGGCTCTCGTTCATCGCCGCGGGGCGCAAGCTCAAGGATCCGAGTGCGCTGCTCGAGGCGGGCCACTTCGCCACGATGCTGAAGGAGATGCGCGAGGAGTACGAGTACATCCTGTTCGATGTGCCGCCGGTGCTCGCGGTCGCCGATGCCGCGGCCTTCTTCCGCAGCTTGGATGCCGTGTTCCTCGTCGCGCGCCAAGGCGCATGTCCGCGGGACATCGTGGCGGGTGCGCGCGACCAGGTGCGGCGCTTGGGCGGCAACCTGACGGGCGCCATCTTCAACGGCTTCGACGCCAAGCGCGCGGGCTCGCGCCGCTACGGCTATGGAGGCTACGGCGGGTACTCCGGCTACTACGCCTACCACGCGGGCGACGACGAGGCGGAGGGCGACGATCCCGAGCGCAGCGACGGGAGCGCGACCCAGGGTGTAGCGTCCAGCGCGACCGAGGATCCCGAGGCGGTCAACAAGGGGTGATCGTGAGCTCGCCCGTGTCCACGCCCGAGCCGACCGACTCCGAGGGTTCGCCGCGCCGCTTGCGTGTGCTCGTGTCGGCCTACGCCTGCAATCCCTACCGAGGGTCCGAAGACGGTGTGGGCTGGGGCTGGATCCGCGCCATCGCAACGCGCCACGACGTGCACGTCATCACCGCGGACTTCCAGCGCGAGCACGTCGAGCGTTGGCAGGGTGAGTACCCCGAAGACGAGGCGCGCGTCACCTTCCACTACGTGACGCGGCGCTGGTTCCACTACCGTCCCACGAAGGCGTGGACGCGCATCGAGTCGTCCTTCCTCAAGCCGCTCATGAACCTCGCCTACGCGCAGTGGCTGCGCGACGGGGCGCGGCTCGCGGCGGCCCTTCACGAGCCGCGCGCCTTCGATCTCGTCCACCTCGTGACGTACGTCGGCTACCGCTTCCCCGGCCGCTACGACCAACTGGGCATTCCCTTCGTGTGGGGGCCCATCGGGGGCCTCGAGAACACCCCCTGGCGCTTCCTGCCGAGCCTGGGGTTCGGTGGCTGCATCTACTACGCCGCCCGCAACGTCGTGAACTCGATCCAGAAGCGTTGCTTGCCCTCGCCGAAGAGGGCGTTTCGAACGGCCGAGGGCGGCGTCATCGCGGCGACGGAGGGCATCCGACGCGAGATCAAGCGCCACTACGGCGCAGCGAGCGAGGTCATCCCCGAGATCGGTCTGCCTCAGGCCGTCGGCGCAACTTGGAAGGAGCGCGACGCGGGCGCACCCCTGCGCATCACGTGGAGCGGCGAGCACCTGCCGGGCAAGGCCTTGCCGTTCCTGCTGCGGGCGCTGGCCCAACTCGATGCCGCTTCGGCAACGGACGCCGCCCGCGCCGTCGATTGGCACCTGGTCGTACTCGGTCACGGCCGCTCGACGCGCGCATGGAGGGGGCTCGCCGCGCGCCTGGGACTCGCGGACCGCATCCGATGGACGGGTTGGGTCGAGCGCGACGCCGCGCTTGAGCACATGCGCTCCTCGCACCTCTTCGCGATCACCAGCCTCAAGGACCTCACGTCCACGGTGCTGCTCGAGGCCCTGAGCGAGGGCCTGCCTGTCGTCTGTCCCGACCACTGCGGCTTCTCGAACATCGTCGACGAGACCTGCGGCATCAAGGTGCCGCTGCGGTCCCCGAAGCAGTTCCGAAGGGGACTTGCCGCGGCGATCGAGCGCATCGCAGGCGACGAGGCGCATCGACGCATCCTGTCCCGTGGCGCTCGACGGCGCGCGGCGGACTACACCTGGGACGAGAAGGCGTCACGCGTCCACGGAGTCTATGGTCGCGTGATGGCCGTGCACGCAGCGCAGGCCGGCGACGCCGCGAGCGCACGCGCGGCCGGGGTCGTACGCGCATGAGGACCGCCGCGCGCCATGTTGCCTACCGAGGGCCTCGGACCTCGCCGAAGCGCAGCCCCGGCTGGATCGCCGTGGCGGTCTCGGTGCCCGGGGTGCTCTGGTTCCTGCTCTGGTTCGGTATCAATACGGGGCCGGGCGTGCTCGAGGTCGAACCCCGGGGCGCCCTCGCGACGCTCCACTACCTGAGGACGCTCGGGCCGATCGTCGCCCTGGCGTGGTCCGTCCTCTACCTCCTGGGCCGCGCAGCCGTGCACCCGCACGGTGTGTCGTCCATGCCGCGCGTACTCTGGCCTTGGCTCCTCTACGGTGTCATCAGCCTGCTCGCGAGTTCGGCGTCGCCGCGCCCGTCCTACGCGGCGCTTTGGGCACTCTGCTACATCGCTGCCTTCTTCGTGTTGTGGTGCTTCATTCAGGCGCCCACCGCCCGGGAGCGGCTCGATCGCTGTCGTTACCTCAACTTCACGAGCTGGGCCATCGCGCTCGTTCTCCTGGTCGTGCTCATCTACATCTCACGGCACGTCTTGTTGGTGACGGGTAGCCAAGGCTTGAGCGGCTATGGCGTGGCCAACCGCGTGAAGCCGCTGGGCGGCATCGGCATGGTGCGAGCCAGTGGTTTTGCGCGCTTCGCGGCGATCCCGGCCATCTTCGCTTTTGTCATGGCCTGCCGCAGCCGTAGCTGGCGGCGGCTTGCGTGGGGGGGGCTCGCGTTGGGCGGCGCCGCCATCGTGGTGCTCATGCAGTCGCGCGGCGCGGTGCTGGGTCTCGCCGCGGCCCTGGCATTCGCCATGCTTTTCCTTGGGCGCCGCAGCCGGGCCGTGGGTGTGTTGGTGCTTGTGGTCGTCGCCGTGGCACTCGCGGCAGGGATCGACTTCGGACTGGACTCGGGGGGTGCAATGCGCCATCTCTCGCGCGACGGCGGCGGCGGGGGAGGCGACCTCACGAGCGGGCGGACGCGCGACTGGAACATCGCTTGGACGCAGATCCAGAAGTCCCCGCTGTGGGGCTGGGGGCCGCAGGCAGACCGGTACTTCTTCCGGTTCCATGTCCACAACACCTACCTCTACGCTTGGCTCGCTGCGGGAGCGCTAGGTGTGATCCTGTTCTTGATCGGAATGGTCGCGGTCTGGCGGTCGCTCGTGGCCGGGCTCCGGACGGGCGCCGCAGCGGTCGTGGGACACCACACTACGCTTGTCCAACTGGGCTGTGTGCTCGCGTTCTTCACGGTCCGCGGCATCCCTGAGGTCTCGGGCGCGCTCTACGGGATCGATCTGCTCATCATGCTCCCGGCCATGGCCTGGCTTGGCCTGCTTGGAGAGGCCGCCCAAGAAACGGCGCGGGCGGCCTCGGCCGCGGCGCCGTCGAGGGGCCCGTGACTCCCCGGCCGCGCCCCCCCGCACGTGCTCGAGCCGTGAGCATCCTGGGGTCCATGGTGAACCTAGATCCACTGGACGCCATCCTCGCCAAGGTGGACCGGTGGGTCTCAGACCGGGATGGCGCGACCCATCGCATCGTCGTCACGGGCTTCCACGGCCTGCACGAGGCCAGCCGCGATCGGGCTCTCCAGCGCATCCTTGGCAGCGCCGACCTATGGGTGCCCGACGGCATCGCGCCGGTTTGGATCGCGCGCCTCCGTGGCCATCGCGGCGTAATGCGTATCCCCGGGGCCGACTTGATGGAGGCGGTTTTCAAGCAGGGGATGGCCCCCGGCTATCGCCATGCGTTCTACGGGGATACCGACGAGGTCCTAGAGGCACTGAGGACCCGCATCGAAACCACCTGGCCGGGGAACGTCGTCGTGGCTGCGATCTCGCCGCCCTTTCGCGAGCTCGCACCTACAGAGCTCGACGCGCATATCGACACGCTCAACGACGCGCGGCCGGACTTCCTGTGGGTCGGGCTGGGCATGCCGAAGCAGGACGTCTGGATCTACGATCACATGCATCGGTTGCGTGTGCCCGTAGCCGCCGGCGTCGGCGCGGCCTTCGCGTTCATCGCGGGCGCGGTGGAACGCGCCCCGCCTTGGATCGGCAGCGTCGGACTCGAGTGGGCCTACCGCTTGATCAAGGAGCCGCGTAAGTGCTGGCGCAGGTGCTTCGTCGATGGCCCACGGTTCACCGCGGCGATCTGCCGTGAGCAGTTCGGCGGTAGGCGGGCGCCACGCTCGAGGCGGAACCCGCGCCGCAGCGAGGCAATCGGCACGCCCCGCGCGTTGCTCCTCGCCGTCAACTGTTTCCCCCCGACCAGTCCGGAGGCCATCGTCAACGCCAAGCTCGTGCGCGCGCTGCAGCGAAGGGGCTGGCACGTGGACGTCGTGGCGCGCGACAACCGCGCGACTTCCGCCTACCCACCCTCGGATCGCTCCGCTTGGAACACAGTGGAACGGGCGACGACCTTCGCGCCGTGCATCTCGAGAGGTGTCGAGCCAAGGGGGGCCAGGTGGCCGACGCGCGCCGCGTTCGCGCTGCGGCGCATCGCCTCCAACCTCACTTGGGCGCTATCCGCATACCGGATCGGCCTTGCCCGCGCCCGCCGGGCCTCGCCGGACCTCCTCCTCTCCCGGTCCGTACCAGCATCTGCCCATCTTGCGGCCGCGTTCATTGCCCCCCGGACCCGAGCGCCCTGGGTGGCGAACTGGAACGATCCTGAGCCCTGGCACATGGCACCGCCACCTTACGGACGAGGTCCCCGGGCGTCGCTCGGACGGCTCTGGCGCTTGATGCTGACCCTCATCTGTCGGCGCGTCACGTGGGCCACGTTCCCGAGTGAACGGCTGCGGCGGTACATGTGCGGCTACCTGCCCGGCGGGCTCGCCTCGCGCAGTTCTGTCATCCCGCACGTTGGCTCCGACACAACACGATCCGCCGCGGGCCCTGACCCCGCCGTGTTCTCGATCCTGCATGCCGGAACCTTGGATGCCGTCCGTTCGCCGGACGTGTTCTTGCGCGGCGTGGGCATCTTCCTCGCCCGGCGTCCGGCACGCGGGCGCACCTCGATCTGCTTCATGGGCCAGGGGGGCGAGCTCGTCGAGGAGGCAGCCGGCCGGTACGGCCTGAGGGACGTCGTGCATGCACGCGGATCGCTCACGTACGCCGCGTCCGTCGCGGCCATGCAGGAGGCGACCATTCTTCTCATGATCGAGGCGCCCGTAGAGGACGGCATCTTCCTCCCCTCCAAGCTGCTTGACTACGCAGGCGTCGAGCGGCCGATCTTGGCTGTGTCGCCGCGAGAGGGAGCCGTCGCGGACGCCCTGCGCGAGTACGGGGGGGGCGTGGCTGCCGATAATCAGCAGGCGGAGTCCGTCGCGGACGCGCTGTGTGAACTCTTCGACGCCTGGCGCGCCGGCGACCTGACGGGACGATTCGTGTCAGCGGAACTGTCCTACGCCTATCGCGCGTCGGCGATCGTCGATGCGTATACCAGCCTGGCGGCGCAGCTCAAAGTCAAGCTCGGCGGAGCTTCGGATCGCGTATGCAGCAGCCGAGGATCGAGGTAGTGTCGGGCATGGCCGCATTTGTCATCGTGACCAGCGCCTACAACGAGGCCCTTCGCCTGCCTTCGTTGATCGAGGCCGTGTCGGCCCAGACGACCCTGCCGCTGCGCTGGGTCCTCGTGAGCGACGGGTCGACGGATGAGACCGACGCGATGGCTCGGGAGGCCGCGCGCGCCCGGCCGTGGATGACCTTCCTGCGCCGCGAACGGAATCGTCGCCATGACCCCGCCGCGCGTGTTGCTCCCGGGAAGACCGTCGCGATTCGCGCCGCGCTGGAGCAGGTCGCGCGTGAGCCGTACGACTACCTGGCCGTGCTGGATGCGGACATCACGTTGCCGACGGACTACTACGAGCGTGTGCTACGCATCTTCGCCGAGGACCCGCGCATGGGTATCGCGGGTGGGGGTGCCTACAACGTGTACGAGGACGGCGAAGTCAGTGAGTCCGGTTTCACGAATCCCGAATTCGTGGGGGGGCCGGTCCAGATGTTTCGCCGGACGTGTTACGAGGCGATCGGGGGCTACGTCACCTACGGGCACGAGGACGTCCTGGCCGTCGCGATGGCTAAGATGCGCGGCTGGCGTGTCTGCTGCGATCCTCAGATTCGCGCGCTGCACTGGGGGCAGCAGCGCCCTCGCGCCAGCGAGAAGGTACCGACGCTCTACCGCATGGGGCGCGCGGACTACGTCATGCACGCCAGCCTCTGGTTCGAACTCATGCGCTCCGTGCGGCGGATGGCATCACCGCCCTATGTCGCGGCGGGCCTTGCGCAGCTGGCCGGCTACACGGAAGCCCTGCTCGATCGGCGCCGCAAGATTCCCGCTTCCGTCGTGCTACGCAGATACTTTCGTCGCGAGGAGATGGCCAAGGCGCGCAGTGCTGTGCGCGGCTTCATGAAGCCCCTGCGGCTCGAGCCGACGTCCCGGGATCCGGACGCACGTGGCTGACGTTTTCCTCCTCGTGAGCCGGATTTCATGAGGCCCCGGATCGCAGTCTGCCATCCGCGTCTAGGCAGGGGCGGGTCGGAGGCGCGCGCGCTCTGGCTCCTACAGGCCTTGCGCCAGGACCACGACCTGACGCTGATCACGTTGGGGGAGGTGGACCTGTCCAGCCTGAATGCGTACTACGGGACCGATCTGGCGGACGAGGACTTCACGATCGATCGGCCGCGCTGCGGCCGCTGGCTTGCGCGTCGGCGCCGGGGCGACGCGCTCCGAGGAGCACTCCTGCACCGGTTCGTGCGTCGCCGATCCGCGAGCTTCGACTTGTGCGTGAGCGCGCACAATCCGTTGGACTTTGGCCGACGGAGTGTTCAGTTCGTCGCGGACTTCAGCTTCCTTCCAGCCACACGTCAGCGGTTGCACGGCCACACTGCCGCTCTTGAGGGGGGCGGGCTGCTGAGGGCCTTGGGCCGGCGCGGCTACGCTGCGCTCGTCCGACTCGTTCGCGGGCGTCCGGCTGCCGCGAGCGCCGTGGGCGAGGACGATGTCTTGGTTGCCAACTCGTCCTTCGCGTCGGAGGTCTTGGAGCGCGACATCAGACGACGCTGTTCGCATGTGATCTACCCCCCCGTGGCCGGCCCGCTCGGCGGGGCGCCGGTACACGCGCGAGAGGCCGTGTTCGTCTCGATCGGACGCGTCTCGAGAGAGAAACGGATCGAGGAGCAGATCGCGATCCTGCGCGCGGTGCGCGAGCGAGGACATGACGTCACGCTCCGCATCCACGGCGGTCCGCTCGAGGGCGGCTACGCGGAGCGAGTCCGCCGCCTCGTCTCGGCGGAAGGCGGATGGGTCACCTGGGAGGGTTGGATTGGTGGTGCCGCGAAGTGGGACCTTCTTCAGGGCGCGCGCTTCGGGATCCAGACCTGTCGCGGAGAGGCCTTCGGGATCTCCGCCGCGGAGATGGTCCGCGCGGGCTGCATCGTGTTCGTGCCGACGAACAGCGGTCCAGCGGAGATCGTGGCCGACGATCGACTGACGTTCGACGGTCCGGACCAAGCGGTGGACAGGGTTTGTGAGGTCCTCAAGGCGCGTGCGGTTCAGCAGCGACTCTCGGAGGAACTCGTCAACCGCGGAGCCACCTTCTCGATCGAACGATTCTGCTCCGAAACGCGTCAGTTGGTCGCGGCTGTCCTCGCCTGATGTACTTCGTGGCAGCCGCGCCACATGGAATTCAGATTTGTTAACCTAGACTCTGCTCCGTACAGCGTCACCGGGAGGTCGTGTGTCAGGCAACCTGCTCCACCGGTCCCGCATCGTTACCCGTGAGCAGGTGATCCAAGCCTTGGTGGCCGGGCGGTCGGTGTTGGACGTGGGCTGCGTCGATCACACGACAGCCTCCATGCAACGGGCCGATTGGCTTCACGGCTTCATCACACGACACGCGTCGAGCGTGTTGGGGGTCGATCTATGTGAGGCGGGTGTCGCGCAGATGAACGCCAACGGGTACCAGGCGGTCTGCGGGGATGCCACCACGATGGAGTTCAACCGAGCCTTCGATGTTGTCGTGGCGGGGGAGTTGATCGAACACCTGGAGAACCCAGGCAGCTTCTTGACCAACATGCGGCAGCGGCTGGTTCCGCGCGGCCGGATCGTCCTCACGACGCCGACGCCGTTCTGGCCCAAGTACTCACTCCAGGTGCTAGCCCGTGGTCGCGTGGGCATTAATCCTGAGCATGTAATGTGGTTCTGTCCCGTCACGCTGGAAGCTCTCCTTGCGCGATGCGGCTACGTGGATGTTCAGATCTACTTCTCGAATCGCACGAAGCGGTGGCTCGGGATAGGTGGGCTACCGTCAGCGTTACGGCGGTGGTTCTGCACAAACCTGATAGCAGTGGCTCGCCGGGCGGGCCCGTGACCCGCGCCTGTTAGACCTGTGAACTCCGACGCCCAAGATCCATTGTTATCAGTGGGATCTAGATCGTGAGCAGCACCTCCCCTGCGCGATACTCCATGATCCAACCGCATCGGAAGAGAGTGAGCATGAGTATGTCAGGTGGGGCAGACGGCCCGGCAGCTGCGCTGCAGCGCGCCATCGAGACCCGGACCGCGAAGGTCTGCATCGTAGGGCTCGGCTATGTCGGGCTGCCGCTGGCGCGAGCGTTTCTCGACGACGGGTTCACCGTGATCGGCTACGACATCGACGCGACGAAGGTCGAGTGCCTCGCCGCCGGCCGCAGCTACTCGGCACAGATGCCGGACGTCGACGCCGCAGCCATGTTGTCCGGCGGCAACTTCAGGCCCTCCTGCGACGCGCAGGTGTTCAAGGAGGCGGACGCCATCCTGATCTGCGTTCCCACACCCCTCACCCGCGGGCAAGACCCCGACCTCAGCTACGTAACCGATACGGCCGAGTCCATCGTCAATCACCTGCGTCCGGGCCAACTCGTCTCGCTGGAGAGCACGACCTACCCGGGCACGACCGACGATGTGCTCAAGCCGATCCTCGAGCGCGGCGGGCTGCAGGCGGACGAGGACTTCTTCCTCGCCTACAGCCCGGAGCGGGAGGATCCAGGCAACCCCGACTACTCGACGCGCACGATCCCCAAGGTCGTCGGCGCCGTCGGTCCCGCCAGCCACGCGCTGGCCTGTCAGCTCTATGGGGCGGTTGTAGACACGGTCGTGCCCGTGGCCGACTGCAAGGTCGCGGAGGCTGCCAAGATCTTGGAGAACACCTACCGCGCGGTGAACATCGCTCTCGTGAATGAGCTCAAGGTGCTCTTCCACCGCATGGGGATCGACGTCTGGGACGTGATCGAGGCAGCCCGCACGAAGCCGTTCGGCTTCCAGCCCTTCTATCCGGGCCCCGGACTCGGGGGGCACTGCATCCCCATCGACCCGTTCTACCTGAGTTGGCTTGCCCGACAGCACGGCACCGAGACGCGCTTCATCGATCTGGCCGGACGCGTCAACACCGACATGCCCTCCTACGTCGTGAAGCGAATCGCGGAGGTCCTCAACTCGGTGTCGAAGTCGCTGCGCGGCAGCCGGATCCTGATCCTCGGCATCACGTACAAGGGCGATATCGACGACACGCGCGAGTCTCCGGCGTTCCCGATCATGGCGGAGTTGCAGGAAGCCGGCGCACAGGTCAGCTTCCACGACCCCTTCTACGAGTCCTTCCCCGAAAAGCGGGACTTCGAGCTTGCCGTCGAGCGACTGCCTCTCACGGAGGAGACGCTGGCTGCGCAGGACTGCACCGTGATCGTGACAGCCCACGGCGAGTACGACATGGAGTGGATCGCGCGCCACGCTTCCTCTCTGGTCGATACGCGCGGTGCAACCCGTGGACTCGCCGGCGCCGACAACGTCCATCGGGCATGATCTGATGCCGGACATGGCCTGCGAGGTCTTCCAACATGTTCGGTAACGGGCGCCCGCGCTTTCTCCTGCTCACCACCGGGTATCCCCGGGATGGCGATCTGTACCAGAACGCCTTCATCCACAGGCGGGTGGTGAAGTACCAGCAGGCGGGCATGGCCGTGCGCGTCTTTTGGCTCTGGCCGCCGTGCAAGGCCGCGGAGCGCTACACTTTTGATGGCGTGCAGGTGGTCAAGGGCAACCACGAAGTGCTCGGGCGTGAGTTGGCGGCCGCCGCAGGCACGTGGCAGGCGGCGCTTCTCCATTTCATCGATCCCGAGATGCTGCGATTGCTCGGGCGCCACGAGCCCGATCTACGCGCCATCGTGTGGATTCACGGCGTGGAGACGGAGGGCTGTCGACGCCGCCTATTCAACGTACGCGGCCCTAAGGGAGTTGTCGCGACGGTCAGGCGCCTGCCTTACATCCGGCGCCAGAGGGCTCTCCTGCGCAGGGTCTACGAAGGCCGCGATCTCGGCCGCAGGGTCGATGTCGTCTTCGTCTCGACTTGGTACCGGGAGAATGTCGCGGAGGCGGACGTGGGTGTCGCGGCCCGCTGCGGGCACGTGATTCCGAACTTCGTAGACGAGGAACTGTTCGCCCACGTGCCGAAAGTCGCCGCGGACGCTCGCCGTGTGCTCAGCGTGCGGCCGTTCACGCATCGCAAGTATGCCAACGACCTGATGGTCAAGGCGGTCGTGCAGCTTACGAACGCGGAGGCTACGCGCGATCTCGAGTTCACGATTGTCGGCGACGGTCCACTCTGGGATTCGACGACCAGGCCTCTCCAGGCCTTGGCGAACGTGACCTTGCAGCGTCGCTTCCTGACGCACGCGGAGATGAGCGCGATGCACCGATGTCACGGCGTGTTTCTCTGTCCCACCCGTCTCGACTCCCAGGGCGTCTCGATGGGAGAGGCGATGGCCTCGGGGCTCGTTCCGGTCACGAACTCAGTAACCGCCATCCCCGAGTTCGTTGACCCTGAGTGCGGCAAGCTGGCGCGCCCAGGCGATCACCGAGGCCTCGCGCGCGCAGTGACCGAACTCGCAGTCAATCCGGAGGACTTCACCGTAATGTCGAGACGCGCGGCCGAGCGCGTTCGGGCGCAGTGCGGCCACGCGGCCACGATCCAGCGCGAGCTGGACCTGATGTGTGCGGAGTGAGCGCGCAGTGACGATCACGCCCCAGGACGAGCCGAGCGTTCCCGAAGATCGTGCACCCGAAGAATCTAGGCGTCCCGTAGATGGTGCCGGGGGCCCGAGCTTCACGGTTCGGGCCGTCCTTGCGTCACTGAGCAGCCGCTTACGCGGGGACAGCTCCGGGGCGCGCATTGCTAGGGGCACGCTCTGGTCCTTGGTGGGCAGCGTCGGTTCGCGAGGCCTGAATCTGCTGACGTTCCTGTTCGTCGCGCGCTGGCTTGGCGCAGAACGCTTCGGCGAGCTTGGAATCGTGCGCAGCACGGCTGGGATGTTCGGCATTTTCGCTGGCTTCGGCATGGGGCTCACGGCCACCAAGTACGTGGCCCAGTACCGGGCAACGGATCCGGAGCGTGCGGGGAACGTGCTGCTACTCACCTTCACCGTGGCAGCGACTATGGGCGCACTTGCGTCGGGACTGTTGTGGCTGCTGGCCCCGCTGATGGCGACCGGCGCTCTCGATGCTTCTCACCTGAGCGGTCAGCTTCGAATCGGATCACTCCTTGTTCTCTTTGGTGCTCTGGCTGGGGTAGTCCGTGGCGGACTTGCTGGGCTGGAGGCCTTCGGGAAGATAGCTGCCTGCAACGTTATCACCGCCGCTGTTGGCCTGCCCCTCATCCTCGCGGGCGCGGGATTCGCCGGAGTAGCTGGTGCCACCGGGGGGCTGGTGGCGTCCGCCCTGGTTGACTTCGTCGTCGCTGGCGTTGCGCTGCGATCGCGTCTTGCCGCGCACGGTATGCGCTGGAGTTCTGCTGGTTGTTGGGCTGAGCGCAAGGTTATCTGGTCGTTCAGCCTACCGGCCTTCCTCGCCTACGCGCTCACCGGCCCCGCAAACTGGGCGGCGTTGGCAATCCTCGCGAACCACACAGGAAGCTATGCGTCCGTTGGCTACTTTGCCGCAGCCAACCAGTGGTTCTCGGCTCTGGTGCTACTTCCAATGCTCGTTTGCGGCGCGGCGCTTCCAGTCCTCGCAGAGCAGTACGAGAGTGGGCGTGAGTTGGAGGTGCGCGGGACCCTGCGCTCCCTCATTCGGGTCAATCTCGCCTTCGCGGTACCGGGCGCCCTGATCGTCGCCGCGCTCAGCCCCTTCCTCATGGGCCTGTATGGCCCCTCGTTTGTGGAGCATTGGGGCACGCTGGCGATATCCGCGCTCACGGTGTGCCTCTTCGCTGCCCAGCAGCCACTCGGGCACCTACTCGCTGCGAGCGGACGCATGTGGCACGGGCTCTGGCTCAGCGGCCTCTGG
This sequence comes from Planctomycetota bacterium, assembly GCA_029259775.1. GTDB lineage: Bacteria > Planctomycetota > PLA2 > PLA2 > JAEUHO01 > JAHEIK01. The sequence continues at coordinate 31,515 of JAJDEN010000041.1, read as the reverse complement.
GGCAGTGCGTACGTGTTGTGCGCTGTCTGTTTCGCGGATCTGCAGTCGCTCGGGGTTGCGGTAGCGCGGCTCATCGCATACGTCCTTTACCTTGCACTAAGCCTGTTGCTCATCCGCCGAATCATGGCGCGCGCGAAACCGATGCAAGGTACCAGCGTTCGGTGCAACTAGAGGACAGAGGGCTAAAATGACCGCGTACCCCTTGCCGGCTGGCGTCCCCACGACGCGCGCGTATCACCAAGTACTCGCGTCGGACCGCTTCCTTGACATGGAGAGGTACTCGGACCGCTTCTTGTCCCGTAACGAGGACGCCTTGCGCGAGTACGCAAGGCGCTGGGTACGCGATCCCATCCATCAGTGGAGCCGGCAGTGGGAGTATCCCTTCGTACTCGACCGGCTGCTGCCAGCTCTGAAGTCGGGGGGGGGCGTGTCAGTCTTGGACGCGGGCTCGGGAGTTACATTCTTCCCGTACTACATCACGTCAAGGTTCCCCGGTGCGTCCGTCCGATGCATTGACTCCGACAGCCAACTCCGCGCGATCTATCAGGACATCAAGAGCTCTGAGGAGCGTCGCGTCGAATTCGAGTGTGGTGACATGCGAGCGCTCCCGATTCGCAACGGATCGTTCGATGCCGTCTACTGCATCTCGGTGCTAGAGCACACGAGCGAGTACGAGTCGATTATCGCGGAGTTCCACCGGGTTCTCCGGCCAGGCGGTCGTCTGGTCGTCACCTTCGACTTGTCATTGGACGGGAAACGCGAAATCAGCCTAGAAGCCGGCGATAGGCTGCTGAGCGCGCTAAAGTCGCGATTTGACGACGTTGAGGGCGCGGTCGCCGCTCCGCTGCGGCAAGGTTTGGCCTCCGACATGTTCTCCACGCTCACGGCTAGCCAGATCGGTCGTGGCGTTCTGCCATGGACCCGACCGTCACTCGCTCGCCGCGTGGCGTCTCGCCTTGCCCGCCGATCGGCGCCGTGGCCCCCGCCCATGACTGTGTTCTGTGTCGCACTGAATAGAGCTGCGGCCGTGCCCTAGCCATCTGCTCAGGCACTAGCAAGGGGACCACTTGCATGGTCATGAATCGTTAGCCATGGGCCGGGAGCATTTGAGTGGGCAGGTCGCGCTGAACGAAGCCGGCCTGGCGCAATGCGTTGTCCAGGAAACACCCGGGCCCCACCCCGCATTGGTCTCGATCTTGTCGATGCAGAGAATTCGCATTCTCTATCGAATCCGGCTTTCAGTTCGGCGTGAGGAGGACGAAGCTTGCGCTTGATTGTTCGGGGTACCGGTTCGGGATCACTTTGGCTACTTGCCAAGGGTAGTTGCCAAGGTCCGACAGCGTGTCACGGTGTCGCACGTGTGATCCCTTGGCGTATGGCTCTGACTTCCACGCATCCAAGCTCGTGTACAGGATCACCAGCTTGGTGGCAGCGTCGAAGATGTCCGCGAGGGATGCTCTGTAAATGGAATCGTCGATGACGTGGTAGAGAACGTCCAGCGAGAGGACAGCGTCTGCCCGTCGCGACTCTCCCGGGCTCGGTGCGCCAGGCTCGTAGTGCGAGAATCTTCGCGTCGCGTCTCCTTCGTAGATCGCACGACACTGCTCTACCGCGACACGGCTCACGTCGAGGCCCGTGTACTGCTTGGTTTCGTAGAGCCCCAGGTTCTCGCCGTCGCCGCACCCGAACTCGATCACCGATGCGCAGTCATGCTTGCGCAGCGCCTCGCTGATGACGTCGGCCTTGAAGTGGGCCAAGTCCCCGTGACTGCCCGCACCTGATGTGCCGCCGCCTGCGTACCTGGCATCCCAATAGGTGCGGGCATCGACCGGCTTTTTGAACAGCGAAAGCAACTTCCTTAGGGCGCCCCGGGCCATGTCGAGCCTCCCAGTCCGAACGTATCGTATCCGACTACGCACTTGGTCTCTGCGGCTTCTCCGCGAGCACGATCGTAAGCAGCCCATACCAAGGCAGCACACGTCCGAGAAAGCGGCCCACCAGCGGTAGGGCCCACGTCCCTCCGTGGGATCGCAGCGCCTTGAATCCGTGCACCTTGAGCAGGTCGTTCATGCCGCGGATCGTGAACAAGCGCAGGTGGCCGTGGCCTTCGGTGCCAAACTCAGCCGAGCGCTGGAAGCGGCGGCTCGAGAACGGGTTGCCGAGGCCGTAGTACTCGTCGGAGACCATGCTCATGGGCGGGTTGATCGTCAGGAGCATCATCACGATGTAGGCCAGGGCGCCGGGATTCGGCACGGACACGAGCACGCGGCCGCCCGGGCGCAAGACCCTGAGCGTTTCGCGCATCACGTGGTCCGTGTGGGGGATGTGCTCCAACACCTGGGAACTGACGACGAGATCCACGGAGTCATCAGGCAGGTCCCAGACCTCCTTGCCCATGTCCTGCGCCAGGCATCGGTAGCCAAGGTTGCGCGAGGCGTCGAGCGCGCCCTCGAACTCGAGCACGATCTTCTTGCTGGTGTCGAGGCCTTCGAGGTCGCGCAGCAAGGGGGCACCACCCGGTCCCAGTTCGAGTACAGTGCCGCGCTCCCCGCGCATGAAGCCAAGCATCACGTCGCGGTTGATCTTCGCCGATGCGCGAAACGGTCCTGCCAGGAGCTGCAGCAGGCCACGGCGAATCGCAGCGATCACGAGATTCTGACTCCTAGCTCACGTCGATTGCCACGCAGGCGGCGCATGCGCGTCCGCTTGATTCGGATCTTACCGCAGCCGCGCTCCCGAACGACCATCCTGGGGAGGCAGCCTCAGTCGCGTGACGCGACCTCGGCAGCGTGTGGGGCGAACCGGCGGGCGAGAAGTAGGCCCAGCCCCGTGCCGAACAGGTCCAGGATGACATCGACCCAGCTCCCGTGACGCGCGGGCTGGGCGGCCTGCACGCTCTCGTCGACGATGGCGACCACAAGCACGATCGGGAGGACGAGCGCGAGCCTGCGGCGTCGGCGAGGCAGCGCGCACCAGGCGCAGAAGGCCAGCAGGGCATAGGCCGGCACGTGGAAGCTCTTCCGGACCACGTTCGTGGCGCGCGCTGCGTCCTCGCTCCTCAAGCCGATCGTGTTGCGGAAGAACCCGTCGACCGCCGCGTGGGTCGAAGGGAAGCCAGAGGTCGTGGCCACCCACCACACCGAGACGATCAGCGCAAGCACGCTGAGGCCCCACCGCATCGCGATCGGGTCACGGCCCTTGGCGTGCGTCTCAGGCAACAAGCTTCCTCCTCCCGCGATGCGGCGTGGTCCACCCGGGGGCGTTGGCATGGATCCCCACATGATCGCGACGGCCAATAGGACCATGCTATCTTCCCGCGCGTGACGATGTTGGGGTTGGGAGATGTCATGGGCGCGAAGCGAGCTTTGGTCAACGGCGCAGGAGGCTTCATTGGAAGCCATCTGGCTGTACGCCTCAAGGAAGAGGGCTTCTGGGTTCGGGGCGTGGATCTGAAGCGTCCCGAGTTCTCCGATACGGCCTGCGATGAGTTCATCGTCGGCGACTTGCGCGATCCGAACGTCGTGCGGGATGCCGTCGATGGCATCGACGACGTCTACCAACTGGCCGCCGACATGGGCGGCGCGGGCTACATCTTCACCGGCGAGCACGACGCCTGCGTGATGCACAACTCCGCGCTCATCAACCTGAACACGGTCGAGCTTGGGCGCCTCGCCGGCGTGAAGCGCTACTTCTACTCCTCGTCCGCATGCATCTACCCCGAGCACAACCAGCTCGACGCCGACAACCCCGACTGCGAGGAGTCGTCGGCCTATCCCGCCGCGCCCGACAGCGAGTACGGCTGGGAGAAGCTCTTCAGCGAACGTCTCTACCTGGCCCACATGCGCAACTACGGTCTCGAGGTACACATCGCGCGCTTCCATAACATCTTCGGGCCGCAGGGCACGTGGGATGGCGGGCGCGAGAAGGCGCCTGCTGCCATGTGCCGCAAGGTCGCGGAGACGCCCGACGGCGGCTCGATCGAGATCTGGGGTGATGGCGACCAGACGCGTTCGTTCCTCTACATCGACGAGTGCCTCGAGGGCGTCCGGCGTCTGATGGAGTCCGACTTCATGGGTCCTGTGAACATCGGTTCCGATGAGATGGTCACCATCAACGATCTCGCGCGGCTCGCCATGGAGGCCGCCGGCAAGGACCTCACGCTGGATCACATTGACGGACCGCTGGGCGTGCGAGGGCGCAACTCCCACAACGACCTGATCGGTGAGCGGCTCGGCTGGCGCCCGGAGGCGCCGCTGCGCGAGGGCATGTTCACGACCTACGCGTGGATCGCTGAGCAGGTGGCAGCCGCGGCGGCGACCGCCGGTGCCAAGTAGAGCGCGGCGGGGGCGCGACATGGCACGGCGGGCAAGCTGGACCCTGGTCCTCGCGGTTCTCCTTGGTGCTTTGATTGGAGGCTGCAGCGGGGCGCGACTCGCGCCCCGCATGCCCACGGGGCCAGGCGCGGAGACCCTTCCGGCGGAGACGCTGCCGGCGGAGGCGCTGCCGGCGGAGACGACAGCACGTGCGCCCCGGCTCACGCGCCGCGGCGCGTGCTGCACGCCGTGCACGATCGGCTGCTGGCCCGCGCCGCCTTGTCGCAGCACCTACGCGACCGGCTCCCTCTCGCTGCTGCCCAACATCGGGCTCGGCTTGGCAGCCGGCAAGGTGCTGAGCCGAAGCTCCACGGCAACATGGTCCGCCGAAGTGGGCGGGACCTGGCAGTTCCTCGATGACGAGGACTTCGCCGACGACGGCAACCCCGGGGCCGGGGACTGGTACCAGATCCGCGCGGGCGCCAAGACGTCGTTCAACCCCAGCGGGCGGCGGCACCTCACGCTGCGCTACGGCGCGCTTTGGCTGCAGGCGAACGGCGAGCCCAACATCCTGCAGCGGCCGGGCAACTACGCGGGCCTCTACGCCAGTGTCGGCTTCGAGACCGATCTGACCTCCCGGATCAGCGCCGGCCCCGAGATCGTCGTGATGGCCGTGACGCGGGACAGCGAGTTCCGGGTGCGCTCGGTGCCCCAGTTCAACTACCGCCTGACCTGGTGGCTCGACGCTTCGGAGGGCACGCCGCTGCGGCGCGCACCGCGGGGGGAGCTGTACGCGGGAGGCGTCGCCATCGCGAGCCCCGGATTCGGCGGGGGCCTCGAGGCAGGGCAGGTGTTCTCGCGCACGCCCACGGGTACGTGGTCGTTCGAGCTGCAGGCGGGCTGGCAGGACACGAGCGACACACTCTGGTTTGACGGCGGCGGTACATGGGCGCAGATCCGGGGCGGCATCAAGGTGAGCTCGTCGCCGTGCGCTCGGGCGCACTGGACCCTGCGCGCCGGCGCGGTCTGGCTGCGCGCCACGGCGGCCAACAGCTTCCTCGACCGGGCCACCGACCACGTCGGCGGCTACGTGGGCGTGGGCTACGAGGTGGACCTGGCCCCGGGCCTGACGACCGGGCCCGAGCTCTCCCTGTTGCTGGTCTCGCCCGAGAGCAGGCTGTCGCCGCACCTGGTTCCGCAGCTTGCCTGGCACGTCCTGTTCAACTTCTAGCCTGCATGTTGCATGAACTTGTGTTGATCGCGCGGTCCTCGCTCGTCTTCGCGCCCGTACTCCTTGCCGAAGCTCGTCAGAGGGGGGATTCGGCCCCGCCTCCTTCCTTCGGCTTCGACTACGGGCGCGCTGACGGCGCGAGGACGCCCTGACGACGAACGCGGCCATGGCCGGTGACGCCATCGGCCGACGAACGGCCGCCCCGACGCTCCACGCCGCGCGCTTCATGCGACATGCAGGCTAGCTCGTGTCGCCTGGCGCGCGCGCTGCGCGCCGGTTCCTGCCTCACGCGGGCCGGAGCGCGGCTGCGTGGGCCTTCGCGGGTGAGGGGGCTCCTGTCGTCACCAACTCGTCACGTCGAGAGGTGTGAAGGTCCCTGTACGTCGTGGCGAGGTCGGGAGTCGCATCCCTAGCAACGGCTCCGTACAATCCCCAGGTGCGAAGGGGTGCGTGCGCGTGCCGGCGCTGGGAGGCTGGGAAGCGATGGGCAAGCGACTCTGCAATACCGTGGCCGTGATGGCGGCACTGACGTTCGGGGCCCTGACTCTCGCGGGCTGTGCGACGAAGCTGCGGACGGGCGGGGTCTTCGGCTCCGCGTCCGACGACTACCCGGCCCCGTGCCCGTCCTTCGGGGGCGACGGCCGTGCGCCTGCCGCACGCCTTGCGCCGGCGGCCGACGAGGCTCCCGGCCCCGACAACCCTCCGCCGCCGGCTGCTCCGGCTCCGCCCGCCGTGCCGCAGGCTCCTGACGTCGAGGAAGTCCCGCTCCGTCCGCAGGACGTCGAGGAAGTCCCGCTCCGTCCGCAGGACATCGTCGCGATCGAGCCCGAACCGGGCCGCGGTCGCCTCAGCCGTTTCTGCGAGCCGCCGCCGTGCGCGCCGACGCCGTGCGTGCCCAACCCGTGTGGTGCCGATCGCTACAAGTGTGACCAGGGCTATTTCGGCGGGGGCGTGAGCGTCTACCCCGGTGTCGGGTTCTTCGTCGAGGGCGGCAAGTTGCTCTGCTCCTCGTGCTCGTCGGCGACCTACGCCGAGATGAGCATGCACTACCAGGATCTCACCGACGACTTCAACGGGATCAACGACGCGAACAACGCTGTGTTCGTGGCCGTGAACATCGGCATCAAGCACGTGCTGCGGCCGCAGGCGCGCGTACGCGGCGTGCTGCGCGCGGGCCTTGGCTGGGCCCACGTCTCGGGCTGGGACCGGGGCAAGGACAACCTCGACTTCGGCATCTTGGACGCCATCCAGAACAGCTGGGGCGTGTACGCGGGCGTGGGTCTCGAGACGGACATCATGGGCGGTCGCGTCACGATGGGGCCGGAGTTCCGCGTCTTCGCCACCACGAGCACGAGTGGCAGCCGCTCGAACGTGCTGCCGATGATCCTCTGGCACATCGACTTCAACATGTAGCCAGGCCGATGGGCTGAGCTCCCCATCCGCGGGGGGCTCCCGCCCTCCTGATCGATCTTCGCAGCGTCCAGATCCGGTCCTCGTGCTGAACGTGATAGCGATCCCAGGTGTCGGGGTGCATGCAGGCCACGCGCACGGGCTGTCGCAGGAGACGGGACGGAGGTCAGGCCTGCTGCGCCTCGCTCGCCAGCTCGTCGTCGCGGTGCCGTCGAGCCTCGGGGCCCAGCACCTCGAGAACGCCTGCTTCGTCGTAGCGCACGCGGGCGGCCACTCGATCGCCGACCGGGACGATCGGGATCAGGCCGTCCTCGCCGGGCCCCCGCAGCCAGAGCGCATCGAACGCGGGGACGGGCACCGTGAGGACGCCCAGCTCCTCACCCTCGCGTCCGGCCTCCACGGCGGCCGGGAGCGCGGCCCGCAAGGCCTCGACCAACGCGCCGTGCGTCAGCGCGCCCAGGCCCCAGGCGTCAGCTTCGGACTCGGGCGGAGCCAGATCGAGCGCGAAGAGCCGGTCCTCCTCGTCGAGGATCAGCGAGCGCCAGAGCACCAGGTGGGCCGCGCCGAGCAGCCGTCCGGCGGCGACATCGTCGCGCCCCGTGGCGTAGACGGGCAGGGGCGCCAGCGCGCGCGGATGCTCGCCGACGTCCTCGGTGAGGCGGTCGAGCCAGGTCGCGAGGGCCTCGGCGTGGCCGGCGGGCGGCTGACGGGTGTGCACGCAGGGAGCATACGCGCCCTGGCCGAAACGACCGGGGTCGTGGCCGAGCGATCGCTTGCCGTTGGTCTGCCCGACAAGGCTGTGGGACCATGGGCGACCGTTTTGGAGGCTCCCTATGCCGCGCCTGCTGGTCCCGGTCCTGCTCTTCCCGGTCCTGCTCTTCCCTGCCTGCGGAGGCGGCGGTGGGGGCGGCGTCGTGCGCGGCACCGCGAGCGTCCAGGCCACAGCCGACGTCCTGAGCGGGACGACGGCCACGCTGTTCACCTTCTACGGGCAGGCAAGCGACGTGGACGCCGGTGTCGTGAGCTACGCCTGGGATTTCGACGAGGACGGCACCGACGACGCCACCACGCAGACGGCAACGTTCACGTTCGCGACCGAGGGCACCAAGACGGTGCGGCTCGCAGCCAACGGCCCCGACGGCAACGTCAACGTGGCCATCCTGCGCGTCAATGTCATGGGCGGCGCCATGCCGCCCACGGAGCCCGCCGTGGCGCTCCGCGTCCGCTCGCTGCACGGCACGGCGCCGAGCGAGGTGTTCTGTGAGGTCGAGGCCGTCGACCCCGATGGCGGCGCGATCGTCGAGTACGCCTTCGATTTCAATGACGACGGCACGGCGGATGTCACGACCGCATCGCCGACGGCGAGCTTCACGCTCCCCGAGACGGGGCGATTTCCCGTCCGCGTCACGGTCACCGATGACCAGATGGAGTCGTCGGAGGCGTCGGCGTTCCTCGTGCTCTGCGACGGCCCGGCGTACCCCGATCATGCGCCCTCGTGCCAGATCAGCGTCCCCTCGGGGGCCGCTTCGACGGACACGACCACACCGCTTGACCTGGTCGCGGCCGGTACGGACATCGACGGCGGCGCGGTGTTCGCCATCGAGTGGGACCTCGATGACGACGGCGTCTTCGGCGACATGAGCGGCCGCGTGATCAGCCCCGTGTTCGCAGATCCGGGCGTGCACCGTGTGCGCGTGCGGCTGACGGACGACGAGATGGGACCGCCGTCCGAGGCGGAGATCCGGATCCTCGTCACGGACGCACCGGTCGACCTGCCGCCGTCCGCGTGGGCCAGCGCGGAAGCGCTCGTGGTTGCTCCGGCGCAGGCCGTGCAGTTCCACGGCCACGGCACCGACGCCGAGGACCAGGCGCTCACCTTCTCCTGGGACTTCGACGGCGACGGCGTGGCCGATGCGGCGGTTCCGCATCCGACCTTCGCGTTCGTCCTCCCCGGCGTGTACCGCCCGCGTCTTACGGTCACGGACTTCGACGGCAACACGAGTCACGCCGACCTCACCGTGCTGGTCGAGGCTTGCCCCGAGGTGGCGCTGGCGTCCTTCCGCTACGGTCCGCAGAGCATCGCGCTGCTGCGCGACACGGTCGGGCAGATCACTCTCATGCCGGCGAGTCTGCCCGCTTCGCAGCTGCGCTTCCGGCTCGTACACAAGCTCGGCGACGCAGACGACGCGGGCGCGACGGCCATCGACGTGGCCGACGAAACGATGGCCTCCTTGCCGATGGCGACGAGCCTGATCGACGCTGGTGTGGACGGGAGTATCACCATCGACATCGCCTCGCTCGTTCCGGGCGGCGACGGCGAGCGCGACCTCTACACAGTCGGCGTGCGCATCGAGGATCCCGGCGTGCGCGTCCAGGTCATGAGCTTCGATGTCCTCGTGGTGGACGCGATCCAGGCGTCGCTCTTCGTGGTCGACAATCACCCCCTCTTCGAAGACGAGTACTACGCGGCCTTGCAGCTCATCATGAACGCGGACGGCGTTCCGGGCCTCACGGAGATCTACGAGATCGAGCTGGTGTTCGCCGACATGACACCCCCTTGGCTGGAGGTGATCCCCGGTGGCATGGCCTTGCTCCCGTTCGGGTGGAGCGAGGACCTGACGGCGACGACGCTGCGCTTCAGCACGGTCACGAATCCGGTGCCGACGACGGGATCGGGCCCGACGTTCCAGTTCCGCTTCGATACCGACACCGCGGGCGTCGGCTTGGGGCCCGTGCCGACCGCCGGCACGGCGCGCCTGTACGACGTGGGCGGGAACCTGATCGTGACCGTTCCGCTCGACATCAGCGGCCTCTAGCGCCGGGCGCCGGGTAGGATCGGCCGCCATGAAGAATCTCGGCATGTTCGTGACCCAGGTCGTCGTGGTCGTCGGCGCCCTGGCGGCCTACCACATGATGTTTCACGGCGACCGCGACCGCAGCGGCGAGGGCACGGGCGCCGAGCTGATCGGCGGCGGGCTCGGCGAACGCATGGAGATCGAGGCGGCGCTCCGCTCGGCCGAGGGCGTGACACCTGAGACCTACGACGCCGACGCCGTGCGCGGCCTGCTCAGGAAGTCCGACATCGAACTGCCCGCGGACAAGGAGGAGGTGATCCTGCCCCTCCTGCACGATCACCTGCTGAAGCTGCGCGCCAACCTGCGCGACGCACACCGGGCTGTCGTGGACGGTGTGCCGGAGGTGCAGCGCGCTCGCTTCCGGGCCAAGGCCGCGGGCATCCACGGCGCGCTGCACGCGCGTTTGAAGAGCCTCATCCCGCAGGACCAGGCGGCCAAGCTCTACGCCGCGTTGCCGGCCATGATGCCGCCCGTGCCGGGGAGCACCAGCCCGACGCCCAAGCCGCAGCCGAAGCCGCTTCCTCCGATCTCCATGACCGAGAAGCCCGAGGAGTCGAAGTGAGGTTGAACGCTGCTTTCCTGATGTCTGGGTTCCTGATCCTGACTGCCTGTGGCGACGAGGTGCGGCCGGACGACCATCTGCGCGTCGAGCCGCTCCCGGGCGTCTACATCGTGGATGTTGCCTTGACGACCAAGGGCCGCGCCAAGGACGCCGACGGCTTTCACGTCACGCTCTCCAAGAAGGCTCTCGACCAGGTCCAGGCCGGGAACGACGTCGACGACTTCCGCCTCGAGCTCAACCCCGACAACACCTTCCACTTCGTCATCCCGATGGGCGACAAGGACTGGAAGACCGGGGGCACCTGGAAGGAACTCAAGGGGGCCATCGAGCTCACGACGACGACCGTCGGGGGCGAGCCCGCACCTACCGAGATGGCCATCACCGAGACCTACCGGATCGAGGACGGCCGCCTTGTGGTCGAAGCCGAGGGCAAGCGCATCTTCATGATGCGGGTCCCCGACCAGGTCGCGCCACCGAAGGGCGACTGAGCCCCTCGTCGTCACGAGATGGCAGGCGGTGACGTTGCGCGGGCGGGATCCCGAGGGCCTCGATCGAGCCGAGACTGGCAATCGAGCCATGCGTGGTCGAGACTTCCACGCGATCAGCCCAGGAGATCCAGCCTATGAAGCTCACCCATGCCGTCCTGCTCAACGTCGCAGTCGTCGCGGCCGGCCTGTTCGTCTACGACCGCTGGGTCGCGGCGCGTGCCGAGGATCCCGTAAGCGACGCGGCGCTCGACCGCTTCGAGCGGCAGGCCCGCGCCCTGGCCGTGCGCAAGGGCAAGCAGCGCGACCCGCGTATGAAGAGGGTCGCCGAGGCACTTGCGAACATGGGCCTCAGGTTGAACGGGCAGCAGGTCGAGCGAGTGCTCGCGGCGCTCGCGGGTGGCTTCAAGGAGCGTGAGCGCGTCGTGCGTGACCCCGCGCTGGCCTCGTGGACGAACAAGGAGTTCGCGGCCCGCTACCTCGCCGCCGTGCAGCCCACCATGAACCAGATCCGCCTTGTGCTGCCCGAGGCGGAGGCAGCGGAAGCGGTCATCAAGCGCTTCGTCTACGACGGCCGTGCCTTGGTCAAGCCCGACCCCAGCAAGACGCCCAAGGACACGGGCCTGAACGGAAACTAGCGCGGGCCAAAACGAGAATCGGCCGCCTCCCGAAGGAGGCGGCCGATTGGTTGTCGATCCGGTCGGCGCTACTTCTGCTGGTAGCCCACGATGATCGGGTCCGCGCCGGCGCCACTCGCGGTGTCGACCGTGTCGCCCCAGGTCGCGTAGACGCAGCCGTTGTGGACCGCGATGCCGGCGTACGCTCCGAAGTCGGTGTCGAAGTCGAAGGGATGCGTGCTCGGCCCGCGCGTCCCGGACAGGTTGCGGCTGGTACTCCACGTGACGCCATTGGCGCTCGCTGCACCGTAGCGCTCGAAGGACGTGTTGCCGGTGGCGATGCTGGACGTGGTGTCGTACCAGCTCAGGTAGAAGCGACCCGTGACGGCGTCGGAGCAGACGGCCGGAATGAACCGGTCCGCCGCGTCCACCGCATGCGTGACGACGCCGGCCGACCAAGCCGTGCCGTTGTCGTCCGAGTAGCGGGCGATCACCTGGGCGTGGTCCGGCTCCGGACCCACGTTCGGGCGGATGTGGTCATACACCCAGAGCAAGCGGCCTGCCCCGGCGCCCGCACGCGCGACGCACATGTCCATGGTGGGCTCGAAGAACTGGACGTCTGAGTAGGCCGGCAACGCGAAGTTCGGGATGAAGTCCGTGAAGGCCAACTGATCCGTGCCGAAGGTGAACGTCGGGTTCGCGATCCCGTCCAGATCGACGTCGAACATGAAGTTCGTCGTGAAGGGGGGCGGGCCGACGAACGGCGGCTCCTGCCAACCGACGTAGAACTCGCCCGAGTTGCCGATGGCGCACTCGCACGCCGTGATCCCACCCAGCGGCGCGACCACGGTCTGGCTGATCGGCACGTTGCCGAACGCACCCACATCAGTCGTGTACCCGGTGTACGTCAAGTCGATGGCGCGAACCACGTCGCCGGGGGCCGTCGTTGCGGTGGAATCCACGAAGGCGAAGCCGAAACGTGAGCCCGTCGTCGCTTCGTCGTTGCCGACCGAGACGTCCAAGCTGTTGATCAGGCCGGCGGAGAAGGGCCCGTAGTTCGGCAAGAACCTGAGGACCCACGTCGCTCCGGAGTCGGCGGTCGTGAGGCAGATCAGCGTCGCGTCGAAGTTGATCCCGGCGAAGTCATCCACGATGTAGCTGAGGACGCCGTTGCCGAACTTGTCGAACGCGACCTTCGCGAAGCTGCGAACAGCCGTAGCCGGGAGCAGGTCGATCGCGGCAGCGCCAAGCGGCGCATTCGCGAACGTACGGCCACCATCGACGCTGCGCATCAGCAGGATGTCCGTCGCGTTGAACAACCCGAACCCGCCGCCAGGCGTCTCGTCGTTGGACACGGCGAGGATGTTGGCCCCGTCTGTGCCGTCCGTCACGTCAGCCCCGGCGGTGCCGAAGTCGTCCGTGAACGATACCGGGTTGACGGCGATGCTGTTGTTGTTGCGGATCTGGGTCGAGCCCATGCCCGTCGGGTTGACCGTGGCGCTCTGCACGCGGATGTTGCCCGCGGCGAAGTCGTGGAACTGCCCGTCAGCATTGACGTACCGCACCGAGTAGGGCACGAGGCCGTCGTTGTCCGCGTCGAGATCCGTCGCGAGCTTCTCGAGCCGGATGCTGCCGCCAGCGGTAGCCGGGCCCGTGATGTTTCCACGGAAACCGAGATCCGTGAACCACGGCGTGCCCGCCGTCGGCGTATTGGTGCCGAGCCGGCGGTTGGGAAGCTGCGTCACCGCGTCCAAGCCATCCACCGTGGAGTAGACGAACAGGTCGCCCAGCGGAGCGCCGGCTGCGCTATCGAAAGCCGTCCCCGTAACGAGCATCCGGTCATCCTGGCCGGCATAGAAGTCCGCTGCGGCGAAGCCGGTCGCGGTCAAGCCGTTGTTGCCGGCCGTCGCGTCGGAGTTGACGACGGTCGTGATGGTCGGCGGGGCAACGAGGTTGACCATGGCGTCGTCGAACGTGCACGAGCCGTTCGGCGCAAGCACGACGCTCGTCCGAACGATCTCGCTTGCCGAGAGCCGCGCCATTGTGATGGCCGGCAGGCGGCCCTCGATGACGGTCTCGCTGACCACGAAGGCCGGGACGGTGATCGTCGCGGCGCCGTTGAGGTCCGCGGCACCTGTGCCGTTGCCGATGTCGACGAAGGTGACGAGCGCGACGGCGCCGAGCGGCGCGAAGCCCGTGCCTGTGATACGGATCTCAGGCATCTCGTCCTGACCCAGGGCGACCGTCGTCGGCACGTTCAGGGCCGGTCCACCGGCCGAACCCGTGGCGGGGGGCGTGGGGATCAGCAGATCGGCCGAGACCAGCGAGGGGCCCTGGATGAGGGCCGGCAGGTTGAGCGGCGCGTCCGTGTCGGTGCAGGAGCCGCCCTCGAGCGTGACCGAGAGGTCGATGCCCGCGGTCAGCTGCGTGGCCGGGTCGGTGCCCGGGATCGGGCAGAGGAGCGCGTCGGGGCTCGTGCCGACGATCGTCGTGCGCGAGGTGATCGTCGCGAGCACGTCCACGAAGGCGGCCGTGCCGCCGGCAAACGGCGTGGCCGCCGTGCCGGCTGCCGTCGCGGCGTCAACGGTGAAGCGCACCGTGGCGGTCCCGCCGATCGGGCCGAAGTCCGTGCCGGTGACGGTGAACTGCTCGGGAATCGCCGAGAAGAACGTCGCGCCGCCGCGGTCATCGTTGGCGATGGCCGTGGTCGTCATCGTGCGAAGGAGCAGCGCCGCGATGGCATTCTGCGTGCACGAGCCGCCCTGCAGCGTCACGAGGATGTTCTGGCCTACGTTGATGATGGTCGAGCACAGAGCCGCTTCGGGGCTGATGCCGGTGATCGTCGTGGAGGACGTGATCTGGCCGAGCACCGTCGTGGAGTTCGCGGTGCCACCGGCGTAGGGCGTCGGTGCGCCGTTGTCTTCCCACGTGATGATGGCGATGCCGCCCACCGGACCGAAACGGTCGCCGGTGATGAGGAACGACTCGGGCACGGCCGGCGCGAAGTTGGCCGTGCCGTTCCAGGGCGAACCACCCTGCGTGTTGACGATCGAGGTGAACGACGGGGCGTTCATGACGGCGACCACGTTGACGGGGTTGCAGGAGCCGCCGTTGACCAGGACGCTGACGTTCTGGTTGTCGGCCGTCAGGCCCACGGCGCACATCACGGCCTCGGGGCTCGTGCCTGTGATCAGGGTGCTGCTGGTCACGGTGGCGGGCACCGAGGCTGCGGCAGCGGTGGCGCCCGAGTAGATCAGGGTGCCGCCGGCCGACGTGAAGGTGACCGAGACCGCGTCGCCGGCGACGCCGAGGCGCGTACCGGTGATCGAGAAGGTCTCGGGAATCGCGGCAGCGAAGCCGTTCGTGCCCGTGTCAGGCGCGCGACCCCCCGTGTTGACGATCGAGGTGATCTGCGGGGCGTTGTAGACGCCCGGCGCGCCGGCGCCCGTGGGGGTGCAGGCGCCGTCAGGCAGCGTGACCTCGAAGGTGACGTTGCTCGTCGTGAGGCCGGCCGGGTTGTTGCACATGGCGGCCAGTGCACTGCCGGCGACGCTGATCGTCGTCGTGGAGGTGATCGTTCCCGTGACGGACGTGGTGGTGGTCGTGCCGTTCACGAAGATCGTGTTGGCGGCCGTCATGTTGACCGTGGCGGTGCCGCCGAGCGGACCGTAGCCGGTGCCCGTCACCGTGAAGGACTCGGGGATGGCGGCCGCGAAGCCGTTCGTGCCGTTGTCGAGGCCACCACCCGTGTTGAGCACGGAGGTGATCGTGGGGGCGACGAAGGTGGCCGAGGGGGTGGGGCCGGCGGTGGGGGTGCAGGAACCGTCCTGGAAGCTCACGCGGGTGATCGTGGCGCCGATGGAGACGGGGCCGCAGACGAGCGCCAGGGGGGAGGTCCCTGAGATCGTCGTCGCGGAGGCGACCACGGCAGTGGTGGTCGTCGTCGTGGAGGCGCCGGCGTCGAAGATCGGCGACGGGCTGCTCCAGTGCACGGTGACGGGCGAGCCGATGTCGCCGAAGCCCGTGCCGTTCAGGATGAAGGCCGTGGGGACCGCGGCGGGGAAGATGCCGCCACCCGCGAAGCTGGTGACCGTCGGCGCCGAGAAGGTGATGAAACCTGCGGCCGACTGGCCCCAGACGCCGCTGGGAAGCGTCACGCGGATCGCCGCCGTGATCGAGCTCGGTCCGCAGATGACGACGCGCGGCGTCGTCGTGTCGATCGTCGTGGCCGACGTGATCGTGCCCGTCGTCGTTGCGGTCTGGCTGGTGCCACCAAGGAACGGAGTCCCCGTGTCAGCGATCCATTCGACCTGGACGATGGTTCCGATCTGGTTGCTGAAGTCACCACCGTTGATGGTGACCATGGTCGGGACCATGCCCGGGACCGGGTTCGGGACAACGCTGGTGAGACTGAACGACCCGAAGCCGCCCGTTTCACTCTGGCTACCGCAACCCGCTGCCCCAAAGGCCAACGACACCGCCAACGCGGCGAAGACAATACTCTTCCTCATGGCTACAAACCTCCCTGGACTGAGCCTGCCACAAAGGTACTCAGTCACACCCGGCGCCACAACCATGCGCGAGGCTGCAAGGGCGGAAAAATCGGCTTCTGTGCCAGCGGGTTGCTGGCAGATCCCGACCGCACGTGCACGCGCGCAGGTAGTAAGTATCCCGGCCGCTTCCTCATGGTCTCCGTGGACCCCCAGCGTTGCCCAGAAGTTCGTTCGTTCCCAGGTAGTACGGCGCTGTCTCGGCCCTCATGGCATTCCGGTGACGTGACGCGCCTCCAGGTTGCGGCATCCATTCACGGAATGCTGGGGTTTGCGGTCCCGTAACTCTTGATTGCACGGGGATAGCCGACCTATAACCCCCATAGGCCATTGGCAGAGGTGCGCCGCGACTTGACGTCGGGTGCAGCCAGGCGGAGGGATACATGGGAACCAAGCGGTTCTGGACGGTGTTTGCGGTCGTTTTGGGGTTCGCATGCGTCCTGAGTGTGGGCACGGCCCACGCGGGTGACGACATTGCGACGCCGAAGAAAGCGACGTCCAAGGATATTGGCGCGCCGCCGGCTGGCGATCTTCGCCAGGTGCGGGCCGAGCGCCGTTTGGCGCCCCTGCGCGGCACCTACACGGCTCCGCGCCCGGTGCCCGCCCGGCTCGTGCAGCCCGCCGGCTTGACGCCGTCGGTCGCGCAGCCCGGTGTCGTACCCCCCGCGCGCAACCTCTACGACAGCGAGCTGCGGCCCGGCATGGTGCTTCGCACGTGGCGCGCTCCCGCGGCCCAGCCCGGTGTGATCGCTCCGCGCGTTCCGAGCGCCCAGCCCGGCATTCCCGGCCCCGACGACGCAGATTTCAGCGACTTCCCGCCCTGCCAGCCGCGTCCGACGGGTCCGACGCCTGCGGCTCCGCAGCCGGCGCTGCCGCCGTCAAACGCCGACGTTGACATGCCGCCCGCCGGCCCCGCCATGGCGTGGCCCGACGACGAGGCCCCCCCGGCTCCGCCCCCCGCCGACGAGGTGATCGTCGAGGAGGAGCCTGCGCCCTTGGAGGTCATCGAGGCACCGGCCGAGGCCCCGGGGACCCAGAGGCGCATCGTGCGCAACGTCTACCAGCCCGCCACGCCCTACCTGGGCGGCGACTGCGACCCGGCTTGCGGCCAGCGCCGCGATAAGTGCTGTTGGCCCGTGGACTGCTGCGGCCGGCGCTACGGCCGCTTCGAGCTGACGGTCGAGGGCATGTTCTCCATCCCGAACAGCCCCGAGGGCTACGTCGGTGAGACCATCTTCGGCGCGAATGACCAGTTCGACTGGGAGTCGCTCGACTACGAGCTTGAGCTGGGTGCTCGCGGTACGGCGCGCTATGCCGTCGCCCCGGGCAAGTGGCTCGAGGGACGCTTCACCTGGTTCGGCGACGGTTGGGACGATACGGCCAACTCCACGCTCGGCCGGTTCGGCTTCGCACCCGGTCCCGGTGGAGTCGGTGGCGCGTCCACGGCCGCGCAGGGCATCTTGAGCAGCGAAGCCGAGATGTGGAGCGCCGAGGTCAACTTCGTCGGTGAGTTCGAGTGCTCGGGTGACTGGCGCTGGGACCTGATCGTTGGCTTCCGCACCATGCGCTTCGAGGAGACCTCGCGCCTCGACTTCCCGGGGGGCGTGCTCGTCGGGGCCGGCCCCGCGTTCGTCCAGTCGGACGTCGAGAACCACCTCTTGGCGGCTCAGTTCGGTATCGGCGCCCATTGGGACGCCAGCCCGAACTTCACGCTCAACTTCTCGTTGAAGGGCATCATGGGTGATCTCAGCCGCAAGGCGGACGTCACCGACACCTCGATCTTCGTGGGCGGCCCGCACGCGGCCCGTAGCACGGCGACCGAGATCGTCTTCGGCGCGGACATCGAGATCGGCTTCCGTTGGCGCCTCTCGCGCTGCATCGCGCTCACGGGTGGCTACAACATGCTGTTCGTGGACAACGTCCTGCGCGCGTACGACGCGATGGACTTCAGCCACAGCACCAGCGGCGCCGCCCAGGCTCGCCAGCAGCTCAACCAGTTGATCGTCCATTCGGTCTTCGCCGGTGTGAACATCAACCTGTAGCAGCGGCCTCCCGCTCACGTCATCTGGCGGCCCGCCCTCACGAGGGGCGGGCCGTTCTCAATTCCCCCCAAACGGCCCGGTGTCGGTGGTGGTGACCGTGTTCAGCGATGGGCCGGATGGCACAGCGCCGTTCAACAACGACGCGATCGGCACGGCACCCGGGAACAGGCGCCTGCGTATGGAGCGGCAGTACCCGGGTGGCGACGGCCGCGTGTACCTCGTTCGGGTCACGGCGACGGACGTCTCAGGCAACACCTCGATGGTGTGCCACTCGAGCGTGGTGCCGTTGATGCCGGCCGGCTTCTGGCTGGTCAATGTGCGTGCGCAGGCCACCGCTGGCTTGGCCTCGTGTCTCCTGGTGGACCCGCTCACGGGCATCCCCGCGGGCGACAACCAGATCGCGCAGTTCACGTCGCCCTAGCGAACCGGGCCGTAGCGACCCGGAACGAGCTCTTCAGCAACCCAGGCCTCCGCCGGCACCGCCGGCGGGGGCCTTTTCGTGCTGTTTGCTGGCGACATGCCTTGCGGTACGAAAGGCTCATCCCTAGAATCCGCTTGGGTATGTGCGCTCGCCAAAGGCCTCCAGGGATGGGGCGGCGAGAATCTGCCGGGAGGCTATCTGTGACGACATCCGCTACGCCGACGCGTTCCTTCTTCCACACGGCGCGAGCCAGCATCCTGCTGTTGCTCGTCCTCGTCTGCTTCGGGGCCAGCCCCGATCTTCCGGGCGCTGAAGCGGCGACCATCGTGGGCAGCGACCTCGCCGGCGCGGATCTTACGCCTGCCAACGGCGACGTCCTCTCCGGCACGTTCACCAACGTCGGCACGTTCAGCATCCCCGCAGGCGCGACGGTCTTCGTCGATCCCGGCGTGCCGCTCTCGATCACGGCCCAGGCGATCGACATCGACGGGACGCTTGACGGCACGGCAGCCGGCTTCCTCGGCGGCGCACCGAACGCACCCGGCTCGAACTCGGGACTTGGCGGCGCAGGCCCCGGCGCGGGGCCCGGAGGCACATTCGGTCCGAACATCCACGGCAACGGTGGGGGCGGTGCGGGGCACGGCGGGGCAGGCGGCAATGGAGCCAACTCAACCCTTAGCAGCCCTCCCCTGCAGCCGGGGGGTCCGGCCTACGGCACGGTGAGCAGTGGTGGTGTCGACATGGGGTCCGGCGGAGGTTCCGGAGCCAGCCACAACTTGGCTCCTGCCGGTGGAGCCGGCGGCAACGGCGGTGGCGCCATCTTGCTGAACGCCTGCTCGGTCAGCATCTCAGGCAGCGTGCTAGCTGACGGCGGTGCCGGCGCCAGCAGCCCGCCGGTCTCGGGCACAGGCGGCGGCGCTGGATCCGGTGGCGGAATCCAGATTTGCGGCGAGTCCGGCGACATCTCGGGAACACTTTCCGCGGAGGGCGGCAACGGCGGGAATGGCGGCAGCCAGACCTTCAGCGCAGGCGGTGGTGGGGGCGCCGGCGGTCGCATCAAGGTTGCCGCGACCCTCGCGATGACCGGGACCACGTCCGTCGTCGGCGGAGCTGGCGGTGCTTCAGCCCCCTCGGGCATAAGCGTTGCGGCAGGCGCCGGCGTCGCCGGCAGCACCGAGCTCGCACTCACAGACTGTCCTCCGCTCGACTGCTCGCCGTGCATCCGGAAGATGTACTGGACCGAGACGGTCGCTGGTCGCATCCGGCGAGCCAACCTTGATGGGACGAGCGTCGAGACGGTCATCGCGGGGCTGGATCAGCCCTTCGGCATCACGCTCGATCTCACGAACGAGCACATGTACTGGACCGAGCACGGTACGAGTCATGCGGTGAAGCGAGCCGACCTCGACGGGTCCAATGTCACCACGCTGATCGCGACGGGCACCTTGGATCGCCCGACGGGCATCGCGATTGACTCGGTCTCAGGCTTCCTCTACATCAACCAGTGGCGGCCGACCTTCTCGGGAGGCGGCGCGGGCAATGCTGGCAGCCTTGCGACGGGCACGTGGCGTGCGAACCTCGACGGCACGGGTGCCATCCAGCTTTCGAACGACGCCACGTTCGGCAACGGTGTCGCGCTGGACCCGGCGAACAACCGGATCTACGTCGGTGACGGTTCGCCTAGCACAGGCGTCCTCAGGGACTCGCTCGGCTTCTTCGACTTCGCCGGCGCTGGACCGACGCTCCTGCATGCCCCCGCGACGTTGCCGACCGCTAGGTTCATTTCCGGCGTCGAACTCGATGTGGCTGGCGGTCGCGTCTACTGGACGGCGCTCAACAACGGCATCTTCCACTCCGACATGGCGGGACCGCCCGCGAACTCCGTACTCCTCGTCCCCAATCCGGCGGGCGGGTTCGCGGAGCAGCCGCGTGACTTGGCGTTGGACCTTGCCGGAGGCCACATCTACTACACGGTGGCTTCCCCTGGCTTCTTCAATGGCTACACACCTGCCGCCTCGGCCGTCCGTCGAGCGAACCTCGACGGAACGGGCGTCGTGACGCTCGTGCCGAGCCTCGACGCGGAGTACGCGAACGGCATCGCCCTCGATATCCGCAACGTCCTGGTCGCCTGTCCGGCTGACGAGACGATCGAGTGCTCGTCGCCGACGGGCACGCCGCACGACCTGACCTTCGACGTCACCTCGTGCAGCGGTGAGGCCATGGACGTGGAGTTCTTCGTGGACGGCGTCAGCCAGAGCGTGGTGAACGTGGCCGCAGGCGCTCCGGAGGCGGAGTACAACATCGTCTTCAACCACAGCTACGTCGGGCTGGGCGCCCACACGGTGCGCTGTGAGGCGAGGGGCTTGGTCTCGAGCTTCAGTGCTTCGTGCGAGATGACCGTGACCGTGGAAGACACGACAGCCCCGGTACTCAGCGGTTGCCCGGCGGTTTCGCCGGCGGTCACCGAGGAGTGCACCGGCCCGACCGGTACGGTCGTGAACTTCCCGACGGTGACGGCGCTCGACGCCTGCGACGGCGCGGTGACGGTGAGCTGTGTCTCGATCGGCGCCAACCCGGGCCTGGTCTCGGGGAGCCTGTTCCCGCTCGGCACCACCACTATCCGCTGCACGGCGACCGATGCGACGGGCAACGTGAACACCTGCGACTTCGACGTTCTCGTCGAGGACACCGTGGCGCCGGTGCTCACCAGCAGCCTGCTGCGGACCATGCTCTGGCCCGCGCGCCGCGGCATGATCCCCGTGGGCCTCCAGGCCTCCGCGGTGGACGTCTGCGACGGCCCGGTGTCGGTGGTTGTGACGGTGTTCAGCGATGAGCCGGACGGCACAGCACCGTTCAACAACGATGCGATCGGCACGGCACCCGGGAACATGCGCCTGCGCATGGAGCGGCAGTACCCGGGCGGCGACGGCCGCGTGTACCTGGTTCGCGTCACCGCGACGGACGTCTCAGGCAACACCTCGATGGTGTGCCACTCGAGCGTGGTGCCGTTGATGCCGGCCGGCTTCTGGCTGGTGAACGTGCGTGCGCAGGCGACCGTTGGTTTGGCTTCATGCCTGGCCGTTGACCCGCTGACGGGTGTGCCCGCCGGCTACAACCAGCTGCTGCAGTTCACGTCGCCCTAGTCGCAACGCGACACGGCTCCTGAGCAACCCAGACCCCCGCCGGCATCGCCGGCGGGGGTCTCCTTGTCTGGCCCTCGGTCTTGATGGGCCATCGATCGGCGTGGCGGGCTGAGCTCTCTTGCCGGGTGGATCCAGCTCGAGGCTGCCTGACGCGCCAGCTCTCGATCCTGGTGTCACGGTCGGTGACAACCCGCGGCTGCGCTCCGGCAGACCTGCACGGCCGGCGCTGCAGCAGGCGGCGCGCATGCACGCAGGCAGGCGGTCGCGGACCCGAGGCAGGGTCACGACCGTGCTTGACCCTCTCGGTAGGGGGGCCTACCGTTTGGCCGCTGTTGATCATGGCGGGGTAGCTCAGTCGGTTAGAGCACAGGCTTCATAAGCCTGGGGTCGCCGGTTCAAGTCCGGCCCCCGCTACCAACCAGCATCGGCCTATTGCTCGCCTCCGAGCGCGAGTTTCTAGGCGTCTGACGGGTGCCCTCTGCTGCCTTGGCGCCCTCCGACGTGACGCGAGGTAACGCGCCTCGGCGCGGTGTAGCGGCAGGTGCAGGTGCAAGCATAGGTGCAAGCACGCCGCCCCCGGAAACGACTGCCTCGGCTGCCCCGTGCAGATCGAGGAGCCGCAGGTCGGTGTAGTGCTTCATCGTCGTCTCGACGTTGGCGTGCCGGGCCAGCGCCTGGGCGGTCCGAGGGTGGACGCCTGCGCGGGCCAGCGACGAGACGAACGTGACGCGCAAGGCGTGGAAGTCCACCACGCGCCCCTCCTCGTCCTTGAGTTGGATCTTGGCGGCTTCCAAGTCAGCCTGGAACGTGCGCGACGTCGGGTAGAAGCGCGAGGGGACGATCGGATCCGTCGCAGCGGCGTCCCCGGGCCGGAAGGCGTCGAGAGCTTCCGCGAGATCCTGACGAAGCGGCACACGCTGCTCGCGCTTGGACTTTGCGGAAGCGGCGCAGACGCGAACCCAAAGCCCAGTCGTATCGACATCGCACCAACGCAACTGGCGCAACTCGTTCCGGCGGAGCCCGGTCCCGGCGGCCATCGCGTACAGGAGGGCCCTGGCGCGCCCGAGAGCGCGCAGGCGGATCTCCTCGGCCGCAGATACCCCCTTGGTTACCCGCTGCTTCTGAGCGAACTCCAGCGGCCTCCGTGCTGCGGCGTCGAGCAACTGCGCCAACTCCCCGGCCGAGAGCGCCCGGCGCACGCGGCGGCGGTCGGTGTCCTCGTTGAGGGGCTTGAGCGTCTCAAAGGGATCGTGCGTGAGTCGCCGCGACTTGACCAACCAGCGGCCGAACTGGCGCAGGGCTTGGTATCGCTTGTTCACGGCACGCGCGCCCAGCTTCGGACCCTTGATCGAGGAGAGCCACTCGCTCGCGGAGGCCGGTTCAAGATCGCCCAGCCTGCGCGGAGCCTTCTCTGCCACGAACGCGCGCAGGTGGGTCATGCGGTCCGCAACGTGGGCCTCGGATACGCCCCGCGCCCGCAGGACGGACTCAAAGTCCGCGACGTGCCCGGCGAGCGGCAGGGCCTGGGCATCCTCAAAGGGATCGCGCATACCAGCGGCACGGCGCTCCCAGCGCCGGACGATGGCGCGGGCCTTCTCTTCGGCGGCTCGCTTGTCCCGGCAGCCTGTCGATTTCTGGCGCTTGCGTCCACCGACGTTGGCTCGGACGTGCCAGACACGGGCCTTGGTCCGCTTGCCGTCTCGCGTGTATTGCGGCCTGTAGAGAGTCATGCGCCACCTCGTTTCTGTTCTCTGCGCGCAAGAGTGCGTAGCCCGATCCGCAGCGCCTCGCGAATCACGCGGCTGCGGCTCGCAGGCTTGCCCGGCTCACCGACCACCCCCTTGAGTCGGTCCGTCTCGCGGAGCGTCTCGACGGGCAGTCGGAACGCAACGAGCTTCTCCGAAACAGAGCCCCATGGTTCCTTGCGCTTGGCTGCCATGCCGTACTTGTATAACATCTACATCAGCCTGTCAAGCCTCCTTGGCGGCGGGCCTCCACAAAGGCCGCGAGGTCGGCGGGGTCGATGCGCAGGCAGCGAGGGGAGAGGCGTATCACCGCGAGCTTGCTGCCAGAGACCCAGGCCTGAACGGTGCGCCGGGAGACGCCAAGGCGCCGGGCGGCTTGGTCAACGCTGAGCAGCGGCGGGGGGGGAGTGCGGCCCACGGTCACGCTCCACCTCGCAGGGCTAGAGCGGCCAGTCGATGTCGTACGACCGTGAGCAGCGCATCGAGTTCAGCGTCTCCTGTCCCGCTGGCGAGGTCTTCCGCTACCGCCTCAAGCATCGCGAGCCGTACCGCGCGCTCACTCGGGGATACGTCGTCGTGAACGGCCCCGACGAACGCGAGAGGCTTGCGACAACGGGAGAGGTCGGTGCGTCCCGCCCAGGCATTGCGCTCGGGGTCACAGGGGGCCCCAGGAGCGCGCCGAGCAAGGCCACCGTCCGGTTCGGGGCTGAGACTACGCGGCGGCCTCACGGCGTCTCCCTCCGCGCCTGTGCGCGTTCGTCCAAGCCTCGGTCCGCGAGGTTAGCCAGGACATCCGTCCAAGTCCGAGCAAGCGCGGTGCGGACGTAGGGTTCCGGCTCATGTGCCAGACGGAGGCGACCCGAGAGCTTCGCCTCCAGCGCCCTGGCGGCGACTTCCGCTGCGGCGTACAGCAGGGCTCCAGGGAACGGGTCATTGCCCATGCGTGCCCGGAGCTTGTCCGCAAGTTCCTCGTCATGGCACCGGAGACGCGCGAGGTAGTGGGCCCCGCCGTACAGCGTCCTGCTGTTCCCATCTTCGTCCGGGCCCGGGTCCTTGGTGTTCGGTTGGGCCATCGAGATCATGCGAGCCGCCCGCGTCGGTCGGCCCCCATCCCTTCCCAGGTCCCGAGGAAGCGATAGCGAAGGTCCCTGTATCTCCTCTCCGCCTGAAGACGAGCCACCTTGAGACTCAACCGACTGTGCTTGTTGCCACCCTCCTGCACCTCCCCCCTGCTCCGGTACGGGTTCCTCTTTGGTCTGATCCGGGTTCGGGTCCGGGTCGGGTCTGATAAGCACGGACGTGTCCACGCTCTTGTCCTCGGACGTGTCCGTGGATCTGTCCGTGGACTCGTCCGTGGAAGCCTGCTTCTTGGCACGCGATTCACGCTTTCGCTCTCGGCCCTTTAGCAACGTGCTGTGGATACGCCTGAAGCCGTGAAGGCGTTCGTTCTCGCCTTCACCCACCAGCCAACCCCCTTCGCGCAGCGAGGCCCTCACGATGACTCCTATGGCCTTGGGGGCGCGCTCCTCGATGCTCTCGGGCCACGCCACCACAGCGAAGTGCGCATCCGTCAGCTTGCCCGTGCGGCCATCTTCTGATTGGTGAAGTGCCCACATCCAGAGGCGATGCAGCCAGGAGACAACGAGGGCCGCTCCACAGTCGCCCGGGATGTCCGGTGCGTGTTGCGCCAGAGTCGCTACCGCCCGCAACGTTCCGGGGTGAAGCCAGATCCCCTCGGGCACGGGCGACCACAGACCGCCGGGCAGGTCATCCCTTGAAGGTGTTGCATCGGGGGAGCGGCTCATCGCTGCTCCCCTTCGGCGGCGCGACGGAGTAGCGCATTGCGCACGGCCTCGAGACTGTAGAGCCGTCGGCGCCCTGCTTGGAGGAACGGGATACGCCCGGCGTCGCTCTCGGCCCGCAGCCAAGGGGCGGGCAACTTGATGGCGCTGGCAAGTGCGTGCAGCGCAAGTAGCTGGTTATCGGTTTCCATGCGTCCATCAGAGGCCAGTCGTGGGGACTGCCGTGGGGCGCGTTGGGGGCTACCTGGGGTTTCGCGTCCCAGTCCCTGGGTTTGGGCGTGGGATGCGGTACAGCCGGGTTGTGCGGCCCTTGTTCTCGATGAGCGTGCCCCATGCAGGGTTGGGAATCCCGTCGCGGCGGAACACGTCCCGCAGTCGGAACCGATCTACGTGTTCCGCCCCAATCTTGCCCCGCACCACATCTTCATGGACCCATTCGCCCTTCTTCTCCCACAGCGCTTTCACGGCGGCTTGCTCCTGTGGTCTTGTGAAGAAGTACGTCTCGCCGTCTCGCCGTACCCACTCAAACATCTCGCCGTGACTTGTCTGCCCGTCAGGCGTTAGCTGAGTAGCGGCGTTGGTGCCTGACGCGGGTCCGTCGGGCGCAAGGCCCTGGAGCTCCCACTCGCGCACTAGGGCGTCAATGGCCTCTCTGTCGGCCGGGTTCTCACGCTGGTGTTGGTCGCTGAAGTAGAGGCCGATCGCGTGCGACGCATGGTCCGTGGCGCGTCGGACGATCGCCTCACGCGTGGTCTCCGGGACGCCTGCGAGGCCCAGGCGCCGATCCACCTCTTCTTTCCAGGCAATCCAGCCGTTCTTGAACTCCTCATACTCATCGGCAATCGCCGCACGTAGCGCCGGGAAGGGATCCGGTTCGCCGTCCTTAGGGCTCGGTGGTATTTTGGGCATCGCAGTCTCTTTCAGGCCGCGCCTCCGCTTCGCGGTTGGAGGTTGCGGCCGTCTTCGTTTCGGGGCCGCTTGCGACTGCACAAATGATATGGGGCAGGGCCGACCGGCGTGGCGATGGGCGTGGTGCGCCGCTGAGTGGTCTGCCCGTCACGTACCCCGGGAGACGGTCTGTGACGGGCGCGTGCGCGCAATACTCGCGGTACACTTGCAACATGCGCATCCCCGTACACACACGGAAGCTCTTGTTTCTCAACGCACTTGAAAAAACGGGCAACGTGAGCGAAGCGTGTCGGTGCGTGGGTTGGGCGCGGCCGACCGCCTACGGCTGGCGCAAAGATGACGCCGTATTTGGCAAGGCGTGGGAGCAGGCGGTATCTACTGCCGTCAAGGCGTTAGAGGCAGAGGCCCTACGCCGAGTCGGAGAGCGCCCGTGGCTGCGCAGCCTCTCGGACCCGTTTCTTGAGCGGCTATTGAAGCTGCATAGGCCGAACCTATACAGCAAGCACGCGCGCAACTGAACGCACCTATGCGCCTCGCGCGCGCCCGCGTGTAGGGGGTGGCGAAACCACCCGGGCCAATACCTGTTCCGAATATCCCCGTACAGGTCGCGCGCGCGGGCGTGAAGGGGTGGCAGAAGGGCGGAGGTGGGTACTTACGTCAAACAGGGTCCAGGTAGCGGTCAACAACCTCGTTGATCTCGGACTTGGACCAGTCTTCAAGGCCGACGCGCATGTGATACCGAGCGAATCTCAGCGAGGCGCTCTCTCGATACGGGGGCATCACTCTTGCCACATGAGTGGCCCCTTCTACCTCTCGCTCCGTGAAGGCAGACGAATAGTCAAACCAGCAGACGCTTTCGTCGAATACCAACTGCTCCTCAAGAACACAGGCTGGCAAGTAGTGATAGACCTCTTGCTTGTTCTTGAGGATGTTCGCGATGTCGCCATGAACGTCGCCACGCTTATTTTTGGAGGGCGGCTTCCCTCGGCCATCATCACCGATCGGGACGTCCCGTGCCCCGCACGACTTCTCTACCAAGACGCGGAGTGTGAGCATCGGTACGCAGACAGCGATGATCGGTCGCTGCTTCTTGTTGTCCGGCGATAGATCACAAGTGTTGGTAACCACTAGCCCAGGAACATGCGCGCCACCTAAACCAACGAAGCGCAGCCCTGCAAGCACAACCCCCTGGTCAATCTTCCCTGTGGGCGGCCCGTAGACGTTCTCGCTCAGCGCAGCCACTGCGCCTCTTAGTCATCGTCAGTGGAGAGGGGCGGGAGAACATCTATCAGCTTGCGCATATCCTCCATGTCCCACTCAAAGCGATAGTACTGCTTCACGGCACGCACGCGACCGTCGGTACCGCTCGCTACGGCCTCCACTTCCCCGGGCGACACAGCCTTCGGAATGCTGATGCGCCTCACCCTGTCAATCGAGACACTGTCACTGCTGTTGCTGTCGTCACTCATTCGTCTCAACCTCAAGATGTATGCCTTCGGCACCGGCCTCCTTGGCCTTCTGGATAAGCCAGACCCCAAGAGTGGCAGCATCCTTTGGAGTCATGACGACGTGAGCCTGTACGCCACGGAAGAGATCGCGCAGTTTTCCCTCCGGCGTCTTCAGCTTGTACTCACCGTCCTTGCCGGTGCTGGTTGCAGAGAGGTCCGCTGGTGCCGGTAACGCGGCGCGTTCGTAATAGAGGTGGGCGTCAATTAGCCCGTGTGGGTTCACTGAGCCCCATGCGCCGTTGACCGGCAGCGGTGACCCCGCCTGCGGCGTATACTCGACGCGGATTGCACGCTGTTCTTCCATGCAGGCATCATACTGGACGTCTGGCTACGTAGTCTCGCATCGCGTAGTCGCTTCCCTCCCCGCGAGCCAAAAAATAATCACACAGGAGAGCGAGAGGGGCGTGGGTGACCGACACACACACACCCGGCGGATCTTGAGTCCCATGAAGGGGACTGCCGTCGCGCAGTCGTCGCGGGGGCGCGCCGGGGCGTGGCGACTCAGCAGTTGGCAGCGTGGCGGACGTGACTCTCCCAAGGGACCCTGTGGGGACCCCCTATTCCTCTGGCCGGTGAGCCACAAGCTGTCGGTGGTGCCGCCACACGTACCCGTCGGAGGAGCAGGATTCCTTGGGGGCTCCCGACTTTGGTTCCGGGTCCTTAGCGTCGAGAGTGGATCGCACGCTGCGGCTTGGTCCCCCTCCTGGTCCCCCTTGGTCCCCCAGAAGGCGTGAGGTGCTACGATCCCGCACGAGGCAACGCGCTGTGGAGTACGCTGCGCCGACCTGACTCTGTGAGAGGCGCTGGGCATGAAGGTCTTCATTAGTTGGTCGCGCGCCGTCGGGCAGCACGTAGCACAGGCGCTGAGAGACTGGATCCCCGATGTCGTTCAGGCAGCGGAACCGTGGTTCTCGCACGACGACATCGAGGCGGGGACTCGCTGGTCGAGCGCGATCATGACTCAGTTGCAGGAGTCGGGGTTTGGCGTAATCGTCTTGACGCCGGACAGTTTGGAGCGGCCTTGGATTCACTTCGAGGCGGGCGCTTGCGCCATGGGCGTCGAGGGCTCGATCGAGGAGCGGGTCGTGCCGTTCCTTGTGGACACGGAGGAAGGGGACGTGCCGGGCGCTCTCCAGTTGTTCCACGCGGTGCGGGCATCCAAGTCCGGTGCGTGGAAACTGATTCAGTCAATCAACAGCGCCCTCGGCGAGGCGGCTCTCACGGAGGCCCGGCTGAAGCGCGGCTTTGAGCGAACGTGGCCAGAACTTGAGGAACGACTTGCCGCCCGGCCGCCCCAAACGAATCCGGCCGATGCACCGGAGCCCGAAGGTGGCGACAGCGAACTCATGGCGACGCTCCGCGAGATCAAGGCGCAGCAGGCGAAGGATGCCTACGAACTGCGTGAGCTGCGCAGTCAGCTGCGACGGGAGTCTCCCTGGCCCGCGCCGCCGCCCGGTGGCTTGATCAGTACCGGGCCCGGCTTCAGGTTGCGGACCATGGGTGATCATGCCAGTCCGGCGTCTGGCTGGGCGAGGTACGTCTATGACGACGACGGCGCCGTCATTGGGAGGATTCCAGCAGCCCCTGACGCCCCCCCTGAGCCCAAGAGTGGCGGCGAGGATGTCGGTCCGGCCCCCTCATCAGATGACAGCGGCGGCGACGACTCGTAGCCGGATCTAGCCAGAGGGCCGTCAGGCTGATGGCCACAGGCCGCCAGCGCCCGAGCCAGTAGATTGCAGGCATCTCGCGCCACATCCGGCGCGAAGTGAGCGTAGCGCATGGTCGGCCGCACGTTCGTGCGGCCTACGGACCCTATCCCGTATCCCTTCCGTCGCGTGACGCCGCAGCGCCCTCTCCCTCCAACATGGCACGCGCCGCTGCGATCAGCGGCAGCGGATCGCGGGCGGTCTCAGCGGCCCGCAGGAGGGCCGCAGCGAGGGCCGAGGGGGGCAAGTTCGCGGCTTCGGGTGCAAGCATGGGTGCAAGCACGTCGGCCGTAGCCTGTTGGGGCGCTATCTCTTGGGCTTTGGACGCACGGTCCACAGGCTTCATAAGCCTGGGGTCGCCGGTTCAAGTCCGGCCCCCGCTACCAACATCTCCGGGATCTGCCAGAGGCAGATCCCGGAACGGGCCCACGCTGCGCGCATCCTGCTCGCTGCACTCGCAGGAGGCCGCTCGCTCCGCTCGCGACCGGCCCTGACGTTTCGCCATCTCGAAGGGGGCTGCCGCCCCCTTCCGGTCCGCCTCCGCTGTGCTCCAGCGGACCTATCCCCCTCCGATGGATTGGGATTCGGTAGGGGCAACCCGAGCGACGGCCTTGCCGGAGCGGGTGGCTGCCCACGTTCGCCGGGCGCCTGTAGGGGCAACCCGAGCGACGGCCTTGCCGGAGCGGGTGGCTGCCCGCGCATGCGCCGCAGCGCCATCCTGGCGCTGAGAAGTCAGGCGGTCGCGACCAGGCCCAGCGATCAGGCCCCCCACGGTGCTGGAGGTCGCGCGCTACAAGGCCCCGTCGGTCTTCGGCTTCGTGTGCGGGCTCGGCGCCGTCGGCTTCTTCTTGTGCGGGCTGGGACCGCGTGCCTTCGGGAGCTTGCGTCGGACGGGGTAGGGGACCTTCACGAGGAGGTCGGCGACGCCGACGTCGCTGTCGTGGAAGGGCAGCGACGGGTTCTTGTCCATCGTCATCAGCAGGATGCGGATCTCGTCCTTGCCGCGGCGCAGCTTGTACTTGCTGATCGTGCCAAGGCCCTTCGTGACGTGGAAGGCGCCCACCACGAAGAGGATGCGGTGCTCCGGATGCTCGGAGCGGAAGTCGTACATGGCCTCGGCCATCGCGTCGTCCCACAGCGACTGCGACTTGAAGAACGCCGCGCCACGCGCCTCGCCCATCATGCTGACGAAGCGCTCGCGGTACTCGTCGTCGAGGATCGTCGTGTCCTCGGGCAGCCAGCCGCGATCTTCCTTCGAGAGTCCCTCGAGGTAGCCCGCGTAGTCCTTGTCCTGCTTGCGGTAGGCCGTCACGAGGCGGCGCGGCGCGTTGGCCGCGATGACCGGGATCTCGTTGGCCTGGCAGAACGCCATCAGCGGACCGTGGGTGCGTGCGAAAGCCCGGCCCTGGCGTGCCTTCTTGGCGAAGTCCACGATGCTCAGCTCGCCGGCGAGGTAGGCGTCCACGATGGGCTGGGTGTCGCGCTCCATGAACTCCATCGCCAACGCGACCGGCCGACCCTGGCCGTGCATGGTCTTGAGCGCCGCCAGTTCGCCCTGGGCCCCGACGGGATGACCGTGGAGCTCCCCGAACGCGACGATGTCGGCGTCCTTCC
Organism: Planctomycetota bacterium; assembly: GCA_029259775.1. Taxonomy (GTDB): domain Bacteria; phylum Planctomycetota; class PLA2; order PLA2; family JAEUHO01; genus JAHEIK01. The sequence goes on along the minus strand of JAJDEN010000041.1, from coordinate 602 downwards.
AGCTGGCCAGCGCGGAGGCCAGGTCGGTCTCGGCGCCGTCGTTGCCTCGGTAGAAGGCCGCCATCTTGGGCTTCGCGGGCTCCGGAGGCGCCTGGGGGGCTGCCCCCGCGACCGCGGCGGGGGCCTTGCTCGGGGCGGGGAGGGCCCGGTTCTCCGGGCAGCAGCGGCCGCTGACACAGCCGCTGAGGAACGCGGCGGCTGCCGTGGCCGCGAGCGCGTGGTGGAGCCTGCTCATGCGCTGAGGATGGCACTTCCCCGCAGGCGAGGACAGGGGAAAATGGACGTGTGGCGGCCGCGTTTGGGTAACCTGCCCGGTTCCTAGGAGGTTCCCCGTGCCGAAGCCCAACAAGACCAGCCGTGGCGCCAGCAAGCGCGGCAAGTTCAAGCCCGGCAAGAACCGCAAGGGCCAGGGCAAGAAGACGATGCGCCGGCTCTCCGTCCGCAAGGACCAGAACCGCGATTAGGAGCCTGTCTCCGAATGCCCTGCTGCGCCTTCCGATCCTCGAGCTACGAGCCACGCCCATCCGATTTCGCATCCTCAACGGGCAGGAAGCCCGCCTGCGGTACGAAATCGAACGTCCGTCGGCTCTCGCTTCGGTCTC
>JAJDEN010000005.1 GCA_029259775.1 Planctomycetota bacterium | reverse complement strand
ACGACGAGATGGGTTCGATTCGCATGATTCACCGCCTCGAAGAGTGATGGCCGCTTGCCCGCCGACGCCGGAGCGACACGTCGTGAGCCGCGTTGCCATCGCCGTCATCCTGCTTGCGCTGCTCGGCGTGGCCGCGTGCGGGGAGCGCGATCAGACGACGAGTGAGCCCCGCTCCGTCCTGCCGCACAAGTGGGTCGATGTCCCCGAGCATCCGTGGGCCAAGGTCTCGCAGCACCAGATCGATGAGGCCGGTCGTCGCGGCGTCCCGGTTGCCTTCGTGAACCCCTGGGGGATACGGTTCGTGTTCGTTCCGGCGGGGTCCTTCCAGATGGGACCGCGCGGGAAGCGACACCCGGTTCGCCTGACGATGCCGTTCTACATGCAGGTGGACAGGGTGCGCTGGCCGCACTTCGCCAAGTCCCGGTCGGTCCTGGTTGTGAGCCTTGTCGAGGAGTACGCGCCGAAAAGGGAGATGTACCTCACTCGGCCGCAGATCAAGGACTTCACGGGAGCCTTGTCCGAGGCTGATGGCGGTCGTGCTTACAGGCTGCCGACGGAGGCAGAGTGGGAGTACGCCTGCAGAGCCGACACCACGACCTCTCACAACTGGGGCGATCTCGCGGTCATAGGCGCCGAGCCGCCCTGCGCGCACAACGCATGGGGGTTGACCGACATGCATTGCAGTCCCGAGGAGTGGTGCGGCGACGTGTTTGGCCCCTACCCGACGGGGCCCGTCGTCGATCCCCGGGGGGCGATCCGACGCGAACGTTTCGAGCATAGCAACCGCTTCGTTCTCCGAGCCGGTGGCCACAACCCCGAGTGCTTCGCCGACGGGAACTACGGCACGCCCGGATTCCCCCAGTACCTGTCCGTGCCCTCGGCTCACAGGAGTGCGTCGCGCGTGGGGCGATTCGATACGGCAGCAAACTTCCGCCTCGTATCCCCGCTGCCCGAGAAGTAGAGGCCCCGTTGCCCCGCCCGCGCCGCAGGTGCAAGATGGGCGGCATCGTGAAGCGTGTCGTCGCCTATGACTTCCGGGTCCCCTTGGACAGGGCACATTCCGCTTGGGACGAGTGGACGCCACACCGAAGGCAGGTGTACCTCTCAGCTCAGGACGTCGTCTTCCCCCTGTCGGCGGACGACTCTGTGTGGCCCAGCGCCCTGAGCGAGTCAGCGTGGGATGCTTTCTATCCCGACGCGGACTCACACGCGCTGGCATGGACTTCGGTGCAGACACTGGAGGCTGCCGTAGCCGCGGATGGGGAGCCGGACGGGTGGCTGATCGCCATGACAGAGGCCTGCGATAGGCAGCACTTGGGCCAGAGCAATCCAGCAGACCTCGGCGCAGGTGCTGTCTTCGTTGGTTACGACGTCGTCGATGCGGGCGGGTTGAGCGTGCTCATGAACCACGGCCGGCCTGATGTATCGGTGGACGATGGAGCGGGGCCGTCCGCTGCGTGGGCGCCCTTGCTGAACGGATTCCATCTCTTCGACGACGTGGTCGATGCGAAGCATTTCCGGCGCGTATCGAAGGAGGAGGAGTTGGTTCTCCATGAGGGAGGCAATGGCCACGGTCAGTTCTGCGTCATCGGCGTGTGGGTGCTGAACGGCCAGAAGTGGGCCAACGCGCCCTGACGCAATCGTCGGCAGGACCCGCGCCGTGTCGTGGCCCCGCTGCCCGAGAAGTAGGCGGCTCGTTGCCCCGCCCGCGCCGCAGGTGCAAGATGGGCGGCGTGAAGCGTGTCGCCGTCGCCGTGGGGTCCCTGGTGCGTGCGGAGTAGCGGGGGGGTAGGTTGGCCGCTTGCCTTCCACCCACGGCAGGGGCACGATGGGTGCGTGCTTCGATCCATCGTGCGTCTCCTTCTGATCTCATTCTTCGCCATGTCGCTCGCGGGCGGGCTGCCCGTTCATCCCAATCTGTACCTTGTCGCGGCCCTCTGCATTCTGCTGACAATCTGCTTCCCCGTGCGCTGGAGAGACTCGCGGCACTTCGATGCACCGGACGAGGCCGTCCGAGAGGCTGCGAGGCGGGTCCTCCGGGACATGCAGGTCTGGTGGCGGGAGTCCGTGGGCGGCACCCTCCAGGCGCGAATGCCCGCTAACATGTCCAGTTGGGGTGAGCGAGTGGAGGCGTGGGTCCAGGGCGGCGTCTTGGATTGCGAGAGTCGCTGCGTGTTCGGGTTCGTGGACTGGGGCAAGAATCGGAAGAACGTCACCAAGTTCCTAGCCGACGTGAGCCAGATCCTGATGACATCCGATCTGAGGCCGTGTCATTCGAGAACGCCTGAGTCACGCCCGGCGTCCACAGTCTGACTCGTTGCCCCGCCGCCGCACCAGGTGCAAGATGGGCATCGTGAAGCGTGCCTCCATTGCCCTTGTCCTGCTCGCCTTCCTCGGCGTGGCGGCGTGCGGCAAGGACGAGCCCGGTCCCGCCGTCGAGATCCCGTCCTGGGCGAAGGTCGCGCCCGAGCAGATTGCCGAGGCAAAGAAGCACGGCGCGGCCGTCGCCTTTGAGAACGACCTCGGGATGCGCTTCGTGCTGATCCCGGCGGAAACGTTCACCATGGGTTCACCCTCCACGGAAGCAGGCCGGGAGGGACCATTCCCCGAACGAGAGAGTTCGAACGAGACACCGCACCGCGTGACGCTCTCCCGTGCGTTCTACGTCCAGATCAACGAGGCCACGGTCGGCACCTTCGCCAAGTTCGCGCCGCAGCATCGCTACGCGTATCCCGCCGACGTGACCAACGAAGTGCTGGAGCATCCGATCAGCCAAGTGGATTGGGCTACGGCCAGGTCGTTCGCCGCCTGGGTGGGAACGCAGGACGCCAAGCGCACCTACCGGCTGCCGACCGAGGCCGAGTGGGAGTACGCATGCCGAGCGGGCACGGCTACGCCGTTCTCCTTCGGCGCGACGATCTCCGCAGCGAAGGCGGCATACGAAGATCAGTACAGCTACCCCCATGACGAGAGCCAGCCGCCGCTCCCTCTCGACGGTCCTCGGCGACCGTGGACGAAGCGCGTCCGTTCCTACGAGCCGAACCCGTGGGGCTTGTACGACATGCATGGCAATGTGTGGGAGTGGTGCGCGGACTGGTACCAGCGGTATCCGCCAGGCCCGGCGACGGACCCCACGGGGCCCCCGACCGACCCCTGGGCCTCTCGCCAACGACCCGGGCTGCGCATCACCCGCGGGGGCGGATACGGGTCACACCCCGAGATGCTGCGGTCGGCGTACCGCAAGCATTGGCACCCGAAGGTTGCCGGCTCGACGGACGTCGGCTTCCGCCTCGTCTCCCCGCTGCCCGAGAAGTAGCGTTGCCCCGCCCGCGCCGCAGGGGCAAGATGGATGTGGCCAAGCGAGGCCAGCGTGGGAGAGCGTGTTGCGAGAGCAGGTCGTTGAAGTTTCCGAACTGCCCGCCCCGGCCCCTGGCGACTCGGCATTGCTCCTCCTGGCAGACGACGATCACTTGGCCATTTCCTACCGCATCCGCGAACGTGACGTAGGCGAGGCCGCGAAGGTGGGTGCGGACGCTGACAGTCCCCTCGCAGATGGGCCCCGCGTCATCGTGGCCTTCACCGGCGTCCTGCTGCATCGCTGCGGCTACCCGAACGACGAGGCGATTGAGGGGCATCAGTTGGGCGGAAGGGGCTTGGAGTGCTACTCAGCGATGGAGGTGTTGCACTCGGCCTGGCCGCGCGAGCTGGAACGGCAGAATCGTATTCATCCGCACGCGCAGGAAGGGGAGTTCGGGCACCTCCGCCACTTCGTCATCACGTTCCACGATTCGACGTTCGAGTGCCTTGCTGCGGGATTCGCGGCGCGGCCGTCCTGCGAGGCCGGGCAGGCTCAGGTGGCTGAGATGGCGACCGTGCTGAGCGACCTGGGTGGCGCGTAGGGCAGTCGCCGTTGCCCCGCCCGCGCCGCAGGGGCAAGATGGAGCCCGCTCGGCTATCGGGCAGACGTTGGAGTCCTGCACCATGACGCGAACGAGGCGTGCCTTCTCGACCGCCCGCAACGTGTTCGCTGTGATCGGCGTAGTCGCCGTGGTCATCTGCGCGTTCAAGGTCCGCTTCATTACGTGGAAGCAGGGAGCGGAACTCAACCTGAGGGTCCGCGAGGAGAAGTGGGGCCGTGGCCCCGCACTTGGGCCATCGGACCAATGGGCGGCAGACGTCTGGAAGCTACATAAGGAAGCAGCGATGCTCGGCGACGCCGTGGACGACTCCCGTATCGTCATCGTGCTGGGAGGCGACTAGGCCGAGCAATGATCTTGAATCGCGTCGCCGTTGCCGTCTTCCTGCTCGCGCTGCTCTGCGTCGCTGCGTGCGGCGGGGACGACCCCACGCCGCGGCCGGAGAAGGCCACGAACGAGTCAGGCAGCGAGCCCTCCAGCGCATGGGATGAGTGGTACGAGCGCAACAAGGCCGACATCGAGGAACTGAAGTCGGCGCTGAAGTCGGCGCCCCCTTGGGCCAAGGTCGCCCCCGAGCAGATCGCTGAAGCCAAGAAACACGGCGTGCCCGTCGCCTTCGAGAACGAGCTCGGGATGCGATTCGTGCTGATCCCGGCGGGCAAGTTCCTCATGGGGTCGCCGAAGGACGAGGAGCACAGGGACACCGACGAGTTCCTGCACGAAGTCACGATCCCGCAGCCCTTCTATGCGCAGATCACGGAGGCTACGAAGGGGCAGTTCCGGCAGTTCGATGACTGGTATCAGTCCGACGAAATGCGCGCGCTGCTCCGACGCCCGCCTCCGCATGATGGAGAGGACCATCCGGCCCAGGTCGGCCACCTGGGCGGACGCCACTTCGCGGCCTGGCTCACGCTGCGGGACAAGGCACGGGCCTACCGTCTACCGACGGAGGAGGAATGGGAATACGCCTGTCGCGCGGGAACCAAGACGGCGCACTGGTGGGGCAAGAGCGGCAGAGACGTGTGGCGTCACGCGAACACACGAGGTCCGAGCGACAGGCACGACGGGCACTCGGGCCTCGCGCCGGTTGCGCAGTACACGCCGAACGCATGGGGCCTCTACGACATGCTCGGCAACGTGAGCGAGGCCTGCTCGGTGCTCTACAGGCCGTACCCCGGCGCGGATGACGAAGCGCGGGAGCGCCACGATGATTTGATGCGGAGATTCGGCGGCTACGCTGTCGTGCGCGGCGGAAGCTGGCACGACGCAGCCATGTTCACGCGCAGCGCCTTCCGGTTCGCCCGACGTGCCCAGGGCGGATACCGCAGGGTCTTCGGAGGAGGCGTCGGTTTCCGCCTCGTCTCGCCGCTGCCCGAGAAGTAGGCGGCTCGTTGCCCCGCCCGCGCCGCAGGGGCAAGATGGGGGGCATCGTGGCGCGCGTTGCCATCCTCCTGCTCGGCATACTGGGCGTGGCGCCATGAGAATCGCTGGGATGATCCTGTTGGCGCTGGGTGCGCTGCAGGGCGCAGTAGCCATCGCCCTGTTCGTGTGGCTGTGCTTCGCCCCGCTCAGCGACGACATCGGTCCGTGGGGCGCCACGCTGACGGCCGGGTGCGGAGCGTTCCTGTTCGGCGTCGTCGGCGGGATCATCCTGTCCATCTAAGGCTCTGCCGCCGGGGATCAACAGGATGCGTCCGAGCAACGATGCCACAGTTGCCCGCCCGCGCCGCAGGTGCAAGAGGGGAGGGGTCAGGCGCTTTTCGAAGCCTCGCGTGACAGTGTCACAAGCCAGGGCGTAGAACGCCTGACCCCGCCCTCTTGTGACTCCGCCCTCGCAAGCCGCGGCGAGGAACGCCCGACCCCGCCCTCCCCGAACGAGCGCCGCGCGAAAGGCCGTACTCCTTTCACGCGGCGCAGTACGTCCGTACGTCTAGTTGACGAGGCGTACGGAGACGGGCACCGGGTTGGTCATCATGTCGTAGAGCGGGGAGAACTTCTGGGCAACGCCCATCAGTTCGAGGATCCGCTGGCGCGGCTCGGGGGACTTGATCGTGTAGTCGATGCGGATGTGCTGCAGGCCGTTGCGCGTGGCCTCGTCAATACCGAAGAGTCCGGCCTGGTCGAGGGCGCCCTCGAGTTCGGCAGAGACCTCCTCGAGCTCGATCCCCATCGCCGCACCGTAGTAGACCAGCGTGCCGGTCATGCAGGAGGCGAGCGCCGTGAGCGCGATCTCGACCGCGTTCGCGCCGCGGTTCTGACCGAGCAGCAGAGGCGGCTCATCCGAGTCGAGGACGAAGGGTTGCTCGCGAGACTCGTCCTCGCGACCGCCGGCGTAGAAGCCCTGCACGCTCGTGCGATTGTGAGCTCCCTGGATCCAGGTGTTGTGTGCGCGAAAGCGACTCTGGCCGAGGGCCGGCTTGGCCCTGATGTCCTCGATCATGGCGCCGAGGGCTTCGACGTCGACGCCGTTGAGCGTCGTCACGATGTCGTGGGTCTTCATGGATAGGCTCCTTGGGTGGGTGGGTTCGTTGCGTGGCTCAACGCGCCACGGCCATGAACCTAGGGGCTGACGAACCGACCGGGAGTGCACTCGAGGTCACCCCCCCGTTGACTACGGGTCACCCCCTGTGCAGAGTTGGCCCATGAGTCCCACCGAACGCGAGCGCGCCATCCTGGAGCTGTTCACCCTGCCTCCGATTGCCGCACAGGGGCGGGACCGCTTGGTCGGCGTCGCAATGGGCTTGTTCTACTTCCACGGCATCAGCCCGATCGGCCTGGACCGGATCCTGGCGGAGGCTGGGGTCTCCAAGACGACCTTCTACAAGCACTTCGAGAGCAAGGACGAGTTGGTCGTGGCGACGATCGAGTTGCGTGACGCGTGGCAGATGGATGCGTGGGCGCGCGCGGTGGAGGTCCTCGTGGGGGAGGACCCCCGCGACCAGTTGATGGGCGTGCTCGATGTCCTCGACCTGATCATCAACGAGCCCTCGTTTCGCGGCTGCCAGTTCATCAACGCCGCCGCGGAGTTCCCCAACCCCAACGACCCGATCCACCGCGCAGCCGTCCGCCACAAGCGCGGCAACAGCACGTGGTTCCGCGACCTTGCCGAGCGCGCGGGCGCCAGGCACCCCGAGGCCTTCGCCGACGCGTACACGATGCTCTTCGAGGGCGCGCTCGTCCTCCGCCAGGTCCACGATCGGGACGACGCAGCCAAGGCAGCCAGGCCACACCTCAAGCGCTTGATCGAGGAGTACGTTCCCGCGCGTCTGGAGCCGCCCCTGACCCCGTAGCTTGGCAGACTTCGAGGGCCGTTCCTCCCGACCACGGTTCAGACGGACCCATCCATGGGCGTGCAGCGCCAGCTTGGTCGTGGGCGCACCGCTCCTGTTGGCACGATCACGTGATACGTGTGGTGCCTCGTCGCGCGGCTCGCTCGTGAGAACCGGTCACGATGAGATGAACCTTGCACGCGGCACCCTACTGGGTAGATGCCTACGGCCCGCGCTTGTCTTCCACGCTGACGAGGGACGCCGCGCCGCTGGTCATCTTGTCACTGTTCTTGGCCAGCAACTGAGTCAGGTCCGCCTCTACCTGCGAGGGTGTGCCCGAGTACACGGGGGCGAAGGTGTGAATGTTCACCAGGATGCTCGCAGGGTCCAGGTGCCAGCCCCACGGCTTGTTGTGTTGGCCGGCGCCGGCGCCGCTGCGAAGACGTCCCGTGATGTTGGTGAATGAGAGCGAGCCCTTGGCGATGTCGGCCAGGCGCTGTGCCGAGTCGGCGTGGGTGACCCACACGTGAAAGGTCTCGCCCGCGTCGATCAGCGTGACCAGCACACCGCCCTGCAGAGTTGTGGGGGGCGAAGGGTTGGGAACGGCGGGGCCCGCTCCCTGGGCGGGCGCGCTGCTGAGTACGGCGCCGCCGCAGGCCGCGGTTGACAGAGTGAACAGCAGAAGCAGCAGCGGCGCGCACGGCGCCGCGATCTTGATGAACATGCCGGGTCCTCGGGGAAGCGCCCAAGCCGCCAGAGGTTGTAGGCCCGCCGCCGTGGCGGCGGACAGTTGCGCGCCGTGCCGCATCCCCAGGGCTACACCCCGGCTAGGTGCCGCCCTGCTACTTGCCGCCGAGGACGCGCTTCGTCTCGGTCTGCATGATGCCGCAGCGCATGCACTTGTGGATGTAGCCCATGCGCGTCATCGGCATGCCGTTGATGTAGCTCACGTACGGGCGCGTGCCCTTGGCCACGAAGACGTGCTTGCAGGTCTTCGGGTCGATCGGCTCACCCTCCTTGCGCTCCGTCTCCTTGGTGAAGTCGAACAGGAGCGGGCTGGCGTTGAGGCTGCCGTCCTTGGGCGCAATCGGCTCCGGCTCACTGCTGCAGGAGACCAGGCCAAGGGCCATGAGGATGCTGACGAGAAGGAACATGCCGATGCGCATGGACCCAGCATACATCGTCCAAAACGAGAAGCGCGCCCCGCCGGAGAACCGACGCGGCGCGCTGCTCACGTAGAGATGGAGGCCTACCAGCGGCCGCCACCACCACCGCCGTAGCCACCACCGCCGCCGCCACGGTTGCCGCCGCCGCCGGAGCGGCGATCCTGGGCCTCGTCGACGCGGAGGTTGCGACCGTCGAGCTGCTGGCCGTCGAGCGCTTCACGCGCCGCAGCCGCTTCCTCGGGGCTCGCCATCTCGACGAAGCCGAAGCCGCGCGGGCGCCCGGTCTCGCGATCCGTGATGAGGTTGACGCTCACGACGGTGCCGTACGCACCGAAGGCGTCTTCGATCATGCTCTCAACCGTGTTGAAGTTGAGATTGCCTACGTAGAGTTTGCTTGAAGCCATGGGGGTATCCAACGGGTTCGCCCAGCATGAGGACACGACGCGCGTGCTCGGGGGCGAACGGTTTCCTTGACGCTCAGAAGCCGCTCCGGGCATCGATGCGCAGGGATGCTTCCCTGGGCAAGGCGCCAAGCGAGAATCGAGACGACGGGACAGTAGCAGCCGTCCGAGAGCCCTGGCGAGCTTTTCCAGCCGTTGGGCGGGCGCGGTGCGTCGCCACGTCAAGCCGACGAACCGGGCTTTCCGGGCGGTTCCTGACCATGGATCCCTAGGATGGCGGCATGGACAAGCAGCGAGGGATCTTCCTACGCGCCGTCTGGCAGCGGCTCGCGATGCTCAACTACGAGGTCGATCCTGCCGTCCTCGAAGGGCACGTCCCCGCAGGTACGGAGCTCGACTTCCACAAGGGCCGTACGTGGGTCAGCGTCGTGGGCTTCCGGTTCCTGCGCGCGCGGGTGCTGGGTGTGCCGGTGCCGTTCCACGCGAACTTCGACGAGGTGAACCTGCGCTTCTACGTGCGGCGAAGGGCACCCGAGGGCTGGCGTCGCGGCGTCGTGTTCGTGAAGGAACTCGTACCGCGGCGCATGTTGGCGTGGGTGGCCCGGCGCGCGTACGGCGAGAACTACGTCGCGCTTCCCATGCGGCACGACGTCGTCGATCCGACGAACGGTGCACCGGGGCATGTCGCGTACGAGTGGAAGGTGGACGGTCGCTGGCAAGGACTGCGCGCGAGCTTCCAGGGCGATCCCGCGTTGCCGGCCGTCGGCTCGGAAGCGGCGTTCATCGCGGAGCACTACTGGGGCTACACGCGCCGTGGGGACGCGCGCACGGACGAGTACGCTGTCGAGCATCCGCCGTGGCGCGTGTGGACGGCGACGGACGCAGCCCTCGACTGCGATGTTGCCGCGCTGTACGGCGAGCGCTTCGTCGAGACCCTGGCGAGTACGCCCACGAGCGTCTTCGTGGCCGAGGGCTCGGACATCCTGGTGCGCCGGGGCACCCGGCTGGCCTAGCGGTCCTTCTTCTCTTCGGGCTTCTCTTCCGGCGTCTCGCCGGGCTTCGCGGCAGGCTTGGCCGCTGCGGCGTCCGGGTCGTACTTGGCCATGATCTTCGCGAAGCGCTCGTCCTTGCGGAGCGGCGCCATGTCGGGGTCCTTGTCGCGCGCGTGGACGAAGTGGAACGGATACTGCGTGCCCAGGTGCTTTCGTGCGTAGGCGAGCGAGGTGTCGAGCAGCGCGAAGGCGGCCTCGAGCGTGCCCATGCGAACGTGCGTGCAGGCCAAGTTGTAGCGCGCGCCGAAACGGTCGATCGGACTGGCGTTGTGCTTCTCCAGCGCAACGGCAGCCTCGAGCACGGCGAGCGCTTCCGGCAAGTCCTCCTTCTTGGCTTGGTTCAGCAGCATCTGGCCGAGGCGCGCACAGGCGAGCACCTTCCACTTCGCCGGCGGCGGAATGATCACGTCCTTGGCGAGCGCGCGTCGGTACGAGGCCAGCGCGGCGGCGTCGTTGCGCCCTTGCAGCATGCGGGCACGTAGGGCGTGATAGACGCCGGCATCCGGCTCGATGGCCCGGGCACGGTTGATCAACTCCACGCCCTGCACGTAGAGCGCGCGGCTCTGCTGCTGCTGCGACGCGACGACCTTGTCGAACGCGTTCTTGCAGGTCCGCAGCATGACGCGACCCACGAGCCAATCACGTACCTCGTGGGCGGCTTGCTTGGAGCTGCCCCAGAGGAGCATGACCCGCATCGGGCTGCCCATCTCGCGGGCGACCCAGCCGCCGTCCACCGCGGCGTCGGCCACGGCGCTCGTGAACGCGGCGGGGTTCTCGTTCACCGCCACCAGCGTCAGCAGGACGGCCTCACGCTTCTCGCCTTCGCCGCGCTGGAACGGCAGGCTGCGTACAGCGAAGTGCTCGGATCCGATGTTGGCCTTGCGCGCGATCGCGAGCAGCGCGCCGACGGTGGGGGCTCCCTTGGGGATGACGCCGCTCTGGGTCACGGGCGACCAACCGGGCGGACGCTCCTCCTTGGCCGGCGCGATGTCGGGGATGCCGTAGGTCGGCACCTTGACGAGCGGGATCTCGGGCCCGTCCTCGGCCAGCGCGGGAGCGGACGGCGCGGTCAGGACGAGCGACAGCGAGGCCACGAGGAGCAGTGCCGCGAGGAACAGGGAGCGCATGGGAACCTCCGATGCGGAGGATCGTAGCCGTCTGCGTGTAATGGGACCGTCGGCGTGGCTAGGGGCTGACCTCGTAGCGAGGCCGGCGATGCTCTCGCTGCGCCGGCCGCAGCCGAGGTCTAGACCGCTTCGACCTGCTGGACTTCCGGGATCACCTCGCGCAGGTGCTGCTCGATGCCCATCTTGAGCGTCGCTGTCGAGCTGGGGCAGCCCTGGCAGGAGCCCTTCAGCTCGAGGTAGACGACGCCGTTCTCGAAGCGATCGAAGACGATGTCGCCGCCGTCGCGTGCGACGGCGGGGCGGATCTGGGCATCCAGGATCGCGATGACCTGCTGGGCCACGTGGGAGTTGTCCTCGCCGTGCTCGCCCTGGGGCTTGAGCGCGTCGGTCACGATGGGCTCGCCGGCCTCGAGATGCTCGCGGATCTCGCGCAGCATCGCGGCATTGACCTCCATCATCACCTCCTGGCCGGTGACGGTGACGGTGACGAAGTCCGTGGCGAGCATGACGGCCTTGACGCCGGCGACGGCGAACAGGCGCTGCGCCAGCGGGGCGCCCTCGGCCTGCGAGACGTCGGTGAAGTCCAGCACACCGCGCTCGAGCAGTGGCGCGGACACGACGTACTTCAGGGTGTCGGGGTTCGGGGTGAACTCGAGAGTGACGCTGATGCTCACGGTTAGGCCTCCTGCGGCGACGCCCAATCTACCTGGGCCGCGGCGTCGGGCGCGCCAAGGCCAGAGCGATGAGGATCAGGCCGAGCAACACGTAGGCGAACGATCCCCAGGCGAGCGTCTCCAGGCGCACGCCACGGTCCATGAGCCAGCCCAGGACGAAGGGCGCCAGGGCGGTCGAGACGATCATCAGCGAGGACGAGAGCGCCCGGATCGAGCCCAGGTGCAGGACGCCGTACATCTCGGCCCAGAGCGAGCCGCTGATGGGAGCCGCCGCCCCGGCCGTGGCTCCGGCCAGCACCATGTAGACCCACGCGGCACCCGGCGCGTCGAACAGGGCGAGCACCGCCATGCCAAGGGCCAGCGGGATCAGGTAGAGCCTGGCCAGTTTGCGTGCACCCAGGCGATCGACGCGGGCGCCGAGGTAGAGCGAGGCGGCCGACTGCACGATGGCGAAGGGTACGAACGCCGCGGTGAGCATCTCGAGGCTCCAGCCCTTGGACTCGGCCAAGCGCACCTGGTGGAAGATGAAGCCGGTGAGGATGAACGTGGGGGAGAGCACTGCGGGAAGCAGCAGATAGAAGCGCGCGTCGCGCAGCACCTGGGCGCGCGTCCATTGCTGCGGGCTGTCGTCGTCGTCTCCGGGGCCGGCCGCTCGGGCCTGGCGCAGGTCGTGATCCGCCGTGGCCCGTTCCTGCAGGCGGCGATGCCGCTCCGTGTGGCCGCGCAGCAGCCACAAGGCGTAGGGCACGAGGAAGCAGGCGAGGCCCACGCCGAGGGCGAACCACGCCTCCCGCCAGGTGAACTGTTCGAGCAGCCAGACCGCGAAGCGCGGGAAGACGCCCGATCCTGCCGCGAAACCCAGCGCGGCGATGCTCAGCGCCTTGCCGCGGTGGGCGTCGTAGTAGCGGCCCATCGAGGTGAAGGCGGTGTGCCCCATGAGGCCCTGGCCCGTGAGGCGCACGGCGAAGATGCCGAGCACGAGCAGGCCGAGGCCCGTGGCGATGCTCATCAGGAAGCAGGCGCCGATGGCGGCGCTGCACACCAGCAGGGTCCAGAGCCGCAGATCGATGACGTCGATCGCGCGACCCAAGGTGGAGAGGAGGACCGCGCTGGTGAGCGTGGCGATCATGTAGATCAGGCCGAAGTCGCCATCGGTGATCGTGAACGTGTCCCGGATCTCGCCGCCGAAGACCGAGATGAAGTACGTCTGGCCGAGGCTGCTGAAAAACGTGAGCGCGAACGCGAAGTTCAGGAAGCGCCACTCGCGGCGGAGGAAGTCGGGGTAGTTCATGCGCGCTCCGCCCCTGGGCGAGGCATGACCCTACGCCGTGAAGGAAGCGGAGCGCCCCAAAACCGAGTTGAGGCGGCGGCCCCTTGTGGGACCGCCGCCTCGTGGATGGCACCCGTCGTGCCGGAGAGCCTCCGGTCGTACGGGCTAGGTTGATGCGTACGGCTTGCTACTTGCCGGCCCGCTCGGCCGCCTCGGCCTCCTCGACGAGCCTCCGCGCTTCGGCGACGCTCTCCGCATTGCGCGCTTGATTGCGATCGATCGCACCTTGAACACGGGCGGCCTCCATCTGCGCGCGAGCCTTCTCGGCAATCGCTTGGCTGATCTCGGTCTCGATCGCGTCGATCTCGGTCTGCGGCTTGCCGGCGGCGATGGCCGCTTCCAGACGTGCCTCGGCATCGGCGGCCACCTTGGCCGCCTGCTCGGCGGCGAGCGACACATCCTTCAGCTCCTGCTGATCGCGGTTCAGGGAGTCCATCAGGCTCTGGAGGCCCTGACGGGCGCTCTCGATCTGATGCTGCACCGACTCCGGATCCTTGGCGTTCGGGTCGATCGGCTTGCCTGTGGCAGGGTCGATCCCGGGAACAACGCCGGGAAGACCCGTGCCGGGAAGACCGGCGCCGGGAACAATCGTTCCGGGAAGACCCGTTCCGGACGTATCGGTCCCGGGCGTGGTCTTGCCGACGACGTCAGCGGACTCCGTCTCCTCGATGCGGTTCTTGAGCTCCTGGATCTTGACGGCGTTGTCGGCTTGCGTGCCCACCTTGCTGATGAGATCGCTGCTGGCGTTCCTGGCCTCGGTAGCCGCCTTCTCGGCTTCAGCTACCTGCCCTTGGACCTGGCCCCTCAGGCGATCGGCCTCAGCGGCCGCCTCCTTGGCTGACTTCAGCTCAGCGGCCGTGACGGATCCGGGGGTGTCCAGTTCCTTCTGCTCGAGGTCCTTGACAGCCTTGTTCGCGTCCGCGAGCTTCTCTTGCATCGTTTGCTCATAGCCCTGGAACTTCTCCAGCTCTTTCTGAGCATCCAGCGCACGCTGCATCGCATCGTCAACATGACCAGCGCCCTCCTCGGCGGCCGCCAACTCGGCCTTCAGCTGGTCCAACTCGGGGTTCGGCCTCGCGTCGCCCGTTCGGCCAGCCGGCAGGCCCGTCGAGTCCGTCCCCGTGGCGTCCGTCCCCGTGGCGTCACTGTCGGTGCCAGCGCCGCCACCCGGGGTGTCCTCGATCGGTCCAGGCTGACGCTTCTGCGCCTCCGGTGTGGGCGTGACGCCCATACCGCTCTTGCCGAAGCCACTGCCCTTGTCTTCCCTGACGCGCGGAGCGACGACGGAGGGGGGCAGGCCATTGCCCTGGCCCGTACCGGCGTCGCCCGTGCTGCGCGCGCCCGGGTTGAGGCCCGGACGCAGCTTGCTCGCGCCGGAACCTCGCAGCTGGGCTGCCACGTCCTGGTAGAGCTGGGTTTCCTTGAGCTTCAGTCGCTCGCAGCACGCCGCGATGTTCTTGAAGGGCATCTCCGTGTCGGGCCACGTGTTGACGACGCTCAGTGAGCGCGACAGAGCCTCGGCGTAGTGACGCACGTTCTGCAGGCGCTCGATCTCGGCGAGCTGACGCATCAACGGGTTGGCGCGCCGGTACACCTGGCGCTTGCGGATCTTCGCCAAGAGCTTGTCGACCTTCTTCGTACGGTCGACCGTGAACTCCGCGACGATGTCCTTCTTGCGCTTCGAGTCGAAGTTCAGCACGACACGGTACGTGCCGCCGCGCTTGCTGATGGCCTCGAGGACGGTCCCCGGGATCACCTTCTCCATCACCAGGTCGTTGGCGATGAACGGCTCGCGGTGCAGCACCTTCGAACCCTTGCGGAACTCGACGTACGCATCGTTCTCGTAGTCCGGCGTGACCTCGAACCGGTAGGTGGAGATCGCGCTCAGGCGCATCTTGCCACGCGGCCAGTAGATCATCACGGGGGGCGTGCCGGCGCCGCGGTGGACCCTCACCTCGCCAGCCGGCTCGTGCTCGATGCCGAGACCCGCCAGGAGGCGCTTGTACGCCGCCACGTCCGTGCCATCGAGCGTCAGCCCGGCTTCGACCGTGATGTCCTTGCCGGCCTCCACGTCGATCCGTGCACGTTCGTTCTTGAAACCCGCTGCCTTCAGGACCACATCATGGGAGCCCGCATCGACGGCGATGACGACGGGCGACATGCCTGCGTTCTTGCCGTCAATCCAGACTTCCGCTGCCGGGTCCGTCTTGAACGTGATGTTCGCGGTCGTCGCCGTCTTGGCGCTTTCCGATCCGCAGGCCGCGAGCGTGAGCGCTAGCATTACGGCGTAGGCCGTGGCTGCGATTGTCGCTCTCGTCGTCATGAGTCACCTCCAACTGTCGATTCGATCGGGTGCCATCCAGCAGTACCGCCGTCATGGCGATCTAGCAGGTCCCGTTTGATCTTCTAAGCGGCGCAGCGAGGCGCCCGTTTCTGCCTAGCTCCAAAAAACCCTTACGACGCCGCAAGGGTAGGCCCATCAAGGGGTTGCGAGCAAGGCCCCATCCAGGGGTGCAAGCGGGACCGCGAGTGATTCCTTTCGTCACCCGCCGGATCGGGGAGAATCCTGGGCCCCGCCGAAGGAGCTCTGATGCGTCGATTCCTGCTGCCCCTGGTCCTTTGCCTGCTCGCCGCGGCGCCCGCCGTCCTCGCTGACGATGGCAAGGCACCCCTGCCCGAGAAGAAGCCCGCCAAGGAACTCGCCAAGAAGGCCCCCGGGAAGCTCACCAAGAAGAAGGGCAAGCCCCTGGAGCTCAAGACCGCTGCTGCCACCAAGGCCTTGATCAAGACCTCGATGGGGGACATCGAGGTCGAGCTGTGGCCCAAGGCAGCGCCCAAGACCGTCGAGATCTTCCTCGGTCTGGCCGAAGGCAAGGGGACGTTCACCGACGTCCGGGATCCCAAGAACCAGGTCACGATCAGCAAGCCCTTCTTCGACGGCCTGGGCTTTCACCGCGTGATCAAGGGCTTCATGCTGCAGGGCGGCTGCCCCCGGGGCAATGGCACCGGGGATGCGGGCTTCATGTACGCGGACGAGATCAACGCCAAGAAGCTTGGGCTCGACAAGATCAAGATCCTGAACCGGGGCCGCCCGCATCAGTACCTGGGTGTCCGCAGCCAGATGGACTGGCAGCGCAACGTGCTCTTGCCCGTCTTGAAGTCGATGAAGATCAATCATCTGGACGTTCCCGCGCAGAAGAAGCGCGAGGGCGAGATCAAGCTGAAGCTCGAGTCGCTGACGCTCAAGGAGCTCTACGAGATCCAAGGCTACAAGTACAACGACACGCTCGAGTCCGTGCCGCCGATGAAGTACAACCTCGCGCTCGCCAACGCCGGGGCGAACACGAACAGCTCGCAGTTCTTCATCAACCTGGCGGACACGCCGTGGCTGACGGGCAAGCACACCGTGTTCGGCAAGGTGACCAAGGGGCAGGAGATCGTCGACAAGATCGGTGGGGTCAAGGTCGGCGGCGGGGCGAAGCCCGTCGAGCCGGTCAAGATCCTCTCGATCCGCCGGATCAAGTAGCCCACCGCAAGCCGCGCTACGTAGCCAACGCCGCCATCGAGAAGCCTCGCGACCGGGCGCGGCGCCGGCCCGCTACTTCTTGGGCTTGGACTTCTGCGTCCAGCCCAGCTTGGTGAGCTTGTCCTTCACGTCGCGAATCTGGATGCGCAGCCCGTCTTGCAGCGTGGACGCTTCCATGGCCGCGGCATTGATCCGGTCGAACTCATCCTTCGCTTCCCCCTCGCCGTCCGTGCCCTTGGACTTGAGCCAGGCACTGCGAGCGGGGATGACGAGGTTGCGGGTCTCCTGCCAAGCGGTGAACTTGGCTTCCATCTCCCCATTGAGCTGCTGGTACTGCGCCTCGAGCTTCTTGATCTTGGCCTTCTTGGCGGCCCCGTCGTCGCCCCCGCAGGCGGTCAGTACCAGGGCCGAGGTCAGAATGGCAATCGCGTAACGCATAGAGGAGTCCTCCTGGACCGCAGCCTACGTCCGCGCCGCACCGGGGCTCAAGGCTCGTTCCGGCCAGCCTGCCGAACCTGTAGAGTGTCGCCCGTCCTGGGAGGCCTCGCATGAGTGATTCGACGACACGCCGCGCGCTGCTCAGCGCCGGAGCCCTGTTGGCGGCCGGAGCCCTGGCACGCGGGGCCCGCGCCGATGAGGATCCGAAGCCGGGGCCTGCGAAGGAACCCGCCGCGCCGACGGACGAGAAGCCCGGCAAGCTCAAGTTGCTGATCCTCGGCGGCACGCGCTTCCTGGGCCCCGCCATCGTCGATCACGCCGTGGCGCGCGGGCACGAGGTGACCCTCTTCAACCGCGGCAAGTCCAATCCCAACATGTACCCGAAGCTCGAGAAGCTCCGCGGGAACCGGGGCAGCCATGGCAACCCCGCCCGTGGCCGCAAGGCGGAGCCGGTCGATCTGAAGTCCCTCGAGGGCCGTACATGGGACGCGTGCATCGACACGTCGGGCTACTGGCCCGAGTTCGTCGAGGCCTCGGCCAAGCAACTGGCCAAGCAGGTGAAGCACTATGTGTTCATCTCCTCGATCTCGGTCTACCCGGGCTTTGGCAAGAGCAACGACCCGATCGATGAGAACAGCTCCCTTGGCGACCTCAAGCCGCGGGACCAGTACAAGGGGTTCGACTACGGCGCGTTCAAGGCGCTGTGCGAACAGGCCTGCGAAGCGGCGATGCCCGGGCGCGTGGCCAACGTGCGACCCGGCCTGATCGTGGGGGACCGGGACGCGACGCGCCGCTTCGGCGCATGGCCCCTGCGGGTCCATCGTGGCGGTGAGGTGCTCGCACCCGGCAAGCCCAAGGGGCATTGCCAGTTCATCGACGTGAAGGACCTGGGCGCATGGAGCGTCCTCCTGGCCGAGCAGAAGACGGCCGGCGTCTTCAACGCGAACGGCTTCCCTGGCCACCTGTCGTTCGAGGAGTTCCTGCACGGGTGCAAGGCGGCCATCCGCACGGACGTCACCTTCACGTGGGTCGACGAGGCGTTCCTCGAGGCGCAGAAGGTGCGCGCCTGGCGGGAGATGCCCAACTGGATGCCCGTGAAGGACCTCCCGTGGGTAAACGTCGAGAAGGCGATCAAGGCCGGGCTGACCTTCCGGCCGATCTCGAACACGATCCAGGACGCGCTGGCGTGGGATCTCGCCCAGCGCGAGAAGGCCGGCGACGCGTGGAAGGAAACCTTCTCGGCCACGAAGCAGGCCGCGGTGCTCAAAGCCTGGCATGAGAGGCTCGAAGCGGAGTGATCGGCCTCTTCTCGAAGGAGACACGCCGCAAGATCGCCGTCACACCGGCGGAGTTGCGGGTCGTGCTCTGGTCGGGCGCGTTCTTCTTCTTCGTGCTGGCCAGCTTCTCGATCCTGCGTCCGGTGCGCGAGCAGTTCGGCGTCAGCGCAGGCGTGGACAAGCTGCCGTGGCTGTTCCTCGGCACGTGGCTCACCATGCTGGTGCTCAATCCGATCTACGGGGCCGTGGTCTCGCGGTTGACGAGGCGGCAGTTCATCCCGCTCGTCTACCGCTTCTTCATGCTCAACCTGGTCGTGCTCTTCGTGCTGATGCAGGTGCTGGAGGGCGAGGCGCACGAAGGACTCGGCTACGCGTTCTACATCTGGGTCAGCGTCTTCAACCTCTGGGTCGTGTCGGTCTTCTGGAGCTTCATGGCCGACAACTTCGGCTCGGGCTCGGCGCGCAGGCTCTACGCGTGGATCGCTGTCGGCGGCACCCTCGGCGCCATTGGGGGCGCCCTGGTCGCACTCCATGGCCCGGACGGCATTGCGGCGTTGCTCGGAGAGGGGGCAACGGCGTCTGACGCCGTGCCCTACCTCCTGCTGGTCTCGGTCGCGATTCTTGAAGGGGGCGTGTTCTGCGCGCGGCGGCTCATGCGTCGCTTCGATGCCGAGCCCGACTTGGGCGGCGCGGGCCTCGACGCGCGGCCACCGAAGCTCGGCGGGGCATCGGTCGATGGGCTCTTCGAGGTGCTGCGCTCGCCGTACCTGCTGACGATCTGCCTCTACCTGCTGTGCTACTCGGTCACGGGAACGCTGCTGTACTTCGTGCAGGCCGAGATCGTCGGCCAGTACGCGGGTACGGTTGCGGAGCGCACCGAGGCGTTCGCGCTGATCGACCTGCTCACACAGGTCCTCACGCTGTTCGTGCAGCTCTTCATCACACGCCGCCTGCTCGCCGCGGCCGGCGTGGGGCGGACCTTGGGGGTACTCCCCATCGTGGCAGGCGTCGCGTTCCTCGCCGTCTGGATCTCGCCTGCCTTCTGGACGATCCTCGTCGTCCAGGGACTGCGCCGGAGCGCGCGCTACGCCGTCAGCAAGCCGGCGCGCGAAGTGCTCTTCGCCGTGCTGGATCGCTCCGAGAAGTACAAGGCCAAGGCGGTGATCGACACGTTCGTCTACCGGACGGGCGATGTCGCCGGAAGCGGCCTGAAGGTGCTGCTCGGCAAGGTCATGCCGGGCCTCGCGCCCGTCGTCGCCGTGGCGATTCCCCTCAGCGCCGCGTGGGCCTGGCTGAGCATCGTCTTGGGGCGCAGCCATGCGGCGCGGGCACGGCGCGACGACGCGACCGACCCGGAGTACATTCCTCCCTCTCCTGGGGCAGGGCCGGCCCCGGAGTGAGCATTCTGACGGCTGCCCAAGGGCAGGACTCCGGCCCGAGGAACCGACTCGATGGCGAACCAAGCCGGCTACTACATGCAGCCCACGATCCACGGGGACACCATCGTCTTCGTGTGCGAAGAAGACCTCTGGACCGTCCCCGCCGCAGGCGGCACCGCACGCCGGCTCACCACCGACCGCGGCCCGGTCCAGTTCCCGCGGTTTTCGCCGGACGGCTCGAAGCTGGCCTACAGTGCACGCGACGAGGGACCCGCCGAGGTCTACGTGATGGACGCCGAGGGCGGGCCGTCGGAGCGCATCACCCACTTCGGCGCGATGATGACGCAGGTGGCCGGCTGGCGTCCCGATGGCAGCGCCGTCATCGTGCGCAGCAACGCAGCGCAGGGATTCCTGGGCCAGACTTGGCTCTACGACGTCGCGCCGGGCGGCCATCCCGCGCGCATTGATCTCGGTCCGGCGCGCTACCTCGACCAGGAACCGGACGGCCCCGGCAGCGTGCTGGGCATCAACACGGGCGATCCGGCGCGCTGGAAGCGCTACCGCGGCGGTACGGCCGGACGCATCTGGATCGACCGCCAGGGCCAAGGTGCGTTCAAGCCCCTGATCGAGCTCGCCGGCAACCTGGGCAATCCGATCTGGGTCGGCAAGCGCATCTACTTCATCTCAGACCACGAGGGCCACGGCAACCTGTACTCGTGTACGCCCACGGGCCGCGGTCTCGAGCGTCACACGGATCACGAGACGCACTACGCGCGCTTCCCGTCCAGCGACGGGACGCGCATCGTCTATCACGCCGGGGCGGACCTCCATGTGTTCGACGCGGCGAGCGGCACCACCAAGCGGGTCGATGTGCGCATGACCAGCGGCCGTCGCGGCCGCAAGTCCCGCTACGTGCCCGCCAGCCGCTTCCTCGAGGACGGCGCGCTGCATCCGGAGGGCCGGGGCCTCGCCCTGACCGTGCGCGGCGGTGCGTACACGATGCCGCTGTGGGAGGGCGCGCCGCTTCGCCACGGTGCCGTCTCGAGCGAGCGTCGGCGGTTCCTTCGCTACCTGCCGGGGGGCAACCGCTTCGTGAGCCTGGGGGACGCCGGCGGCGAGGAGGCGCTGATCGTCGCCAACGCCGACGGCTCGGGGCGGCCGAAGCGGATCGCGGGCGACTTCGGGCGCACCTTGCTCCTGGAGGTCGCGCCCAAGGGGGCGGACCGTGTCGCGCTCTCGAGCCAGCGTCAGGAGGTACGGATCGTCGACCTGAAAACGGGCGAGGAGACCGAGATCGAGCGCAGCAGCCACGATCGCATCGGGGGCCTCAGCTGGTCGCCTGACGGCCGCTGGTTGGCGTACGCCATCCACAGCTCCCGCGCGGTCTCGTCGATCCACGTCTACGACACGCGTCGCAAGAAGGTGCACGAGATCACGCGCCCGGACTTCATCGACTTCTCGCCTTCGTTCGATCCCGACGGCAAGCACCTCGTCTTCCTGTCGCACCGGATCTACGACCCGGTCTACGACAACCAGTACTTCGACCTCGGCTTTCCCCGCGCCGTCAAGCCGTGCCTGGTGACGCTGCGCGCCGACCAGCCGTCGCCCTTCTCCGCGGCCATGCGCGACCCGCAGGGCCCGCTGGGCGTGCGCTCGGGTGGCAACGGGAATGGCGACGACAAGGACGACAAGG
Source organism: Planctomycetota bacterium (assembly GCA_029259775.1). Taxonomy (GTDB): domain Bacteria; phylum Planctomycetota; class PLA2; order PLA2; family JAEUHO01; genus JAHEIK01. Next base: position 215,953 of record JAJDEN010000005.1, on the reverse strand, counting down.
ACGGCGAGGTGCGCATCGACTTCGCCGGCATCCAGGACCGGGTGGTGTCGTTTCCCATTCCGGAGCAGCGGTTCACGAAGATTCGCGCCGGCAAGGGCTGCGCGTTCATGACGCACATGCGCGTGGAGGGCTTCCTCAACGTGAACTGGGCCGCTCAGGGAGCCCCGCCCGCCAAGCAGGTCCTTCAAGTGCATCGCTACGAGAAGCAGAGCACCGAGACGCTGGTCGGCGGCGTGACGGGCTTCGCGCTCTCCTTGGACGCGCAGTCCTTGCTCCTGCGTGTCGGCAACCGCCTGCGTGCGCTCTCCGCGGGCCTCGGTCCGAAGGAGATCCCCGCCAAGAGCGAGGCCGGACGTGACTCCGGGTGGATCGACGTCGATCGCCTGCGGTGCGAGGTCGAGCCGGGTGCGGAGTGGGGCCAGATGTTCGACGAGATGTGGCGGCTCCAGCGCGACCAGTTCTGGGTGCCGGACATGTCGCAGATCGACTGGCAGGACGTCTACGACCGCTACCGTCCGCTGGTGGACCGCGTCGCGAGTCGCAGCGAGTTCTCCGATCTTGCGTGGGAGCTCCAGGGCGAGCTGGGCACGTCGCACTGCTACGAGATGGGCGGCGACTACGACCCGGTGCCGGCCTGGCACCAGGGACAGCTCGGCGCGGACATCGAGTGGGTCAAGGCACGCAAGGCCTGGGTCATCATGTCCATCCCGCGCGGCGACTCGTGGGCGCGCACCGCGGCCTCGCCGCTGGCGGCGCCGGGTCTGCGCATCAAGGTGGGCGACGAGATCGTCGCCGTCGACGGTCGCAAGCTCAGCGCGAAGCTCTCGCCGGCGATGTGCCTGGGCAACCAGGCCGCACGGGCGGTGCAGCTGACGGTCGCTGCCAAGCCCGCGCGCGCCGTGAAGGGCAAGAAGAAGCCCAAGGCGGGCAAGCGTCGGGACGTGATCGTGCACACGATCGGCAGCGAGCAGATGCTGCGCTACCGCGACTGGGTCGAGGCCAACCGCGCACGCGTCCACAAGGCAACGGGCGGCAAGGTCGGCTACGTGCACGTGCCCAACATGGGCCCGTGGGGCTTCAGCGAGTTCCACCGCTACTACCAGAAGGAAGTCGACCGCCCGGGCCTCGTCGTGGACGTGCGCTTCAACGGCGGCGGCCACGTGAGCCAGCTGCTGCTCGAGAAGCTGCGCCGCGAACGCGTGGCCTACGGCTACACGCGTCACATGGGCACGGACTCCTACCCGGACGACGCGCCGATGGGCCCGATGGTGTGCCTCACCAACGAGTTCGCCGGCTCGGACGGCGACATCTTCAGTCACAGCTGGAAGCTCTACGGGCTCGGGCCGCTCATCGGCAAGCGCACCTGGGGCGGCGTGGTCGGCATCTGGCCGCGTCACGCGCTCGTGGATGGCACCATCACGACGCAGGCGGAGTTCGCGCACTGGTTCAAGGACGTCGGCTGGGGCGTCGAGAACTACGGCACCGACCCCGACATCGAGGTCGACATCAAGCCGCAGGACTGGGCCGCAGGCCGTGATCCGCAGATGGAGCGCGGCCTCAAGGAGATCCAGCAGATCATCCGACGCGAGAAGCCGGCGATTCCCCAGATGGGGGACATGCCCAACCTCGCCGCCCCGAAGCTTTCCAAGCGCCACTGACCATTCTCTGGGGCCGAATGCCCGGAAGGCGGCCGCGCGGCCGCGTAGGATCTCAGCGTGCGCCGGACACCCGGCGTCGCAGGAGATCCGCCATGCGCATCGCAGCCACCATCCTGTTCGTCCTCGCCGTGGGCTACGCCGCCACGCTCGTGGTCGCAGAAGACACGCTCCCGAGCGAGCCCGTCGAGGGCACGGTCAGCGAACTCACCCTCGGTGAGTACTGGTGGGGCGCGAAGATCAACAAGGACGACCTGCGCGGGAAGGTGGTGCTTTGGGAGACCTGGGGGTCGTGAGTGGGGTGCCGGCAAATCACGCCGCACCTGGTCAGGTTGGCCAGCCGTCTCGAAGACAAGCCCTTCCACATCATCGCCTCGCACTGTCAGAACACGTCCTCGCGTAAGGAAGTCATCGCGTACCTGCGCAACAACAACATGTCCGCGTTCGCTCCGAACCTGACCATCACCAAGATGGGGAACCACCCCAAGGTGCGCGGCAACGGCTACGTGCCGTACTACATCGTGTTCGATCACACGGGCAAGCTCGTGCACCATCACATGTGCGGCAGCTATCACGGTGGCGACGGCCTCAAGATGATCGAGTGGGTCGACAAGCTGCTGAAGGACGCCCCCGCGATCTACTTGGGCGACAAACCCTTCCAGATGATCGCGGCACTCGCGAAGAAGGTGAGCACCGGCAAGGCCCTCGGAGCTTCCGTCAAGAAGATCGAGGCCGGGCTCGTCGAGCCGGCGGACGCCGCGACGAAGGCGGAGCTCGAGCGCTTGCAGGCGCTGCTCGTGGGCTACCGCGACGGCAAGCTTGCGCGGATCGAGAAGATGCTCGGCTCCCAGCCTAGCAAGGCGCTGGCCGCGATGAAGAGCCTGGCCAAGGACTTCAAGGGCACCAAGCTCGCAACGCCGATCGACAGCAAACTCGCGGAGTACAAGGAGTCCGAGACGCTCAAGACAGCCATCGGCATCGAGAAGAAGTTCCTCAAGATCGTGAAGAGCTACCTGAAGGTGAAGGAAGACAAGCGCACGGACGCGCTGATGGCCAAGACCGCCAAGAAGCTCGACAAGTTGCTCGAGGGCAACGGCGCGCTGCCGTTTGCTGAGACGATCGAAGCGTTCCTCAAGGACTTGCGCTGACCAGACCGTCCTCATTCTCGCGGATGAACAGGCCGAAGCACCGCTCCTCGGCGATGCACCAAGGGGACGGAGAAGAGGACGGCGACCGCTAGACGGGCTCGGGCGTCCGCTCGCGCTCGGGAGCCTCCCGTGACGTCACCTGATTGGGCAGGCCGTGCGGGGCTGCACCGCCCGTCACGGAGCGGAAGGGAATCGGTGACGCCGGCGGCGCGGTGTGGCGCTTGATGCGACCCCGCATCAGGTGCCAGAGCCAGCGCGGCGTGCGCCAGAGGTTCTGCACGAGGCCGCACATGCCCATGACCTGGGCTCCGGCGTCGGCGAGGTGGCCGCGGCGCTGCTTCGGCCGCACCAGCGCGAGGAGCAGGCGGAGCGGGTTGTAGAAGTAGCCGTAGGCGATCAGGATGTTGATCTGCTTGAGCCAGGGGCGCTTGTGGTTGGACGCCACGACATGGTTGCCGTCCACGAGGTGCGGCTCGACGGGCTGCCCGTTGACCGACTCGTAGGCCAGGCCGCTGTAGGTCTCTTCGTAGAGCACGGTCCCCGGCGCCGGCGAGAGACTGAGCACCTGCACGGTCATGGCTCGTGCGCCTCGCAGCAGCTGGATCTGGTTCAGCAGACCGCGCGCGCTCTTGAAGGACACAAGCGGCTGCGTGTCGTCGTGCATGAGCATCGGCATCGGATTGATGCCGTTGCGCCAGAGCAAGTGGAACGCCTCGCGCGTCTTGTCGACCGACTGGCCCTTCTTGACGAACGTCGCGGTCATGTCCTCGACGCCCATCCAGAGAGCCTTCAGGCCGCCGGTGCGCGCGGTGCGGAGGTGGTCCTTCATCTTGAGGGTGTCGTGCACGGTGGCTTCGGTGCCCCAGCCGATCGCCTTGCGGATCGGTGTGCCGTCATCGAGCGTGGTCCGCGCGAGTTCCTCCACGATGGCGATGGCGCGATCGTGGCGGTTGAAGAAGTTGTCGTCCGACCCGAAGAAGAAGCCGATGCCGTACTCCTGGTACAGCCGCTTCATCTCGTCGGCAATGCGCTGGGGGCTCTTCTCGCGGTCCTGATGCTGGTTGTAGGCCGGGATCGGGCAGTACTTGCAGCGGAACTTGCAGCCGTAGGTGAGCTCGAGGGAAGCAATCGGTGTGACCTTGCGCACCTTGTTCGGCGCGATGGCCGTACGGCTCAGCACGGAGCCGCGCCCCGGCGGCTCCAGGACGCGGAAGCCGTGCACCGGGTGGGGGAGTTCGTCGAGGTTCTTCAGCAGCCGCTGGATGCCGGTGTCCACAAGCTCATCCGGAAGTGCGCCGTCGTCCCCCAGGGGGAAGACGAGGCCGGCGATGTGATCGAGCGCGCCCGCGCACTTCAGTCGCAGGAACGTGCGCCGCAGCGGCTCGCCCGTAGCGCGCTCGGTGAGCAGCACGTCCATGAGTTCCATGAACACGTAGAGCTCGCCTGTGACGGCGACGTCGGCACGCCACGGATCGCTTGCGTCGGTGCTGAAGGCGTCCCACGGGTTGTAGTACATGTGCGGACCGCCGGCGATGACCAGGGGCCGGCTGTCGGGGTCGACCCGGCAGATGTCACGCAGCATGTCCTTCATGCGGCCCGAGTGGATCCACATGCTGGATGTCATGAAGAGGTCCGGGATGCGGCCGTCGAGCTGCATCTGCGAGGGCTCGAAGCGCTTCTTCCAGGTCTGCAGCACGACGCGCGTCTTCTCGAAGCCGGCTTCGTGCAGCGCGCCGCCAACGGCACGCACGCCGCCGGGGCACATCCGCCGGTCGACGAAGTAGAAGGGCAGCATGCGTGTGCGATGGTCGAAGGCGTAGGCGGCGACGGACACGAGGTCGTGCTTCTCGGCGTGGACCTTCAGCCGGGCGCGCATGTCCAGCATGGCGCCGGGCCGCAGCAGCACGTCGCCCTTCTCGCGGAACGGGAGTTCCATCTTTGCCCTCCAAGGCTCAGGGCCCTCTCTTCCGAGCCCTCCTGCTGCGCCGAACGATCCACACGCCACGTAGCGTGTTCCGACAGACCCTAGCCTAGAGCAAAGCTCGGCTTGAGGCGTGAGTGCTTGCGGGTCAACGCCGGGGGCGCCCCTTTTGCGAGGATTCTCCCTCGGAGCGGCTGCCGGCCGCGCGCGTGGGGATCGGGATCGAGCCGTTGCGCTTCGCGAGGTAGATCGTGTCCGTCTGTTCGCTGTCGGCCAGCGGGTTGTAGATCGTCACGTCTTCCAGGATGACGTCCGGGAAGACCTCCTCCAGCGCCTGCTGGAAGCCCTCCTGGGGACCGCCGCAGGACCAGACCGCCAGGACGCCCCCAGGCTGCAGCAGCTCGGCGGTTCGCGCGAGCGAGGCCGGCGCATACCAGCTGTTGTGTTCGTCGCGGAGGACCGCGTCGGGAGCGTGGTCGATGTCGAGCAGGATCGCGCCGTAGCCCCCGGGGGGGTGGAGCAAGTCCCTCAAGGAAGGATCCGTGACGAAGACGAAGAAGTCGCCCTGCAGGAACCGGCAGCGCGGATCGCGGGCCAGCTCGGCGCCGAGCGGCACGAGGCCCTCCCGATGCCACTCGATCACCTCGGGCAGGAGTTCGACGACGCGGACGGAGCGAACGCGCTCGAAGCCGAGCGCCGCCCAGGCCGTGTAGCCCAGGCCGAGGCCGCCCACGAGGACGTCGAAGATGCCGTCCCCCACATGCGGGATCGCGCGCTGGGCCAGGGCCAGCTCGGAATCATTGACGAGGCTCGACATGAGAAGCTCGTCGTCCCGCTTGATCTCATAGACCGGCTCATCGCCGGCGAGACCCGGCACGCGGCGCCGGCGCAGCACGAGTTCACCAATGGCGGTATCGCGTCGATCGAGCTCTTCGTAGAGGTGACTCATGTGTTGGCTGGCAACGTAGCCGGGGGCCTCTCAGGCCGAAGGGAAAAGATCCGGAAGTACACAGGACCAGCCACCGTGCCCGAGCGCCACGATCCGAATCGCCGTACCTTGGGTTGCATGCGGTCTGCCGCGATCCACTTGGCCGTCCTCCTGATGCTGCTGTGTGCCCATCCCGGGGTGTGGGCCGAAGCTGCGCCCTCGGGCTCCGCCGTAGCCGCCGCGCGGATGGTCGCGCTCTTCGACAAGGAAGGCGGTGCGGCCGTCCTGAGGCCGTTCCAGGTCAAGAGCCCGCCTCCGCCCTGGGTCGTCGCCCTGCGGCTCGTCTCGCTCGGCCGCCGCGATGTCGCCGAGGCCTTGGCCGCCGCCAGTCCGCATGCGGACTTCGAAGGTCTCGAGGAGCGCATTCCTGCCTGGTCGAAGACGCCGCCCACGCCGGCGGCCCTGGCCGCCCTGACGATCTTGGAACAGCGGGCGGCTGCCGGGGACTGGGCCGCCTTGCGAGCCTCGCGGGCCACGATCCCGGCCGATGCGCCGGCGTTCCTGCGGGGCTACGAGGCCTACCTGCGCGGGCGTGCGCATCTGAAGGCGCTGTTCGCCAGCGAGGCGAAGGACGAGAAGGCGAGTGACGCGGTCGTCCAGGACGTCCACCGTCTCATGGGGGCCGCTGTTCGGCACGCGCGCGCCACCGGCACGCTCAGCTACCGCGGAGATGCCTACGCCGGTCTTGGGCACGCGCAGGCTCGGCTGCTCGACTTCGAGGGCGCGCTCGAGTCCTGGACGGCCGCGGCGGCCGTGATGGATCGGCGCGGCCAGCGGTGGCCGGCCGCGGTCCAGTACATCAACCTCGGCGTCGTCGCGATGCGGCGTTCCGCCAATCGGCGCGCCTTGCAGGCCCTGGGCGAGGCGATGACACGCCTGCGCGTCGGCGCCCGGGTGGCTGCCCCCACGGCGGCGGTGGGCTGGAACGAACGGCGCGTGACCGTCGCGCGTCTCCAGGCGGTCTCGCACGGCGCGCTTGGGTCGTACGCGGCGGCCCTGTCGCGACTCGACACAGGCCGCGACATCGCGGTCAGCGTCTACAAGACGCTGACCGCGGCGAAGGACACGAAGCGCCTGCGGGCCGTGCAGGAACTGTTCGCCGACCTCCACATCACACGGTCGGACGTCCTGCGCGCGGTCGGTGACAACGTCGCGGCGCGGGCCTCGGCCGAGAAGGCGGAAGGCATCTTCCGCGCGTTGGGGGTCTGGGACGGCGTAGGCCGCGCGGTTGGGCAGCAGGGGCTCGTGGATCTGGACGAGGGGCAGCTCGATGCCGCCATCGCCAAGTTCGAGGCGGCGCGCCAGCGATTCGTTTCGCTCAAGCTCACGGACCAGGCCACGCGCGCCTTGAACAACGCCTCGATCGGACATCTCCGTGCCGGCCGCATCGACGAGGCCCGGGACGGTTTTCGGACCGCGCTCGCGACCTTCAAGCGGGATCAAGACCTGCCGGCTGAGTTGGATGCCCGCTTCCATCTGGCGGAGATCGATCGACTGCAGGGGCGCCTCGAACGCGCGCGCACGAAGCTGCTGGAGATCAAGCGCATCGCCGCCGAAGCCCACCTCCCCGAGCCGCAGATGGACGCCCTCATCGGCCTGGGCAAGGCGGAGTTCGTGCGTGGCAACTTCGCGGCCGCCATGGCGGCGTGCGATGAAGGCATCGTGATCATGGCGCGCGGTCTTCGGCACCTCGGGCACGACCACGGCGTCATGGCCCGGGCGCCGCGCAGCGAGGTCTTCGAGATCGGCGCCGCCTGCGCCGCTCGCCTCGAGGGCCACGCATCGAAGTTCTCCCGCTACGTCGAGGCCGGGCGGGCAGGCTCGCTGCTCGAGGCCATGGGCCTGCGCGAGCAGCTGCGTACCGAGAGCGTGCCGGCGGATCTGCGCGCCCGCGAGGACGCGGCGCGCTTGCGGGTGGCCGGCGCGCGGGCGCGCTTCGCTGACGCGCACCGACGTCGCGATCTTCCTGCGATGCGCACGTACGACCGCGAGATCGAGGCCGCGCAGGCCGCCGTGCGGGCCGCCATCCGCGCGATCCAGCGGGGCGAGAGCAGTGCCGCCGCGGCCGACCTGATCTACCCCGAGCCGGATGATCTCGACAGCATCCGAGCAACGCTGGCCGTCGGGGACGCACTCGTGCAGTACGCCTCGATCCACGACGAGGCGTACGCGCTCGTGGCGACACGCCGGCGCGCTCGGGTCATGAAGCTCGGGCCCGGGGCCGAGATCGAGAAGGCCTCCGCCCTCGTCGCCGAGGGCCTGGGGGACAAGGCCGTGGACAGCGCCGGCGCGCTGAAGCGCCTCCGCCAGTTGCTCATCGATCCGCTGCAACTGAAGAAGCACGTGAAGCGCCTCCTGATCGTCCCGGCCGGCAACCTCTACCGCATCCCCCTGCAGGTGGTGGCCCCCGAGTTCGAGACGACCTACGTGCCCAGCGGGACGACGATCAAGCGGCTCGGCGCGCTGCGTCGTGCGCGTGGGGAGGGCGTCCTTGCGCTCGGTGATCCGGTCTACGCGACGAAGCGCTCGCCGCGCCCCGGAGCCCAACGCGGTCGCGAGCTGGCGCCCCTGCCCGGCTCCCGTGCGGAGGTGGAAGCCATCGGCACGCGCAAGCTCCTTGGGGAGGGCGCGACCGAAGCCGCCCTGCGCGAGGCCTTGGCGGCTCACAGCAAGACGGCTTGGCGTGCGATTCACTTTGCGTGTCACGGCCTGATCGACATGGACCAGCCGATGCACTCGGCTCTCGCGATCACCGTCGGCGACCCGGGCACGCCCTCCGACGACGGCTTCCTGACGGCCGACGAGGTGCGACGGCTGCCCATGCGTTCGGACCTCACGGTCCTCTCGGCGTGCGATTCCGGCCGGGGCAAGGTCTACCGGGGCGAGGGGCTGCTGGGGCTGACGCGTGCCTTCATGTTGGCCGGCGCGCCGCGCCTCATGGTCAGCCTGTGGAAGGTCGACGACGAAGCAACGCAGGCCCTGATGCGGGAGTTCTATCGCGTCTGGAATCCCAAGGATCCCAAGCAGGCGGTCCGGGCGTCGACGGCATTGCGCGTGGCGCAAGCCCACGTCCGCAAGGAGGCGAAGTGGGCGCATCCCTACTACTGGGCTGCGTGGGTCTTGTGGGGCCTGCCCGAGTAGGCCAGACTCCGCCCATGCGCTTGCCCCTCGCCTTCGCCGTGTGCCTCCTGCTCGCCGCCTGCGGTGGTGGAGGCGGTGGAACCGACAACGCTGGGGGCGGCTCCATGCCCGGCGGCGGTGGGGGCGTCATGCCGCCTCCGCCAGGCGGCGGTGGGGGGGGTGGCACCACGCCCAACCCCGGTCCGCAGATCGCCTTGCTCATGGTGAACGGGCACGCCTTCGGCACGTTGCCCAACTACCTGGCGACCGCGACCGGTCCGTTCCTCGACGGCGCGCTGGTGGCCGCCGGCTACACCGTCGAGACCAGCTACTACGTGGACGACGCCGGCGGCTACGCGTCGCTCCTGCTCAAGCTGCAGGCGATCCTCGACGCGTGGATCACGAATCGCACGAACCCGACGCGCATCGTGATCGTGCCGCACAGCCACGGCGGCGTGCGGTCGCACAGCGCCATCCGGGCCAAGCCGCTCGTGCCCGTGCGCTTGCTGGCAGATCTCGACACCAGCTCCAATGGCTGGCCCCTGGTGCATCCTGGTGAAGACGCGTCGCTGGGCGGCGCGCCGATCGACGCGTACGTCATCAACGGCGCCGCGGGCTGCGCGCAGTTCCCGCTCCTGCTCAACGAGGCGGGCCCGCTCTTCGACGTGGAAGACGTCGTCTTCGACAACGTGCAAGAGGCGCTCGAGGTCCGGACCGGCGACGTCGTCCCGAATCCGCTGCAGGTCGAGATGTACGACGAGCGCTGGAACGCGCGGCTGGACGGTTCGCAGCGGGGCCTGTGGTGTCACTGGTCGGCGACGCTGCACGCGGAGCCGATCCTCCCGGCGGGCGTCACGCTGCCGTTCGTGCGCGACTGGATCCTCGGACGGCTCGCGACCGACCCGTAGGTCGCACCACGTAGGGCGCGCCGTAGTCGAAGACAGGGTCTAGTCGAAGTACGTGAGGACAAACGCACGCACGTCGTCGGTGCGCGCCATCTTCACGACTTCCAGCAGCCGCAGGAGGTCGCGCTGCTTCTTCGCGGCCATGTCGGCTTCGTCGATCTCCGAGGCCTCGAGCGGGCGCAGCGGGCGGAAGCGCCCGGGTACGTGCGTCGGCTCGATGACGCCGAGGTCCGCCAGCGTGATGGCGGCGTACTCGAGTCGCGCGTCGTTGCGGCGCTTGCCGTGGACGTCGAGCGACAACTCCTCCGCGTCGAAGTCGGCGTGCGGACTTGCCTCGATCGCATGCGCGGCCCGCCGCAGGAGTTGCGGCGGCGGGTTCTGCCACTCGACGAACTGCTGCTGGATCGCGAGATCGTCCTCGCAGTAGAGAAGCAGGCAGCGCGACGGCAGGCCGTCGCGTCCCGCCCGGCCGACTTCCTGGTAGTACGCCTCGACGCTGCCGGGTACTTGAGCGTGGATGATGAAGCGGATGTCGGACTTGTCGACACCCATGCCGAACGCGTTCGTGGCCAGCAACAGCAGACCGTCCTCGGGCCGGGCACGAATGAACTCGTTGTAGACGGCCTTCTTGCGATCGGGGTCCAGCTTGCCGTGGTACGTGACCACGCGGCGACCGGGGAGCGCCCGGCGGACGTCCGAGGCCATGCGATCGAGATCCTTGATCAAGGCGAAGTACACGATGCCTGTACCCGGCAGCTCCCGAGCGACGTCGGCGATCGCGGCGACCTTCGCGGCGTCGTCCCACGCGGCTCGGGTCTCCAGGGAGAGGTTGGGGCGGTCCAGCGGCGCCGAGAACAGGGGCATGGCCCCCTCGTCCAGGTCCAGTGTTCGGAGGATGTCTTCGCGCACCAGACGCGTGGCGGTCGCGGTGAGGGCAATCGTCGGCGGGCAGCCCAGCTGCCGTCGGAAGCGTCCGACCTCGCGGTAGGCGGGGCGGAGATCGTGGCCCCACTTGGTGATGCAGTGCGCCTCGTCGATGGCGAGCAGCCGGATGGCCTGCTCGATGCCGCCGGGGCGGCGCGCGAGGGCCTCGACGAACTCCGGCTTGCGCATGCGCTCCGGCGTGGCGTAGATCAGGTCGTAGGCGCCCTGGGCCACCTGCTCGTAGCGACGCTCACGCTCTTTCCGGCGCAGCGTGCTGTTGATGTACTGCGCGTGGATGCCCTTGGCGCGCAGCGCGGCCACCTGATCCTCCATCAGCGCGATCAGCGGGCTGAAGACGAGGGTCGTGCCCGGTCCCTCCATGGCGAGCGCCGGTAGCTGGTAGCAGAGGCTCTTGCCGCTGCCCGTGGGCATGACAACGAGTGCGTCGCCGCCCTCCATCACACGCCGCACGATCTGCTCTTGCAGCGGCCGGAGGGACGGAAAGCCAAAGCGTTCCTCGAGAATGGGCTGCCAGGCTTCGCTCACAGGATGGCTCTCGCGCCGGACTCTACTTGCCGCCGCCGGTGGTGACGGGGTCGCGTTTGCCGCCGGGGCGTTCCTCGGGATCGTCAAACAGCTCCGGGTGGCGCACCTTCTCGTTCTTCCACCAGTCGCGCCACTTGCGGCGGTCGGTGCCCATGGTCTCGCCTGTGATCTTGCGCAGCGTCCACGAGACCCAGATGCCGGCCGACTTGTCGTTGAGTCGTTCCACCAACTCGGGCACGGCGTACCAGCCGATCTTGATCAGCGCGTGGTGGGCGGGCAACTGCACGCGCCCCTCGAACTTGAAGCGGTTCATCTTGTAGACGAGCGGCGGCACGGCGCGTCGGTCCTGCTTCTTCGCCAAGAGGCCGATCGTGTGGTCGTGGTAGCCGAAGTCGTCGACGTAGACGATCTCGCCGAGGGCCGCCACCCCGTCCGTGCCCATGGCGTCCAGGTGCTCGAGGATGCGCAGCGAGAGCTTGCGGATCTTCAGCTTGTGGAACGCGCGAATGGCGCGCAGGTAGGGCGCCTCGGGCTCGCTCTTGTCCGACTTCTCCAAGCAGAGGTAGATCACTTCCAGGGCGCGCTTCCAGTGGGCTTCCTTCGACTTGCTCGCGTAGCCGGCCATCTTGTTGGCCACGCGGTAGGTGCCGACCGTGGCCAGGGCCTCGTGCACGCCGATGCGCGCGGCGGGGGTGTCTTCCTTGACGAAGAGATCGAACAGCGTCGGCAAGGCGTTCACGCCGCCCTGGGTCGCCAGCCCGCGTGCCAGGGCCGCTTGGCCTTGCGCGTCGTCGGTGCCGTCGTAGACCTTCCGGACGCGCTTGCACCAGGCGGCGATGCGCTCCCCCCGCAGCAACGGCGGGATCTTGACCTCGCCCGAGAAGCCGCCCTTGCCGTCCCCGGCTCGGGCGCCGCCCGCGGCGGCCGCCGGCGCATGCCAGTCGATGCGCGACTCCAGATCGACGAGCCACGCCTTGATGCGATTCTTCTCCGGCTCGGCCAGCTCCGGCGTCTTCAGCACGGCCTCGAAGAGCTTCTTGGCCTCGCGCAGCTTCGCGACGCCCTTGGCGACCTTCGCGTCGTCCCCCACGTCGGCCCCCACCTCGATCAGCATCTTGGCGAGCGTCACGAGGCTGCGCGCTTCCGCCAGCCGCTTGTCTTCGGCGCAGGACGCGGTCCTCGCGCCGAGCAGCAGCGCGATCACGAGGAGGGGAGCAAGGGCGAGGCGCACGCGCCAAGGCTACCAGCAGGGCCGTGAGCGGCCAGAGCGGCCCCCCTGGTAGCTTGTCGTCCTCATGGGAGGCCGCATGAAGACGCTGACGTTCGCCGCGGCGCTGCTGGGGATCGTCCTGGCGGTGGGCGCAGGTCCGGTCGACGCACGGGCCGGCAAGCGCGTGCCGCCCAAGGGCAAGGGCCTGCTGGCGACCGAGATGATCCCCGGCAAGGGCGTCTGGCTCGATCCCGTGCTCGAGACGCGGATCCAGAAGGCGCCGCGCGTGCGCGTGACCGTCTGGTTCGCGGAGCAGCTGCTCAGCGACGGGAAGGCCTACCTGCGCCGTGCCAAGGAGTTCACCGGCCGCAAGCGGGGTGAGTTGCGCGAGGCCACGATCAAGACGCTCCGGGCGCTCAGCGATCGCACGTGGAAGAAGGTCAAGGGCAAGATCGACAAGCTCATCGAGGACGGTGGACTACGCAACGTCGAGCAGCACTGGGTGATCAACGGCTTCTCCGGCGGCGTCACGAAGGACGGCTTGGACGCGGTGAAGAAGCTGCCGGGCGTGCGCAAGATCTTCGCAACACGCTTCGGCGGCGGAGGCCCCAAGCCCCAGGGCGACCCCCAGGGCTACGCCGAGATCACGCGGCCCTCGTTCGATCCGGAGCGCTACCAGCATCCCTGGTACGTCCGGTCGCTCATGGCGGACCGGGTCTGGCGCGAGTTCGCGGTCACGGGCAAGGGCACGCTCAACGTCGTGCACGACTTCAACTTCCTGTTTTCGCCGAACTCGATTCCGAACGCGTATCGCAACCCCGGCGAGATCCCTGCCAACGGCAAGGACGACGATGGCAACGGGCTGATCGACGACTACCACGGCTACAACTTCGACCACGCCACGGGCGCGCTCACGTCGGCCCCCGTAGGGCCGGACGAAACCAACGGCCAGAAGATGCACGGCTTCATGTGCGGTGCGATCGTCTGCGGCGTGGGGGCCAAGGACCGGCCGTACGAACTCGGCTTGGCCCCCGAGGCACGTTGGGCGGGGGTGATCAGCGGCCGGCGCCTCGAGGCCGCGATCGAGTGGGCGATCCTCCAAGGCGCGGACACCTACAGCATGAGCTTCTCCAAGCCTGGCGAGGAGGAGTACCGCTCGCATCGGCGCAAGGTCATGGAGCAGGCGTCGTTCTGCGGCGTCTTCTTCGTTTCGGGCGCGGGCAACTTCGCCCTGCAGACGAAGGTGCCGGTGCAGATGCGCCAGCCTGAGGACATCCCCGAGGTCGTGTTCTCCGCGGCGGGCGTGCAGCGGGACCTGAGCCGCACGGCGTTCTCGAGCAAGGGGCCGGTCGAGTGGCAGACGGAGCACTACACCGACGGCACGGTCAACAAGCCGGAGGTGTGCGCGTTCAACGCCAACCTGCCGTTCCTCAAGATGAACGGCCAGGTGACCGAGGGCGGGTTGGGCGGCAACTCGTTCGCCGGCCCGATGTTCTGCGGCACCATCGCGCTGATGCTCTCCGCGGACCCTGATCTGCTGCCGTGGGACCTCAAGGAGATCATCACCAGCACGGCCATGGATGTCGCGGCCAAGGGCTACGACTTCGAGACCGGCCATGGCTTGATCAACTGCTACCGCGCTGTGAAGGAGGTCCTTCGCCGCCGCGCCAAGCGGGAGGGCAAGCCGACGAAGCCGTACGAGGGCCGCACGAAGGACGACGTGCTGGACGTGAAGGCGCTGGCCGACCAGCTCGAGATCGTCGCGGTGGTCGTGCAGCGCATGGGCCCCAAAGGCCAGGCCCAAGCGCTCGGTGTGGAGGTGGGCGACCAGTTGATCAGTTACAACCAGCAGCCCATCAAGCGCCGGGCCGATCTCCAGGCTGCCAAGAAGGCTGCCGACGACGCGAAGCTCGAGACGGTCCAGGTCGTTCTCCAGCGCGGCGACAAGACGCTGGAGCTGACCTTCAAGGCCGGCCGCCTGGGGATCGGCGCTGGAGAGCGCTACAAGGAGCCCGTCTTCAAGTAGCCCGTCTTCAAGTAGACATGCGAGGCGTGCGCTACCAGGCGTACGCTTCCGGTGCCTGGCCGCCGGGGCCGGGGAAGATCGTGTCCAGGCGGCCCAGCGTCTCGTCGCTGAGCTCGAGCTCCAACGAGCGCATGCAGCTTTCGAGCTGCTCCATGGTGCGCGGACCGATGATGGGGGCGGTGACCACGTCGTTGTGCAGCAGCCATGCGAGCGCTACGTCCGCGGGCTTCTCGCCCAGGTCACGGCAGAAACCCTCGTAGGCGACCAGGGTCTCGCGTTGTTCTTCCAGGCGCTTCTGCGTCGTGGCGTGCGCGCGGCGGCCTTGCTCGGTCTTCTCGATGATGCCGCCGAGCAGGCCCGAGGAGAGCGGTGCCCACGGCAGGATGCCCACGCCCTGGTTGCGGCATGCCGGAACAAGCTCCAGCTCGATCATGCGCGCGTTGAGGTTGTAGAGGCTTTGCTCCGAGACGAGGCCGAGCATGCCCTGGCGCCTGGCGAACTCGTTCGCTTGCATGATGTTCCACGCCGCGAAGTTCGACGAGCCGACGTAGAGCACCTTGCCCTGGCGGATCAATGTGTCCATCGCCTGCCAGATCTCTTCCCACGGCGCCTGCCGGTGGACGTGGTGCATCTGGTAGACGTCGATGTAGTCCGTCTGCAGTCGCTCGAGCGACGCGTGGCAGGCCTGTACGATGTGGCGGGCCGAGAGCTTGCCGTCGTTGCGGCCGTCGCCCATCGAGCCGTAGACCTTGGTCGCGAGCACGACCTGATCGCGCCGCGTCGGCTCGGCCGCGAACCAGCGTCCGACGATCGTCTCCGTCGCGCCCTTGCCGGCTTTGCCGCCGTAGACGTTGGCCGTATCGAAGAAGTTGAAGCCGAGCTCCAGCGAGCGATCCATGATCGCGAAGCTGTCGTCTTCGGTGGTCCAGCCGCCGAAGTTCATCGTGCCGAGGCACAGCCGGCTGACGTCGAGTGCCGTCCTTCCGAGGTTCGTGTACTGCATCAGGGGTCTCGCGGCTCCGTCGTGGGCGGCGTAGCGTACACGCCCCTCGGGTCCGCAGGGACCGCCCCGCGCTCGCTAGTGGAGACGTACGAAGACAGAGACGCCGTAGGCCTGGAAGCCGAGCCGTCGGGCGATGGCCATCGAGGGCGCGTTCGACATCAGGGTCCGGTACTGGGGGAGGAGACCCGCCGACAAGGCATGCTGCGCGGCGCGCGCCACCGCGGCAGCGCCGAAGCCGCGGCCGCGGGCATGCGGCGCGCTCACGATGGCGATGTGAGCGATCTCCCCGCCCCAGGTCTTGTAGCCGGCGAGGGCGCCCAGGGCCCCGCCCTCATCGAACGCGCCGAAGGTCGGCACGTCTCCGTGCGAGCTGCCGCCGTGATCCCACGCCTCGTCCTCGCACGCGGCCCGAAGTGCTTCTACGGCCGCCGCGTCATCGGACGTGAGGTCCCGCGCTCCATCGGCTTGGCCGATCTTCAGCGTCGCTTCCGTCCCGTAGCCGATGAAGGCCGGCCCCACGATCCGGTCGACTGCCACAGCACGCAGCTGGTCGGCAAGGGTCGCGGGATCCTCGACGAGCGCACGTGTCCACTGTGCTGCGCGGTCCCGGAGGAGATCGATCGCAGGGGGGGGCATGGAGACGCGCGGGTGGGCCCCCACGGCAAGGATCCAGATCCCGGTCGAGCCGACCAGCGTGCCGCGGTGCTCCTGGACGACGGTGCCTCCGGGCCGCAGTTCGCTCGGCGCGCAGTCGAAGTCACGCACCCACCAGCGATCGGCTACGTCGAGCACGCTGTCGGGGATCATGGTCATGGTGTCCAGGGTACGCGCGGTGCCCCCGTTGCGGTGCCGGGCGTTGGACCTACCGTAGGCACGCCCAGGAGGAACGCATGCCCAACGCGTGGATGGATGCCGACAAGGCGAGGACGTGGTCGCCGACAGGCAAGCCCGGTCAGGTGCTGCGTGAGGCGTGCGTGGAAGTCCTGTTCACCTTGCTCGATGCGCAGGCACCGCATCACATCGTCGACCTGGGCTGCGGCATCGGCGATCTCGCCGCGCGCCTGCTGGCGCGCTACCCGGAGGCGCATGTCACGGCGATCGACGCGTCGCCGGGCATGCTCGAGCGGACGCGCGAGGCTGTCGCTCCGTTCGAGGACCGGGTGACGGTGATCCAGGCCGAGCTCGAGTCGGACTGGCACCGTGACGTCGCCGACGGGGTGGACGCGGTCATGGCGTCGCAGGTCGTGCACCACCTCCTCGCGGCCGAGAAGCGTGGACTGTTCGACCGCGTGCATGCCCTCCTCACGCCCGGCGGCCTGTTCCTGATGGCGGACAGGCTCCGGTTCGACGGCGCCTTCTGGCGGCATCACGTCGCGCTGTGGGACCGTCTCTACGCCGAGCACGGCTTCGAGCCGTTCGGCGGCGAGATGGGCTATGAGGCCTACCGCACCCTGGAAGCGCAGGGCGGCGACGTTCCGGACACGTTGGCGGACCAGCTCGCGTGGCTTGGCGAGGCCGGCTTCGCTGCCGCGGAGTGCTTCTGGCTTCGTGGCGACAAGGCCGTCTTCGGCGGGATCAAGGCCGGCGCTCCGACGGACGATACCGTCCGGTAGATGGCATCCGTTCCCTGCCCGCACTGTCGCAAGCCGATTCCCCAAGGCAGCCGGGTCTGCTACCACTGCCTGAAGGACGTCGTGGGGGGCGCGACGCAGACGGTGCAGAGGCCGACGCGACGTGGCCCGCGCTTCGCGTTGCCGCCGCGCGGCGAACGCTTCGTGTGGCTGCTGCGCATCGTGTACGCGATGTACGGCTACGCGCTCGCCACGCGCACGATCGCCTACATCGCCGCCAGGTCGCGCCGGCACTACACCGTCTCGGAGTGGACCGGCCGGTTGATCATGCCGGCGATCACGGTGGCCCTGGTCGTCACGGCGATGGCTCGGGTGCGCAAGGATCCGTTCATGTGGACGGTCGTGCTTGCCGGCCTGCACACAGCCCAGCTCTTCCAGGAGATCCAGGATCAGACGGTGGGCTGGGGCAGCTGGCTCGTGGCCGGCGCGTTGTGGGTCATGGCCTTCGCCGCGCCTGCCCTCGCGCGTCGTCTGGAGGGGCGCGAGCAGCACAAGTTCAAGATGGATGATCACCGGGTCGTCGGTCAGGTGCTCGTCGTCTTCTTGGGCATCCTGGCCGTCCTTTGGCTGAACCGATTCATGTTCGATGAGGTCGGCGACCTCATGGGCATCAGCCGCCCGGTGATGTTCTACGGCGGGATCACGCTCGTCGGTCTCGCCGCGCTGTGGCTCGACGTCCCGCACGCCGCGCAAGAGACCCTGCGCTTCAAGCTCAGTCTGAGCGCGCTGCTACTGACCGTTGCCGTGCTCGCGCTCAACGTCCTGCACGTGCGTTGGTGGATGGGGCTCTACGACGAGCGCTGGTTTCCCGAGATGCCGACCTGGGTGGGCATCTCGTGGGCCGCGTTTGCCCTGCATGCCTTGGCGCCGGCCGTGTTCGAGGAGTTGCTCTGCCGTGGCGTCATGTGGCAGGCGGTGCGACAGCGCACGAGCCGCTGGGGCACGATCGTCGTGACCGCGGTGCTCTTCTCCGTGCTGCACATCTGGGCCAACTCGTCCTCAGGCGCGATCCCGAGGCAGTTCGTCGGCGGGCTCATGCTCGGCTGGCTGCGCGCGAAGACCGGATCGGTCACGCCATGCATCCTGGTCCACGCCGGCTTCAACGCGCTGCTGTACGCGCTGAGCTAGGTTGCGCGCCGCGCGTGTGCATCGAGCACGTCCGCCACGCAGCAGGTCAGCTTGATGCCCGTGGGGATGTGCAGGAACTCGTTCGGGCCGTGCGCGTTGCTCCCAGGCCCGAGCACGCCCGTGATCAGGAACTGCGCGGCCGGAAAGCGCTCGCCCAACATGCCCATGAACGGGATCGAGCCGCCCTCGCCCATCGCGATGGCGCGCTTGCCGAAGTGGCGCTCCGAGGCGTCGCCTACGGATTGCCAGAGCCACCCGTCGAACGCCGGCGCCTCCCAGCCGTCGCCCGGCATGTCGATGTCGAAGCGGACCGCGGCGCCGTAGGGCGGATCCAGCTCGAGGACTCGCTTGATGGCCTCGCCGGCTGCGGCGGCGTCCACGGTGGGGGAGACACGCACCGAGAGCTTCAGCGCCGTCATGGGCCGCAGCACGTTGCCCGCCATCGGAAGCTCCGGCACACCTTCTTGCCCCGTGACCGAGAGCGACGGACGCCACGTGCGATCGAGAACGAGTTCTTCGATCGGCTTGTCCGCCGGGCCCGCTTCGCCCGTGAACGGGAACTTGCCATGCACGGCGTCGCCCAGGACCCCGGCCGCCTCGCGCGCTTGCGTGACGCGTTCTGCGGGGATCTCGCCCTTACACGCCGCCGTCAAGACGACCCCCGTGGCTTCGTCCTCGATCCGCGAGAGCAGGAGCCTGGCGATGCGGAAGCTGTCGGGCACGACCCCGCCCGCGTCACCGGAGTGCACGCCTTCGTCGAGGATCCCGACGCGCAGCGTGCCGACCACGATGCCGCGCAAGGAGGTGGTGAGCCAGAGCCGCTCGTAGTCGCCGCAGCCCGAGTCCAAGCACACGACCAGCGACGGCTCGCCGATGCGCTCCTTCAGCGCTTCGATGTAGTAGGGCAGGTCGAAGCTGCCGCTCTCCTCGCACGCTTCGATGAGCACGACGCAACGCGTGTGCGCGCCGCCGTGGCACTGGACGGCTTCGATGGCCGTGAGGGAGGCGTAGGCGGCGTAGCCGTCGTCCGCGCCGCCGCGGCCGTAGAGCTTGTCGCCTTCGCGTACCGGCGTCCACGGGCCGAGGCCTTCGCGCCAGCCGGTCATCTCCGGCTGCTTGTCGAGGTGGCCGTAGAGCAGGACCGTGTCGCCGTCGGTGCCGTCGCTCTCCGGGAGGCCCCGCGCGGGCACTTCCATGAAGATCACGGGCGTACGTCCCTCGAGGCGCACCACCTCGACCGTGAGACCCTCGATCGGGCGGCTGCGGCACCAGGCCTCGATCTGTTCGACGGCCTTGTCCATGTGGCCGTGGGCGGCCCAGTCGGCGTCGAAGAGCGGGGACTTGTTCGGGATCCGGATGTACTCCGTGATCTCGGGGACGATCTCGCCCTCCCACGTCGTGCGGACGAAGTCCTGAAGCGCTTCTGCGTCCATCTGGGCAGCTTGATCGGTGCTCATCGGGGCCTCCACGCCGAGGATAGCTAGCACACGCCCCCTCGCTTGGGTCTGCGTGACCGGAGAAGCTACCTTCTGGGGCTCATGACCGAGTTGTTGGAGAGTGCCGCGATGACCACCACCACCGAGACGCATGCCTTCCAGGCTGAGGTCCAAGAGCTTCTGGGCCTGATGATCCACTCGCTCTACACGGAGAAGGACATCTTCCTCCGCGAGCTGATCAGCAACGCCAGCGACGCCTGCGACAAGCTGCGCATCGAGGCGCTGACGAACGACGCCCTGCTCGGCGCCGACGAGCAGCTCGCGATCCGTCTCGAAGTCGACGAGGCCACGCGCACCCTCTCGGTGATCGACAACGGCATCGGCATGTCGCGCGAGGAGATGGTCGAGAACCTCGGCACCATCGCCCGCTCGGGCACGCGCGCGTTCCTCGAGCAGCTCAAGGCGGCCAAGAGCGAGCAGACGGCGGAACTCATCGGTCAGTTCGGTGTCGGCTTCTACTCGAGCTTCATGGTCGCGGACGAGGTCGTCGTCACCTCACGCCGTGCGGGCGCCGAGGGCGGCACACGCTGGGCCTCGAAGGCCGACGGCAGCTACACGCTGGAGGAGGCCGACGTGGCCGAGCGCGGCACGCGCGTCACGCTGCACCTCAAGCCCATGCCCGAAGGCGACGACGCAGGCAGTGAGCAGGACTTCACGCAGGACTGGATCCTCAAGTCCATCGTCAAGCGCCACTCGGACTTCGTCGAGCACCCGATCCAGCTGGGCGACGACACCCTCAACTCGCAGAAGCCGCTGTGGTCCCGCCCGCCGGCGGAGGTGACCGAAGAGGAGCACGCGGAGTTCTACCGTCACGTCGCGCACGACATGAGCGAGCCGGGCAAGATCGTCCACGTGCGCGCCGAGATGCCCGTCGAGTTCACGGCGCTGCTCTACGTCCCGAAGTCGAGCGGCATGCCGATGTTCGAAGAACCGCGCTCCACGTCGAGCCTGATGCTCTACGTCAAGCGCGTGCTGATCATGCCGGACTGCGCGGATCTGCTCCCCGTGTGGTTGCGCTTCGTACGCGGCGTCGTCGATTGCCCCGACCTGCCGCTCAACGTCTCGCGCCAGACGCTGCAGGCCAATCCGCTCACGCAGCGCATCCAGAAGTTCCTCGTCAAGAAGGTGCTGACGGCCCTCAGCGAGCAGCTGGAGCAGGACCGCGAGGGCTACGAGGCGTTCTTCGCCGCCCACGGCCGCGTACTCAAGGAAGGCATCTACCAGGGGGCCGACGACGAGGAGCGCCTCAGCAAGCTCTGCCTCTTCCACAGCAGCGCGGAAGACGGCCTGACGACGCTGCCGGCCTACGTCGAGCGCATGCCCGAAGACCAAGACACCATCTGGTACATCGCAGGCATGGACCAGGCGACCGCGGCCGCCTCCCCGCACCTCGAAGCGTTCCGCGCCAAGGGGCGTGAGGTGCTGCTGATGTCGGACCCGGTGGACGAGTGGATGCTGCAGCGCCTTCCGGCGTTCGACGGCAAGACGCTCAAGGCTGTGGATCAGGGCGAGGTCGACCTCGAGGGGGAGGACGAGAAGGAAGCGCTCGAAGTCAAGCAGGCGAGCCACAAGGACTTGCTCGAGGCCCTGCGCGCCGTCCTTCAGGACGAGGTCGAGGCCGTGCGCTTCTCGAGCCGTCTCAAGGAGAGCGCCGCCGTGCTCGTCAGCGCGGAGGGCCAGGTCAGCCCGGCCATGGAGCGTGTCATGCGCGAAGTGCAAGGCGCGGGCATGCCGGCCACCAAGCGTGTCCTCGAACTGAACCCCGATCACGCGATCGTCCAGACGCTCGAGGATCTGCACGGAGACGCGTCCCGGGCGAGCGAGTTCGAAGACAGTGCGCGGCTGCTCCACGGCCAGGCGCTGATCGCCGAGGGCTCGCCCGTGCCGAATCCGGCCGGCTTCGCCAAGCTGGTCACGCGCCTGCTGGTCGGTCGCAAGGCATGACAGGGCCGCAAGGCTTGACGTCTTCGTTACGCCGACCCAGACGGTAGCGATCTAGACTGGTCCCGTGCGCACCTGCTTGTCCCTCCTCCGGATCACCGCCCTGCTCACCGTCACGAGCGTCGTGCTCGCAGCCTGCGGCGAGACGCCGCAGCCGGACCCCACGAACGATGCCGACGCCAAGACCGCCGGCGTGAAGCCCGGTACGTGCCGCGTGCAAGACGTTGACCTGCGCAGCGTGCCACGGCCGCTGGCCGGCGTGTACTGGGGTCAAGAGGTCTGGATCAGCTACAAGTCGAAGGCACACGAGGGCCAGGGCTTCCGCTACCCGCGCTCGCGCGACGAGGCACTGGCCAAGGCGCGCGGCCTCTGCCGGCAGGCGCACGCCGGTGCCGACATGGGCCAGCTTGCGCGCCGCTGGAGCAACGGCGACTTCGGCATCGCGGACGGCTTGTGCGTCGTCCCGGAGCCGTCGCATCGCGCCGCACCGGACGCGCGCGACGTGACCCTCTTCCGTACGCCCGTCGGCAAACTCACGCCGCTGATCGCCTGGCGCGGCGGCTTCTGGTTCGCCAAGCGCGTGAGCGAGGCGCAAGGCCGGCTGCTCGACGCGAAGCTGCGCAAGGCGATGAAGGTGCGCGCGCGGGCGCGTGTGATCCACATCCATCACAGGGATGCCTTCCCTCGTCGGCAGGCGTTCGACGAGTACTCGAAGATCGACGCCGTCAACAAGGCGTGGGCCATCATCCGGGAGCTGGAGCACGCCAAGGGGCAGAGCTTCGCCAAGCTCGCACGAGAGCACGGCAACGACGAGAAGACGCGCGCGCGCGACGGCCTCATGATGACCAAGGATCCCCGCACGAAGGAGCCCACGGAGTGGATCCGCTGGGGCGACCGCAACTTCAACCAGCCGTTGCTCGAGGTCCTGCTCGAGACCGGGACGCCGGGTCAGGTCTGGCCCGAGCCCGTGGTGTCGGGTCAGGGCGTGCAGGTCGTGCTCCTGCTCGAGCGCCGCTCCGACTAGCGCGGCCGACTACTCGAGCAGCAGCGCCATCATGAGCTCGTCGTGGTACCGGCCGTGCTGGAACCATGCGTTGGGCACGCGACCCTCGACCTCGTAGCCGCAGGACTCATAGAGCCCGCGCGCGCTCTCGTTCTCGGCGTAGACGAAGAGCGTCAGCCGCCGCAGGATGCCACCGGACCGCGCGCGCTCTTCCGCGGCCTTCAGCAGGGCACGTCCGATGCCGCGTCCGCGCCAGCCATCCGCGACGTTGATCGCCACCAGGGCTTCGCGGCACATCATCCGCCGGTCGTGCCCCTTGAGCGAGACCGTGCCGACGATGCGGCCGGCCGACTCCGCCACCAGCGCGTGGCTGTTCTCGCTCGCCAGGGTGGCTTGCAGCTGGCGTTCGTAGGCCCCCAGCTCGCGGAGGTGGGGCATGCCCGCTGTGGGCACGAGCAGCTGAGGGTCGCGTCGCATGCCGCGCCAGAGCTCCAGGATGCCCGGCGCGTCGTCGATCGTGGCGTCCCTGACGTGACACGGGCGGCTCGTGTCGCACGGCGGCGGCGGCGTGTACGCCGGCGCGTCCACTTGATAGGGCACCGGCGCCTTGTCGGAGAAGCAGAGCCCCATCATGAACGTGTCGACCGGCGTCTCGTCCTCCCAGATCGGAGCGCGCCGCCGGCCGTTGTGTCGAAAGCCGACGCTCTCATAGAGGTGGACCGCCGGCGCATTGCGTGCATAGACGTCGAGTTCGATGCGCGTGAGGTAGCGCGAGGCACGCGCCCAGTCGACGCTCCGCTCCAAGAGTGCGCGTCCGATGCCTCGTCCTCGGGCGGGCCTGTGCACACTCATGCCGAGCATCGCGCGGTGGCGCCCCGGGAGCAGGTCACTCGACTTGAGGTTGAGCATGCCCAGGAGCGTGGCGTCGTCCCAGGCGGTGAGGAAGACACTGTTCTCGGCGTCCGCATACTCCCGGAGGATGCGGCGTTCTTCTTCGACCGTGACCGTGAACTCCCCCGGTCCGAGCGGTACGTCGACATCAGGTTCGGCCGCCAGGGCCCGGACGTGCTCGAGCATCGTCTCCGCGTCGGCGGGGCGGGCCTCGCGGATGCTCAGAGCCATGCGGCCGCCAATCCGCGACACGTCTCGACCTCCTGCTCCGGCGTGACGACTTCGACCCCCGGCGCGCCCGGGGCCGCGTGCACGAAGAGGAAGTACACCTCGTCCAGCCCGCGCTTCGCCAGACGTGCGCGGAACGCGTCGTAGTGCGGGCTGCGCTTGAACGCCTGGATGTGGTTGTCCATGGGCGCCACGTCCAGGACGTGCACGAGCAGACGCATGCCGGGCAGGGCCTCACGCATCAAGTCCACGAGCAGGGGACCGAGTTTCGTGCCCGGACTCCACGTGATGATCTCGAAGCGCCCGCCGGGAGCCAATCGCGCCGGCGTGTCGGCGAGGAGGGTTCGCACGACGTCGAGGCCGTCTTCGCCACCGTCGGAGTGGAGGAACCACTCTTCGCCCTGCGGCACGAACTCGAACGGCGGGTTGACGACGATCAGGTCGAAGACGCGGCCTACCGCCAGCGGCTCGTAGAGCGAACCCTCGAGCCGCTCTACCGGGACCGCGGCCGGGTTCAGCGCCTCGTTGAAACGGGCAAAGGCCAGGGCGCGGTCGTTGATGTCGATGCCGGTGACGGCCCGGGCCGCGTCGGCGGCGAAGAGGCTGTTGACCCCGGACCCAAGGCACAGCTCGAGCACGCGGTCGCCCTCGTGCACACCCATGTTCCTGACGAGGTAGAGCTGCTCGAACATGAGCGAGAACACTTGATCCGGCGTGCTGTGGGAAAGGAGATCTGTCGCGATGAAGCGTCCGTACAGCGGGAAGAGGCGCACGCACGGCTGGTAGATCGAAGGCCCCAGGCGCTCGACCAGGCCGTGCGCGGCGAGGCGTGCGAAGAGGGCCCGCTCTTGCCGCGTCACGAGCAAGGGCTTGCCTGCGAGGAAGACGCGCGCGTAGCGATCCACGGAGCCCGCGTGCCAGCGGGTCAGTTCGTCACGCAGCGCCTGGGCGCCTGCGGCCTCGGGATGCGTTGGCGGAGCGAACTCGGTCTTGCGACCGAGGAGGAGATCGATGCGTCGACGGGCGCCTTGCAACATGGAGCGCGAGCATACCGCAGCAGCGAGCGCCGCCGCGTCTCCCGTGCTCAGGCGACGGCGACGTCGCCGGTTTGCAGACGGCGTCCGAGCACCCGCAACAGCGCGTAGGAGACGGCAGCTTGAACCAGGGCAGCCACGAGGACGATCAAGGGCAGCGGCACATCCATCAGCTTGAGGCCTGCGGCGGAGATCAGGGCGGGCGCGAGCGCCACCAACTGGAGCAGGAGCTGCGCCACGGAGTGCAGCAAGTTGATGGAGTTCGGATGCGGACGCCGGAGGACGAAGAAGCTCTCGATGGCGACCATCGTCGCGCCCACCGCTGCGAAGGCCGGCAGGACGGCAAGGGCGAGCGCGACATCGAGATCCCCGATCACGATGAGGATCAGCGTGGCCAGGGCTTGGAGGAGGAACGGCACGAGGACAGGCACGGCGAGCAGCGCCGCAGCGAGCCGTCCGGGTGCCAGCGGCAGCTGCCTGAGCTCGAGCAGCTGCTCCCGGGGGAGACGGAACCCCACGGGCAACGGCATCCAGAGGGGCACCATCACCAGCACGAAGAGGAGTGTGGCGGCCAGGCCGCTGTCACCGCGTTGGCCGCTGAAGACGGCGAGCATCACCATCACCACCAGGAGGCCGCCTAAGATGGTGCGGAGCTGGCGCCGCATGGTGAGCGCGTTCAGCCAGAGGACGGCCCCCGCACCTTGGAAGAACGTTCCGCGAGGCCCCGCCGAGCTGCGCTTGACGTTCGTCTTGCTCACGCCGCGACGCATGTCGTCGACCTTCTTCCACGCTTTCTTCGTTGCGCCGAAGGACGCTTCGACGAAGTCCACGCGCAGGGCCAGCACCAGGGAGAAGCTCCCGAGGGCGCAGAGGGCGAGCGAGCCGAACGCGGCCCAGCGCGCGGGCTCGTGCGGGTGCGCGCCGAGTTTCACGGCTTGGACGGCGGGAAAGAAGATGACCTGCGCCACAGGTGATTCGAGTCCTTCGCGGAGTAGGGACGTGACGTTGCCCGTGCCGGAGATACCCCCGATGACGACCAACATGCCGGCAAGGGTCAAGAGCACGACCAGCGCCGTTGTGACGTGGCGCAAGCGGCGGTAGAGGCGGTCGGCAAGTGCCATGCTCAGCTCGGCGGCCAGCGCGCTGAGGTGCGCGTTCGTCATCTGGCAGAGCGTGACGCCGAGCAGGAACAGCAGCGGGTGCGGCATGAACCGTCCGCCCAAGACGAGCAGGTAGAGCAAGCCCATGAAGGCCGCCGCCAGGTAGTGCGGCATGAAGTGGTAGACGAGCAGGTGCCGCCGCGCGATGGGGGCGGGAAACAGGAAGTCGAGGTCGGCGGCCAGGAACACGAGGCCCCGCTGGCCGATGCCGCTGAGCACGCCCATCACCATGAGGAACGCGAGGATGGAGACGAAGACGCCGATGCGCTCCTCCATCAGGAGTTCCTCGCCGAAGCGTCCGCCCAGGCGATGGCGACGAGCACGGCGGCGGCGACGATGCCTCCCAGCGCGCCGGTGGGGCTGCGCAGCTTGCGCAGGAGCGAGAGCACGCGGTTCTTCCACCGCGTCCAGATGAGATAGCGGACGGCCCGGTGGAGGATCACGCGGCGTCGTGGTCTTCGGTGAGGGCGTCCTCGGTGATGGCGAAGAAGGCCTCTTCGAGCGATGCGTCGTGCGCGCCCGCCGCGGACTCGCGGATGGACGCCATCGTGCCCAGCGCGAGACGATGGCCCTCGTGCAAGACGAGCACGCGATCGCACATGCGCTCGACGAGGTCGAGCAGGTGCGAGGAGATGAGGATCGTGGCGCCTGCGTCGGCGCGCCGCTGGATCGAGCCGCGCATCATCCGGATCGCCTTGGGGTCGAGTCCGGTCAGAGGCTCGTCGAAGAGGATGACCGAGGGGTCGTGCAGGAAGGCGGCGGCGATGGCTAGCTTCTGGCGCATGCCCCGCGAGAGCGTAGAAGCCAGCTCGTCGCGCTTGGCCGTCAGCTCGAACTCGTCGAGCAACGCATCGAAGCGCGCTTCGTCGGCCTTCATCTCGTAGGCGAGGGCGGTGAAACGCAGGTGCTCGGTGACCGTGAGCATGTCGAACGGGTGCGGCGTGTCGGGGATGAACGCCAGCTGCCGCTTGGCCGGGAGCGCGTCGAAGATGACGTCATGGCCTCCGACCAGCACGCGCCCGCTCGTTGGCTTGAGGATCCCGGCGATGCAGCGGAGCGTCGTCGTCTTGCCCGCGCCGTTGGGTCCGACGATGCCGAGGATCTCGCCCCGCGGGCAGTCAAACGACACGTTGTCGACCGCGGTGAAGTCGCCGAAGCGCTTGGCGAGACCTTCGACGGCCAGCGCGGGAGAGGAAGGACCTTCGTTCATGGGCACGATTCTAGGTGCGGCCGTGCCTTGCGCAGCCGTGGGGGGGCGCAATCCGCCTCATCTGGCAACAGACCTCAGCTGGCAACACGGCTGCCGCCTTTCGTTGACGAAACGAATCCTCGCGGCGTGCGGTCAGTCGGGTTCGTAGCCCAGGTCGATCCGGTAGCCGACGCCGCGCACGTTCCGGATGACCTTGTCGTCCGGTGCCAGCTTCTTGCGGATCTGGGAGATGAACTGGTAGAGCAGGCCCTCGAGCCGACGGCCGCGTGTGCGCGGTGGTTGATCGTCGGCGAGCACCTGGGCGAGCTCCGCGCGGGTGACGACGCGCCCGGCGTTCTCGACGAGGTGACGCACGATCCGGAACTCCATCGGCGTGAAGCTCACGAGCCGGCCGCCGATGCGCGCGATCAGCCCCTCGGGGAAGAGCTGCAGCGCGCCCGCCTCGAGCGGCGCGTTGACCATGCGGTAGCGTCGGCCTACGAGCGAGCGAACGCAGCTGGCGAGGCCATCGATGAAGTTGCCATCCCAGGCGATGAACATGTCGCCTTGGGCGTCGTAGACGCGCTTCCAGTCGCTTACGTCCTTGCTCGGGTAGACCAGCACGAGCGAAGGGCTTGCATCGGTGTTCGCCTCGCGCAACCAGTGGCAGAACTCCAGGCACGGCTCGAGCGACTCGCTGCGCTCGAGCAGGAACACCACGTCGGGGCGCCAGCGGGTGACCGCGTCGCGGCCGTGTACGAGCGAGGGGCAGGCGACGACGGCGGCGCCGGGCAGGTCGGCACGTAGGGCCTCGACAGAGCGCAGCATCGCCTGCTCATGGCTGGATATCACGAGGATGCGGGGTCCGGCAGGCTCGGCCACGTCATCAACTCCAATGGTGGTTGCCCTGCCGACGTCCTCGCCAACACCACCAGCCCCACTCTACGCGCCGGGGGGCGCCCCTCGGCAACATCCAATTCCCACCCTGGCCTGGACCGAAACCCCACGTGTCCGCGGGGGTACGTCCTGCCGGGCCGCTTCCCGGGCACGTGATGCTCGGGGATCGCGCCTCTGCCCGTACCCTGGCCCTTCGTGCCGATGAAGCATCGACCGCGCCCCCCTCTGCCCGCCCGTACGCCGACGGCGTGCAGCGCCCTCCTGCTGGTTGTCCTGCTGATGGGCTGCGGCGACGCCGAGCCGCCCGCAACCTCCAGCCACGATGTGGCGCAGGGGCCGTCGGCCGCCGAGCTGGCTCAGACCGCCGCGTGGCGGACCCGCATCCAGCCGATGCTGGGCGACTACTGCGTGGGGTGCCACAGCGGCGCCGAACCCGAGGGTTCCCTCGATCTCGACCTCTGGGCCTCCAGCGACGCGCCGCCCACGGCCGGAGTGCTCCGGGAGGAAGCCGTGCTCGCGGAGCACCTGGCGAACCATGTGGCGGGCGGGCTGATGCCGCCGCCGGGGGAGCCTCGCCCGGACGAGGCAGCTCGCAAGGCCTTCAGCACGTGGTGGACGGACGCGCTCGCCGCCGCGTGGGCAGCGGCGCCGCCCGACCCGGGTCGCGTGACCATGCGCCGGCTCAACCGCTACGAGTACCAGCGCACGGTCAAGGACCTGCTCGGCGTGGACTTCGACACGTCGCGCACGTTTCCGAGCGACGACGTCGGCTACGGCTTCGATCACATCGGCGACGTCCTCTCGCTGCCTCCGATCCTCTTCGAGAAGTACCTCGACGCGGCCGAGCGCATCAGTGACAAGGCGCTCGTCGTCATCGATCCGAATGCGCCGAACGCGCGGCGTCATGCGGCGGAGCACCTTGCGATCCTCGGCGGTGGACGTGCCGCGAGCGAGGGCGCGTTCTTCTTCTCGAACGGCGAGGTGCGCAAGAGCATGCGCTTCCGTCGGACGGGTACGTACGTGGTGCGCGTGCACGCGTCGGCGCAGCAGGCCGGTCCCGAACCCGCGCGCATGACCGTGCGCCTCGACCGGCGCGTGCTCGCGAGCCATGCCGTGAAGGCGATCGTGGGGGATCCGAAGACCTACGAGGTCAAGGCGCGTATTTCTGCGGGCACCTACGACGTCGCCGCGGCGTTCGTCAACGACTACTACAAGCCGCGCCATCCCGACCCCAAGCAGCGTGATCGCAACCTGTTCATCCACTGGGTCGAGGTGCAGGGGCCGCTCGAGGGGGCAGCCGCTTCCCTGCCTGCCACGCACCGCGCCATCATCCCGTGCGAACCCGCGCCGGGCGAGGAGCGCGCCTGCGCGGAGGTGGTCTTCGAGAAGTTGCTTCGGCGTGCCTACCGCCGGCCGCCTAGCGCCGTGGAGATCGAGAAGCACGTCGGCCTGGTCATGCGCGTCATGGCCGAGGGGGAACCCTTCACGGGCGCGGTGCAGGTTGCGCTGCAGGCCGTCCTCGTGTCGCCGCACTTCCTCTTCCGGGTCGAGCTCGATGCGCGCTCGGGTCCGGGGACCAAGGCGCTGCCGCTCGACGACCACCAGTTGGCTTCGCGCCTGGCCTACTTCCTCTGGAGCAGCATCCCGGATCAGGAGCTCGACGACCTGGCCGACGCGGGCACCCTGCGAGCCCACCTGCACGATCAGGTCGCGCGCATGCTGGACCACCGGCGGGCCGGCGCGCTCGTCGAGAACTTCGCCGTCCAGTGGCTGGAGCTGCGTCGGCTCGACATCGCCGCGCCCGACCCCGGCCGCTTCAAGACGTTCGACGAGCAACTGCGCGCGTCGATGCGGCGCGAGACCGAACTGCTCTTCCAGGCGGTCGTGCGCGAAGACCGCAGCATCCTCGACCTGCTCGACGCACCGTTCACCTACGTCGACCCGCTCCTGGCCAAGCACTACGGCATGGGGGACCTCGCCGGCAAGGGCTTCCGACGCGTCCCGCTCGTCGGCGGCAAGCGCGGGGGCTTGCTGGGGCATGCGTCGATCCTGACCCTGACGTCGTATCCGACGCGCACCTCGCCGGTGCAGCGTGGCAAGTGGCTGATGGAGGAGATCCTCGGCACCCCGCCGCCGCCGCCGCCGCCGGGCGTGGGCGCGCTCGAGATGGAGGATCCTGCCCTGATCAAGCTCACGTTGCGCGAGCGGCTGCAGAAGCATCGCGAGGATCCCTCGTGTGCCGTCTGCCACGACCGCATGGACAACCTCGGCTACGGCCTGGAGGGCTTCGACCCCGTGGGGGCCGTCCGGGTCCGAGACGGCGCCGTGAAGGTCGACAGCAGCGGCACGCTGCCCGATGGGCGCTCGTTTGCGGGGCCCAAGGAACTGCGCCAGATCTTGCGGGACGATCCCGGCTTCCCGCGCTGCTTCGCCGAGAAACTGCTGACCTACGCCCTCGGACGGGGCCTGGAACCCTACGACCGCCCGGCGGTACTACGGATCGTGGAAGAGGCCCGCACGCAGCGTCTGCGCTTCTCGAGCTTCATCCACGCGATCGTGGCCACGGATGCCTTTACCATGCGTCGTACCGCCGGAGGAGAGCGATGAGCCGCACCCTGCGAACCGCCTTGAGCCGCCGAGCCGTCTTGCGCGGCCTGGGGACCGCCGTCGCGCTGCCCTTGCTGGACGCCATGGGCGTGCCGCTCCTGCGGGCAGCCGGCGCTGAAGATGCCGCGCCCGGTACGCACCCGCAGCGGCTGGCGTGGATGTACTTCCCCAACGGCGCGCACATGCAGGACTGGACGCCGAAGGCCGAGGGCGCCGAGTACGTGCTGCCGGCCTCGTTGACGTCGCTGGAGCCGCACAAGAAGGACCTGCTCGTGCTCTCGGGCTTGGCACAGGACCAGGCACGCGCGCACGGCGATGGGCCAGGGGATCACGCGCGCTCCGTCGCGGTGTTCCTCACGTGCGCGCATCCCGTCAAGACGAAGGGCGCCAACATCCGTGTCGGCGTCTCCGCCGATCAGGTCGCCGCGCAGAAGATCGGTGCGGCCACGCGCTTCGCCTCAGTCGAGCTCGGGATCGAGGGCGGCCGCCAGAGCGGCAACTGCGACTCCGGCTACTCCTGCGCGTATTCGTCCAACATGTCCTGGCGCACGCCGACCACGCCGGTCGCCAAGGAGATCAACCCGCGCCTCGTCTTCGAGCGCCTGTTCAACGACGGCAAGCCCGGCGAGTCGAAGGAGGCGCGCGCGAAGCGCCTCCGACGTCGCAAGAGCGTGCTCGACTTCGTGGGCCGCGACGCGCGTGCGCTGAAGAAGAAGATCGGCGTCGCGGATCGCGCCAAGCTCGAGGAGTACCTCTCGGGCCTGCGCGACATCGAGCGGCGCATCGAGCGCAGCGAAGACGAGCGCAAGGCCGGCAAGGACCCGGCGGCGGATTTCGACGTGCCCGCCGGCGTGCCGGGCGATCGCCGCGAGCACATGCGCCTGATGATGGACCTGCTCGTGCTGGCGTTCCAGACCGACACAACGCGCGTCGCCACGTTCATGCTGGCCAACGGCGGCAGCAATGCGTCCTTCCCGTGGATTGGCGTGCGTGGCGCGCACCACGGCTTGACGCACCACGGGGGCAACAAGCAGAAGATCGAGGACGTCAAGCGCATCAACCACTTCCACGTGTCGCAGTACGCCTACCTGCTCGCCAAGATGAAGGGCGTGAAGGAGGGCGAAGGCACGTTGCTCGACAACTCGATGATCGTGCTCGGCAGCGGCATCGGCGACGGCAACCGCCACAACCACGACAACCTGCCGGTGCTGCTCGCCGGAGGTGGCGGCGGCACGCTGAAGACCGGGCGCCACGTGCGCTATCCGCGCTGGACGCCGCTCGGCAACCTCTACGTCTCGATGCTCGAGCGTGCGGGCGCCAAGGTCACGGCCATCGGTGACAGCAAAGGCAAGCTCGCAGGACTCGGCTAGCCGCCCAGCGGTTCCAGCGATTGCTGATCTACCTGTTGCTGAGCTGCTGGGCGCGATCGACCAGCTTCAGGAACTCGGCGCGCACGCCCTTCGGGTCCTCGCCCTGGGCGGGCAGGGCCAGCTCCTTGACGAGATCCCAGGAGGCCTGGCCCGCGTAGGGCGAGCGGCGCAGCAGCATCCCGAAGGCGCTCGCCGCCGCGGCCCACTGGAACGGGCGGTCGGCCTTCTCGAAGCTGGAACCCTCGTCGAACACGTTGCGCTCGACCAGCTTGCTCGTGTCGCCCTCGGGGGCCTTCCAGCGCAGTCGCCAGATGAAGAGCGCCTTGGCGTCCGGCGTGGGAGCGCGGACGGCCTTGGCAGGCGCCGCCTTCTTGCCCTTGGTGACGAAGGGGTTGGGATCGAGCTGGCCGGGAATCGACCCGCCGGTCGGGATGATCTCGTAGAGGGCGGTGACCTCGTGGCCCGCGCCGATCTCACCGGCGTCCTTGCTGTCGTCGTTGAAGTCGCGCGCGGCGAGGCGGCGGTTCTCGTAGCCGAGCAGGCGCCAGCCCGCGACGGTCTTCGGGTTGAACCAGACCTGGAACTTCACGTCCTTGGCGATGGTGACGAGCGTGCCTTCCATCTGATCGATGAGGACACGGCGCGACTCCTTCTGGTTGTCGATGTAGGCGTAGGTGCCGTTGCCCTTGCCTGAGAGCGCCTCCATCTTGCCGTCCTTGTAGTTGCCCGTGCCGTAGCCGAGCACGCTCAGGAAGACGCCGCTCTTGGCCTTCTGCTGGATCAGTTGGACCAGCCGGCCCGTGTCGGAGATGCCCACGTTGAAGTCGCCGTCGGTGCAGAGCAGGACGCGGTTGACGCCTTCCTTGCGGAAGCCCTTCTGGGCCTCGGCGTAGGCCATCTGGATGCCGCCCGCGCCGTTGGTGGACCCGCCGGCGCGCAGGTTGGTGATGGCCTTCAGGATCGCCTCACGCTCGCTGCCGGGCGTGGAGGTCAGGATGAGCTCGGCGGTGCTGGCGTAGGTGACGATCGCGATGCGGTCGTCCTTGCGCAGGTTCTCGACGAGTTGTATGAGGCCCGACTTCACCAGCGGGAGCTTGTCTTCGTCTTCCATCGAGCCGGAGACGTCGACGAGCAGCACGAGGTTGGCGGCGGGGCGCTTCTCCCGCGTGACGACGCGACCCTTGAGCGCGATGCGCGCGAGGCGGTGCTTGCCGTTCCAGGGGCACGCGGCGACCTGGATGTGCGTGCGGAAGGGCTCCTTCGCTTCATCGCTGGGGGGCGCGTAGCCGTAGTCGAAGTAGTTGACGATCTCCTCGAGGCGCACCTCGCCCGGGTGGGGCAGGTAGCCGGCGAGCAGCTTGCGGCGCACGTTGCTGTAGGACGCGGTGTCGACGTCCACGCTGAAGGTCGAGGTGTGGCCGCTACGCGCCGTCACCCGGTAGAAGGGGGAGACGTACTTGGGCACGATCGTCTTCTCGCGGCGACCGGGCGTTTCGTACGCGTGGCTCCCGGAAGCCGGGACGGGCTTCTTGTTCGGAGCGAGGCCGTTGGGCAAGCCGTCGCCCGGGGTGCCCGTCGCGGGCGTCATGGGCGTCGAGGGCGTCGGGACGGCCGGGGCTTCCGGCGGCGGGGCAGGCGGTGTGGGATCCATGGGCTCCCGCAGTCCGGGCGGCAAGGCACCCTTCGGGGGCAATCCGCGGGCCCCGACCGGATCGGGGTGCGGCCCCGAGGGCCGCGGGTCGCCCGCACCACGGTAGATCTTCGCCTGGTCGCGCGGCTTGCGGTGGGCGATCTCGCGCTCCCACGCGTCGAGCGGGTCGTTCACGACTTCCGTGGTCTCTTCGGACGCTTCGCCACCGTCACCACCACCGGCGACGCCCGTGCCGCCCTTGGCCTTCGCCCCGGGCTTCAACGTGGCGCTCGCAGGCAGGCCGGCCCCGCCGTTGTCGAAGCCGGCAGACCATCCGTCTTCGGGGACGTTGCTGACTTCATCCAGATTGATGAGCGGCGTACTGGCACCGGTGAGCCGCGCTTCCTCCAGCGCAGCTTGCTCCGCTGCATCATGTCCATCCGAGGGGAAGCCCTGGCCGCCACCACCTCCCCGAATCGTGATCGCAAGAACAACGAAGAGCACCGGCAGCCCGATCACCAGGACAGCCGCCACCCGCACGACCCGCTCCATCAGCGTCAGCCGCGTCTTGAGCCCTGCCCGGTGTGTCGCTCGCTGGATCACCGTACTGCGGCTCTGCAAGCCGAGCTGCTCGTCACACGACGTCGCCAGCTCCGCCTCGAGCTGCCCACCTAGCGCACGGATCGTTTTGACCTCGGCCTGCAGCTCCGGGCTCGCCTCGAGCAGCTGCTCGAAGGCCTCCTGCTCCGAGCCCTCGAGCTCACCCAACGCGTACGCGGTGATTCGCGGATCTTCCGGGTTGTACGTGTTCGTGTCGGAGGTCATGACGCATTCCTTTCGCAGGCTGCCTTCTCGCAAGGGGTGCGCGCGGGCTGCTCGACCATGCTTCGCCGAAGCGAAGCCAGGGCCTGGTGCAGCAGCACACCCACGTGACTCACGGAGGCACCCGTGACGACCGCGATCTCCCGGTAGGAGAGCGCGTCCTGGAATCTCAGCCGCACGACTTCCTGCTGGCGGGGGGTGAGCGTCAGCACGCTGATGGCGAGCGCGGAGTGTTCGTCGCCTTCGGCCGCCGCCGCATGGGGCTCGGCGTGGCCGGTCTCGTCGACGAGGCGTTCCGTGGTCTCCAGAGCGTGCATACGGCCGTCCTTCCGCAGGTGGTCGATGGCGAGGTTCCGACAAACCCGGTAGAGCCACGGGCGTAGATGCCCGGCCACCGGGGTCGGATCCGCGCGACAGAGGCGCAGGAGGGACTCCTGCACGATGTCGCGGGCCGTCTCCGGGTCGCCCAGACGACGACGCACGTACGCAACGAGGGGCCGCTCGAGGCGGTCCAGCACGTCGCGCATCCAGCGCTCGCGGTCCATGGCTTGGCCTGTCATGAGGTCGTCGGTTGCCTCCATCTGCCTGTACGAAAGACTCCCTTCTGTCTTAGCCCGGATCGCAGCTTCGTGGCGGAGGTCCCGGCAGCGGGTAGGCTCGCTGCATGCGACGCGCCTGGCTCCTCCTCCCGCTCCTGGCCCTGGGGCCGGTCTTGGCCGCCCACCTCGGAGCCACGCCGCGCGAGGCCGCCTCCGAGCCCAAGCAGGTGCGCTACCCGGGCAAGGTCCGCCTTCGGGGCGACCCCGATGGGATCGCGCCCTACCAGTTCACGACGCCGTTTCGCAAGCTGCGCTTCCGTCGGCCGCTCTACCTGGGCGCGCCGCCGGACGGCACGAACCGGCTCTTCGTCCTCGAGCAGGACGGCCGCGTGCTCTGGTTCGAGAACCGCGCGGATGTGTCCGAGGCCCACGAGGCGCTCGACATCCGCGACAAGGTCTACCGGCGGCACAACGAGGAGGGGCTGCTGGGCCTCGCCTTCCATCCGGACTTCGCCAAGAACCGCTTCGTCTACCTGCACTACTCCGCCAACAAGCCGCGGCGCGGCGTCGTCGCTCGCTTCACGATGAATCGCGCCCGCACACGCATCGTGCCGAGCAGCGAGAGGGTGATCCTCGAGCAGCGCCAGCCCTGGGGCAACCACAACGGCGGGGGACTCGAGTTCGGTCCGGACGGCTACCTCTACATCACGTTTGGCGACGGTGGTGCCGGCGGTGATCCGCTGGGCAGCGGCCAGGATCTCGGCACGTGGCTGGGCAGCATGCTGCGCATCGACGTCGACAGCGGCAGCCCCTACCGCGTCCCGAAGGACAACCCGTTCGTGGGGCGGCCGGGCGTGCGTCCCGAGATCTGGGCCTACGGATTGCGCAACGTGTGGCGCTTCTCTTTCGACCGCGTCACCGGCGCGTGCTGGGGCGGGGACGTCGGCCAGAATGCGTGGGAAGAGATCGACATCATTCGTCGCGGGGGCAACTACGGGTGGAAGGTGCGCGAAGGTCACAGCGCGTTCCGCGGCGGCGCGATGTCGCCATCGTTCATCGACCCCGTGATCTCGCACCCGGTCAGCGAGGCGCGCTCGATTACCGGCGGCTACGTCTACCGCGGCAAGGCGCTGCCCGATCTGGTCGGCGCCTACGTGTACGCCGACTACGCGACGGGCTACGTCTGGGCGCTGCGCTGGAACGGCACCAAGGTGACGCAGCACCTCCGGCTCGGCCGCGGCCGGGCGATCTCGAGCTTCGGTGAGGACGCCGCGGGTGAGATCTACTTCACCGCGTTCGATGGCCGCATCTACGGCCTCGCGCGCGCGGAGCCGCGCACGGCCGAGGGGGCCTTCCCTCGTCGGCTCTCCCAGACCGGGCTCTTCGGCGACACGAAGCGCATGCTCCCCGCCGCGTCGCTCATCGAGTACGACGTGAACGCCCCGCTCTGGTCCGACGGGGCGGACAAGAAGCGCTGGATCATGCTGCCCGACCTCCAGAAGGTGACGGTCGAGTCAGGCGGCGCGTACCGGTTCCCGCTTGGCACGATCTTCGTGAAGCACTTCAGCTCCGGCAGCTACCGCCTCGAGACGCGCGTCATGGTGAAGCGCGCGTCCGGATGGGCCGGCTACACCTACGTCTGGGACGACGCGCAGGAAGACGCGTGGCTCATCGACGGTCGCGTGGACAAGGCCTTGCCCGCGGCCGTGGCCCGCCGACTGGGCACCGCGACGTGGACCTTCCCGGGGCGCGCGGACTGCTCGAGCTGCCATACGCCCCACAGCGGAGGTGTGCTGGGCTTCCGCAGCGAACAACTCGACAGGCCCCGGCTCGACGGCAAGCACCAGCAGAACCAACTCGACCGCCTCGAAGGGCTCTACAAGCTCTTCGAGGGAGCCGCGCGGACGAGGCCTGCATGGCCCGACTGGCAATCGAAGGCGACCGCGGTGCAGACGGCCCAGGTGCGCTCCTACCTCGACGCCAACTGCGCGTTCTGCCACCAGCCTGGAGGTACCGGCAATGCGACGTTCGACCTGCGGTTCGCGACGCCGGTGGACGCGGCGCGTCTGATCAACGAGCCTCCCGGGCAGGGGGACCTCGGCGTCCGCGGCGCCCGCATCGTCGTGCCCGGCCAGCCGTACAAGTCGTTGCTCTACCTGCTCATGAACCGGACGGACGAGAAGGGCATGCCCAACCTCGCGCACAACGCGGTCGACAAGACCGCGCTGAGCCGCGTCGCGCGCTGGATCCGGGGCCTGAAGAAGTAGCTTCGCCTGGGCACAGGCTCCTAGGCCCGTGCGAGTACGACCGCGCTCGCCTGGCCCAGCAGGCCGGCGCCGAGGATCAAGAGAGCCTGGGGCGCGCTGACGGCGGGCAGGCCTGGCACGCAGCCCGTATCGAGCGCGCGTGCTGCCAGTGCCCACTCCAGTGTCTCGGAGGCGAGGGCGCAGTGCCCCGTCGCCTGTTTCCACGTCACGTGCGGCACGCCCGCCAGTGCCGGTAGCTGGGCCAGGGCGTCCTCGAGACCTGCTTCGCCAAGCCCCGGGGCCACGACCGCGGCGATCTCGCCCGGCCCGGCGTCGGCGTCCGCTAGGGCGATGCGCGCGGCGTCGAGCAGCGCCGGCACCGACGGGCGCCAGTCGTGCGCCTTCGGCGTGTGTGTCGCGGCGCCGAAGCCCACGACGGCTGCGGCCGGCCTGGCGCCATGCTGCGCCGCATCCACGCGGCGCTCGAGCACGAGCGCGGCGGCGGCGTCCCCGGGCGGTTGCGGGATCTTCATGCCCGCCATCTCCGCGAGGGCGACCGGGCCGGTAGGGCGCGCAGCCCCGACGACGACCGCCGCGTCCAGGCTCCCGCGAGCGAGGCCGCGCACGGCCGTGTCCAGCGCTATCGCGGTCGCGCCGGCATATCCAGCGACCGAGACGTTCGTGCCGCGCAGTTCGTAGATGGTGGCCAGGAAGCTGAAGGCGTTGTTCTTCAGGCTCTCGAGCATGAAGAAGGGCTTTACCCGGCGCACGGCGGCGCGGCTGAGCGCTTCGCTCTCGAGCGGTGCCGTGAACGAATCCGTCGCCGCCACGAACGCCGGCCGGAACTCGTGACAGTCCCAGGCTTCGCTGTCCACCTGCGAGAGGAACAGACCGCGGCGCTCCGGATCCACGCCGTGGGCGAGAAGACCCGCCGCGGCGATGGCCTCGGCGGTCGCGTCCGCCGCGAGCATGCCGGCGCCGTTGAGGAACTTGATCTGCGGCTCCATCTCCGGCGGGACCTTACGCCGGAGCAGCGGCCTCGCGATGACGGCGCGCGCGGGCAGGCCGGGGTCCTCGCTCGGCGTGACGGCGGTCGTACCGGCAGCCAGCGCTTCGAACGACGCATCCAGGCTGTGGCCGAGCGCGCTGACCGCGCCCACGCCGATCAGCACGGCATCGTCGGGTCGTGCGGACCTCATGCGTTCTCTCCCCGGAGGATGGCCCACGAGCGTCGTGCGGCCTCCCTGGCTTCGAGGCTCTCGAGCGGAACGAGGCGGCCTTCGAACTCGAGCGCCGCACCGCGCGTGCCGCCGACGTGGCTCTCGGCCTTGTAGGCGCGCCGCGCGGGATCCTCCGTCGCCACGCGCTCGACGCTGAGGTCGATACGGTCACCCGGTACAGCGAAGGCGTAGTAGCGCGCCGAGCGGACGCGATCGAGCAGGAACCACTGGTCGAACGCCGACGAGGAGGCCTCCAGCCAGCCGGCCAGCTGCACGCAGGCTTCGAGGATGAGGACGCCGGGCACGATCGGACGCTCAGGGAAGTGCCACTCGAGGTAGTCCTCGGTCATGGCGGCATTCTTCCAGCCTGCGATACTCGTGTCCGGGGCGACGTCGCTGATGCGGTCGACGAGGAGGAACCTCACTGCTTGTCTTCCCTGAGCATGATCTCCTCCGTGAGCATGATGACCTCCGTGAGCATGACGACCGCCGCGAGCGCGTGGTCGCCGTCATGGGTGAGGGAGACGGACGCAGAGCCGACGCCGAGCTTCTCGGCTTCGGCAGCGGGGCGGCCGTGCAGGGCGAGCACCGGGGCCGTGCCTTCGCGCACGACCTCGACGTCCTTCAACTTGGCGTCGATACCGAGCGCCGTGATCCCCATGCCCAAGGCCTTGAGCGTGGCTTCCTTGGCGGCGAAGCGCGCGGCGAAGTGCGGCGCAGGATCGGCCTGGCGGCGGCAGTAGGCGCGCTCCTCGTCCGTGAACACGCGCTCTTCGAACGCGGGCTGTCCACCTAGCAGCGCGCGCAGCCGCGGCACGTGCACCAGATCGATGCCATGCCGGACGCCGGCTTCGGTACGAGGGAGGGACGTACTCATGCGACGGAGAGCCCTCCGTCGACCGTGAAGGCCTGACCCGTGATGTAGGCGGCGTCCTCGGAGCAGAGGAAGAGCACCAGACCGGCTACGTCGTCGGGGGTTCCGAAGCGACCTGCGGGGATGCGGCTCAGGACTTCGTCGCCCGCGCGGCGCTTGATCATGGCGGTCATGTCGGTGTCGATGAAGCCCGGCAGCACGGCGTTGACGCGCACGCCCCGGTCGGCGACTTCGAGCGCCGCGGCGCGGGTGAGGGCGAGCACGCCGGCCTTGGCCGCGGCGTAGTTGGCTTGACCGCGTCCGCCTCGGATCGCCTGGATCGAACCCAGGTTCACGACACTGCCTGAGCGTGCGCGCATCATGTGGCGCAGGGCCAGACGCGTGCAGCGCTGCGCGCCGCCCAGGTTGACGTCGAGGACCTTCTGCCAGTCGGCGTCACGCATGGTGACCAGCAGGCCGTCCTTGACGATGCCGGCGTTGTTGACGACGAGGTCGAGCCCGCCGTGCTTCTCGAGGATCGCTGCGAAGAGGCCCTCGGTGGCCTCGGCGTCGGCGACGTCCGCCTGCATGGCCTCCGCGGTGCCGCCGTTCGCCGCGATCTCGGCGACGACGTCGTTCGCCGCGTCCTCGGAGCCACGGTAGTTGACGATGACGGTGGCGCCCTGGGACGCGAGGCGCTTCGCGATCGCAGCGCCGATGCCGCGCGCGGCACCCGTGACCAGGGCGATCTTGCCGTCGAGCTTCGCTGCCGTCATGCCTCACCTCCTGCCGCGTACTTTCGCACGACCACGCAGGCGTTCTGCCCGCCGAACGCAAAGCTGTTGTTCAGCGCCGTCCGGACGACCTTGCGGCGTCCGGCGTCGAGGACGAGATCCACGTCGCAGGCGCGATCGGGTTCCTGGAGATTGGCCGTGGGGGGCACGGCGTCCTCGCGGACCGCTTGCACGCAGCAGCAGAAGGCCACGCCAGCCGCGGCGGAGAGCAGGTGGCCCAGGGCACCCTTGCTCGAGGACACGGCCACCTCGTCGGCCTGGGGCCCAAGCACCGTGCGGATCGCGCGAATCTCGGCGGGGTCGTTGCGCTTCGTGCCGGTGCCGTGGGCGTTCACGAAGTCGACCTCGCCTGCCGGCACATCACCGTCGTCGAGCGCGTACTGCATGGCCTCGGCGGCACCGCGCCCGTCGGGCGGCGGGGCGGTCGTGCGGAACGCATCGAGCGAAGCGCCGTAGCCGGCGACCTCCGCGAGGATGGTCGCGCCGCGCGCCAGGGCGTGTTCCTCGGCCTCGAGGATGGCGATGCCGGCGCCCTCGCCCATGATCAGGCCGCTGCGCTTGCGGTCGAACGGCTTGCACGCGCTCGCGGGATCGTCCTCGTCGACGGTGGCGGACGCGCCCAGCAGCACGAAGAACACGAGGCCGAGCGGGTTGACCTGCGAGTCCGAACCACCCGACACCACCCAGTCCGTCTCCCCGCGGCGGATGCTGCGGTAGGCCATGCCGAGCGCCTGGTTGGAGGCCGAGCATGCGGTCGTGACGGCGTGCACCGGACCGCCGATGCCGAAGGCTCCCGCGATGCGGGCCGCCGGCAGTTCGGCGCCGTGACGGATCAGCGACTCGGGCTGGAGCTGGTCGATCCCGCGTCCGAACGCGACGGCATCGAACGAGCCGTCCTCACGAAGACACCGGTCGACATCCTCGATGCGGTTGGCGCCCGGCCCGGCCCCCAGGATCACCCCGGCGCGGTCGTGCTCGCCAGGCGTGAGGCCGGCCATGTCGAGCGCGTCGTGCGCGGCGGCGTGGGCGAAGAGCGTGCGCGGATCCTCGGCCCCGTCGAGGTCGGGGAAGCGGCTGCGCAGCTGCTCGATCACCTCGGGCGTGATCTCGCCAATCGCTCGGGTGGGGGGCAGGTCCGCGCCGTGGCGCAGCGGAGGCGTCACGCCGCCCTCGCCTGCGAGCAGCCGCTCCCACACGGCCTGGACGTCATTGCCCAGGGGCGTGACGAGGCCGAGGCCGGTTACCACCACACGGCGCGTCACGGCGTGCCTCCGTAGTAACGGAAGCGCTCGCGCAGGACCTCGGGATCCGGCACCGGGACATGGGCGTACAGCACCCGGCCGACGGACGCGACGCGCTCGCCGTCGACCTCGGCGTAGGCGCGCGCCATGCTGCCCTTGGGGTTGGTGCCCAGGACCTCGCCGGTGATGTGCAGCGTGTGGCCGGGGCCCAAGTCCGCAGGCACCTGCACGTCGTCCAGCATCGAGAGAACGAGCGAGTACTTGTAGTCGTGCTTGGCGATGGCGCACCACGCGGTGAGCTGCACCATCGACTCGATGATCAAGCTGCCGGGCATGCAGGCCTTGCGATCGAAGTGCCCGCGCAGGAACTCCTCGGTGAGGCTGATGGACTTCACGCCCTCAATGCGCTTGCCGGGCTCGAGCGAGAGGACACGGTCGTAGAGCAGGAACCTCATACGGCCTCCTCGACGATGAGAGCGCCGTGGCCGCCGTCGTCTCCGGTGGCAGAGAGCAGGGCGCGACGCGGGAGGGCCCCTTCGGATCCTCGCGACCAGCCGGCCAAGGTGAGCGCGAGCCGCGACGCTGCCGTGCCCGCCCCCAGGTCGCCGAGCAAGCGTGCGCCCCGGGCGGCGCGCTCCAGCTCCGCACCCGCCTCGAGGCCGGCGTCGTGTCTCGCTGCGGCCGTGGCTCGCTCCGGCGTGCCGCCGAAGGTCGTCGCGCCCCCGAGGACGTAGCCGAGGATGGGCGCGCCACGCGCGTGCGCCGCGGTCTCGGACTCGAACACGAGCGTCGCCCCGCCTTCGCCCGGATGGCCGCTGCCATGGAGCGCTTGCCGCGCCAAGGCGGCGGGGCTCACGCGCCCCGACACGCCCGCAGCGAGTGCCGCGTCGCAGCGGCCCTCGTCGATGCTGCGCGCCGCTTCGAGCAACGCGCGGAGGCCTGCAACGGCGTCGGAGGCGAGGACCACGTTGTCGCCCCGGATGTCCAGGTCGATGGCGATCTGGCCCGCGGCGACGTTGTTCAGCATCGAGAGCGGCCAGAGCGGGTGGATCTGGCGGTAGGCACCGGCGAAGAAGGAGCGCAGCGACATGGCGTCCCCGCCGTCGCGGGCCGTCAGGGCGGCCGTGGCGAGGTCGTCCACGGGTGCATCGACCATGCCCATCGCCACGAACAGCCCGACACGCTCGCGCGGCAGCGCCTCGAGGCCGGCGGCACCGTGCGCTTCGATCGTGACCGCATCCAGCAGGCGCCCGTGGGGCCCGAGGATCCGGAGCGCGGGATCGTCTTCGGCCGTCTCCGGCTCGCGCCAGATCTGGGCGGCCTGGGCGCCGTCGAAGCCGCTCGCGTCGAAGCCCACGATCGGGCCCAGCGCACTCTCACCGGCGTCGAGCCGCCCACGAATCTCGTTCGCGTCCTCACCCAGTGCGGTGCGCACGGCGGCGGCGGTGATGGCGATGCGCATGCCCATCCCCGCAGCCTAGGCGAGACGGTCCGCCGATCCGAGGCACAAGCACGCGTTCTGACCGCCGAAGCCGAAGGAGTTGGAGAGCGCGATGCTGTGCGCCGTCTCCCGCGCCTCGTTCGGCACGTAGTCCAGGTCGCACTTGCGGTCCTTGGCCTCCTGGTTGATCGTCGGCAGCATCACGCCGCGGCGCATGCCCTCGAGCGTCAGGATGCCCTCGATCGCGCCGGCCGCGCCGATCGTGTGGCCGATCATCGACTTGTTGGACGAGATCGGCACCTGGTAGGCGCGCTCGCCGAAGACGCGCTTGCAGGCCTTGGTCTCCGTCGGGTCGTTGATGCCGGTGGAGGTGCCGTGGGCGTTGATGTAGTCGACGTCGTCGGGGCTGAGGTCGGCGTCCTCGATGGCCATGCGCATTGCTTGGACGGCGCCGTTGGCCTCCGGATGCATGGCCGTGATCTGGTAGCCGTCGGCGGAATCGCCGTAGCCCAGGATCTCGCCGAAGATCGGCCGCCCCGCGGCGCGGGCCTGCTCCAGCGGCTCCAGGATCAGCACGCCGGCGCCTTCGCCGATGACGAAGCCGTTGCGCCGGCGATCGAACGGGCGGGATGCGCCCTCCGGTGATGGGTAGCGGCGCGTGAGCGCGCCGAGGACCGCGAAGCCCAGGTAGTAGGAGAAGCTGAGCAGCGGCTCCGCGCCGCCGGCGACGACGACGTCGGCGCGGCCCTCGCGCAGGAGCCGCAGGCCTTCGCCGATGGCCTGGGTGCCGGCCGCGCATGCCGAGACCACCGGGATGACGGGACCCCGCGCGTCGAGGAGATGCGCGAACAGGGTCGGCGCCGTGTCGGGCGAGCGATCGATGAACGACGCAGGGCGGAACTCGGGATCGGC
Source organism: Planctomycetota bacterium (assembly GCA_029259775.1). GTDB lineage: Bacteria > Planctomycetota > PLA2 > PLA2 > JAEUHO01 > JAHEIK01. The sequence goes on along the minus strand of JAJDEN010000005.1, from coordinate 172,234 downwards.
CGCAAGCCCGGCCGCGTCCACGGCGCGATTCTCGTCGCTGTGGCGGACGGTCGTGACGATCTCCGGCACGGTGGGGGTGCTGCCGTGTCCACCGATGGCCACGGCGATGCGCGTGCGATCGGCAAACCCGTCGAGCGGAGCTGTCGCGAGGGCCTGGGCCGCGGCGTGGCGCAGGAGGCGCAGCTCGCTCCCGCCTTCTTCGTCGAGAGGGTGCGGCGCGATGAGCGTGTCGACGTCGATCTCCGCGCCGATGTCGCACGGTAGACCCGTCGCGTCGAAGCGCTGGAGCGTGCGCACGCCGGAGCGACCGGCCTGCATGGCGTCGAAGGTCGTGGCGAGATCCGGGCCGAGCGAGGTGACCATGCCCATGCCGGTCACGACCACGCGGGTCGCCGCAGCACCCGCGCCCTCTGCACCCGGAATACGTTCAGGCATCGCCGAAGAGCTGCTGCTCTCGCTGGACGTCGGCGATCCAGGCCTTGGTCAGGTCGTCGCCATTCGGATACTCGGCATCCTTGCCGCAGCTGCCGCACGCAACCTTCGCGCCGTCGTCGCTCTTCCACTCGGTCGCCTGGCAGAGGGTGCACGCGTCGGGCAACGTGTCGAGCACACGGACGACGCCGTCGGCAACGACTTGCGGGGTAACGACGGTCGCTACCTCGTCGGCGAACATGCCGGCTTCGATGCCCGGGACGTCACCGAGATACATCTTGAGCATCTCGGCCGCCGGAGCCGTGACCTTGCCGTCTCGGTCGATGGCCTTGCCCTCGCCGAGGTCCTCTTCGACGTGGTCGAGCAGGAGCTGCGTGGCGAGCTGGATGCCGAACACGTTCTCGAGCCGGAAGTTGATGTCGAGGAAGTCGATCGAGGTGGCGCTGAGGCCATTCACGATCGATGTGTTCATGTCGATGCCGGCCGCATCCTGGCGGAGCGTCGTTGCGAGAGCCTCGCGGACTTCCTGGGCGACACGGTCATTGCTGATGAGGGGATTTGCCATAGCCGATCGGTTTACCCGCCTCACGGCTCCAGGGCAAAAACGGCGGGTGCTGGGGCCCGTTTTTCGGCCTGAAAGTACGGGATGGGCCGGGGCTGGCGTAGATTGAGCCAACCTGGCGAAGCGAGCTGGAAACGGGATCCTGGAGAGCGGGTGCGGGCCGACATCGTCGTTCTAGGAGGCGGCCCCACGGGCTGCACGGCCGCCACGCTGCTGGCCCGCGCGGGCAAGGACGTGCTCCTGGTCGAACAGGACCCGGAGCCCCGGATGGTCGTCGGGGAGTCGCTCCTCCCGGCCGGCAATCGGGTGCTCGAGAAGCTCGGCATTGAGATGGAGGGCTTCCTCGTCAAGCGTGGCGCCGTCTTCAGCCGAGGCGACGAGGCGGAGCGGATCGACTTCCGGGAGGCCGTGAACCCGAAGTGGCCGAGCGCCCACCAGGTGAAGCGGGACGACCTCGACGGGCGCTTCCGCGCCACGGCACGGAAGGCGGGGGTGCGCTGGCTGGTGGCGCGCGCCACGGGTGTCGAGCTGCCTGGCTTGCTCAAGACGAACGTCGGCGACATCGAAGCCGAAGTGATCGTCGACGCGGCGGGCCGTGAGCAGTTCCTCGCGCGGCACATGGGAACGCGTCGCCGCCACGACGTCCTGCGCAACGCGGCGATCGTGCGCTACTACCGCGGCATCCAGGTCCTGGCTCCCGCGGAGCGGGGCGACATCGTCGTCTGCGCGTTCGACGGCGGGTGGTTCTGGTTCATCCCGTTCGCAGATGGCCAGACGTCGGTGGGGGTCGTGACGACCCCGACGTGCGATATCCAGGGGGACCGCTGGGAGGGTGCCGTCGCGCGGACGCCGAACGCGGCCGCCAGGCTCATGGGCGCGGAGCCGGTTGGCCAGGCCTACGGCGTCCAGGACTTCACCGCCTACGCGGATCGGTTCCATGGGGACGGCTGGATGCTGGCCGGCGACGCGGCCCTCTTCTTGGACCCGGTCTTCTCCTCCGGCGTGTTCCTGGGAATCGAGAGCGCGGATCGCATGGTGGGCCACTACCTCGGCGGCACGCTGGAGACCTACGAGGCGGAGATGCGCGCGGCGGCCGACGTCTTCGAGAACGTCGTGCTCGCCTACTACGACGGCAGCTTCCTCGACATCGTGCTGGCGCCCCGTGCCTTCCAGCCCGAGCGGTACCGCCAGGCGATCATCTCGCTGCTCGCCGGCGACGTGTTCGGCGGCGGCCCGGCCGAGGCGCAGCGCGTTACCCGCAGCTTCCCGGCCATCGCGCGCGCCATCCGCAACCGCATGGCGCAGGTCTAGGGCCCAGGAAGCAGCTACGCCTCCGGGGGCGCCGGCGGCCGCATGACGCGATTGCTCAATCCGTTGTCGACGATCAGGGTCTGACCGGCCACGGCACGGGCGTCCGGGCTGGCGAGGAAGGCCACCACGTCGGCGACTTCCTCCGGGGTGACGTAGGCGGACTCCGGCAGGGCGGCCAGCTCGGGCCACAGGCGCCGCAGGGTCTTGTACGAGTCGGTCTTGACCAGCCCCGCGCAGACGGCGTTGGCGTGGATGCCGCGCGAACCGAGTTCCTCGGCCCACTGCCGCACCATGGCCTCCATCGCGGCCTTCATCGGGCCGAGCGGGTACTGCGGATTCATGTAGCGCGAGCCCAGGCTCGAAATGAACACGATGTGCCCACCGTCCTGCTCCAGCAGGGGCAGCGCCTTCTGCACACAGAACACGTGCCCGAAGAGGTTGACCTCGACGAGCTGGCGCAGGTCGCGCTCGAGGAGGCGTGTGGTCTCCTTGAAGGGGGCGCGCGCGGCGTTGAGCACGAGTACGTCCAGCCGGCCAAAGGCCTCGCCCACACGCTGCAGGAGCGCCGCGACCTCGTCCTTGCGCCCGATGTCAGCCGCGAAGGCCTCCGCTCGGCGGCCCAGGGCGCGCACGGCTTCGCACGTCTCCTGCGCGGCCGCGCCGGAGGGCCCCTCGGTGCTGCGCCCATGGATCACCACGTCGGCGCCGGCGCTGGCCAGACGCAGGGCGATCGCGCGGCCGATCCCTCGACTGCTGCCGGTGACCAGGGCGACCTTGCCTTCGAACGCTGCGCTTTGGTTGCTCATGAGGCGTGAGGATACCCACCTCCGGGGAATCCTCGGAGTCGTCGTCCGTGGGTTCCGTACCATCCCCCGGTTGACGCACGGTCAGGAGGAAGCACGCCGATGGAGGACCCCGAGGAGACGACGCGCTCGGCGAACTCGTGGAAGAAGCTCGAGACCATCCTCGCGGAGACCGAGGAAGGCGCTCCCAAGCCCGATTGGATCGATCTGACGGGCAAGGCCGACCTCTCCAAGCTGGAGCGGCCCGACCGCGAGAAGCTGGTTCTACGGATGCACGCCTGCGTCCTGCGCGGGTTCCGGGCGAACGAGGTGCATATCTCAGGAAAGACCCGGCGGCTCGAGTACTGGCGCTCCATCTCGCGCAACGGCTTCCACGACTTCGCGGAAGACCAGTGGATGAAGTGCTACGACTCCCCGTTCGTCGAGAACTACGACTACGTCACGCCCTACCTCGACGGAGGCGGCATCGACAGCCTCGATCCCTATCTGGTGTACTCCTCCGTCCTCGGGACCTGGGAGTACAGCGTCGAGGACTTCATCAACACGGACTTCCTTGGCGACGTGACGACCGTCGTCGAGCCGCTCGCGGGCACGGCGGAGTTCTGCTACACGGGCCATTTCCGCTACCCGGACTTCAACTACGTGATGTTCGATCTCGACGGGGAGGCGAAGACGTACGTGGACGCGAAGCCGTGGCTCCCGCAGGCGAAGCGCGAGTTCATCATCGGCGATGCGCTGGTCGAGGACACGTGGGTGGCCGTCCGTGCGGCGTCCAAGGGCACCTCGGTCGCCTACATCGGCAAGCAGAGCCACAACTTCTTCAACGTGAAGCAGGTGATGAAGATCTTGGAGTGGGGGACGACGCACTGCGACCACCTGATTCTCGAGGTGTCCGAGCCGTACCTCCTCGACGAGGAACCGTCGATTGATGAACTCTCGCGCCCGGAGCAGAAGGCGGCGGGATTCCGCGTGGCGCTGGACGACGTCGAAGAGAAGCCGGCGAACCCGTTGACCAACGCCTTGGACTTCTATCTGATCGCTTGGGACAAGGAGAAGCGCCGCAACCTCTTCTCCTACTGCGGCTGGACCGGCTGGCAGGCGCCGACGCTGACCGCGCTGGGGCGGCTGCTCGATCTCGAGGTGCGCTACTACCACAACGAACTGTGCGAGTTCGTCTCGGTCGATGTAGAGACGGACACGTCCGACTGCCGCGACAACAACACGTTCCTGCTGTTCACCCGGGCCTAGGTTCTGTCTGAGAACGCTACGTAGCGAGTGAATCGTCTGGCGCAGCCGTAGGGCTCCTGAGACAGAGCCGAGGGCCCGACGGCTCGGGTCGGGCTTCACCCGCCGCGCGGGATGGGTCGATAGGGGGAGCGCACGCTTCGTGCGCCGAGGACCCCCGTGAGCCAGGAACCCGCCCGCCGCGCCCGTCGTGTGCCATTTACGGCACCGGTGCAGGTTCGTGGAGCCTGCGGGATCTTCAAGGCTGGGGCAGAAGACATCAGCCTAACGGGCGTTCGCATTCGCATCGACCGCAGCGTGCTGAAGATGGATGAGGCGGCAGACCTCGCCACGGCCGCGGCGACGGTCCAGACGCGCCTCGGTTCCCGGTTCGTCGTGGAGCTGGGCCTCCGCCAAGGCGCGGGTCGCATGGCGAAGAAGGTCGGGCTCGTGCGGCTGGTCATGGCTGAGGACGACGGTGCGCGGCTGGACCTCGGCTGTGTCTTCGAGGAGCCGCTCACCAGCCGGGAGGCGCAGAACCTCAATCTCGTCCTGGAGGACGTGCCCGAGGAAGCCACGGAGGTTCGACGGGATTCTTCCTGGGCCGATGAAGGGCGCGCTGAGCTCGATCCGGGACTCACCGAGGAAAAGGTCGAGTCGCTCTTCGGTGTACCTAGCGACGTACGCACGAAGCCGAGCGAGCGACGTCCAGCGCAGGCGCTCCGTGTCGTCGTCAGCTCCACCGCCAAGGATGGCGTTACGCCGCTCGTCTGCGGGGCGGAGTCACTCACGCTGAACACGATCCTGCTTCGCGTTCGAGTGGAGCACGCGGCACCCTGGCTTGAAGGCCAGGTTGATCTGGCCGAGGTCGCCCAGGCCGTTGCCGGGGACTACGGCGCATGGCCTGAGCTGGAGATCGTTGCCGGCACGCGCCGCCTGTGGCAAGGGACAGCCCACGTGTCTGGGATCGAAGTGGGCAACGGACCCGGCGAGGACATCTTCCTGCGTCTCGCGTTCGGCCGTCGGCTGCAGCAGACCGAGTTCGATCGTCTATGCGACGCGGCCTAGCCCGCATGTTGCATGAACTGGCGCAGGTCGCGCGGTCCCCTGGACCTAGGAACTCTTCTTCGCGCTCTTCTTGGCGGCCTTCTTGGGCGCCGTCTTCTTCTTCGCGCTCTTCTTCTTGACGGCGACCTTCTTGGGCGCGGCCTTCTTCTTGACAGCCTTCTTCGCGGCGGCCTTCTTCTTGACGGCCTTCTTCTTGACGCCCTTCTTCTTGACGGCCTTCTTGACCGCCGCTTTCTTTGCAGCTGCCTTCTTGGGCGCGACCTTCTTCTTGACGGCTGCCTTCTTGGGTGCGGCCTTCTTCTTGGGTGCGGCCGCCGCCTTCTTCTTGGCGGCCTTCTCCTTGCGGGAGGCCGCGAACTGGCGCCGCAGTTGGAGGCTGCGGCGGCGGGCGCGGTCCTTCAGCGCCTTCTGGGCTGCGGCGGCCTGCTCCAACACGAGCTCCGACGGCTCGGTGCGCGCGTCGTCCGGCATGGGCAGGAGCTCACCGTGGTCTAGAGCTTTCGTCGCGATGCGCAGGCGGCGATCCCACTCTGCAACTTCTTGCGGCCGGGCGTGGATCCAGACGCGGGCCCGGAGAGCGAAAGCCTGCATTTCCATCACGGACAGTTGATGGCGGAGCGTCATCCCCGGGATGACGGCTGACGGGATGTCCGGCCAGATGCCCGGGTTGCGGGCGGGCGGGACGTCCGGCGGATAGGGGTCACCGTGACCGGGCACCATGGGAACGAAGAGGGCGGCATAGGCAGTGTGGACCTTGCGGCACCACGCATCACGGTCGCTACCGGAATGGAAGCCCAGCTGGCGCATCTCACGAGCGATCCAGCAGAGGTAGTCCAGGACCTCCCGGATGCTCTTTCCGGACGTCTCCTTGGACGGCATTTCGGGCCAGGGCAGATTCCGCATCGAGGCAAGTGTCTCCGCGCGACTCTCGTTGGGCGGGCAGGATCCTGCGCCCGCCCGCGAATTGCAAGGATGAGGGTAGTGGCACGGCAGGGTCAGAACGGTGTAACCGTTTGGATTGCAATCAGTTGGGCTGATTTTCGAAGATTGACTTGTGCAGGCGGTCACGGACAGTGCCCGACACGAAGCCGGCTGGATGGAAACAAGGTTTCCAGAGCGTGGACCGCCACGGCCCTCGTCGCTATGTTGCGGGTCCTGCTAGATCCCTTCGCCCGGTCCAACGGGGCCGCGCCCGACGATGCCATCCCCGGGAGGGGCGGCGTTGCTCGAGGATGAGCGGCCGTCCCATGGAGCACGACGCATGCCTCGCGTCCGCATCCGCCTTGCCATTGGCGACCTGCGCATCGAGTACGCGGGTTCTCTCGCGTTCCATGACCGGGTCATCGCCCCGCTGCTGACGTCCTTGGGGGCGGCGGAGGGGACCGGACCCGCACGCCCGCCCGCCGGCGAGGCCCAGGGCGAGGTGCCGGGCCTGGAGCCGGGCGAGACCATCCCGGCTCCTGCACGCCTGTGGACGCCCGCGGCGCCCGAGCGCTTCGCGCAGTTCACGGCCCAGGTAGGCGCGCGGGCCGAGACCGTCGACCAACGGATCATGGCGTTCGCGTTCTATGTGTGGAACTACGAGAAGCGTGAGCGTTGGAACATTGCCGAGGTCGTCGCGTTCTTTCGCACGCTCCACCAGGACCCGCCCGACGAGTTGGACGAGCGCCTTGCTGTACTGACGTCGTCCAAGCGCTTCTTGGAACACGACGGGGACGGCGCGTGGAAGCTGTCAACGAAGGGCGTGAACTACGTGAAGAACCGGCTTCTCGCCGGCGACGTCTAGTCGCAGGCGAAGTCCCTGACCGCACACCTGGGATCGAAAAACCGTCGTGGCGAAGAAGAACGTGGACTACGACTTCTTCTTCGACTTCTTCTTCGCCTGACGGATCAGGACGAGGCTGTTCGGCGCGCCGGGGACACCGCCCTTGATGTAGAGCAGGTTCTTCTCCGCGTCGACGCGGAGGACCTCGACGTTCTGCATGGTGCAGCGCTTGTTGCCGTGCTGGCCGGCCATGCGCGTGCCGGGCAACGTGTGCTGCGGCTTGCGGCTACCGATCGAGCCGGCGTGACGCACGAAGAAGTGACCACCGTGCGACTCCTTGAGCGTCTTGAAGTGATGGCGCTTGACCACGCCCGTGAAGCCGCGACCCTTCGACGTGCCGATCAGGTCGACGAAATCGCCGTCCTCGAACATGTCGCAGGTGAGCCTGGCGCCGATCTCGGGAGCGTCGTCGCCATCCAGCAGGCGCACTTCGCGCACGTGGCGGAAGGACTCGGTGCCGGCCTTCTTGAAGTGGCCGGCCATCGGCTTCGTGATGAGCTTGTCGCGCTTGGGCTGGTACGCGATCTGGACCGCCTCGTAGCCGTCGGCTGCTTCGGTCTTGCGCTGCACGACGGTGCAGGGACCGGCCTCGACGAGCGTGCAGGCGATGGCCAAGCCCTCTTCGGTGAAGATGCGGGTCATCCCGATCTTCTTGCCCAGAATGCCCTTGCTGATGATGGTCGCCATGGTGGTTCCTCCTACTAGGCGGGACGTCGCGGGCGGGCCGAGTCGGCCTGCACGGATAGGTCCCGGGCGATCCGTTCGCCCCGGCGATTCCGGGACGAACCGCGGAGAGTAGATCCGACCTGGGTCGGGTCAAGAAATGCGGCTTTCGGCCCGTTCCAGGAATGCGAATTCCGGGGTCGAGGCAGGCGTCCTCGACGGAACATGCTCGTTCGCGCCGGCGTAATCCAAGAGCCCACGGACTGCCTTTGGCCTCGACCTAGCCCGTTTGGGAACCGCCGCTCGTTTTCTCGAACAGCCGATGAACCTTTTCAGGAACAGCCGATGAGCGACGATCGTTCGCGCCATGCTCGCCGCCCCAGCGACCTTGAACCCCATGAAATGGGCGTCGCAGCGTGGTTTGAGAAGCTCGAGCGACCCGATGCGCCTCTTGGTGTCCTCTCCTCGATTCGCAGCCGTACGGCGCCGAATCGCCTTGAGGCGAGCCGTGGAGGCCTCCTGCGCCTGATCCCCCTGGGCGCCTGGGGCGTCGCCAGCGCGGCGCTGCTCTTCCTGGCGCTGGGCGCGGCGGCCTACGTCGAGCTGAGCGACCCGGTCGCCACCCCCGCGCCGATCTCGGCGGCGGCTTCCAGCATGGAAGATCTCACGATCGTGGACGACAGCCGCATGACGCTGTTCCACGAGGTCGAGACCTTCGACGACGTGGGCTTGGCCCACGGCCACCTCATCGCGGACTGGGGCCGGTAGGCGTCACGTGACGGCTTCCTCGCCTGTGCGAGGCCTCGCGCGAGCGCGAGCTTCCCGAGAGCCGCTCTTCGCCAGACACTCTTTCGCCAGACACTCTTTCGTCAGACACTCTTTCGTCAGGCACTCTCTCGTCAGACGATCGACGCGTAGGATGCAGGCATGGTGACGTTCCATCGCCCCACCCGCCCGCACGCCGAGCAGGGCAACACGCTCGGCGCAGTCGTGTTCTCGGTCGTCCTGCTCGCCATCGCCCTCGGCGGCTATCTCTGGCTTCAGGGACGCAATGAGCGCCTCGAAGCGCACCAGACGCGCACGCCCCACCCCAACGGGCGCACGGCCGACAAGTGGACCGGCCGCCTGGGCAAGTTCCTCCGCGCCGGGCCGACGAGCGGGACATGGGAGACGAAGTCACTCAACTGCGTCTACACGAGCTACATCGCTCCGCATCCCACGGAAGCCGAGGTCTTCGTCATCGCGCAGCTGCCGACGGAGGACCCGGCGAAGGGCACGCTCAAGTCGCTGGTCGTGTCGCGGTGGCTCGTGGCGCGGCACTTCTTCCGCGCACCCGCGCACCTGTTCTTCAGCAACTACGTACGTACCGAGGGGCCCATCCGCGAGGAGCTGCCGCTCGGCGACGGCAGGGAGCCGATGGACACCTACCGCGTCCACTGGGGGCCCAGCAACGACGAAGACGGCCTGACGGAACGCATTGCCTGGTTCAACGTCGTCGGTCGCGAGGTGGTCCAGATCGAGGACCGCTCGCGCGGCGGCCACCTCCTCCGGCGCGTGCGGCAGATCTCGACCGACACGGGGCTCTGGGATCCGACGACGGCCGAGCTGGACAAAGCCGAGCGCTTCGTGAGCGAAGCGCCGTCGATCGGTGGCGACCCCGAGGCGACGCTGCGGAAGGCCTGCAACCAGGCACCGTTCGACGTGTACCAGCCTACCTACATGCCGCCCGGTTTCGTGCTCGTGCGCTCCACCTACAGCGTGCGTGACGCCTCGATCACGGGCGCCCTGCCCGCGGCCGTGAAGCCCGGCGAGACGGCCCCCGAGGCAACGACGGTACAATTGGTCAGCCAGTTGTACTCCGACGGGCTCGCCTTGATCTCGGTGGGGGTCGCTCCGCGAGCCGACATGAACGTGATCGAGGCGCTCAGTGCCGGCATGCCCGAAGACGACGACCCCCAGGCCTGCCCCGGTCTGCCTGCCGAGGCGCTCGATCTGAAGCAGGACGGCGCCGTCATCCGCATGCGCCGCGACACGTGCCGCATCGTCTTGCGCCGCGACGATCTGCCGGGTGTCAGTGTGACGATCATCGGGCGTCGGGAACTGCCCGACGACGAGTACCTGCAGATGATCGGCTCGCTCAAGAAGCTCGAGCACGACGCCAAGAAGTAGCTCGGGCGCGGGCTTCGGCTCGGCCGTGAAGCACGGAGGTTCTGGCGCGAAATGCGCTGGTGACCTGCCTAGGGTGGACCGATGACCAAGGTGGGGTAGGAATGGCGCTTCGTACGCCGTACTACGCCCCGCGGAGCCTACGTGTATCGCCTCTTCCTGGCCCTTCGCTACCTGCGCAGCCGGCTCGTCAACCTGATCTCGATCGGTGGCGTCATGGCGGGCGTGGCCGTGTTGATCGTCGTCGTGTCGATCATGGACGGCTTCCAGGCGCGCGTGAAGCGCACCGTGCGCGGGAGCCTGTCGCACATCATCCTCACGCCGACCGTCGGGGCCGACAAGCTGCCGGCCTTCACCGTGCTGGAGCAGGGCCTGAAGCGCGACATCGGAGCGGTCGAGGCGGCCGCACCGCAGGTGCACCTGCCGGTGTTCCACGAGTACCGGAGCCGGAAGCGCACGGTCGTCGCGATGGACGGCATGGCGTTGCATCAGATGCTGGCCATCGGCATCGACTGGCAACGAGAGCGCGTCGTGACGGAGCTGGAGAGCTACCTGCTTGCCGTGTTCGATCCGAAGGATCCATTCTTCCACCCCACCGCGGTCGAGTTCGAGAAGACCACGTGTCTGGTGAGCCGCACGTTCGCCGAGAACTTCGGCTTGGGCACCCGCGGCGCGGACGGCGAAGTCGTGCATCCCTACGGCGCGATGCGTGACGATGTGACGGGCGAGCCCCTGCGGGGGGACGCGATGCGCGCCGCCGCCACGTCCCTCATCGGCCAGGAAGTGCGGATCGTCTACGGTGTCCAGAAGAGCGAGGGCGGGGAGCGGCGATTCTCCACGAACTCGAAGAACCTGATCATCAGCGGGGTCTACGACGCCCACGATGCCGTGGAAGACAATACGCGCATGTACTTGGGAATCGGGGCGGTCCGCGAGATGGGCGATGTCGCGCACGAGTACTTGCAGGCCAACGTCCGCCTCAGCGACTACGAGCAGGCCGACTCGATCAAGAAGACGATGATCGGCGTCTTCGGCGACAAGTTCGTCGTCGAGACCTGGGAGGACCAGAAGGCCAACTTCCTCCGCGCCGTGAACCAGGAGAAGGTGCTCTTGGTGATCGTCCTGTCGTTCATCGTGCTGCTGGGGGGATTCATCATCCTCGCCACGCTCACGCTCACCGTCGTCGAGAAGACACGCGACATCGGCATCGTCGCGGCGCTCGGTGCGGGTCGTAGCGGCATTCTCTCGATCTTCCTCTGGAACGGCCTGCTGATCGGGATCCTCGGTTCGCTGTCCGGCCTCGCGCTCGGAGCGTGGTTCACGGCCAACGTCGACGGCGTGAAGGACTTCCTCAAGAGTGCGTTCGGCATCGACATCTTCCCGCCGAACATCTACCACTTCCGCAGCATCCCGACGGTCTGGGACTGGCCGTCGGTACTCATGATCATGGGCGGCAGCGTCATCGTCGCCTTCGTCGCCGGACTCCTGCCGGCGTTGCGTGCGTCCCGTCTCGACCCCATTGCGGCGCTGCGCTATGAGTGAGGCGAACGACATGCAGGACGACATGCAGGACGGCATGCAGGACGGCGTGCCGGAGGGGGGGGCGGCGGCGGCGGTGGTGGACAACCGCAAGCTGCTGCTTCACGCGACCGGCCTGCACAAGAGCTACAAGGTCGGCGGTGAGAAGCTCGAGGTCCTGCGCGGCGTGGACATGCAGGTGCGCGAGGGAGAGATCCTCGCCATCCTTGGCAAGAGCGGCTGCGGCAAGAGCACCCTGCTGCACGTCCTCGGCTGGCTCGACAAGCCCGACCAGGGCCGCATCATGTTCGACGGTGTCGATCGATCGACGCTCAATGCCCAGGAGCGCGCACGCCTGCGCAACCAGGTCATGGGCTTCGTGTTCCAGTTCTATCACCTGTTGCCGGAGCTCACCGCCTTCGAGAACGTGCTCATGCCTTCGATGATCCAGTACGGGCCGATGGCCTGGCGGCAGGAGAAGAAGCACGCGACGGAGCGCGCCCGTGCGCTGCTCGACCTCGTGTCGCTCACGCCGCGGGCCAAGCACCGTCCGCGCCAGCTCTCCGGCGGTGAGCGCCAGCGCGTGGCGATCGCGCGCGCGCTCCAGAACGAACCGCGCTTCCTCTTCTGCGACGAACCGACGGGCAACCTGGACGGCAAGACCGCCGAAGACGTACGCGACCTGCTCTGGGGCCTGAACGAGGAGCAGAACCAGACGATGGTGATCGTGACGCACGACGCGAAGCTGGCCTCGCACGCCCACCGCGTCGTCCACCTCGAGCGCGGGCGCATCGTGGAGGGCAAGGACCTCGACCTCGTCGAAGAGGTCGCGCTCGACAGCTAGGAGCCTGTCCCCGAATGCCCTGCTGCGCCTTCCGATCCACGAGCTACGAGCGACGCCCATCCGATGTCGCATCCTCAATGGGCAGGAAGCCCGCCTCCGGTACGAAATCGAACGTCCGCCCGCTCTCGCTTCGGTCTCGAAACGCTCGCGACGGACATTCGGGGACAGGCTCCTAGCGCGGCGCGCCGCCTTGCGCGTCTGTCTACCCGCCGAGGGGAGTTCGCCGCGCCTGACGGCGCTGCATGTCTACTTGGTCCGCGCCTGACGGCGCTGCAGGTCTACTTGTTCCGCGCCTGACGGCGCTGCATGTCTACTTGTTCCGCGCCTGACGGCGCTGCAGGGGCGACCGGTGGGGGCCGCTCAGGGCCCGGGGCGTTGCAAGGACCTCGCTCCAGAGGACGCCCGCGCGTACGGCAGCCAGGCGGGCCGCGCCGGAGCCGACGCCGAGTCGGCGCCAACCATCCGCGCGGGCTCGCCGGCTCGGACTCTGCCGGCCCTCGGCAGAGACCAGCAACTCGGTGGTGAGCCCGCGCCCGACGAGGGCGTCGAACACCTCCGGGGCGCTGGATCCGGGGACGTGGTGCTGGGGCTCGGAGCGCTTCGCACGGGCCTTGCCCTTGCCTGCGGAAGCCGACGGCACGCGAGCCGCGGGTGCGGCTTCCGCGCTCAGGGGCGGAGACGCGGTCAAGGCATCGGGGATCTTCCGCCGGCCGTAGACGACGTCCACCTCCCGGGGCCCGGGCTCCGCGGTAGGCGCCCCTCGGCTGGGAGCCGTCCCTCCACCCTTTTCCCTGGCTTCCTTGCGCTCCACCGTCTCCTTCACGATCCACGCAAGGATCGCGACGACGACGAAGACCAGATTGCCGAGCAGATCGCCCATGACGCCCGCGTCCCCCGCTATTCGATCGGGTTGTCGCCGTCGGACGGCGTGCTCTCACCGAGACCCTTGCGCATCTCGGTGTCGGCTTCGATGTTCTTCATGTTGAAGTAGTCCATGACGCCGATGCGTCCCTCGCGGAGCGCCTGGGCCATGGCCTTGGGCACCTCGGCTTGCGCCAGCACGACGAGCGCTTCGTTCTCGACGACCTTCGCGCGGTTCTCCTGCTCCTGCGCGACGGCCAGGGCGCGGCGTTTCTCGGCCTTCGCCTGGGCGACGCGCTTGTCGGCCTCGGCCTGATCGGCCTGCAGGCGCGCACCGATGTTCTGGCCGATGTCCACGTCCGCGATGTCGATCGAGAGGATCGTGTAGGCGGTGCCGGCGTCGAGCGCCTTGGAGAGCACCGTCTTGCTGATGCGATCGGGGTTCTCGAGGACGGACATGTGCGTCTCCGAGGATCCGATGGTGCTGACGATGCCCTCGCCGACGCGCGCGATGATCGTTTCTTCTTGCGCACCGCCGACGAGCTGCTTGAGGTTGGTCCGCACCGTCACGCGTGCGCGGGCAAGCACCTGGATGCCGTCCTTGGCCACCGCGGCCACCTCGCGCTTGTCCTTGCGCGGATCGGGGCAGTCGATCACTTTGGGGATGACGCTCGTCTGAATGGCGTCCAGCACGTCACGCCCCGCGAGATCGATGCCCGCGGCGGTGGCGAAGTCGAGCGGGATGCGTGCGCGGTCGGCAGCAATCAGTGCGCGGACGACCGGTCCGACGTTGCCGCCGGCAAGGTAGTGCGCCTCGAGGTCCTTGGTCTCCACGGGCAGGTTCGATTGCACGAGGGCGATCTTGCTCTGCACGATCTCCGTGGAGTTGACCTTCCGCAGCCACATGCCAACCAGCTCGAAGAGGCTGATGTTGGCGTTGCTGAAGTAGCTCTGGATCCAGAGCTTGAAGAACTTCAGGAAGATCACGAGCAGGACGAAGACCACCAGCAGGCCGACGATCAGCATGATCTCGGGCAGGTCGATCGCGGCCAGGGCGGTTCTCATCAGGTAGTCGAAACCAGCGTGCATGTCAGTCTCCCAGGACTACGCAGGGTCCTCGTCCGCCGTGGCGGCGAGGGCGTCGTCGGTACGTTCGACGTCGTGGGGGCGGACGCGGATTTCCGTGCCCTCCACTGCCACGACGATGATGGGGGTGTTCTCGTCGATCAGACCGCCGAGCGAGACGACGCTGAGCCGTTCGTCGCCCAGGCGCGCCATGCCGGCGGGACGCAGGTCCGTCAGGGCTACGCCTGTCTGCCCCTGGAGGGCGGCATGGTCCGGCAGCCCGCCGTCGGGCGGTGTCACGGGCCCTTCGAGCAGCATGCGCCGGCCGAAGGGGAGCTTCGGCAGCAGCTTGAAGCCCATCCACACGACCCAAGGCACAAGGACGACCTCGGCCGCGACGAAGGCCCAGCCGGTGGCCTGGCCGTGGTCGAACGCGATGATGTCGGCGAACAAGATGAGCGCGCCGGCGATCAGGCCGAACATGCCGAGCGAGGGGAAGAACACCTCGGCCAGCACGAAGCCGAGCGACAGCAGGACGAGGAGGATGGCTTCGAGCATGCTCAGTCCGCCTTCTCGACTTCGGCCACGGTCACAGGGCCGACCTCGGCCACGGTAACCCTGTCGCCCTCGACGGTGAGGACGCGCACGTCGGCGTCGACGTTGATGAAGGCGCCGTCGCTCACGACGTCCACGAGCCGTCCGTCGAACTCGGCGGATCCGGCCGGCCTGAGCGCGGACGTGGTGCGCCCGATGCTCCCCAAGGCCGGTGCGTCGGGTGCGGCGACGGCCGCCGGCAGATCACCTGCCGCGGCTGCGCCCGAGGGCTGCAGGACCATCCGCCGGGCCGGCCCGACCCGCGGGAAGAACCGCGACATGACCATCAGGAACCCGAGGCCCACGATTGCCGTGGCGACGAACTGCAGGCCGAAATCGGTCAACGCGGAGCTATCGAGTGCGCCGGTCTCGCCGAGCGTGCTGCCCGTGGCCAGGAAGAGGAAGCCGATGGCCAGGGAGGCCACGCCCAAGAACCCGGGAATCCCGAATCCCGGGATGAGGAACACCTCCGCGGCCAACAGCGCCACGCCCAGGAGGATCAGGAAGATCGGGAAGCCGTTCAGTTGCTCCGCGGTGAGGCTGATGAGCAGCACGAGGACCAGGGCGATGCCACCGATGAGGGTCATCAGACCGGGCCCGTTCCAGACGAACAGCAGGATCGAGAGCGCGACCAGGGCGGAGAGGATGCCCGCCAAGCCGAGCAGCCACTTGCTCGCCCGCTCCGAGAACGACATCTTGGTGAAGGTCACCCTCGCGCCCGGCGCCTTGAGTGCAGCCAGTACCTGCGCTTCGTCCTTCGCGAGGCCGCCGTCGAAGGCACGTCGGACGAAGCCGTACTCGCGCGCTTGGAGGCCGGTCATCGTGAACAGCTCGCCCTTGCGCACGATGGCAGGTCCGTCCTGCACGAGGTCGCTCTTCCTGAGCCCCGGCAACAACTCGGCGTCATCAGTCGCGCTGCGGAAGTCCTCGCCGCGCACGTAGTGGCGCGCGTCGTCGATCTTCGACCGGACGCGCAGGACCTCGATGTGGGCGCTGACCATCGCCTCGGCGAGTGCGATGGGATAGCCGTTCTTCTCGGCGTAGCCGCGGAACCACGTGCGCAGCGGGCTCTCGGCCTTCTCACCGACGGGCATGGGCTTCCCGCCCTCGCCGCCACCCGGGATGATCGGCTGGCTGTCCCCGAGGGACGCTTCCTGCGTCATGATGATCTCGTCGCAGGCGAGCGAGACGAAGGCCGCACCGCTGATCGCCTCGAGCGGCACCCACGCGACCGTGTGGATGGTGTCGGGCAGCGTGAGGAGCAGGTCGCCGATCTTCTTGCTGTGCCAGACGATGCCACCGGGCGAGTAGATGCGCAGCACGATGCAGTCGGCGCCGTCATCCTGCGCCGCCTTCACGCGTCGGCCGACGTAGGCGAGCATCAGGGCTTCGATGTCGCCCTCGAAGTCGATCACATGGATGTTCTTGAAGGGGCCCGGCAGCGCGCCTGCGCGTCCGTCGTCCCCGGCACCTTCGCGGGCTTCGACGAGGCCCGAAGACGTCAAGAGCACGAGCGCGGTCAGGCAAGCCGCCGCCGCCAAGCGGAGGCGGCGGCTCGTGGTGGGCGTGCGGATCACGCGCGCATCCTACCCGGTGGGAGGGCAGCGTACGTCGAGCTACCGCATCAGCCCGAAGGTGCGCAGGCTGCCCAGGGAGGCGCCACCGTTGCCGAGGAAGCTCGCGTCCAGCGTGCCGCTGACGTTGACGTACACGTCCGGGCGCGCTCCTGCGTTCGGCACGAGCACGACGTTGCCGAGCGTACGTCCTGCTGTTGCGGCGAACTGCGTGCTGCCCGGGGTGAAGTTCGCGCCGAATCCTGAGCCCGTCACCAGGTCCGTCGGGAGCCCGAGAAGGAAGAGCTGCCCCGGCACCTGGGGGACGGCGAAGAGGTCGCCGAAGCCGGTGACGGCCAGGGTGCGCCCGTCCGGCGCCAAGCCGATGCCGGTGATGTTGCCCCCGGGGCCGCCGGCCTGGGCTGCCGTGATCGGGATGCCGTTCAGGGGGCCGCGCAAGACGGCGAGCTGGGAGCTGTCGACCGGCTCCTTGTAGAGACCGTCCAGCCGAAGCAGGAAGACTTCGCCCGTCACGGAGGACGGGTAGAACCCAACGCGGTGGCCAGCGCCGTCGTGTCCGATGGCCGGACGGATGGCCGCGAGTCCACTGAGGCCGAGCTGGAAGACGCCGTTGAGCGCGCCGTTCGATGCGTTGTAGGCCTCGACACTCGACGGCGTCACCGGGACGAGGTTGAAGGCGCTGTCGAAGCCTGTCGTGCCCGCCACCGTGACGAGCAGCCGGTGCAGGGCCGTGCCCGTGCTCGTGGGCACGCGCACGGTCTCGAGGGCCACAGGGTTGTAGCCTTCCGTGCGGATCACGAAGGGCGTGAGCCCGTCCAGCGAGGCGAAGGCCAGCGGCGCCGAGCTGGTCGTGGCCACCTCGAGTACCTGCACCGTTCCGGGCAGCTTGGTGGCTCCGTAGCTCGGCGCGCCAAAGACGATGTTGCTCATGGCGACGTAGAGACGGCCGGCGAAGGGCGAGCTCGAGGCGTAGGCGAGAGCCTCGGCCCCCGACTGCCGGAACGCGCTTCCGGCCACCGGCGCGCCGGTCGAGTCGAAGAGCGGCGTCGTGCTGAGGTGTGGCCGTCCTAGATCCACCGTCTGCAGGACGCTGCCGCTGGTGGGGTTGAAGACGACGACGTTGCAGAGCGCGGGGACGCTGTCGGATCCTCCGGCATTCACGAGAGCGAAGGCCAGGCGATCGTGGACGACGAGCAGATCATTCACGAAGAATCCGAAGCCAACAGGGCTCGCCGGATCGCCCGCCGCACCGTCGCTATCGATGAGGTCGCTGCCCCGGATCGTGGTCGTAGCGAAGGTGGAAGAGACGGTCGGTGTGCTGCCCGACACGTCGTACGCGAGGATGCGCGCGCCGTTCGTCTCGATGGCGTCCGCGTCGACGGCGAACAGTGTGTCGCCGTGGCGCACGAGATCGCTCGAGAACGAGCCGAAGAGCGCCGTACGGCCGTACGCGGCCGCGTCGGCGTCCCAGAGGGGACGCTGCGGCGCGGGGGGAGGCGTCGTGCCGCCGCCGGGATTGCCTCCGCCCTGCGGTTGCTCGGGTTCGGGGAAGGACGCCTCGAAGGCGCCCTCGGGAGCGCCGCCGCCGCAGGCGGCGATGGAGAGCAGCAGGAGCGCGCACAGCCAGGGTGCGCCCAACGTGGCGAGAGAGCGAGAAGCCAGGGAACGAGAAAACGGCGAACGAGAAGGCAGAGAAAGGAACGGTCGCATGGACACGCCTCTCTCCGGAGGCCGATGCACCTGCCCACGAGGGCGGGGCACCGACGGACGAGCTGCAGGCGCGCCGGGCGCCCCGCGGGACTCATCACTCGGATCCGGAGTGATTGCGGCTCTAGGGAGAGCCAAAGCCTGATTCGAAGGCCGGTCTTCTGGCTTCCGGATCGTCCTCCCTCCGCGCCTTCCCGTCAGCGCCTCATGGCGCCGGACAGTGGCCTCTTGCGGAGTTCGTCCCCGGTTACAGCGGCGGTCCCGCGGGGGATTTGCACCCCACTTCCAGCCGACGCACAGGGCATCGGCGAGACCTTCGAACCTCGATGAATGGGAAAAAGAACGGGCGCTGGTGTACGCGCCGAAGCCCAAACTACCCCGCGACGGGTACGTGGTGCGAGAACCACCAAGCCTGCGGGGCCGAAGAACCACGCGGAGGCGGGGACGCCGCACCAGCGCGCGGAGACGGGCTGGAGGCGCGTACCGGGGCGAACGAAGTGGTGGAGCTGAGGAGAGTCGAACTCCTTACCTCCTGAATGCCATTCAGGCGCTCTACCAGGTGAGCTACAGCCCCACGTCGTTCGCTATCGAGCGACGATTCTTGCCGCAGGATCTCCCGGGTCAACTTCGGATTCGACAGCGGGGGCCCGCGGACACCGGGGGCGCCGCGAGCGACCTCAGGCCTACATGTGGTAGCGCCCGAGGAAAAACCCCCAGCCCGTAGTAGCCGAGCGAGGTAGATTCGTTCGGGGCGGGATGGTCCTTCCCCCCTCATACGGTGTGCGCGTCCAGCAGGAGGTCACGATGATCGGAAGCTCGCGGGAGTCGTCCGTACCCGGGCCCGGCGGTAGTACGCCGGGAGACGCGGTGCCGGTGCGTCCCGACGACATGCCCGCGCGTCCCCCCGGCGTGATGCCGCAGAAGGGCGTGCCGCAGACGGGCATGCCGCAGGAGGGCGTGCCGCGTGAACTCGGCGAGCGCGTGCAGACCGGCTTCCAGGATCTCTCTCGTCTGCTGGGCGCCATCAAGGAGACGCTTCAGAGCCGTGACGGCCAGGTGCAGCAGACGCTGCAGGCCCTGCCGGGCTTCCTCCAGCAGGTGCCACGCATCCACCGCGCCGAGATCGAGTGCCTGGCCCAGATCAGCAAGCAGCTCGAGCACATGGGCAGCGGTACGCGCGACGTCGTGGCGCGCCTCGACGGCCTGCCGGACCTGCTGCGCACGCTGACCGTGAGTCAGGCAGAGCAGGCCCAGTTCCTCGACGGGCTGCAGGCCAACCTCGCCACGACGCTCGAGACCCAGGCTACGGCCATCAAGCAGGGGCTCGACCAGTCGCGTCAGAACGCCGAGGCCCAGCTCGGCATGATCCGCGGTCTCGCCGCCACGCAGGAAGACATCTTCGCGACCTTCCAGAACACGCAGAACCGCGCACTCAACGTCTTCCATCGCTCGCAGCAACAGTCCAACGCGCAGCACCGCGAGACCCAGCAGGTCCTCGGCCGTCAGGTCGAGATGCTGGTCGACCGTGTGCACTCCGCGCAGTCGAAGGTGTTCTGGCTGTCGATCGGCTTCGCCACGCTCGCGGCGGGCGGCATGATCGCCTTGCTCCTCTTCCGCTAGCCAGGGCGCTTGCGCCGGAGCAACGCAGCTTCGTCCAAGAGATGACCCCTCTTCCGAGAGTGCACGCGTCGTTACGGGGCGAAGGCTCCGTAGGTACGTCCCACGATGTAGGCGCCAGGCGCAGCCGCGTCCACGTCCGCGACCTGCACGCCGGCTGTGCCGCCGTCCAGGTCGACCTGGAACAGGACGTGGGGCGCGTAGTCGTAGAACGCGAGCAGGCGGCCGCCGGCCGTACCGAGCAGCGCGACGAAGCGTGACGTGCCGGGCAAGGGCTTCAGGTCGAACACGATGTCCGACCCAAGGTCGGCCCCGCCGACGTCATCCAGGACCTCACCCGCTTCGGTGCTCGTGAAGTCACTCGGCGCCTTGCGCGTCTGGAAGCCCAAGTTGCCCGTGTAGCCGCTCAGGCCCTCGACGATGAACTCACCGTCCGGCGTCAGGAACATCGAGGTGATCGTGCCCGTGACGGTGCCCGTGCTCGGGGTCACGGTCCCGGTGTTGCTGAGCACGTCGAGATCGTTGCTGCCGGGGCGGTTGACCCAGAAGCGGTTGCTCGCGGCGACGAACGGACCCGCGCCGTTCGGGAGCGCGAAACCTTGGATGCCGAGCACGCCGGCGTTCTTGTCGACCTCGGTGAAGGTGACGTGATCCACGAACGCGAGCGTCCCGGTGGTGGCGCCGGACTGCGCGCAGACGATGAGCTGGGTGCCGTCTTCGCTCCACTGCAGGTCGACCGGATCGGTGCTCGCCCCCGTCGGCACGGCGGTGAGTTCCAGGGATGCCGCCTCCAGCGCGGTCGCCGTGTCGACCTTCACGAGACGCACGCTGCCGGCGTCCGTGTCGCGGAAGGCCGCGTAGAGGAAGCGGCCGTCGGGGCCGACGGTCATGGCGCCCGTCGAAGCGGTCAGGTCTGCCACCGCGGTGAGGTCGATGTCCACCATGGCGACGTCGCCGGGCGTGAACCAGGCGAGGCTCTCCCCGATGCCGCCGCCGTCGGCCAACTGCACCCAGACGCGCTGGTCGGTGTCGCGGATCGTGCTGACGACGGCCACGGGATCCACGCTGCCCGGCGTGGGGACGGAGCCCACCGACGCGAAGCTGAAGGGATCGACGAGCGTGACAAGGCCCGGCTCACCGAGGAGGAGGGGCGTTTCGACGCCGACCGAGAACGACACTTCGAACTGATCGGCCGCGTAGTGACGTAGGCCGTTTTGCACGGCGCCCTCGGCAACCTGGACGATCACGTCGTCATCGACAGGAAATGTCGGTTGCGTGGTGGGGCGGACGTAGACGCTGTTTGGATCCCCGACCCGCTGCGTCACGGTCGTCTGGACGAATCCGCCGAAGCGCGCGAACACGCGCACGTCGGCAGGATTGAGCACCGTGACGGCCTCGTCGTAGGTGAGGCGGATCTCCTGCAGCGGACCGGTCAGTGCCTGACCCTCCGCAGGGTAGGAGTCCACGAACGTGGGGCGGTTCTGCTCGCCACCGAGGCCACAGGAGCAGAGCAGCCCCAGGGCCAGCAGCAGCGCAATCCGAAGGGTGCCGTTCCATGCCATCCGGGCAGGGTACCGGGCGTGCGGCCGGACGCTGCGCTTCCTTCGTCCGCTGGTGGCCTTCCGGTGACCAGGACGCTCCGGCTGGATCTAGAAGCGCCAGTCGTCCGCCGTGCCCAGCGCCACAAGGAGGACAGCGAAGACCACGAGGGACAGCTGCAGGGCCAAGCGGACACCGGCCTGGGGCTTGCCGTCGGGACCGAAGAGGCCGCTCAGGCTGGGCGGCAGACGACTGCTGCCGTCGGACGCGGGATGGAGCAGCACCAGACGGAGGACGAGGTCCGCCGTCGTGATCGTGGCCACGACGAACATCGCGAGGCCCGCGCGTCCGAGGAACACGCCGAGCACCAGCGCCATGGCGCGTTCGCTCCAGGACCAGAGGACCGCACCGCGGTTCAGGGTGCGCTCGCCTGCCTGCAGCCGTGCCAGCGGCAGGAGCATGAGCATGAACGACGTCCATGCTGCGAGGGCGGCCCGCGCCGAACTGCCGGACGAGGCGGAAGCCACCACGACGCCACCGAGCCAGAGCGGCACGAGGGCGTGCGCGACGAGCCCCGCGAACGCAGGCGGCCGGCCCGCGGCGTCCGGTGCGGTGGCGATCCATGCCAGCAGCACGGCGACACCGCCGAGGAGCGCGCCGAGCCCGGGATGGTCCGTGGCCAGGCCGAGGGCGCCGACGGCGGCAGGGGCGAGCGCGAAGCCCGCGAGGCCGACGGAGCCGATACCCTTGGCAGCCATCTGCGCCGCGAGGCCTGACCTGAGCCGCGTATGCCACGGCGGTCCGGCTTCGCTCGGCTCCGCTGCGGGCGTTCCGGCGTCGGGCGTGGGCTCAGGCTCGGGCACGACCAACCCGGTGCCGGCGGGCGGCGTGTCCGGGGGTTCGTTCGGCTCAGTCTGGGCGTCCTGCTCGTTCATGCATGGAGCATAGCCCCGGCGGGTGTCGCGATTGGGGGCAAGCGAGGGTCTGTGAAGACATGATGCGCGTCACCTCGGAGTCCCGCCATGAGCCCCATCCCGATCGCCGAGCGCTGCCGCCGCATGGGCACCGAAGCCGCGTTCCGCGTCTTCGCGCGCGCCAAGACCCTCGAGGCCCAGGGCCGCGACATCATCCACCTGGAGATGGGGGAGCCGGACTTCGCCACGCCGGAGCACATCAAGGAGGCGTGTCGTCAGGCCCTCGCCGACGGCCACACCGGCTACGCGCCCGCGGGAGGACTCCCCGCGCTGCGCGCGGCCATCGCAGCGCACGTGGCCCGCACGCGCGGCATCGAGGTCGATCCGGCGCAGGTCGTGATCACGCCGGGCGGCAAGCCGGTGATCTTCTACACCTACCTCGCGCTGGTCGAGCCGGGCGACGAGGTCATCTACCCCGACCCGGGCTTTCCGATCTTCGAGTCCATGACGGACGCGCTGGGCGCGACGCGCAAGCCCTGGTTCCCCGGTTCGGGCACGAGCAGCCGGCCGGACCTGGACGCGCTCGCCACGCTGATGGGACCCAAGACGAAGCTGCTCGTCATCAACAGCCCGGGCAACCCGACGGGCGTCGTCTACACCGAGGCCGAACTTGCCCGCATCGCGGAGCTATGCGTCGCGCACGACGTGATCTGCCTGTCCGATGAAATCTACAGTCGCATCCTCTTCGGTGCGGAGCACGTCAGCATCGCGACCCAGCCGGGCATGGCCGAGCGCACGGTCATCCTCGACGGCTTCTCGAAGACGTGGAGCATGACGGGCTGGCGTCTCGGGTACGCGGTCGCGCCGGCGGAACTTGCCGTCGTCTACGAGAAGCTCATGACGAACAGCAACTCGTGCGCGGTCCACTTCGTGCAGCACGCAGCGCTCGCCGCACTGGCCGGCCCGGACGACGAGGTGGCTTCGATGGTGCGGGCGTTCGAGGCGCGTCGGGACGCCCTGGTCGAGGGGCTCAGCGCCATGCCCGGCGTGACGTGCGACCTGCCCCAAGGCTCCTTCTTCGCGTTCGCGGATGTGCGCGGGACGGGCCTGGATGCGCGCGTCTTGGCGGACCGTCTGCTGGAAGAGGCGGGCGTGGCCTGTGTCGAGGGGCCTGCTTTCGGCGAGGGGGGCGACGGTTGCATCCGGTTCTCGTTCGCCGCCGGCGTGAGCCGCATCCGGGAGGCCACCCGGCGCATGGCGGAACTTCTGGGTGCCTGAGGAGGCCCCGGGCCCGCACCGGCGCTCCCTGAAACCGGACCCTGCCCACCCTGGTACTGCTGGGTGATCGGCCGCCGTTCCCGACCGACGGGGGCGCCGGCAACGCGAGGACGGACGCTCCGGCTTTCGACAGAGGGGACGGACTCCCCCGGCAGAATGGGGTCCATCGGCAGCATGTCCGCCGCTCCCGAGCGCGCGCCCACGCTGCCAAGGAGGAATCATGCGATTTGCCAAGCAGTGGATGTGTGGGGTGGCGCTTGCGGCACTCTTCGTTGGGATGCCCAAGGGCTACGCGGAGCCGCGCACCTCGTGGAGCCTCGAAGGCCGCGTGCCTTCGTCGTCGATGGCGTTCCTCAGCATCGAAGACATCGGCGGCATGGGGGCCAAGTTCGAGAAGACGGCCATCGCCGGCTTGTTCTCCGAGCCCGACATGCAGGCGTTCATGCAGCCGATCGTGGATGCGGGCGAGCAGATGCTCCACGCCGAGCGGCGGGCCCCGTTCGGTGACGCTACGCCCATCATCATGAAGTTGCTCGAGCAACTCGGCCACCTGCGTGGGCAGGTCGCCATCGCGATGCTCGACTTGGACATGAGTCAGGGCATGCCGCGAGCCGCGCTGAGCATGGACTTCGGCGGCAACGTCGCCGAGTTCGTCAAGTTCCTCGATGGCCTGCGCAAGGAGATCGATCCCCAGGGCACCGCGATCACGGCGTACCAGAAGGACGGCCGCACCTGGTGGCAGATCCAGGACGGTCCACCGATCACCGCGACCACCGTCGACACGGCCTTCGTCGTGGCCACGGACCCGACGCTGCTTCAGGGCGTGCTCGCTGGTGCCGGCGAGGACAGCCTCGCTGCGAGCGACGACTTCAAGAGCGTGCGGGCGCGGGTGGGCGGGGATCAACTCGCCCTGCTGGCCTACGCCAACGTGCCGGCCCTCGTCGAGAAGTTCGGCGCGGAGATGCCGGAGGAAGCACGCCGCATCGCCAACGCGGTGGGCCTCGACACCCTGAAGGCCGCCGCGTACGGCATGTCGTTCTCCGGCGACGGGTTCATGGACAGCTTCGTCCTCCACGCGCCGAACGCAAGCCACGGCATCGTGCCCATGGTCCGCATGCCGTCCTACAAGCCCAAGGCGCTCCATCGCGTGCCCGCCAACGCCTTCTACTACGAAGAGGGCAGCGTCAACTACAGCGAGCTGATCCCCAACGTCCGCAAGCTCGTCGGCTCCATCGAGGCCAACGCGGTCGAGGGCATGGACGAGTTCCTCCAGGGCATGAACGCCAAGATCGGCGTGGACGTCGAGACGGATCTCCTCGGCGGCCTGGCCGGCGGGGCCAGCACGTATGTCGCGATGCCCGAGACGGGCGGCCTCTACCCCGAGGTGGCCTTCATGCTCGAGCTGAAGGATCCGGCCGCGTTCGAGGCCATGTTCGAGAAGTTCGCGAATGGCGTCGCGGGTGCTGTGTCCGAGGAGGGCGACGTCATCGCCTCGACGCGGACCATGGACTACCGCGGCACGAAGCTGCACCTCTTCGAGTTGCAGGAGGCGCGCGGCGACGACGTCGTGCCGTTCACGCCGACCTGGGCCGTGCTCGACGGCTGGCTCGTCATGACCCTGGTGCCGCATGCCATGAAGGAGATCGTGCTCCGGGGCGCGAGCACGACGGGCGGAGGTCTCGCCGCGCAGGAGGATTTCCAGAGCCTGCGCCGTGCCATGCCCAAGGATGCCGGCCAGCTGACCTACATCGACCTCCAGGCGATCCTGAACCTGCTCTACGACACGGCCGTACCGCTACTCCAGACGGCGGCCAAGCCGAACGTCATGGGCCGCAACATGCCGTTCAAGCTCGACTGGGCGCAGCTGCCCGCCGCGCGGACCGTGCGCCCGTTCTTCCGCAGCATGGGCGTCTTCACGACGTGGAACGAGAACGGCATCGCGATCCAGATGCACGGCCCGCTTCCGCTCACCGGCGCCCTGATGATGGCCGCCGCGGTCGCCGTGCCGATGGCGATGAGCGGTCGCACCCGCGTGCGGAGAGGACGCCCGATCCCCGGCGTCGGGGGCATGCGGGTGCGCCCGCAGCCCCCCCGGCCGGTGGTGCCCGGTCGTGAGGCCAAGGGGAAGGACGCAAGCGGGGACGCCAAGGGCGGGCCGTCGCTGGTCAAGCAGCGCATGGCGCGCATCCAAGCCGAGCAGATCAGCAGCTACGTGCGTGTCTTCCTGCTCACGAAGAAGCGCCTCCCGGCGTCCCTCGAAGAGATCGTCAAGGAGAACGTGGCGGGCAAGTTGCCGCAGGACCCTTGGGACAAGGCATTCAAGCTCTTCGTGCTCGACGAGAAGACCCGCAAGTTCGTGGTCCGCTCCGCGGGACCGGACGGTTCCTTCGGGACCCAGGACGACGTACAGTCCAGCGACTGACGCCGGCCCGGATGCTGACGGGCGCGGCGCTCACCTCAGGGAGCCGCGCCCGTGACCGACGCCCAGCCTGACCACCCGCCCGTCTGCGACTTCCGCAGCGACACCGTCACCCGCCCGACGCCGGCGATGCGCCAGGCGATGGCGGAGGCCGTGGTGGGCGACGACGTCCTGGGCGACGACCCGACCGTCCTCGAGCTCCAGGAGGAGGTCGCGCGGTTGCTGGGCACGGAGGCCGCCTTGTTCGTCCCGACGGGGTCGCAGGGCAACCAGATCGCTGCGCACATCCACGCGCGGCCCGGCCAGGAGATTGCCTGCGGCGCCAACGCCCACACCTACGACTGGGAGATGGCGGGCCTCGCCGCCATCTCCGGCCTCCAGGCGCGGACCCTGCCGGCCGAGCTCGGGCGCATCGACATCGACGCGGCCCGCGAGGCCCTGCACCCGGCCGGGGGCCATCGCCCCGCGTGCCTGCTGCTCACGACGGAGAACACGCACAACTTCCACGGCGGCGCGGTCGTGCCGCTCGAGCACTTGCAGGCGCTGCGCGCCGTAGCGAGCGACGTCGGTGCACGTGTCCATCTGGACGGCGCGCGCTTGTGGAACGCCGCGGTCGCGTCCGGTGTGTCGCTGGCCGACTACGCGGCGACGGCCGACTCCGTCATGGTCTGCCTCTCCAAGGGCCTCGGTGCGCCGATCGGCAGCGTGCTCTGCGGCACAAGCGCGTTCATCGAGGAGGCGCACGATGTGCGCAAGATGCTGGGCGGCGGCATGCGGCAAGTGGGGGTGCTGGCGGCGCCCGGTCTGATCGCGGTGCGGGATCAGCGCGAGCGCCTCGTCGACGACCACGCCCGCGCGGCGCGGCTGGCGGAAGGCTTCCAGCAGGCGGAGGGCATCGAGCTGCCCTACGGGACGCCTGAGACGAACATCGTCTTCGTCCGCGCCGCGGGCCGCGAGGCCAAGCAACTCGAAGGTGCCCTGGCCGAGGCCGGCGTGCTTGCCTTCGCGACAGGCCCCGACGTGCTGCGCTTCGTCACACACTACGACGTCGACGATGCGATGGTCGAGCGGGCCATCGAGGCCTTCCTCGCGGCCGTCTAGGCAGCTCTCTCTCCACGCGCCGTCGACGCCATCCGGTGGATGGCGTGCGCGGGGGCGCTCGGCGCGGACCGCCGCGGGAAGGGTTGCGGGAAGGCCTGGGCTCTCGCCGTAGTCTCTTGCCTGTGACCGGCACTGTCCTTCGTATCATCACGCGCCTCAACCGCGGCGGGCCGCTGCGGCAGCTGTGCGCGCTCGTCCCCGAGCTGCACAAGCTCGGCTGGGACGGTCCCGTCATCACGGGGCGTGTCGAGCGCCACGAGCCGGACGGTCTGCCGGACCTCGAAGCGACCGGCGCCAACGTCGTCACGCTGCGTGCTCTGGGGCGCGGGCTCGACCCGTCGAAGGACCCGCGTGCGATGAAGGGCCTGCTGGCGGCGATCCGTCACCACGCGCCCGACCTCATCCACACGCACACCGCGAAGGCGGGGGCGCTGGGTCGTATCGCGGCACGCATCTGCGGCGTGCCCGTCGTCCACACGTACCACGGGCATCACTTCGAGAGCGGCCTGGGCAAGGCAGATGTCGCGCGCCTCGCCGAGCGCGCCCTCGGCCGCTTCACCGACGTGGCCATCGCGCTGACCGAGCGCCAGCGCCGCGACATCGTGGACGTGCATCGGATCCTGCCCGCCGACAAGGTGCACGTGATCGGGCCGGGCTTGGACATGCAGGCCTTTCGCGCACGCGCGAAGGAGGACCTGCCTGCGGGGGCCTACGCCGGTGCGGCACCGGACGTACCGCGCTTCCTGTGGACCGGGCGCTTCGTTCCGGTCAAGGCGCCGCGTCTGCTCGTCGAAGCGGTAGCGATCGCGACGCAGCCGCTGCATCTGACGATGCTGGGCCGCGGTCCGCTGCTCGAGCAGGTCCGGGCCACGATCCGCGCGCACGGCCTCGAAGATCGCATCCACTGTCCCGGCTCGGTCTCCAACGTGGCGCCGTGGCTTGCCGCTGCCGACGGGCTCGTACTCTGCTCCCGAAGCGAGGGCGCGCCCCTCTCGGTCGTCGAGGCGATGGCCTTGGGCAAGCCCTCCGTCGTGACCACGGTTGGCGGTCTGCCCGACATGGTGGAGCACCAGGGGACGGGCCTCTGGGTGCCGCCAGGGGAACCGCTGGCGCTTGCCGCGGCCCTCGACCGCCTGGCGGCGGATGCGGGACTCAGGCGCCGCCTGGGAAGCGCAGCGCGCGCCGGCGCGGAGGAGCGCTTTGGCGCCCCGCGGCTCGCACGCGAGACCGCTGCGCTCTACGAGGAACTGCTTGGAGAGCAGGGTCTCGGGCGCTCCTGATCGACGCGCCCGCGGGCCGGTACGATCGGGCGCCTATGGACCAGCCTGTCCACCCCATGAAAGACCCCTCGCTGAAGCCCGCGGACGCCCCGCGTGCGCGGCTGGCGCCGTGGCTCAAGAAGCGCCTGCCCAAGCAGGACACCGTGCAGAAGGTCCGCGAACTCGTCGAGGGCCTCGAGCTCAACACCGTGTGCTCGAGCGCGCGCTGCCCCAACCTCAACGAGTGTTGGTCCCGCAAGGCGGCGACGTTCATGATCATGGGCGACATCTGCACCCGCACGTGCCGCTTCTGCACCGTGCCCAAGGGGCGCCCCATGGCCCTGGACGCGAACGAGCCCGACAAGGTGGCCCAGGCCGCTGAGCAGCTCGGCCTGCAGCACGTCGTGGTGACCAGCGTCGATCGCGACGACCTGCCGGACCAGGGCGCCGGCCACTTCGCCGACACGATCTGTGCGATCCGCCGACGCCTGCCGGACTCGGTCATCGAGGTCCTCACACCCGACTTCCGCGGGGAGGGCGAGCTGGTGGACATCGTCTCCGACGCCCATCCGGACATCTTCAATCACAATCTGGAGACCGTGCCGCGCCTTTACAAGCGCGTCCGTCCGGGCGCCGGCTACGAGCGCAGCCTCGATCTGCTGCGGCGTATCAAGGAACGCAACCCGAAGCAGTTCACCAAATCGGGCTTGATGCTCGGCCTGGGCGAGGGCGAAGACGAACTCGACCAGGTGCTGCAGGACCTGCGAGGCGTCGGCGTCGACATCCTTACGCTGGGGCAGTACCTGAGGCCCAGCCTCGCGCAGCTGCCGGTCGAGCGGTTCATCCCGCCGGCCGAGTTCGACGCCTGGGGCGATCGGGGACGTGAGATCGGCTTCCTCGCCGTAGCGAGCGGGCCCTTCGTGCGCTCGTCCTACAACGCCGACGAGGTCTACAAGGCGCTTGGCACGCGCAGCGGAGCAGGCGGAGCATGACGGCGTCAGGACTCGTATCCCTCCTCACCGACTTCGGTCCGGGCAGCGCCTACGTGGGTCAGCTGCACGGGACCCTGCTGCGGCACGCGCCCGGCGTCCAGATCGTCGACCTCGCCCACGACTGTCCGCCCGGTGCCGTCGCGGCCGGGGCCTACATCCTGGAGCGCTCGCACCCGCACTTCCCGGTCGGCGCCGTGCACATGGTGGTCGTCGATCCCGGTG
This sequence comes from Planctomycetota bacterium, assembly GCA_029259775.1. Lineage (GTDB taxonomy): Bacteria > Planctomycetota > PLA2 > PLA2 > JAEUHO01 > JAHEIK01. The sequence goes on along the minus strand of JAJDEN010000005.1, from coordinate 142,676 downwards.
TCGGAAGCGCGCGCAAGATCATCGCCGTGCGAGCGCACGGTCACATGTTCATCGCGCCCGACAACGGTCTGCTGGGCGGGCTGATCCAGAGCGATCCCGAGGCCAAGGTGCGCTGCGTCGAGAACCCCACGTTGCGCAACGAGACCGTGTCCCGGACGTTCCACGGACGTGATCTTTTCGCACCCGCGGCGGCGTTCCTCGCGAGCGGCGGCGCCTTTCGCGAGGTCGGGCCCGAGACGACCGCCGAGGGCCCGCGGCCCGGTCCCGAGCTCGGCGCGGACAGCATCAAAGGCCGCGTCCTGCTCGTGGACCGCTTCGGCAACCTCATCACGGACGTCCCGCGCACCATGGTCCAGGCGCTGGGCGACCCTTCGCGCATTCGGGTCCGCGTCGGCCCGTCGTTCATCGACGCCCTGGTGCAGACCTTCTCCGACGTCGCGCGCGGCGTGGCCCTGATCTACATCGGCAGCGGTGACCACCTGGAGATCGCCGTCAACGGCGACCGCGCTTCCGACCTCATGGGGCTCGACGTCGGCGATACCGTGATGGTCGAGCGGAGGGGCTGATGGCCCGCGTCGCGTGGATCGACGCCCCGGCAGGTTGCGCGGGCGACATGTTCCTCGGCGCGCTGATCGATGCCGGCGTGCCGCTCGCCGTACTCGAAGACGTCGTGGACGACCTCGGCTTCGACGACGTCGGGCTGCGCGTGCAGCGCGTGGAGCGCGGCGCGCTCGCGGCGACGAAGGTGGACGTCTGTCGTGGCGGCACCCCGATCGAGGGCGCGGCCGACGTGCACGTCGCCGGCGTGACGCCCGACCCGTCGCTCCACCCGAACGCTGACCGCGAACACGGTCACCCGGCGGGGCATGCGCATCACGGCCGTACCCTCGCCGACGTCCTCCACATCCTGTCGCACGTGGGTCCTCTGGATGAAGCGCCCATGTCGTGGGCTGCGGACGTCTTCCGAGCGCTCGCAGAGGCGGAAGCGCGTGTGCATGGCAAGCAACCGGACACGATCCACTTCCACGAGGTGGGCGCCATCGACGCGCTGGTCGATGTCGCGGGCACCTGCGTCGGCCTGCATCACCTGGGCGTGGAGGCCGTGCACGTTTCGCCGCTGCCCTGGGGCCAGGGCACGGTCGAGACGGCCCACGGCACCCTGCCGATTCCGGCACCCGCGACGGCGCTCCTCCTCGAGGGACACCCGACCGTGCCGAGCGCCGAGACCTACGAGCAGGTCACGCCCACGGGCGCGGCGCTGGTGCGCGTGCTGAGCCGCGGCAGCACGACCCCCGCAGGCTTCGTTCCGCGAAGGACCGGCTTCGGAGCGGGGACGTACGACGGCTCCCGCCTGCCCAATGTGGTGCGTCTCGTGCTCGGCGATGTCGAGCACGCCGCGAGCCACGACGAAGCGGTGTTGCTCGAGACCAACCTCGACGACGTGACGGGTCAGGTGGCCGCGTTCGCCCTGGAGCAAGCCCTCGCCGCCGGCGCACTGGACGCGTGGTGGACGCCCGTGACGATGAAGAAGGGCCGGCCGGGGCTCGTCCTCTCGGTCCTCGCGCGGCCCCAGGATGCGCCGCGGATCGAGACCGTGCTGTTCCGGGAGACGCCGACGCTGGGCATCCGACGGCGCGTCGTCGAACGTAGCGTCCTGGAACGCTCGTTCGAAGAGGTCGTGACCTCGTGGGGGCGCGTCCGGATCAAGATCCGCAAGGGACCGGCCGGGAGCGAGGCAACGCCCGAGTACGACGACTGCCGCGCGCTCGCCGAAAAGCACGGCGTGGCCGTGCGCCAGGTGATCGAAGCCGCCGCCCGGGCCTACGACGACGCGTGAGCGTCCTCGCGGCCGTCCGTGCGCCCTAGGGCCGCCGTGACCCAGCATGCGAGCGTGGCCGTGAAGACGGGCGCCAGCGCCCAGAACGAGCGCACCTCATGCAAGATGAATTGCTGCGTCGCGTACGCGACAACGAGGACCGGCAGGTACAGCCAGAGCAGGCGCACCCAGCCGGGCATGTCCCGCGCGCGCAGGACGACGATCGCGAGGAACGGCAGCAGGTAGGGGAGCTGGAACCACAGCACCTTGCTCCACTCCTGGAGATGGAGGGCCGTCATGCCGTCTTGTGCTGCGCGGTCACCTCCGAGGTGCCAGCGCACGAGCAGCGGCACCGCGAGGGCGGCCACGAGCATGACGAGGCCCTTGGCCAAGCTGGGCAGGAACGCACGGCCCCGCCGCAGCTGCAGCAGGCCCCAGAGGACAGGCACGAGGGCGTGCTTCTCCCAGACGAGGCCCGTAGCCAGGCAGATCAACGCAAGCTTCCACCAGGCCCCGTCACGTTCGACGCCCCGCAGCAGCAGACAGAAGAGGCCCACGCCCCAGAACTCGTGCGGGTGGTGCGCGTAGGTGAGGAACAGGACGTTGCCGAGCGCGCCGAGGGCGATGCCGCCGACCGTGGCTGCAAAGGCCCCGACGTACGTCCGGAGCCAGGCATGGTGCAGCACGAGCAGGAAGAGCAGCGAGAAGAGCGTGTTGGCGTAGACGACACGCGACACCGACGCCCCGGTCACATCCGCAGCGCCCTGCAGCGCGAGGGAGATCGGCCACAGCTTGTACTGGTAGGGATCGGCCGCGTCGTTGGCGAGCACCTTTTCGTGCAGAAGGACCTTCTCGGCTTCCCATTCGAGATCGACGTTCTCCCAGTGCGCGCGCACCATCCAGAGACAGACACCGAGGAGGAGCAAGCCGCAAAGCAGGCGGTCCGCGAGCGGCGCCGGACGTCCGGTGTTCACGCCGCGCCTCCGACGACGTCGTCGATCGCTCGGCTGAGCCGAGCCAGAGCCGTGGCCAGGTGGGCCTCCTCCAGGAAGAAGGAGATGCGCAGCGCCTCCGGCACCTGGAAGAATGAGCCTGGGACCGCGCGCACGCCATACGCCTCGAACGCGCGCGTCGCGACCGCGTCGCCGTCGACGCCGGCGTCCAGCAGCAGCAGGCCTGTGATGCCGCCGTCGGGCTTGACCCAGCGCACGCCACGCGTGGCCTCGACCCAGGCGTCCACCTGCTCGATGCGGCGCGCGGCGATCTCTCGTGTACGTGCCGCGCAGCTACGGGCCTGCGGCACGTACCTCGCAGCCTCCCCTTGCGCGGCGGGGACCTTGGCGGGATGGACGAGGTCGTCCCAGGTGTCCAGCAGCCGGATGGTGCTCTCGGAGCCCAGGATCCATCCGCCGCGCAGATCGGGCAGGCCGTGGACCTTGGTCAGGCTGTTCGTGGTGAGGACGCGGTCGCCCCGCAGCGCCGCGGTGGGGCGCTCGATGGGGTCGAAGTCGAGATAGACCTCGTCCACGAGCAGGTAGGCGCCGGTGCGGTCGGCCGCCTCCAAGAGAAGCGAGAGATCGTCCTCGTGCAGACGCTTGCCGCTTGGATTGTGCAGGTCCGTGACCGCGATGAGCGCGGTCTCAGGGCGCAGCGCGGCGTTCAAGCTACCGGGATCGATGCGGTAGCCTCGCTCCGGATCGCGCTGGATCGCGGCGATCGACGCCGCCGTGGCACGGGCCACGCAGGGCAGCGCTTCGTAGGCCGGCGCCTCCACGGCGACGTGCCCGCCCCGGGCGAGGGCGAAGAACACGAGGAAGTTCGCGTGGGACGTACCGGCCGCGAGGTGCACGTTGGCAGGCCCCATCCCGTAGCGCTCTGCCAGCGCTGACTTCAGAAGGACCTCGGTTTCACCGAACTCAGGAAGAGGACCGAGTCCCAGTTCAGCGCGAGCCTCGGTGCTCAACGCCCAGATCCCGCTGAAGCCCAGCGTGAGGTCGTTTGGCTCCAGCATCGACTTGGCCCAGCGCATGTAGGGAAACGGCGCAGGACTCTCGCTGGCGTGCTCGGGTTCTTCGGGGGCGTCCGTGGCCATGGGTAGCCTCGCGGGTGGAACCGCCCGGCCATCCGGGCGCGAAGAGCCTACCTGAGGCGGGCGGCGCCGAGGCCGTGTCACTTGAAGGAGGTTCGGACCGTGCTGCCCATGAACCACAAGCTACGCCTGCGGAGCGGATCCCTGATCGCGGCCCTGCTCCTGCTGCTGTCGACCGCGATGGTCGGAGGCGAGAGGTTGGCGCGGGAGGTGTACGCCGAAGACGGCCCCGCGCCCGCTCCGGCAGGGGAGCCCGAGGCGAGCCCCGCGGCCAAGCCGAGCCCCGCGCTGGAGCCGACCGTTGCCCTCGTGACGGGCAACAACGTCAACTTGCGCGTAGGCCCGCGGGTCTCGGGCAAGCCCGTGTTGCGCATGCAGGAGGGCACCGTCCTGCTCATCGTCGAGCGCGTTCCGGGCTGGTTCGGCGTGCGGGTGCCGGCTGGGTTCGAGGGCGCGGTCGCTGAGCGTTACGTCAAGCTCGTCGGCACGGACGCCGTGCGCATCGAAGCCCGCAGCCTCAACCTGCGTCTGCAGCCGAGGGCGGAGGGCAAGCCGATGCCGGCGGCCTTCCGCGATCAGCTGGAGCACGGTGCCGTCCTGGCGCTGATCGATCGTGCGAACGGCTGGGCCCGCGTCTGGGCGCCCGAGACGGTGCGCGCCTATGTGAGCGCCGACTACGTCAAGGAACTGGGACCTCCGACCGAGCACATGGCTGTCTTGAAGGCCGCGCGCAAGCGCCGGACGGCCCGCATCGAGGCCCAGGCCGAAGCCCGGCGCGAAGCCGCCGCCCGCGTCTCCGGCGCGAAGCTCCGTGCGTCCATCGGCAGCGCGCAGCAGACGCTCTACAAGCTGCGCATGCGCGGCGGCTTCGATCGCGCCCCGGTCGTCACCGCCATCAACGGTCTCGAGGCCTCGATCGACGCGTGCCGTGCGTCGCCGGCCGCCGTGCGCAAGCTCGCCCACGCGATCCGGCAGGACCTCGAGAGCGAGCTCGAGATCCGCATGGCTCGGAAGGACGCCGAAGTCGCGCGCCTGCGTGGCTTGGATCCGCCCGCCGAGAAGCCGCCAGCGCCGAAGATCGCCGACGTCAAGGTGCAGGGGGAGATTCGCTGGGAGCCTGCACCGCGCTGGCGCAACGGGGGCGCGTGGGTGCTGTGGGCGGGGGAAGACCCCCGCTACGTCCTGCATCTGACGACGGGCCTGCCGCACCCGCTGCCGGATCTCAAGGGCAACGCGGGCCAGGGCCTGCGCACGATTCGGGGCCGCCAGTCCGGCGAGCGCGTGTTCGGTCTGCCCGTGATCGAGGTCCGCAGCATCAGCAAGTGATGCGGGCGCCCTACGGCGGAGGCGGGTCGTCCGCCCTGCGCGCCGCCTGGCTGCGCTGTGCTGCGTGGGGATCCGCATCGTGCGCTGCCTGCCACGTAGCCTCGCCGCGCTGGTAGCGCTCGCGGAAGGACGTGCGCCACGCCGCGAACGTACCCTCGAAGATGCGCGCCCGGGCCGTCCGCACGACGTCGAAGAGGAAGGTCAGGTTGTGGATCGACCCGAGGGTGACCGCGGTGTGCTCGCCCGTCTTGAAGAGGTGGCGCAGGAAGGCCCGGGAGTGCGTCGTGCAGACCTCGCACGTGCACTCGGGATCGAGCGGGGCGTCGCTGCGAGCGTGTTCGCGCGCGGCGATCCGGACGGTGCCGTCGCGCGTCCAGAGCCAGCCGCGCCGACCGTTGCGTGTCGGCAGGACGCAGTCGAACATGTCGATCCCGCTGTGGATCGCGTCGAGGAGGTCCAGCGGAAGGCCGACCCCCATCAGGTAGCGCGGTTTCGCGTCGGGTAGGAGGGGTGTGGTCACGTCCAACGCCGCACGCATCTGCTCGCTGCTTTCACCCACGGCGAGGCCGCCCACGGCGTAGCCAGGCAGATCCAGCGGCACCAGGCCGTCGGCGGAGCGCTGACGCAGCTCGGCGTCGGTGCCGCCTTGCAGGATCCCGAAGAGCGCTTGGTCGTCCCGCGTACGCGCTTCGACGCAGGCGCGGGTCCAGCGCGTCGTGCGGTCCACGGCCGCTTGCAGCATGTCTCGTGAGGCCGGCAGCGCGAGGCAGTGATCGAAGGCCATGATCAGGTCGGCGCCGAGCGCTTCCTGGATCTCGATCGCCCGCGTGGGACCAAGCTGGACCGGTGTGCCGTCGAGGTGGCTGCGCACGGTCACGCCGTCCTCCCGCACCTCCGTGCGTCCCGCCAGCGAGAACACCTGGTAGCCGCCCGAGTCCGTGATCCATGGGCCCTGCCAACCTGTGAATCCATGCAGTCCGCCCTGGTCGCGGATCAGGTCCTCGCCGGGTCTCAAGTGCAGGTGGTAGGTGTTGGCCAGCATCACGTCGGGGGCGAGCGCCTCGAGCTGCGCGTTGGTGACGCCCTTGAGCGAGGCCTTCGTTGCGACGGGCATGAACGTGGGCGTACGCACGGTGCCGTGTGGCGTTTCGAACGTCGCCGCGCGGGCCTCGCCCTCACGTGCTTGCACGCGGAACTGCAGGTCGGGGTGGGGCGGGGGTCGCTGCGCCATGGGACGTGAGCCTACCGCGACCGTCAGGAAGCGGGAACGTGGCTCAACAGCTCGCGGACGCGCCGGCTGAGGGTGGCGGCGTCGAAGGGCTTCGGCAGGAACGCGGTGCGCCCCGCCAGGACCCCCGAGCCGGATAGGGCCTCGTCCGCATGGCCTGAGACGAAGAGCACCTTGAGGTCTTCCTGGACGCGCCGCAGCCCCTCGGCCAGCTCCAGCCCGCCCAGCTCCGGCATGACGATGTCGGTCACGAGCAGGTGGATCGGATCGGCCGTCAGCTGCACGCGCTCGAGGGCCTCGCGGCCGTTGCCCGCCTCCACGACGTGGTAGCCGTCGTCTTCGAGGATCTCGCGGATCAACGAGCGCACGAGGAGTTCGTCCTCCACGAGCAGGACCGTCGCGGGACCGTGGGGATCGGCCGCGGGGGCTTGGGGGCGCGCATCGGCTTCGACCGAGGCGGGCGCGTCGACGCAGGGCAGGTAGATCCGGAACGTGGTCCCGGTGCCCACGAGGCTGTGGATGTCCACCGCGCCCCGGCTCTGCTTCACGATCCCGTAGACGGTCGAGAGCCCGAGACCGGTGCCCTTGCCCCGCGCCTTCGTCGTGAAGAACGGCTCGAAGGCGTGGGCGAGCGTTCGCGCGTCCATGCCGGAACCCTCGTCGCCTACGGTCAGCACGGCGTACCGCCCGGCCGGCGCACAGACGTCGTGCTTCGCCGCGTCGTCCGGCAACTCGATCTGCTCGGTTCGCACCAGCAACGGCCCGCCCTCCGGCATGGCGTCGCGTGCGTTGATGACGAGGTTCAGCAGCACCTGCTCGATCTGGCCGGGGTCCGCCTGGATGCGCTCGACGTCGTCCTCGAGCTCGATGGCCATGCGGACATCGGTCCCGATCAGGCGTTGCAGCATCGGCTCCATGTCGCGGACGACGGTGTTCATCCGCATCGGGCGGGGCGCGAGCGCGTCCATGCGGCTGAAGGCAAGCAGCTGGCGCGTCAACTTGGCCGCGCGTTCGCAGGAGCGGTGGATCTCACCGATCAGGCCCCGGCCGCGCGTGCTGAGGTCCGTCTGGAGCAGCGCCAACTCGCTGTAGCCCGTAATCGCGCACAGGATGTTGTTGAAGTCATGCGCGATGCCGCCCGCCAGCGTGCCGATGGCATCCATCTTCTGCGCTTGTTGGAGTTGGCGTTCGATGTGCCGGCGCTCCCGGATGTCGGTCAGCGTGCAACAGACTTCGACGAGGCGACCGTCCCTGTCGTGGACCGCGTCCGTGTTCAGCAGCACGGGGATTGCCTCACCCCACGGGCGAACGATGTGCAACTCGATGTCGCGGCGCGCCGTGCCGTCGGCAAGCGTGCGTGCTGCGGGGATGTCGTCGGCGGTCGTCGGCGTGCCGTCCGGCCGGCGCAGGACCCCGGTACTGAACCAGCGCGACAGCGGCGTCAGCGCATGGATGCCAAGGAGATCACGCGCGGCGCGGTTGACCAGACGCGGAGCGCCCGCGCCGTCTGCGATGACGATGCCGACGGGGATGGTGTCCAGCAGGCTTGCGAGCGTCTCTTGCAGTGCCTCGTGCTGCTGCGCGACTTCCTCGCGTACGGCGCGCCGCGCGCGGACGTCGCGCACGAGGAGCGTGCAACCGTCGCCGGAGGGGGTGATGTCGAGCTCCACCCAAGCCCCATCCCCGACGGCCGCGCTCGCGCACTCCAGGCCGTGGACCGGGTAGCCGGCGGTCGTCCGCCGAAGCGCCCGGAGGATCGCAGGCCGGTGGCTGATCTCGACGAGGGCGGGGAAGTGGGAGCCTCGCATCTGTGCGGGTTCCTGGCCGAACAGCGTGGCCGCCGCGGGATTGGCAAACTGGACCGTGCCCCCGCGATCCAGTCGGATCACGCCCTGGTCGAGCCCCGCCAGCACGGCCTCGGCCGAGAGCGGTCCTTGGGTCTGGTGCGCTGCCCCCTGGGCGATCCCCACGTCGTTGCTCCCTGTCGGTTTCCCTGTCCAGGCTCTGTCTGAACACGCTACGTAGCGAGCCGGACGAGGCCGAAGCGAGCTGGTGCCAGGACGAGGATTGCGGCCGCAGGCGTGCCTTCTGCACGTTGAGGTCCGCAATCCGAGTTCGGGCCCAGCGTAGCGATGGGATCGTTCGGCGCAGCCGTAGGGCTGTTCAAAATGAGCCTAGCCCATTGGAGCAGGATCCGGCCACCTGGGCTGTCATCCCGGTCAAGGACTGATGAAGACCGGGCGTGATCGGCGCCGACATGGTCGTTTCGCCAGCCGCGGCGTGCCGTGGGGGGCGCAGAACCGTGTCGCATCCGTCTCGGGCATCCGTTCGCGGGGGGACTCCCTCCGCGCTGCGATGGCTCAGTACACCTTCGTGAAGTCGATGCCCGGGTAGTAGTAGCGCAGGATCTCGGTCTCCGTGGCGCCCTTGCGGCCCATCTCGATCGCACCCCACTGGCACATGCCGACGCCGTGGCCCCAGCCCTTGCCCTTGACGCGCCATCCGCCGCGAATGCGCGCGATGGAGGCGAAGTTGTGGCTGCGCAGCTTGAGCGCGGAGCGGAACACGTAGCCGGGGATGGTCCGGACCGCGCGCTTGGGCCCGTAGATCACGCGCACCTCGGCAACCCAACCGCCGCGGCCGCGGCGACGGATCTCGAGCGTGTGGATCGGAGCGACGACAGGTCGTTTGGCGCGGTTCAGGGCCGTGACGAGATGGTCATCGCTGAAGGACTTGTCCCAGCGGAAGTACTTGCTGGTGGTGCAGTAGCGGCACGGGACGCCGCGCAGCGGATCCTTGGCTCGACCCGCATCGAGCCCGCTCGTGGCAGGCTCCGTCGTGTGGCCGCCGCACGTCGAGGCGTAGTACGCCGCGAACGGCCGGCCGCGATGCGTGATGACCACGCCGCGCGTCTCCTTCGTGCGCCGCACCATCTCCTGGTAGCGGATGCCGTAGACGGCGGGGATCGTCATGCCCGTGTAGACCTGGCTCGCGGTGGAGTCGTAGACATGGAAGCGCCGGGTCGCAGCACCCGAGCGTTGGAGGCGCATCCACGCGTACGTACGCGCCGTCACGGCTTGCGCTCGGTAGGTCGCCGCCTCGGCTTTGGGGCCGACCTCGTTGCCGATGACGCCTGCGACGTAGGTCTCCATGTCGAGCTCGTTGATGAGGATGAGCTTGCCTTCTTCACCCTTCTCGGTCCCGCTGCGGACGATGAGCGCGCCTGGGTACGTCTTGCCGTCCAGGGTGAACCAAGCGTCTGAGCGGATACGCAGCACGGAGGCCCGCGTGTCGCCGCCGCGCACCTTGATGCCGGCCGCACCCGGGCGCAGCGTTGTCTTCAGGGTGCTCTCGCCACGTGCCGCATAGCTCGCGCCTGCTTCGGAGCGGATCGACCACGCCTGCCGGCTGATGCTCAACTCGGCCCGCGTGCGCGGCTTGCCCAGACGGATGCGGATCTTGGGCGGCGGGGTATCGGCCATCAGGGCCGGGGTGTCGTGCCCGCCGCACCCGACGCCGGCGAGCAACAGCCATGCGGCCATGAGGCCCCAGATCGCCAAGTACGTGGGGCGGTTCATTCCTGGGCGGCTCCGGGCGAGAAGAGGTCAGGCTCGGCGCCCCTCGGGGCCATGTTCTGGAGACCTCCCGGATCGACGATCGCGTAGGCCTGGCGGGTGAGGCGTCGGCCCTGCGGCGTCTTGACGAGCAGCCCTTCGCGCAGCAGATGCGGTTCGTAGACGTCCTCGAGCGTGCGTTCGTCTTCGCCTACGGCGGCCGCGATCGTCTTGATGCCCAGGGCGCGGCCGTCCGCACGACCGATGGTTCGCAAGATCAGGCGATCGACGCGCGTGAGCCCGTGCTCGTCGACGCCGATGCGCGTCAGGCCCTCTTCGGCGACGGCCCGCGAGATGTGGTTGTCCGATTCGATCTGGGCGAGATCGCGCACGCGTCGCAAGAATCGGTTGGCCACGCGCGGGGTGCCTCGGCTGCGGCCCGCGAGGTAGTCGGCAGCGTCGTCGTCCAGGCCTACGCCGAGGATGCCGGCCGAGCGGTTGAGGATCTGTGCCAGGACGTCGGGTTCGTACGGCTCGAGGCGCTCGTGGATGCCGAAGCGACTGCGCAGGGGCGCCGAGAGGAGCCCCTCCCGTGTCGTCGCGCCGACGAGCGTGAAGCGCGGCAGGTCGATGCGGACGCTGCGTGCGCTCGGGCCTTGGTCGATGAGGATGTCGAGGACGAAGTCCTCCATCGCGCTGTAGAGGTACTCCTCGACGGCGGGGGCCAGGCGGTGGATCTCGTCGATGAAGAGGACGTCGCCCACCTCGAGACGCGTGAGCAGGCCGGCCAGGTCGGCCGCGCGCTGGAGCGTCGGCGCGGAGGCTTCGAAGAGCTCCACTTCGGATGCGGTAGCGACGATATGGGCGAGCGTCGTCTTGCCGAGTCCAGGCAGGCCGGAGAGCAGCAGATGATCGACGGTCTCTCCGCGCTCCTTGGCGGCACGAATGGCGAGCTTGAGGTTCTCCACGACGTTCGCCTGGCCGACGAACTCATCCATCGTCGAGGGACGCAGGCGGCGCTCGACGGCCCGCTCCTCGGACATCTCGCCCGGCGCCTGCAGCCTCCCTGAGGTCTCGGGTGCGCCCGATACGGAGTCGGGCTGCGATTCGCCGTGCGTGCCGGGCTGCGCCATCACCGTCCCAGGGCCATTCGCTCCACGTGCGGAGCGATCCATCAAGCCAAGGTAGCCCGAGGGTGCGACCCGCGCAACCTGTGGGGGAGATAACGGGCATCCACCACAAGATGTGCATTGGCGGCCGGGGGGCCCGGTCGGTCGCCCATCCGGCGACGACGCGCTCCCCGAGTCGTACACTCCCCGCGCATGCCCCACGTACCGGCCCCCACGCGATTCGCCGACGAGACCGACCGCAAGAGCGGCCGGCGCATCTCGCGCATGTTCGATCGCATTGCTCCGACCTACGACATGCTCAACCACCTGCTCAGTGCGAACACCGATGTGCGCTGGCGCAAGCAGGCGGCGGCGATGCTGGCGCTCGACGGCACCGAGCGTCTGTTGGATCTGTGCTGCGGCACGGGCGATCTCTCGGTGGCCATGAAGGATGGCGGCGCGGGCGAGGTCGTGGGCACCGACTTCGCTGTCGAGATGGTCCGCCTCGCGCGCAAGAAGGCCGGGGACCGCATCGAGTTCGGTGTAGCCGACACGACGGACCTGCCGTTCGAGGACGCGTCGTTCGACGTAGCCACGGTCGGGTTCGGCGTGCGCAACTTGGAGGACCTCGACGGCGGTTTCCGCGAAGCGTGCCGCGTACTGCGCCCGGGGGGGCGCTTCCTCGTGCTCGAGTTCTCGCGGCCTCCGAACGCTGTGTTCCGCGCGGTCTATCACACCTACTTCATGATCGTCTTGCCGATGATCGGCAACCTCGTGAGCGGTGGTGGCGGCGACAATGCCTACACATACTTGCCGCGCAGCGTGATGGCGTTCCCGGGTCCGCATGCGCTGGGTGAGCGCCTGAAGCAGGCCGGCTTCTCGTCGGTCGACATCACGCCTCTGACCGGCGGCATTGCCTGCATCCACATCGCTACGAAGTGATCGACGCAGGGCGCACGCGTTCGCTCGCCCAAGCCAGCCTGATGTTCGACCTTGGGCCATGGCGTGACGCAACCGGTCGCTACCCCAGCATCACGAGCGCGTCGTAGAAGCCGTGCGCGAAGGCGGCGATGCCCAAGCCACGGAACAGGAAGACCGCGCCGAGCACGATGCCGGCGTGGAAGCGGAAGGCGAAGACCTCGCTGACATACGGCTCCCCCGTCACACCCCAGTGGTGGTAGTCGGAGAACACATACGACGAGACGAGGATCGCAACGCATCCAGCCGAGATGCGGTCCGTCCCGATCGCGTGGCGTAGCAAGGCAAACAGGCCCCAGCACAGGACGCCGCGGAACACGAGCTCCTCGAAGATGCCGGCGCCGACGGCGAGGCCCAAGTCGCGCACGCCTTCCTGGAGACCGGCGATCGTGCTGCCCGAGTTGCCCTGCAGCGACGCGAGGGCGACCACGCGCTCCATGGGGAGGCTCGTGGCGAGCATGCCCGCCACGGTGCCGAGCAGGGCGCCGTAGCAGAGGCCCTCGGCCAGCATGCCGCCGAAGATCCCGCGGTCCCGCGTCGCGTCACGCACGCGGACGATCACGACCAAGGCCAGGGACAGGGCCACGAGGAGCGTCACGAGCAGGGAGCCGCGGTGGCCGAGGCCATGGAACAGGGCCCGGACCCAGGCGGCGGCGGCATTGTCCACCGGGCTCTTCGTGAAGAAGAGGGCCGCCTGGTAGATCAGCAAGAACGGCATCAGGAAGAGCAGGTTCACGGGCAGGGCCCGCGTCCGCGCGACATAGTCGTACGGCAGGGTCGGCTCGGGGGTGGTGGACCTGCGGGCCTTCATCGTCCGGTTGGATCGGTCGCAGTCGGGTGGGCCTTTCGGGCGGTCGGCCAGGGCGGGCACAATGCCTTCATGAACCGAGCCCTCCCCCGTCTCGCCGCTCGCCGCGGGCCCAGCGCATGAGTGCCGGCGGGCGACGTGGCAAAGCACCGCAGGCCCTGCCCGCGCCCCGGCTGCCGGGCCTGCTGGCCAAGGAGAGCCTGCCGCCCGTCGTCGTGCTTGCGGGCGCGGAGCGCTGGTTCCGGGAGCGCGCGGTCGAGCACCTGATCGCCAAGGTCCTGCCCGACGGCGATCCGGGCGGGGGCGTCGTGCATCTGGACGCGCGCCTGCCCGAGCAGAAGGAGCACGTGGCCGGCGCCCTCGACGAGCTGCGCACCCTGTCGCTCTTCACGACGGAGAAGGTCGTCATCATCGAGCATCCGGAGAGTGCGCCGGCGCAACCGGGGGGCGGTCGCATGAACCCGCTGACCCACCTGGTCAAGCGCGCCTGCGAGCATCCGGCGCCGGGCGCCCTGCTCGTGCTGTCCACGGCGAAGCCTGTGAAAGGGCGCGAGTCGGTCTCGACGAAGACCCTGCTGACGGCGGGCGCCTGGGTCGTGGACTGCCGCGCGCTCTACGACGCACCCGGTCCCTGGGAGCGCTTCGCACCGCCGCACGATCATGAACTCTCGCGCTTCGTCGTCTCGCGCATGAGCCGCGTGCACAAGAAGAGCGTGACCATCGAAGCGGCGCACGCCCTCACGATGCTCGTGGGCCCGGAGCTGACGGCGCTCGAGGACGCGCTGCGCTCGCTCGCGCTCTACGTCGGCGACCGGCCCGAGGTGACGCACGACGAGATCGAAGCGACGGTCGGCCCGACGCGCGAAGACCCGATCTGGAAGTTGGTCGACGCGGTCCTCGACGGGGACGCCGGCACCGCGCTGCGACTCGCGGGCGCGGCCTTCGATCGCGGCATCAGCAACGCGCGCGGTGCGGTGAGCGCGCGCCCGGAGGCGCTCTTCCCGCAGATGACCGCCGCGATGCACGCCTCCTTCCGGCGGGTGCTGGCCGGGGCCGAGGCGCTGCAGCGGGGCGAGCCCGGGGACATGGTCGCCAAGGAGCAGGGCATCCCGCCGTTCCTCGCAGACCGGTTCATCGGCCGCTGCCGCCGCGATCCGGTGCTGCTGCTGGATCTGCACAAGGCCTTCCTGGAGGCCGAGATCGGCGTCAAGGGGGGCGGCGTGCCGCCTCGGCTGGCGACGGAGCGCCTCGTGGCGACCCTCGTCCAGGGCCTCGCCGGGCGCGTCCCTGCCCGCACCTAGGCTCTCGGGCGTATGGGCCGCATCCACGTTCTCGATCCGCACGTCGTCAACCAGATCGCCGCAGGCGAGGTGGTCGAGCGCCCTGCGTCCGTCGTCAAGGAGCTCGTCGAGAACGCCCTCGACGCGGACGCGTGCCGCATCGAAGTCGATCTCCGCGACGGGGGGCGCGACCTGATCGAGGTTCGTGACGATGGCTACGGAATCGAGCCCGGCGATCTCGAGCGCATCTTCCTGCCGCACGCCACGAGCAAGATCGGCGACGTCGAAGACCTGCGGCATATCGCGACGCTCGGCTTCCGCGGTGAAGCACTGGCGAGCATCGGCAGCGTGGCGCGCGCCTCCATCGTGTCGCGGACGCGAGATGCCGAGGCCGGTCACCGCGTGGAGAACCTCGAAGGGCACATCAGCGCCGTGGTCCCCTGCGCGGCTTCCCCGGGCACCGTGGTCCGCGCCGAGCACCTGTTCGCGCGCGTCCCGGCACGTCGCAAGTTCCTTCGCACGGCGACGACCGAGCTCGGCCACATCAAGGCCCTGCTCGGTCGCTTCGCGCTGGCCTATCCGCACGTGGCCTTCCGGCTGCAGCAGGGCTCGCAGGTGCTGCTCGACGCGCCGGCTGAAACCGATCGGCGCGCGCGGATCGCGCAGGTACACGGCGCGGACCTCGCCCGCGAGTTGATCTCGACGACATCCGACGACGATCCCACCCTCGAGGCGTGGATCGGCCCGCCGTCGCTCACGCGCGCGGACGCCCGCTTGGAGCAGGTGTTCCTGAACGGGCGCCACATCCGCGACCGCACGATCTCGCACGCCGTGCGTGAGGCCTACCGCGATCTGATGCCGCCCGGCGGGCGACGGCCGATCGCGTTCCTGTTCCTCGCGACCGATCCCGAGCATGTCGACGTCAACGTGCATCCTGGCAAGACCGAGGTGCGCTGGAAGGACACAAGCAGCGCGCACCGCGTCGTTCGCCGTACGCTCCGAGCCGCGCTCGAGCGCGCGCAGCCCGGCGTCGCTGTATCCCTGGGCGGGGGGGAGCAGCACCACGAGCACGCGCACAACGCCAGCAGCGAGGCCGCACGGCGGGCTGCCGTGGAGCAGGCCTTCCTGGGGGGCCGCGGTCGCTCCGCGGACAGCCCGGCACGCGGCTTCTCGTTCGCGCCGGCGGCCCATCCGGAAGCCTATGCCGCCGGCCATGACGGGGCGTTCGTGCGCGAAAGCGGCCCCACGGATGGCGACGAGGGATCCCTGTCAGGCCGGACATCGACAGCGAGGACCGCCTCGGGCTTGAGGCCCATCGGCCAGGCGCTCGGCACCTACTTGTTGCTTGAGGGAGATGGTGAGCTCGTTCTCGTCGATCAACACGCGCTGCACGAGCGCGTGCTCTTCGATCGGATCAACGAACGCCTGCGCGAGAAGGGCAACCTGGAGGTGCAGCGGCTGCTCGTGCCGATGGTCGTGCACCTGGATCCCGCAGACGCCGCGCGGCTCTTCGAGGAGCGGGAGCTCCTGCAGACCCTCGGATGGATCGTGGAGCCGTTTGGAGGCGATGCGGTCGCTGTGAACGGTGTTCCTGCGGTGCTGCGCCGGCCGGATCCGGAGGCGGCCCTGCAAGAACTGCTCGAGCTTCTCGAACGTGGCCGGCGCGAAGGCCTCGATCGCACGCACCTGGTCAGCGTCGCCGTCGACTCGCTGGCTTGCCGGAGCGCCGTGATGGCAGGTGACATCCTGCACGAAGACGAGGTGCTGGCGCTGCTCGACCAAGCCGAGGCGCTCAACCACAGCCACTCGTGTCCGCACGGCCGGCCGACGCGCCTCACGATGACCAACGCCCAGCTCGAGCGCTGGTTCCACCGCAGCGTCTGACCGGCACCGGTCCCAGCTCAGCGCGGAGGAGCGAAGGTACTGTCCGGAAGCTTCGTGTTGATGCGGATGTCGGTCGGGAACGCCAAGAGGAAACGCTTCGGGCGGGCGCCCGGGGTGGCCTCGGAGTAAGCCTCGATGCGACCCGGGTAGCGGAACTGAGGACCGCGCTTCCAGTTCTTCAGGATGTAGTACTCGCTCGGCTCGCGCCGGCGCGGGTCACCGTGCACCTTGACGATCCCCGGGTGCGTGGCCGTGATCGTCGTGCCCGCCGCGTCCGTGCGGTAAGCGAGGTAGAAGGTCACGTCCGCGCCGTTGGCGATCCGGCGCCGGACCCGCACCCACTTGCCTTCAAAGGTGCCGCTGCCCTCGGTACGTCCCTCGTTGATGAGTTGGACACCGGGGCCCTTGAGCCCTTCGAGCGTCAGGAATCGTGCCAGGTCCATCAAGCGCTTGCGGTCGTTGGTGAGCTGGCGGATGGCCGCATCGCCGCCGGGGGCGCCGTGCAGACGCTGCAGGCGCGGGGCCTGGTTGTTCACGGCGGGGTGGATGATCCACATCTTGTTGTCGTCGAGGATCTTGGTGGTCAGGCGCGTCTTGGCGACGCCCGGCCGCAGCTCGACGCGGTACTTCTTCGGCGTCTTCAGCCAGAGGCGCATGTACCCCTCGTGCTTGTTGCCGTCGATGTTGAACTTCACGTTGGCCAGATCGGCAAAGAAGTCACTGACCTTGTGGATACCGGCCTTGCCGTCGTTGACCCAGTGGATGGCTTGGTCGAAGTAGGTGGGCCCCTTGCGCGGATCGGGGCGGGCGGGCTTCGGAGCGGCCGCCCCGCCGCGGGCGTCGGCCGGCTCCGGAGCGAGCAGCAGGCTGGCCGCGAGGGCGAGCGAGAGGGCGGAGAGGGTCGTGGCGGCAAGTCGGCGCATGTTCATGGGCTCCCACTACCAGGGGTCGGTCACGCAGCAGTCGCACTTTCCCACTGCGGCGGGGTTGAGGGTCGAAATCAGCGTTCCTTCGGCACGGCCGGGGCCTTCGTGGTCTCCCCAACCAGGGCTGGGAACCCCGCGGCGAACGTGCCCTTGGGGGCCGGCGTATTGAGGCGCAACGCGATCGGGTGCGCGAGCAGGGTCCGCACGAAGTGGCCGTTCTTGCTCGTCCCGTCCTGCAGCTTCGCCTTCGGAGACTGCGTGAAGCGCTGGACGCGCCTCGGGAGGTTGCGTTTGCCGACGCGGCGCCAGCCGTTCAGGACGTAGTGCTCGACCGGCGTACCGGCCTGCGCGTTCGCGGGCACCAGGACAGCGTGGGGCGCGGTGGCGTGCCAGGAGCCCTGTGCGTCCTTCCGGCCCGCGAACAGGAAGGCCATGCGTCCTCCGCCGGGCGCGATGCGGCGTACCTTCATCCAGGCCCCCTTGAGATGTCCGGAGGCAAACGAGACCTGCTGGGCGTCGGTGAAACGGACGCCGGGGCCGGCGAGGTCACGCAGCGTCAGGAAGCGCGTCAGCTTCGCGAAGTCATCGCGATCCTTCTGCATCTGGCGGATGGCTCGCATGCCCTCACTACCGGTCGCATGCTGACGAGCCCAGCCTCCGACCTTCGTGTGGATCCACATCTGCTCGCCGTCGAGGACCTTGACCTGACGCTCGGTGAGCGGGGTGTTGCCCATCTCGCGCGTCTCGAGGCGGACGCGCTTCGGGAGCTGCAGCCAGATCCGGAAGTTGCCGTCGTGCTTGCCGGTCGCACCTGACATCGTCACGTTGAGCAGATCCACGTGGACGTGCCGGACGGCGCTCCGGTCGAGGTCGTCGCCGCGCACCCAGGCGGCGGCTTCTGCAAACCAGACACGCCCCTGCGACGGTGCCGCCTTCTTCTGGGCGGCCCGTTCCTTGGTCGCGGCGCTCCCGGGAGAGGCCGGCGGCACTTTCGCTGGCACCTCGTCCGCGAAGACTGCATGGGCCGCGGGGACGTCGAACACGTCGAGGACGCAAGCCAGGGCGCAGAGTGCGGCGAGAGCTGCCAGGGAGCGGCGCATCTACCGGCGCTTCGGCGCCGGCGGCCGGAACTGCGTCTCGGGAATGCCGATGTTCAGCTTGATGGCTTGCACGTTCGCGCGTAGGAAGCGCACCGGCCGCTCGTTGCCCACCCGGGAGTAGGCCGTGATGGTCTTGGGGTAGCGGAACTTGCGACGGGCATCAGCGCTGCTCGCCGTCCACGAGCGGAGGATGAAGTCCTCCGTCGGGATGCGCTGGCTGGCCACGCCGTCGATGCGGACGATGCCGGGCCACTTGGCGACGTAGCCACCGTTGGCTGCCTTGTCGAAGGCCAGCCAGAAGTGCATCGTCGTCGCTCCGGGGGCGCGGCGCGTGACCTTGAGCCACTGGCCCTCGTAGTCCCCGTCCCCCTTCTTCTCGCCTTGGAAGTCGAACGTCACGCCGCGGCCCTTGAGCCCTTGCAGCGTAATGAACTGGGCCAGGTCGCCCATGCGCGTGCGGTCTTCCTTGAGCTGCCGAATGGCGCGAGCGCCCTCCGGCGTGCCGTGCATGCGCTGGGTCGTGCCGTTCGGGTGCACGATCCACATGAAGTTGCCGTTGAGGATCTTCGTGGTCGTGCGCTTGTTGGTCGTCAGCTCCTGGCGGAACTTGTCCGGCGTGCGCCACCAGAGGCGCATCGGGCCCCGGTGCTTCGTGGTATCGAGATCGAGTTCGGCGATGACGGAGATGTGGAAGTCCTTCGTGCGCGGGATCGCGGTCTGTCCCTGGCTCACGTACCAGATGCACTGGTCGAACAACTGGGCGCCGAACTTCTGGTTGGGCGTGAGCTGGGGAGCCTTGGCTGGCGCCTTCGGCTTGGCCCCGGCCGCCCCGCCGCGGGCCTCGGTCACCGCCGGACGGCCGCACACAAGCGCGATGGCGAAGCCGAAGCCCAGCGCGAGGGCGAGCCCGCGCCGGAAACGATGGGAACGGGACGAGCGTAGCGGTCGAAGCGTGTTCACATTGCACTCCACGAGTTGCTCTCCACGAGCTTCACTCCTAGGAGCTTGTTCTAAAACGAGCTCCGACCGTGCGAGCATACATGCGTCCCAGGAGGCCGAAAGCGACGATGGCAACAGCGACGCGCGCACGCGACGTTCCGGTGACACGGACGATCGCGCCTGGAGTTCGGCTCCATCTCCTACGGACGAACCGGTTCACGACGTCGTACTGCCGTGTCGCGCTGCATCGCGACCTCGGCGCGGAAGCGACCTCGACCGCGATCCTCGCCCAGGTCCTGCAGTCCGCAACGCGGCGCCATCCGACGCGCGAGGCCCTCGGCCACAGGCTGGGCGACCTCTACGGGGCCGCGCTGCATGTAGGCGTCGGCAAGCTAGGGGATCGCCAACTGCTCGTGGGGGCGCTGGACTGGCCCACCGCCCACGTACCGCGCGCCGGGCGCATGCTGGCCCAGGGGCTGGAGCTGCTGCGCGAGGTTTGGAGCGATCCCCTTCGCACCACCGTGGGCGGCGCGGAGGCGCTCGACCCCGACATCGTCGAGCGCGAGAAGGTGAACCACATTCGCGGGCTGCGTGGGATGACCAACGACAAGGCTGGTTTCGCTCTCCGGAGCTGCCTGGCCTCCGTCTGCCGGAACGAGCCGTACGGTCTGGACGCGCAGGGCCGCGAGGCCGACGTGGCCGGCGTGAGCGCGGTCGACCTGGCGACGCTGCACAGGGACCTCATCCGCCGCTCGCCGATCGAGATCTTCCTGGTAGGGGACCTGGGTCTGCGCGACGCGACGGCCGCCATCCGGAAGCACCTGCTCTGGAGCGGCCGCGCAACACGCATGCGCGGCGTGCCGCCGGTGGGTTCGGTTCGGGCCGCGCGTGCCCGCCCGCGGCGCATCGTCAAGGACGATGCCGTCACCCAGGGCAAGCTCGTGTTCGGCTTCCGAGCGCCGATCCGCGGTGGCACGGCGCCAGGCGTGGCCGCCGAGACGCTGGCGGGCGTGCTGGGAGGCGGGAGCTACGGGCGGCTCTTTCGGGTCGTGCGGGAGGAGCATGGCCTCTGCTACTACGCCTCCGCCGGGTGGCATCGGCCCAAGGGCCTCATGCTTGTGCAAACAGGTGTCGACGCGGCGAACGAGCCTGCGGCGCGTCGTCTGATCCTCAAGCTGGCCCGCGAGGTGGCCGGCGGTGCGCTCGAAGCGAGCGCGCTCGACGCCTACCGCAAGGATGTCGCGCACCGGATCGACGCGCTCCGGGACAGTCCGCGGGCGATGGTCGGCTGGCTGCAGGAACGCATGGCGCTCGGTCTGCATGAATCCCCGGACGCCTACCTCGACCAGGTGCGGCGCGTGACGCCGGCCGCCGTGCGCCGGGTGGGCAGCCGCCTGGCGCTCGACACGACCTTCTACCTTCGCCCCGAGGGAGCGTGATGCCCACGACCAACGTGTCGCCCCAGAAGCAGCCGAAGGGCAAGCCCAGCAAGCGGGTGGCGAAGCGGGCAGGCCGTGCCCCCGCAGGCTTCAAGACCCTCGTCGAGCCGCTGACGAAGCGGCGCGTGGTCCGCGCGCGTGCCCGATCGGGCGTCGAAGTCTGGGTTGCCCCGATGCCGGGCTACCGCAAGTCCTACGCGATGATGACGACGCGCTACGGCAGCATGGATACCCATCTGCCTGACGGGGAGGAACTCCCGGACGGGATCGCGCACTTCCTGGAGCACAAGATGTTCCAGACGCCCGAGGGGGACGTCTTCGACCTCTACGCGGCGCGTGGCGCCTCCGCCAATGCCTTCACGACCTTCACCCACACGAGCTACCTCTTCTCGGCCACCTCGCGCTTCGAGGAGAATCTCATCACCCTGCTGGAGACGATGGACGACATCCACGCCGACGATCCGGGCGTGGAGCGCGAGAAGGGCATCATCGGCCAGGAGCTGGCCATGTACGAGGACGACGCCGGCTGGCGAGGCTACTTCGGGCTGCTGCAGGCTCTCTACCGCCGCCATCCGGTGCGCATCGACATCGGCGGCACGGCCGCGAGCATCGCCCCGATCGATCCTGCCATCCTCCAGCGTACGCACGCGGCCTACTACAGCCCCGCCAACATGGTGCTGACGGTCTCAGGCGACGTGGATCCCGCACGCGTCCTGGCGCTCGTGGATCAGGTGACCGGCACGCGCCGCCGCGGCCACCACAATCGCCGCAGGGCTGCCGAGGAGCCGAAGGGCGTCGCCCAGCGCGAAGTCCGGACGAAGCTCTCCATCAGCCGTCCTCAGGTCCTGCTGGGACTCAAGGACCGCCCGGGGCGTGGCCCCCAGGGGCGCGTCCGACGCCGGATCCAGGGCGCGATCCTGTTCGAGATCCTGTTCGGCGACGGCGGGCGGATCCAGGCTCCGCTCTACCACCAGGGCCTCGTGGACGACTCGCTGTCGGGCGGCTACGAGGCCGAGCACGACTACGCCTTCGGGCTCGTCTCGGCCGAGGTCGACCAGATCGAGCCGTATCGCAAGGCGCTGCTCGCGGCGCTGCGGGCAGCGGCCCGCGACGGGCCGACGGACGCGGAGGTCGAACGCTGTCGCCGGCGCTTCATCGGTCGCCACCTGCGCGTCTTCAACCAGCCCGAGTCGACGGCGCACTGGATGCTCGCTCTCGCCCTGGAAGGGGTGGAGCCCGGCGCCGCCGTGGATGCCCTGCGATCCGCCACCGCAGCGGGCCTCCGGCGCCACCTGCGCGAGCTCGTGTCGGCGCCGCGGGCGTGGTCGATTCTCGAGCCACGCTGATGCGCCCGTCCGTCGAGACGTTCACGCGCACACATTCTCAAGCTGGCCGTTGCTCCGCGCAGCCCACGTCGTAGAATCACGCCGCATGTCCACCGTCGCACGTGATCGTATTCGTCGCTGCCTCGCGATGATTCCTCTCATTCGGGCCCGGCCGGGCATTCGTATCCCCGAACTGGCGTCGATCTTTGGCGTGCGCGACACCGAGATCTGGGCGGACATCACCGAGGTGCTGACGATGTGCGGCGTCCCGCCGTACCTCCCGCACAACTACCTCGTGTTCTCGATCCACGGCGACGCCGTGAGCATTCGCTTCGCGGAGCACCTGAATCGCCCGGTCCACCTCACGCTGCAGGAGGCGCTGGCGATCGATCTTGCGCTCCGAAGCGTGTCAGGGGGCACGCTTCCGGCCTTCGGGGATGCCGCGCCCCGCCTGCGCCGCAAGCTTCGGGACCTGCTCGGCGGGCCGGATCGCCGCGCGCTGAAGGCCTTCGACGAAAACGTGGCGGGTACGCCCCCCTCGGATCTCGTCACGGAGACGATTTGCCTCATCAAGGAGGCCATGTCCCGCAATATCGCGATGCGCGTCGTGTACTACACGGCGAGCCGCGACGACGTCACCGAGCGCACGATCGAGCCCTACGGGCTCGTGGACCATCGTGGCCACTGGTACGTGATCGCCCACGACCGACTCCGTGACCACATGGCCTCCTTCCGCGTGGACCGGCTGCGTTCGGCCGTCCTGCTCCCGGACGAGGGCTACGAGGTACCGGATGAGTTCACCGCCGAGAGCTACCGCCGCGATGATCTCTACCGTCCGCGCCCTGGCGATCTCTCGGTGAAGGTGCGCTTCGATGCCGTCCTGGCAGCCCGGATCCGCGAGGAGACCGAGAAGAAGTTCCTCCAGGAGCAGCCCGACGGGGGGGTCGTGAAGACCTTCAAGATGGCCCCTGGCCGGCCGCGCTGGCTCTACACGCACGTGGCGCGCTACGGGGCCCAGGCTGAAGTCCTCTCGCCGCCGGAGATTCGGGCCGGCATGGCTGGTTTCCTCGACAGCGTGCTCGAGGCCGGTGGCGGGAGCGCCAGCAGTGGAGGCCGCCCGCGGCTCAGGCCGCGTCCAGGGTCTGGGACCGGTTCGGGCTCCTCCGGCGTGGGGACCAAGGGCGCCCGGACGGCCGCCGCGGTCTCGCGCTCCAAGCGCCCCCGGGCCAAGCGGCGGCCCAAGCGCTGAGCACGGGCTCGGCGGGCTGAGGGTGTGGCTTGCTGAGGCCACGCTGAGTGGCAACACCACGCACCTGTGGCGGCGCCCCAACCCCTTTGCTATTCTCATCTTTCGGTGATTCCGGCGCCCCGACCAAGGCAGCAGCGGAAAGGAGTCCGCATGGCTCTCAGGTACTGGCGACGTGCACGGCAACTCTCTCAGGAGCAGAAGCTCTCCAGGGAAGAGGGCCTGCGTGGGGAACTCCTCGGCGCCGCGGACCGCAGACTCGATCCTGGCGATCGCTCTCCGGCCGCACGCGTGTCCGCTTCGGAGGTGCCCGCCTCGGGGGTGCTTGGGGCCCTCCTGTTTGCCGCGCTGGTGGTCGCCCCGATCCTCGCTCTGCCCGGCGCCGCGCGCGCCGAAGAGAAGGAGGCCTCGAAGCCGGAAAAGGCGGCGGTCGCCGCCTGGCGCGTCGGCGTCAACAAGGGGCTGCAGGTTCAAGGCCTGAGCGGCCTGCGCATCCACCCGAAGAAGTCCCGACTCCTGTGGGCCCACGTCCACGGTTTGGGTCCGGCACGGAGCGAGGACGGCGGCAAGACATGGCGCCCCATGCTCAAGGGCATCTCCGAGAAGGACCGTCCCGGGCCGCGCAGCCAGGTGCGCATCAGCCTCGATCCGCGGGACTCGTCGATCCTCTACTGCGTGATCGACGGACAGATCTACCGCTCGAGCGACGGTGGCGAGAGCTGGAGCAACATCACCAGCGGCGCCCTGGCCTCCCTGAGCTGGACCAAGCTCAAGAGCACCCATCTCAGCTGGGAGGTTCAGGTCGACGCCAAGAAGAGCGTGCGTCTCCTCGTGGGCACGCGGAACGACGGCGACCACAATGGCGGCCTGTTCGAGTCCACCAACGGCGGGAAGAGCTGGAAGGAAATCGCAGGCACGGCCCTGGCGAAGTCCGGGCTGGGCAACGACACGTACTTCGTGCGCATGGATCCCAAGACCGACAAGGTCGTGACCGTGGCCGGTCGGCGCGGCGTGTTCTACAGCGACGACCGCGGCCGCAAGTTCAAGCGGGTAGATCCGGGCGGGGTCGATATCCACGACATCCGCGGGGTCAGCCAGATGAGTGGCAAGAGCCTCTTCCTCGCGGACGCGCGTGGCGTCTGGCGCTCGAAGAGCGCCGGGAAGAAGTGGGACAGCAAGCCGCTGCGCAGCGGAGACGCCATCGGCGTCTTCGTGGATCCGCACAACAAGAAGCGCCTCTGGGCCATTTGGGCTGACCGCGGCATCGAAGTGAGTGAGGATTCCTCGCACGCCAAGTGGGCGCCGTTCGGCGGCGCCTTCGGCGCGACCAAGGAAGCTCCCGGCGATCCGGATTCCGGCTATCGCAAGGCGTTCATCAGCGAGATCTACGTCCATCCGCGCGACAAGAAGAAGATCTACCTCACCTCGCACGTGACGGGCCTGCACGTCTCGACAGACGCGGGCAAGACGTTCACGCAAGTCGTTGCACCTGACGATCACAACGACGACGGCGAGACGAAGAGGCTCCCGAGCACCACCGTTCCGATGGCGGCCGTTGCGGTGCATCCGGCACGCGAGGGCAGGCACCTCGCGATCAGTGACGGCGGCATCGTCTACCGCAGCGTAGACCGCGCCGAGACCTGGACGCCCGTGGGCATGCTTGGTCACGTAGCCGGGATGCTCGTGCCGGACACGGCGGACCACAGCTGGCTCGCCACGGGGCGCACGCTGTCGCGCAGCGCCGACGACGGAGCGACCTGGCAGACCCTGTTCCCGCCGGCCGACGGCTCGTTGGATGTCGACGCCGAGACGCTCGTCGTCGGCGTGCATCGCGGCGCGGCCGCCGAGGGCAAGTCCGGAACCTTGCGCATTCTCACCGATCGCGACGGGATGCTCTACACGTCCGAGGACGATGGAAAGACCTGGTCCGCCGCCAAGCCGCACAAGGGGATCTCCTCCTCCTCCGACACCTGGGCGGCCGCGATGTCGGTCGACGCCGGCAACGAGAACCACATCGTCGTCGCGGCACGCAGCACCTATGAGACGTGGGATCCGAAGGACGCCAACGGTGGTGTCTTCGAGACGTGGGACGGCGGCGCGACGTGGGCCGACATCACCGAGGGCCTCCGGCTGAGCAAGAACGCCAAGCCCGATGAGCGCCGCACGAAGGCGTACTGGAACCGCGCCGCCTGCGTCGAGATCGACACGTCGTCGGGACTCATCCTCTACTGTGCGAACCGCCGCGGCTTGCTCGTGCGGCCGTACATCGACCCCAAGGCGGGCAAGAAGCTCACAACCGCGCCCGTCTGGGTGGACGTCACCCCGAAGGAGCCCCGGCACCCCGAGATGGCGGCGCACGTCCACACGGTGACGGCCGACCAGACCGATACCCGCATCGTCCTGCAGTTGACCGGTGATGGCGGTGCCGCGGCCGGCTACGAGATCACGGGCCGTGCCCTGAAGAGCCGCTACGTCCATGAGACAGCCGAGAAGCCGGAAGGGGAGGCACCCGCATGGGCCGCTTTCGCCAGTCCCGGCGACGGCGTGAGGCTGAGCTCGTTGTCGGCGGACGCGCAACTGCCTGGCCGCCTGATCGGGACCGACCGCCTCGGTGGGCATGGCATCCTCATCTACGAGATCGCTGGTTCGAGGCCGGAGGTGCCTTCCAAGGACGACCCGAAGAAGGGTGATGCGAAGAAGGCGGACCCGTCGAAGGGCGGGACCGAGGACGCCGCGGCGCCTGCCATGCAGCCGCCTGAGGGCATGCGTGCCTTCACGGCGGGCCAGGACAAGACCCTACGCATCTGGGCCGTCGACAAGGTGGCGACAGGCCAGGCGGCGAAGCCGAGTCTCATGAACGGTCACGGCAACGCCGTCCGTTGCATCGCACTCTCGCCGGACGAGTCGCATGTCCTCAGCGGCAGCGAGGACCGTACCCTGCGGATCTGGAAGGCGTCCAACGGCCAAGCGGTCGCCGAGGTCAAGCTCGAGGCCGCAGCCCAGGATCTGGCCATCGACGACGACAGCCAGTTCGCCTACCTGGCCTTGGGCGACACCAAGAAGGTCGTCCAGGTCGACATCGCCACACGCAAGCTCACCGAGTTGCTCGGGCACAAGGGCAGTGTCCTGTGTGTCGCGACGTCCGAGGACGTGAACCGCGCCTACTCCGGCGGTGATGACAACATCATCATCGTCTGGGACGCCACGAAGGGCACCGAGGTCAACTCGATGGTCTACGGCGCCCCGGTCATCGCTCTCGCGGTCGCGGCGGACGGCTCGCGCGTCTTCGCGGCAGGCCGCGACAGCACGATCGCTGCATTCGACGCCACGGGCAAGCCCGCCGGGCGCCTGGACAACCTGCCTGCGGCAGCGTCCGCCTTGGCTCTCTCTCCGGATGGCGCCACGCTCTACGCAACGACCAAGGACGGCGTGTTGGCGATCAACACGAAGGACCTGAGCGCCGGTGCAACGTACGCCGCGCCCAACGCAGGCGCACTCACGTGCGTCGAGACCAGCGCCGATGGGCTCTGGATCTTCGCCGGCGACGCCAAGGGCGGTTTCTGGATGTGGGGCAAGGGCAAGACCAAGGCGCACGCGGCTCGGGCGCAAGGCCACGAGGGTGCGCTGCATGGCATCTGCGTGACCCCCGATGAGACGGAACTCGCTGCTGACGTCGATGCGCCCAAGGATGCGCCCAAGGATGCGCCCGAGGATGCGGCGAAGGATGCGCCCGAGGATGCGGCCAAGGATGCGCCGAAGGATGGGGCCAAGGACGCGCCGAAGGCTGGTCCGGAGGATGCTCCGAAGGACGACGCCAAAGATGCGCCCAAGGACGCACCGGAGGACGCACCGAAGGCAGACCCGGCCAAGCCGGACGCACCCAAGCAACCGGATGCGCCCAAGAAGTAGGCTGGACGTAGGACGCGCCCCCGTCGGGCGCGCGGCGAACCGGCGCGGGATCCAGGTACTATCCGGATCTGCGTAGCGGCCGGGTCTACTTGGCAACCAGCACGACGATCCGGCCGCGGACGACCATCTGCTTGACGAGCTGTTTGCCGTCGATGTTGGCCGCAACATTTTCCAGCGCGCGGGCTGCCACGAGGATCTCCTCGTCACTGCTCTCGGCCCCGATCACGAGCTTGCCCCGCACCTTGCCGTTGACCTGCACCGCGTACTCCTCGGCGTCGGTCTTGAGCGCCTCTTCGTCGTAGGTCGGCCAGGCGGCGAGCGAAGCCAAGCCCTCGCGCCCCGTGGCTTCCCACATCTCTTCGACCACGTGCGGCGCGAACGGCGCGAGCATGCGCAGGAAGGCGTCCAGCATGTCCTCGGGGACGGGATCCAGATCGGCCATCGTGTTGAGCAAGACCATCAGCTTGCTGATGGCCGTGTTGTAGCCAAGCGCGTCCATGTCCTTCGTCGTGCCGGCGATCGCCGTGTGCAAGGCATGTCGCGCGTCGCCGGACGCCGGCTCGGTGGAGCGAGCGCGGGCCGTTTGCCGTTCGTCGCCCATGATCAAGCGCCACGCCTTGTTCAGGAAGCGGTGCACGCCCTGGATACCGGAGTCATCCCAGAGCTTGTCCGCCACCGGCGGGCCCATGAACAGGATGTAGAGCCGCAGCGTGTCGGCGCCGTAGACCTGGATGATGTCATCCGGATTGACCACGTTCTTCTTGGACTTGCCCATCTTCTCGACGATCGAGAAGGCGGGCTCCCCCGTGGCCTTGATGAAGGCGGTGTTCTCGCGGAACTCGAGCGCGTCCTTGGCGAGATAGGTCTTGTCCTCTTCGCTGACGCGGTAGGAAGGCGCCAGGATCATGCCCTGGTTGACCAGCTTCTGGAACGGCTCCAAGGTCGAGACCAGCCCGATGTCAAAGAGCACCTTGTGCCAGAAGCGCGCGTACAGCAGGTGCAGCACGGCGTGCTCGGCGCCACCGACGTAGCAGTCGACGGGCATCCAGTGCTTCTCCTTCGCCGCGTCGACGAACACATCCGGGTTGCTGGGATCGATGAAGCGCAGGTAGTACCAGCACGAGCCGGCCCACTGGGGCATGGTGTTCGTCTCGCGCTTGGCGGGCTCACCCGTCACCGGATGGGTGGTGTTCACCCAGTCCTCGATGGCGGCCAGCGGACTCTCGCCCGTGCCCGTGGGCTTGTAGCTCTCGACCTCGGGCAGTGTCAGCGGCAGGGCGTCTTCGGGGAGGGTCGTAGGCTTGCCGTCCGCGTCCAGCACGATGGGGAAGGGCTCGCCCCAGTAGCGCTGGCGTGAAAACAGCCAGTCGCGCAGGCGGTAGGTGACGCGCGAGGCGCCGACACCTTGCTCCTCGAGCCAGGCGATCATCTTGGCCTTGGCCTCGGGTACCTCGAGCCCGTCCAGGAAGCCGCTGTTGATCGCAAGACCCTCGCCCGCCCAAGCCTCGCCCTCGAAGTCCTCGGGGGGCTGTACCGTGCGGATGATGGGCAGGTCGAAGTTCGCGGCGAACTCCCAGTCGCGCTGGTCGCCGCCGGGAACGGCCATGATGGCTCCCGTGCCGTAGCCCATGAGAACGTAGTCGGCGATCCAGATCGGGATCTGGTCGCCCTGGACGGGGTTCGTCGCGTACGCGCCCGTGAACACCCCGGACTCGGTCTTCACGTCGGCCATGCGGTCGCGCTCGGATCGGCGCGCCGTCTTGGCGACGTACGCATCCACGGCGGCGCGCTGGTCGTCCGTCGTGATCTTGGCGACCAGCGGGTGCTCCGGGGCCAAGACACAGAAGGTCGCGCCAAAGAGCGTGTCGGGGCGCGTCGTGAACACCGTGAACTCGTCGCCGTCGGCGTCCGTGATGCCAAGACGGAACGTAACGTCGGCGCCTTCCGAGCGGCCGATCCACTCGCGCTGCATCTGCTTGATGTGCTCGGGCCAGTCGAGCCCTTCCAGGTCGGCCAGGAGGCGTTCGGCGTACTCGGTGATCTTGAGCAGCCACTGCCGCATGGGCTTGCGGACGACCGGGAAGCCGCCGCGCTCGCTCTTGCCGTCGATGACCTCTTCGTTGGCCAGCACGGTCCCAAGCCCCTCGCACCAGTTGACCGGCACCTCAGCCACGTAGGCCAAGCCGCGGTCGTAGAGCTTCAGGAAGATCCACTGGGTCCACTTGTAGTAGTCGGGATCCGTGCTGTTGATCTCGCGTGACCAGTCGTAGGACCAGCCCAGGCGCTTCATCTGCCCCGCGAAGACCTCGACGTTCTTCGAGACGGCGTCGCGCGGATGGATCTGGTGCTCGATCGCGTACTGCTCGGCAGGGAGGCCGAAGGCGTCCCAGCCCATCGGGTGGAGCACGTTGTGCCCCTGGTGGCGGCCGTAGCGGGCCACGACATCGGAGATCGTGTAGTTCTCGACGTGGCCGAGGTGGAGCCCTTCCCCGGAGGGGTAGGGGAACATGTCGAGGACGTACTCCTTCTGGCGAGCGTCGTCGTCCTGGACCTGGAACGCAGCAGCTGCCTCCCAGCGGTCCTGCCACTTGGTCTCGATGTTCTTGGGGTCGTATCGCTGGGGGACACGTTTCTGAGGGACACTGCCGCCGGCCACGAGGACCTCCTTCTTCCGAGAGGGTGCGGATCCTACCCGGAGGGAATCAGACGCATGCTTCGGTGCCGGGGTTCCCCCGTGGGACCGCGCGGACCTTCCGGTACCGTCTGCGCCATGGACGGGCCGATGGCATCTACAGGAAGGACGCCGCCGCGACGGGCGGCGCTGCTGGTGTTCTTGCTCGCGTTCCTGAGCCTGTCGCTCTTTGCGTGGCAGCGCGATCTCTACGACGCCGATGAAGGGCGCTACGCCAGCGTCGCCGTGAACATGGTGACAAGCGGCGACTGGGTCGTCCCGCATCTCGACGGCATGCCGTTCATGGACAAGCCGCCGCTCGTGTACTGGGTTCAGGCCGCACCGACGCAGGTCCTGGGCCGAAGCGAGTTCTTCGCCCGGCTGCCGACCCTGCTCGCCGGTGCCATCTGGGCGCTGATGATCTTCCTGCTCGCGCGGGCCTGGACGGGACACGAGCGCAAGGCCTGGTGGGCCGCGTTGCTGGCCGCCACGAGCGCCGCAGGCATCATCGGCTCGCGCGTCGGACCCCAGATGGACATGCCACTCGCGGCAGCCATAGCCACCGCGCTCTATGCCGGCTGGATCGGCGTGCGCGACGGCGGTCGCTGGCCGCGGGTGTTGCTTGGCATCGCGGTGGGCTGCGGCCTGCTCATCAAGGGGCCTCTCGTCGGTGCGGTCGCGTTTCTCGTGGCCATGGCATGGACGGCGGCGGGCGTGCCCTTTCGTCGTGTGGCGCGAACCGCCTTCTCCCCGCTCGCGTGGGGCATCGCGTTCGCCATTGCGGCGCCCTGGTACGTGCTCGTCGAGCGCGCCCAACCCGGTTGGATCTGGCACTTCATCAGCTACGAGCACCTAGGACGCTTCAGTACCGGGGATCACCGCGCGTTTCACCCGTTCTGGTTCTACGTGCCGATCGTGCTGATGTACCTCGCCCCATGGACGCCGTTGGCGTGGGGCGGTTTTGCACGCGTGACCAAGGGCGGGCGCCTAGGGCGCCCCCTGCTGGGTCTCGCCGCCTGCAGCCCCTGGGCCCCGTACTCGTGGGACGCGGCGCTGCCGCGTCAGCTCGAGGTCGGCGGGAAGCGCCGCGTGCGTGCAGGCCGGATCGCGTGGCTCTGGTTCCTCACGGCCTTCGTCCTCTACAGCATCTCGACGCGCAAGCTGCTCAACTACCTTCTGCCTGCCGCCGCGCCGCTGTTCGTTCTCGCGGGCGCTCGCCTGGACGGTCTGTTGCACCGCAGGGCGTGGCAGCCCCGCTGGCTGCCCCTCGTCGTCGGCATCGGCATGGTCGTCGTCGGCGTGCTCCTGCTCGCCGGTCTGGTGTTCCCGTTCTCTACCGGGCGCCTTCCGACCGACATGCAGGCGTCGCGGTGGGCACCGGGTGGCCTGCCGTTGATTCTCGCCGGCGTCCTCGTGGTGGGAGGACTCCTCGCCTGGGCCCGTGCGACGCGCGACGTGGTCCGCGCCGGCATCCTGATTGCCTGCGTGGCCTGTGGCTGGTGGCTCGTCGATTGGAGCCTCGCCCGCATCGACCGCATCGGGTCCTCGCACGCACTGGCGGACGAGCTGCACCGCCACGCGGAGAAGGCCGATCTGCTCGTCGTCCTCAAGCGCTACCCGCAGGGGCTCGAATTCTACGGCGGACCGCGCCTCTGGATCGCGGGCGGTACGCCGGAGGACTGGGAGCAGCGGGAGATCGTGAATCCCTACGCGCGGCGCGCGTGGGAGGCCGCGGGCGGCGAGAAGCTCGATCCCGTGGCCCGCGCTGCCGACGGCGGCGTGCTCACGAGTGCCCAGTTCGAGCGCCTGTGGTCCGGCACGACCGCCGTGCTCGTCGTTTGTCGCTGGGGCGAGGTCGCCCAACTGGGGGGCACGATGCTGGCCGGACCCCTGGGTGGGGGCGGGCGCACGGACCTCTTCCTTCTGTTGAACCACCCCAAGAGCGCGAGCGGAGGCAACTGATGGGCAAATCGTTTGCCTATCCGTGCGCTTGCCCGTCTGCTGGTGCGCGATGACCGGTGCCGCACCCGACCTGACAATCCTGGTTCCCTGCTTCCAGGAGGGGGTCCGGATCGACCGCTTTGCCGATGCGGCCGAAGCGTGGGCCGCCGAGCGCCCCGACCTCCATCTCGAGGTCCTGTTCGTGGACGACGGCAGCACAGACGCGACGCCGGACCGCCTGGCCACGGCCGCCGCGCGCCTGCCTGCCGGCCGCGTACTCACCTTGGCCACCAACGTCGGCAAGGGCGCGGCCCTCCAGGCCGGGATGGCCGTAGCCCGGGGCGCGACCGTCTTGTTCCTCGACGCCGACCTCGCGGTCGATCTCACCCACGTCGACGCGGCACTCCGGCTGCGAGCGGAGGGCGCTGACATCGTCGTGGGTTGCCGCAACGTGCCGGGTGCCGAAGTGCGCAAGCGCCAGGGTCTCGTCCGTCGCTCGTTGGGGCGTGGCTACCGCCGGCTCACCTGCTGGTGGCTTGGCCTGGACGTGGCCGATGTGACCTGCGGCTTCAAGGCGTTCCGTCGCGATGCCGGACGGCAGTTGTTCGCGGCGTCCCGGGCTGCACGGTGGGGCTTCGATGCCGAGATCCTCTACCTCGCCCAGCGCGCGGGCCTCGAGATCCGCGAGATGCCCGTCCGGTGGTACGACGGCGAGGTGTCGGCCGTGCGCCTGGGGCGGGACGTCTTCAGCGCGTTGCGGGAGCTTGCGACGGTGCGTTGGCGTCATCGATCCGGCCGTACGCCCCTCGTGAGCCCGAGCAGCACGAGTAGCCCGACCAGCACGAGTAGCCCGAGCAGCACGGTGCCGCGGCCGAGCCGCGTGCCCGCCGGACCGCTCCGGGACGGCTAGGGCTTGGCGTCCGTGCGTCTTGCGTCCGAGAGCGTCGTGCTCGGGATCGTGGATGGCCTGCATGACGCAGGCGCCGCGCTCGTCCGGGGCGGGCGTATCCTCGCGGCGGCGAACGAGGAGCGCTTCACGCGGGTGAAGCTGCAGGGTGGCTGGCCCAAGCGCAGCATCGCTGCCGTGTTGGCGACAGCCGGCCTCGAGGTCGGTGCCGTCGACGCCGTGGCGGTGGGGGGCAAGGCGACGCCGACCCTGGCCACGCGCGTGTTTCGTCCGCTGCAGCGCATGTACGGCCCGTCGCTCGGCATCTGCTTCGATCGGCCGTGGCATCCCGTGGACCGCATCGGCGATCTTGTTCGCTACCGCCTCTCGCTGACGCGCGCGCGCAGCGACCAGGGGCTCGGCAAGGCGGAGGGTCGCATGGCGGCATCGTGGCTCCGGCGCGCGCTGCCGCGCGGACTCAAGGAGCGCGAGCTCACCTTCGTCGATCATCACGTAGCCCATGCCGAGAGCGCATGGCGCACGTCCGGCGACGGCAGCTGGCTCGTCGTGACGGCCGACGCGCATGGGGATGGCCGAAGCCTGACCGTGCATCGTGCCGTGCCGGGGCGGCCGCTCGAGCTGCTGCACGAGATCGGCGTGAAGCAGAGCGTCGGAGCGTTCTACTCCTACGTGACGAAGCGCCTCGGCTTCCGACCGGGCCGTCACGAGGGCAAGGTGTTGGGGCTGGCCGCGCGCGGCGACCGGACGGCCGTGGCGATGCGCTACCCCTTCCGCTGGGAGGGCGGCACGCTGCGCTACGACGGATCGTGGGGCCTCGTAGCCATGAAGCGCCTGCGTGTCCTCGAGGACCTCCGGCGTGAGGACGTCGCGGCGTGGCTGCAGCACGGCACGGAGAGCGTCTTGGTCCCGGCGATCGAGGGCTGGCTCCGCGAGACGGGCCTCCGGCAACTTGCGCTGGCGGGGGGCGTGTTCGCGAACGTCACGGTGAACGGGTTGCTGGCCGGGCTGCCCGAGGTCGAGCGGCTGCACGTGTTCCCGCACATGGGCGACGGCGGTCTGGCCGCCGGCGCGGCCCTGCACGTCAGCGATCAACCGCCTGTGGCGCTCCCGACGGCGCTGCTCGGGCCCACGCCAAGCGATGCGGAGATCGCGCAGGCGGCGGAGCGAGCGGGCGGGAGCCGGGACGCCTCCGGAAACCCGGATGCAACACTCGCCAGGGCCCTGGCCCAGGGGCAACCCTGCGTGCGGTACGTGGGGGCCATGGAGTTCGGCCCGCGCGCCCTCGGCCACCGCTCGGTGCTGGCACCGGTGGACGATCCCGCCATCACGGACACGCTCAACGCGGCGCTGCGGCGCGAGGAGTTCATGCCGTTTGCGCCGCTTCTGAGGCACGAGGACGGAGCCCGCGCGTTCGCGACCTTCGACGTGGCCGAGGCCGCGACGCGCTTCATGACCGTGGCGCTCCCCGCGACGCCCTGGTTCCGGGAGCGTTGCCCCGCGGCCGTGCACCTGGACGGCACGGCCCGCCCCCAGACGGTGCGCGCGGAGGAGGACCCTGAGCTGCACGCCCTCCTGGCGCAGGTGGCGGAGGCGACGGGACGGCCTGCGATCATCAACACCTCGTTCAACCTGCACGAAGAACCGATCGCGCACAGCCCGGCGGACGCGGTCCGCGCCTTCCGCCAGAGCGGCCTCCCGCTCATGCGCCTAGGTTCCTACCTGCTGCGCAACCCAGACAGCGTCTGGAAGCCGCGCGACGGGTAGACTCACGCCGGGGTTGGTCCACGAGGGTGCGAGGCAGCGTGCAGGTCACGACGTTCGACGATTCACGTCCGTCCCGGGGCCTGCTGGTCCTGATCCTGGCTCTGGTCGCGCTGCCCTACTTCATGAACCTGGGCACGCCTCCGCTCTGGGATGCGAACGAGCCGCTGTATGCCGAGCCGCCCAAGGAGGTGCTCGAGTGGGACGAGGGTGACTTCTTCGCCCCCACGTGGAACGGCGAGACGTATTGGGCGCACCCGCCGCTGTCGACCTGGGTGACCGTGCCCTTCTACGTGGTCTTCGGCGTGAGCGCTTGGTCCGAGCGGCTGCCGATGGCGATCGCCGCCCTGTTGATCCTGCTGGCGACCTTTCGCCTCGGGCGGTCGCTGGGGGGACGCCGCATCGGCATGTGGGCCGCGATCGTGCTCGCGGCGACACCGAAGTTCTGGTTGTTCAGCCGGCAGCTCTCCGGCGACGTCTACATGACGGCGCTGCTCACCTGGGGCTTCGCGTTGGCGCTGCCCAGCGTCGGGGGCCAGATCAAGTGCCGCTCCATGTTCCTCGGCCATGCGCTGATCGGGTTCGGCTGGGTCGCCAAGGGCCCCGTGATCCTCGTGCTCTACGCGGGCGCGTTGTTCTTCGCATGGCTGCTGGGACGACCGCGCGGTCGCTGGGCGGAGCTCAAACCCTGGCGATCCTTGCTCTGGATCGTCCTCCTCGGCGCGCCGTGGTTCGTCTACATGGGCATCCGCTTCGAGGACCTGTTCTTCGAGAAGCATTTCGGCCACTACACGTTCCGGCGTGTGATGGGCGACATCGGCGAGCGCGGTCCGCTGTTCTACGTGCGCGTGCTGGTCGGGGACGCGCAGCCGTGGATCACGGTCCTGCCGTTTGCGGGCTGGCTCGCGTGGCGGGCGAAGGACCGCCGGCCGGAAGCGCTGCTCCCCTGGGCCGTGATCCTCTGGACGATCGCCTTCTTCTCCCTCTCCGTCGGCAAGCGCAACGTCTACATGCTGCCAATCTACCCGTTCATCGCCGTGGCGATCGCCCCGCTCGTCCAGGCGGTGTGGGCCGGGGCGCATCGCAAGGGCGTGCAGCTCGCAGCGTTTGGCTGCTTCGTCGGCTGCGTCGGTGGCGCGCTGATGCTCTTTCTGCTCGGCAAGAACGAGCCGCGCCTGAGGCCCGAGATCTGGTGGCCGTTGGGCATCTTCGCCCTCTTCGCGGTGCCGTTCCTCGTGGCGGGGTGGAAGGGCGCAGGCCGGCACGTGACGGTGGGGGCCATGGCGCTGGTGCTCTGCGTCCAAGCGTCCGTAGCCCTGTCGTTCCCCGCGCTGGCCCGTTTCCGGCCCGTGCCCCTCTTCGCGGCCCACGTGGCGCTCCGCCAGGACAAGACGCAACCTGAGCCGGTGGTCATCTACCGCGTCTCGATCCACAGCATGAACTTCTATCTCGGACGCCGCACGGCCAAGGCAGCGAGCGCGGAGGAGTTGCGCGCCGCCATGGGCGAGGCGAAGACGGCATTCGTCCTGGTCCCGCAGCACCGCTTCGATGCGCCCGGCAAGCGTGACGGAGCGCCGCGTCGCGGTCTGAAGCACGAGCTGCCGGGCGCGACCTTCAACGAACTGGCGCGCAAGCCGATCCTGACGTTCCGCTTCGATCGCTCGATCCTCGGACGGGGACCGACCACACGCGATCTGCTGCTGCTCTGGATTACGTTGCCGAAGTGACGCGTTGCTCACGCCGAGACGGAGGCATATGACGGTTCACGGCAAGCTGATCTTCCTGGGGCTGGCGATCGGGCTGATGTTCGGAGCCATTGGCGCATCGATCTGGGGCAAGCTGGGGGCTTCGCCAGCCCCGGCCGAGATCGTCTTGCTGGACGCCGATCTGCGCCTTCGGTCGGAGGGTACGACGTATGCCTTCACGAGCCGCTCGGGCGGTCCGGTCGTGCTCACGATCGACCTGCCGGAGGGCGGCACTCAGGAGGTCCACGTCAGCATCAGCCCCGTCTTCGTCGCGATGCGACCTGAGCCGGTCTACGAACCCGGTGAGCCGGAGCACGTCATCACGGTGCCGGCGGCGGGGCTCCTGGCGCGGCGGCTGGTGCTTGCACGTGAGGGTGCCTACGTCCTGCGGATCGAGCCCGTTCCCATGGCCATGGCGCACGAGGGCGCGCCGCCCACGGCGCGCGTCCGGGTCCACGCCGTGCCCGACGACTGAGGTCACTCGCGGCGCAGGGCCTCGACCGGATCCAGATCCGCCGCGCGAGCCGCGGGGTAGAGCCCGAAGACGACGCCGACGAGCGCCGAGATGCCGAAGGCGAGTACGAGGGAGAAGGGCGTGACGACGGTCTGCATCCAGCCGAAGTAGGTGACGACCGCGGGGATGGCCATGCCAAGGCCCAGGCCGATCACGCCACCGAAGGCGGCCAGGAGGACGGTCTCTGCCAGGAACTGCCGAACGATGTGCCCGCGGCGCGCGCCCATGGCTCGCCGGACGCCGATCTCGCGGGTTCGTTCGACGACGGTCGCCAGCATGATGTTCATGATGCCGATCCCACCGACGAGCAGGGAGATGGCCGCGATCATGGCCAGCACGATCGTGAAGATGCGCTTGCTCTCCCGGGCCTGCCGGATGAGCTCCTGCGGCACGGTGATACGCACGTCGCCCTTCTTCTTGTGGCGCAGGTCGATGAATGAGCGCAGCGCCGCGGCCACGCGCGAGATCGTCTTCTCGTCGCCGTTGGCCGCCTCGACGGTGATCCGGTGCAGCTCGACATGCTCGCGCGTGAAGCTGCCGGAGGAGCGCGTGACCGCGACGTCGCTGTTGCGTTCGCGCATCGTCTCGATCGGTACGAAGATCGCCATGTCCGACTCGCCGCCGGCGCCTGCCGTGCCGCCCGTGCCTTCGCCGCGTGAGGCCAGCAGGCCGATGACGCGGTAGTAGTGGCTGCCCGCTCGCAGCTCCTGACCTACGGGGTTCACGTTGCGGTAGAGCTTGCGGGCGATGCCGTCCCCGAGCACGCAGACGGGCTTGCGCGCATGGCCCTCCGCGGCTGTGAGGAAG
Organism: Planctomycetota bacterium; assembly: GCA_029259775.1. GTDB lineage: Bacteria > Planctomycetota > PLA2 > PLA2 > JAEUHO01 > JAHEIK01. The sequence continues at coordinate 105,374 of JAJDEN010000005.1, read as the reverse complement.
CGACCGGCTTGCATGCGCAGGTTCGCGACCTCCGCGTAGGCCGCCTCCGTGCCCATCAGCTTCGTCGTGACCTTGCGGCCTCCGACGCGGGCCTCGACGGGCATGTCGCGTCGCGGCACCGCGCGCGCGATGTCGGGTACGGACGCGAGGATGCCCCGGAGGTCCTTGCGCAGCAGCCCGTAGCGGGAAACACGCGAGCCTTGCTGGCCCGCGTCCTCGTCGGTGGGGGGCTTGATGCTGGCCAGGAGGATGTTGCGGCTGCCGAGCCTGCGGATCTGCGCTTGCGCTTCCTGGCTGGCCCCTTCGCCGATGGCGAGCATCGCGACGACAGAGCTGACCCCGAACACGATGCCCAGCACGGTGAGGAGGGAGCGCAGCCGGTGGAGCCAGAGGCTCTTCCAGGCGAGCGCGATCATGCGGCGGCTGTTCATGCGAGCCACCTCATGCCGGGCCCCCTCCGGCGGGGGCGTTGCCGGCGCGGAGTTCGACGCGCGCGATCTTGCCGTCGTGCATCGTCACGGTGCGATGCGCCCGGGCGGCGACCAGCGGATCGTGCGTCACCACGATGAGGGTTCGGCCGGCGTCATTGAGCTCGTCCAACAGGCCGAGGATCTCGGCGCCCGTCTTGGAGTCCAGGTTGCCTGTCGGCTCGTCGGCCAGGAGGACCATGGGGTCGTTGGCGAGCGAGCGGGCGATGGCCACACGCTGCTGCTGGCCGCCGGAGAGCTCGGTGGGCCGGTGATGGAGGCGATCGCCCAGGCCCATGCGCACGGCGAGGCTCGTGGCGCGTTCACGCGCCACGGCGTGCGCCACTTCGGCGTACTCCATCGGCACTTCGATGTTCTCGAGCACGGTCAGGTGGGGGATCAGGTTGTAGGCCTGGAAGACGAACCCCAGGCGCTCGTTGCGCTCCCGCGAGAGTTCGTCGTCGTCCAGGCCCGATACGTCACGCCCACCGAGCAGGTATTGACCCGCCGTGGGCCGGTCCAGGCAACCCAGGATGTTGAGCATGGTGCTCTTCCCGGAACCCGATGCGCCCATGATCGCGGCGTACTCGCCTTGCTGGAAGACGAGATCCACGTGGTCAAGAGCGCGCACCTCCGTGCTGCCCATCTGGTAGACGCGCGAGGCGCCCCGTAGCTCGGCAACCGCTGTCATTGGTCGTTGCCGCGGCTCCCGTTCTTGCTCGTCCCGCCGGCGGGGGCGCCCTTGGCTCCTCGCTTGCCGGTGTAGCTGCCGTTCGCTGAGCCCTTCTTGGACGTCCCCTTGCTGCGCCGCTTGGACGCATCGCCGCCGCGCTTCTTCGCGTCCGACGTGCCCGTGGAGGAAGGCCTACCCTTCTTCTTGGACGCGGCCGAGCTGCCCGTCTCGCTCTCGGCGTCACGCCCGTTCTCGGGCTCGCCGCTTGCCTTGCGCTCTTCGCGCGGGGGGTCGAGCAGGAGTCGCTCACCGACGTTCACGCCCGACTGGATCTCGATGTAGTGCTCCGAGGCCATGCCAAGAACGACCTCGCGCCGCTCGACCCCGTCCGGCGACCAGACGAAGACGGCGGGCTTGTCCGCGGTGCCCGCAACAGACTGGACAGGCACCGCGATCACGTCCTCGAGGGTCGTGACGAGGATCTCGACCTGCGCGCTCATGCCGGGCTTGAGCGTGGGGTGGCCGCCGAGGAGCTGCAGTTCGGTGTGATAGACCTTCAGATCAGGGTTGTCCCACCACGATGCCGCGTCGGGCATGCGCTTGACGAGGTCCACGCGAGCCGGGAGGCGCGAGCCGGGCAGGGCGTCCACCTCGACGTGGGCCTCCTGACCCTCCTTGAGGTTGCGGATCGCACTCTCGTGCACCTTGGTGATGACACCGAGGCTGTTCGGGTCGGGGATCTTGATGAGCGTCTGCCCCTGGCGGACGGACGAGCCCTCGTCGATGCGCTCGTCGTTGCGGCGTCGATGGCCCGAGCCGCTGGAGGAGTAGACGACAAGCCCTGGCACGGTGGCCGTGATGACGAGGCCGCGCTCCTGTTCGACGAGACCGTCGAGGCGCAGCTTCTTGAGCTCCAACTGCTTCTCGCGCGAGCGCACGGCCGAGCGCTTCTGCGCTTCGTTGGCCTTGGCCTTCTTGGCAACGCGCGAGCGGCGATCCTTGGCTTCGACCACGCCCGAGATGAGCTTCTCGAGCTCCTTGGGGAAGTCGTAGGCCACGAACTGGTCGCGCGCCGTGCGTGTGCGCTGCTTCTCGATTTCCCGGCGTTCGAGCGCGAGCTTGTCGGCCTCGAGGTCCTCCCGGCTGACGTAGCCCTTCGCCTCGAGGCGGACGGAGTGCTTCACCTTCTCGGAGGAACGGCGGTGCTCTTCGTCGGCCAGTTGAATGTCGCTTTTCAGGCCGCGGATGCGCTGCAGGGCTTCGCCCTCGAGCGCCTCGGAGTCGAGCAGCCGTGAAATGAGACGCCGCAGCTTCGTCGCCTCGAGGCTGCCGCCATGGCCGGCGGCGGGCACGCCACCTTCGTTCGATGTCGGCTGCGTGGAGGTGGCCGCCGGTCCGTACGCTGTGAGCAACTGCCTGGCAAACGGCTTGCCCACGTAGCGCTCGAGATCGAGCTTGGCAAAACGGACGTCGAGGTCGGCTTTGCGCAGGTCGGAGGCGTTCTGCTGCAGCTGGATTTCGAGTCCCGTCTGTGCATTGGCTTGGGAGTCCCGGGCGCCCGAGACCTCGATCTCCTGACGCACGCGCTTCTCCTCGAGCGCCGCGCCGTTCAAGCGCACGAGCACGGTGCCGTCGAGCACGTCCTTCGGCGTCAGGATGGTGCCCTCGGGGATGATGTAGTCGATCGTCGTCCGTCCTTCGACGGTGTTGACGATGTTGTTGGACTGCAGCGACTCGAGGTTGCCCGACTCGCTGACGGTCACGCGCAGCGGCCCGCGCGAGAGAGGCGCGGTCAGAGGGACGTCGGCGCTCGAGTCCGTGTCGCTACGGAAGAAGCCGTACCAGATGGCCGCGAGCACCAGGCCCAGGACGAGGATCGTGGTCACGGCGAAGCGGGCGTTGCCACGTGCGCGGCCGCGTCGGTGGATGGGGGAGGCGATGATCATCTTCCTGAGTTGCTGCTTCCTGTGTTGCTGCTTCCTGTGCTGTTGCCCTCTGCGGCAGGGCCTACCGTACCGGACCGGCGTGGGATGACCTGCGGCGGAGGCAGGTTCCCGTCGTCGGCCGTTCGCGGCCGGGCGATGCGGGGCGGGATCTTCACAGCGGGGATCTTCCGGGCGGGCGCCAGCACGGCAGGCGGGGGAGAGGTCATGGCTCGAGCGGGGGCCTGGGCCGCTCCGCTCGCCCGGCCATTCCGGCTGACAGGACGCCCTGCCCCGCGGACGAGAGGGGCCGGGAGGCCCGCGTCCACCGTCGGTTGGACGACGGCGCGGGGGGTCGGTGTTCCGGCTGTCTCGGCGCTCGAAGGGGCGGTGCCGTCCTTGGGGACGGCATGCCACATGCCCTGGGCGTCGACGCGGAGGATGCCCACGTCGCGCTCCAGCCCCAGCCGCGCCAGGGCGTGATCGACGAGGGAGGCGGTCAGCGCATTGCGCGCTCGCACGAGGGCGTCTTCGGCCTCGAGCCGATCCCGCGTCTGGGCCGTGCCCAACTCCAGGAGCAGCTGCGTGCTCTCCACGCGCCGCTCGGCGAGCTTGAGGCTGACTTCCTGGATCTCGTAGCTCCGAGCGGCCTGGGCCAGGGTCCGGTAGGCGTCACGCACTTCGAAGGCCACGGTGTCCTCGAAGCGCTCGCGGTCACGCTTGGCGCGGCCGGCGTCGATCAAGGCTCGGCGATAGGCGTTGCGCTCGTTCGTTCGCTCGAGCGGCAGGTCGATGTCGAGCCCCAGGTTGCCAGACGCATCCGCACTCCCGAAGTCGAGCGGCTGCTCGCCAGGCGTACGGAGATCGCCGCCGACCCGGAGATCGATGCCGGCACGCAGCGCGTCGCGGGACACCAGCACACGCCGCCTCGCGTCGACCTCACGGTCGAACTCCGAACGCAGATCCAGGCGCCGCAGCGCCGCGAGGCGCAGCCCTTCGGCCCGCGTCTGCTCGACCGCCTGGGGCCCGGCCTTGCGAAGCGCGTCCAGGTCGCTGTCGTCGAGCTTCACGTCGACGCCGACGGGAATGCCCAGGTCGAGCTTGAGCCTGTCCACGGACGTCTCGTACTGGTTGCGCGCGCGTTGGCGCGCGTCGTCGGACTCGAGCAGGTCCTGTTCGACCTGGTCGACCTGGAACTTGGGCAGGCGCCCCGCGTTCGCCTTTTCGCTTTGCTCCGCGACGAGCAGCTTCAAGTTGTCGTAGCGCGACTCGGCGTTCTTCCAGCCGTCGCGCGACTGCAGGGCGCGGTAGAAGCGCGTCGCGATGTCGACGGTGAACTCCTGCTGAAAGCGCGCGTAGGAACGCAAGCTGTAGAGGACGTTGCGCTCGGCCTGCGTCAGGTTCTCGCGCGCCACGAGCTCGCCCGAGCCACGCAGCAACGGGAGCACGACGTCGGCAGTCAGGACACTCTGCGCCGTGCGGAGCGGATTGCCGGTGAGATCCCGCAGGAAGCTGTTCGTGAGGCTCACGACGAGTCCACCGCCGCGCTGGAACGCGCGCCGCAGCGTTACGCCGAAGTCCGCGTCGATCTGCGAGCCGTCCTCATCCACGCGGTAGTCCACGCTGCCGTCAGCGTTCCACAGGGGGTTGAACTCGTTCAGGGCGCGCGTGAGATCGAGCGCGGCGAGGTAGACGACCTCGCGCTGGCGGCGGTAGTCGCGGGAGCCGACCGTGCCGAGTTCCAAGGCGTCCCGCAGGGTGATCTGGAAGGTCGTCCGGTCGCGCAGCGCATGGGCCAGGCGCTCGCGCGATTCGATGTCGAGGGTGCCTTGAAGCTGCTCGACCTCGGCTCGGCGCGCACCGAGGAGGCCGTAGACCTCTTCGTCCGCGCCCTCCTTGGTGAAGCGCTGGCAGGCGGGGGCCGTGAGCGCGGCGGTCAGCAAGAGCAACAGGATCGGCGCCAGACGGTGCATGTCAGATCCCGCGGTAGCTGACGCGGCACGAACTCGCGGCGCGGGCGAAGAAGTGTTTGCCCGCCAGGCGGCGCCCCTCACCTACAGGCACGGTCACGGGCTCGCCCATCGGGACGCCTGTGTCCCCGCTCCCGGCGGGACCGGCCTCGCCCACCGCGAACTCGACATCGCAGTCGAAAGCGCGGAGGATGACCTCGAGAGGCTTGCGCGCCTCGTCGTTCCCGCCGAGGTACGTCCAACCCGCGTTGCCCTCCAGGCGAAGCGCAACCTGATCCATGTGTTTCTTGCTCCGCAGCCCTACGGCGGGTCAGCGTACCCGGGGCTCGGTCGGGGCGAGCAAGGGGGACTCGGAGGGTGGCCCGGAATGACCGAACAGTGACAGAACGAATCGGACCCGAGGTCAAGTAGCACCCCGTGGGCGCCGATTCTGCGCGCAGACGCGCACCATTCGGGTTGCGTGGTCGTTCGGGCCGAGATCCGAACTACGTCGATCAAGAAAAAGAGAACAAGCGGCAATGCCGACTCGGTAGACTCGTCGCCAGTTCTCAAAGCATCACGTGGTCCACCGTCCTGCCTGCCGGGACGCGGGACTGCGGACTGTTCCAACCTCCGGGAGGGTAGACAGATGACTCGTCGAGTCACCATCACACTGAGCGCCGTGGCGCTCATCGTTTCACTGGCCGGTTGCTGTGGCGTGGATCTCAATCCGTGCAACATCGATCTGAACCCGTGCAACATCGATATCGATCTCTCGCCCTGTGACACCCCGTCGCCGTGCGATGCACCCTCGCCCTGCGACCCGTGCGCCAAGGCCGACGCGCCGCGGCCGAACGGTCTGCCCGAAGCTGCCCAGGCCGGTGAGGCCTGGTGCCGCGTCCAGGTGCCCGCCCAGTTCGAGGAGTACGAGGAGCGCGTCTTGGTGACGCCCGCTTCGACGAACCGTCAGTGGATCGAGCCGGTCTACGAGGAGCAGGAGCGCAAGGTCTGCAGCAGCCCCGCTCGCTCGAGGAAGATCAACACGCCCGCCGAGTACGGCACGGAGTCCGATCGCGTGCAGACGTGCCCGGCCCGCACCGTCTGGAAGAAGATCCCCTGCGAGTCAGGTGATCTCCAGGAGGGCGAGAAGCAGGGCGACTGCTGGAAGCTCGTCGAGATTCCCGCCCAGTTCCGGGATGTCGAGCGCCGCGTCCTGATCAAGGCCGCGACCTGCCGCACCGAGACCATTCCCCCGACCTACAAGACGGTCACGGAGAAGGTCATGGTCAAGCCGGGCGAGTGGAAGTGCACGCCCGTCGAGGCCACCTACAAGATGGTCACGAGGAAGCGCTGCACGGCGCCCGCCAAGTGGGTCTGGCGCAAGAACGACGCCTGCGACGTGCCGTCCGAGAATGGCGACGACGCTCCCTCTGACGACGCTCCCTCTGACGAGTCTCCGGATGACGGCGACGCGGCTCCCGACGCTGACGAAGGCGCGGACGGCAACGACCTGGGCGACGCGCCCGCCGGCAAGTAGCCCGCCCCGTTCGTAGCTGCAAGGCGAACCAGCCGCAAGGCGAACCAACCGTCGGGCCCGGCTCTCCAAGGAGAGCCGGGCCCGTTCTCGTTGTGGCGCGCGAAGATCCTTGGCCCAGGCCGGTCTCGCGGCCTGGCGGGGCGCTCGGTCGTTGAGTCGCGCCGCCCCTCCCGCGTAGGGTGCAGGTGGAGGCCGCTCATGCGCGTACCGATCCCGAGGATGCTGCTGTTGGTTGCGTGGCTGCTGCTGCTCAGCGGCGCGCTGACGCCCGCGCAAGCGGACGAGGGCAAGAAGCTCGAACCGGCGGAGCGCAAGGCCAGGATCGAGGCCGCGAAACGCAAGATGGCCGCGGCGAAGGCCGACTTCGATGACCGGGTGAACAAGGCCATCGAGCGCGGCGGGGTGTGGCTCGCGAAGCAGCAGCGCAAGGACGGCAGCTTCCCCGGCTTCAGCGAGGACCTGCCGAAGAACACCTACAACATCATGGAGCCGGGCGTCAACGCGCTGGTGGTCCTGACGTTGGCGCACTGCGGCAAGACCGCGAAGGACAAGGGTGTCACCAAGGCCATCAACTTCTGCCGCTCGCACTATTCGGGCAAGGGAGGCCTGGACCTCAAGGGCAAAGGCAGGCTGACCATCTACGTGGCCGCGACGCTCGTCATGGCGCTGGATGCGCTCTACAACCCTGGCGCCGAGAAGGAGCAGGTGGCCAAGAAGGATCGCTACGGCAACGTCACGCCGCCGAAGCCGCTCAAGTGCAAGTACCCGGCGTCGATCCGCAAGTGGATCGAGGAGATGGTGAAGTTCATCATCAAGAACCAGGTGACGTCGGGCGGCTGGCGCTACCCGGGCAATCCGCTGGGGGCGCCCGACGGCGACACCGACCTCAGCAACACCCAATACGCACTGCTCGCGCTCGATGCGGCGGCGCGGTGCGGTATCCGCGCTCCCGCGACGACGTGGCAGAAGGCCGCGGACTACGTCCTGGCCCAGCAGGAGAAGGACGGCCTCGACACGCCCATCTGGATGGAGAACGAGGCCTGGGAGCCCGGGATCGAGAAGCCGCCGCGCTTCACCGAGGTTGGGCAGACGCTCGCGCGCGGCTGGACGTACCTCCCGGGCGAGACCGAGTTGCCCACGGGGTCGATGACGGCTGCCGGGGTGACCTGTTTGGCCATGTGCAAGGAGCACCTCTGGATCTTGAAGAAGCTCGACGCGAAAACGAGGGGGCGCATCGACCGCGGTCTGCTCGGAGGCCTCGCGTGGCTCTCCGAGAACTGGTCTGTGGCGGAGAACCCGACGCCTGGCGGCGCCTCGATGTGGCACTACTACTTCCTCTACGGCCTGGAACGTGCCGGCTTGAAGGTCGGGACGCGTTGGATCGGACGCCATGACTGGTACCGCGAGGGCGGCGAGCATCTCCTGGGCGCCCAGGAGAAGGGGGGCGGCTGGAAGGAGCCGGACGACACCGAGCGCCCCGTGGACGCCACGGAGTCGGTGATCACGCAGACGTGCTTCGCGCTGCTCTTCCTGAAGCGATCGACGCGCAAGCCCTTCATCCCGATGATGCCTCCTGTGACGGGCGGAGCAGGCGCGCCGAAGGACGGTCGCTGAACCGTCTCGGACGGGGCGCGGAGGCCGTGGGACGCCCCGGCTAGAATCCCGCCGGACGGGCCCCTCTGGCCCGAGGGAGCGGCAGGCATGACGGAAGCGATCTCGAAGCCCACCACGGCAGGAGGCGATGTGACGGAGGACGGGGCAGATCTCGCGCGACGCACAGTGAACACCGTCAAGATGTTGGCGATGGACGCGGTCGAGGCGGCCAACTCGGGTCACACCGGGACGCCGATGGGCCTCGCGCCGCTGGCGTACGCGCTGTGGACGCGGGTCATGAAGTACGACAGCGCTGCTCCCACGTGGGCGGATCGCGATCGCTTCGTTCTCTCGTGCGGCCACGCCTCGATGTTGCAGTACGCGATGCTGCATCTCACGGGCTACGACCTCGCGCTCGACGACATCCGCAACTTCCGTCAACTCGGAAGCCCTGCGGCGGGCCATCCCGAGTACGGCGAGGTGCCCGGCGTCGAGACCACCACCGGACCGCTGGGCCAGGGTGTCGGCAATGGCGTCGGCATGGCGCTCGCCGAGCGTCTGCTCGCGGCTCGCCACAACTCCTTCCAGGACAGCGATGCGTGCACGCTCGTCGATCATCGCACCTGGGTCATGGCCAGTGACGGCGACCTCATGGAGGGCGTCGCCTCGGAGGCCGCGAGCCTTGCGGGCCACCTGGGACTCAACAAGCTCTGCGTGTTTTGGGACGACAACCGCATCACGATCGACGGCACGACGGATATCTCGTTCAGCGAGGACGTCGCGCAGCGTTTCGCCAGCTACGGCTGGAACGTGCTGCACGTGGACGTATCCGAAGGCATCGACGCCTACGTGACGGCGGCTGAGACGGCGCGTGCCGAGAGGAGCAAACCGACCCTCGTTTGCTGTCGCACGCACATCGGCGACGGCAGTCCGAACAAGCAGGACACCTCGGCCGCCCATGGTGCGATCGACGGCGCCGAGGTCCGACTCACCAAGAAGGCCCTCGGCTGGCCTGAAGACGCGACCTTCGAGATTCCGGCGGACGTTCGCGAGCACATGGCGGCTGCGGGGCGCCGTGGCGGCGACGCCCGGGCGGCCTGGGAGGCTTCGATCGAGGCCCTGAGGGCCAGTCAGCCGGACGCGGTCCTGGCGTTCGAGAACAGCATGTGCGGCATCCTGCCCGAGGGCTGGGAGGCGGGTCTTCCGGCGTTTGAAGCCGGCACGTCCATGGCGACGCGCAAGGCATCGGGCAAGGTCCTGGCGGGCCTCGGCGATCTCGTGCCGCAGCTTATCGGAGGCTCGGCGGACCTCGCGGGCTCGAACAACACGACGCTGCCCGGCTCCGCAAACGTCACGAGAGATGACTACAGCGGACGCACGATCCACTTCGGCGTGCGCGAGCATGGCATGGGCGCGATCTGCAACGGCATGGCGCTGCACGGCGGCCTGCGACCCTACTGCGGGACCTTCCTGGTCTTCAGCGACTACATGCGACCGAGCATCCGCCTCGCCGCGTTGATGCAGATCCCGGTGATCTACGTGTTCACACACGATTCGATCGGCGTCGGCGAGGACGGGCCCACGCATCAGCCCGTCGAGCACCTTGCGGCGCTCCGGTCGATCCCGGGGCTGCAGGTCTTCCGCCCGGCCGACGCGGCCGAGACGGCCGAGGCGTGGCGTGCCGCGCTCTTGTCGAATGGACCCACAGCTCTCTGCCTGACGCGGCAGGGCGTCCCGGTCTTCGATCGCGGCACGTTCGGCGACGCGTCCGGGACCACCGACGGCGCCTACGTCCTTCGCGAAGGCGGCGTCCACCCGGACGTATGCCTGCTCGCCACCGGCAGCGAAGTCGCCGCCGCGATGGGTGCCGCCGACCTCCTCCAGAATGAGGGCGTGGCTGCGCGCGTGGTCTCGATGCCCTGCTGGGAGCGCTTCGAGGCGCGTGACGCCGCGGAACGCGAGGCCGTGTTCGGTGGGTGTGACGTCCGCGTCGGCATCGAGGCGGGCTGTTCCCTGGGCTGGCACCGCTGGGTCGGGCCGAACGGCGCCCTCGTGACCATGGACCGCTTCGGCGCGTCGGCCCCGGCAGGCGACCTGATGGTGAAGTTCGGCTTCACCGCCGACAACGTTGCGGCCGTCGCGCGCGGCTGCTTGGCGGCGGCCGAGCAGGCCGGCTAGGGACGTCCAGCGATGGCCGCGTGCTGCAGGAGCCGGCGTGCCCGCCGCGTCGTCTCGGGGCTGGCGGGTCTGGTGGCCGCCGCCACGTTCGCCGTGGCCATCGGCTGTGGGAGCGTGCCGTACAGCGAGCGCTCCCAGCTGCGCTTGATCAGCGAGAGCGACGAACTGCGCATGGGCCTCCAGGCCTACGGTGCGATCCTCAAGGGCAAGCCGATCGAGACCGGTACGGCCCGGGCCCAGATGATCGAGCGCGTCGGACGCCGGCTGGCGGCGGTGTCCGGCAAGACCTACACCTGGGAGTTCAAGCTCGTTCACGACGACGACACCCTGAACGCCTTCTGCCTCCCCGGGGGCAAGATCGCCATCTACACAGGCATTCTCAAGGTCACGCAGAACGAGCACGGCTTGGCGGCCGTCATGGGGCACGAGATCGCGCACGCCATGGCCCGTCACGGCGCGGAACGTGTGAGCCAGCAGATGGTGACGCAAGGCGCGCTTGAGGTGATCGGCCGGGCGCTCGGGGGGGCCGAGCCGGGCATCCAGGGACCGGCCATGGCTGCGCTGGGCCTCGGAACAGAAGTTGGCATCCTGCTGCCCTACTCTCGGCTGCACGAAGACGAAGCGGATGCCATCGGTCTCCGGCTGATGGTGCGGGCCGGCTTCAACCCGCACGAGGCGGTCCGACTCTGGGAACGCATGGCTGCACGCGGGGGGGCTCGTGAGCCTGAGATGCTCTCAACCCACCCCGAGCCGCAGGCGCGCGCGGAGCGCATCGCACGGCTCATACCGCGCGTCCTCGCCGAGGAACGTCGCGCAGGCGGGTCTCGGCCCAGGTAGGGCGGGGACCAGCTGGTGGAGGCGGGTAGAATGCGCGCCATTCCGTAGGAGTGGGGGCGCATGCGCATCCTGATCGGCGGCGAAGACGAGGTCGCGTTCCGACTTGTCGAAGCCCTCATGCTGGACCACGAGGTGATCCTCGTGTGCCCGGAATCAGCGGCCGACGAGAACCGCTTGGCGCGTATGGACGCCGAGCGTGTGATCGGCTCCGTGACGTCCCCGCCCGTGCTGCGCCAGGCGAAGGCCGCCGAAGCGGACATCTTCGTCGGGTGTTCCCCGGTCGATGAGCGCAACCTCGTGGCCTGCGTCAGCGCCAAGCGCCTGGGCGCGGCGCGCAGCGTCTGCTTCCTCAGCCGACCGGACCTGCAGCTGCCCGGCGAAGATGCCGCGGCCATGGCCCAGAGCCTTGGGATCGACGACGTCGTGCGCCCGTCGAAGCAACTGGCCACGGAGATCCTGCGCATCGTCGCCGTGGAGGGCGCGCTGGACGTGCAGGTCTTCGCCGGCGGACGCGTGCATCTACTGCGCTACGCGGTGGAAGAGGGGGCTCCGCTGTCGAGGGGGCCGCTCAAGGAGGTCGGGGTACCCCCCGGCGTCGTCCTCGTCATGGCGCGGCGCGGCGAGGAGGTGTTCGTCCCCAACGGCGAGACGCACTTCCAGCCGGGTGACAAGATCACGAGCATGGGCAGCTTGGCGGGCATCAATCGGCTGCTCGCGCGCCACCTGCGCGTCCGCCCGACGGCCCGGCATCCGCACGACGCGACGGTCGTCGGTGGGGGCACCGTCGGTTTCGCCGTGGCGCGTGGACTCGAGGACGCAGGCTGGAACGTGAAACTCATCGAGTCGAACCGCAAGCGCGCGGAGGAGATCGCGCCCGACTTGAAGGGCCTCGTCCTGCACGGGGACGGCGGCGATCTCGACTTGCTCGAGTCGGAACGCGTCGGCGAGTCGCCTGTACTCATCGCGGTCACGAGCAACGACGAGAAGAACCTGCTCGTATCCCTGCTCGCCAAGAGCCTGGGTGTGGATCGCATCGTGACGCGGGCCGATCACCTGTCGAACGAGCGTCTCTTCGAGAAGGTAGGGATCGATGTGGTGCGCTCTGCGCGCGGCGCCGCGGTGCGATCCGTGCTGCGCATGGTCGACGTCGCGAAGGCGGAGCTTCTGGCCGAGTTGGAGCACGGCGACGCCGAGGTCATCGAGTTGGTGCTGCCCGACGACCATCCGCGCGTGCCGATCCTGAACATGAAGTCCGGTCTCTTCGGCATCATCGGCGCCATCCTGCGCGAGGGGAACGTCATCATCCCGCGCGGAAGCGATGCCGTGGAGGCGGGCGATCACCTGCTGGTCTTCTGCATGCGTGATCAGGAAGCAGACGTGCGTGACTTCTTCCTCAACCGTCTGCGCACGCTGGCGGATCCGGAGCCCGCGTAAGTGCGCCTCTCCCTCGTCTTCGGCGTCATCGGCCACCTGCTCCTCCTGTTCGCGCCGGCCTTCCTGCCGCCTCTCGGGCTGGCGTTCTTCCAGGGGAACTACAACGTCGCAGGCCACTTCGCCGTGGCCCTGGCCGCGAGTGCCGGCGTGGGCTGGTTCTTCTCCCGCTGGTTCAAGCGTGCGCCGGTGCTCTGGCGCGCGGAGGCGATGGCGATCGTCGCGGGTACGTGGCTCGTCGTCGGGCTCTTCAGCGCGATTCCCTATGTGTTCGCGGGACTCTCGCCCATCGACGCCATCTTCGAGTCGATCTCGGGCCTGACGACCACGGGCGCGACGATCCTCACGGACTTCTCGGCCTACGACGATGCGTTCTTCCTATGGCGCTCCATGACGCAATGGTTTGGGGGGCTGGGCGTCATCGCGCTGTTCGTCGTCATCCTGCCCCGCCTGGGGATTGCCGGACGACAGCTCTTCTTTGCCGAGGCCTCGATCAGCACCGGCGAGGGCATCAGTCCCCAGATCCGCGGCGCCGCCCGCAAGCTCTGGGTGCTCTACATCGGCCTCACGGCCCTGCTGGCCGCGCTGTTGATGACAACGGGCTTCGGCCTCTTCGACGGCATCGTGCACGCACTGACGACCATGTCCGCGGGCGGCTTCTCGCCGAACCCGCGCTCCATCGAGGGGTTCGCCAACCCGCGTGCGGAGTGGATCTTCGTCATCTTCATGGTGCTCTCGGGGACCAGCTTCCCGCTGCAGTGGCGCTTCTTCTCGGGGCGTCTCACGGCGTTCTTCCGCGACGGGGAGTTCCTCGTCTACCTCGGCGTCATGGCCGTTGCCGCGCTCGCCCTGGCCTTCATGCTCCCCGGGGGCGTGACCAACATCGACAATCTGCGGGCGGGCTCGTTCCAGGTGAGCAGCCTCACGTCGTCGACCGGCTATGCCAGCGTGGACTTCGAAGTGGAGTGGTCCTACGCCATGAAGGCGATCCTCGTGATCGTGATGCTGGTGGGGGGCTGCGCCGGCTCGGCCTGCGGGGGGCCCAAGGTCATCCGCTACATCCTCTGCCTGAAGTTCCTGCGGCGCGAGATGACCCAGGTGCTGCATCCCAATGCGGTGATTCCGCTGCGCTACCGCACGCGCAAGATCAGCGCTCCCGTCATCCGGTCCGTCGTCACGCTGGTGATCCTCTACCTCGTGGGGTACGTCGTGCTGGGGCTGCTCCTGGTGATCGTGGAGCCCGGACTGGACTTCACGACGGGCATGTCTGCGAGTCTGGCCTGTTTCGGCAACGTGGGGCCCGCCTTCGGCGACGCCGGGCCGATGGGCAGCTATGCCTTCTTCAGCCCCGTCGGGAAGATCCTGCTGACCCTCAGCATGTGGTTGGGACGGCTCGAGATCGTCACGATCTTCGCCCTGCTGCACCCGCACGTGCTCCGCTACGTCCAGGTCGGCCGAGGTCGGCAGTCGGAAGCCGCGAGGAAGCCGACGGAAGGGTGACCCGGCCCTCTACAATGTGCCCCTCAACCGTGAAAGGTGTAGCTCCGGAGCGCACGCAGGAGGCCACCCATGCCCACCCCGATCGTGTCCACCCCGATCGTGCCCACACCGAGGGGCCGCCGTCGCGCCTCCCGAGCCTGGGCGCGCGCCGCGCTCGTCGCGCTGCTGGCGGTAGGAGCCCTGCTTGTAGCGCCTGCCGGGCGAGCGGGCGACGCCGAAGCTGCCAAGAGCTGGCGTGACCTCAATGGCCGCGTCGCGCCCGACCTCGTGTTCGCCGAGACGGCCCTCGGCCTCAAGGCGGGGACGAAGCTCTCCTCGCTGCGCAACAAGAGCGTCGTCGTCTTGGCGTTCTGGCTCCGGGACTGCCCGCACTGCAAGCGTGAGCTGCCGAAGCTGCAGGCCCTGCACGAGCGCTCGAGCCAGTCCGGCCTGCAGGTCATCTCCATCTGCCACCGCTTTCCGCTGAAGGAAGTGACACCTTCCATGGCCAAGCACGGCTGGACCTTCCCTGTCGCGCGAGATCCGACCGGGGCCCTGGCCAACCGCTACGGCGGGGGACGCCGGCCCGGTTTCTACGTCATCGGCATCGACGGTCGGGTCAAGGCGAGCAACTCGCTTTCGAACCGTGTCATCGAGACGGAGCTGGGGCGCTGGCGTCTCGCGGAACTCGGGCCCGTCCCGGCGGTCTTGAAGAAGGCCCGCGACGCGGTCTACGGCCGCGACTACGGCACGGCCCTGCGCGCCGCCGAGGCCGTGGGGCGCACCCCCGGCGTGACGGCCGATGTCCGCAGCGCCATCACGCGCCTGACCACGATCGCTGGTCGGAAGCTTCAGAATCGCGTCGATCGCGCCGAGGCCTGGCACAAGCAGGGCAAGACGGCGGCGGCACGTCAGGAGTACCGCGGCATCCTCGCCGCCTTCAAGGGCACGTCCCTGGAGGCACGCGCCAAGACGCTCGCACAGAACTTCGAGTCGCGCGCCGGCTCGTCCAAGAAGGGCGACTAGCCCGCCGACGGCGCGGCTCGCGCCTCGGGGCGCGGGAGCTCTCCTCCCACGGAGGCGGCCCGACGGATGCGCTCCGAAGACGCACCATGACAGGGTGATGACGGACGGGCCCGCGTCGAAACGGACGCGCGAATTCCGGCTCGGCTCGTGTTCACGGAACCCCTTTCGCGCTAGTCGGTTCCGACGGCAGGGTGGTAGTCTTCCGTCCAGTTCTGGGAGGACTGCCCGATGCCCCGATTCACGCCCTGGATCGCCCTGTGCCTGTCGATTGCGCTGCTCGTCGGTTGCTCCGGCGTTCGCACTGGAGGTGCCGGCGCGCCCTCTTGCGAGCCCCCGTGCGCTACGGTGGATGCCCCTGAGCCCGCTGGCGATCGCCCGCCGGAAGCCAAGGCGGGTGAGGCCTGGTGCCGCGTCTGGCAGCCGCCGGTCTCCAAGGAGGTCGAGAAGCGGGTCCTGGCACGTCCGGCCGGCACGCGGACGATCAAGATCCCGGCCGAGTACGGCACCCGTCCCAAGCTGGTCTGCATCGCGCCGGCCAAGCTCAACGAGGTGACGAAGCCCGGTGTCTGGACCACGAAGAAGGAGGACGTGCTCGTCCGCCCCGCACGGTCCACCTACAAGCGCGTCAAGTGCTCCGACGACCCCTGCAAGGAGTGTTGGGTCAAGCAGGACTGCCCGCCGGTGTGGCGCGAGGACTGCAAGGCCGTCTGCCTGCAGCCGCCTACGAAGCGCGTGGAGTACACGCCCGCCAAGTACAAGATGCTCGAGGAACGCTTCCTCATTCACCCCGCCACGTGCCGCAAGGAGTGTGTGCCCGCCGAGTACAAGATGGTCCGGGAGACCGTCTGTGTGCAGCCCGGCCGCTGGGTCTGGCGCCGCAACGACACGTGCGAGGTCCCCGTCGAGACGCTCCCGGCCCTCGAGGTCGAGATGGTTGACAGCGATCCCGATGGCAGTCCCGCCGGTGTCTTCGAGATCGGCCAGGTCGTGCGCTACGACCTGACCGTCCGCAGCGACGTCGGCAGCGAGGCCTTCCCCACGATCCGTGTGAAGTTCCAGCTGCCCGAGCAGCTCGAGTTCATCTCGGGCCAGGGCGCCGGTCTCTCCATCGAAGGTGCGGGCCGCGAGGCCACGAGCACGGTGTTCAAGCTCAGCCTCGACCAGGAGGTGAAGATGTACATCCTGGCCAAGGTCATCAGCGTGCCTCCGACGGCCTTCGTCCAGGCCGTAGCGTCCGTGCAGACGGAGGCAGGCGAGGAACTCGCACGCGACTCCGAGAGCACGACCCTTGCGGGCAAGGGTGAGAAGTAGGGGCGAACAGCAACGCCCCCGAGGCAGCGCCCGCCGAGAGGCAACGCCCGCCGAGAGGCAACCGGCGCGCCTCGTAGCCTGACTGATCCTCTGACGAGGCGCCCGTGGGAGACCCCGGGCGCCTCGTCGTTTTTGCCGGTGCCTGGGACCCCAGAGGCCGTGGAATCGGCCTTTCCGGCTCGGAGCCGAATCGTCGCCCGCGCGCCGGCTTCGTTCCTTGCCCGGGTGCGAACGGGCACCTACCTTGTTGCGCAGCGTGAACATGCGGCCAAAAAAGAGAACATCCGGCATCTCGCCGCGCGCCACGTCGAAATCACAACTCATTCAAGATTAATGACTTACGCCAATGTGGGTGCGGACGGGACGTTCGGCATCCCTCATGCTCTTGGCGTGGTCGAGCGTGCTCCCGGTAGGGCTGCTCTTGTTCGTACGCACTTCTCCCCCGTGGAGTGAGACAAATGTTCCAGCGTCTTCTGATTGTCGCCCTGTTCGCCGCCCTGACGGCTCTGCTCGGTACCGCCCCGAGTGCCGTCTACGCCCAGCCCGACGAGGCTTGGCTGTCCGACGGCACCATCCAGGGCGATGCCTGGGAAGGCCTGCCGGACCGGCTGGATCGGACCGCGAAGTTCGTCGTCCTGGACGGTCTGTCGAACAACGGCCTGGGCCAGTTCGCCGGTGCGGGACAGGTGACCACCCTCACCCTGACCTACCCGCGCAACCCCGAAGACGACCGCGTCCGGATCGCCCTGTTTGATGCGAACAGCATCGGCAACTGGGATCAGCGCGTCGACATGCTGCTGGTGGACAAGGCGCCCGACATCATCTACGAGGTCTTCGCCCCCAAGACGATGGTCGCCGGTGTGATGGTGGACACGGACGTCGTCCTGTTCGACAACGACTTCACGAACGATCCGGCGCCCGTCCTCGTGACGTCCGCCTACCGGGACTACAACGACCCCATCGATCCCGCCGACGCCGAGAGCGACCCGAGGCCGGGTACGGACGACGTCTGGTGCGAGCTGCTGGACATGAGCACGACGGACGCCACGGCCTTGGGCCTCCAGCTTCCTGACGGCCGCTTCCGCGCCGTCTTCCGCGCGCGTCTGCGCCCCTCGCCGACGGCCGGCAATGAAGGCGGCGACCCGCTCACCGTGCCGCGCAACGTCAGCTCGTTCACCGGTCGCGAGCGCGCCGGATACAAGATCGCGTTCAACGGCACCTACCTCGTCCCGGTCGGCGGCGTCCTCGGCTTCGCCGGCGGCGTCATTGACGAGCGTGTGCGCTGTGAGGGCGCGCCCGCCGTCGGTTGCGCCGAGACGAACGATCCCTTCGTGCGCATCAGCAGTGAGGATCAGCAGGACGGCTACTACTACGACGGCGAGTTCAACTTCCACATCCACAGCACGCAGGCGTGCCCCGGCAACATCAACTTCTTCGACGCCGACGCCGACTGGAACGCAGCCGTTCAGCTCGGTCCCACGGAGTTCCTGACGGGCGCCCAGCTCACAGGTATTCCGCCCGAGAACGTCCCGCGTTACATCCGCCCGAACGACCTGCTCTGCGACGGCAAGCGCGACATCGGCGACACGAGCGGCTGCATCGGCAGCAATCGAATCGTTGGCGAAGCCGTCTCCTGGGCCTTGTTCCCGATCGGTGGGTTCCCGGGCCACAACACGACCACGGCGACGCCGGCCAATCCCCCGTTCGCCTCGGCGCAGGCCGGGTTCGGCGGCCACCCGTCGATCACCGCCGCCCAGCAAGCTGGGCTGGCCCCGATTGGCGACCCCTTCAAGATGAACGGCCTCGATCAGGCAACCCTCCTCGGCGACCCGGGCCTCTGGTGCCTGCGCTGGGAAGGCCTCGACATGGCCAACTTCGTCTTCATGCGCTTCAGCGTGCCCGTGGGCACGACGCCCACGCCGAAGGTCAAGGTCGACGTCTTCTGTGACGACAACGCCAACTGCGAGCGCGATCAGGGCGAGCTGGCGATTCCCCTTGGCGGTGGCGTCGTCGACGTGACGTTCACCGAGGTCGACTGCGACACGCGCCTGCCCCTGGCCGGCGGGTACGTGTTCACCGTCCCGACCGACAGCAATGGTGTCTACGGCCCGGCGGACATCCCGGCCGGCTGCTACAGCGTCGATCTCGACCCCGCCTTCCCGCTGCCCATGCAGACGGGCTGCGATACGCTTCCGCGGATCATCGAGGTTGGTCTGACCAGCCGTGAGGGCTCGGTCGACTGCCCCGAGGTCCAGATCCCGATCAACTGCACGGGTTCCATCTGTGGCGACGTGTTCTGCACGAACACCCCCGACGTGTGTGAGTTCTCGCCCGACCCGATCGGCCAGGACGAGCCGCTGCCCGACGGCACCCGCATCCGCGTCATCGTGACGCCGATGACGGCGATGGGTCCCGGTACGCCGGTCGAGACCGAGGTCACCGCACCCGACACCGCGTGGATGATCCCAGGCCTCGAGTTCGGCGACTACGTCGTGAGCTACATCTTCATCACGCCGGAGCTCGAGCTCTGGGGCGCCTGCTCGGCGACGAAGATGGTCACTCTCGACTCGGAGACGCCGAAGGCCAGCGACTGCGACTTCGGCTTCGTCTGCACCACGCGCATCTGTGGCGACGTGTACTGCAGCGAGACCGGCAACTGCAAGTACGAGCCGCAGCTCGGTGACCTGCCGCTTCCCGTAGGCACGATCGTCGACCTGGTCCTCACGCCCGTCGTGAACGGCCTCCCGGATCCGACGGGCACCCTGACGCAGACGGTCGTCGCGCCCGCAACGCGCTACTGCTTCGATCCGGTCCCGTTCGGCGACTACCTGCTCACGTTCCTCTACACGCCGGCCTCGACCGGTTCGTTCCCGCTGGCACCTGGTTGCGAGGACATCAAGGAACTCGCTGTCGATCCCGCCACGGGCTCGATCGAGGACTGTGACTTCGGCTTCAACTGCAAGGGCAGTGTCTGCGGCGACGTGTACTGCGAGACGGATGGTGACTGCCTCTACGAGCCCGATCCGATCGGGACGGACGAGCCGCTCCCGGCCGGCACCTCCTACACCGTGACGCTGACGCCGACGAACCCCGCCGGCACGGCCCAGACCATGACGCTGACGGCTCCCGTCACACGCTACTGCTTCGAGGACCTTCCGCTCGGTGTCTACCAGCTGACGGTCTCGAAGGCGGCCGGCGCCGGCCCTGATCTTCCGATGATCGCGCCCAGTTGCCTCGCGACCAAGGAGGTCACGATCAGCGGCCAGAACCTGGACGTGGACGACTGCGACTTCGGCTACATCTGCAAGACGCAGATCTGTGGCGACGTGTACTGCGAGGACGGCGGCGACTGCCTGTATGACGCCGTGGCCGATCGCCCGCTGCCCGCCGGCACGGTGATCCAGCTTGTGCTCGTACCCCTCGTGGGTGGAGTGCCGGATCCCCTCGGTGCACGCCTTCAGACGGTGACGGCCCCCGACACGCGGTTCTGCTTCCTCGATCTGCCTTTCGGGACCTACGAGCTCACGTTCGTCTTCCCGCCGGCTCAGGTGCCCTTCCCGCTGAACCCGAACTGCGAAGAGGTGAAGACGATCACCATCGACGCGGCTACAGGTGCCGTGGATAGCTGCGACTACGGCTTCGTGTGCGAGAACGACCTCTGCGGTCGTGTCTGGTGCGAGAAGCCCGTCTTCGACAGCAACTACGACGCTGGCATCGACGACCCGCTCGTCGGCTGGACCGTGGATCTGCTCCAGGCCGGCGTCGTCGTCGACACGACGACCACGGGAGCCGATGGCACCTACATGTTCCCGAGCCTGCGCCCGGGCGACTACGCCGTCCGCACATCGGAGCCCGCGGGCACCCCGCCTGGTTGTTTCACGTTCCTGTCGCCTTCGTCCGTCGATGTCACGCTGCCCCCGGATCAGAAAAACGTCGACTTCCGCGTCGACTGCCGCAAGTGCGAGATCCACGGCGTCGTGTACTGCGACGAGAACCTGAACAACGAGCTGGACCCCGGTGAGGCACGCCTCTCCGGTTACACCGTCAACGCAACGGGTCCGAACGGCCCGGTGGCCCCGTCCCAGACGACGGATGCCCTCGGCCGCTACTCCTTCGTCAACCTGGTTCCCGGCAGCTACACGATCTCGGTCGTCGAGAGCGAGTTCACCTCGAAGATGCCGCCGCTGACGCCTCCGTCCCCCTCGTCGGTCCCGCTGGACTGCGCGCGTGGTGACATCGAGATGGACGTCAACTTCGCGGCCCTCTGCCTGGGTCGCATCTACGGCTTCGTGTTCCAGGACAACGAGGATCAGGATTGCGACGGCGTCTACCAGACGGCCGACGACATCCCGGTCGACGGCGCGACGATCCGCCTGACGGGTCCCGCGATCCTGCCCAACCCGAACCCGCGCACGACGACCACCAACGCCCTGGGCTTCTACGAGTTCGGCGGACTGCCGCCCGGCAGCTACGTCGTCGAGATCCTCGACCCGCTTCCGAACAAGTGGATCCAGCTCGGTCTCGTGCTGAACGTGGCCCAGACGCCCAGGGTCAACCCGGTCACGTTGCCCCTGCAGGGCCAGGAGCGGATCGACTTCGGTCACTGCATCCAGAAGCTGAACGGCTACGTCTTCCAGGACAAGCCGGGTCAGGACTGCGACGGAGTCTGGGAGCAGGGCGTCGACATTCCGGTCGACGGCGCCACCATCCGTCTCACAGGTCCGGACGGCCTCGCGCTGCCCAACCCGCGCACGACGACGTCGGACGCGAACGGCTTCTACGAGTTCACGGGTCTGATCCCGGGTGACTACACGGTCGAGATCCTCGACCCGCTGCCCGGCACGTGGATCGCCCAGAACATCACCCTCAACGAGGGTGCGACCCCGCGCGCCCAGAACACGAACCTCGAGCTTGGTGGCGAGGAGCGCATCGACTTCGGTCACTGCACGCAGAGCCTGAGCGGCAAGGTCTGGAAGTCGCCCCTGGAGTTCTGTGACGGCGTGTTCGACGTCGTGATCGACACCCCGCTGCCCAACGTTCTCGTCGAGCTGACGGGTACAGCTGGCGACGCGCTCGGCTTCACGGCCGACATGACGACGGACGCGGAGGGCAACTACGCTTTCGCGAACATTCCGACGGGCGCGTACGAGGTGAAGATCAGCACAACGGACGCCCAGACGATCGCCATCCTCGATGGACTCGTCTACTTCGGGCAGGTCGTGCTCACGCCCGACGTCGATGTCGGCGAGGACGTCGTGCATCAGGACTTCCCGCTTTGTGTCACGTGCGTCCAGAAGCTGTGTGTCACGGTCTTCAAGGAAGACGCGCCGGCCTGCGACGGTGAGCTGGACGAGGGCGTTGACGCTCGCGTCGAGTTCGTGGCCGTCCGCATCGAGAAGATCGGTGGCGATACCTGGAACCTGTTCACGGGGGCCAACGGCGAAGTCTGCCTCGACGACGTGTCGCCCGGCGACTACCGGATCACGATCGATCCGGATCAGCCCGAGCTGCGTGACTGCGAGGCCTCGAAGGGGACCATGCTCACGCGCACCGTGTCCTTCGACACCGAGGTCTGCGGGGACCAGAGCGTGAAGTTCGGCTTCTGCTGCTGCCCGCGAGAGGGCTGCTGCGAGGGCAAGCTGCATGAGGTCATCATGCAGACGCGCTTCTTCGTGGGCGCGAACCCCGGCCAGATCGACGTCAACGCTCGCATGTACATGGACTGCGACGGCAACGACCTCGTGGACGAGGCTGACGCCCAGTTCATGGGCGACGTGTTCGGCGGTATCGATGGCATCGGCGGTGTGGTTCGCATCGACAAGGTCGAGGTCGACGGCGGCATCGCGACCGTGACCGTCCGCCTCACGGCGGAGGGTACGCGCTTCGACGCCAACAACTTCGGCAACGACAAGCACCTGGTCCGTGTCACGCTCGGTGGCGAGACTCACGAGGTCTGCGAGATCTTCCGCGCCGAGGTGATGCACCCGGGGGCGATCCCCGGTTGCGTGACCTGCGAGACGGTCCCCGTCGAGTGCCCGCCGGAGGAGTGCGAGCCCTGCAAGGGCGGGGTCACCCAGCTGACCATGCGCTACGAAGGCATGGACGTGACGACGGTCATGATCACCGACAAGGACGGCAACGTCCTCTACCAGGGCGACGTCGCTCCGGGTGAGGACTTCACGTTCGCCGGTGCCGGTGACGACGGCAAGATGGGTACGAACATCTGGATCAAGTACGACTGCGAGACGGTCACGACGGATTGCCCGCCTGAGGACTGCAGCGAGTGCGACGGCAAGGTCACGGCCTTGACGATGCGCAATGACGGCCCGGCGGGTCGGATCCGCGTCACCGAGAAGAAGGGCGGCGCGATCTTCGACGCCAACGTCGCGGCCGGTGCGGAGTTCAGCTTCACGGGCTCCGGCGACGGCGGCACGATGGGTACCGAGATCACGGTCAACGGCCCGAACGGCAGCGTCGCGATCCACACCAGCTGCAGCAAGCCCATCGGTCCCGGCCTGAGCTTCGGTGACTACACCGTCGTCACCGGCCGCAGCCTCAAGGGCGGCGTGCTGTGCGAGACGGACCCGGACGATCCCAAGTCGGGTAAGTCGGGCAGCTCCGGCAAGTCCGGCAAGTCTGGCGGTTCGAGCGACAAGTCCGGCAAGTCCGGTGGTTCGAGCGACAAGTCGGGCAAGTCCGGTGGATCGAGCGGCAAGTCGGGCAGCTCCGGCAAGTCGGGCAAGTCCGGTGGTTCGAGCGGCAAGTCCGGCAAGTCCGGTGGTTCGAGCGGCAAGTCCGGCAAGAGCGGCTGGCGCAACACCTGGGGCAAGAGCGGCGGCTCGTCGGGCAAGTCGGGCAAGTCCGGTGGATCGAGCGGCAAGTCGGGCAGCTCCGGCAAGTCGGGCAAGTCCGGTGGTTCGAGCGGCAAGTCGGGCAGCTCCGGCAAGTCGGGCAAGTCCGGCCCCACGCCGGAGCCCTGCGATCCCACGTCGCGCACCGACTGCAAGCAGGTGGACATCCACACCAGCTGCAGCAAGCCCATCGGTCCCGGCACGCGCTTCGGCCCCTTCGTGGTCGTCGCCGGCATGAGCCGTGACAACGGTGAGCTCCAGGACTGCCCGGATGGCAAGTCGGGCAAGTCCGGTGGTTCGAGCGGCAAGTCCGGCAAGTCCGGTGGCTCGAGCGACAAGTCGGGCAAGTCCGGTGGCTCGAGCGACAAGTCGGGCAAGTCCGGTGGCTCGAGCGACAAGTCGGGCAAGTCCGGTAGCTCCGGCAAGTCCGGCAAGAGCGGCTGGAACAACACCTGGAACAAGTCGGGTGGCAGCTCGGGCAAGTCCGGCAAGTCCGGTGGTTCGAGCGGCAAGTCGGGCAGCTCCGGCAAGAGCGGCAAGTCCGGTGGTTCGAGCGGCAAGTCGGGCAGCTCCGGGAAGTCCGGCAAGTCCGACACCTGCTGCAACCGCTGCGACAACGACTGGAACAAGTGCACCTGCAAGCCTGAGCCCAAGGAGTGCGAGAAGACCGTCTGCAAGCCGGTCGAGTTCCCCTGTGAGCTTGGTGTCACGCGCGCCGAGATCGACTGGGACATCGCCGAGTGCGACACGACCGACAAGTTCGGCATCGTCGAGATCTGGTGCTTCAAGGACTGGTGCCGTTGCAACTGCGACTGCCCGCCCCCGCAGGACTGTGGCGAGTGCAAGGGTGGCGTGACGTCCCTGACACTGCGTTACGACGGCGCTCAGCCCGCTCAGATCACCGTCGGCAAGAGCGGCAAGGAGGTCTTCGACGGCCTCGTGCAGCCGGGTGGCACCTTCACCTACGAGGGTGCGAAGGCCGATGACAAGGTGCCGGAGGAGGTCTTCATCGACGGCCGTCTGGACGTGAAGATTCACACGAGCTGCTCGCAGGACGTGAGCCCGGGCACGGTGTGGGGCAACTTCACGGTCCTCGGTGGCGCCAGCAAGAAGGGCGGCGCGTTCTGCAACAGCATGGGCGCGAACGGCCAGGTCGATCCTGGCTGCCGCGAGTGCTGCGAGCCCAAGGAAGAGTGCAAGCCCTGCAAGGGCGGCGTGACTGAGCTCACCATGAGCTACACCGGCGACGCGGTCCAGGTGGTCATGGTCATCAACGACGACGATGACGTGCTCTTCCAGGGCGCGCTTGCGAAGGGTGACGAGTTCACCTTCACGGGCAACGGCAACGGCGGCAAGATGAGCAAGAACATCTGGATCAAGTGGAACGGCGACCAGGTCGATCTCCACACCAGCTGCAGCCAGCCCATCGGGCCGGGCGCGGTCTTCGGTCCGTTCGTGGTCGTCTCGGGCAGGAGCGTCGAGAACGGCGTGATCTGCTCGGGCGGCGGCAAGTCGGGCAAGAGTGGCAAGTCGGGTGGTTCCAGCGGGAAGTCCGGCAAGTCAGGCGGCTCCAGTGGCAAGTCGGGCAAGTCGGGTGGTAGCTCGAACAAGTCGGGCAAGTCCGGTGGCTCGAGCGGCAAGTCCGGTAAGTCCGGCGGCAGCTCGAACAAGTCAGGCAAGAGCTAGCGCTCGACCTCTCCGCCAGAAGGCCCAAGCCAGACGGCTTCACCAACAAGATCTCTCCACTGCCGGTCCCCCGGGGGCGGAGAACACCTGTGCGCGGTCGGACTCCCTACGCCGGCCGCGCACGCCTTTTTTTTGCGGCCGGTCTGCGCGGGACCGGTCCGAGGTGGGGCCCGAGAGAGCGCGCTCCGTCGCGTCACGCCCCACGCCGCGTTGAACGTTTCCACCGCGCAGCCGGCCGATAGCGTCAAGCGCCGGGCACCGCGGCGGCTACAACGCCCCCCGGATGCACGCTGAGCCCGCTTGGATGCCGCCGCGCCCACCCTCAGGCAGGGCCCTCGCGTTGCTCAGGCCCAACCGGCGCTCGATGGCCACGCAGCCCCAGGACCAGCACGACGCCCGTCTCACGCAAGCCTGCGGCCGCCATGAGGCGCGGGTCCCAGGTGGTCGCATAGCAGGTGATCGGGCCGTCCGGTCCTTTGGCTACCCGTCGAAGTGGCGGGCAAAGAACTGGAAGGCGCGGGTGCGGAGCCAGGGGAGCAGCAGGAACGTCGTGTAGTGGCCGAAGGGGCAGACCACGCGCTCCGGCTTGCCCAACGCACGCCAAAGGGCCAGTCCGTAGCGGTAGGGGACCGAGCGATCGAAGCGTGCCAGGACCAGCATGACCTTGTCGCGATCAACGTGGGTCGCCAGGCGGATCGGGTCCGTGAGAATCGTGTCGCGGAGGATCATCCGTAACTCGTCACGCGACTTGCGTGAGCGCGCGATCACCGCCCGAGCGTACCCGCGAAAGCGCTCCTCGACCGTATCGACCATGACATCGGAGAGGGGGCCGCCCGCGAGCATCCAGAGGTGGCACGCCAGTCGATCGTCGGCTCCAGCCAGCATGCTGCTCACGATCGAGCCGGCGCTGATGCCGAAGGTGCCGACGCGGGCCGGGTCGATGTCGTCACGAGCAATAAGCCAGTCGAGCGCCTGCCGGCTGCGCATGACCACCAAGCGCACCTCGTCCTCGGCCTGTTCCATGGACGCCTCGGGGTGAAAGGCAAGTTCCTTGCGCTGCACGATGGCACCCGTCCATCCGCGGCGCGCGAAACCCCGGGCGAACGTGTCCACCAAGAGGTTCGTGTTCCCGAGGATGGGAGACATCAACACCAGCGGGCGCGGTGTCCGGACCGGGCTGGAAGGCCGGAAGAACACGATCTCGATGGGGTCGGTCGCACGCGGAATCGCCTCGAGCCCCGCCATGAGACGCGGGGGCAGAAGAATGCGCTCCACGACGACGTCCGCTCGCGCCTCGACACCGGCGATGGAAATCGGGGCCGGCAGGGGGCCACCCGCCTCGTAGTAGGCCGGCGGCGGGGCATGGCTCGTGGACGCCGGCCGCGGCCGCTTGGACGCCTGTACGTGCGTGCAGGTGGGGCCCAGGGCAGAGGCCACGATCGCGCCGCGGCGCAGGATCTGCATGGGCTCCCGTCCGCTCATGCCCGCCCCGGTTGCCAGTCGATCAGGTCCAGCGGCTGGCTGGGAGGGGGCTCGTCCTGGGGGAGGACGTACGTCCAGGCGAGTCGAGTGCCCTTGGGCGCGTAGGGAGAGGGCAGCACGCGAACCGGCATCAGGACGCGCTCGTACCCACGCTTGCCCGCACGCGGGCTGAATCCCTCCAGGGCGTCCAATATGGCCAAACGGGGCTTGGCGTCCGGGAAGATCAGGAGCTCGCCTGCGATCTTGCGCCATCGGCGCTGGGGTCCCATGCGCATCGAAGGAGGCTTCCTTTGCCGTCCGACCAAGCCTGCCGCGGCATCGAGATCTCCAGGGCCATTCTGCGACCCTACGATCTCGACCCGTTCGCGAGGAACATCCATGATGGGAACACCAGGCTCCCAGAGATAGAGCCGTCCCCACGTAGAGGCGGGCAGGACCTGTTTCACGCCACGGCAGTAGTGCGCGTGGTTGTGAAAGCCCTGCTTCAGGGTGCCGTACGCAAACACGGCAAGATCAGGAGTGTGCGCTGTCGGCGTCCCCATGCCATGGACCAAGGTACTTCCGCCAGGAGTGCACGGCAAAGCCCACATGCAGAACCTGTTTGGTATCGTCCCGTTCGAGATGACGCACCGCAACACCGTTACCTGGCAGGACGTGGACGCATGGTCGCGCGACCTGGCGGCTCGACTTCCCGCGGTCTGCGGTGTTGCGGCGTTCGATCGCGTCGTCGGTATCGCGCGCGGCGGACTCGTGCCCGCCGTACTCGTCGCGACGCATCTGGGCGTCAAGCGCATCGAGAGTGTGCAGGTGCGTCTCTACGACGGGGGGACGAAACTCCCGCAGCCCACGCTGATCGGGGCCGCGCCTTCCCGTGCCGGGCCCAGCGGCGACGGCAACCGGACCCTCCTCGTAGATGAGATCGTGGACTCGGGGGAGACGCTGCGCTTCCTGGCGGGCCTCTATCCCGAGGCCCACCGTGCGGCCCTGGTGATGCGCGAGACGCAGCAGGCCCTGCCCCAGCGGTTCGGTCTCGGGTGGCGTCCTGATGATGCCTCCGCCGCAGACGGCCAGGGTGTGTGGGTTGCCTCTCGTCTGGCCACGGATCGGTGGGTGATCTTCCCCTGGAGTCCAGCGGAAGACCGTGACAGGGCCGAGGGGAAGGCATGACCGCGCCCTTCCGCCGCCACTCGACGGACGAGCTCGTAGGGACACGTCCTTCCCAGGCCGAGCGCGACGCCACGCGTCTGCCGGTGATC
This sequence comes from Planctomycetota bacterium, assembly GCA_029259775.1. GTDB lineage: Bacteria > Planctomycetota > PLA2 > PLA2 > JAEUHO01 > JAHEIK01. Next base: position 77,696 of record JAJDEN010000005.1, on the reverse strand, counting down.
GTCGTGCTCGACGACATCCGGTCGGCCGTCAATGTCGGGCTCATGTTCCGCCTGTGCGACTGCCTGAATGTGGAAGCGCTCTGGCTCACGGGCATCACCGCGTACCCCGGGGTAAGCGAGCATGCGACGAACCGGATCCGCAAGACAGGCGTCGGCGGCAGCCTCGATGTGCTGCCGTGGCGCCACATCGACGATCCCGTCACCGAGGTGCGGCGGCTGCAGCGCGAGGGGTGGACCGTGGCCGTTCTCGAGCAGGGGGAGGGTACGACCTCGTGGCGCACTGCCGCGTACGGCACGAAGACCGTGCTCGTCTTCGGTCACGAGCGGCGCGGCGTCCGTGACGAGCTCGTCAGCCTGGCGGACACGATCGTGGAGCTGCCCGTCCGGGGGATCACGAACAGCCTCAACGTCGCGACGTGCGCCAGCGCCGTGCTCTATGAGATTCTCGGTCGTCAGATGCAGGGCGACTAGCTAGGAAGGAACGTGCCTCAGTCGATGGCCGGCGGCTTCTTCGGCGCCGGCTTGGACGGCTTCTTCTTCGTCTTCTCTCGCTGCTTCTTCTTCCGGTCCTCGCGGGCCTTCTTCTTGCGCTCGGCCTTCTCGGCTTTCTGGGCAGCGGCTTCCTGCCGCGCCTGCTGCAGAGCCTCGAAGTCGAAGGTCTTCTTGTTGTCCTTCCACCAAGCGCGCCAGCGGTCAGCGTCCTTGCCCGCGGAACGATGGTCCTTGGGGTTCGCGCCCGTCAACGTCACGAGCGCCTTGTGCGCGGCGTTGCGGTGCGACCCGCGTCCGCCGCGGCGCCCCAGGGCGAGGAAGTCGATGAGCGCCTCGACGGTGTCCGCGTGGGGGATGTCAGCCGCTGCACTGATCCGCGCGTTCACCTCGGCCATTTCCATGTCGAGCTTGATCGGATCCAAGAGCGGCTTGATGCCCGACACCTGGCCGAGCTCGCCCGTGGCCTTGATCACCGCGAGCAGCTCCTCGTTGTCGGCCTTGCCCTTCGAGAGCCGCTTCAGGCGTGCGGCCATCCCGGCGCCGGCCTTCTTGCGATCGGCCTGGTCGGAGCGCTTCGCCAGGGCGTCGATGGCCGCGAGGCGTACGCCCAGTTCCTTGTCACCGAGCAGCTTGACGAGGGGCGTGACCAGCGACGCATGCTGCAAAGCCTCGGCGGCCTCGATGGCCCTTACCTTGACGGAGGGGTCCTTGTCCTTGAAGGCGGCGAGCAGCTCCGCGGCCTGCTCCTTCGCACTCCTGCTCTCCGTGTCGACGCGCTTGGTGTCCGGGCTCGGGGCGTCCTCCGCCCAGACCAGCGCAGGGGCGCCTACGAAGGCCAGCAGAGGGGCCAGCAGAAGGGCCGTCATCACGGCCGCGCGGACGAGCGCGGCCCAAACGAGGTATCGTGCGGACATGAGCGTCTCCCGGATTGCTCGCTGATACCCCCGCGACGGCGAAATGTCGCGCTTCAAGGACGGCCCGTCGGGGCTATCCTGCGCCGTCGCCCCCCAGAGCCCCCAACATGGCCCTCCTGCGGGGGCCGGGAGCAACGCCATGACCGATCTGATGCCCACCGAGACCGAGATCGAAGAGCTCGTGAGCACCCGCCGGGACATCCACGCCCACCCGGAGTTGCGCTACGAGGAGGACCGCACGGCGGCCCTGGTCAGCGAACGCTTGGAGGGGCTCGGCTACGAACCCCGCACGGGTGTGGGACGGACGGGGGTCACAGCCTTGCTCGACGGGGAGGCGTCCGGGCGCTGCGTGATCCTGCGGGCCGACATGGATGCGCTGCCCCTGCAGGAACAGAACGACGTCCCGTATGTCTCGCAGAACGCCGGCATCATGCACGCCTGTGGCCACGATGGACACACGGCGATGGCCCTGACCGCCGCGCGCATGCTCAAGCGCGCCGCGCCGCCGGCCCGCGGAACGATCAAGCTCATGTTCCAGCCGGCGGAGGAGGGCGGCAACGGTGCGGTCGCCATGATCGAGGACGGCGTACTCAAGGACCCGAAGGTCGATGCCGCCTTCGGCATCCACCTGTGGAACCACCTGGAGGTGGGCAAGGTCGCCATCGTGGACGGGCCCTTCATGGCGGCGGTCGATGAGTTCACCGTGATCGTGCGCGGCACGGGTGGCCATGGCGCGATGCCCCAGGAGACGCGTGACCCCGTGCTGGCGGCGGCGCACATCGTGACCGCCCTGCAGCAGATCGTCGCGCGCAACGTCGATCCGCTGCAAGCCGCCGTCGTCACCATCGGAGCGATCCATGGCGGCGAGGCCTTCAACATCATTCCGGATCAGGTGGAGCTCCGGGGCACGGCGCGCAGTTTCGATGACAACGTATGGCGGGAACTGCCCGGCCACATCGAACGCGTGGCGACGTCAACCGCGAAGGGCTTCGGGTGTACGGCCGAGATCGAGCTGGAGCGCTTGATGCGTCCCACCGTGAACGACCCCGCGATGGCGGAACTCGTGCGTGAGGTGGCTCGCGAGGTCGTGGGCCCGGAGAACATCGTCGTCCAGCGCACGTTGGGCGGCGAGGACTTCGCGGAGATCCTCGCGCTGGTCCCGGGCTGCTACTTCTTCGTCGGCTCGCGCAACGAGCAAGCGGGCAAGGTGCACCCGCATCACTCCCCGTTCTTCGACATCGACGAGGGCGCGCTGCCCATCGGTGCGCGCATGCTCGCCGGCGTCGCGCATCGCTACCTCGCCGACTGATCCTCAGCCACACCGTGCCCCTCGGCCAGGCTAGGCCACAGCTGGGCCAGGCCGGCGGAGGCCGTCGTGCGCATGTGGAGGGCGTAGCCCCCGGAGACGGCTGTCGACTCCGGGTTGATCTCGATGCAGAGGGCGCCTGCCTGCTGAGCGATCTGGGGTAGTTGCGCGGCGGGATAGACGACCCCGGACGTGCCGACCGAGACAAGCAGGTCGCAGGCGGCCAAGGTTTCCATGGCCGCCTCGATCGGGGCCGGCGGCATCGCATCCTCGAACCAGACGATGTCCGGTCGCAGCCACGCGCCACAGGCGGGGCAGGTACGCGGAGCGATCGGCACCTCATGGTTCGCCCGAGCGCCGCCATGGCACGCACAGCGCACGCGCCAGACGCTGCCGTGAAGCTCCGTGACGGCCGAGGCGCCGGCGCGTTGGTGCAGGCCATCGATGTTCTGGGTGACGATCCGCGTCGCGGGCAGGCGTTGCTGGACGGCGGCGATCAAGGTGTGCGCCTGGGATGGCTGGGCCGCGCCCATGACGCGTCGTCGCTCGTCGTGGAAGTCCCACACCTTGCCCGGGTCGCGATCGAAGGCGCGCTGGCAGGCGTAGTCCTCGTAGGCATACGAGCCCCAGATCCCGCCCGCACCGCGGTAGGTGGGCAGGCCGCTCTCGGCCGACAGACCCGCACCCGTGAAGAAGACGATGCGCTCGAAACTCTCGATCCGGATCTCCATCAGCGGGCCGACGTTCGGACGCGAGGCAACGCGGTGAGCTTCAGCTTCGCACAGAGCAGGTTGTGGTCGGAGAGGGCCGTGCCGCGCTCGTCCAAGGCGAAACGGAAGCTCGTGAGCGCGAGCTTGCCCGCCGTGCCTGCGCGATAGAGCACGTGGTCCGGGTACCACCCCGTCGTGGGCTTCCGGGCCGGTCGCGGCCAGCCGATGCGTGTGGGCGAGCCTGGGTGGTAGCGGCCCAGCGCATCGCGACGCGGGGCCTTGACGTCGAGGAAGCCCGCTTGGAGAAGCCGCATGTAGTCCGGCGCGAGCCGACCTTGATCCACGGGCCACGTGTTGAGATCGGCGGCGAGCACGAGGGGCAGATCGCGCTGCTTGGCCAGGCGCCGCAGCAGGAAGGCCAACTGTTTCGTGCGCGGGTTGCCGGGACCGAAGGCCAGCGCGAGATGGCTCGTCACCACCCGAATCCTGCCCGCCGGCGTCTCGACGATGGCCTCGAGCAACCCCTTGCCCGCGAGCTGCTCGGCCAGGGAGAGCCCGGGGTAGCGTGGGAAGGCGACCCACGTGCTGTCGACGATTTTCAGCTTGGAGAAGATCATGAGGCCGCCGCCACCGCGAAGGACATGCGGGTAGGTGGTGCGCAGGGCCCGCAGCAGGCGTGACTGATCCGTGCCGAACCAGACCTCCTGCAAGCACAGGACGTCGATGTCCAGGGCCGTGAGGGCGGAGGGCATCCGTGCGAGGCGCGCGCCGCGGTCCTTCGACACGATGGGGATCAGCCAGGCGTTGAAGGTGGCGATGCGCAGGGTCGCGCTCGTCGCAGGCGCCGGCGGGCCTGCCCGAGGGGGAGCCGTGGGGGGCGGCGCGGCATCGGCACCCGCGCCATCGTGCAGGGCGATCGAAGCTGCCATGAGAAGCAGGAGCAAGATGTGCGCGCCACGAGACGTCATGCTGTCAAGGTAGCAGGGCAGGCGCTGACTTCCGCCGTGACCGTGTACCCTGGCGCCGTCCGGAGGTAGGCATGTTCCGTCGCTGGTTCTACATCGTCTCGTTCCTGCTGCTCGCGAGCGTCGCTGCGTGGTCGCTGTCGTGGCGGCATGCGCTGTGGATCTTCGTCCTGCTCGTCCCCCTCGTGGCCTTGGGCGTTCGCGATACGCTTCAGACGCGCCACGCGGTCCTCCGGAACTGGCCGCTGATCGGTCGGTTCCGGTACGCGTTCGAGGCGATCCGGCCAGAGATCCAGCAGTACTTCATCGAATCCAATACGGACGGCGCCCCGTTCAACCGCGAGTTTCGCGCCGTGGCCTACCAGCGCGCCAAGGGCGTCCTCGACTCCCTGCCCTTCGGGACGCAGAACGATGTGTACCGGGTCGGCTATGAGTGGATGAACCACTCCTTGGCCGCGCGCGGCCCCTCCAAGGAGATCCCGCGCGTGCGGGTGGGCGGGCCCGACTGCACGCAACCCTACGACGCGTCCTACCTCAACGTCTCGGCGATGAGCTTCGGCTCGCTCAGCAGTGCCGCCATCGCGGCACTCAACGGCGGCGCCAAGGCGGGCGCCTTCGCCCAGAACACGGGCGAAGGCGGCATCAGCCCGTACCACCTCGCGGCGGGCGGGGACCTGATCTTCCAGTTCGGTACGGGGTACTTCGGCTGCCGCGCGCCGGACGGGGGCTTCTCGCCGGAGCGTTTCCAGGCGTTGGCCGCGCTGGATAGCGTGAAGATGATCGAGCTGAAACTGAGCCAAGGGGCGAAGCCGGGGCACGGCGGCATCCTGCCGGCGCGCAAGGTGACGGAGGAGATCGCCGCGATCCGCGGTGTGCCCGCCGGCATGCGCGTCGATTCGCCCCCCAGCCACAGGGCGTTCGACACACCTCTGGGTCTTGTCGCCTTCGTGGCCGAGTTGCGGAAGTTGTCAGGTGGCAAGCCCGTTGGCTTCAAGCTCTGCGTTGGGGACCGCGTCGAGATCTTCAGCATCTGCAAGGCCATGCTGGAGACGGGCATCACGCCGGACTTCATCGCCGTAGATGGCGGCGAGGGGGGCACGGGCGCCGCACCGTTCGAGTTCAGCAACTCGGTGGGCTGGCCCATGCGCGAGGGCGTTGTCTTCGTGCACAACGCCCTGGTCGGTTGCGGGCTGCGCGACAAGATCAAGATCATCGCGACCGGCAAGATCATCACGGGCTTCCACATGCTCCGGGCGATGGCCATGGGGGCCGACCTGTGTGCTTCCGCGCGCGCGTTCATGTTCGCGCTCGGCTGCATCCAGGCGCGCCGTTGCAACTCGAACCACTGCCCCGTGGGCGTGGCGACCCAGGATGCGGGCCTGGTGAGGGGGCTCGTCGTCAGTGACAAGGCGTCCCGCGTGCACAACTACCACCGCGAGACGATGCACAGCTTCCAGGAGTTGCTCGGGGCGGCCGGGCTCGAGGCTCCGGAAGACATCGCGCCGCGCCACGTCTGGCGCCGCGTGGATGCCCTCAGCTCGCTCAACTACAGCCAGATCTACCACTACCTGCCCGAGGGCGCGCTGCTCGGGGAGAGCGTGCCTGCGCCCTACCGCACCGACTGGGAGTTGGCTTCGGCGGAGACCTTCTGCCGTGCGGGCTAGGAGGCAGGCCGCCAGGCGGGTTCGGGGGGTAGAGTGACGCCGATGCAAGGCGGCGCCCCATGATCGACGCGCAAACGGAACTGGAGCTCCTGATCCGGTCGCGGCTCCCGCTGATCGCGGTGCATGGCGTGGACGAGGAGCGCATCGAGGAACTGCTGGCCCGGGCGGCCCGCAAACTCGACATGCCGCTCTATGTCTGGACCCTCACGCGGGGCCTCCGCCGATCGGGATCCATGAACGCGCTCAACCGCGGCAAGAGCCTCGAGCAGGCGTTCGATGCCGCGGTCCGCATGCAGCGCGAGGCCCTGTTCCTCTTTCGCGACCTCCAGCAGTGGGTGAACGACGCGGAGACCCAGCGGCGCATCCTCGACCTCGCCCGGCATTTCGATGGCGATCGGCGGACGATCGTGATCTCGGGCCCCGACATCGAACTCCCTCCAGCGCTACGGCCCCTCTGTGCCTCGTGGCGCCTGCCGCACCCGACGCAAGACGAGCTGCACACGCTCGCGCGGCGCGTCATCCACGACTTCTCCGTGGCCGCTCCGGTCCAGGTCGCCCTCGATGAGGCAGGCTTCGATCGGCTCATCGAGACCCTCAAGGGGCTGACATGGGCCGAGGCCGAACGCGCTCTCAAGCGCTGCGTGGCAGACGACCTGATTCTCTCGGGCGAGGACATCGAGGGCGTGCTCGAGATGAAGCGTCGCATGTTGCAAGAAGGCGGCGTCCTCGAGTACGTACCGGTCGACGTCTCCCTGGAGGATGTCGGCGGCCTGGGCAACCTGAAGCAGTGGCTGCTCCGCCGTCGCCACGCGTACGGTCGTGAGGCCAAGGAGTTTGGCCTGCCGCCTCCGAAGGGGTTGATGCTCCTCGGCGTGCAGGGCTGCGGCAAGAGCCTCGTGGCCAAGGCGATCGCCCACGATTGGCGGCTGCCCCTGCTGCGCCTCGAAGCGGGCCGCATCTACGACAAGTTCATCGGAGAGTCGGACAAGAACCTCGAGCGCGCCCTGCGCACGGCAGAGCACATGGCGCCTTGTGTGCTCATGGTGGATGAGATCGAGAAGGCCTTCGCCTACGCAGGCAGCGCCGACTCCGACGGTGGCCTCTCGCGCCGCATCTTCGGTAGGTTGCTGGGCTGGCTGCAGGACCGGACGTCGCCCGTGTTCCTCGTCGCGACGTGCAACGATGTGTCGCAGCTGCCTCCCGAACTCATGCGCAAGGGCCGCTTCGACGAGATCTTCTTCGTCGATCTGCCCACGTCGGGGGAGCGCCGCGCGATCTTCGACGTACATCTGGCCCGCCGTGATCGCGCCCCGGAGGACTTCGATACCGCGGCGCTCGCAGCCGCTAGCAAGGACTTCAGTGGCGCCGAGATCGAGCAGGTGATCGTCGCCGGCCTGTATGCGGCGTTCGCCGTAGGCAAGCAGCTGACGACGGAGGTCCTCCTGACGGAGATCGCGTCGACGCGCCCCTTGGCGGTCACCCGGCGTGAGAGCGTGGATGCGCTGCGGGCATGGGCGCACGGCCGCGCGGTGCCAGCGGGCGACGGAGACGGAGCATGAGCCGCCGCTCGTTGGTGCTCCTCGGACTCTTGTTCGCGGGGGTCTCGGCGCTGTTCTTCTTCGCCGAAGGCACGGCGTCCAAGGTGAACCCGGGGGATCCGCATGCTGGGTCGCCTCCGGGGTCCGGGAACAGCCCGCACGCCGGCCCCTTCGACGACCTCGGACCGCGCTTGCGCGGCCTCGGGGCGGGCCCCGATGCTGAGATCACGGCGCGCGGCCTCGTCGATCAGGTCCTGGCGCGGGTGGAGGCCTCCCCGCGGCCTGTGATCCTGCAGGCGCTTCGGCACACGGACTGGGGGATCCAGTGGGGCGGGCTGCTGGCCGTGGCCCGCTACGGCCCGAGCGACCCTCCCTTGGCTGAGGCGTTCGCACTCGGGCTGGCGTCTGACATCGCGCAGGTTCGTCGCACGGCGGCCGAGGCGTGCGCGTACCTCGGTCCCGATCACTTCCCCCGCGTGGAGGCCGCGCTCGAGCAAGCCGCGGGCGACCCGGAGGCGGCCGTACGGGCTGGGGCGCTGCGCACGCTGGCCCGCCGCACGAGCCGACGGCTCGAGCTCGTACCTCTGTTCGAGCGCGCGCTGGGTGACGACGACGGACCGACCCGCAACGCGGGCGCCTACGGGCTGGCCCAGATCGAGTTCCAGGAGCGTCTCGACGACGCGACGATCGACCGCTTGCGTCCCCAACTCGCACGCGCGCTGCAGGACCCGGTGACCGAAGTCGTGATGTACGCGGTGATGGCGCTCGGCAGTGCCGGGGCGCGAGCCGCCCCGGAGGTTCCCGCGATCCTGGCCTTGCTGGGGGATGAGCGGGCGCTGGTACGTGGGCAGGCTTCCACCGCGCTGGGCAGCATCGGCGCGCCTGCGCTGCCGCTGATCGAGGCCGCGCTCCGGCATGCCGAGGGGCGCAGGGTCCCGGCGCTCTTGTGGGCCTTGCGGCGCATGGGCAAGCCGGCCTTTTCCGCGCTCGAGCGTGCGCTGGTCCACGAGGACCCCGTGGTTCGCACGATGGCGGCGCAGAAACTCTGGGAAGTGGAGCACGCCTTGGAACCCGCGCTGGACGTACTCATTGCCTCGTTGGGGGGCGAGGACCAGGCGGCCCTACGGATCGCGGCGCGCACCCTGGCGCGCATGGGCACGGAAGGTGCGAGAGCTCTCCCCGCGCTGAAGCGCCTGCGAGCCCACGAGGACGAGACGATTCGCGCGGCCGTGGAGGCCGCCATCGAGCGGCTGGAGGCCAAAGGCGGCTAGCAGGCCCGTGTGGACCCGAAACGCCGAGAGATCGCCGCCGGCGCGCACTGAACGGAACGTTCTGCCCTGAACGAAGCTTGCAGCGCGCGAGGACACGCGCACAGTCCGGGCGGCCTTGCGCGGGGTCGGCCAGGGCGGCACAATCGGGCTCTTCCCGCGGTTGTGGGTCCGCGGCACGGAACTTGAGGCTGCGAGATCCACGGGAGACAACCTGCATGGAGCACGCAGTCTATTTCTGGGCGGCCCTCATCGGCTGCACCTTGCTCGTCATCCAGGTGATCCTTCAGGTCATCGGCTTGGGCGGCGATCACGACATGGACATGTCGCCGGACACCGCCGTCGATGCCGGCATCGACGGCGACCCGGCTCATGGGACGCAGGGCAACATTTTCTTCGGCATCCTGTCGTTCAAGACGCTGGTCGCGTTCGGAGGCATCTTCGGTCTCACGGGCCTTTCGCTCGAGAAGTCCGACATGTCCTCGTTCAATCGCATCGCCATCGCGGGTGTGGCCGGCCTCGTCGCCATGATCATCGTCGCCTACATGATGCGCGCGCTCTACAACCTGGGTGCGTCGGGCTCGCTCGTGATCCGCAACGCGATCGGACATCAGGGTGAGGTCTATCTCCGCATCCCCGGCGGCGGTGAAGGCCGCGGCAAGGTGACGGTCGAGATCCAAGGTCGTACGGTCGAGCTGCCGGCCATCACCGACGGCGAAGCCATCGGCACCGGCAAGGTCGTCAAGATCATCGACGTCGCCAGTGGTGAGACGCTCAAGGTCGTGCCTGCCTGACCTCGCGGCACGGAGCGGCAACGAACATGTTTGGAATGGAAGGACTCTACGTGACGCACTTCTTCGGTTCGGTTCTCGGCAAACTCGACTTCGGAGACCCCATGGTCCTCCTGGTCATGTTTGCGATCCTCTTCGTGTTCAGCACGATCATCCTGCTGATCAAGCGTTACAAGCGCTGTCCGTCGAACAAGGTCCTCGTCGTGTACGGCAAGGTTGGCGGAGGCGGCGCAAGCAAGTGCGTCCACGGCGGCGCGGCGTTCATCATCCCGCTATTCCAGGACTACGACTACCTGGACCTCGAACCGCTGCAGATCGAGATCCCCCTGCGTGGCGCGCTCTCGATCGAGAACATCCGCGTGAACGTGCCCTCGATCTTCACGGTCGCCATTGGCACCGAGCCCTCGTTCATGAACAACGCGGCCATCCGTCTGCTCGGTCTTCGCGAGCAGGACATCCAGGCGCAGGCGCGCGACATCATCTTCGGCCAGCTGCGCCAGGTGATCGCGTCCATGAAGATCGAGGAGATCAACCGGGACCGTGACTCCTTCCTCGATCGCATCCAGAGCTCGCTCGAGCCCGAGCTCAAGAAGATCGGCCTGGTCCTCATCAACGTGAACATCACGGACATCACGGACGAGTCCGGCTACATCGAGGCGATCGGACGCAAGGCCGCATCGACCGCGATCCAGCAGGCTGAGATCGACGTGGCCGACCAGGAAAAGAAGGGTGCCGTCGGCGTGGCGAACGCCAACCGCCTCAAGGATGTGCAGGTCGCCGAGGCGCACAAGGAACGCGACATCGGCACCAAGGCAGCCGACCGGGAACGCTTGGTCCAGGTCGCCGTGCTCGACAAGGAGACGAAGATCGGCGAGCAGACCGCCGAGTTCCAGCGTGACTCCCAGATCGCCGACGCCAACCGCGAGAAGCGCGTGCGCGTCGCCGATGCCGACGCGAAGGCCGTGCAGGGCGAGAACGAGTCCAAGGCCCTGATCGCGCAGGCCGAGGCCACGCTGCAGGTCGAGCGCGCCCAGGCCTACCAGATCGGTGAAACGAAGAAGCGCGTCGCTGAGGCGGACGTACTCGAGGCGCAGTACGTAGCGCAGGCCAAGGCCGCGAAGGCCGAAGCCCTCAAGGTCGAGGAAGAGAAGAGGGCCGACCTCGTCGCCCCGGCCATCGCCCAGAAGGCGCGCATCATCGTGGACGCCGAAGCGGAGGCCGAGCGCCGGCGCATCGAGGCCGAGGGTGAAGCGAAGGCCATCTTCGCCAAGCTCGAAGCCGAGGCGCGCGGTCAGTACGAGATCCTGGCCAAGAAGGGGCAGGGCTTCGGCGAGATCGTGCGTGCCTGCGAGACACCGCAGGCAGCGTTCCAGATGCTCATGCTCGAGCAGCTCGAGGCCCTCTCCGAGAACGCGGCGAAGGCGATCTCGAACATCAAGTTCGACAAGGTCGTGGTCTGGGACGGCGCCGGTGGCGGCGGAGGTGGCCAGGGCGGAAGCTCGACGGCGAACTTCCTCTCCAGCATGGCCGGGTCGCTGCCCCCGATGCTGCACATGATGCGTGACATCGGCGGCGTCGAGATGCCGGAGTTCTTCGGCAAGCTCGTAGACGAGGCCGTTGCCAAGAAGATGTCCGACGACGCCACCGACGGCACCGCGACGCGTGGTGACGCGAAGCCGGGCGGCTCGAAGAAGAAGGGCGGCCCCGGCAAGGACGACGTCGCGTAGGCTCACCGCGTGAGCTACGTAGCCTGGCTGCCGTCCGACGATGGATCCGAAGGGGCGTCCGAAGAGGATGCCGCGTTCCACGGCCACCTGCGACGGGCCCTCGATGATCGTGTCGAGCTGCTCGTCGCGGCGTCGCTGCCGCCGGGAGCCCGGGTCGATGCCCTGGTCCGAGGCGTACCGTCCGACGAGCAGCTCGCGGCCTGCCCGGCATTGCGCCATGTGTTCATCCCCTATGCGGGGTTGCCGGGCGCGACGCGCCTTCGCTTGCAAGGGCGCGAGGATCTCTCGGTCCACAACCTGCATCACAATGCGGCGTCGACCGCCGAGCTGGCCCTGGCTCTCCTGCTGGCCGCCGCCAAGCTGATCGTGCCCCACGACCAGGAGCTTCGCGGCGGGGACTGGCGCCGGCGCTGGGCGGAGCCAGAGACGAGAACGCTAGCAGGCGGCCATGCCGTCGTGCTGGGCTACGGTGCGATCGGCCAGCGTGTCGCCCACAGCTGCCGCTCCCTCGGCATGCGGGTCACGGCCGTCCGGCGGCATGCGGCGGAGGGGGATCGGCACGGTCCGGTCGAGCTCGCGCCGCCGGCCGCGCTCTCGCGCATCTTGCCGGATGCCGACGCCGTGATCGTCTGTCTGCCGCTCACGCAAGCGACCACGAACATCCTCGACGCCGTCGCCGTGCGCTCGCTGAAGCCGAGTGCGTACGTCGTGAACGTGGGCCGGGGGCCGCTGATCGAGGAGCAAGCACTCTACGAGGCGCTCGCCGAAGGGCGGCTTGCCGGGGCGGGGCTCGACGTCTGGTACGAGTATCCCAAGGCCGAGGCCGAGCGAGCGGCCACCTTGCCGTCCGCCTTCCCCTTCCACGAGCTGGAGAACGTCGTGCTCAGTCCTCACCGCGCGGGGCTCACGCACCAGAACGAGCCGGCCAGGGCGCGGGCGCTCGCGCGCCTCCTGCTGGCGGCCGCCGACGGCGCGGAGATCCCCAACCGCGTGGATCTGGACGCGGGCTACTGATGCGCCTGCCGGACGATCTCGTGGACGCGCTGGGCAACGTCAGCTCGGTGGGGGTGATCACCGGCGCGGGCGTCTCCGCGGAGTCCGGCATCCAGACCTACCGCGGCCAGGGAGGGATCTATGACGACGAGGCCGAGGGCGACGCGACCGTCGAGGCCCTGAGCGCCGCCACGCTCCGGGCCGACCCCGGCCGGACGTGGCGCGTCGTGAGCGAGCTCGCCCGCCGCGCGGTCGACGCGGCACCGAACGCGGCGCATGAAGCCATTGTGCTTCTCGAGCAGAGCCTGCCGCGCTTCGTCCTGCTGACCCAGAACGTGGACGGCTTGCACCGGTTGGCCGGCAGCCGCAACGTCATCGATATCCACGGGGACGTCCTCGACACGCGCTGCCTAGCCTGCGACGAGCGCGGACGGTTCACGCCTGCCGAGGTGCGAGCGCTACGCAACACGCCGCGTTGTCAGGCCTGCGACGGCATCCTGCGACCTGACGCCGTGCTGTTTGGTGAGATGCTCCCGGAAGAGAAGATCCTACGGCTGCACCACGAGTTGCTCGAGGACGTCCCGGACCTCGTGATCGTGGCGGGCACGACAGCGATCTTCCCCTACATCGTGCAGCCCGTGCTCGAAGCGGCCGGGCGCGGCCGGTTGACCGTGGAGGTGAATCCCGAGCCGACGCAGCTCAGCGAGCACGTGCGGTGGTCCCTGCGGGGCAAGGCGGGGGATCTCCTGCCGTTGATCGCGAACGTCGTCGCCGAGGCGTAGCAGATCCCACATCGAGGCGTAGCCGATCACTCTTCGCGGAGACGTCACTCTTCGCGTAAGAAACTGCCCTTCTGGATGACCCAGCGGCTGTCGTACCAGCCGGCCTCGAATACGCCACCGTCGCCGTCGTCCAGGATGTCCTCGTTGAAGAACACGAAGTCGGGCCAGCCTGCGCCGGAAATGAACTTCATCAGCGAGAAGCCCAAACGCGCGCCCGTTACGCCGGTGGAGGCGCAGAAGCCGACGAGGGTGCCGGGGCGAGGCCCCGGTCCGACGTAGCAGGCACCGATGTCCTCGCCGCGTCGGAGGGCACCGTGATGCACGGCTCCGCGCACGACCGGCGTCCCGCGGGCCAGCATCTTGTAGGCCGCGTTCGTGTCCCGGTTGCCGTAGACGATCGTGTTTCGTGTTGCCAAGCCGAGGCGGCCATCGTTGTCGAGGAAGGCGGTATCCGAGAGGAGGATCGCTTGGCCGTTGCCGCGGTACATCCAACGCTGGGCATCGAAGCGCGCCTGCTCCAGCAGGGCCTTCTGCTCGTCTTCTTCTCCGGTCGTGCCGTACACCATGACGAAGCGGTTCGTGAACGCGCGCTTGAACGGGCCGCCCGCCGTCGGTGTCTTGCCCGCGTAGGCCCTGCGCAGCTCCGACCAGGTCTCGCCCCGGCGCTGCCAGCGCCGCTTCCCCGTGATCGGCTCGTCGAAGGTCTGGCTCGAGGCATCGATCGAGAGGCGCTTGCAGGGGCCGGGCAGATCGAGATACAGAATGCCCACGTTGTTCGTCGTGATGTCGAGTTTGCCCGTCTTCGGGTCCCACGTCGCATCGACGAAGGCCCTCTCCCCGTAGCGGAGGACCTGTTGCACCGAGATCCAGTGATGCTGCGAATCGACGCTGGGGTCGACGGTGCTGAAGCTGATCTTCGTGGGCGCCTTGGCGATGGTGTGCTTGCGGAACAGCTTGAAGATGCCGGGCCAGTCGACGCACTGAGCGCCCGGCTCGGGGTAGCCATCCCACCAGTGCTTCTTGTCCTTCTCATAATGCGTCTTGGGCGGCGCGCCGGCCTTGGTCAGCAGGGCTTCCATCTCCTGGGCCTGGGCCCAGGGGACGTTGTCATCCTTCATGCCGTGCACGATGAACGTGGGCAGCTGCTTCAGGTTGCCGATCAGCTTGCGCGTCAAGGACGCGCCGTCGGCGGCATGCCAGATGCTGGTCAACTCGCCCTTCCGGCGCGGTCCCGGGTAGGTGTCGAAGCTGATCCAGCCGGCGCTGGGTGCGATGGCCGCGAAGCCGTCCGGATCGTTCGCACCCAGATGCCACGTGCCGTGTCCGCCCATGGAGTGCCCAGTGAGGTAGACGCGCTCCCGCGGCACGCCGCTGATGCGCAAGCCCTCTTCGAGCACCTCGTAGGCGTCGAGGCGACCCCAGTCCTGCCAGTCGAATCCAAAACGATCGCGATTGGTCGCCGCGAACAACCAGAAGTCCTTCTTGCGACCGTAGGCGTTGGCCTGCCCACGCGGATTGACCCCGGCACCGTGGAGCGACAGCACCAGGCCCATCGTCGGCTGTTTCCCGGCCCCCGAGAGGGGTTCACGCATGCCATAGCGCTGGACCGAGTCGTCGATCTTGGAAACGAACGTCCGCACGACGGCCTTGTCGCGCTTGCGGATCTGCAGCGGGACCAGCGCGGTACCGACGCCCTCGATGGTGACGCCGATCTCGACGTTGCCCGTCTCCTTCGGTGCGACCTTGCCGGGCTTGGTCTTCAGCGGCAGGTGCACCTGCACCATGCTGAGTGGGGCCACCTGCATGCTGGTGGGCGACGGCGTTCCCTGGAGCCACTCGTTGCCGTCGATCTTGCAGCGGAACGACTCGAGCAGACTGTCTTGCGCGTTGACGAGCAGCACGGCCGCGACCGTGTCGAGCCCCTCGCCGGCGACGACGTCCGGCGTCGTCCTACGGAACGGCGCCAGGAACACGCGCGCAGGCGGCTTGGAGAACGTCAGCGTGAACGCCCCCCGCACGCCGCGCACGTAGACGTGGTTGGTGCCCTTCTCCAAGCGCACCGGCACCTCGAAGCGGTCCCCGTAGATCGCGCCGACGTACGGCGTACCGTTGATGAACAGCGTGCCGCCGCTCTTGAGCCACGCCATCGCAATCATGCCCCGCGGCGCGTCGACTTTCGTGTAGGCCCACGCGATCTTGCCTTTCACCTGGCCCTGGTCATCCGCCTGGATGGCCTGCCATGTCTGCGGCGCCTCGCGCTCGCCGGTGACCTCGGCACCCTCGCGCGGCGGGGCAGACTCCGGGTCGACCATGTGGCGGGAGAATATCTGGTCGGGGTTGATGGGCCGACGGGAGCGATGATCCACGGGAGCGATCCCGAGCCACGCCTTGGGCGTGTGAGGCAGGAACGCGGCCGCCTTGGGCTCCTTCTCATCTGCCGCGGCCGGCCCTCCCAGCAGGGTGAGGAACGAAAGGCAGACTGCGAGCACGAGGCGGCATGAGGTGGTCATGCCCTGATCCTACGCAATCAGCGGGCCGAGCGGGGCGCCCGATCCCGGGCGGTCACTTCGTCTCGTCGAGCCAGCGCCGGAGCTTGAGGATCAGCGTTGCCGGGTCCAGGCCCGCCGCGCTCAGGACCTTGACCGAGTCCTGCTTGCCGCGGCCGACCGCCTCGAGGATCTTGGCCGCCTCGCCCGGCCGGCCCTCGAGGAGGAAGGCGGCCAGCGCGAAGGACGCAAGCATGTCCTCCGTGTTCATGGCGTTGAGCTTCTTGCCCAGCAGCAAGCGCAGGTCGGGCGCGCGCGGGCCGGCGAGGAGCGTGCGGGCTTCTTGGCGCCAGTCGGTGTCTTGCTTGCGCAGATGCTCCCACAGGTCGTCCTTGTGCTTGCCCTGGTCGCCGTACTCGGTGCGCTTCACGAAGAACGTGCGGCGCTGGCCGGCGATCAGGTTGCTGAGGTAGAGGCCGTGGCCCTCGAAGGCCCAGCCCGGCTCGCCGCGCACCCCCGTGCGAACGCTGAGCAAGCTGCCCATGACCTGGCGGGAGCACCACTCCAGACGCATGCCCTGGTCGGACCCGTAGATCCACATGTGGCTCGTCTTGGGGAACCAGCTGCTCTGGCGCTTGGCGGCCCAGGCACGGTACGTGTCGTTGGTCTTGGGATGGTTCGCCAAGATCGTCGTGCGGTCGGTCGAGCCCGACAGCAGGTAGACGACCATGGGTTTCACCTTGCGCTTGGAAGGGCCGAGAACGAACGTGCAGAGCGGATAGCACGCCTCGATGCGACGGACGGCCTGGAGCAGTTCCGGCTTCGGCGCCGTGCCCATCAGGCGGACCTTCGGTGCCTGGAAGATCGCCGTCCAGCGAAGCTTCAGTGCGTTGTCGGCCTGGGTCGGACGCTCGGGCTTGGGGCTCGGCACCGCAGCAAGGCAGATCTTGGCCTGCTTCAGGATCGCTTCGCGACGTGCCCGTGCGCTGACCGACTCGGCCAGGATCCACACGCCTTCCGCCGTGAGGAGTTCGCCGAGGGCCTCGCGGACGTCTTCCCTCGCGGGTGCGACCCGGACCATGTCCCGTAGCGCAGCCTGACGCCGAGCCGGCGTGATGTCCTTCGCATGTTTCGTGAGCAACTCGAATGCGGCGTCCGTGAAGTCGCCGGCGAGGGTCGCCCGCAGCTTGTCGTGCTCAGGACCGGGGGGCTTGGTGTTGCGCGGCGGCTTGTAGCTGCCGCGCTTCCATCCACCCTTGGCGTCCTTGCGGTACTTGAGCCATGTGCGCGCACTGCGGTGATCGGGATCGAAGAGGAGCACGACCTCGTAGGCAGCGTTGCGGTCTCGGAAGAACTTCGCCTTGTGGCACGTGACGGCGAAGGCCTCGAACGCCTTGGCCGTCGTGGCCCCTCGTGCCCGCCAAGCGGTTTCGAACGCGGACGCGTCAGCGCTTGCTGCCCGTGCGCTGCCCACGACGGCGAGCAGGATCACGGCGCCGGCTCGGGCCAGGCGCCGCAGCAGGAGATGGCCATGCGTCGTCATCGCTGCAGATTCTACGGGGACTCTCGGCCCGGCCTGAAAGGACGCAAATCACAAGTGACAACAATCGCGCGTGGGGCACGTTCCAGAAGGCAGTGCCGAAGGGTCAGGCCGGCTCTCTTCCGAGGAGTGGCCCGGACGCTGCCTTTCGCGCCGCCGGGTCTCCGAAATGCGGGGGAGGCCCGGCACTTTTCGTTTTGGGGCATGAGGGGGCTCGAGTGCGCATCTTCGATGCGGCGCCCACGGTTGGACCGCCGTGCTGCCACGGCGTCCCATGGGACGGAGGCGGGCTCATGATCGCGGCAGCTCCCTGGATGTCCGGCAGAATCTTGCGGGCACGGACCTGGCCCCGGCGTTGGAAGAGACGTCGAGACAGGAGTTGGAGCATCCATGCGCGTGATCCCTCAAGTCGCCCTGATCGCATGCCTGGTGCTCGGGCTCGCAGGCACACCCGGATTCGCCGAGGACGGCAGCCCTGGCGCACGGGACAAGCCTGCGGCGCCCAAGGCGGACAAGCAGCCCGCGGTCGACCCGGCGCGACCCGAGATCCTGACGTTGCGCGTCGCCGCCAGGACGGGGCGTGTCGAGGCCAGCGGCACGAAGCCCGGCTCCTACCAGAGTGTGCAGCTCAACCTCCGCAACCGCACCCCGGACGCCCTGCGCATCGATATCTGCGGGTCCTACCTCACGCCCACGCGCAGCGGATCCTGCCAGCGCCTGGGCCTGGGCCCGGTGGTGACGCCGCGGGGCAAGGGCAAGACGAAGCCACGCAAGAAGACCAAGAAGGAGCCGCGTCGCCCAAGGATCAACGACGATCCGCCCGGGACCGTGATCGTGATGCTTGCGCCGGGCGAGGCGAAGAGCCTCCGCGTCAACACCTGCTGCCTCGACGCCGGCAAGCCCGCCCCGTACAAGCAGACGTTCCAGGCGTCGCATCAGAAGCTCCCACCGGTACGTGAGAAGGTGCTGCGCTGGTGGGCCGACAACCCGACGGCGCCCCAGGGTTCGGTCAACGCAGCCATCTGGCAGTTCCGCGACACGGTGACCGCGTCCGGACGAAGCGACCCCAGCAGCACGTCGGGTGTCGCGGCGCATGCCGGCAGCGTGTACATGCTGCGACGCGGCGAACTGATGATGCGCGATCCGGACGGCGTTGAGCGGTTCCTGGGGACCGAGATCCTCGGCGTCCACCCGACCGATTCCGCGGTCTACGCCGAGGCGCTCGGCACCGAGCGAGACGCCCAGCGGCGGCGCCACCGGGAGCTCTGGCGTCTCGTGCCCACCGGCGAGGAGCCGTGGAAGTTCATCGCCCGCGTGCCCGAGAAGCTCGAGATCCGTGATGTGCGGGTCGGTCCAGGTGGAACGATTCTCGCCACCGGCTCCATGGGTCTCTATCGCGTGGACCCGAAGGCCGGGCGCTTCGTTTCGCTGCTCGAGACGAAGGACATGGACAACCTGTCCTTCCGGTTCGACAAGCGGGGGCGGCTGTTCGTGACCAAGCGGCGCCCCGAGTTCGAGGGCCGCTACAAGGACGGCAAGCTCATCGGCCAGGGCATGGCCGTATGCGAGCTGTACACGATCGACCTGAAGACCGGCAAGAAGGAGCGTGTGCGCGAGTTCTGGAACGTGCGTCAGGCCCAGGCGGGACCGGCCGGGATCTACGCCCTCACGCCGGGCGGCAAGCTGCGTCGCCGGATCGGCAACAGCTTCAAGAATGCTCCGGGACAGATCACCTACGAACGCATTCTCAAGGTCGCCACGACGTGCGTCTGGCTCGAGAGCAAGAACGGCCGTCTCGTCGCCGTGAACAAGAACGGCCGTCGGCGTTTTGCAGCCGGTCCCAGCCTGGACAGCATCTACCGGTGGGATCTCGATCCCTACACGGACGACGTCGTGATCTACAAGAGCGGCACGTTCTACCGGGTGGACCCGAAGAGGGGCGAGCGCGTCAAGATCGAGCGTCAGCCCCGCAGCACGGGGGCGGACGACGAGTAGGCCCGCACGGCGTGTCGCCATGCGTCGTGACGGTGTGCAGCCAGCCTTACTCGGACTCGAGGACCTTGAGCGCCGCGGCGTGGCGGAGCTGCGGTGATTGCATCTGCTTCCTTGCGGCATTCCAGCGCTTGAGGAACGGGCGGAGCGTCTTGTGGATGGCGCGCTTCTCGAGCACCCAGTCGTGCAGGACCAGTGCGTCCAGCTCCGTGCCGAGATAGGTCGAGACCGCATCCGATGGTGACTCCACGATCGGCTCCCCGCGGTCATTGAACGACGTGTTCAGCACGACGGGCACGCCCGTCTTCTCTGCGAACGCCGAGATCAGGGCGTGGTACCGCGGGTTTGTCTCCTTGTGCACGGTCTGCACCCGGGCGGTCCCGTCGACATGCGTGACCGCGGGAATCACAGAGCGCTTCTCGGGCCGCACGTCGGTCGCGAGCAGCATGAACGGGGAGTCGTGCGCACCGACGAAGTACTCGTGCGCGTGCTCGGCCAAGACCGACGGCGCGAAGGGGCGGAAGCCCTGGCGGTGCTTCACGCGCGCGTTCACGTGATCCTGCATGCCGTCCTTGCGGGGGTCCGCGAGGATGCTGCGATTGCCAAGCGCGCGCGGGCCGAACTCGCTTCCGCCTTGGAACCATCCGATGACGCGGCCTCGTGCCAGCAGGTCGGCGGCGGCCAGGGCTTCGTTGGCGGTCTTGCGCCGTGAGCTCGTAAGGCGCGCGCCGGCCCCGTGGACGGCGGCCTCGAGTTCGGCGTCTGCGTACGTGCGGCCCAAGTAGGGGTGTGTCATCGTCCAGGTGCGTTCGCGGCCGAGCACCTCGAGCCAGCCGTAGAGCGCGCAGCCGATGGCGATGCCATCGTCGCCCGCCGCCGGCTGGATGTAGACGTTCTCGAACGGCGTCTCCTCGACCAGCTTGCCGTTGGCAACGCAGTTGAGGGCCACGCCCCCTGCGATCGCGAGATTCTTGCTGCCTGTCTTCTCGTGCAAGCGGTTCGCGCGCGCGATGAGAACCCGCTCCGTGTCCTCCTGCACCCGCCAGGCAACGTCCTCCCAGTGCCCGCGGTGCGGGCTCTCCTGCCAGGACCGGTCGCTGAAGCCCTCGTAGGGGTAGCACCAGTCGTCCGGCCAGGGCTCGATGCGCAGCGTGTCGCCTTCGAGCTCCATCATCGGCGGCAGGTCGGGGCGTCCGAACGGGGCGAGTCCCATGACCTCGCCGCAGCGGTTCCAGTGGGCGAAGATGTAGGAGGACACGCGGCTGTAGAGGGCGCCCATGCCCTGCATGTAGAAGAAGTCGTCGTTGACGAGACTCTTCGTGGGCTGGAGCCACGCCTTCTGGATCGTCCGCAGGGCCTTGCCCTCGAATGCGTAGTAGGACTCCGACTCTCGCGCGAGGGGCGGCGCGTCCGAACCCTCGGGGATCTCCTCGAGGGCATCCTCGCGGTGGCTGCCCACGCCGTCTACGACCATGCAGGCTCCGTCTTCGAACGGCGAGCAGGCCCAGGCCGAGTAGGCGTGCGCGAGATGATGCGAGATGTCGATGACCTTGGGCGGGCCGGCCATGAAGAGGGCCGAGCGCATCGCCTGGCGCCGATCCACCGGGCTCATGAGCTGCGAGCCGGCATGACTCAGGAAGCGGCGCTCCAAGTCGGTCACGGGCAGCAGGTAGCTGTTGCGCACGACGAGCGCGACGTCGTCCAGGGTGATGCCCTCGGCCATGAGGCAATAGGCCACCGGGTCGCGGTAGAAGCCGGCGTCGTGCTTGACGCGCGTGAGGCGTTCCTTGCTGATCGCATACACCACCGCGCCGTCACGCAGCAGGGCAGCGCTGACGTCGTGGTCGTATGCGTTGATCCCGAGAACGTAAGTGGGGGGGGCGCCCATGTGGCGGACCATCATGGGCCTATGCCCCCGGGCAGGCGAGACATTCCTTCTCTCGCGGAGACCGACGTCCTGCCGCCTGGCGGCCTACGTGCCGTCTCTTGGAGACCTACTTCGTCAAGGCCTTCTTGGAGGTGCTTCCGGCGGCCGCAGCGGCCTTCTTCAGCTTCTCGTGCTTGGCCAGGAACGTCGCCCAGGCGGCCTTGTCATAGCGGTTGTAGAGCGTGCGCATCTCGCTCCACAGCTCCCAATCCGGGTAGGCCTTCCGCGTCGGCTTGTCCGAGGCGAGCAGGGTGCGAAGGCAGGTGATCGTGGTTGCGATCATCAACCGGCTGCTGTCCTTGGCGCGCGCCGCCGCGCGCAGCTTGCCGAAGGCCTCGGAGTACAGACCCTCCGCCATCAGGGCTTCGGCCTTCAGGATGGTGTCGAACGCCGTCTTCGTGGCATTGGCTTTCCACGGCTTCAGGGTTCTCTCGACGGCTTCCATCTTCGCGGCAAGCCGTGCGTCCAGCTTGGGGTCCGCGATCTCGAAGGTCGCGGGCAGGCCTTGGATCTTGCCGCGCTGGTTCTTGAAGCGCCACGTCACCTTCATGCCCGGCTTGAGCTGATCCGCGATCTTCGGGGGCAGGGTGGCGGACTGCATCCAGTCCCTCGCCTGCTGCGGCTCAGGGAACGAGACCGTGCCAAGGACCACATCACCCGAGAGGAACTCCAAGACGCCTCCACCCGGAGGCAGGTCCATGCCGACATGCGCTTCCCAGTGCTTGGCGTCCGCCAGGCGGACCAATCCACGGGGGAGCCACAGCTCGAGCACGTTATCGTCGCCTCCGGATCGATCCCGGCCGAGCTCCTTCAGATCGGTTCCCTTGCCACCGCCGCTCGCTGCACGGATGGCTTTCAGCGCGGCGGGGTTGTCCGTGCTCACCGGCTGCAGTCCGACGTACGCATCGCGGTGCACGCCCTTCTCGACGACGATGGAGAGCGTCTGGCCCAGGTACTCGTCCTTGTCGCGAGGCTCGATCACCAGCGTGTACCGCCCCGGACCCGGCAGGACGTGCCGTGTCAGCGGCGTGGGCAGGGCGCTCTGTCCGTCGATGCTGACGTCGGCCAACACCGCGGTCTCGACCGAGAGCAGCTCGGGCGGTCCGGGGCGCGTTGCCAGGAAGATCGCGAACGCGCACAGCACGGTTGCGGCCACGCTGTAGACGGGGTGCTTGCGTACCTGGCGCGCGCTGCGCTGCCATAGACTGAGCGGCTTGCCGTAGACGCGGCCGCCATGGGCGAAGGCCAACAGCTCTTCTTCGAGGGCGGCGGCCGACTCGTAGCGGTCCCGCGGCTCCTTCTCCAAGCACTTCATGGCCATGCGGCTGCAACCGGCCGGCAGCTCCGGCGCGACGGCACGAGCCGGCTCGGGTCGCTCGGAGAGCACCATGCGCATGAGGGCATGCAGGTTCTCGGTCTTGAAGGGCGGCTTGCCCGTCAGCAGTTGGTACATCGTGGCGCCGAGGCCATAGACGTCCGTGCGGGCTTCGATGGCCTCGCGGCTCCCGAGCATCTGTTCGGGGCTCATGTACAGCGGCGTACCCAGGGCGTCGCCCGTGCGCGTCATCGTGGCCGACATGGCGGTCCGGGCCAGGCCGAAGTCGGCCAGCATGTAGCGACCGTCCTCGGCGATCATGATGTTCGAGGGCTTGACGTCCCGGTGGATGATGCCGGCGTCGTGCAGCGCCTGGAGGGCGTTCGCCACGCCGGCGAGACCGACGCACAGTTCCTCGGGTGTGGGGCGCTCGTCGCGCTTGACCAGCTCGGCCAGGGTGGGGCCGTTGATCAGGGTCATGGCGTAGAAGGGGCGGCCGTCGATCTCGCCGAACTCGTAGATGTCGACGATGTGGTCGTGCTCGATCTGCGCCAGCGCCTGGGCCTCTCGACGGAAGCGCTCGCGGGTCGTGTCGTCGGTGTCGAGTCCGGTCCTGAGGACCTTGAGTGCGACCTTGCGCCCCAGCTCGCGGTGGACGGCCTCGTAGACCACCCCCGCAGCCCCACGGGCGATCTCCCGGAGGATGGTGTACTTGCCCCAGGCCAAGGGCAGGGGGGCGTCGACGGCGGGTTCCAGAGCCTCATCGAGCGCCGTTTCCGCGGCGACCAGCTCCAAGAACTCCCCGTTCAGGTCCCCCAGCTGCTCCTTGAAGGCCTCCATACGAGGGCGCTCACCGCGCGCACGCTGGCGGTGGTAGTCCTCGAGGCAATCTGCGAGTAGGCGCTCTTTGTGGTCTTCGGTCATCACTGTCAGGAGCGGAATATGTCGCGCCCCATTTCTCCACGTTTCGGGTCTCCGCCTTGCGGGGAGACTGGGACGTCATCCGGGGGGACCTTCGTCCTCCGGGAGGGCCATGGCGCTACGCAGTGCTTTCAGAGCACGGCAGTAGAGGACCCGGACCGCGTTCTCGGACCGGTCCATGATCTCGGCGATCTCCTTCACCTCGCGCTCCTCGAAGCGTCGGAGGCTGATCACCTGGCGATAGTCCTCCGCCAGTGCGGGCAGCGCACGGGCGACCTTGTCGACTTCCTCGCGGCGAGCGGCCACCACGGAGGCGGTCGTCTGGGCCAGATCGACCCGGGGGACCACCGGCTGGCGCTTCTGGGCGCCGAAGTGGTCCGCCATGTCGCGAATCCGGTTCTCGGCGATCTTGAAGACCCAGCCCAGGAACGCGCGGTGATCGCGCCCCTTGAATCGCTCGATGCCCCGATGGATGGCCATCAAGGTCTCCTGGGCCACGTCGTCGGGCTCGATCTTGGCGCGGAGGGCCGGACTCAGCCGGCCGGCCGCCCAGAGGACGAGGCGCGGACGCAGATGTTCCATGAGCCTGCCACGGTCGAATTCCGTCCCGTCCAAGGCCTTGAGTACCAGCAGCTGTGTTTGCGCGAGATCCACCCCGCGGAATCATAGCGTCTCTGGGCCCGGATTCCGCAACTCCCGTGGATCGCCGCTGTTAGCACGGTGGAGGGCCGGCTGGCCGATCCTGGGAGGCGACCGTGAGCGAACCCCGACTCGTACCCTTGCCGAAGCAGCCGGAGCGCTCGCCCGAGGAGATGCTCCAGCGCGCCGAGGCCTTCCTCGAGGAGGTCCAGCGCCGCCGCACCGTGCGGGACTACAGCGACCGACCGATTCCGGCTGGGGTCCTGGAAGCGTGCCTGCGGGCCGCCGGAAGCGCGCCGAGCGGAGCCAACCTCCAGCCCTGGCAGTTCGTCGTGGTCCGCGACCCGGAGGTCAAGACCCGCATCCGCGCCGCGGCCGAGGAGGAAGAGCGGGCCTTCTACAGCGGACGCGCGCCCGACGCGTGGCTCGAGGCGCTGGCCCCGCTCGGCACGAACGAGCACAAGCCCTTCCTCGAGACGGCGCCCGCGCTCATCGCGATCTTCGGGGAACGCTACGGCGTCGGTCCGGACGGTGTCCGGCAGAAACGCTACTACGTCGACGAGTCCGTTGGCCTGGCCACGGGGCTGCTGATCACGGCACTGCACCAGGCGGGCCTTGCGACGCTGACGCACACGCCGAGCCCCATGGGGTTCTTGCGCAAGATCCTGGGCCGCCCCGAGAACGAGCGGCCGTTCCTCCTGCTTGTCTGCGGGTACCCGGCGGAGGACGCGTGCGTTCCCGACATCGGGCGCAAGCCGCTCGAGCAGATCGCTACGTTCCTGTAGCTGGCGCCGCGGAGGCGGCCAAGCAGTCGTGGCTAGCGCTCGGAGGCGTACTTCGGTTTGGCGCGCGGACGCTTCTTCCACGCGGCGACCTCGGCGAGCCCGACCTCGACCGCCTTGTCGACCTGGCGGTCGACACCCGCGGCGTGGTCCTCCGGCTTCGGCCACACCACGTGATGGGGGACGCAGCCATTGAGCTCCATGTCCGCCCCGTCGTCGAGCAGGAACCAACCACGGAACGGAAGGCGGAGCGTCCCGATGCCCATGATGCCCGTACCCCCCGTGCTGATGACGCCGCCCGCGGTCTTGACGCCGACGACCTGGCCGCGCTTCAGCGTCTTGATCGCGTGCGCAAAGATCTCAGCGTTGCTGAAGCTGTTCTGGTTGCAGAGCACGATGACGGGCTTGCTCCACGGCGCGTAGACCATGCGGTCGTGCGGATACCCCTCGCCGCCGCGTCGCGGCACCGTGATGGCGTGGCGCGGCTGCGTGAGGCAGGTGAGCAGATGGTCCGTCGTGAAGCCGCCCCCGTTGTCGCGCACGTCGATGATGAGGCCGTCCTTGCCGAAGCCGACCTTGTAGAGCTCGGCTTCGAAGCGTAGGAAGCTCGACCAGTTCATGCTGCGCACGTGCAGGTAGCCCAGCTTGCCCCCCGAGGCCTTGTCGACCTTGGCGCGCGTGCCCTCGATCCAGTGGTCGTAGAGGCGCCGGCGTACGCCCGGGAAGTTCGTGGGACGCATGCTGACCGTGCGCTCCTCGCCCTTCTCGTTGGCGACCTTCACCTCGACCATGCGCTGCGGATCCCCGGTCATGAGGGATGTGAGGTTCGTGGCGCCGTTCACCGGCAGCCCGTCGATGGCGAGGAGGACCTCACCCGCGTGGATGCGGCTTCGAGCCTGGTAGGCGGGCGTGCCGGGCACGACATCGCGCACCTTGAGGCCGTCACCGTCCCATGCGGGATCGAAGCGGCACCCGAGATGACCGGTCACGTCGCGCCAGCCGCTGGCGCTCCAGCCGCGGCCGAGGGCGCGATAGCCCATGTGCGAGGCATTGAGCTCACCGAGCATCATGTTGGTCACAGTCTGCAGCTCGTCGCCCGTGGCGCAGCGCCCGGCCATGGGGGCGTACTTGGCGCGGATCGCGTCCCAGTCGAGACCCTTCATTGTCTTGTCGTAGAACGTGTCGCGCATCGTGCGCCACGCCTGGTCGAACGCCGCACCGTGGATGTCCGGCAGGTAGACCTCCTGGCGGGCGTTGAATCGGTAGGAGGTCGCCTTGCCCGACGCCGAGAGCGTGGCGGGGAAGCCGCCGGCGAGCCAGGTGATCTGGTTGCCGTCCTTGATCCACGTCGGCCGCGATCCCGTCAGGGCGGTCAGGAACGTGGGCTTGATCTTGTCGGGGAACTCGACGGTGTAGAGGCCCCGGCGGCCGCCGACTGACGCGGAGAAGGCCAACTTCTTGCTGTCGTGCGACCAGAACAGACCGCCCTCGTTCGAGTCCTCGATCTTGATCCGCTTGATGCGATTCTCGAGGTCCTCGAAGTCGATCTCGACCGGGTCGGGCTCCTTCGGCTTCTTGGCGTCGGCCTTGGCGTCGCCCTCGTCCTTGGCGTCGCCCTCCTTCGCCGGAGGCGTCGTCGCATCCCGCGTGGCCTCGAGCGTGCCCGACATCATCGCGCCGATGCTCCAGGTCCCTTCGAGACGCTCGCCCGCAATCGTGGCCGCGCCCTGCAGCGCACCGATCGGGGTCGTCGCGGCGAAGGCGACCTTGCCTGTGTCCTTGTCGTAGCTGAACGTCTCCGCGGTTCCCGAGAACTGGCCGACGACCTCGAGGGTTGCGCTGTAGGTGCCGTCTTCGCCGCGCGTCACGACGATCGTGAGATCGAGTCCGTCCTTCGGCAGCGGGGCCTCGCCCGAGATCCGTCCGCTCCACGTGCCGGCGATCGGATCCTTGGCAGGAGCGTCGGCCTTCGTGGGCTCGTCCGCCGGCTCCTTCGTGGGGTCTGCCTTGGCGGGGTCGTCCTTCTTGGGCTCGTCCGTCTTCCCGCCGCCCTTCTTCGGGTCGTCCTTCTTGGCGGCGTCCTTCTTCTTGCGGCCCTTCATCTTCTTGAGGGCCTTCTCGAGCGTGCGGTCGCGGTCGACCGTCTCATCGTCCTGCTTTCGGAGCCACACGTAGCAGACGTCGCTCTCCTCGGTCCATCGGCGCCCGGTGAACGCCAGGACCTTGCCGTCGGGGGACCACGCCGGGTTGCCGTCGTTGTCGGGATGACGCGAGACGTTGAATGGCTCCCGCGAGCCGTCCACGGCGGCGATCCACACGTCCCAGTTGAAGTCATCGTCCGGCTTGCTGTAGGCGATCCAGCGGCCGTCGGGCGCAAATGTGTAGTCCATGCCGGTGAACGACGTGACGTGCTGCTGCGCGTCCTTGCCGTCGAGATCCATCGTCCAGAGGTTGGTTCCGCGCAGGTAGGCGATGCGCTTGCCGTCCGGCGTCAGTCGCACGTCCGACTCGACGTCGGCGTCCTTCGTGACCTGCTCGACGAGGAACTCGCTGTTCTGCCACCAGTACTTCTCGTCGTCGGCCCGGCGTGCCCGCCAGATGTCCGACGAACCGCCTGCTTCGCTGATGAAGTACAGCGTGTTGAAGTCCTCGGAGAAGAAGGGCTCCTTCTCTTCCGCGGCGGTGCTCGTAATGCGCCTCGGCTCCTTGAGCTCGGTGTCCATGACCCAGAGGTCACCATTCCCGACGAATGCGATCTCACGTGCGTCGCTCGTGAACGTGGCCGCGGTGGCGCGGTTGACCGAACGACGCTGGGTAGGATCGACGCTCGGATCGCCCGTATCGAACGCCACGAGCTTCGCCGGCTTGCTGCCCAGGGTGAAGCGGTACGTATCGAAGAGTCGGCGGAAGATGATGCTCTTGCCGTTCTCGCAGACGGCCGGGTAGCTGACCCCGTCATCCTTCCAATGCGTCAGCTGGATCTTCTCGCCACTCGCGGAATCGCGGCGCCAGAGGTTCCAGGTGCCGTCCTCTTCACTCACGTAGAAGATCGTCTTGCCCACACCCCACATGGGCCAGAGTTCACCATGGTCGCCCTCGCTGAGGCGTGTGAACGACTTGTCTTGGATGCCGTAGAGCCAGATCTGACTGGCGCTCGGCCCGCGGTAGCCCTTGCGGTACCAAGCGCTGCGCTCGCGCGTGAACGCAATCCAGTTGCCGTCGCGCGACACGCTGGCCCAGCCGGCTGCGGCATCGAAGAGCATCTCCGGCTTGGCGTCCGGGTCGACAGCCTTCCGGAAGAGGCGGTTGGCGTCGCGCCAGTGGTCGTCGCGCTGCGTGCGAATGAGCACGGACTTCGAGTCGGGGAACCAGTCGTAGAGGCGCGCCCCCTCACTGTGTGTCGTGATCTGCTTCGGCCGGCCGCCGCCGAGCGGCATGACGTGCACCTGCTCGACGCCCGTGCGGTTGCTCACGAAGCCGATGCTGCTGCCGTCGGGCGAGACATGCGGGCGGATGTCGTTGCCGGGATGGAACGTCAGGCGGCGCGCGGATCCCCCGGCCGTTGGCACGCTCCATAGATCCCCGCGCCACGAGAAGACGACGGTCGCTCCGTCGGGCGTGACGGACATCGACTCCATGAGACGGATGGCATTCTCGTCGTCTCCCTCGCGGGCGGCCGCGGGCAGCGCCAAGACCAGCGTGAGCAGGCACGCGAGGACGGTGAGGGTGCGGGCGTGGGGCATGGGACTCTCCCTGGGGTGGGGGGCGATTCTAGGAACGGATGGGGCCCTCCTCCTAGGCTCGGGGGCTGTGATGCGCGTCGGACTCGATCTCGGAGGCACCAAGACCGAGGGCATCCTGCTGGATGCGGCCGGGGCCGTCGTTGCGCGTCGCCGCATCCCGACCCGGTCCGAGGCCGGCTACGACGCGGTCCTGGATGATCTCGCCGGCCTCGCCGCCGGGCTTCTGGAGGAGGCCGAAGGCCCCGCCCTGGTCGGCGTCGGCATCCCCGGCTGCATCGATGCGCACACGGGGCTGGTCAAGAACAGCAACACGACGGGGCTCATCGGGCATCCGCTGAAGAGCGATCTCGAGGACCGCCTGGGGCGGTCGGTCGAGGTGGCGAACGACGCGAACTGCTTCGCCGTGGCTGAGGCGGTGGCCGGCGCCGCGCAAGGTCACGACGTGGTGTTCGGGATCATCCTGGGCACGGGCGTGGGGGGCGGACTGGTGATCGGTGGCAAGGCCCGTACGGGGCGGCACGGCATCGCAGGGGAGTGGGGCCACAGCCCGCTGCAGGATCTCGACCCGGCCGCCCCCGAGCCGACGCGCTGCTACTGCGGACAACGCGGCTGCCTCGAGACGCGCCTCTCGGGACCTGCGCTGGAGCAGGACCATGCTCGCCTATCGGGGGATCGCGTGCGCGCGCCTGAGGTACTGCAGCGCCTTGCTGCGGGGGATGCGCACGCGAAACGCGCCGTCGAGCGCTACCTCGCCTTCTTTGGCGAGGCGATCGCACGCGTGATCCACCTGATCGACCCCGACGCGATCGTCCTGGGTGGGGGCCTGTCCAACGCCGACGTCCTCTACGAGCGTGGACCCGCCGCCGTGGAGAGAGTCCTGTTCAACGACCGGCTTCAGACGCCGATCCTGCGCAACGAGCTCGGCGACAGCGCGGGTGTGTTCGGCGCGGCCTGGCTAGGGGACGAAGCGACCCACGCCGGGTAGAGTGCGCCCATGGACGACCTTCCCTTCCCCATGCCGGATCGACCGAGACGAAATCGGCGCTCCGCCGCCATGCGAGCGCTGGTGCGGGAGACGCGGCTGCATCCGAGCGACTTCGTATGGCCGGTGTTCGTCGTCGAGGGCGAGGGCGAACGCCAGCCCGTCGAAGCCATGCCGGGTGTCGAGCGCTACAGCATCGATGTGCTCGTGGAAGAGGCGCGCGCCGCCTTCGATCTCGGCATTCCTGCCGTCGCGCTCTTTCCCGCCCTGACGGATGACCTGAAGGACCCGCTCGCGACCGAGTCCACCCGCCCCGACGGACTGTTGCAGCGGGCCGTGCGCCGCCTCAAGCTCGCCTTGCCGGAAATGCTCGTCATCACGGACGTGGCCATGGATCCCTACTCGAGCGATGGCCACGACGGCCTGCTGCGGGACGGGCAGATCCTCAACGACGAGACCCTGCCGATCCTGGCCGCCATGGCCGTGGCCCAGGCCGAGGCGGGCGCCGACATGGTGGCGCCGTCGGACATGATGGACGGTCGCGTGGGCTACCTGCGTGATGCGCTCGACGACGCGGGCCACGAGCAAGTAGGCATCCTGTCCTACGCCGTCAAGTACGCCTCGGCCCTCTACGGTCCGTTCCGGCGTGCGCTCGACTCCGCCCCGCGCGGCGGCGACAAGAAGACCTACCAGATGGATCCGGCCAACCGCGCCGAGGCCATGCGCGAGGTCGACGCCGACGTGCGCGAGGGCGCGGACATGGTGATGGTCAAGCCGGCCTTGGCCTACCTCGACGTGATCGCGGACGTGCGGCAAGCCGTCGACCTGCCCGTGGCGGCGTATCACGTCAGCGGCGAGTACGCGATGGTCAAGGCCGCGGCCGAGAAGGGCTGGCTCGACGCCGACGCGGTGATGGCCGAGTGCCTCCTCTCGATCAAGCGCGCGGGCGCCACGGTGATCTTCACGTACGCGGCACGCGAGGTCGCGGCGACACTCAGCTAGCGGGCAGCGCTAGCCAGCGGTCGCTGCGGTGAGCGCCGCCTCCGTGATGTCGAAGTGGCTGGCGTTCCAGACGACCTTGCCGTCGACGATCCAGAGCGCCTGGGGCGAGGCGTGCTCGATGCCCGAGCGCCGCGCGACATCCAGCGACCAGTCGCGCTGTTCGACGACATCGATCCAGCCCGTCGCGACGTCCGCGCCGGACGCGACGAACGCCTCGTAGGCCTTGAAGGCGCTGGTGCTGATGCTGCAGCGGAAGCTGTGCTTGAACAGCAGGTAGCGATCGGCGCTCAGGGCGGCGTCGAGTTGCGTCACGTCCTTGATCTGGCGGGGGCTCATGCCGGGATCCTACGAGGGGCGAGACTCAGGACGAAGCCGACGCGTAGGCGCGCAGGCCCAGTTTCCAGACCAGCAGCAGCACGCCGAAGGCGGCCGCGGTCACGGCCACCATGTGCACGACGTGCCCTGCGGCGCCTGGGTCGAAGAGGATGCGCGTGGGAATCGAGGTGATGAGTGCGAACGGCAGGATGGACGTCAACACTCGGCGCACCCAGCCATGGAAGATCCCGTCGGGCCGGGACGAGAAGCGGCTGAGCACGAAGAAGGTCTCGCGCATGCCCGACGCGTTGTGCAGCCAGAACACGGGGATCAGGAAGATGAAGTTGACGACATAGCCGAGGAAGCTCCCCAGCAGGAGCATCGCGACGTACAGGCACACGGTTCCTGCTCCGATGGGGTCGGGGTAGCGCGCGAGCGACCACACGAGCACGCCCGCGGCGATCAACAGGTTGAGGAACGAGTTGGCCGCGAACTCCCGTAGCGAGAGGAAGAAGAGCGAGGAGACCGGCCGCACCAGGTAGTAGTCGAGATCACCCTTGTTGACGAGCAACGGGAAGAACCAGAGGTTGTTGCTGCAGATGGTCATGTGGAGCGCGTCGGCCACGAAGATCCCGGCCGCGAAGACCAGGGCCTGATCGAAGGTCCATCCGCCCATGAGCGGAGAGTGCTGGTACAGGACCCAGAAGAAGGCCAGATGGATCGCGTACCAGAGCGAGTCCATGAAGACGCGGAAGAAGAAGTCGACGCGAAACTCCATCGCCTTGCTGAACGAGAAGCGTAGGAAGTACAGATAGAGGCGGATGTAGCGCGTCACATGCCGATCCCGCTGTACTGGAGGTTGCCGCGACGCCAGACGACGCGCCCCAGCGCGCTCAGGATCGCCAGCCAGAGGAGACCGACGACCATGCCCTGGGCCCAGTCGTCGAAGCCGGACCGCCCGAGCAGGGTCTCCGCCGGCAAGGCGAACAGGTTCCGGAAGGGAAGCCATTCGTTGACCGTCTGGACGCTGCCGGGAAACAGCGCCAGGGGAAACATCAGGCCGCCCAGCAGGCTCGTGACGAACCGCAGGGCGACGATCAAGCTCCACACGTTGTCCGCCCAGAAGGCGACGGCGTGCAGCACGAACGACATCGCGTAGTACAGGAGGTTCGCGAGCAGGAGCGTGCTCACGCTCATGATGGCGCCCGTGGCCGTCATGTCTTCGGCACCCCGCCCTCCGGCGAACGCAAGCCAGAGGCCTCCGAACAGGGCCATCTGGATGAATGCAGGCAGCAGCGAGCCGATGTGCTGGGCGTACTTGAAGCCTACGTAGGAGGCGGGAAACACGAGGTAGCGGTTCAACCCACCTTCGTAGATGTCCTGCGACACGTGCGCATCGAACTCGGTACCGCGAACGACCTTGCCGAACAGGATGGCCACCACGTAGTAGACGAGCATCTGGTCGAAGTCGAAGCCGGCGATGACGGTCTTGCCGCTCTCGGCATAGAGCGCGCCCCAGAGGAACCAGACGATACCGAACTCCGCCACGAAGCCGATCAGCGCGTTGATCCAAAAGTCCACGCGGTAGCTCATGCGCTTGCGCGCCTCGATGCTGGCGACCTGGACAAAGAGACGCCCGGTCACGGCGCGTGCACCCGGCGCTCGCGGAAGATGCGCTCGATGATCGTCCCGATGTCTTCCTCGTCGATGGAGAGATCCGCGACCGGGAGGCGCGCCAGGAGGAAGGCGGAGGCGTCCGCCACCTTGGCCCGGTCGACGCACAGGCGAACTTCGTTCTCCCCGGCTTCCATGACTTGGCCGAAGCGCTCGAGCTCGGACGGTTCCGGCAGGATGGCCGCGCCATCGCTCAGATGCACCGTGATCACCTTCTGGATCGCGTAGGTACGCGCCACGTCTTCAAGAGGACCGTCGTAGATGAACCCGCCGTCGTCGATGATGACGATGCGCTTGCAAAGCCTCTCGATGTCCTCCATGTAGTGGCTGGTGAGGATCATCGCGGGGCGGTGTTCTTCCCGGTAGGCCAGCAGGAACTCGCGGATCGCCCGCTGGGCGGTCAGGTCGAGTCCGATGGTCGGCTCGTCGAGGAAGACGACGCGCGGCTCGTGCAGCAGCGCCGCGATGAGTTCCATCTTCATGCGCTCGCCGAGGCTCAGGCGACGCACCTGCACGTTCAGGTGCTCTTCGACATCCAACACCTCAGCCAGGTACGCGAGGTTCTTGCGGTAGCGCGCATCCGGGATCTTGTAGATCTCCTTCAGCAGGAGAAAGCCGTCCGCAGCAGGCAGGTCCCACCAGAGCTGCGCCTTCTGGCCCATGATCAAGGCGATCTGCCGGCGGAACTCGTTGTCGCGTTGCCAGGGCGTGTGGCCGAGGACCGTGGCTTCGCCTGCCGTCGGGTGGATGATCCCCGCGAGCATCTTCACGAGCGTGGTCTTGCCCGCGCCGTTGGGACCGACGAGGCCCAAGATCTCGCCTTCGCCGACGTCGAGGTCCACGCCCGACACGGCATGCTTGGCGATTCTTTCGCGCTTGAAGAGCGAGCGCACCGATCCCATGAGGCCGGGGGCCTTCTTGTGCACGTAGTAGGTCTTCTGGAGATTGCGGACGCGGATCATGGCAAGGCCCGGAGGAAGGCGGCGATTCTGGCTCGCTCCAGCGCCGCGCGCAATGACCGCTCCTGCTAGATCCAGAGTGCGTCAACTATCATCGCGATTCGCCGTCATGCCTGGCGGCTCAATCGCGATGATTCGTGACGCACTCGGTATCCGTCGGTACGGGCGGCACTACGGATACGCCGCGTCGTGCCGCCGCGCGAGCACCCGCAACGCGGTGCGCTCGTCCGCTTCCTGGACCTCCAGCGAGAGCGTCTCGCCAACCTCAACGCGGTCTCCGGTCTTGGGAATCCGCTCCAGCCGTTCGTGCAGGAGGCCTGTCACCGTCGTGGTCCCATCGGTATGACTCTGGTAGGCGACCATGCAATTGAGGAAGCGCGCAATGTCACGTACACGCGTCAGGCCATGGACGAGCGCCGCATCCCGCGACAGTCGCTTGACGAGTCCCACGCTCAGCTCGGTCTCATCGATGGCCTCTCCGATGAGCTCTTCCATCAGATCGTCTTCCGTGACGATGCCCTCGGTGACGCCGTACTCATCGATCACAACAGCCAAACGACCACGGCGCACCTGCGGGTCGCGCAACAGCTCGTCCACGGTCCGGGACGTGGGCAGGAAGAGTGCCGGTTGCCGCAAGTCGCCGACAGGGCGCTCATCTTCGCCTCGCACCAGGGCGGCAAGAGCCTCGTGCACGTTGAGGATCCCGCACACGTGGTCGAGGTCGCGCTCGTAGACGGGGAACTGGTGGTGGTGCGCGGCAAACAGTTCGTCACGGATCTGTCCCACCGTAGAGGCGGCATCGAAGGCCTGGACCAGGGGACGTGGCGTCATGACATCCTGGGCAGTGATGTCGTCGAGCCGGAAGACGCGCCGAATCATCGCGGCTTCGTCCGGTTGAATGTGCCCTCCCTCATGGCCCATGCGCGCGAGCTCACGGATCTCCGCCTCTTCGCCCTCGGGCGCGCGCCGGGACGGCCGAGCCCATCCGACCATGATGTCGAGAAGCCAGAGCAGCGGGCGCAGGACGCGGCGCGTCCAGACGACGGTCGGCGCCACGAAGCCTGCAATCCTTTCGGGCTGTGCCTCGGCCATGATCTTCGGCAGGACCTCCGCGAAGCAGATGATCAGCATCGTCTGAAGCGCGATGAGGAGCCCCACAGCCGCTGTCGCCGAGATGCCCCAACCGGCAAGCGCTTCGGGAAGGATCTGCGTGCCCATCGCGGTGATCGCCGCCGTGCCGCCTACGGCGAAAATGTTGTTCAGCAGGACGATCGCGGCCAGCGTGCCTCGAATGTCGCACTTGAGATGGAGCAGCCTCGCCATGCGCCGGTCGCCGTGCTCCATGCGGGCGCGGATGCGCGCGTCGCTCGTGGCGAGCATGGCCGCCTCGCTCAGCGAGCAGAAGAACGCTCCGGCGAGGTTGCCGAGTACGAAGAGCGCCAGAAGGAGCATCAAACTGGTCTCTCAAAGGCTCGCAGTACGGAGCCCGGACCATCTACCGCGAGTTGGCGGGGCTGACGAAGACGCAACAACTGGTCCGGTCTCGGTAGCACGGTCTCGCCAGCACGGTAGCACGCGCCCCCTGGCTCCGGAAGGGGTACGGGGGACGGAGCGGGGGGGTACGGAGGGGTGAACGTTTGTTGCAGATTCGACCCGTGGCGACTGCACCGCGCCCGCCAATCTGCAACAACAGAGCCCGCCTCCGTACCCGCGTACCCGCTCGCCCGCGCCGACCGCATCGCACAAGAGGCGCGAGTTCACGGCCCAGCAGAGGTCCGAGGCAGTAGCATCCTGCGCGGAGGGACCGCGTGCGCATCTGCCTGCTGACGAACCAAGATCTCGACGCCGATCCGTTCCCGGACGACGACTGGCCCTGCGACCCCCGGCCGTTCCTGCCGGAAGCTACGTGGGACGTGGCCATCTTGACCAAGCAGACGTCCGTGGCGATCGTCCGCGAGCGCGCGGCCATGGGCTACGACGTCTTCTTCAATCTCTGCGACGGGGCGGTCGGGGAGGATGACAAGCCCGGGATCGAGGTCGTCGAGACGCTCGAAGAACTAGGCTTCCCCTTCACGGGGGCCTCGTCCATCAACTACGAGCCCACGCGCGAGGACATGAAGCGGGTCTGCCGAGCGCAGGGGATCGGCACGCCCGCTGGCCTGATCGCACGCAGCGCCAAGGACGTGGCGCGCGCGGCCCGCGAGCTGACCTTCCCGCTGTTCGTGAAGCACCACAACAGCTACTCCAGCATCGACATCAGTCGCGCCTCACGCGTGGTCACACCCGCCGGCCTGCGCCGCCAGGCACGCAAGATCATGTCGCGCCACGGCGCGGCGATGATCGAGGAGTACATCGCGGGCCACGAGTGCACGGTCCTCGTTGCGGAGAACCCGGACCCCGAGGGCGTACCGATCACCTACACGCCGATGCAGTACCGCTTCCCCGAGGGTGAGGCGTTCAAGCACGCGGACTTGAAGTGGCTCGACTACGACGGGCT
Source organism: Planctomycetota bacterium (assembly GCA_029259775.1). Taxonomy (GTDB): domain Bacteria; phylum Planctomycetota; class PLA2; order PLA2; family JAEUHO01; genus JAHEIK01. The sequence goes on along the minus strand of JAJDEN010000005.1, from coordinate 41,772 downwards.
CGTGTGCTTCCCGGTAGCGGACAAGACGCTCGACGCACGCCTGCGCGATGCATCCGCGAAGCTGTTCGACGGCCTTGGCGGTGTGAGCTTCGGCCGCTGCGACATGCGTGTCGACAGCGAGGGACGCGTCTTCATGCTCGAGATCAACTCGAACTGCGGCATCTACTACCCGCCCGCGGACGCTGGCGGCGCGGACCTCTGCCTGCTGCACGATCCTGCCGGCCATGCGGGGTTTACGGAGCGGCTCGTGGCAGCGGCGCTGAAGCGCTACGAGGCGGCAAGCGGACCCAGATAGCGGGCGTCGGTCCTGCGCGAGGCTGCGCCGTCGCCGACACGGTCCACGCGCCACGCGTAGGCCTCGGGCCGCGAGCTGACGACGTCGACAAGATCGGTCCCGCGGTAGACCAGCGCACAACCGTCGTCGGCGGCCATGCCAGGTTGGAGCGTGCCGTCGCCGACGAGCGCCTCGTAGGACGGCCGACGCAGCGCCTCACCGTCGTAGTGCGGGCAGTTCGATCCGCCGATCCAGCCCATGCCCTGCATAGGGGTCAGCTTGCCCGGAATTGAGTCGGTGACGCCCTGCTCGAACCAGCAGATCGAACCCGCGCTCACGCCGGCCATGACCGCGCGGCCCTCGGCCCAGAGGCGCTTCAGCACCGGATCCACGCCATAGGCCCTCCAGACGGCGAGCATGCGTCGTGTGTTGCCGCCGCCGACGTAGATCGCGTCGCAGGATGCAAGCCGCGCGGCCAGGGCGACCGGATCCGCCTCGGCGAGAGGCCGACCATCCTCGGGCTTGCCGTCGATCGCGCTCTCCCATGGCAGGAGGACCTCTTCCGTGACCGCGCCTAGCGAAGCGAAGGCCTCGTGAAAGTTCGCCACGTACGTGTCGGGGTCGCTGCTCGCTGTCGGGAAGAACGCCACGCGCGGGGCATCCACGCCCGCCAGCTCGAGCACGAAGCGGTCGAGCAGGAGGTTGTCCGGCTCCATCGAGAAGCCGCCGCCGCCCATGGCGACGATCGTGGGGGGGCGCGTGCTCATGCGGGCATTCTCGCCGGGACCCGGCTGCCTGCCAGCACCGCATGACGTGGTAGCTTGGCGCCCCCTCCGGAGAACCAGCCCCGTGATCGAGACCCTTGAGAAGCGCTTCCGGGAGATCGCCCCGGACGTCGACTACTGCTCCCTGCGCTACCAATCCGAGAGCGGTGAATCCGTCGCCGTCCGGCAGGACATCCTCCAGCCGGTCGGTGACCATACCGACGCCGGCGCCATGATCACCGTCGCCCACGGCGGTGGACTGGGCTACGCCGCCACGAGCGACCTGACCCGCTCCGGTCTCGCGGAAGCCGCGCGCCGTGCCCAAGCCTGGGCCGAGCGCAGCGCGGGCAAGTCCGTCGCCGACTTCTCGAGCATGACGCCGAGCGCGGCGCAGGGTTCCTACGAGACGCCTGTGCAGCAGCCCTGGACCGGCATGAGCCTCGCGGACCGCATCGGCATCGTCCGCACGCAGTGCGAGAAGCTCAAGGGCGACGACCGCATCGTCGACTGGTATGCGGGCATCGGCTTCACCGACGGCGAGACGTTCTACGTCAACAACAAGGGCGCGCGCATCCACCAGCGCTTCCACTACCTCGTCCCGGTCATGAGCGTCACGGCCAACGAGGGCGCCGAGACCCAGACACGCACGCTCGGCGGCTACGGCAACGGCCGGCAGGGCGGCCTCGAGATCCTCGACGAGATCGGGTTCCACACCGAGGCGCCGCGCCTCGCCGGCGAGGCGATCGAGTTGCTGAGCGCCCCCGACTGCCCGACCGGTACGATGGACCTGCTCCTGGCCCCCGACCAGATGATCCTGCAGATCCACGAGTCGATCGGCCACCCGATCGAGCTCGACAGGATCCTCGGTGACGAGCGCAACTACGCCGGCACGAGCTTCGTGACGCTCGACATGTTCGGCACCTACCGCTACGGCTCGGATCTCTTGAACATCACGTTCGACCCGACGGTCTCCAGCCAGATGGCGAGCTACGGGTTCGACGACGAAGGCACCCGCGCCGACAAGACGTACATCATCAAGGATGGCATCCTGCTGAAGCCGCTGGGCAGCGCGACGTCGCAAGCCCGCGCCGGTATCGAGGGCGTCGCGAACGCCCGTGCCTGCAGCTGGAACCGACCGCCCATCGACCGCATGGCCAATCTGAACCTGGAGCCCGGGACCTCGTCGATGGACGACATGATCGGTGCCGTCGAGAACGGCATCCTGATGGCGACGAACTGCTCGTGGTCGATCGACGACTCGCGCAACAAGTTCCAGTTCGGCTGCGAGTACGGCCGTCGCATCGAGAACGGCGAGCTGACCACGGTCGTCCGCAAGAACAACTACCGCGGCATCTCCGCGACCTTCTGGCGCAGCCTGAAGATGGTCGGCAGCGAGGCGTCGCTCGAGATCATGGGCACGCCGAACTGTGGTAAGGGCGAGCCCAACCAGATGGTGCGCGTCGGCCACGCCACGCCCGCCTGCCTCTTCGAGAACGTCGACGTCTTTGGTGGTGCGTAAAGCGATGCAAACCTACTTCAACGGCCTCGCCGATCACCTCACCAGCCAGCTCACGGGCGATGAGGTCCACACGTGCTCGTTCGACGGGGAAGACTCGGACTTCGTCCGCTTCAACCAGGGCGAGGTGCGCCAGGCCGGCTCGGTCGTGCAGCGCTGCCTATCCGTGGATCTCATCGACGGCATGCGCCACGCCGGCGGCAGCGTCACGCTGTCCGGTGACGAGGGCGAGGACACGCAGCGCCTGACCGCCCTCGTGAAGCGGCTGCGGGAGAAGTTGCCGCACCTGCCCGAGGATCCGCACCTGCTGTATGCGACCGAGGTGAACTCGAGCGAACGTCACAGCGCGAACGAGCTACCCGCCCCGGAGCAGTCCCTGGGCCAGATCCGCGCCGCGGCTGCAGGCAGGGATCTCGTCGGCATCTATGCGTCCGGTGCGATCGGCTCGGGCTTCGCGAACTCGCTCGGGCAGCGCAACTGGTTCGACACGTCGAACTACAACTTCGACTGGAGCTTCTACCACCAGGCCGACAAGGCCGTGAAGAGCTCCTACGCGGGCGTCACGTGGGATGAAGCGGCCTTCCAGCAGAAGATCGACACCGCCGGCAAGCAGCTCGAAGCCCTCAAGCGCGCGCCGGTCACGATTCCCGCGGGCGGCTACCGCGTCTACCTGGCTCCCGCCGCCGTCTACGACATGGTCGGGCTGCTCTCCTGGGGCGGCTTCGGCTTGAAGTCACACAGGACGCGTCAGACTCCGCTGCTCAAGATGATCAGCGGCGAGGCGAAGCTCGCCGACAGCGTGACGATTCGCGAGAACACGGCCGAGGGCATCGCGGCCAACTTCCAGGGCTCAGGCTTCATCCGGCCCGACAGCGTCACGCTGATCGATGGTGGCGAGTATGGCGACTGCCTGATTTCGCCGCGCTCCGCCAAGGAGTACGGCGTGGCTACGAACGGCGCGTCGTCGTCGGAGTCGCCAGAGTCCGTGGATCTCGGTGCAGGTGATCTCCCCTCCGGCGAGATGATCACGCAGCTCGACAAGGGCATCTACGTCGGCAACGTGCACTACCTCAACTACAGCGACCGCAGCGCCTGCCGGACCACCGGCATGACGCGCTTTGCGACCTTCTGGGTCGAGGGCGGCGAGGTGCAGGCCCCGCTGAACGTGATGCGCTTCGACGAGACGATGTACCGCGTGCTGGGGGAGAACCTCGTCGGCCTCACGGCCGAGCGCGAAATGATCCTTGATAGCGATACGTACTTCGGCCGCTCCACAGGCAGCGGTCGCATGCCGGGCGCCCTCGTCGAGGACTTCCAGTTCACCCTGTAGCTCGTCACGCTCTAGCTGGCGACCCGGTAGCTTGTCACGCTGTCGGCGCGTCGGGATCCAGCGGCGGCGGGACGAGGGGAGCGGCTGCGATCACGTGCTCGGCCACGGGTGTCCCACCGATCAGGTGCTCCGCGATGATGCGGTCGAGTACGGGGATCGTGACGTTGCGGTACCAGACGCCCTCCGGGTAGACGAGTGCGATGGGGCCGCTGTGGCACACGCGCAGGCAGTCCACCTTGTTGCGGTGGACGCACGGCAGGTGCGGATCCGCATGCACCGTGCCCTCGAGGCCCAGCTCCCTCAGCCGCAGCTTGAGGTGCTGCCACACCTCGATCGTGTCATCGCGGCTGGCGCACTTGGGCTTGGTCTGATCTGCACAGAGGAAGATGTGGCGGTGGGCCTTGCCGACGCCCAACCGGGTGGCGATCTGCCGGGGCATGTCGCCCGGGTCGCTCACGCGTGCTCTTCCGCGTACTGCTCGTCGTCGTGATGCTCTTCGTCGTAGTGCTCGTCATCGTAGTGATCGTCGTCGTGATGCTCGTCCTCGTCATCGGCAGGGATGTCGATGTTCACGTAGCCCATGAGCCCGAAGCAGAGCAAGCCCACCGGCGCGACGCCCCAGTAGAGATGCTCCGACCAGCGCGCCGCGTTGGGCAGATCGGACATGCCGAACTTCACGAGGCTGATCATGTCGACGAGGAAGAAGAGGAAGCCTGCGCAGGTCCACCAGAAGACGTAGAGCCGGGGCTTGTGCGTGTGGAAGTCGGCACCGCGCATCATGAAGCCAAACACCACGACCGCGCCGAGTCCCACCGTTGCCAACTGCGCCAGGACCAACACGGCTGCGAACGCCGTGGGAATCTCGAAGCGGATCGGATCCGACTTGGGCATGACGTTCGAGAACCCGGCCAGCAACAGGAAGATGCCGAGGAACAGGGTCAGCGCGAAGCCGAGAGCGTTCACCCAGGTGAGGCGGCTGCGATGCCAGAACGGCGGCTTGGGCGGGGGCTCAGGACGGCGGGCCATGGCTCGTCTTTCGGCTGGGGACCTACGGTCTTGGGTCCGAGGCCGGAACGGTACCAGAGCCGGGCGCTCAAGCACCCACTCGCGTGTAGGCTCCCCCAGGTGACGTTCCCGACCGGTCAGACTCCGGCCCTCGACGGGCCCCTGCGCAGCGCAACGCCCGCGGTGTGGGTCGCGTCCGCCCTGAGCGATCCCCTGGCCCTCCTGAACGACCACGCGCACCTGGAGCGCAAGGCGGCCAGCAACGCCCTCGAGCTCCTCAGCCGCTGGCCGTTCCGCGTCGACCTGCGGGACGAGGAGCCCGAGCATCCGGGTGCGGACCGCTGGAGCCGCACGCTGGCTTCCATCGCGCGGGACGAGGTCCTGCACCTGGGCCAGGTGCTGCGGCACCTCATCGGGCGCGGCGGCCACTTCGAGCGCAGCCACACGAATGCCTACGCCGGCGCCCTGCGGGTGCACGTCCGTCGTGGGCTGGCTCTCTCGGAACTGGTCGACCGCCTGCTGGTCAGCGCCCTCATCGAAGCCCGTTCCGGCGAGCGCTTCAAGCTGCTGTCCGAACATGCCGAGGACGAGACCCTGCGACGGTTCTACGGCTCACTCGTGGCCTCCGAGGAGGGCCACTACCGCGCCTTCCTCGATCTCGCCCACCTCCTCCCCTCGCCACGAGAGACGGTCGAGCAACGCTGGGAGGAGCTGCTCGATGCCGAGGCCCATGCAATCGCCGCCATGACGCCCGGCCCCAGGATGCATAGCGGCGCGCCCGCACACGGCGGCTCCCCTGGGGGAGCTTCCGCATGACCAGCGATCAGATGGCGATCGCCGTCGTCGTACTCGTTGCCGCGTGGATCCAAGGGGTCATCGGCTTCGCCTTCGGCCTTGTGGTGATGTCCATCCTGCCGCGCTTCCTCCCTGTACCGACCGCCGTGGCAACGACCGCGGTCTGCGGCGTCTGCGTCTCGACACTGATCTTCCTGCGCTACCGCGAGCACGTCATCTGGCGCGAGATCAGGCCGCAGCTCCTCGGCGCCGCCTTCGGACTGCCCGTCGGCGTCTTGGCGCTCAAGCATCTGGATCCGGATCCTTGCATCCGCATCCTGGGGGCCTGCATCGTGCTCTACGTCCTTTGGACGTTCCTTCCTCAGCGCGCGCCGCGCGACGACCTGGGGCGCGTGCCGCGACGTTGGGGCATGGCCGCAGGCCTCGCGGCGGGGGCGCTCGGCGGCGCGTTCGCCACCGGGGGTCCGCCTGTGATCGCCTACGGGCAGGCGCGCGGCCTGCCGCCCGCCGCGTTCAAGGCCGTGCTGCAGGGCTTCTTCATGGCAGCGAGCGCCGTGCATGTCGTGCTGCTCAGCGCGAACGGCATCCTCACGGTCGACATCTTCAAGGACGCCGCCATCTTCCTACCACTCATCCCGGTCGGCACCTGGCTCGGCGGACGCCTCAGCGACAAGATCCGACCGTCGCTCTTCCGGCGTCTCGTGCTGGTAGCGCTCTTCGTTCTGGGCGTCAGCTACCTGATCGGAGGACGCTGATGCCCGAGCTACCTGAGGTCGAGACCACGATGCGTCTCGTCGCACCGAAGCTCGTGGGGCGGACCGTCGTGGGCACGGACGTGTCGTGGGCACGGACACTCGGCGGCTTGACCCGCCCCGCCTTCGCGCGCTCGGTCACGGGCTGCACGATCCGCGCGTTGCGGCGGCGCGCGAAGCAGATCGTGCTCGAGCTGGAGCGAGACGGCGACGAAGCCGGGGCGCTGCTCGTGCATCTGCGCATGACCGGCCGCCTCTACGTCGAGCCGGCGGACCAGACGGCCGGGGCCTACGTCCGAGCGTCGCTGGAGCTCGACGACGGGCGCTCGCTGCGGTTTCTCGACGTGCGCAAGTTCGGTCGCGTGCTCTACGTCCGCGACGCCGACGCGGCCTTGGCCCATCTCGGCCCCGAGCCCCTCGAGCCGGGCTTCACGCCCGAGAGCCTGCACGCCGCGCTGCACACACGCCGGCGCGCACTCAAGCCGTTGTTGCTCGACCAGACCTTCCTGGCCGGGCTCGGAAACATCTACGTCGACGAGTCCCTGCACCGGGTTCGGCTGCATCCGCTGAGGCGCTCGAACTCCGTCCGACGTCCGGAAGCGGAGGCGTTGCACGGTGCGATCCAGGACGTCTTGCGCCACGCGATCGAGCTGCAGGGTTCCAGCTTCGATCGTTTCTACCGCACGCCGGAAGGCCAGCCCGGCAGCTACCAAGACGAGTTCCGCGTGTACGGCCGGACCGGCAAGCCGTGTCCGCGCTGCGGGAGCTCGATCCGGCGCCTGGTCGTAGGCCAGCGCGGCACGCACATCTGCCCTACGTGCCAGCGGACTCCACGCCGTCGCTGACATCTTCCTTGGCGACGTCCTCCGGAACGTCGATGCCGACCATCCGCATCAAGGCCAGGGCATTGCCGCGCGTCACCACGCCCGTGCGCAGCGTGTAGTCGAAGGCGATCTTGCCGTCCTCGACCTGGTCCTCGAAGTGCATGTTGGTTACGCGCGAGCCGTCCTCGTCCGCCATGCCGGCGATCGCAAGATCGTGCGTCGTGACGAGGCCCAGCGCGCCCGCACCCAGCAGCGCGTGGACGACCGCCGCGGCGCCGAGACGTCGATCGTGGCTGTTCGTCCCGTGCAGGATCTCGTCGATGAGGAACAGCGCCGGGGCCTGCTCCCGGCTGAGCCTGACGATCTGGCTCAGCCGCTCGATCTCGGCGTAGAAGCGCGACGCGCCCTCCTGCAGCGAATCGTGCAGTTGGATCGACGCGCCGACGGCCAGCGGTGAGATCCGCAGCGATCGCGCGCGCACCGGAGCGCCTGCGAAGGCCATGACCGTCGCCACGCCGACGCTGCGCAGCAGGGTGCTCTTGCCCGACATGTTCGAGCCGCTGATCAACAACGTTTGAGGCGCCGGCTCCGCCATCGCAAGGTGGACGTCGTTGCGCACGTTGCGCTCGTCGGCCAGCAACGGATGCCCGAGGCCGATCACCTCCAGCGTAGGGGTCGCGACGATCTCCGGGTCCACGATCTCGGGGAAGGTGTCGCCGGGATGTTCGAACGCGTAGTTGGCGAGGCTCGAGAGCGCCTCGACCTCCGCCACGACCTCGAGCCAGCTCTCGAGGTAGGCGCCGTGGGCCTCGCGCCAGTCTTCGATGCCGTAGGCCCACTGCGTGCCGAGCGATCCAAGCCAGCTGAGGGGCAGGAAGATCTGGTTGAGGCGCGCGTCGACGAAGTCCATGAGCCGGACGAGGGCTCGGATGCGTTCGCTGGGCGGGGGGCCGCCCGCGACCAGGCGCGCCACCTGCGCGCGCAGATGCTCGGACGACGGTTGCGTGGTCTCGAGTCGCTCCAAGATCCGCGCGATGAGCGCCAGGTCCTGCGCCGGCCGGTCGGCCGCTTCGAGGACCTCGTGCACGGCCGGCCGGTCGAGCGTCGCCATGACGTACTGCACGAGCATCGACAGGACCATCCAGAGCGGCTTCCATCCGAAGCCGAGCCACCCCACCAGCAGCACGGTCGAAGTGGCCGCGAGCACGCGGTGGATCCACAGCCGTCCCTTGGACCGCAGCCGGAGCGGTGCCTTCGCCCAAGGCAGGGCGGAGGCACGCTCCAACGCGGAGCGAACATGGCCCTCGGTCAACGCCAGCGCCTCCCGCTCGTCGAGCTGGGGCGTGAGCTCGCGCACCGCCTCCTGGCGCAGGCGGACGGCTTCGGGCGTGGCCGGCGTCAGCAGCCAATCGGCGAGGCGGCGCTCGCCGACGCGCGTCTTGGCGACGCACAGCAACTCGAAGACGCCGCCGGCACCAAAGAGATCAAGATCGGCGGCGTACGGGTGCCCGGCGGCGGCCAGGCCTTCGCCGGCGACGCCCTGACCGGCCCAGGTGCCGTCCAAGCGCGCAAGCCCGTTCTCATAGAGCCGCGCTGCCTCGCGCGCCTGGCGCTCGACGGCAGCGGCCTTGCCTTGGCGCAGCACCAGCAGCACGAAGGCCCCCAGCGGCAGCCAGAGCGCGTGGGCGGTCAGGTCCCAGCCGCCGATGGCGATAAGCAGGCCCACGATCAGCGCAAAGACCGCCAGCCGGAGGTTGCTGACCCGCTCCACCTGGGAGGCCGCGAGGGCGGCCGTCGCTTGGCGCGCGGCCAGCCTCTCCTCGTAGATCGAGCGGGGATCCTGGGCGGGGAGGGCGGCGGGCATGGCCATGGTTCTACCCCGCTTCGGCGCGGGCCGGGACCGTGGAACGGAGGCACGGCGCCGTAGCGCTTGAGGGCCCTGCCGGGCGGCGGTATGGTCCGGCTTGTGGCGGAGACCTCGCTCCGGAGCCCGCCGCACGGGAGTCCGTCTGTGACCGAGCACGAGTTCAACTACCAGCGCGTTGAGTTGCCGGATGCCGGCGCCGTCGTCTACCGCATGGACGGTGTGTTTGGCGACACGAGCCACTGTTACGAGTTCCTGGAGGCGTTCCTCGAGGCCCTCGACACATGCCCGCCCCGGATCGTCTTCAACCTCACGCAGCTCGACAACATGTACAGCTCCGGCATCGGCATCCTCGCCAACTGCTTCAGCAAGGCGGGTGCGGTCGGCAAGACGCTATCGCTCTGCGGCGTCTCGCCGGTCATCCATCGCACCCTCACGATCACGGGCGTCCAGCCCATGCTCAAGGAGTACGCGACGGAAGAAGAGGCGCTCGCCGCACCGGCGGAGTGATCCACCAGCGCAGCGAGGGCATCGCGCGGCGCAGCCGCAGGGGTGATCTAGTCGCTGACCGCGAGCCCCGAGGGGACGGCGGCAGGAACTTCGCCTGAGAGATCGACCGATGCGGGATCGGTCAGGCTCTCGAGAAACGCGACGAGGTCGGCCACGTCCTGGTTCGACAAGTTGGGTGCCGGACGCAGGATGCCGCTGAGTGCATCGGCGCGAGCCTGGTTGCGCGACACGTCTTCGTCGTACGTCCCCTGCAGCAGCGGGGCCAGCTGCAGCGGGTCGTAGTTGAACAACGACCGAATCGGGTTGTCGTAGTGGCGCACCACCGCGGCAAGGGACGTGTAGGCGCCGTCGTGCATGTACGGGCCCGTGAGCGCGATGTTGCGCAGCGACGGTGTTCGGAACTCGTAGAGGTCGTTCGGATTGCCGGTAACGGCGAAGCGCCCTGTGTCCTCGCCGGCGAAATCACGGCCGGGGCCGACCTGGGGCACGGCGATGGCATGGTGACGGTCGTCGCTGAGCAGCGGGCCGCCGTGGCAGCGGTGGCAATCCGCACGCGAGTAGAACAGCTGCGCGCCCCGCTTGGCCTGGTCGGTGATGGCATCGAGCGCGCCCGCCATGTACTCGTCGAACGGCGAGTTCAACGCGCGGAAGGCCTGGTCCTCGTACGCGCCGATGGCGCGTCCTACGTGGCCGATGTTCACGTCGTCGAAGTCGACGATCCGCGGGTAGGCCTGCTGGACGAGCGTGCGGTAGGCCGCGATCCCGCCCTCGGTGCCGTTGTTCGTGCCGACCAGGCGCGCGACCAGCAGGCGCCACACCTCGAGGTTGTCTGCCGCGTCCGCGATCTCATTCTCGCCGGCGTCGCCACGCATCTCGGCGTGCGAGGTTAGCGGGAAGATCGCCTGGGCCGCGAGCGCGGACGTCAGCTGCGAAGCGATGTCGCCGGCCGCCGGACTCGGGCCGTTCAGGGCAGGCTCGGGCGTGTTCAGGGTCGTGCCCTGCGGGCCACCGATGCTCACGCGGCTGTCCCAGAACATGCGGGTCACGTTCGGCAGGCCCCGGTTGAAGAGGGCCGGGGCGTTGCGCGGGATCAGGTTGCCTGATCCGAGGACGCGAGCTGCGCCCGTGCCGCTGCCGCCTTCACCGATCGAGACGGAGAGGTCATCTCCCGTGCCCGCGGTGGGGTGGTGGCAGGTCGCGCACGACATGTTGCGGTTGCCGCTGAGGATCTTGTCGAAGAAGAGCGCCTTGCCGAGGTTGACCAGCGCCTGGGGATGGCTCGGCGGCGTGGGGGGCGTGCCTGCGTTCGCGTTTGTCAAGAGCGGCGCGAGTTGGAGGTCGAGCTGACTCGGCGGAGCGGGCGGCGTGGGCGTCTCGGGGGGCGTGGGCTCGTCCACCGGGACGTCCTCGACGGCAGGCGTCGAGCCGCCACCACCGCCGCAACCGACGAGGGGGAGCGAACCGCTCACGACCAGAAGGGAGATCAGGAAGCTTGTGTAGCGCACGTGAGTCCTCGTTTCCCGACTCATGAGTCCCGCAAACAAGTCGCCGCGTCTCGGAAGCAAGCCCCCCGCACGGAGTCCCGCAACCTGGACGCCGGCATGAACCGTGTGTCCAGGGATCAGTAACCACCGCGGATGTTGCACGCGGCTTAAGAGCTCGTTCGAATCCTTGCGTGCGTCTGAAGTACGGCTGCGCGGCGCGTGCACGGAAGCGGGGTGTGTGCCCGCCCGCCCCGCTCGGGCGTCGTCAGCACCCGCGTAGGGGCGGCCCGAGGCGAAGCCGGGTGGCCGCCCACACCAGCCTGACGTTCGACCCTGGGCCATGGCGTGACACGACCGATGGCGTACCTGCGCGTGCGGTGGCCGGAAGACGGGTGGCTACCTGAGCCGCCCCTACAAGCCGCTGGCCGCGCGGGAGCGCGGAACGATTCCCAAGCAGGGGAAGGGGCTGATCCGAGATGGTGCCGAAGGTGACCGTGAGAGGTCTGGAGGGGTAGGGACTAGCCCTCCAGTGGATCGGCGGACGGTGCCGGAGGCGCCGCGCCGTGACATCCAGTCCGCGCGGGAGCGCGGAACGATTCCCAAGCAGGGGAAGGGGCTGATCCGAGATGGTGCCGAAGGTGGGATTCGAACCCACAAGGGCCGTTAAGCCCACTAGGTTCTGAGCCTACTTCGATTCCGCTGACGCTTGGGCTCTGCAGGACACCTGTACGCGTGACGTACGAGAGTGGCGCGTCACTGAGCGTCGGCATCAGAAACCGAGCAAACAATCAACATTACATCGTAAGCTTGAGCTGTGAAGGCTCGCGAGACAAGCACCATCGACCGCCGCGCGCTTCGCGTGGCTGAGGTCGCCGCGGAATGCGGCGTCTCATCGAAGGTCGTTCGCCGATGGATCGCTAGCGGCAAGCTGCGCGCATCTAGGCCAAGTCCCCGCCTCTTCCTGATCCGCCCGAAGGACCTGGACGCGTTTCTCGAGGCGACACAGTGCCGTGTCCAACCCCTCGCCATTGCTGCGCGGGGCAGTGGTCGGGTCAGGACGCCAACCGTAGGCAAGAGGACCCCCTGATGGCATACGAGAAGCCCCGTGGCTTGTGGGTCGCCCTCTACCCATCCATGGGCTTGGATCCCCACGTGCTCGCCGCGGCGCGCGCGCTCGAGAACCGCCGCGTCCCCAAGGGGAGTGCAGTGGCGATCACGATTCTCGCGTGGGCTCGCTTGCATGCGCACGCTCTAACGGTTGGGGACGTCGGTGAGCTGGACGGGATCTCGGACGCTGAGGTCGGCCGGCTTGCGTGGCCTGAGAGTGACGACGCCCGCCGGCGCGTTGGCGGCTTCAGCCAGGTCGGCCGCGCCCTGATCGCCGCACTATCCACACCGCCAGTGGGGGAGAGCGAGGGGTTGATTCGTGTTGAGCATGTGCGCGCAGACCGTACCGCAGATACGACCGCAGACCGTACCGCAGATACGACACCAGTTCGTCCGCAGATAGGTCGCCGCATCGTGCTGCTCGGGTTCGAGCAACTGCACAACAGGGTGCTGCGAGATCGCAAGAACATGCGGGATCGGCGGGATTCGTCGGACGACGGTCGGACGACAGCTCATGAGGAGCTGCGCGAAGTGTCGGACGACCGTCGTCCGGGACCCAACCCGACCCAACCCAAGAACGAAGAGAAGACCCTCCCCCTACCCCCTCCGGTACCCCCGTCGCTCCCCGGCGCGGCCTCGGCCAGCAGCACGCCTGGAGCGGGGGTCGGGGTCGAGGGTCAAGGCTCGCCATCAGCTGATCGAGCGGCCCATCTGCTTCGAACGGCTGCACCCAACCTCGTGGGTCAGCAGCGCAACGGTCGGGATACGACGCTTCGCGATGGGAGCTACTACTTGATGAGACTCGGGTCCGTCGATGTCGCGCTGCGGGACAGGCTCCTGCAGGGTCTGGGTCAGGGTCCCGCTCCAGGCGTGCTGCTGGCCGAGGCCGCGCCGGGGAGGTTCAAGACACTGACGCAGAAGCTCGGCCGGCGGTTGCGCACCGTGAGGAAGCCAGAGCCCTACGTGCGGTCGATGCTGGCGCAGGCCTGGCAGGAGTTGCTCAGCGAACTCGAGGACGCCGCGCAACGGCGAAGGGGTGTCCGATCCGGTCCCGAGGGGGGCGCGTGAGCGGGCGTCGATCGGTCGCCGGATGCTTCGACCCCTCGACCATCGGCCCGACCGATGGGGGGGGGGTGGGGTCCGTCTCAAGGGCCTCGGAACCCTCCACCGGTGCCTCCAGCACGTGAGATTTTGCACGAATCAGAACCTTTTTGGGTAATCGCTTTGGGACGAAGTCAGTGTGGAGGAGACAGCCATGAAGCGCCTGTGCGTCGTCTGTAGTGATCCGCTTGCGGATGAGCGCAGTCCCCGGGCTCTCTACTGCGGGTCGCCCTGCCGCAAGCGTGCTGCGTACGCGCGTCGCACTGGCGCGCGGTGCTGCATCGTCTGTTCAGCGAAGATCCCGCTCGAGCGGAAGTCCAAGCGCACGTGCTCGGATCGGTGCAGCTCCGACCACGCGCTACTTCACCCGAAGCACGCCGTGGTGGTAGGGGCGAAGACGCGCTTGCGTTGCCGCGTCTGTCGCAAGGCGCTGCGCGTCCCCAGGCGCGGACCACGGACGATCTACTGCTCATCGAAGTGCAGGAGTAGATCCAGTTACGCCTGCCGCGTTGGTGTGCGGTCCTGCATCGTGTGCAGCCGGCGGATCCCGATCGCGATCAAGAGCAGGCGGACATGCTCGGACTTCTGCCGCCGGAGGCACCGTGCGCTCAGCACCACCCGGCCCGGGCGGAGGGAGCTGCAGCGCCTCGAGGCGCTGCGCCTGGGTCGGCCCCGTCGATCACCCGGAAGATAGAACTTGCACCGTCAGACCCGCGGCGTAAGCTCACGATGAAGACGCAATCGTAAGCATGAAGGATCATCGCATGTCCAAGCAGCCTATGAGCGGTATCCCCTGCGTTGCGACAGCCAGTGAGCTCGCCTCCGCGGCTGGTGTTGAGATCGCGGCCTTCAGCTGGGCGCAGCGAGCGTACGGGCCCGTCCCCACGATCGTCCGCGGGCGGACGCGGTACTTCGATCGCATTGCGCAGGTACTTGCACTCGATGCCGTGATCACGTCATCCAGTTCGGCGCAGCACTTCAGCGAGCACGTTGTGTTGCGAGCCGACAACCTCCTACATCTCGTCGCCTGCGACTTCGCCGACGAGTTGAAGACCGATTCCGTGAAGGCCAACGTTCGAGAGGCGGCGCAGGCGCACGTTCTGAACTGGAAGCGTGAGGAGATCCTCGCGCGCTACGAGGCGGACATCCGAGCCACCACCAACAAGTACCTCGCGGACTTGCGGAGGCGCGCGAAGGCGTGGTCAACGCGCTCCGCCGTAGACGTGGAGAAGCGACGGGATCAGCGAGCCAGGAGCGCTGAGTCCTACGCCAATCATGAGCTAAGCGGGACCGAGATGCTCACGGAGAAGTTGTGGACTCATCAGAGTCTGATCGAAGCAACTGATGCGGCCAAGGCGGCCCAGGACAAGAAGAGCAAGTAGCAGCAAGGCCCACGCAAGCCCTGGGCGGCTGACGGAGAACACGATGACGACACGCGACAAGACCAAGGTCCTGAAGCTGCGCAGGGACCTGCAGCCCGGCTCCAGCGCACCCGACGGCCACGTCGAGTTGTGGGGCGAATACGTCGCCGTGCACCGCGCCGCCGGAGAGCTGTACGAGTCGGATCCCCTCCCCGCCAACGCGGGTGTCACGTTCGAGGCCTTCATCGATAAGATCCACTCGCTCGAGGAGCGTATGGCCTCGAAGGCGTGGGAGACACCGCGCCGCAAGACGAGCCCGGATGGCCCGACCGGCGCCCATGCCTCTCACGGCACGCTGGCTGGAGTCGTCCCCGGCGGCAGCTCCTTCGAGCAGATGTTCGGCAGTGCGCGGGCGTCAGACCTCGGCGACTTCGAGAGCATGGAGGAGTTCCTCAACCTGGTTCACAGTGGGCTGCATGACCCGCGCCTGGTCCAGGCATCGTTCTCCGGCAAGACGGGCGGCGGCGGCGGGTGGTTGATGCCGGGCGGCTTCGCGGCCACGCTGGTCGACAAGAGCCTCGAGTCGGAGATCGTGCGGCCGCGCGCCATGATCGAGCCGATGGACACGCGCACGAAGATGATCGCGGGTCTCGACAGCCTCGACAACTCAGCGGGCTCGCTCTTCGGTGGCTTCGATGCGCAGTGGCTCGAGGAGGGCGGGACGGCAACCAAGCGCACGGCGAAGGTCCGCGCGATCGAGCTGGTTGCGCGCTCCCTCGCGCTGTTCTCGCACGCCACGAACGAGATCCTGCAGGACGCGGGTTCGCTCGGCGCGATGCTCGTCAACGCCATCGCACAGGCGAACGCATGGCACCTCGACTACGCCTTCCTGAACGGCGACGGCAAAGGCAAGCCGCTGGGGATCCTCAACGACCCGGCCAAGATCGTTCAGGACAAGGAGGTGGGCCAGGCCGCCGGCACGGTCGTCTACGAGAACCTGACCAAGATGCTCGCTCGCCTGCATCCGGCCTGTCTGCGCAACGCGGTCTGGGTCGCATCGCCGACGTGCATCCCCGAGCTCATGAACCTGACGATCGACATCGGCACGGCCGGAGCTCACGTCCCCGCCATGCGCGAGACGGACGCCGGGTTCACGGTCCTGACGCGTCCGGTGGTCTTCACGGAGAAGGTGCCGGCGCTCGGTAGCGAGAGCGACATCAGCCTCATGGACATCAGCCAGTACACCGTTGGCATGCGGCGTGAGATGACGCTCGAGCGCAGCAACGCGGTTGGCTGGACCGAGAACGAGACGGACTTCCGCTCCATCGTCCGCGTCGACGGGCAGGGCCGCTGGCCCGACGTCTTCACGCCGCGCAACGGCGACACGATGAGCTGGGTCGTCACACTGGCCGAGAGGTCGTAGGAGTACCCATGCGCACGCTGCAACTCGCCCAAGACGGGCAGATCGTCCAGGCCTTCGCTCCGGTCGACCTCAACACCGCAGGCGCCGCCGGCGACTGGATCAACCTAGCGCTGTACCGGCGCGTCACCGTGATCTTCACGTGCGGCGTTGGTACGGCGGGGGACGATCCCACGCTCGAGCTGAAGCAGGCCACGGACAACGCAGGTGCCGGCGCCAAGGCGCTGGACTTCACGGCGATCTTCAGCAAGGTCGGCGCGACGGCGCTGAGCGGAGTCGGCGTCTTCACGGAGAACACGCAGGCGGCGTCGAACACGTACGTCGATGCGACGTCGGCCGAGAACGAGGCCATGTTCGTGATCGAGCTGGACGCGGAGATGCTCGACGTCGACAACGACTTCGGTCACGTGCAGCTCAACATCCTTGATGACCTGGCGAACGCCCAGCTCGCGCACGCGGTCTACGTGCTGCACGGCGCGCGCTACCTCAGCGGCGTCGCCAAGTCCGCCATCGACTAGAGACACATCCCGCGACATCCTGCGTTGGTACACCGGTCACGTGCTCTGTGGGAGCACAGAACCCGGAGCCGACGCAGGGCGCCCGGGACCTCCTGGCCATTCTCACTGAGGGACGCAATGACAACCGCGTACGAGTTCTGCTTGGGCCAGCAGATGGCAACCGCGTACGCCCTCTCGGCGTTGCTCCTGCCTCTGATCGAGTCCATGCGCGAGGCGGCGGAGACGTCGCGGACGTCGTCGGGTGGGCGCGGCTGGCCTGTGGACGGCGAGACCGGCCAGGCGGTCGACGACTACCTCAATGACATCGAAGAGATCAGCTGCGACACGTTGCCGGTCCTTGTGCGCGTCTCGCTGAAGCGGTGGCTTCTCGGTCACCCGGATGCTGACAACTGGGATCGGGTCCTTCAGGGCATGGCGGCCGAGGTGTCCCAGCCGGAGCGGAACTGAGCATGGCCGTTCGGCCCATACGCATCGACGTTTCTGTGACGGGCGACGTGAAGCTGCAGCGCGAGCTCGACAAGCTCGAGGGGAAGATCCTCAAGAAGTACATTCGCTTCGCGATGCGCCGCGCCTTCAAGCCGGTCCTACGCGAGTCGAAGCGCCGCGCCGCAGCCATCACGAATCCGAAGAACGCGACCGAGCTCATGCAGAAGGTCTCGAAGGGCATGAAGATGCGCTCCGTACGTCGCAAGCGCGGCGTGATCGGCCTCAACATCTTCGTGCCTGGTCGACAGCAACTCGGCCTGCCTGCGTGGTCTGAGACTGGCCCTGGTCGGTTTTTCACGCCGGCGCACGTCGAGCTGGGTACGAAGAAGCTGGCCGCGCAGAACTACCTCCGAGGTCCTCTCGAGGACATGCGCGAGTCGACCATTCGCCGCTTCCGCGTCCACCTGTGGCGACAGATCCGTAAGCACCTGAAGCCGGACAGCGTCTCATGAGCACGATTGGCGTCCTCGGTATCGGTCTTCGCGCGAAGACGACGACACTACGCAAGGACCTCCAGAAGGCCAAGAAGGAGGTCGCGGGTTGGCGCGGCGCCCTCAGCTTGGACCTCAGCAGGTCGGCCGCGAAGTTCGCGACACTGACAGGGAGCGTCGCTAGCACCGCCGGCGCCGCGTTCTCGGCCGCGAAGTCGTCATCCGATGCCCTGGGCGGTTCCTTGATCTCGCTGACCGGCTCGATGGTGGCGGCGTTCGGCGCCGGCGGACCGGTAGGGCTGGCCCTCGCGTCGGCCGGCGCAGGCCTGGGGTTCCTGGTCGGGAAGAATGGCGAGATCTCCGAGGCGGTGAAGAGGGCGCGCGCCGAGTACAAGAAGCTGTTCGACGAGGTGAAGAAGGGCGCGGCCGAGACGGTCAAGCAGCTCGAGCGGATCCGCAAGACGCTGCGCGAGCAGTCGGTTGGCGTGTTTCAAGCAGGCCTCGAAGGCGAGGACGCCTCGATCACGAAGCGCATGGCGAAGATCCTCGAGGCGCGCGAGGCGGCCAACAAGCGGCTGCGCGTGCTGGATACCGAACGCGCGCGCATGCTTGCCGCGATCGACAGTCTGGGCGAGCCAGACATGCTCTCCGAGGCTCGCCGGCAGAAGCTCCAGGACAGCCAGGCGGCCGACCGCGCACGCTTGGGCGGCGACCTACGCAAGCTCGCGTCCGACTACGCCAAGCTGCAGCAGGCGCAGGAGGGGCTCGACACTCTCCGCGACCGGAATGGCATCGCTGATGCCCTGGTGTCCAAGGTCGGACTGGACCGGCTCCAGCGTTCGCGTGAGCTGCGTGAGCTGCTGCTGCAGCATCAGGTGTTTGGCGTGAAGACAGAGCGTGACGAGCTCGACGTGCTGGAAGAGATCCAGCTCGTGCACGAGAGCATCGCGATAGCGAAGGCCAGTCCCAACGTCGACGAGCGCAGGCGCATCCCCGCGCTCGAGGATGAGATCGAGCACCTTCGACGGGTGCTGAAGCTCACGCGCGACCTGCGCGCAGCGAACCAGGGGCGCGCGAACCAGGGGCTGCGTGATCAGATCGCGCTCCTCTCCGTGGCCACCAACCATGAGCGTGCACGGGTTCGCGTCCTGCAGGAGCGAGACAAGCTGCTGCTCGCCGGTCGCGACGTGGGCCTGGTCGACACACTGACCAAGCTGAAGCTGTCTCAGATTCAGGTGCCTAAGATCGTGGACCCGTTCCTCGAGAGCCTCCGCGCCACGCTCGGCCGCGGTCTCTCCGACATCATCCAGAACGGCATCGAGACCAGCTTCAAGGACGCGGCCGACATCGCACGCTCGGTCATGAGCCAACTCCTGCGCTCGCTCGTCAACCAGATCGTCACGAGCGGGATCGATAGCGCCCTCAAGTCCGTCATGGCCGGAGGCCTCGGCCGAGGCAGCGGGCTAGGTGACGTGCTTTCCTCGATCGGCGGCGCCCTAGGTGGCGGGGGCTCGTCGGTGCCGAGCGGCATCGGCGCGGCGATCGGGGGCGACCTCGGGTGCGGTCCAGGCGGGTGAGGCGTTCCAGCCTTCGCGAAGGGCGGCGTGGTCACGCGCCCGACACTAGCGCTGGTAGGTGAGGCCGGGCCGGAGGCCATCATCCCGCTCAGCAAGATGCGCGGCGGGGGTGGCGGGGTGGTCGTCAACTTGGCTGTAGAGGTGAACCAGGGCGACGGCGAGGTCACCCAAGCGCGCGTAGCGGGCCTGGTAGCCAAGGCCGTGCGAGAGTCCCCGGCGCTGGCTAGGCACTTCCGCAACGCGGGCAGAGGGCTGGGGGGATAGCCGGGTGCAGAACCCCCAGCCTTGCAACGTCGGACCGAAGCACTATGGTGAGAGCGCGCCTGCAGCGAGTAGGCGCCCCGCCGGCAGTGCTACCAACACCACCGACGGGACTTGATCGACCCCTGACTCAACCAGGAGAAGACCCATGTCGCAGATTACGAACCCGGGCGGACAGCCCGCAGGCGAAGACGCTCACTCGAGCGCCGCTAAGGTGCCGGCCGCGCCCTACGACGACGCATCCCGGAGATTCTTCTGGAACGTCCTGCGCTCCTGCCAAGAGGACGGCGAGCGGCTCGCTCCCCCGCATGGCAACCGCTTGCTCGGTACGTACGGATTCGGCACGTACGACGCGGTCGAGTTGTTCCTCGAGATCCTCCAAGCGGACCACGGCGTAACAATCATGGAGGGCGGCGTCATCCGCGCGCACTGGTTCGAGCGTGCGCGCCTGGACTGGATCCCTGACGAGTACTTCCACCCTCCGTACGCTCACGTGCAACTGCGCGTCGTGGGCGATCACAAGCTCATGATCTACGAGGTGCACGAACTCTCGGACGAGGACGCAACGAACCTGTGGCGCGGCTTTGTGGACGGGGTGCCGGTGTGCCACGTCAAGACGGAGGCCGCGGCGAAGGTCGAGACGTACGCGGCCGCACTCGCGATGGAGCAGAGCGCATGAGGCTCTACCAACGCGGCGCCGAGACGTTCACCGGTAAGGGCCGCTCTAAGCGGCCCGACCCCCGGCCGTGGTGGGTGGCCTACACGCTCAACGGAGACCACTTCCGTCAGTCCCTCAAGACGCGGGACCGAGAGGTCGCCGAAGCTCGCGCGGCCGAGTTGCGCCGTGAGATTCGCATGCGCGAGTTGGGCATCGAGACCTTCAGCGAGACCCGCACGATTTGCCTTGAGGATCTCGTCACGGCGTACGAGCTGGAGCTGCGCAGAATGGGCCGCGTCCGTGGCCACGTGGAGACCGTCACGAAGCGCGTGCTGCGGCTCCTGGGCACCGCGACGGCGCTTTCCCAGGTGACGCCGCAACGCGTATCTGCGGCTCTCCAGGTCGTCTCTGACGGGGGCCTGAGCCCGAAGACGGTGAACGAGTACCGGTCGGCGCTCCACAGCTTCTACGCCTGGCTGGTCCGCACCGGGCAGTGGGGGAGCAATCCCGTTGCCGCGGTGGCGCGGCAGGCTGACCACGAGCCCACACGGCGCCGGCGCGCGCTCACCGAAGACGAGCTCCGTCTGCTGGTCGAGCATGCCGGCCGTGATCGTGGTGTGGTCTACCTGACGGCCGCGAGGACGGGCCTACGCCGCGGCGAGCTGAGGGGGTGGCGCTGGCGGGACATCGACATTGAGGGACGCGTGTTCCGCGTCAGAGCCTCGGTGTCGAAGGACCGGCGCGAAGCCACGCTCCCGCTTGACGCAGGCGTAGCAGAGGCGCTGCACACGGGCCGCAGGACGCTCGATCCCAATCAGGCCGTGTTCCGGACGGTTCCGACGATGCCGACGCTCAGGAGGGACCTGGAGGCTTCGGGCATCCCGTACGAGACGGCCGAGGGCTTCGCCGACTTCCATGCTTTGCGGCACACATTCAACACGCACCTGGCCCGAGCAGGAGTGTCGCTCGCCCTGCGTCAGCACCTCATGCGGCATTCGGACCCGAAGCTCACGGCCGGCGTCTACCTGCACCTCGAGCTAGACGACGCGCGGCGGGCCCTGGACGTGCTTGTCGTACCCGCAACCGGGGCGGCGGCTGTTATCCCTGCCCGCGCTCGTCTTTGACGATCGCGTGTCTCCCAACTCCTTGTACGAGATTTGTACGTGCGCTGCGCCTCCAGAGGAAACGAGAGGGCACCAAAGGGCACTCGGGGCCCAGGTCCTGCGCGCAGCGGATCGCCTCCAGAGCCTAGATGATGGTGCCGAAGGTGGGACTCGAACCCACAAGGGCGTTTAAGCCCACTAGGTTCTGAGCCTAGCGCGTCTGCCAGTTCCGCCACTTCGGCTCGGTAGGCATCGGGCGGAGATCGTAGGGTGCTTGGCCCTGGGGTCAAGCACGGGAGTCGACTTACTTCCGGCGCGGCGCCCGCAGCCGGTCCGCGAGGCTCCGGATGGTCGTGGGGCGCAGCTGCTGGTTCAGGAAGTCCAAGACGTCCTGCATGGCGTCGGTTGCCACCGGGTCGCTGCGCCAGCCCGTGCCATGGCCCTCACCGATGTGGAACACCACCTTGCCGTCCACGCCGGCCTTGTTCAGGGCGTTCATCATCAGGTACGTGTTCTCCGGTGAAACCAGGGTGTCCCTCGTTCCCTGGAAGAGCAGCATCGGCGCGTCGCTCTTGTCGACGTAGGTGAGCGGACTCGCCTTGCTGGGATCCGCCAGGAACGCCGGCCCGAGGATCGCGGAGAGCGCCAAGGCCTTCAGGCCACGAATCTGATCCTCACGGCTCAGCTTCGAGCGCTCCGCCAAGGGCGGCAGCTTGATGCCCATGTCCGTCGGCCCGAAGAAGCTGATCACGGCCTGCACCTTGCTGCTCTCCGCCTCGCAGCCGCCCTTGCCGTGGCAGCCGTCCTTCGGGTCCATGGTGCCGAGCAGCATCGAGAGGTGCGCGCCGGCGCTGAAGCCCATGGCGGCGATGCGCTGGGGGTCGATGGACCACGTCACCGCGTTCGCGCGCAGGTAGCGGATGGCGCACTTCACGTCCTCGATCTGCGCGGGCCACGGCGCCGGCGCCCGGTTGCGGCCGCGCAGACCCCGCGCGAGGCGGTACTGCGCCGTGATGCCCACGAAGCCTTCTTCCGCGAGCAGCTCGACGATGGGCAGCACATCGCGCTTGTTGCCCGAGACCCAACCGCCGCCGTGCAGGACCAGCACGGCCGGCAGGGGGCCGGAGGCGCCGCGCGGGCGCGCGATGTCCAGCATCAGATCCTGGCCGTTGCCTACGCCGTAAACGACGTCCTTGTGCATCTCGATCTTCGGCTCGGCGGCTTGGAGCGGCGCCTGGTCCCCGGAAGACGCCAGCGCGATCAGCACGGCGACGAGGCAGGCGAGCAGGAGCAGGCGGTACGGCATGGCGGGGCCTCCGATCTTTCCCCCGACAGACGAGGCGCCAGACAGCGTATGCGCAGGGGCGGGCCAAGGCGGTAGGTTGGGGCGATGCCGCGCCGCCTTCGCATCCCCCTGATCGTCCTGGGCCTCGCCGTCGTGATGCTGGTCGCGGTGGGGACGGTCGCCGTCGTACCGCGCTGGCCGGCCGTGCAGTGCCTGCTCGGCTTCCAGGCGTCCGTCCCGGACGATGTCGAACCGGGCGGCGCGCCGCCCGAAGGTTTCCAGCTTCTCGAGGACGAGGCGCGCTATGGCGTGGCGCGGGCCTGGCTCCATCGTCAAGGCGACACTCGGGCCCCGACCCTGCTCTTCGTCCATGGCGTAGCACCCAAGGGCATCGCGGACGGCCGCATCCTGCTCGCGATCCAGGCCTTCGGGCGAGCCGGCTTCACCGTGATCGCCCCCGAGCTGCCGACGCTGGTCGATCCCCTGGCCCAGGAGCCCGTCGGCGCGGGTGTGGCGCGCTGTCTCGAGGCCATCGCACGCGGGGCCTACGAAGGGGCGCATCCAAGCCGGATCGGGGTCGTCGGCATCAGCGTGGGCGGAGCCCTGGCGCTGCGCGGCTGCGCGACCTACCGCCGCGAAGGCGGCGGCGGGCTGCGCACCGTGCTGCTCATCGGGGCGCCCGACGACACGCGCCGCACCGCCAAGGCCTGGTTCGCCGCGGAGAACGCCGCACCGGTGAGTGACGGCTCGCTCGCCTGGGAGCGGGCGCAAGCAGCCGAGTTCGCGCGCAGCTACATCATCCGCGCGGGCCTCATCCCCGCCCACGGCGACGATGACGACGTGCGCGCGCTCGATGCCTGGCTCAACACCACCGCGCTGCCGACGGACCCGCCGCCCGCGCTGAAGCGTCCCGAGCTCGCCGCCCTGACCATGCTCGTCCTGGCGGAGCCCGCCGTGCGCAGCGCGGCCCGCGAGGACCTGCTGCGGAAGGCGCACACGCGCATCGAGGGCCTCTCGCCGGCGCTGTGGGACGCGGAGCTGGCCCACCTCCACGGCGTGGCGGTCTTCCTGCTCCACGGCCACGGGGATCCCCTCGTGCCCATCGACGAGGCGCACCACCTCGCGCGGCGGCTCCGCCGGCACACGATCGTCTCGCTGCTGGAGAGTCACATGGTCGGGCACACGAGCGTGAACGACGTCGATCTGGCCGAACGGGTGGCGCACGTCGTCCAGATGGATGACTTCTTCGACATGATCGGGCGCTGACTTCGTATCCTCGGCGGGTGACCGATACGCTCCCCCCGACGCCTGCTGCCCCCAACGGACGTACGCGCTGGATCGTGCTCGGGCTTCTCCTCGGCGCCAGCGCCATCGCACTGGTCGTCTGGGTCCAGCGCGGCGGTGGGGGGTTCGAGGAGCGCGAGCAGTATTTCCCGCGTTCGACACCCGAAGCCACGCAGGCCTGGACCGAGGAAATGCACCTCCGGGGCGACGCCTGGGCGGACGTGCCGGACCCGCCCGGGGACGGCCCTGTCGTGCGCGCCCGCTACTGGCTCGCGCGAGATCGCTACGACATGGATGTGCGTCGCCGTGGGTCGCGCTTCGTCGTCGCGATCCGGGGCGTGGCCGAGCATCTGTATGGCGGCGGCTGGGCCGCCTACGGCGAAGGCACGATCACC
Source organism: Planctomycetota bacterium (assembly GCA_029259775.1). Classification (GTDB taxonomy): domain Bacteria; phylum Planctomycetota; class PLA2; order PLA2; family JAEUHO01; genus JAHEIK01. The sequence continues at coordinate 17,667 of JAJDEN010000005.1, read as the reverse complement.
GGGGACGCGCGAGACTTCCGGGACGCCGTCGCGACGTTCAGCTGGTCGTGCCTCGGGCTGCGCTACCGCCACGCAAGCGACGGACTTGGGCGCATCGTCTTCAGCAAGGACGGCGCCGACTGCCACGCGATCTACATGGCCTGGGAGGCGCCCCAGATCTGGGCCAAGTCCTACGGTGAGCGGCACGAGGAAGGCGACGAGCCTCCCGCCTACGGAACCATCCGCGGCCAGATCCCGATCGACCCCGTCATGCCGCGGCTCGAAGCGAAGCGCACCTACCGCGCCGACGTGCGCGTCGTGGACCTCGGCGGGCGTCCTCTCTCAGGCGCGATCGTGCAGTTGAAGGGCCAGAGCCGCACGCGGGTCCAGACCGATGCGACGGGCCGAGCGCAGGTGGTGTTCCAGGGCAAGCAGGCCTTGCTGGCCCAGAGCTTCGCCGCAGGGCGCGTCGGCTACCGCAACGGCGAAGCGATCACGTTCAGCGGCGACCACCCGGACGCGGGCGACGCTCCGTGGCCCGTGACGATCGAATTGGCGGCGATCGATCTCACGGACAACCCCGACTACGCCTGGAACCACGCGTACGCCGCGGACGACACGAACGACGCCATGGCGTGCGGGACCTGCCATCCCTGGCACTACGACCAGTGGTACGAGAGCCGACACGCGCGCATGGCCGACAGCGGCCACGTCACGTGGGAGGTCGAGCAGATGAAGCTCGGCGATCCCACGGCGCCGGAGGACTGCCGCGGCTGCCATCAGCCGGCGCATGCTGTCACGCACGGCGATGCGCCCTGGAAGCCCCGCGGGGTGATGGCCGGCAACCACTGCGACTTCTGCCACAAGATCCACCACGTGAAGGACGCGCGCGCGAGCGGCGTGTTCGGGGCCTACGGCATCCATCGGCCCGATCCCAAGACGAGCGGTAGGCCCGGAGGCATCCACACGGTGTTCGGTAGCTCGGCCGACGCGACGTACGCCTACATGGGCGCCTCCTACAACCCGCTGTTCCAGACGAGCCACGTCTGCGCGGGATGCCATCAGGGCGGCGGCCGCTGGCGCGATGGTGCGGTGCCCAAGATCGACACGTTCGAAGAGTGGAAGCGCTGGGCGGCAGAGCGCCCGAACGAGGAGTTCCGGTCCTGCCTCGATTGCCACATGCCTGGTGCGGCGACCTTCGACAAGGAAGGGCGTGCCATGGACCAGATGGCCTGGGACGCGCAACATCGCTCGCCCCAGGACGTGCACAGTCATCGCTTCCTCGGCAGCGAGGCGGCCTTTGGTCGCCACGCGCTGGAGGTCACCGTCACCAAGCGCCTGGCCGAGGACGGCAGCGCGCTCATCGTCGACGTCGCCGTCACGAACAGTGGCGCAGGCCACAAGGTGCCGACCGGTACGTGGAGCAAGCATGTCGTCGTCGGTGTCTGGGCTGAGCGGGCAGGCAAGGCGCTGAAGCAGATCGACGGTCCCCAGGCGTGGCTTGACGGCTCGGTCAAGACCCGCCTGGCGCTCGCGCCCGGCGACTGGCGCAACCCCGCCGGTTTCATCCTGGGCGTGCGCGCCAAGAGCGACGTCAAGGAGACGCAGGGGCTGCCGCGCTTCTGGCAGGCGTGGCCCGCCGATCAGATCGTCGACCGGCGCTTGGCACCCGGGGCGACACGACGCGCAAGCATCCGGTTCGAGCTGGGGACGGGCGAGGGCGAGTTCGCGGCCGAGGTGCGCGTCCTCCACCGTCGCGGCTGGCTGACGCGTGGTGCTGCGTCTGTACCCTGGACGATCGGCCCCAACGATCCTCCGCCCGAGGTCTTGTGGTGGAGGATCCGCAAGTGAGCCGCCGCCCCTGGATGCCGTTGGCTGCCGCCTTGGCTCTCGCCGGTTGCGGCGACGAGACGCCGCCGATGCCGACCAGCACCAAGACCATGCCCACCGTGGTCGAGCAGTATGAGCGGCGCTCGCTGACGACGTGGCGTTCCCTCGGTGCGGACATCCCCGCCGAAGAACGCGCGGCGCAAGCCTGGGCGCTCAGCGTCCTCGAGAAGGACCCGCTGCAGAGCATCGATGTGCTGCTGCGCCTGCTGGGCGATGACGACCCTTCGGTCCAGCTGGCAGCCATCGTGGCAACGGGACGCTTGATGCCCCCGTCCCAAGCTGCTGCCGAGCGGCTCGTGGGATTCCTCAAGAGCCCCCAGGAGCCCGTGAGGCGCCACGCGCGCCTGGCGGTGGGCAAGCTGGGCGCGTCCGCCCTGCCGGTGCTCCAGAAGGCGCTGGAGGACGACAGTGTGCGCGTCCGCTGGGCCGCGGTCTCGGCGTTCGCCGACATGGGGCAGGCCGGTTCGCCCGCCGTGACGGCTCTCGCAGCGCTTGCGAGCAAGGACCCCAACGCCTCCATCCGGCGGCAGGCGCCGTTCTCCCTGGCTCGCATGGGCGAGGCCGGGATCTCGGCCTGTGTGGACCTCATGCGGGCAGGCGACACCGTCGTCCGGAGTGAGGTCTCGGCGGCTCTAGCCCAAGGGGGCGCTGCGGTGGTTCATCCGATGGGCGATCTGCTAAGCGACAAGGACGAGGATCTTGCCGCGCGCGCGGCGGGCGTCTTGTTCGATCTTGGCAAGGCCGCGGAGCCGGCGATGGACGCGCTGCTCCAGGCCCTCAGGCGCCCGGGCCCCGTGCGCTTCAATGCCGCCGAGGCCCTGCTGGCCATCGGCACACCGGCCTTCGAGCGTCTGCAAGCCCTGGCCGAGGGCGACGACGAAGACCTCGCGGGCATCGCGCGCTACATCCTCGATGGTGGGGCGGCGCCGAAAACGCCGAAGTAGGCGAGGCCGCCAGACAGCACGTCGTAAAAACGACGCAAGGGCCGGCAAGCTGCCGGCCCCTCATCAACGTACTTCTCCACGCGCAGGCTTGAAGAAGCCAAGGCTGTTTGCAGCCGCAGCTCGCTAGAGCTTGGGGAACCGCGCGTCGATCTCGGATCTTCTTCAAGGCTCACACCCAAAACGAAGAAAGGGCGGCCGGAGCCGCCCTTTCCGGATGTCGAGGGACCTACTAGAGCTTGAAGAAGTAGGTGTCGATCTCGGATCTTCTTAAAGGCTCACACCCAAAACGAAGAAAGGGCGGCCGAAGCCGCCCTCTCCGAGTGTTGAGCGACCTACTAGAGCTTGAAGAAGTAGGTGTCAATATAGTCCATGTTGAGCATGTAGTTGTAGCCGCGCGACATGACGTGGCGACGCGGGTAGAACTCCGCCGTGCACAGGTAGCCGACGCCCGCCAAGGCCGCTGCCTGGACGTACTGGTCGTGCTCGTTGAGGCACTGCTTGAGCAGCTCGTCGAGCTGACGGCGGTCCTTCGTGAGGCCCAGGCTGTAGACCATGTGGCTGGCCACGAAGCCGTTGCGCATCTGACCCTTGGACTTGATGAAGTTCGTGATCTCCGTCGAACCCTGCTTGGTGCCGAGCATCGCCAAGCCCAGGGCACCATAGGCGCGGGACTCCGGCGTCTTCGTCGTGCGAACCATCTTCAAGATGGTCGCGGCCGAGCCGTGGTTGCCCACCATGCCCGCCGCGATCGCCGCGTAGCCGCGGATGAACGGGTGCGGGTCGCCGACGATGGTCTTGCGAAGCTTCGCGTCGCACGCCTTGCGAACTATGTCGCTCGCCGGGTTGATGCGATCCGGGTTGGCGAGCAGGCCCATCGCGATGCAGGCCGCGCCGCGCGCCGAGGGGTTGCGGTTCTTCATCATCTCGAGGGCGAGAACATCCGTGCCGTCGAGGCCCGCGATGCCCATGGCCAGGATGGCGTACTCGCGCATCCCGACGCGGTCCTTCTTGACCAGGCCACGGAGGTAGCGACCGATCAGGGGCGTCGGATGCTGCTTGTGGATGCGTCCCATGCTGATGGCGCACATGCGCTTCACGAAGGCGTCGCCGTCCTTCTTCATGACCTCGGCGATCTTCTTGACGATGCTCTTGACGGTCTTGACCATCGCGCGACGCTCATCGGGGATCATGCTCGTGAGCGTCTTGATCCGAGCTTCGTCCTCGGGCGACATCGGCACGCCGATGAACTCCTCGTAGGGGGCGCGGATCTCTTCGATCTTGCGCTCACTGGCGGTCCGGTAATCAAGAACGCCGATGGCCATCGCGGAGGAGCGGCGGACCTCGGTGTCGCGGTCCTGCAGGCCCTTGAGGATCGGGTCCTTGCCCTTCTGCAGGTCGCCAATGCGACCGAAGGACTCGACGGCCAGCGCGCGGTACTTGGCGCGCACGTTCTTCTTGCGGAACGCGACGTCGTAGAGGAACTCGGTGATCGTCTTGTCTTCCTCGATGCCGTTGTAGCCAAGGCCCATGATCGCGGCGCCGACGAGCTCGTAGTAGCCCTTCTTGGTGTCCGCAAGCTGCTTCAGGAGGCCGGCGGCCATCGGGTGCTTCAGGTTCGTCATCGTGAGGGCGAGGAAGGCGCGGACGTCCTCCTCGGTCTTCTCGTTCGATGCGAACTGGTACATCGGGTAGATGCTGCTCTCGTCGGCCACGTAGAAGAGGCCGAGCGCCGCAGCGCGAGCGATCAGGTGGTTGCGGTGCTTGAGCTTGCCCAGAAGGATGTGGCGGGCTTCCGCACGCTGCTTCTCGTTGGCAGCAACGCGGCCCATCGTAATGAGCGCGGCTTCCTGGACGAAGGCGTGCTTGTGGTCGATGGTCTTCTTGAGCACCGGCCAGATTTTGTTCTCGACGATGTCGGGATGGACGTGCTGCGGACCGGCGCGCGTGAGCTGACCGTTCTCGGGCGAGATGACCGCGCCCACCCAGCGGTGGGGGAAGAACTCGACGCGGTTGAGCTCCCACCAGGTCTCCCACGTGGTGTTGTCAACGGCCGGCGCCTTGCGACCGGTGCCGCCAGGCGTGGGCGTGGCGGGGGCGCTCGGCGTCTTCGGACCCGGCATCGACGGTGTCGTCGGCGTGGGGGCGCCAGGTGTCGACGGCGTCGTCGGGTCGGTAGGCTCCTTCGTCGTCGGATCCTTCGGCTCCTTCGTGGGCGGCGGCGGATCGGTCGGCTCACGCAGACCCGGCTTCACCGACCCACCAGGGGCCTTGAAGCGGATGCACGACCAGGCGTCGGTACCGAGCCAGATCAGGGGAAGGGCGAGAGCCAGCGGCAGCAGCCAGGAGCGAAGTCGCATACGTATCCTCCGAGTCAGTGAACTCCGGTCATCGCATCGCAGGGGACACGGATGCCGAAACACCTGCACGTTCAGCTAGACCTACACAAATCCCATGCCCTCCGGCTGGGACCGTTGTCTGCTGGACGTATCTCCGCTGAGAGTAGACGCTTAGGTCCACACAGTCACGAACCACCTGACATTCCCTTTCGGTAACGTCCGGTAACCTTGTTTCCAATCCTTCCCAAGTACATACAAGACAAGGACTTCAGGCGCCTCTCAGCCCAAGGGCCCGGCTTGCTGCGGACGGGGCTCCGGCGCAAGGAACCGTCGCCGGACCCATGGGCTCTTTGGATGGTCCAGGGGCCGAGCCTACGATCGCGCCTTGGAGCGGATGCTCCGGAGGGACCGAACCGATGCAGAGACGGAGTACGCGCGCGGGCGCCATCGCGCTCAGCTTGCTGCTGCTGATCAGCTCGGCGGCGTGCACGCGAGCCAAGAGACTGGGCAGTCAGGATGGCGGCGTCTGGGACAGCTTCGTGCACGGCGTGCTGAACATGGATCGGGACGCGCAGGAGTACTACACGATCGTGCGTGGCAGCCACGATCAGCGCTTCCGCTACCGCGTGTCCGAGGACGAGTTCCTGATCGACAAGACCGTCGACGCGGTGCAGCGCCTGGGCAAGCTCGAGTACGAGCGTCTCGAAGGTGAGGCGCAGGTCTTTGATCTGCTTGCCGATGTGGTGCTCGACGATCCGTCGGCCCTCGCGCAGGCCAACGCGGCCAACTCGCTCACGCGACTGACGGCCAAGCTTCCCGCCTCCGACGGCCGGCGTGTACCCGAGCGTGGTGACCGCTTCCTCACGCGCCTACGCGAGATGGACGGACTGTTCGCGACCAACGGTCTCGCGCGCACGAATCCCGCCGGTGCGCGTAGCCGAGCGGTAGCGATCCTGCGCGAGATCGGAAGCTACGCGATGCCGAACGTTCCGCTCGCCAAGGACGCGATGAAGCCGTTCTACACACGCACCTACCTCGTCAACGCACCGGACGCCGCCATGCGACGCGCCGCCGACGTTGCCTTGGTCGCACGCATGCGCGACACCGCGATCCTGGCCCTTCGCGCCGGTGTCGATGATTCGACGGCCTACGTGCGCGAGGAGTCCGTGCGCGGACTCAAGACGCTCGGCGATCGCGGATCCGAGGGCGTGATCCTGGCGCGCCTCGCGACGGAGTCGCGTCCTCGTGTCCGCTCCGAGATGGCGGAGTTCCTGGGCATCTCCCGCAGTGCGGAGGGTGTCGCTGCCCTGCTGCCGATGCTCGACGACGGCGACCCCTCCTTGCGCCTCAAGGCGCGGCAGGCGCTGACCCGCATCGCGGGGCGTGATCTAGGCATCCGTCGCGCCACGTGGACCCGTTGGGCCGAGGGCACCTACCCGCCGCCCGCGGCGTCGGGCGATTCTTCGCGGGCCAACCCCGGCGTGCGCTAATCCACGTCCTGACTCTGGGATAGGACACCCTTGGCCGAGCGAAGCAAAACGCTGCTGACGTGGACCCTGCGCATCGTGGGCGTCGCCCTGCTCGTGTGGGTGCTGGCCACCCAGGTCCAGTGGCTGGATCAGGTCCGGTTCGTCGATGGCAGTACGGCGGAGGGCACGGTCGAGGCTGGGCCCTCCGTTGGGACGTACCGGGTCCTGGGCGCCGGACCTGACCGCGCTGTTCCATTCCCCGTGGCGGACATTTCCACGCGGTCCTACGGCGGGCAGGACGTTCCCGACATCACGTACGGGGCGAAGACACTCCTGCGGCGCCTCGGCGACAGCGTGGGCATGCTGATCGGGGTTCTCCTCGGTCTGGCCGTGCTCGTGGTGCTCACGGCGTTCCGCTGGATGCTCCTGCTTCGCGGCCTGGCTCTCCCGGTGCCGTTCACGCGTTGCATGCGGCTCACGTTCATCGGGGGCTTCTTCAACCTCGCGGTGCCTGGCGCGACCGGCGGGGACCTCGTGAAGGCGTGGTACGCCCACAAGGAAGCGAAGTCGCGCTATCCGGACCTCAAGGGCGTGGGCACGAAGGCCGTGCTCTCGGTGTTCGTCGATCGTTTTGTCGGGTTGTTCGGCCTCGTCGTGTTCGCGGCTTGCGTCCTCCTCGTCACAGCGCGCGGCCCGGCCTACGAAGTGCCGCGTATCGTGGTGCTTTCGATCCTCGCCCTGGGCGTCGCAGCTGGGATCGTGGTGATCTCGCGGCGCATCCGCCGCGCGCTGGGCCTGGCGTGGCTCGTGCGCAAGCTGCCCTTCCAGAACCTGATGGAAGAGTTGCGTACGGCGGCGAGCCTCTACCGTGGCCGCGTGCCGACGCTGCTTGCAGCCATGGGCATCTCGCTCTTCAACCACGCGACCAATGCGACCGCCTGCTATTTCCTCGCGCAGGCCTTGGGCATCGAGGGCATCTCCCTGGGTGCGGCCATGGCGCTGGTGCCGCTCGCCAACCTGCTGAGCGCGATCCCGCTGCTGCCCGGTGGGTGGGGCGTCGGGGAGTTGGCCTTCGCCTACTTCTTCGGGCAGATCGGCGTACCGGCCACCGAGGCCGTGGGCTTGTCCGTCGTCTTTCGTCTGGCCGTGCTGGGCGTGAACCTGCCCGGCGGGCTGCTGTGGATCTTCTGGAAGGGGCACCCCTCCACGGAGACCATCACCGCCGACGTGGAAGCCGCCGCCGCGCGTGCGGCGGCCCTCGACACATCCGGCCCGGCCGACGCCGCGCCTGAGGAGAACGCATGACCGATCTGCCTACCGAGACCCCGCCGCTGTGTGTGGTCGGTACCGTCGCCTTCGATGACGTCGAGACGCCTTCGGGCGCGCGCAGCGGCATCCTGGGTGGCAGCGCGACCTACTTCAGCGTCGCCGCGTCCCACTTCGCGCGCGTCGGGTTGGTTGGCGTCGTCGGTACGGACTTCCCGGACACGTACCGCCGCGTGCTCGAGGGTCACGACGTCGATCTCGCCGGCCTGGAGGTGGACCCGAACGGCAGCACCTTTCACTGGTCCGGCAAGTACGAAGGCGACATGGATCAGGCGGAGACGCTGGCCACGGACCTGAACGTCCTCGAGACCTTTGCGCCGACGCTCCCCGAGGCCTTCCGCGCTTCGCCCTACGTCTTCCTGGCCAACACCGACCCGAAGATCCAGCTCTCCGTTCTGGACCAGCTCACGTCGCCCCGGCTCGTCGTCATGGACACGATGAACCTCTGGATCGACATCGCACGCGAGCCCCTGCTCGAGGTGCTCAAGCGCGTGGACGGCCTGATGATCAACGACGCCGAGGCGAAGTCGCTCTCCGGCGAGGACAACCTCATTGCCGCCGGCCGGTCGCTGCTCGACTTCGGCCCCAGCTTCGTGATCGTGAAGAAGGGCGAGCACGGCTCGTTCCTCTTCTCGCGCAACCGCCTCTACGCCCTGCCGTCTTACCCGCTGGACCAGGTGGTGGATCCGACGGGCGCAGGGGACTCCTTCGCGGGCGGCGTCATGGGCCACCTCGCGGGAGAGAACGCCCAACGTGTTGACGACGTCTGCCGCGCGATGCTGTACGGCACCTCCGTCGCCAGCTACACGGTGAGCGACTTCAGCCTCGACGTCCTGGCCGATCTCGAGCGCGCCTCCATCGAGGAGCGCACCTCCGAGCTCCGGCGGTTCGTCTCGCCCTAGGGGCAAGAACGAAGCTGGCTCGCGGTGCTTGCGCATCTCGACATCTACGCATCACGAGCCAGCTTTGCGTTCAGCCCCCTGCCTTGCATCCCTGCCTTGCATCTCTGCCTGACGCTACATCCCTGCGCGAACCGCCGGGATGTCGCCGTTGGCCTCCCGAGCGGCCGCCGGGACATCTTGGGCTCCCTCTTCAGCGGCCTCCTCCGTGCCGTACCCGGGCATGCCGAGCGCAGCGCCCGTCTCGGCCTCGAGGGCGACGAGCAGATCCTCGTTTTCGCGCAGGAAGTTGCATGACTTCTCGCGGCCCTGGCCGAGGCGCGTGCCCTTCCAGGAGAACCACGAGCCGCTCTTCTCGGCGACGCCGCCGTTGACGGCCAGGTCGAGCACATCACCGACGCGGTCGATGCCCTTGCCGAACGTGATGTCGAACTCCGCGAGACGGAAAGGCGGCGCGATCTTGTTCTTGACCACCTTCACGCGGGTGCGGTTGGCAATCACGACGTCGCCCGGCCCCTTGATGGATCCGATGCGGCGCATGTCCATGCGAACCGAGGCGTAGAACTTGAGCGCGTTGCCGCCCGACGTCGTCTCGGGGCTGCCGAACATGACGCCGATCTTCATGCGGATCTGGTTGGTGAAGAGGACGGCGGTGTTGGACTGGTGGATCGCACCGCTGAGCTTGCGCAAGGCCTGGCTCATGAGGCGCGCCTGCAGGCCGACGTGGCTGTCGCCCATCTCGCCGTCGATCTCGGCCTTGGGTACCAACGCTGCCACGGAGTCGATGACGACCACGTCCACGGCGTTGCTGCGGATGAGGGTCTCGGCGATCTCGAGGGCCTGCTCGCCGTTGTCGGGCTGCGAGACCAGGAGCTCGTCGAGGTTCACGCCGAGGTTCTTGGCGTAGGCCGAGTCGAACGCGTGCTCGGCGTCGATGAAGGCGCAGATGCCGCCCGTCTTCTGGGCGTTGGCCACGATGTGCGAGCAGAGGGTCGTCTTGCCGGAGGACTCCGGACCGTAGATCTCGCAGATGCGTCCGCGCGGGATGCCGTAGCCCCCGAGCGCGAGGTCAAGGGACATGCTGCCGGTGGAGATGCCGTCGACCTTCTGCGCATTGCCTGCGCCGAGCGTCATGATCGAGCCCTTGCCGTAGGCACGCTCGATGGTGCTGAGCGCCTGGGTCAAGGCCTGCTGTTTGACCTTCGCTTCCCTGCCTTCACTGGCCGCCTTGGCCTGGGTCGCCACCGCGGCGCGTGTGGACGCCACCTTGGTGGGGATCTTGTTCTTCGGCGCCTTCTTCTTCCCAAAGGCGCTCTTCCCCGTAGCGCCCTTGCTCGTAGCGTTCTTGCCAACCATGTCTGTCTGCCTCCCTCGGCCCTATCTCGTCTTACTGACCTGTGCGGTCACACGCCTGTCGAGTCACACGCCTGTCGAGTCACACGGCGCGGAGAAGTCTTCAGGGAGAGGCGGCAATGCCTGCCCTGGGGACTACCCGCCCAGCGGGACCGTTGTTAGGTCGATGTAATGGTACGGGCCGTGACCCGGGTCGGAGAGGATAAGTTTGAGCTCCGACACCATTTCCTCACCGAGGTCCATCTCATGGGGATGGGAATGGGCAGCGCTGAGATCGTGGAGGAAGCGGTCGGAGGGCTTGCTGTGGGCTCGGGCGATCGTCACGTGGGGGTGGTACGCACGCTTCTCGCCGCGGTAGCCGATCGGCCGCAGGGCCTTGCTGACCGACCGCGCCAGGCCGCGCAGTTCCTCGGCACCGCCGTCCGGGTCGATCCCGGCCCAGATGGCCCTCGGACGCTGAACATCCGGGAAGGCGCCCACGCCGACATACCCCACGAGGAAGGGCGCGATGTCCTCGACCGCCTCTTCCAGGGCCTCCGCGATGTGCGTGATGTCTTCCTGCGCCGTGTCGCCCAGGTACTGCAGCGTGATGTGCAGGTCCTCGATGGCGGGCAGCTTCACGACGGGATCGTCGGCCTGGAGCCGGAGGCCTTCGCGATGGAGCACGTCCCGCATGGCGCGGCCGCAGCGGATACCGACGAAGGTGCGGACGAGGTGCTTCACGGTCCCTCCTGGGACGTGGCCTGGGTGGTGGCCCCGCACGCGCGCGGCCGTGGGCACCCTACCCGGGAGGTGGGTCGCCTGAGAGCCCCGTGTACCTTGCCGGGATGAGCCCCGACGACCTACGCCAGAAGTGGTTTGCCTTCTTCGAGAAGCGCGGCCATGTCCGCAAGCCGAGCGCTTCGCTCGTCCCCGAGAACGACCCCACGCTCCTGTTCACCGGCGCGGGCATGAACCAGTTCAAGGCGGAGTTCGTCGGCAAGGGCGATCTCACCAACCGACGCGTCAGCACGATCCAGAAGTGCTTCCGCCAAGGCGATCTCGAGAACGTCGGGCGCACACCGCGCCACCTCACCTTCTTCGAGATGATGGGTCACTTCTCCTTCGGCGACTACTTCAAGAAGGAAGCCATCGAGTGGGCCTGGGAGTTCCTCCTGAAGGAGGTCGGCCTGCCCCAGGACAAGCTCTGGGTCACGATCTACGAAGAGGACGACGAGGCCGAGGCTGCGTGGACGTCCGTGGGTATCGACCCGACGCGCATCCTGCGCTGCGACGCCAAGGAGAACTTCTGGCCTGCCGACGCACCTGCCAAGGGCCCGAACGGCGTCTGCGGTCCGTGCACCGAGATCTTCTACGACTACGGCGTCGAGTTCGCTGTCGGGGATGGTCACGCGGGCGCCTACGACTCAGGCCAGTACGTCGAGATCTGGAACTCCGTCTTCACGCAGTTCGATCGTCAAGAGGGCGGCGAGCTCGTACCGCTACCCCAGAAGAACATCGACTGCGGCGCGGGCTTCGAGCGTGTGCTCGCGGCGTACCACGGCGAGATCTCGCCCTTCGGCACGCCCCTGTTCCGGCCGATCGTCGAGGCGGTCGCCAAGCTCTGCGGCAAGCCCTACGTCTGGCGCGAAGACGGCGGCCAAGCCGACGGCGAAGATGCACGTCGCATGCGCCGCATCGCCGAGCACGCGCGCGCCTCCTGCTTCCTCGTGAGCGACGGCGTCAAGCCGGGCAACGAGGGCCGCGGCTACGTGCTCCGCCGTGTCATGCGCCGCGCCATCCGCGACGGCATCCAGCTCGGCATGGACGAGCCGTTCATGCAGACCCTGGTCCAGCCGGTCGCGGACGTCATGGGCAAGGCCTACGCCTGGGGCCCGGACGACCTGCGCGAGATCGGCACCATCCTCGAGCGTGAGGAGCAGGGCTTCCGCAAGACGTACGACCGCGGCGTCAAGTTCCTCGAGGAGGAGATCGTCGCGCTGGGCGATGCCAAGGTCCTCTCGGGCGAGGCAGCCTTCAGGCTGCATGACACGTACGGCTTCCCGCTCGACCTGGCGCAGGTGATTCTCGCCGAGCGCGGTCTCACAGCCGACGAAGCGGGCTTCGATGCGGCAATGCAGGCCCAGCGCGAGCGCGCGCGCGCCGGCAGCAAGATCAAGATCGACATCTTCGCCGGCGGGCCGCTGGTCGAGCTCGCTGACAAGGGCGTCGGCGCGACGGCGTTCCTCGGCTTCGACGAGATCAGCGCGGAAGCGCAGGTCGTCGGCATCCTGAAGGGCGACGAGCTTCTCGAGACGGCCGGTGCGGGCGACGACGTCACGGTCGTGCTCGACCGCTCGCCCTTCTACGCCGAGTCCGGCGGCCAGGTCGGCGACACGGGCCTGCTTCATGGCGACGGCGTGAAGGCTGTGGTCCAGGACACCGTCAAGAAGGAAGGCCTGCACCTCCACGATGTCCACATCACCGAGGGCAGCCTCGCGGTGGGGGCGACGGTCAACGCCGACGTGGACGAGCTGCGCCGCGACGCGATCCGCCGCAACCACACCGCCACGCACCTCGTGCACGAGGCGCTCAAGCGCGTGCTGGGGGATCACGTCCAGCAGGAGGGATCGCTCGTCGCCGCGGACAAGCTGCGCTTCGACTTCCGGCACGAGCAGGCGCTCACCTCGGAGGAGATCGAGCGCATCGAGTCGCTGGTCAACGCCTGGGTCCTCGCCAATGACGAGGTGCAGACCAACGTGATGGACCTCGACGCGGCCAAGGCCGGCGGTGCGGTCTCGCTGTTCGGTGAGAAGTACGACGACGTCGTGCGCGTCCTCTCGATCGCGAGCGGCAGCAAGGAACTCTGCGGCGGCACGCATTGCGCACGCACGGGCGACATCGGCTCGTTCCGCGTCACGATCGAGACGAGCGTGGCTGCGGGCATCCGACGCATGGAGGCCGTGACCGGCGCGCACGCCAACGAGCTGACCGCGCGCGACCGCGAGATCGTCAACACCCTCAGCGGCTCCTTCAAGGTGACGCCCGAGGAGGTTCTCGCGCGGGTCGATGCCCTGCAGGACGAGATCCGGGGCATGAAGAAGGCCGCTGAGAAGGCCGCGCTTCAGGCCGGAGCCCAAGCCGCCGGCAAGCTGGCCGACGACGCCGAGGAGATCGGCGGCTTGAAGCTGCTGGCCGCCTCGGTCGCCGGTGTCGACGCCAAGGGACTGAAGGGCGTGTGGGACACCCTGCGCAAGAAGGGCGTGGCCGCGGCCGCGCTGATCGGCGAGGAGAACGGCAAGGCACCGATCCTGGTCGCCCTCACCAAGGACGCGGTCGGCAAGGGCCTGAGCGCCAAGGACCTGCTCCAGGCCCTGACCGCCCACCTCAAGGGCGGCGGCGGCGGCAGTCCCATGCAGGCCCAGGGGCAGGGCCAGGACCGCAGCAAGATCGATGCGGCCCTGGCGGCTGCGCGCGAGGCCTTCGCATCCATCTCCTGAGGCAGCGCGGCGCCCCGCGTCCAGGCTTCCGGGCTGCGGCGCCCCAATCCGTTCGATGGCGAGGGGTTGGGACGGCCGAGAAGGCCCGCGCGCGTTCTTGACCGCCTCTCGGGGCCCGTCTACTCTTCCGGGCTGCCTTGCGGAATCCGAGCGGATCGCCGAAGGTAGCCCCGAAAGCCCCACAAATGGCCCCGGTCGCGATCCTCACGCAGGACCCCGCGGACGGCGGCCGGAGGATCCCGCCATGGCCGTTCCGATGCGCAAGCTGAGCAAGCGTCGTACGCGCATGCGCGCGTCGCACCACGCGATCCAGCCCAAGAACCTGCGCGACTGCGCACGCTGTGGCACACCCGGTCCGTCGCACCGTGTCTGCGACAAGTGCGGCCACTACGCCGGCCGCGAGATCGTCGCGAAGGAAGACTAGTCCCCTCGTCTCCTTGAGACGGGCTGGACGCAGATCCGAGGGGCAGGCTCGATGCGAATCGCCATCGACGCCATGGGCGGCGACCTCGCACCGGCAGCGCCGGTCGAGGGAGCACTCCAGGCACTCGCGCAGTATGACGACGTCGAGGTCGTTCTCGTCGGCGACCCGGCCGCGCTCGAAGCCGAGCTCGCCAAGCACGGCGCCGCGCCGTCCGAGCGCATCATGCTGCATGACGCGCCCGAGAAGGTCGACACCGCCGACCCCGTCCGCTCCATCCGGGGAAGCGACAAGGTCAGCGCGCGCGCATGCGCCGAGCTGCTGCACAAGGGCGACGTCGAAGGCGTGCTCACGATGGGGACGACCGGCGGCGCCGTAGCCGCAGCCACGCTCTACTGCCGCAGGCTCAAGGGCGTGAAGCGCACCGGCATCGCCGTGCCGCTGCCCAACCCGAACGGCGTATCCGTCATGATCGACGGCGGGGCGAATCCGGACGCGCGTCCGAACGAGGTCTACCAGTACGCCGTGATGGCCCTGCATTACGCGAAAGCGTCGCTCGGCATCCCGGAGCCGCGCATCGGCATCCTCTCCATCGGTGAGGAAGAGACGAAGGGCAACCGCCTGGTCGCCGACGTCTGGGAGCAGTTCCGCGCGAACCCGCTACCTGGCTTCATCGGCAACGTCGAGCCGCACGCGGTCTTCGAAGGCGCTGCGGACGTGGTGGTGTGCGACGGCTTCACGGGCAACATCGTGCTGAAGGCAGCCGAGGGCCTCGCCGCCTACATGCTGCACGCGGTCCCCGGCATCCTCGCCAAGATCGGCGCCGACAGCGTCGACCCCCGCATGGTGATCGGCGGCCTGGCCAAGACCGTGGACTACGCAGCCTACGGCGGCGCCCCGCTGCTCGGCGTCAAGGGCGCGTACGTCATCGGCCACGGCCGCAGCGGGCCCAAGGCCTACCTGAACGGCGCACGCGTCATCCGCTCCTACGTCCAGGGCGGCGTGGGGGCCCTGATCGAGAAGCAGCTCGCCGGCATCGCCGCGTCCGACGCAGCCAAGGCCGCAGCCTCATCGGAAGCAGCATCATCCGAAGCAGCGTCCTCCAGCACCGATGACTCCGGGGCAGGCGCGTGAGCCACACCGCTCTCGTCTTCCCGGGCCAAGGCGCCCAGAAGGTCGGCATGGGTGTCGATGTGGCCGACCGCTGGCCCGAGGCCCGCGCCGTCTACGACCGCGCCGCCGAAGTACTGGGGCTCGATCTGCTCGGCCTGTGCCGCGAAGGGCCGGCCGGGGAGTTGGTCCGCACGGACATCCAGCAGCCGGCCATCCTGGCCGCGGGCATCGCGTGCTGGGAGGCCATGAAGGCTTCAGGCGCCGTCGACGAGAGCGACGTCGGCGCGTGCTTCGGCCTCTCGCTGGGTGAGTTCACGGCGCTTCAGGCGGCCGGCGCGCTCGACCTGGGTGATGCCCTCATTCTCGTGCGCGAGCGCGGCATCGGCATGCAGGAGGCGAGCGACGCGACCCCCAGCGGACTCACCGCACTGCGCTGCGCCGTCGAGGACGCGGAGGCCATCTGCGCCAGTGCCCGTGAGCAGACGGGCGGCGTGTGCACCGTGGCGAACCTCAACGCCCCGGGTCAGGTCGTCATCTCGGGCGACAACGCGTCCCTCGACGTGGCCGAAGCCCTCGCCAAGGAGCAGGGCATACGCCGGCCGGCGCGGCTGCCGGTCGCCGGGGCGTTCCATAGTCCGCTCATGGACATCGGGGCCAAGCGCCTGGCCAAGACCCTCGAGGCCATCGAGGTTCGTGCCCCGCGCGTGCCGGTCATCTCCAACGTCTCGGGCAAGGCCACGAGCGATCCCGACACGATCCGCGCCAACCTCGTCGCCCAGGTCACCAGCCCTGTGCTGTTCATCGACTGCGTGAACACAGCCCTCGGCATGGGCCTCAGCCGTTTCATCGAGAGCGCGCCCGGCCAGGTCCTCACGGGCCTCGTGCGTCGCATCGACCAGGACGGCAAGGCCGAGACGCTCATCAACGCCAATAGCGCGGAGGCGATCGAAGCCCTCGTGCAAGGAGAGCCGGCATGACAGTGCCCCCGAGCGGTACAGTGCCCCCGAGCGGCTTCGAAGACGTCAGCGTCCTGGTCACGGGCGGTACCCGCGGCATCGGCCGCGCACTGGTCAAGGCGTTCGCCTCACGCGGCGCCAAGGTCACCTTCACCGGCACCAACGAAGCGGCTGCCGCGGATGCGATCGCCGAGAGCGGCGCCGCCGAGCAGTGCGCGTTCGTCAAGGCCGACGTCAGCGACGCCGACAGCTGCCAGGCGGCGGTCGACGCCGCCGTGGCCCACGGTGGGGGCCTCGACGTCGTCGTCAACAACGCCGGTATCACCCGGGACAACCTCCTGCTTCGCATGAAGGAGGAGGAGTGGGACCAGGTCCAGGACGTGAACCTCAAGGGCACGTTCCTGACCACCAAGGCCGCCGCCCGCCGCCTCATGAAGAGCAAGCGCGGTCGGGTGATCAACATCACGTCCGTCGTGGGACTCACCGGCAACGCCGGCCAGGCCAACTACGCGGCGAGCAAGGCTGGCGTCGTGGGCTTCACGAAGGCCGTAGCCAAGGAACTGGCGGGGCGCGGGGTGACGGCCAATGCCGTGGCGCCGGGCTTCATCCAGACCGACATGACCGCGGAGCTGCCCGAGGGCGCTGCGGACCAACTGAAGAGTCTGATTCCGCTGTCCCGCATGGGAACCGTCGAGGACGTGGCCGAGGTGGTGGTATTCCTTGCCTCCACACAGGCCGGATACGTCACCGGGCAGGTTATTCCTGTGGACGGCGGAATGGTCATGTAGGACAACAACCTGCCCCGCGCTGTGGGGGCTGCGACTTCCCACGAGGTGCGACCCAGGCGGGTCGGCGCCGACGTGGCCTGCGATAGGAGGACCGCCATGAGCGTCCGTGACAAGGTGATCAAGATCGTCTGCGAGCAGATGGGTCAGAGCGAAGACAAGGTGAGCGAAGAGACGTCGTTCATCAACGACCTCGGCGCCGACTCCCTGGACACCGTCGAGCTCGTGATGGAGTTCGAGGACGCCTTCGATATCTCCATCCCCGACGAGGAAGCTGAGAAAATTCAGACCGTCGGCGACGCGATCACCTACATCGAGGCCAACGCGTAGCACTCCCCCTCGGGGCGAGCACCAATGTCGAAGCGACGCGTGGTCATCACCGGCCTTGGGCTGGTGACCTCTCTCGGTACCGAAGTGGACGCCCAGTGGGCGCGCATCTGTGAGGGAGAGAGCGGAATCTCCAACATCGAGCGATTCGATGCCTCGGAGTACTCCGTCCGTATCGCGGGCGAGATCAAGAATTGGGATCCCACTCCGTGGATGGAGAAAAAGGATCTCAAGAAGGTCGACCCCTTTGCGCAGTACGCCATCGCGGCGTCCGACGCGTTGCTCGCCGACTCCGGCATCGATCTGGACAAGGTCGATCGCAACATGTTCGGCGCGATCATCGGCTGCGGCATCGGCGGGTTCCAGACGTTCGAGGAGCAGCACAGCCGG